>CBDHDI010000001.1:0-6226 GCA_965261685.1 Dehalococcoidia bacterium
ACGCTTGCGTCCGCAGCGCCGCACCGGGACGATCGCGGCGAAGGAGCGCGCAGATGGCCAGCGGCATCGGCCCCGTCAACGGCATCCTCGTCTGGACCGAGGCCGCGCGCTTCCAGGCGCTGCGCGACTTCTACGTCGAGACGCTCGGCCTCGTCCCGTGCGCCGACCGCGCGGGACACGTCGGCTTCGAGTGGGGCGGCCTGCGCCTCACGATCGCCGTCCACGACACGGTCGGCGGACCGGCCCGCGACCCGCTGCGCCTGATGATCAACTTCGCCGTCGAGGACATCGAGGCCGAGCACGCGCGCCTGCGCGAGGCAGGCGTCGCCTTCACCCGGCCGCCCGGGCGCGAGCCGTGGGGCGGCCTCGTCGCCACCTTCGCCGACCCGGACGGCAACACCTTGCAGCTGCTGCAGCTGCCGGACGGACGCTAGCCGTCAGGCCGTCATGCCGCCGTCGATGATGAACTCGGAGCCCGTGCTGTAGGCGCTGTCGTCCGAGGCCAGGAAGAGCGCGAGCTTCGCGACCTCCACGGCCTCCGCGATGCGGCCCAGCGGGATGCGCCGCACCATCCGGTCGAGGTTGCCCGCCTCGATTTCCGGGATCTGGTCGAGCATCGGCGTATCGATCGGACCCGGATGGATCGAGTTCACGCGGATGTCGTAGCGGCCCAGCGCGACCGCCGCCGACTTCGTCATGCCGCGCACCGCCCACTTGCTCGCGGTGTAGCCGAACGCGACGCCGCCGCCGCGCAGACCGCCGACCGAGGAGATATTGATGATCGAGCCGCCCCCGCGCTCGATCATCACCGGCGCGACCTCGCGCATGCCGAGGAAGACGCCCACCTGGTTGACCTCGACCACGCGCCGGTAGTCGCCGAGGTCGCCGCCGATCAGCGGCGTCGGGATGTAGATGCCAGCGTTGTTGATCAGCACGTCGATGCCGCCGTGCAGTTCGACGGCATGCGCGACGGCGGCGGCCCACTCCGCCTCGCTGGTGACGTCGTGGTGGAGGTAGTCGCCGCCGACCTCGGCCGCCGTCCGCTCGCCCTCGTCGTCGAGCACGTCGGTGAGGACGACGTTGGCGCCTTCCTCGGCGAACAGCCGCGCCTCGGCAGCGCCCTGCCCGCGCGCGCCGCCCGTGATCAGCGCCGTCTTGCCATCGAGCCTGCCCATCGCTGCCTCCCTCTCGCACGGCGCCTATGCGCCGGGCGCAGGCTACGCCAGGCGTCCAGCGGCCCGCGAGAGCGCGTCAGGCCATCAGCCCGCCGTCGACCACGAACTCCGAGCCCGTGCTGTAGGAGCTCTCGTCCGAGGCGAGGAACAGCGCGAGCTTCGCTACCTCCTCGGGCTGCCCGATCCGGCCCAGTGGCACGCGCTCGACCAGCCCCTGGAGGACGGCCGGGTCGGCCATCCGGGTGTCTCCGAGCATCGGCGTGTCGATCACGCCCGGATGAATCGAGTTGACGCGGATGCCGTGCCGGCCGAGGGTCACCGCCGCCGACTTGGTCATGCCGCGCACCGCCCACTTGCTCGCCCCGTAGGCGAACCCACTGGCGCCGGCGCGCATGCCCGCGACCGAGGAGATGTTGACGATCGAGCCGCCTCCGCGCTCGATCATCGCCGGCGCGACCTCGCGCATCCCGAGGAAGACGCCCACCTGGTTGACCTCGATGACGCGCCGGAACTCGTCGAGCTCGCACTCGATGAGGAAGGACGGGCCGTAGATCCCGGCGTTGTTGACCAGCACGTCCAGTCCGCCGTGCAACTCGACGGCGTGCGCGACTACCGCCGCCCACTCCGCCTCGCTCGTGACATCGTGGTGCAGGTAGTCGGCGCCGATCGCGTCGGCCGTTCGCTCGCCGTCCTCGTCGAGCACGTCGGTGAGGACGACGTTGGCGCCCTCCCCGGCGAAGAGCCGGGCCTCGGCGGCGCCCTGCCCGCGCGCGCCGCCCGTGATCAGCGCCGTCTTGCCCTCGAGCCTGCCCATCGCTGCCTCCCTCTCGCACGGCGCCTATGCGCCGGGCGCAGGCTACGCCACGCGTCGAGGCGGCGGCGAAGGGGCGGACGGCTGCACTCCCAAACGCCCCCCTCAGGGCCCCATCCTCGCGATCCGTTCGCTCCGGCCCGCTACAGACATAGTCGATCTGTATTGATGCGTCGTCCAATCGATACCACCTGTAGTCAGTGGAACCAGTCACAATCTGGCTGTTGAATACCACTAGCTTCAATGGCCTCACGAGCGAGTACGTCAGATAGTCGCTGGCCTGTACAGATTTCGATCGCCCATTCGGCAATGGTTTCAGCTATGTACTCATCCACGTTAAGAGCTGCGCGCGGTGTAGCTGGTCGAGCATCTGCAGGGAGCCTGTCCAACGCGTGCATTATCTCGCCAGTGTTATAGTCCTCGAAGGGAGAACAGATGCCCATGTAAGATACGTAGATGTCAGCTAACCTCTCCGTAGTGGTCCGTCCACAAATGGAGAGCATTGCAGTGCTAGGTGTGCAGCCTCATGCCAGAGCAACCTGTACACTTCCAACTTATCGCTCAATCGTGAGTCGATCGAGATGTATGACGTCCCTCCGCAGGCAGTCTTACCAATCCTACGGTCCGTCAGTGTCTCAAATGAGATCATCTCGCGATCAATACCCCAGTGACTCGGAAAGTCAGCCAAGGCCTGCTGCACAACCTGTCCCTTGGAATCAATGGGTGGAGCATGGTTATACTGCTGAAACTTGTAAGACTGATCGGGACAGAAAGCTTCGACGCCAACGCCGATCAGATCAGCCGTCGCATCTTGACCCTCTGCCGGGATGTTGGCTAGGATTAGCAGGAATATGTCACGAGCAGACGCCCCGTTTGCTAGTGCGCTGCAAGTGCCCTGTATGAGCTCCTTTGCATCGCTATAGGTTATGCCCGGAAAGCGGTGGCTGTTCTCATTCCACCAGAGACGCAAGAAGGCGTCGGGTGTCAACTCGCCAAGCGTAGCCGTTGGCATGGGAGTCGAGAGGGGCGGTGGCGGCGACGTGGGCGTGGGCGTGGCCGCCGCGTTCGCTACGTACTCGTGCCGAATCCAGGTGCTCTCGTGAGCACGGACGAAGTTACGCACCCGCATCCATCCCAAACACTCGGTGTGGCCACGCTGCACAATCAGCACCGCAATTCCTGCTTGCCACGCGTCATCCCCGGTGGTTGCATCATCCCGGCAGGAATCGCGGTCATCCATCGCTTCGGTCACCGTCGTCGGTACGTATCCGCTTACCCACCTGCCTGTTTGGTAGGAAGGCGGTGTCGGGGTGGATCTCGGCGCAGGGGTGCGCGCCGCCGTGGCGGCAGGTCGGGGCGCTGCCGCGGGTGCTGGCTGATCGGCCTCGTTGCCCTCGATCCCTGCGGCAATACCGAGGATGAGAACGACCGCAGTAGCCACCCCAAAGTACGGCAGCCATGTGTACCGAGCCGCCCGCCACAACATGAACGGGATCGTGACGATCCAGATCCCGCTGAGCACGATCGCCGTGATCCGCAGCCAGTTCGGCCATCGAGCTGGGTTGACTACACGTTCACCGGGAGGGTCCGGTTTCGGCTGGTCTTCCGGCGGGCTGGATGTCGCGCCCTCATCGCTGAGCGCATCCGCGTCCGATCCGTCGGGGCCGTCCGCGCTGGAGCCGGATGCCATCTCCGTCTGGCCCGGCCCGAAGGCCTCGTCGAGGATGCGTGCACGCTGTGCCTCGAACTCCTCGTCCGAGATCAAGTCGTCGTCGCGCAGGCGCTGGAGTTCCCGCAGGCGCTCCGCGGTGGTACTGCTATCGCCCGCGGCATCCACCCCTACAACTCCTCGAGGATGCGCGCGCGGCGCTCCTCGTACTGCTCGGGGGTGATCAGGCCCTCGTCGCGGAGGCGCTGCAGTTCGCGCAGGCGCTCGGCGGAGCTGCTCTCGCGCGTGGTGGGGGAGTCCTCAAGGGCGTCCGCACCCAGATCGCGCTCCGGCGGATCCTCCGTGCGCGCGGAGCGCTCGCGCGGGTAGTCCATCAGGCCGGAGGGCGGCGCGGCCGAGGCCGTGGTGCGTCCGGAGACCGCGGGCGGCTCCTCGCCTCGCATACGCAGCTCCTCTGCCGTCGGCGGGCGGTAGCCCGCCGGCGAGTGCGCGATGTAGGTGGAGGTGACCTTGTCCCAGAGGCACTGGCGTTCGCGGTCCCACGTGCACCACAGCGCAGCGGGTATCCAGAGCAGGCCGCCGACGCCGTTCGTCGCCCCGCTGATCACGGAAATCACGGTCCCGAACAGCAGCCCCTTGACGACGACCTCGCGCAGCACCGTGTACCAGCCGCCGGCGCGGCTGCCGTCCTCGCGCATGATGTACATGCCGAGCATCTGCTTGCCCGGCGTCTGTCCTCGCTGGGCCACGATCAGGAACCAGACCAGCCAGCCGACGCCGAGCATCACGGTGGCGACGAGGATGTCCAGCGCCCAGCCGCCGAGGCGGCGGCCCTGCGAGGCCGTCTGTAGTTGCTCTGGCGGGTAGAACGCCTCGATGCGGCGCATCGGCTGCATGGCCATCGGGGGCCTCCTTGCACGCCTGCTCCCAGAGCAGGCAGGCGCACGCTACCCGAAGACGCCGGACGCTGCGAGGTGGGCGATCTCGTCGTCGCCGAGGCCCAGTTCGGCGAGCACCTCGCTGGTGTGTTCGCCGGGCGCGGGGGCGGGGCCGCGCACCGCCGTCTCCGCCCCGCTGACGCGGAACGGCGCGGCCAGCGTGCGGTAGCTGCCGGCCTGCGGATGCTCGACATCCTCGAGCATCGCGTTCGCCTCCACCTGCGGGTCGGCGAGCGCCTCGGGGAGCGTCGCGACCGGCGCCCAGACGAGGTCCGCCTCGTCCAGACGGCGTCCCCACTCGTCGAGGTCGGCCGAGGCGATCAGCGTCTCGATGCGGTCGCGCAGCTCGGCGCCGTGGCGCTTGCGCCCCTCGAGCGTCTCGAAGCGCGCATCGAGCGCCCACGAGGGCTCGCCGATCATCGCGACGAAGCGGGGCCAGAAGCGGTCGGCCTGGGTCATGCCCAGCAGCAGCCAGCGCCCGTCGCGGGTGCGGTAGGAGTTGCGGATCGGGTTCCAGGGCTGGGTGCGGTCGTAGCGCCGCGGCTGCTCGCCAGCGGCGAGGGCGACGGCGACATCGGCGCCGATCGTCCACATCCCGGTCTGCATCAGGCTGACCTCGACGCTCTGGCCCTCGCCGCTCTGGTCGCGCAGCCGCAGGGCGACGAGGATCGCGCTGAGCAGGTTGAGCGCGGTGGCGTGGTCGCCCTGCCCGGTACGGCAGAACGGCGGCGGCGAGGAGGGCTCGCCGCTCAGCCCCATGATCCCGGAGCTGGCCCAGAACGCCGCGTAGTCGAAGCCCTCGCGGTCCGCGCCCGGGCCCCGTTCGCCGTAGCCGCTGACGGCGGCATGGATCAGCGCCGGGTTGGCGGCGCGCAGCGTCTCCGCGTCGATGCCCCAGCGCTCGCGCTGCATCAGGTTGGTGACGAAGATGTCGGCGTCCTCGCAGAGCCGCCGCACCAGCTCCGGCGCGCCGGCCTGCCGCAGGTCGACGGCGATCGAGCGCTTGCCGCGGTTGTCGAGCTCGAAGCCGTACTGGATCGCCGAGGGCTCCTCGAAGCCCATCGAGCTCGTGTCGAAGTGCCGCCAGGGATCGCCCCCCGGCGGCTCGATCTTGACCACGTCCGCCCCGAGGTCGGCGAGCAGCGCCGCCGCCGAGGGCGCCGCCAGCCACGTCGCCGCCTCGATCACGCGGATGCCCGCCAGCGGGGCCGTCACCGTGCGCCGCCCGCCCCGGCAGCGACGCCGCCGGCAACACGGTTGTCGCTGAAGCGCGCGGCGAGATCGGCGCTGGGCCGGAAGACGAACTTCTTGCCGATGCGCGTCTTGGTGAAGAGGCCGAGCGCCTCAAGTCCGAGCAGGTCGGCGCGGGCGGTGGCGTAGGTGACACGGTGACGCCGCGCCTGCGCCTGGATCGTGAACCAGGCGTCCGGGTCGCGCATCGCGTCGCTCACCAGCACGATCTGGCGGTGGTTGAGGTGCGGGCTGTCGCGCAGCAGCCGCTCGGCCCGCCGTTGCTCCTCCATCTTCCGCTGGAGGTAGCGATTGAGGCTCTCGATCGCGCGCTCGATGACCGCGAGCTGGTAGAGCACGAAGTAGGTGACGTCGCCGCCGCCGGTCTCGACATGCAGGTAGG
>CBDHDI010000002.1:0-12034 GCA_965261685.1 Dehalococcoidia bacterium
GACCCGCAGCGCTGATCCCACGCCTTGCCCGGCGCCTCGCGGCGCGTTCGTGGCCCCCCCGGGCCCGGATACTCCCGGAGATTCGACCGCGCCTGGTAGTGACGCCCGCAGTGGCGCGGGTCGAGGGGGCGCCATGGAGTATCGCAATCTCGGACGGTCGGGCCTGCAGGTCCCCGTCGTCGGACTCGGCTGCTACACCTTCGGGATACGTGCGGGCGGGATACGTGCGAGCTACGCGGCCGGCGAGGCCGTCGTGCGCGCCAGCCTCGACAGCGGCATCAACCTCTTCGACACCGCCGACTACTACGGCGGCGCGAAGTCCGAGGAGTACCTCGGACGCGCGCTCGGCGCGGACCGCCAGGACGTGATCGTCGCCAGCAAGTGCGGTGGGCCGCCGGGCGACGGGCCGCCGATGCGCGGCGCCTCGCGGCGCTACATCATGCGCGTCGTCGAGGACAGCCTGCGCCGCCTCGGCACGGATTACCTGGATCTCTACCAGATCCACTTCCCGGACCCGGAGACGCCGCACGACGAGACGCTGCGCGCGCTCGACGACCTCGTGCGCTCGGGCAAGGTGCGCTATATCGGGAACTCGAACTTCGCCGGTTGGGCGATCGCGGACTGCCACTGGATCGCGGAGCACCACCAGCTCACGCCCTTCATCTCCGCGCAGAACGAGTACAGCGTGCTCGCGCGCGAGATCGAGCGCGAGGTGGTCCCGGCCTGCGAGGCCTTCGGGCTGGGCATGCTGCCCTACTACCCGCTCGCGAGCGGCCTGCTCACCGGCAAGTTCCGCCGCGGTGAGCCCGCCCCCGAGGGGACGCGCCTCGCCGAGGTGAACTGGGCCGATCGCTTCGTCACCGATCGCAACTGGGCGATCGTCGAACGCCTCGAGGCGTGGGCCGGGGAGCACGGCCGCAGCTTGCCGGAGATCGCCTTCGGCTGGCTGCTCGCCAGGCCCTCGGTCTCCAGCGTGATCGCGGGCGCGACGAAGCCGGAGCAGGCCGTGGCGAACGCCGCCGCCGCCGCGGTGCAGCTCAGTGCCGACGAGGTGGCGGAGATCAGCGAACTGGCGCAGCAGTAGGCCGACTCTACCAGGACCGCTCGCACGACGAGCTGTCGGGAGGCAGCGAGCTGCGTTCTGGCGCGTCCGCCTCCGGCCCGTATACTCCCGGAGATTCGACCGCGCCGGGCAGTGACGCCCGCAGTGGCGCGGGGCGGAGGGGGACGCGATGGAGTACCGCAACCTCGGACGATCGGGCCTGCGGGTCTCCGTCGTCGGGCTCGGCTGCAACAACTTTGGCATGCGCGCGGACTACGAGGCCACCGAGGCCGTCGTGCGCGCCTGCCTCGACAGCGGCATCAACCTCTTCGATACCGCCGACATCTACGGCGGCGCGAAGTCCGAGGAGTACCTCGGAAAGGCGCTCGGCGCGAACCGCCAGGACGTGATCGTCGCCAGCAAGTTCGCCGCGCCGATGGGCGAGGGACCGCTGATGCGCGGCGCCTCGCGGCGCTACATCATGCAGGCCGTCGAGGCCAGCCTGCGCCGCCTCGACACGGACTACCTCGATCTCTACCAGGTCCACTTCCCGGACGCGGAGACGCCGCTCGAGGAGACGCTGCGCGCGCTCGACGACCTCGTGCGCTCGGGCAAGGTGCGCTACATCGGGAACTCGAACTTCGCCGGCTGGGAGATCGCGCACGGCCACTGGATCGCCGAGCACCGCAACCTCACGCCGTTCGTCTCCGCGCAGAACGAGTACAGCCTGCTCAAGCGCGCCATCGAGAGCGAGGTGATCCCGGCCTGCGAGCAGTTCGGGCTGGGCATGCTGCCCTACTTCCCGCTCGCCAGTGGGCTGCTCACCGGCAAGTACCGCCGCGGCGAGGACGCCCCCGAGGGCGCCCGCCTGTCCGACGCGCGCTTCTCCGGGCGCGTCATGTCCGATCGCAACTGGGACATCGTCGAACGCCTGCGGAGCTGGGGCGAGGAGCGCGGCCATAGCCTGCTGGAGATCGCCTTCGGCTGGCTGCTCGCCAGGCCCTCGGTGTCCAGCGTGATCGCGGGCGCGACCAAGCCGGAGCAGATCACCTCGAACGTCGCCGCCGGCGAGGCGCAGCTGACCGCCGAAGAGGTAGCCGAGCTCGACGAAATCGCGGCGGCGTAACCCGCTGCAAGGCGCGCCCTTGCTACCATGACGGCACGCCACCGAGGCGGCGACCCCGCAGCACCACCCGCCCAGCGCGCGCCGGACGGCGCGGAGAGGACCAGACGATGAGCGACGACCCCCTCTACACCCGGCTCTGCGAGGAGTACGGCTGCGAGTACCCGATCGTCTCCTTCGCCCACACCCGCGACGTGGCCGCCGCGGTCAGTAACGCCGGCGGCATCGGCATGCTCGGCGCCAGCACGCACAGCATCGAGGAGATGCAGAACGACATCCGCTGGATCAAGGAGCAGGTGGGCGACAAGCCGTACGGCGTCGACATCACGATCCCCTCCTCCTACGTGCGCGGCAACCTCGAGGAGCTCGAGGCGCAGATCCCGCAGCAGCACCGCGAGTTCATGGACGCGCTGATGCGGGACAACAACATCCCGGAGCCGACCACCCCCGGGCCGTGGGGCGCGCAGCGCCTGCAGGGCCTGGCGGACATGCGCCGCAAGCTGGAGATCATGATGGAGGAGAAGATCCCGATCTTCGCCTCCGGCCTCGGCAGCCCCGCCTTCATCCTCGACGAGATGCACGACGCCGGCGTGAAGGTCTGGGGCCTGATCGGCATGGCGCGGCAGGCGCAGCGCGAGCTCGACGCCGGGCTCGACCTGCTGATCGCGCAGGGCCAGGACTCCGCCGGGCACACCGGGCGCATCGGCACCTTCTCGATCATCCCGGAGGTCGCCGAGCTGGCGAGGGCGCACGACACGCCGATCCTCGCCGCGGGCGGGATCACCACCGGCCAGCACATCGTCGCCGCGATCGTCCTCGGGGCGGTCGGCGTCTGGACCGGCACGATCTGGCAGGCGACGCACGAGTCGGCGACGGAGATGTGGGCGAAGCAGAAGCTGCTCGACGCGAGCGCGCAGGACGCCTGGGTCAGCGAGGCGGACGACGGCAAGCGCAACCGCGCGGTGCGCAGCCGCTTCAAGGAGGCCTGGGAGCAGCCGGACGCCCCGCCCTACCTGCCGATGCCGCTGCAGGGCCTGCTCGTCGGCAAGATCAAGCAGGCCGCCGAGGACCACAAGCTCTACGACTGGATCAGTCCGCCCGCCGGGCAGGGCGTCGGCTTCATCCGCGAGCTCAAGCCCGCGCGCCAGGTCGTGATGGACATGATGGAAGAGGCCTACGACGCCGTCGACCGCCTCCAGCTCGGTGACGCCGTCAGCGCGTAGCGTCCGTGCCGACCTCGCCATCCCCTGGGGCGGCCCGCAGGTCGTCGGCGGCAACCCGACGATCGCGGTTCGCACGGACGCTGGCTACTCACGCGGAGGGTGATCTCGGAGATGGCGCATGCGCTTCCATCTGACGGCTTCGGCAGCGGTGGCGGTCCTCCTCGCGGCGCTGGCGACTACCACGGCCCCGGCCCACGCCACAGCTGACGAGGCCCATGTGCGCGTGGCCGCGCAGCGCCTCGCCGACGGGCGCACGGAGTTCGCGCTCCAGGAGCGTCGGGCGGATGGGGAGTGGGGCGAGCGGCGGCTGCCTCGCGCACGGTTCTTCCCCGCGGGCACGAGGGTCGGGCGCTGGCTGGCCAGTTCGCCACAGACGGTGCGTGCGCCGGGAGCCGGCAGTGGGGTGCCTGGAGTCGAGGTGCGTGTCGCGGCGCGGCTCCTGCTGAGCGGGCGCATGGAATTCGCGCTTCAGGAGCGCCTGGCGGACGGTGAGTGGGGCGAGCGGCAGCTCCCCCGAGCACGCTTCTTCCCCGCGCGCCCGAGGGTCGGTCGTTGGCTGGCGAGCACGCCGCTGACGGTGAGCCTCCCGCCGTCGGGGTCGCCCGAGTCCGACCGTGCCGCGCTGGTCGCGCTCTACGAAGCCACGGACGGCGCGAACTGGACCGACAACACGAACTGGCTGAGCGACAGGCCGATCGGTGAGTGGCACGGCGTCATCATGCGCAGCGACGGTCGCGTGACAGCGCTGGACCTCCTGTGGAATCAGCTGAGCGGGCCGCTTCCGGCCGAGGTGGGCCGTCTTGGTCAGATGGAACGGCTGGACCTCGAGCGCAACGAGTTGAGTGGTTCGATCCCGCCGGAGCTGAGGCACCTCGCTCGCCTGCGTGACCTGGATCTCTCATACAACGAACTGAGTGGGCCGATCCCGGCGGAGTTGGGCAGCTTCCCGGAACTGCTTGCCCTGAACCTTAGCGAGAACAAGTTGAGCGGACCGGTCCCGGCCGGGTTAGGCGGCCTCTCCAGCCTGCACGCGCTATCCCTTGGGTGGAACGAGTTGAGCGGGCCTATCCCGGTTGAAGTGGGCAACCTTCGGAATCTGGTCTTCCTGGACCTCGGCTCGAACCAGCTGAGCGGACCGATCCCGGCGGAGCTGGGCAAGCTTCCGAGGCTGAACCGCCTGGACCTCTGGGCCAATCAGTTGAACGGCCCGATCCCGGCTGGTTTGGGCGATCTCGCAAATCTACACTCGCTCAGACTATCGGGTAACAGACTGAGCGGGCCGATTCCGGTCGAGTTGGGTGGCCTCACCAACCTGGAAGTCCTGTTGATATCGCGCAACGAACTGAGCGGCCCGATCCCGGCTGAGCTCGGCGGCCTCGTCAGCCTGCGGGAGTTGCAGCTCGCCGACAACAGGCTCACGGGGCAGATACCTGTCGAGTTGGGTGGCCTCACCAGCTTGCGCCACCTGTCACTGGGCGAGAGTCAGTTGGACGGATGCATACCTGTCGGCTTGAGGTATGTGCGATCACACGATCTCGATCGGCTCGGCCTGGAGTTCTGCGAAGGCGTGTTTACCTCGGCACCCTCCACGGAGAGGGCAGTGCTCGTTGCCCTCTACAAGGCCACGGATGGAGCACATTGGCGCGACAGCGCCAACTGGCTGAGCGACAAGCCAATCGAGGAGTGGTACGGCGTCACGACCGACGGCGCCGGCCGCGTCATGGCCCTGGAACTCAACAGCAACCAGTTGGACGGCTCGCTTCCGGCTGAATTGGGCGAGCTGGCTGGCTTGCGCGAGCTGGACCTCGCCGGGAACAGCCTGAGCGGGCCGATCCCGGTGGAGCTGGGGGGTCTCACCGGCCTGCACACGCTACATCTGGGGAGCAATGGGTTGAGCGGACCGATCCCGGGCGAGTTGGCACAGCTGTCACTGCTGCACACGTTGGACCTTTCAAGCAACAACCTGAGCGGACCGATCCCGGTGGAGTTGGGAGACCTCACCGGCCTACACGCGCTATCCCTGGGGTGGAACGAATTGAGCGGGCTGATTCCAGGGGAGCTGGCACAGCTGGCGCGACTACAGGCGTTGGATCTGGCAGGAAACAACCTGAGCGGGCCAATCCCCGCTGAGTTGGGCAAACTCGTCAGGCTGGACTGGCTGACCTTGGGGCGCAATGAGTTCGGGGGGACGATCCCGGTCCAGTTGGGTAGCCTCACCAAACTTCGTGTACTGAGGATTGAGCAGAGCAACCTCAGCGGGCCGATCCCGGCTGAACTGGGCAGTCTCTCCGACCTGCGTGAGTTGGACCTCAGCGCAAACGAACTAGGCGGGCCAATTCCCGCCGAGTTGGGCAACCTCGCCCGGCTGCAGTGGTTGAGCTTGGGGCGCAATGAGTTGGGCGGGCCAATTCCCGCTGAGTTGGGCAACCTCGTCAGGCTGGACTGGCTGGATCTGCAAGACAACGAACTGAGCGGGCCGATCCCGCCCTGGCTGGGTGTTCTCAGGGACCTGAGAGTTGTTGAACCTTGGGCGGAACCAGTTCAGCGGGACAGTGCCGGCTGAACTGGGTAACCTCGCCAGTCTTGAATGGCTGTACCTGCATCACAACGAACTGAGTGGGCAAATCCCGCCGCAGCTGGCAACGCACACAGACCTGAAGGCGGTGTTCGTTGCCGGCAACCAGTTGAGCGGGTGCATACCCGGCGTCTGGCGAGACCTGGAACACGACGACTTCGATCGGGTCGGCTTGCCGTTCTGCGAACCCTAGCCCGCGCGCCAGGTGGTGATGGACATGATGGAAGAGGCCTACGACGCCGTCGACCGGCTCCAGCTCGGCGAGGCGATCGGCGCGTAGCGCCCGTCCTGCTCCGCTTCCGGCGTCCGCCCCGGCGGCCCGCCCCTTCGCGTAGGATGCGCCGCATCCAGACCATCGACGCGCAGGAGGTGAGTCATGCCAGAGGCCCCGTCGCAGGAAGAGGTGCTCTCGTACTTCGATACGCTCAGCAACTGGGGGCGCTGGGGCGACGACGACACCCTCGGCACGCTCAACCTGATCACGCCTGAGAAGCGCAAGCAGGCCGCCGCGCTGGTCGAGGACGGCGTCAGCATCTCCTGCTCGCGGCTGATCCCCTGGGGCGGTCCCCAGCTTGGCGGCGGCAACCCGACGATCGACATGGCGCAGAGCGGCGAACGCTACGCCCTGGGCGACAACCCGGAAGACCCGGCGATGCCCGGCGTCGAGCCGCTGCAGTGGGCCGGCGAGCGCCTCAGCTTCGCCTTCCACGGCAGCATCTTCACGCACATCGACGGCCTCGCCCACGTCTTCTTTGACGGCCGCATGTACAACGGCCGCTCGTCCGGCCTCGTCAAGACCTCGGACGGCGCGCTCGAGCAGACCTCCGAGGTGATGCGCGACGGCATCATGACCCGCGGCGTCCTGCTCGATGTCGCCCGTGCGCGCGGCATGGACCCGCTGCCGATGGCCCCCGGCGTCTACCCCGAGGACCTCGAGGCTGCCGAGGAGGCGCAGGGCGTGCGCGTGCAGGAGGGTGACGTGGTGCTGTTGCGCACCGGCTACGGCGCGCAGCACGAGGCCGCGATCATGGCGGGCACGGAGCCGCCGCAAGAGCACTCCGGGTTCCATGCGGCGACGCTGCCGTGGCTGCACGAGCGCGGCATCGCGGTGATCGGCTCCGACGTGACCACGGACACACGCTTCCTCGACCCGCACTACAAGCGCACGCGGATGCCCGTCCACCAGGTCGCGCTGGTCGCGATGGGCCTGCGCCTGATCGACAACGCGCACCTGGAGCGCCTCGCGGCGGCCTGCGAGGAGCGCAGCCGCTGGGAGTTCTGCTTCACGCTCAACCCGCTCCGCTTCGCGCGCGGCACCGGCTCCCCGGCGAACCCGATCGCCACGTTCTGAGGGGGGCGCGCTGCGCGGGCCGACCGGAGCGAGGGGACGGAGCTCCGGAAGGGTGCCGCGTATGAGCGCCAGGCTGACAGTGCTGACAGTGTTGGCGGCGCTGGCGATCACCCTCATCGGGCTGGGCGTCAGCGCAGCCCCCGCCCATGGCACGGGTGACGAAGTCGAGGTGCGCGTCGCCGCGCAGCGCCTCGCCGACGGGCGCACGGAGTTTGCGCTCCAGGAGCGTCGGGCGGACGGGGAGTGGGGTGAGCGGCGGCTGCCTCTGGCGCGGTTCTTCCCGGCGGACACGAGGGTCGGGCGCTGGCTGGGGAGTTCGCCGCTGACGGTGCGTGCGCCGGGCGCCAGCGAAGGGGCGCCCGGACTCGAGGTGCGCGTCGCCGCGCAGCTCCTCCTCGACGGGCGCATGGAGTTCGCGCTCCAGGAGCGTCAGGCGGACGGGGCGTGGGGCGAGCGGCGGCTACCTCGAGCGCGCTTCTTCCCGGCGGACGCCCGCGTCAGGCGCTGGCTGGTCAGTTCGCCGCTGACCGTGGTGACGGTGCCGGCGCCGCCGGACGGCACGCCGGAGTCCGACCGGGCCGCGCTCGTGGCACTGTACGAGGCGACGGACGGGGCGAACTGGGGGAACAGCACGAATTGGCTGACCGACAGGCCAATCGGCGGATGGCACGGCGTCACCACCAACGACGGCGGCCGCGTCACGGTGCTGGATCTCGCGCGCGAGGGGTTGCGCGGGACGATTCCAGTCGAGCTCGGGGGGCTCACCAGGCTGAGGGTGCTGGACCTCTCGCACAACCGGTTGAGGGGGACGATTCCCGTCGAGCTTGGGGGGCTCACCAACCTGGAGGTACTGGACTTCCGTGGTACCGATCTGAGCGGGCCGATCCCCACAGAGCTGGGCAACCTCACCAATCTGGAATTCCTGGACCTGGCATTCAACGACCTCAGCGGGCCGATACCGGCGGTGCTGGGCAACCTCATCAACCTGGAATTGCTGGACCTCGGGTGGAACAAACTGCTCAACGGGCCGATACCGGCGGAGTTGGGGAACCTCACCAACCTGGAATTGCTGGACCTGGGGTACAACGCGCTCGGCAGTTCGATACCCGCGACGTTGGGCAATCTCATCAACCTGGAGGAGTTGGACCTGGCGGGCAACGAGTTGAGTGGGCCGATACCGGGGGAGCTGGGCAACCTCAACAACCTGGAGTTGCTGCACCTCTACGACAACGAGCTGAGCGGACCGATCCCGGCGGAGCTGGGCGACCTTGCCAAGCTGGACGACTTGGACCTCTTCGGCAACGAGCTGAGCGGTCCGCTCCCTGCTGACTTGGGCAACCTCACGAGGTTGCGACGTCTCCGCCTCGACTGGAACCACCTGAGCGGCTCGCTTCCGGCGGAGTTGGGCGGTCTCGCCAATCTGCGCTCGATGTGGCTATCCCGGAACGAGTTGAGCGGGCCGATTCCGGTGGAGCTGGGCAACCTTACGAACTTGAAGACGCTCGACCTGGGGCACAACCAGTTGAGCGGCCCGATCCCGGCCGAGTTGGGCCGTCTCACGAAGCTGCGCTGGCTGCTCCTCGGCACGAACGAGCTGAGCGGACCGATCCCCCCGGAGCTGGGCGGCCTCGTGGATCTGGAGTCCCTGTCGCTGGACTACAACCGGTTGCGCGGGCAGCTCCCGCCTGAGCTCGGCAAGCTCGCGAGTCTGCTCAGCCTCAGCCTCCGGGGCAACGAGTTGAGCGGGCCGATCCCCGCTGAACTGGGCGATCTCACCCGCCTGGACTACCTCGCACTCGGGTGGAACAGGCTGAGCGGGTCCATACCGGTCGAGCTGGGTGGCCTCGTCAATCTGAGAGTGCTGACGCTCAATGGCAACGAGCTGAGCGGGCAGATCCCGGCTGAGCTGGGCAACCTCATCAACCTGGAGCGGCTCGATCTTGAAGGCCCGGACCCGAGGGCGCCCCGGCTGGAACCAGCCTGGTTGAGCGATCTCACTGCCGAAGAGCGGTTGTTGCTCGGGCGAAATCAGTTCAGCGGGTGCATACCCGATGGGCTGCGGTATGCGCCGGAGAACGACCTGGATCAACTCGAGCTGCAATTCTGTGGAGCGGCAGGCACACCGGCGCCCGGAGCGGAGAGGGCTGCGCTGGTCGCGTTCTACAACGCCACGAACGGCGCGGGGTGGCTCAACAGCACGAACTGGCTGACCGACGAACCGATCGGAGAGTGGCATGGGGCCACCCTCGACGGCGGCGGTCGCGTGATGGCGCTGGACCTCCACAGCAACCAGTTGAGCGGCTCGCTTCCGGCAGAGCTGGCTGACCTCACCGGCTTGCGCACACTGGATCTCGGCTGGAACGAGTTGGGCGGCTCGCTCCCGGCTGCATTGGCTCGAATCCACCGATCGAAGCTTGAAGGGGCGGGCTGCCGGGCTGCCGGAGCGTTCGGCGGGCGTGCCGGCGTTCGCCGGGCGGTGCCGGAGCGAGGAGCCGTCGCTCAGGACCGCTCGGGGGCGCTGAGGGCGCGGGCGCGAGGGTGCGCGAGGCGTGCGCGGGCATGCTGGCGCGAGCCTCGGACCCGTGTTGGCGCTGTGAGCGAGCGTCAGGCCGGGAGCGGTAGCGCCCGTAACCGCGCCAGGGCGGCTGCCCACTGGCCAGCCCAGGGCCAGCGCTTCGCGAGGTGCAGGGTCCAGCGCCGGGCGGAGTGGGTGAGCCGTCCGGCGAGAGCGAAGTAGCGCCGCCTGAGCGTCCTGGTCGTCACGATTCCCGCGCCGAGCCCGAGGCGCGCCGTCCAGCGGGCGAGGTTGTGCGCGATCACCTGCACCGCGAGCCACGCCCCGTTCGCGCCGAAGCGGCCCGAGGGGAGATGGTTCAGCCCGACGCCGTACTTGAGGTCACGGATCGCGTTCTCGATCTCGGCGTGACGGCGATGGTCGGCCTCCAGCTCCAGCAGCTCCCCGGCGCGATCGGTGATGAAGGCGTGGTAACTATAGTTCGCAAAGAGCGCGAGCTGTGAGCCGGGCGCCGGCTTGACGCGCCGCACGATGAGCCGCACCGCGCTGGCATCCTCCTTGTCTCGAATCCACCGATCGAAGCTTGAAGGGGCGGGCTGCCGGGCTGCCGGAGCGTTCGGCGGGCGTGCCGGCGTTCGCCGGGCGGTGCCGGAGCGAGGAGCCGTCGCTCAGGACCGCTCGGGGGCGCTGAGGGCGCGGGCGCGAGGGTGCGCGAGGCGTGCGCGGGCATGCTGGCGCGAGCCTCGGACCCGTGTTGGCGCTGTGAGCGAGCGTCAGGCCGGGAGCGGTAGCGCCCGTAACCGCGCCAGGGCGGCTGCCCACTGGCCAGCCCAGGGCCAGCGCTTCGCGAGGTGCAGGGTCCAGCGCCGGGCGGAGTGGGTGAGCCGTCCGGCGAGAGCGAAGTAGCGCCGCCTGAGCGTCCTGGTCGTCACGATTCCCGCGCCGAGCCCGAGGCGCGCCGTCCAGCGGGCGAGGTTGTGCGCGATCACCTGCACCGCGAGCCACGCCCCGTTCGCGCCGAAGCGGCCCGAGGGGAGATGGTTCAGCCCGACGCCGTACTTGAGGTCACGGATCGCGTTCTCGATCTCGGCGTGACGGCGATGGTCGGCCTCCAGCTCCAGCAGCTCCCCGGCGCGATCGGTGATGAAGGCGTGGTAACTATAGTTCGCAAAGAGCGCGAGCTGTGAGCCGGGCGCCGGCTTGACGCGCCGCACGATGAGCCGCACCGCGCTGGCATCCTCCTTGTGCTGGAACGGCGTGTAGGTCGTCTCGGCGACATCCGCGCCGCCCGGCAGCCAGTACGGGATCGGCGTCCAGTCATCTTCCGGGATCGCCTCGATCAGCGTGCGTACGCTCGGCTGCTGGCGAATGGTGATGGAGAAGCGGACATCCTGCTTGCGGCAGACGGCGACGACGGCGTGGTTGTAGAAGCCGCTGTCGGCGCGCACCGTGAGCTGCCCGCTCGCTCCGGCGTCGCGCACCCGCGCCACCGTCTCACGCAGGAAGTGGGCGGCGCCGCGGGCGGTGTTGGCGCGGCCCTCGCGCAGCCGCGCCATCAGCACGTCACCCGTCCCGGCCGCAACGGCGAGCAGCGGGTGATAGCCGCGCACGCCCGTGTAGCCGTGCTGCCGCGCGCCCTCCTTGGCGAGGCCGTAGGTCTCGCAGATCGTCGAATCGAGGTCGATCGTGAACGGTGCCGCGCCGGGTCCCGCCCCGGCCGCCCAGGCGCGGGCGAGCAACTCGCGGCTGAGGCGGTCGAGCTGGCGGACGTGGCCCCAGCTGAAGCTGCGCAGGAAGGTCCCGAGGGTGGACGGCGCCTTGACGGTGCAACCGAGCACGCTCGCCGTCCCGCCGGCGCGCAACGCAGCGGCGTCGTCGATGCACTCGCCGCCCGCGAGCGCCGAGGCGACCAGGGTCAGCAGCTTGTCGCCGGCGTTCGCCCGCCCCGGCGCGTCACCGAGGTCGAGGTAGCTGTCGGCGAGCTCTTGCAAACCGAGATGCTGGGCGAGCGTGGCCGGGAGGAGCAGCCCCGCATCGGCCACCAGGCGGTCGTCGTCGAAGGCGATGTCTATCCGGTCGGGGTTGCTCGCTGCTAGCATCGAATGGGTGCTCCCTGTGGCTGTGATGTGATTTGTCAAAAACCATTGTCCCAGCTACAGCGGAGCACTCAACCGCAGCCGCTCGCGCGCTCTCCTTCGGTGGATC
>CBDHDI010000003.1:0-18955 GCA_965261685.1 Dehalococcoidia bacterium
ACCGCGCGGGCGAAGTCGCGCCCGATCGCGTCCGAGCCCGGCGCCGCGGGCTCGCAGCCAAAGTAGACGGTACGGGCGAGCCCGGGCTCGGCGATCGCCCCGCACGCGGCGCGCGCCGATGCGACGATCGCGCCGAACTGCGCGCGCAGGCACCTCATTGGATGCCAGTACCGCAGCACGCGGTCGATGACGTCGGGGGCCTCGCCCTGCCCGGTGCGCCACACCGAAGAGGCCACGCGCACCACCGTCCCGAACCGCCACGGCGGATCGTCGAAATCGGAATCGGGGTCGGGGTCGAACGTCGGTCCACCGAGCGCGAGCGCCGAGTCGAAGACGTAGGCGGCGAGCGCAAGGGCGTTGTGACCACGGCCGGCGCCACCCCCATGGGCACGGTCGAGCAGGCCCCGCACCCACGCACAGGTGCCCTCGGCCCCGGCGCACCACTGCTCGGGCGGCGCCGCGCGCCGATCGGTGACCATCAGCACGAAGGCCAGCACGACGATGAGCAACGACGTCCCCTCGCGGTCGAAGAACTCCGCGTTGGTGGTCGAGGACGGATGCTCGTGATCGGCGAGGACTCGGGTCGGCAGAGAAGGCTCGAACGACAACACGCGCAACACGATTCGGCTCGCCGCGGTGAGGTAGCGCCCGTCGGCAATGTCGTCGGCGAGGCACCAGTCCCGCCCCATCATGAGATCGATCCCCGACTCCGAGGGCGCGATGCGCCGCAGCCGCTGCGGGGCGTCGCGCTGAACGATCGGGCCAATCTCGCCCTTCGGATCGATGAGCAGGGCGCATCCGACGCGCCCCGAAGGCGCATGCGCGAGCGCTCGCACGAAGGGGAGCACCGTCGAGACGCTCTTGCCCGACCCCGTGTCGCCAAGCGCCAACGTGTGACGCGCGAGGATTGCACGCGGGACCTCGCCCGCCGGCGGGTACAACGCCGCCCAGTGCGGAATGGCGAGCCCTGGGGCGCCCGTCGCACTCGCGCACGCAGGCTCAGGGTCGCCGACGGAGTCGATGAGGCGAAGGAGGCAGGCGACGGCCGGGGAGATCGCCACCTCGCTGCGGCAGAGGGTTTTGTAGATCGCCGCAAGAACCTTGCGATCCTTCGCGCGAATCGCGCCGCGAACCGCTCGCTCAAGCAGCCGGGCGAGCCCGCGCGCGGTGCGCGGGCGGGGTTTCGCACCCGCGGGGAACGCGCCCGTCAGCCGGTCGAGGACGGGCAGATCGGAGGCGTCGACGGCGGGCGCGATCGTCGCCACGGCACCGGCATCGGCGAGGGCCCGATCGACGAGCCTAGCGAGGAATCGATCGTCGAGATCTGCCAGATCGGAGAAGAGCACCGCCGCGGCAGTCGCGGTGACGGGGGCGTCGGAGCACACGCGGAAGCAGTGATACACGAGCGCCGCACCAGGCTCGGCGATCCGCTGGTCACCGAGCGAGAGCAGCAGCGCCGCGGCGCTCGCCGCGCGGTCGACGACGCGCGTGCGCACCCGGACGCCGGCGGCGCGCCAGCGCTCGTGCGCAGCAAGATAATGCTCGAGGGCGGTCGACACGCCGCCGAGCGAAGAGATCTGAAGTTCGATCAGATCGTAGAAGTAGACCCGGTGCAGCATGTCGATCGTCTCGACGAGATCGACGGCGGCGGAGAGTTTGAGCTCACCTGAGAAACGAACGATGCCGCGGTCGCGGCGGTGCTGGAAATCGGCCATGGGGCCCTCCTTGCATGGCATTGCAGGAGAGACCCGGTAGCGCAAACCAACTGTGGTCTGCTATACGATTGTGCGGGCTTCATGCGGGGTCGCTCCCGGATGTTGTCTAGGGGCGGGGGGCTGTGTCCGCAGCCTCCTGCCCCGCTCAATCCGGTCATCCCGACCGGCACCCGCCCACCTCGACCAAAGCCACGCGCATCCGCGCCGTGCGTTCATTCATCACATTCCGCATCCGCACAGCCGGGCGGAACGCATCACGGAGAGGAAGTCGTGTTAGACTCTGGAAGTAGTGGGCGTCCGTCCATGGTGAGTGGATGTCCACCTAGAATACCGAATTCGAAGCCGGTGTCAAGCGAGGCAGACGAGACGATGCAAGGAGCACCTTTGACCGAACGCCAGCGCCGTATCCTGGACGCGATCCGGGCCTCGATACGCCAGCGCGGTGTCGCCCCCTCGCACGTTGAGATCGCGAGAGCCGTCGGGCTGGCCCTTGGCTCCGTATCGGCGGTCGAGGGACACCTGAAGGCGCTCGCGCGCAAGGGCTGGATTGAGATCGAAGGAGTCGCGCGCGGGATCCGGCTGCTGCACGAGGGAATGCCCATCCTCGACGCCGAGCACCTGCCGGCCGTCACCGCAGGAGCACCGAGGCCAATCGAGGAGTGCCAGAACCTGCCGCGCCTCAGCGACCTCGAGTCGGTGCTCGCCCAGTTCGAGTCGCGGCCCGACTACTTCGTGCGGGTCGAAGGCGACTCACTCGACAAGGCCGGCTTCGCAAGCGGCGACATCGTCGCGGTGCGCAAGCAGCCCGAAGCCAACGACGGCGACATCGTGCTCGCGCGCATCGGGCCGGAGGTCACGCTGAAGCGTTTCCAGCGCATCGACGCAGAGCACGTGGAGCTTCAGCCCGTAAGCAGCAACCCGGAGCACGAGCAGATCGAGATCGGACCGACCACCGGAGACGCAGAAATCGTCGGGATCGTGGTGGGGGCGATCGTCGGAACGCGGCGGGCAGCGGAGTGAGCGAGCGGTGGCGAGCACAAACAAACATAACGACGATGACGAGGACCGCGCGGGTCGACGAGAACGAGACAGGACGCGACTTCGTGGTGGGCGACCTCCACGGCAAGCACGACACGCTCGAGGCCATGCTCGCGGAGGTCGAGTTCGAGGCCGCATTGTGGACCCAAGCGCGCGCACGCAACGATGCACGAAGCGACGCCAAGGAGGGGGTCCCGGTCGATGGGCCGATCTACGGAGTGCGAGCGGTGATGCGGTCGGGGAACTCGTGCAGGATGTCGGCGAGGCCAAGGCCCCCCCGCCTGCAGCCATTGCGCCCGAGCGCCGTCTTGGACAGGATGGCCTCGAAGCGCCAGCAGGCACGAGGTTCTCGGTCGCGCGCAGGGGGACGAACCCCGAGCGCGGAGGGACGGCCGCAGTTCCAGTCCGGAGCGCGGCAAGACGGCTCCGGACAGAGGTGGCTCGCTCAACAGAGAGGGCTTGCGCTCAGGCGACACCGTCGCGCTGCGCACGGAACCGGAGCCGAGCGACGGCGACCGGATGGTTGTACGGTTTGGGCAGGAGATGACGCTCAAGCGGTTCCAGCACGTCAGCGAGGAGTGCATCGAGTTCGAGCCTGAGAATACGAACCCCGAGCACGAGACGATCCGACGACCGAAGACTTCGAGATCGTCAGCATGGTGGTTCCCGCCAGCCGCGTCGACCGGCTGGTCGCCGTGCGGGCTGAAGGGCCCGATCCTGACGGGTGGCTATTAGGAGGGTGCGTTGGTCACGGACCGACACAAGGTGTTTCTGAGTTTCCACCACGGGTTGGACGAGGACTACAAGATCTCGTTCTGTGAGCTGCTCGGGGCGAGCATCGTCGACAAGTCGGTCGAGGACGGGGACATAGACCCCCGCTTGAAAGTCGATACCGTGCGCAGCAGCATACGGGACAAGTTCATCGCCGACGCGACGGTGACGGTGGTCTTGGTCGGGCGGTGTACATGGCAACGCAAGCACGTGGACTGGGAAATCGGGTCGAGTTTGAGGGACACAAGGAAGAACTCAAGATGCGGGTTGCTGGGCATCCTGTTGCCGAGCCATCCAGATGATGGCATGACGACGTATCGGAACTGGCTGATCCCGCCGAGGCTGGCCGACAACGCCGGGACGAAGGGTTCGTTCGCGACGATCCACGATTGGCCCGTGCCGTGGAACGAACGGCAAGTCCGGGGTTGGATCCACCAGGCGTTCGACCGGCGGTGGTCGTCGACGCCGAACAACGCGCGACCCCAGTTCGCAAGGAACCGGTCCGGCCGGTGCGCGGACGGGTGGTCAGATTGAGGGACGCGGGAACCCGCGTTCGGCGTTGGCGGGGATCGCCAACGGGGAATTGGTTTGTCAAAGGTCGGGAAAGAGGGACATGTCGCAGACACCGATGCAGATCGTGGTAGCGCGGGACAGAACAGACCGACGTACCGACGCGTACGTGGACACACTAAGGCTCGCGTTCGAGGGCAGCGCCGACTCCGCCGGGTCGCCTACGCCGATGAGGGTGGCGAACCCGGCAGCGACCTCGACGCCGTGCGCGAGGAATACGCTGCCGATCTCACAACGCTGACAAGCCTCGAGGAGAAGGAGGTCGACGAGCTTCGCGGCAGGTTGCTGGAACTCGAACGCACCATCGGGACGAGAGAGACCGAGTTCAAGCGATCATTTACCTCTTTCGACCGCGAGTGGGTCGAAAGCGAACAAGGCGCTCCTGTTGAAGACGCAGATCGGCCTCGCCGACGCCATGGGGATCCAGCTCTTCTACACAACGGGGATCCAGGACTACGCCGCACTCGCCGAATTCGAGAACATCGTGAAGCTGCGACGCAATCGCCAGTCCCAATCGACGGGGCGCATCCACGTCGAACTCGAACCGATCCGGGTCCACATCGACCGAGAGCCAACCGGGACGGACACGCACACATTCGAAGGCGGATAGAGTGTCCCCGTTCGAGCAGGAGCTGCGCAGGCTCGGAACACGCCGGATCCGACTGGCAGAGCTTCGCGACGCCTACTTTCGGGCGCATCGCGAGACGCTCGACGCACCCGATGCCCGCCGCCTGCTTCACGACGCCTTGTGCGAGCTCAAGGACGATGGAGCCGTGGAACTCCCTGCGAGGGGGTGGGACGAATCCGGATCTCCCCCGATCCCCCGCACAGTGCTCCTGAGAAACGTAGAACGTAAGGGCACGAAACGCGCCGCACAGGCGTGGCTGCCGGCGCTCGCTTTCGCAGCCGACGAACGCAACCCGGCCCGTCGGACAACTCTGGAGGCAATCAACGCCTTCCTCATCGCCAGGCGGGGAGAGAAGCTCCATCCCGTGCCCGCACGGGAGCGCTCACTGCACATCTTCGGGGACGAGAAACGCCTCGACACTCTGCGCAAGAGCAAGACCACGCTGTTCGAGGGGCGCATCTCTCTGGCCGATCTCAGTTGCTACGCCGTCGACCCGCCATTACCGGTGGAAAGAGATCCGCGACACACACCCGGGCGCCCCATCCTGGTCCTCGAGAATTACCACTCCTACGAGAGTTTCCGGCGCTGGAACCAAACTGCTCGGCAGTACGCAGCCATCGCGTTCGGAGGAGGAAACGCGTTTCGCCGAGGCGCCGGCAACCTGGATGAAATCATCACAAGCACGCAGGCATCGGGCGCCGTCTATATCGGCGATCTCGATCCACGAGGTGTCGAAATCTTGCTCGGGGTCAACGATCAGCGCGTATCCACGGGCCGAAGCGCAATTCCGCCACACCGCGGGCTATACCGCTGGTTGCTCGCGAACGGGTGCCGAGGAGAACTCAAAAATACCCCGCGACGCGACATGCTTGCGAAAGTCTGGCAACGGTTCCCCGTCGACTTGGTTCACGACATCATGGAACTGTGGGAGACCGGACTACGCATACCGCAGGAAAGCTTCGGACTCGAGCAGCTATCCGGTACAGACGAGGGAGTTGCCAGAGCCGACGCCGCCTGAGCAATCGAAGTGGGTGTGCGGTACGGTGCAACGGGCGCTCACGCACCGCTTCGACGGTGGGCGAAGGCGTTGCTCGCGCTCCGCATGACGGTCACCGGCGCAGGAGCCGCGGCTCACGAAGTCCTCTACCTCGACGACGGGCGCGTGTACCGCAGCGAAGTCCTCGACGGACGCCCACACGGCGAAGGCCGGATGATCTGGCCGGCCGGGGTGACGAAGCAGCCAAGGACGGCTGCGACCCCGCCGTCTCGCAAGCGCCAGCGCCGCTCGAGGGCGAAGGCCGTAGACCCGATAAACGGGCCACGTGCCCGTATCTGCCGCGCGCCGAGGGCGCCACGTCGACGCAGACGTCCCGACCACGCCGATGCCGACCCACCCCGCAGGGAGCCCGCTGCGTGCTGGTTCCAACGAGCAGCGGCGTGCGTCGACGAGGAAGCCCGAAACATTCTCGAAGACGATAGCGACGACCGGATGCTCGCGATTGGCCAATGACGAAGTCCGAGCTCATTCATCGCATCGCGCGGAAGAATTCGCAGCTCGTCGAGCGCGACATCGAACTCGCGGTGAACACGATGCTCGACCAGATGGCGCGATGTCTCGCCCGCGGCGGGCGCATCGAGATCCGGGGCATCGGCGGCTTCTCGCTGCGTCTGCGCCGCGCGCGGATCGGGCGCGCCCCAGGACCGGGACGCCGGTGTCGCTTCCCGCGAGGTACGCGGCCTGGTTCAAGCCGGGGAGCAAGCTGCGCAAACGCGTCGAGCGCGACTCTCGCGCACCGGCTGAAGCGCAGCCGCCCGCGGCTGAATCGCAGGATCCGCAGCCGCACTGCGACCGCTGATCCGAGTCCGGGGACCCAGTCGGCTCGCTGGTGTCTCCCGGGACCTGTCAGTCTTCCGAACGCGATGTAGCCCCTGCCGCCGCCCGGCGCGAGGCCGGATAGCACACCCCGCCACCCAGCGTCCCAACGGCCCATCGTCGCCGCCTGCGGCGCACGCAGGCACCGGCGTCATGGTCGTTGGGAGGGGCGCAAGGGAAACAGCGGCCGGGGAAGAGGTCTCGACGCTTCCCGAACACGCACGCCCCCCAGAGCCGGACCCGGCTCCAAACCCCCGTCGCCACCGGCGAGAACACGCTCAGCGTTCGCGCCGGACTCGCGCGATGCGTGGCGACGACACCACGAGAGCGGGTGATGGCAGGGCTCACAGCTGCTCGGCGTCGCGCCCGGGTGGGTGGGCGACCGCCAGCGATAGTCGGCGAGAAGCTCGATGCCATTCTTGCCGCCCTGGACGATGGCATGTCGAAGGCCGCTGTGTGCCGCAACTTTGGCGTCAAGCGTACTACGTTGATCGAGACGCTGGCCCGGATCGATACGGTTCCAACTTCCGGCGCCAGTTCGCCATGACCAGCCGTGTCGGGGGTTCGCCCGTGCGGGCCGAGTCTACTCTGACCACCTTACCCCCAGACTCCCTTGCGTTGAGGGAACAGACCCGGAAACTGCGACCACCGGGGCGTTGCGCCACCGCCCGAGGCGGGCAGCCGCCAAGCGCGGACGCAGGGGCCGCCGGCCCCGACCCGCCTGCGCCGCACGGCGACCGCTGAGGAGGCGCTCCGCGCTCCTCCAGCCCACCCCGACCTTTCCTTTGCGAAGGGACAGCCCGGAAACTGCGACCACCGGGGCGTTGCGCCACCGCCCGAGGCGGGCAGCCGCCATCGAGTGCACAGGCCCCCTCGCTGCCGAACTCGAGCCGGACCTGACGCGCAGCGTCCCACACCACGCCCCGACCCGCTACGCGCCGCACGGCGCGAGCCGCACCGAACTCGGCGCCGAAAGGCGTCCGTGCTCTGCCGGATATCGCCCGGCGAGCGAACCACCACGGGCCGAGGCCCGTTCACCCCGAAACACTCCACAAGGAGACTGAACAGATGTCCACCACTGCCGGGCACCGCCCGGAGCCGCACCGGGGGAGCCCCCGCGGCAACCGATTCATCCATCTTGCTTGTCACAACAGGAGACACACCCGATGACCACGTACATCCATATCGACGAGACGACCGGCGAGCAGCTCGCGGTCGTCAGCCGCAACCACTCAGGTGAGTCCCAGGTCCGGCTCACTCCCTGGGTCCTGGAGCGGCTCAGGGCGTGCGCTTACAGCGCCCGCACGGACGACATCCCCCCGGCCATCACGCGCCACGTGTTCTACGCCCATCACTTCCTGAACCACGGGGACACGGAGATGTCGGCCCCCGTGTGCTTCGCCTCCGAGGCGCAATGCGACGCGGCGCTCAGGAGCCTGACCGGACTCATCGCGGCCGCCACGCAGTTCCTCGACGCGCCGTAGATGCGACGACCCGGGGGGGCGACGACCGCCCCCCTCGACACCAGCGCTTCCCGGGTGCGGCGCGCGCGCTGTGACGCCCGTGCCGATGCGGCCACACACGACCAGAAGGAGTCCGATGATGAGCGAGGCCGACACCTCGCGCCCGGGACGCGCGAACGTCGAGGGTCGCGCAGTGAGCGATGACAACACACCCATACGGCTCATCGCGAGCACTTCGAGTACGTCGCCGGCGAAGCCGACTGCAGGCCCGCTGCGGCTGAGCGTGCAAAGACCGGTTGCGCCATGGCGCTCCAGGCGGCCGCCCATGCGTCCATCGCGGCTCTTGTGCGAGAAAGCCCACATGACGGCGCACGAAGGGATCCACGTGGCCCCTTCGGGTCGCAGTGCCTTCGGGCGCCGGTCAGTCGTGCGACGGGGTGTAGGCCCTTCCGCCGCCGGGCGCGAGGCCGGGTAGCGCACCTCGCCATCGAGCGCTCCGGGCCTTGCTCGACAGCCGCCCATCGTCGCCGCTGCGACCTGCCTCCCGCCCCCTGCGGCGTACACCGTCACCGGCGACAGGATGATGGGGAGGAGGACAGGGGAAACAGCGGCCGGGGAAGAGGTCTCGACGCTTCCCGAACACGCACGCCCCTGAGAGCCAGCAATCCGGCTCCACACCGCTCGACCCCCTTCGCCACCGTCGGGAACGCACCCGCGTTCGGGCCGGACTCGCTCGACGCGTGGCGACGACACCACGAGAGCGGCGCCGTGGACCACGACGGTCCCAATCCGACAACCACCGCTCTCACCCACCGCCATCGTGCCGCGTGCCGCATTCCGGGGCCCGCCAAGGAGACCATCATGAAGACCACGCAGACCATCCCGCGCGCGAGCGCCCTCGTCATCGCGGCGGTGCTCGCGACCATCGCACTCACCCCCATCGACGCCGCCGCCGAGGCGGTCTCGGTGATGCGTCACTCGACGCCGCCGCTTCCCGGCTACGGAGTGCTCGCGCTCGAGATCTGGACCGACGGCACCGACGTGCAGGTCATCGGGCTCGACGCGCAAGGCCGCATCGTGCTCGCCCGCGAGGGGAGCATGCGCTCGGAGCCGACGCTCGAGGGCACGGGCGGTATCGAAGGGGTGCTCCCGGCCGAGCAGCTCTGGTTCGACAGCGGGGGCAGGCTCGCGTACGAGCGCTGTGCGAGGCCGCACTGTGCACGGGCGATCGCGGCAAAGGCCGAAGCGCTCGTGCGGGCGTCCGCGATGGGCCCGGCCGATGGCGCAAGCGGCGGGACGATCATGGCGAAGCTCTGTCCAACCATCGAGCTCGACGCCACGCACGCGCACGCGCCGAGCGAGGCGATCGCGGCGCTTGCCGCCAATGCGCCGTGCAAGTGGCGCCCGGTCCCGATCGAAGATCTCCAGCCGATCCCCGGCGTCGGGCGCCGCACGCTGGTGCGGATCGGCACCGCGGTGCACGAGCTGCGCCAGGCGCCGTGGGCGATCCGGCCCGACCCACGCTGATCGGTGCTCGGCGCCGAGGGGGCGGGTGAGCGCTGCGCGCCACCCGTCGCCGCCGCACGCACCCACGACACCACCCGAGAGGATCCGACCGATGCACCGACAGGCAGAGTCCGCCGACGAGACACGCACGCTGCGTGCGCTCGCACTCCCCGCGCGGCTGTGCGACACCGGCGACGCGCCGCTTCGCCGCGCACTCTACGTCGACTGCGAGACCACGGGCCTGAGTGTCGAGCACGACCAGGCCATCGAGCTCGCGATGCTCCCCTTCACCTACGCGCCCGGCGACGGGCGCATCGGCGAGGTGCTGCACCACGAGGCGCAGGTCCACCTCCACGACCCCGCCCGCCCGCTCGATGCGCTCATCACCGCGCTCACCGGGCTCACCGACGAGGACTTGCGCGGGCGGCGCATCGACGCCGAAGCCGCGACCGCGCTGATCGCGCGCTCGGATCTGATCATCGCGCACAACGCGCGCTTCGACCGGCCGTTCTTCGAGCGTGCCCTGCCGGCGACGCGCGCGCTGCCCTGGGGGTGCTCGATGCGCGACGTCGCGTGGACCGCGCACGGGTGCCCGAGCGCGGCGCTGCACTGCCTCGCCTGCGGCTACGGGGTGTTCGCCCGAGACCGTCACCGAGCGCTCGCCGACTGCGAGGCCGGCGTGTGGCTGCTCGCGCAGACCCTTCCGGGCTCGCGCCAGCGGGTGCTCGCCGCGCTTCGCGAGACCGCGTGGCGCGAGACGGTGCGGCTGTGGGCGGTCCACGCCCCGTTTGAACACAAGGACGCGCTCAGGGCCCGCGGCTACCGCTGGATGCCGCAAAGGCGCGACGCCATCGAGCGCTCGTGGTGGACCGAGGTCACGCCCGAGGCGGTGGACGGCGAGCTCGCGTGGCTTCGCGAGACCGTCTATCGCTGCGAGGCGCTCCCCCACATCCCGCGCCGGCGCGTCACCGCGCGCGAGCGCTGGCGCGCCGACCCCGCCGACGTCGCCGCTCCCGTGTAGCCCGCAACGGCCGGCCCCAGGCCCCATCCGCATCAGGGGCGCACAAGCGGCCGAGGACGGCCATCGAGGCGAGCGCTCCCCGAGAGACCCGCCGTCGAATCCATCGCCCGACTGCGCACACCGGCCCATGCGCCGCTCACTCGCCCGCGTGTGTGCCGCCGCCATCACCACGCCGCGCACGCCCTCGACGACGCCGTTCGCGACGACGACCCGCCCGCGCTCGACCGGGGGGTCGGCTGATCCACGAGACCAGGAGGTATGTAATGAACGAGACCACGACCATCGAAGACATCGAGCGCGCGATGGAGCGTATGCGCGCGGAGAGGGAGCGGGTGCTCGAGCGGTTGCGCGACCCCGACGCCCGCGACCGGCGCCCGCTGCGCTCGGGCGAGCCCACGCCCGCGATGCGGCTCGAGAGCCTCGACCGCGAGCTCGGGCGGCTGCGACGGCGCAAGCGCCGCGCCGAGGCGCGCCGGCCCGGCGGCGCCCTCTCCCCGGCGCCCTCTTCCGAGGCGACTCCGTCTCCGTCCGGAACCGCCTTCTCCGCTCTTCTCGACTCCGTCTCGCGTTACGACGTGCGCCGCGCCGCACTCATGCCGGATATCGGCGCACTGCTCGATGCCGCCGATGACGCAGTCGCCTCCTTGCGCGCCGGGGTCGCAAGCGCCGGCCTCTCCGTCGTCGACTCACCACTTGTCGGCCCGTCGCCCGGGTGGGCCGAGGCGATCGCCGCGCAGGCCCTTCCACCCATCGTCCCCGCGCACGCGCACCGGCTGCTCGAGCGCGATCCGGCCGCGGGCTTCTGCGCGGGCTCCGCCTCCTACCCCGTGCGCATCGGCGTCTCGCCCTGCGAGCTGCTCCGGCTCGGCTGCGACGGCGGTTTCACCGAGCAGTACCCGATGTGGACACTCTCGCTCTACGAAGACACGGCGCGCGTACGCGCCCTGACGCTCCTCCTCGTCCTCGACGTCCCGCGAGCGCTCGCCCGCATCGCCTCGTGCGATGTCTTCGCCCTGCACTGCGCCGTCGAGGAGTACGCCCCTGTTGACGACGTGTCCGCTCTGTTCGACGAGTTCGTGCTTGATGCGGTCGATCGGGCGGATGCGCTTGTTGACCCCCGAGTATCGGAATGCCCCGACGGCGCCGTGTCCGACCCTCCCGACGGTGCGCTCGCCGATCCTTCCCCCGACCCCTCCGATCTGCGCGCTGACGACGTCGCCGACGTGTGCGGTGCCGTCGCTCGCGCCGAGTCGGAGGTACTCGCGGCCCGCGCCGCGCTCACCGGCGCCGAGTCCGACCCTGCGGCCATCCCCGACCGGGCGCTATGGGAGCGTGCGGCCCGCGAGGTCCGCGCGATGGTTCTCCAATCCGGCGACGGTGTCTTCTCCGATCCCCTCGAGCTCGCGTCCGACGTCGACGACTCCAATCGTGGCGCCATCGTCGACCCGTTCGCCGACATGGTCGTGCGGCGCGTGCGCGACATCCTTGCCGAGCGCGTCGCCGCGGCCGAGCGCGCGCTCGCCGATGCCGAGGTTCGCGCGGGCTTGCGCCCCGCGCCGCCCGACCCCGCCGGCATCGTCACCGCTCCTTCGGACCCGCCGCCTGCGCCCGCCTCGGGCTGATCCCGCTTCTCCCCTCTCGCGCCTGTTCGTGCACGAATCCGGTGCCTCCCCTCATCGAGGGTCGATTGCGCAAGGCGAATTCACACTCCGAGGGCCGGGCCCGCTCGCCCACGTCCGCGCCAGCGCTGATCGCGGTGTGGCGCCGAAGCCCCGTGCCCAGGACTCCTCGAGCCTCTGTCCGGCGGGCCCCGCGCCGCCCGACCCCACCGGCATCGTCACCGCTCCTTCGGACCCGCCGCCTGCGGCGCCACCGGCGAGCACGCGCCACGCATGCCAACCTCGGGCAAGTAGGAAGGAGCACAGCGGAAACGGCGCATCGCGAAGACGCCTCGTAGACGCTCCCCGGCCACACACGCCCCACAGAGCCGCACCGCGGCTCCACACCGCTCGACCCCCGGTCGCCACCGGCGAGCACGCGCCCGCATTCGGGCCGGATTCGCTCGCCGCGGGGCGAGACCACCGCGAGAGCGTCGCCATGGACCACAACGGTCCCGGTCCGACGGTCGCCGCCCCGTACCCCGACCGACGCCGCCGCCGAGGAGGTCTCTCGGTGATGCGCCGCGCGACGCGCCCGCTACCCCGGTGCGGGCGCACGCCCCCCCCCCACGCGAGGAGCCATGAGATGAACGAGACGATGACGCTCGAAGCACTCGAGCGCGCGATGGAGCGCGTGCGCGCGCAGATGCGCCGGGTCGTTGCGTCGCTGCGCGACCCCGACGAGTCGAGAACCTTGACTGGGAGCTCGAGCGGCTGCGGGTGCGCAAGCGCCGCATCGAGGCGTGGCTGCGCGACCCCGACGAGAGCGCGAGGCGCCGCGCGCGGCGCGCGAGCGTGTTTGCGCGTTGGGTCGAGACGCTCGAGCCGATGCCTGCGCGGATGGGCCCGATGCGCGCGCTCGGGCTCGAGCGCTGGGTCGAGACGCTGGAGGTTGCGCCCGCGCAGACGCGCAGCATCCGGGCGCTCGCCGACGGGGCCGACCGCGCGCTCTTTGCCGACGAGGCGCTCGCCGCCGACGGCTGGCGGCGCGATGCCGACGGCCACTGGCACGGCGCGCTCGCCCCCGCGGCGTGCGAGGGCCCCGTCACCGACGTGGTGGTGCTCGCGCAGGCGCGCGCCGATGTGGACCGAACCCTCGCGCCGACCCCCGAGGAGACGCTCGCGCCCGGCGAGTGGACGTCGCTGCTCGGCGAGGACGCCCCCCGCGGCGACGGCCCGCCCCCGCCCGACCTCGGCACGTGCACCGGCCCCACCGCCGAGGACCTCGACGCGGCGAGCGCCCGGTTCGCCGAGCTCTGCGAGGCGTGGACCGAGGCGCGCCAGCCCGACGGCACCTTCGTCACCGCCGCCGGCGAGGTCCTCGACCCCTACGCGGAGCGGGTCCAGGCACAGGCGCGGGCCATCGTCGCCGAGCGGGTGGCGGCGGCGATGGAGGCGGCGCGTCGCCGGTGACCGACCGGGTCCGCACGTCACTCGAGCACGACGACGAACGATGACGGCCGGACCACCCCGGACACGGTGCGCCGTGCGCGCCCGAGCGTCCATCACCACGACCACCACCTAAGGAGATGACCCCCATGAAGCCAGCAATCCGTCCGAAGTCGAACCCCCACCGCCGCGACCGCACCGCGGCGCCCGCGAAGGAGCGCCTGCGATGAGCCCGACGATTCCGTGGACCGCGGGACACTGGCCCGCAACGGGGGGCTGCAGCGTCTGCGCCGCCCCCGTCGTCCCCGACGGCTTCCGCGACCGCCTCTCCTACCGTGATTTCCACATCACGGGGCTCTGCCAGGCGTGCCAGGACGAGCAACATTTTCGCCCGAGCGTGGCGGACGGGCGGGTGCGCTACCCCGTCCGCCGCGGCGTGCTCGCCGCACCCGTGGTGCGCGACGGCGAAGTCGTCGAGCTCGCCCTCCTGCCGTTCCTGTGCGTCGTCCCCGAGGCACGGGTGGAGTGGGAGGCGCGGTGGCTGCTGCGCGCGGGCGCGCTGCTCGCACCGCTCGACCCCTGGCACGAGCTCGAGCCCGCGGAGCCGGTGCTTCGAGCCCACCAGGTGCGCCTCACCGAGGTGGCCGACCTCGGCGCGGCCGAGGTGCGCGCGGCGCTCGACGTCGACATCGCCATCGTGTTCGATGCGCCGGCCCGCGACGCGCTCGCGCGACTCCCGCTCAAGCAGTCCGCGCTCTGCTTCGCGCTTGCCGACGACCTGCCCTGGGAGGCGCGCTTCGGGGCGCCGCTCGAGACGCTGCTCGCGTACTGGCTGCGCGAGCCCGTCTCCGTTGTGCGGGCCTGCGCGCTGCTGGTGCTCGCGCTCGCCGACCCGGCGGGGCGCGCCCGCACGCGGCCCGGGGCGCTCGGCCCGCTCCTTCGCCCCCACAACACGCGGTTCCCCGAGCTTGACCTGCCACTACCGGGCGATGGCCGCTGACGCCCACGTTGACCCGACCACACCACGACCAAGGAGCCACGCAATGAACGACCGATACCCACACGCGCCCTGCCTCGGCCTCGACCGCGAGAGCGCATCGCGCGACCGCACCGTGTCCGCGGGCGATGCGGTGCGTACCGCCGACCCCGTCCCCGGCACCGGGCATGACGTCGCGCGCAGGCTTGCGACGCTCGTCGTCGAGGCCACCCGGGCGTTGTCCGCACCGCGGGCGCGGTGCGCCATCGTCTGTCTCGAGCCGCCCGGGCGCAGCCCCGCGGGTCCCTGGCTCGGCATCCTCGCCGCGGGCGCCGATCTCTTCGGCATGGCCGAGCCCGATGGGCACGCGCTGCTTGCCGAAATGGCCGCGGGCCTCGTCGCCGCCTGCCCGGGCGTGCGCGCCCTGGCGCCCGCCGAGGGCGCGGCCGACATCACCGTCACGCTCGCGACCGAGGCGGGCCGCCTCGTGACCTTCGCCCCCTTCCTCGTCACCGACCGGGAAACGCTCGCCCGGCTCGAGACCGACGTGCTCCCCGATGCGGCGCTCCCCGCGCCCGTGCTTCGCCTGCCCGTCGAGTGACGCCGCGCGGCGAGCGTCCCGACGACCACGCCGGCACCAACGAGCCGCCCAACGACCCCGACGACGCGGGCGAGGCGAACACCTCCACCGACTGACCCGTCGCGCCAAATGGCGCGGCTCCGCGCCCGGTGGTCGCACACCGGGGCGCCGACGCGCGCCCGCACGCCCCGGGGCCCCCGAGCGCGCTCCTCGACCATCAGGCGCGCCTGCATCGCCCGCCCACCATCCCGCCGCGCACGGAGCGCACCATGACCGAATGCCGCAATCGCACCGGCACCGCCGCGCCCGAACCTGCACGCACGTGTGGCGAAGCCGACGACCACCTTCGCGACGTCGCGCACTTTCGCGCCATCGTCGGCCACGACCCCTACCCGTGGCAGCGGTGTCTGTACGCCGCGCTCGCGCGGGGCGCGGTTCCGGACGCGGTGGACATCCCCACCGGGCTCGGCAAGACGGCCTGCGTGCTGCTCGCACTGCTCGCACGCCTTGCGCACCCCGCCCTGCCGCGGCGCATCGTCTACGTCGTCGACCGCCGCGCCATCGTCGACCAGACGGCGGAGGTCGTGCGTACATGGATCGACCGCATCGGCGCGCTGCCCGCGCTTCGCCACGCGTTCGACGCCTGCGCGGCACATCCGGCCGAGCGCAGCGTCGGGCTCGGAGTGCTGCGCGGGGGGCTCGCCGACGACGGCGCGTGGCGCCTCGACCCCGCGCGGCCCACGGTGCTCATCGGCACCGTCGATATGGTGGGGTCGCGGCTCGTGTTCTCGGGCTACGGCGACGGGCGCTCGCTTCGCGCGACGCACGCGGGGCTCCTCGGACACGACACCCTGGTGCTGCTCGACGAGGCGCATCTCGCGCCCGCGTTCGCCGCGCTGCTGCGTGCCGTCGAGGGACTGCAGCACCGACCCGAGTTCCGCACCATGACGCTGTCGGCGACCGGCGCCGCCGGCGCGACGGTGCTCGGACTCACCGGCGCGGACTTCCGATGCGCCGCGGTGCGCCGGCGATTGAACGCCCGCAAGTCCCCGCGCTTCGTCGAGGCGGCGACCGTGCCTGAGCGCATCCGGCGCATCCGCGCCGCGGCCACCGCGCACCGCACCGGGGCGGTCGTGGTATTCGTCGAGCGCGTGGCCGATGCGCGGCACATCGCCCGAGGGCTCGCATCGAGCCTCGGACCCGAGGCCGCGCAGCGGGTCGCGGTGCTGACCGGGACGCTGCGCGGCCACGAGCGGACCGCACTTGTGCACGGGCTCGTGTGGCGGCGGTTCACGCCGGGGGCGACACACCCGCCGGACGCACCCTCGGTGTATCTCGTGTCGACCGCGGCCGGCGAGGTCGGGGTCGACCTCGACGCGGACCACGCGGTGATGGACCTCGCCACCCTCGATTCGATGATTCAGCGTCTGGGGCGCGTGAACCGCGCCGGTGACGGCGACGCGCAAGTGAGTGTGGTGTTCACCACGCGCGAGGCGAGGGGCCTGCGCTCGGCGCCCACGTCGTACCGCGAGCGGCGAGACGCCGCACGCGCGGCGACCCTCGATGCGCTGCGGCGAGCGCCGAGCTTGAGTCCGAAGACGCTGCGCGGCCTCGACCCCGACACCGTGGCCGCATGCTCCGCACCGTGTGCCCGGCCCGCCCCGCTCGACGCGGCGGTGCTCGAGGCGTACGCGGCGACCTCGGCGGCGCTCGCGCGCCCGCCGGTGGCGGTGTATCTGCGGGGGGTGAGCGAGGCGCCTGGCGGCGCGCAGTGCTTCCTCGCCTGGCGGCGCGACATCGCCGAGCTCGTCGGGCTCGGCGCGGCGGTGGCGGGCGAAGTCCTCGCGTTCTTCCGGCCGACGTCCGAGGAGCTCGCCCGGGTGCCGGCGTCGTACGCGCAGAAGCTCGTGCGATGCGCCATCGAGCGTCTCGGCGGCGCGGCGCTCCGCTCGTGGTGGTCGGGTCCGACGGCGAGGTGTTCGCAGCCGCCGTCGGCGACCCGTCGGCGCTGCCCTCGTTCGGGTTCGCGACGGTGGTGCTGCCGACGGCGGCCGGCGGCCTCTCGGCCGAGGGGCTGCCCGATGCCGATGCGGAAGGTCCCGTCGAGGATGTGGCCGACACCGAGGACCGCATCCGCTACGTCGCGCCGTGCCCCCCGGAGACGCTCCCCGCCCTGGGCCGATGGAGCCGTCGAGCTACGGGTGCCGCTCGGGGGCGAGGGTGATGAGGAGGGGGAGGAGGAGCGCTGCCTCGTCTACGCGCGGCGCCGTCCCGGCGCAAGGCTTCACACCGGCGAGAGCGACCTTGGCCGGCTCGGCGCCTCGGCGCAGACCATCGACGCGCACTGCGCGGAGGTCGCCGCCGCTGCGCGGCGCATCGGTGCGGCGCTCGGCTTGCCCGAGCACCTCGTCGACGCGCTCGAGAGCGCCGGGCGCTGGCACGACCGCGGCAAGTCGCGCGCGGTGTGGCAGCGCGCAGCCGGCGCACCCCCCGGCGGCCCCGCGCTTGCGAAGTCCCCGCGCGGCCGATTGCGCCCCGAGTGGCTCGGCGGCTACCGCCACGAGTTCGGCTCGCTCGTCGATGCCGAGCCCATCCTCGGGGCCCGATGTTCCCCACCGCGACCTCGTCCTGCACCTCGTCGCCGCCCACCACGGCTGGGCGCGCCCGGGGTTTCCCGACCGCGCGCAGTGGGACCCCGATGCGCCGTCGCGTGTGAACGAGCGTTGCGCGCGGCGCGCGGCGCGCCGCTTCGCACGGCTTCAGGCGCGGCACGGGCCGTGGCGCCTTGCGTGGCTCGAGGCGCTCCTGAAGGCCGCCGACGCGTACGTCTCGAGCGGTGCGGGAGATGCACCGCCATGAGGGTGTGGCCCACCGACCCCGGCAATCCGGGCGAGGTGCTCGCCTGCGCGGGGCTTGCCCACCTTGCGTGGCGCGCGAACCCCGAGGCCGCGACCGGGTTCGTGAGCGCGCGCGGCGGGGGGATGCGGTTCGTCGTCCCCGATGCGACGCCGCTCCCCGAAGACGCCTCGGCGTGGCCGCTCGTGCGGATGGAGGGTCCGCCGCACGAGCGGCCTGCGCTTCGCGGGCGTCGTCCTCGACTGGTGGTGCCCCTGGGGGCTCAACCCGGGGATGAAGCACTGGGCCGGCCCGCAGTCGGCGTGGACCGTGCACCGCAACCTCCACCGAGCGCTTCGGGCGTTCCAGTGCGTCGCAGTGGCTCCGCCACGCAGCCCCCGCCGCGGGCGGGCGGCTCTACCTCGACCCCGCTCGAGCTGGAACACGCTCGAACTCGCTTCAGCCTCTCCGCGCACCGCGCCGTGCGCGCCCACGCCGGCCCTGGGTCGAGCTGCTCGCTTCGGTCGGCCTCCAGGCGTTCGCCCTCCCCGGTCACCGCGCCCGCGGCGGATTCCGCTATCGGCTGTGGCGCCCCGCACCCTTGCCCGTCGCGCACGCCGCGTTCGCCTCACGCTCGCTCACCGTCGAGACGCTCGCCGCCTACCACGTCCCCACCGCGAAGTCGGGCGCCAACACCGTCCTTCGCCGCGCACACCCCGAACACGGAGATGCAATGCCATGACCCGTCCCTCCACGCGCTGATGGCCGATACCACCCTCGTCGCACTGACGCTGCGCCAGCCGCTCGCATCGGTCGAGGGGAACGATGTGCCCATCGCGCCCCCGACCTATCCGCCGAGCCGCGAGACGAACGCCCATCGGTTCGCAACGCCCTACACCGTCAACGAGACGAATCGTGGGCTGCGCCTGTGC
>CBDHDI010000004.1:0-90008 GCA_965261685.1 Dehalococcoidia bacterium
GTGCGGCCGGTGTCGGCCAGCACGAACGCGTCGCGGCGGTCGGTCTTGGACTCACCCGGGTAGAGGTCGGCGGCACGGCGCATGACCAGCCCCGGCACGTACGCCACCGGCACGCCGCGGCGGGCGGCGACACCGAGCACGAGCCGGGCCAGCGAGCCGGGCTGGTCGACGACCAGAGCCGGGGAGCCGAAGGACTCCGCGCGAGCGAGGAGCGCCTCGATGGCGGCCTCGTCGTTCGCGACGGCGCGGGCGAACAGCGGCGAGCCTGCCTCATCCAGCACATCGGCGAAGTGCTCGGTCTTGCCGATGTCGAGGCCGATCCACACGGTGGTTTCGTCGGGCGTACCCACTGCGACTCCTTCCGGGGTTTCCCCCTCATTCCACAGGAAGGCCGCAGGCGCGCTCGCCGTCATCCACCTTACAAATCAGCGATTGGCTCGCATGTCCCCATCAGAGGTTCACGCGCCGAACAGTGCCGGTGGCAACACCACTTGAGCCGTCCGTTACGGCAGGGCCAAATGAGCCATGCCGGCACTGCTGGGCTTCCTAGGCTCAGAGGTTACTGAGCCCGCTTGAAGAAGGTAAGGGGCCAAATCAGAGTAGCGTTCCCATGCAGCAACTCGCCAGGCTGAGAGGCGCGCCAAAGACGGTCGCGATCGTCGCGGGAGTCTGTCTCATCGCGCTACTCGCGCTGGTGAGCACCTCCTGCGAGGATCAGGGGTCGCGGGGCACCGAAGCACGTCCAGTCCCCACCGTCGCGCCGCAGGCCACCGCCACGCCGCAGGCCACCGCCACGCCGCAAGCCACCAGCACGCCGCAGCCGACCGCCACGCCTCAGGCCACCGCCACGCCTCAGGCGACCGCCACGTCGCAGGCGACCGCCACGCCCCAGGCGACCACCACGCCTCAAGCCACCGCCACGCCTCAGGCGACCGCCACGCCTCAAGCCACCGCCACGCCTCAGGCGACCGCCACGCCGCAGGCGACCGCCGCGCCGCAGGCCACCGCCACGCCGCAGGCCACCGCCACCCCGCAGGCCACTGCCCCGCCACAGGCGACCGCCGCAGAGCCCTCGGACTACAGAGCTCAGCGGTTCACCTCGATGAGCGCAGGGCTCTACCACACCTGCGGGATCACAACTGATGGAGCGGTTGTCTGCTGGGGTAGCAACCGATACGGTGAGGCCTCACCACGCGAGGGTCCCTTCACGTCGGTCAGTGCTGGTTCCAACTACACCTGCGCGGTCAGCGTGTTGGGGTGATGGCAGCTTCGTCGACTATGGTTCGCCGCCAGATGGGGCCTTTGTCTCCCTCAGCATGGGGGCCGAGCACACTTGCGGGGTTAGAAGTGATGGTTCAATCGAGTGCTGGGGAGACACGCGTGCCAAGTACCGCCCGTGGCCTGTCGGGACGTTCGTCTCCGTCAGCGCCGGATCGGAGCACACCTGCGGCATCAGAACCAACGGCTCGGTCGCCTGCTGGGGCCTAGGACTCGATGGCCAGTCGTCGCCGCCGGGCGGAACCTTCATCTCGGTCAGCGCCGGGGTGCTCCACACCTGCGGCGTGAGGACCGATGGCTCCGTCGAGTGCTGGGGCAGGAACTGACGACGGGGACGACGGCGCCCCGTCGGCTGCCGATGCGGTGCCAATTGTCACGGGGGACCGCGCCCCTCGCCTGGGTGGCTGGTCCTCCATGGCCCCCGGCACAGCGCCTCGAGCAGGCGCTGAAGCTGCCCTTTCGTGGGCGAGACGACTTGTAATCGGAGACGTCCGCACAGGACCATCTCTGACACCAATCGCCGCTTTGACCATCTGCGGGCTGCGGCGATAGGCTCGACGAACTCAACCCCCGGCGGATGCGTGTCAACCGCCGGAACTCACCCCGGAGGGGTCGCTGTGCGACCCCTCCTCGATCTCTTGCACCATCCTGGCGCGCCCGAGACTGATCGCAGTTCGATTGCAGGTAGCCTCTGACCATCGACGAGCGAGGCGGACTGCAGCCGCCGCAGACCACCCCGCGCGCGGCTCTGGCACCGGCCTGCAGAGTCAGCATTCGCACACCTGCCGAGGAACTCTGCTGAGCCTTACTCGAACCTCGCGAAGGGGTTGTCAACAGCGCTCGGATAGCGATCCAGGTCAGCGCTCGGATGTTGATCCACTCCGGCGCCACGATCGCTGCTGACGTTCTTGGTGCTGAGTCCTTCGTTGGTCAGGTCTGTGTTCTGTGACGCGTCCGGTAGGAAGCGCCGCGCGTGGTGAGGATGTGGGCGTGGTGCCCGAGGCGGTCGAGCAGCGCCGTGGTGAGTTTCTCGTCGCCGAAGACCTGCACCCACTCGCTGAACGCGAGGTTGGTCGTGACGATCGTCGAGCGCCGCTCGTAGCGGTCGGCGAGGAGATTGAACAGCAGCTCGCCGCCGGTGCGCTCGAAGGGCACGAAGCCGAGCTCGTCGACGATCAGCAGCGCGACCCGCAGGTAACGCTGATGGAGCCGCGAGAGCGTGAGCTCGTCACGTGCCTCGACCAGCTCGCGCACGAGGTCGGCGGCGCGGATGAAGGCGACGCGGTGGCGGCGGCGGGCGGCCTCGACGCCGAGCGCGATCGCGAGGTGCGTCTTGCCGGTGCCGATCGGCCCGGCGATGACGACGTCGTCGGCGCGCTCGATGTACTCGCAGGTCGCGAGCTGTGCGAGCTGTGGCCGCTCGACGCCCCCGAGCGCGTCCCAGTCGAGCTGCTCGAAGGTCTTGATGTCGGGGAAGCGCGCCTGGCGCAGCAGGCGTGCGACCGCGCTATCGCGGCGGGCCAGCACCTCTGCCTCGAGCAACTGCACGAGGAACTCCTCGTAGTCCCACCCGTCGTGCGTGGCCTGGCGCACCAGCGCGGGGTACTCGCGGCGGATCGTGGGCAGCTTGAGTTCGCGGCAGTGCGCCTCGAGCACGGCCGCGCGAGCCGCGTTGTTCACGGCGCCGCCGCCGCGAGCAGGCGGTCGTAGACGGCCGCCGAGACGCTCTCGACCTCGTAGCCGCGCAGCGGCTCCGGCACCGTCACTGCCTCCGGCGCCCGGGCCGAGGCGAGCAGACGCTGCACGGCGAGCTCGTCGAAGCGCTCCTGCTCGAGGACCTGCTCCAGGACGTCGCGCACGCGCTCCTCGCCGTGCTCGTGGACGGCCCGCAGCAACCGCGCAAGGGTGCGCGCCCCCTCCTGAGCGCCCTGCTCGCGCTCCAGCCGCGTCCAGAGCCGCCCGAAGGGCTCGCCCAGCGCCGCGACCAGCTCCGGCGCCACCTGCCGCACCGCCTGCGGCTTGCGCGCCAGCTCGCCGAGGTAGTGCCGGTAGTCCACCCGGCGGCCGCCGAAGGGCTGTCGGGGATGTACGACCTCCTCGCCGCGGCAGCGCAGCGTCAGCTCGTCGGTGCCGATCAGCGCCGTCGCCCGCAGGCCCGCCCAGCGGCTCGGCGCCGAGTACCAGGCCCCCTCGGCGCGCACCAGCGCACTGCGGCTCACCGAGACCGGCTGCACCCGCCGCGCCTCGAACGCGACGCCGGGCCCGGGGCGCAGCAGCGGCCGCTCCTCGGCGAAGCGCTCATGCACCCGCGGCGCGGCGTGGCGGTCCACCTCCCCCTGCAGCCAGTCCGAGAGCTCGGCCAGCGAGTCGCCGCGGGGAATCGGCGTGAGGTGCTGCAGCCGCACGCCCCTGCCGCGCCCCTCGACCCCGCCCTTATCGTGGCCCTCGCCGGGCCGCGCGAAGCACGGCTCGTACAGGTAGTGACTCACCAGCGCCTCAAAGCGCTCGGTGAGCTGGCGCCGGGGGAACTGCACGCGCCGCACCGCCGCTGCGAGGTTGTCGTAGACGATGCGCGCGGGCACCCCGCCGAAGTGGGCGAACGCCCGCACGTGGCCGTCGAGGAAGGCGACCTGGTCCTGGCGGTCGTAGAGCCGGACGAAGTCGCGGCCCGAGTACATCAGCCGCATCAGGAACTTCCAGGCCTTGCGGCGCTCGCCTCCCACCTCGACGGTGACCTCGAAGAAGTCGACCTGCGCCTCGTCGCCCGGGCGGTGCACCAGCGGCACGTAGACCTCGGCGCGCCGGCGCCGCCACTCCCGCAGGTAGCTCCGTACCAGCGTCTCGCCGACCTCGTAGCCTTCTTCGCGCAGCTGGCGGTGCAGCCTCGTCGCCGTCAGCCGCTTCTATGAGGGACGGTGTTTCTGCAAGGCCGACGTGGCGGCCTCCTCCGGGTACGGCGCTCCTCCGGGTCGCTGCGAACCGCTCGTGATGTCCGGTAGTGGAGCCTGTGCCGAGCTTCTATTCGCACTCTCGATGGGCCGCGCATCGGGCCCGGTGCATGAAGGCACATCCTGCTTCCAGGGGGCGCTGCCATCTGCTTCGCGTCCTCGGAGGGACAAGCGGCTGTCGCAGTCGCCCGTGTCCGGCATCACGCGCGAGGCTTCGCTCGCGCTCGGGTCTTCCTCCTGATCTCCGGTCTCCGCCGCCTGAGGCGCGCCTCGCCGCTACGCGGCCTCGCGGGCCATGGCGTTTCGCAGCGGCTCGTAGACCTCGCCTGTCTTCCACAGCGCGAGCAGCAGCACCGCCAACCGCCTCGCGACAGCTATGACCGCGCGCTTCTTCGCGTTGCCCGCCCCTGTCCCCGCGTAGCGCTCACCCCAGCGCCGCAGGTCGGTATCGGGGCCGAAGGGACCGAGGATGTAGTGCGCGGCCTGCACCAGCAGCCGCCGCAAGCCCGGGTCGCCGCTCTTGGCGATGCCGAGCTGCGGCGCGCGCTCTCCTGACTCGCGCTGCCGCGGTACGAGCCCGAGGTAGGCCCCCACCTCCCGGTTCTTCGGGAAGCGGGAGGGGTCCTCGACCGTCAGCACGAACGTGAGCGCGGTGATCGGCCCCACGCCCGTGACCTGGCGCAGCGCTGCGGTCTCGGGGTGAGCCTCGCACAGCGCCTCGACCTCGCGGCCAGCCGCCGCGATGCGCGCGGTCAGCTCGCCTACCGCCTCCACCAGCGGCAGCAGCGCCGGGCGGAGCCCGCCGGGGATGTGGTCGGCCATCTTGCGGTGGAAGGCCCCGGCCGTGCACGACGGCAGCGCGGCGCCGCAGGCCTTGACGGCCCCGCGCACGTGGTTGATGAGCAGCGTCCTGGTGCGCACCAGCGCGTCGCGGGCGCGCACCACGGCGAGGTTGTGCTGACTCTGCTCGCTCCTGTGGCGGATCGGGGCGAGCAGTTCCGGGTCGAAGCGCCCCAGCCGCGCCAGCCACTCGGCGTCGAGGCGGTCGGTCTTGCGCTGGCTGCGGGCGATCAGCGCGACCTGGCGAGGGTTGGCGACGACCACCTCGTGGCCGAGGTCCGCCACGACGCGGCTCAGCCACGGCGAGCGCGGCCCCGCCTCGAGCACGACCCGCGCCCGCGGGAGGCCGGTCAGTGCTGCGCCCAGCGCCGCCGCCGCGGTGCGGATGCGCTGATCGCGCACGACCTCCCCGCCGGCACCGAGCGCGTGAACGTGGGTGTAGCGGTCGCCCACGTCAAGGCCGATGGTGACCCCTGACTCTTCCTTGCCCTCAATGCTCCACGTCGTTGCGGTATCCTGCTGCACGGTCGGTCTCCTACCTCGTCAAGGCTCCGCAGAGCCGTTCTGGCCCATCGAGGCCGCTGTTTTGGGGGCGAGTATCCCCCTTGAGGAGGAGACCGGCCCTCATGCCAGAGCGCCCGGCTAACTGGTGGATGGGCAGGAGGTGGAAGTCCTCTGCGGCAAAGGAATGAGCCATTCCATGCCGCTCCGCGAGCCGTGCGTGGGTCGTCGCGAGGCGACACGCGAAGCGTCGGCAGCGGGGTATGCGGGCGGAGCTATCGAGCATCGAAAAGGGCAATTCGGAGTGCCGAGGCTATTGGTATGGTCGAAGGCAACACCGGTTACGGCGCCACAGGGCGAGCCGTCGCCGGGCTCCGCGGTGTCAAAGAACTCACGCACGCATGCACGTCCAACACCGGGACCGGGGAGGGCTGCGCGCCGTCCCGGCGTGTCGTACGCCGGGACCGCATCGGGAAGGGAAGCAACCGGAGCCGATGATGCACGACGCGCAGCAGTCTGACGCGGCCGTAGTAGCGATGAAGGCGGCGAACAAGGGGGCGCGAGCCCCGGCGGAGCCACTGGAGCGAAGGGCCGCGGCCGAGAGGAATCCGCGAAGCACCGGCACGGTCCGGACGCAGAGTCGGGGGGCGGTGTCACCCGGAGCGGAGCGGATACGGCAGTTCGTCAAGAGGAATCCGGGGGAGAGGCTCACCGCGCTCCTGCACCACATCACGCCGGAGGCGCTCCGGGATGCGTATCTCGCGCTCAAGCGGGACGCAGCTCCGGGCGCCGACGGGATGACGTGGCGCGAGTACGGGGACGGGCTGGACGAGCGATTGCTCGACCTGCACGGTCGCGTACACCGTGGAGCGTACCGGGCGGCCCCTGTTCGGCGGGTAGAGATACCGAAGCCTGACGGGGGCATGCGACAGCTGGGTATTGCCTCGCTGGAGGACAAGATCGTCCAGCGGGCGGTGGTGGAGCAGATCCTGAACCCGATCTACGAATCGGAGTTCTACGGATTCAGCTACGGGTTCAGGCCGGGGCGCTCGGCGCACAACGCGCTGGACGCGCTGGCCTACGCGGTGGAGCGGCGCAAGGTCAACTGGATAGTGGAGGTGGACATCCGCCAGTACTTCGACAGCATCGACCGGGAGCAGCTGATGCAGTTTCTGGAGATGCGTATCGGGGACCAGCGGGTGTTGCGTCTCATCCGGAAGTGGCTGAACGCCGGCGTCATCGACGCGGGGCTAGAGGTCGACGTGGTGAGGGGGACGCCGCAGGGGGCGGTGATATCGCCGCTGCTGGCGAACGTATACCTGCACCACGTGCTCGACGGCTGGTTCGCGCGGGAATGGCGGCCGCGGGAGGTCCGGGGCGAGGCGTATCTCGTGAGGTACGCCGATGATTTCGTCCTGGGGTTTCAGTACCGCAGCGATGCGGAGCGATTCATGGAGGCGGTCGGGGAGCGGTTCGCAGCGTTCGGGCTGGAAGTGCACCCGGAGAAGACGCGCCTGTTGGAGTTCGGCAGGTTCGCGAGAGCGAACCGCAGGGAGCGCGGGGAGGGCCGACCGGAGACGTTCGGCTTCCTCGGCTTCACGCACTACTGCCGGACAAAGCGCAATGGGCGCTTCGGTCTGGGCCGGAAACCGGTCCCGAAGCGGATGCGACGGACCCTCAAGGCCATCAAGGCCGAGTTGCGTAGGCGCATGCATGACGACCCGGTGGTGACAGCACGGTGGCTTGCTCGGGTGCTTCGCGGATGGCTTGGCTATTACGCGGTGCCCACAAGCGGCCCGTCGCTGTCGCAATTCGTGTGGTCCCTGCGGCGGCTCTGGATGCGGACTATCCGCCGAAGGTCGCAGCGGGCACGCTACCCATGGGAACGTCTGGACGCCTTGCGCCGGGAGTACTGGCCCCCCGTGACCATCCTCCACCCGTGGCCGACGGAGCGATTTGCCGTCAACACTCAAGGCAGGAGCCGGATGCGTTAGCGCGCACGTCCGGATCTGTGCGGGGGGCGCCGGGCAACCGGCGCTCCTACCGCGAATCTGCTTCGCCGTCGTCCGCCCCGACCACTCCTCCAGCAGCGCGTCGAGCCGCGGCTGCACCCGTTCGAGGACCGGCTTCCGCCGCGGTTCACGCTCGACCCGCACCGGCTCGGGCAGCCTCAGGTAGCGCCGCACGGTGTTGCGGCTGATCCCCATCTCCCGGGCCGCCTGCCGCCGGCTCAGACCTTCGACCAGCACCTTGTGTCGCAACACGTGCACGTCTTCCACTCGGAGCATCCCTTCCCCCCAGTCTCCGCGGCCCCGTCGCCGGAGATGCTGGGACACGCCCCGCAATGGATCACCATCCGGGCGCTGATTGGATCACTATCCGAGCGCTGACTTCAGGGGTCGGCCGTCGTCGCGGCCTCCGAGGGACGCGTCGCCCAGGCGGGGTAGGGGAACTGGAGCAGCAGCGGCACCGGGATCTCCGGCTGCTGGAGGATCATCGTGCCCGGCTTGAGCAGCGAGGCGCGCGCACGCGCCGCGGGCGTCAGGAAGCCGTACTTGCCGCGCTGCGCCTCGGCGGCATCGAGGCGGCCGACCACGCGCAACGCGCAGTTCGCCACGACGCGCGGCTCCACCTCGCTGGCCGTCTGCTGCGCGCCGATCAGCACGATGCCGAGCGAGCGCCCGCGCTCGGCGATGTCGAGCAGCACGTCCTTGATCGGGCTCGACCCCTCGCGCGGGGCGTACTTGTTCAGCTCGTCCAGCACGACGAGCATCAGCGGCTTTGGCGATCCCATCGCCTCCTTGCGCTCGAACTCGCGCTTCAGCACCACGCCGACCACGAAGCGCTGCGCGCGATCGTGCAGGCGATGGATGTCGACGACCGTGACCTGCGCCCCGCCCGTCTCGATGCGGTGCCGGTCCGCGTCCTCCGAGGCGAGCCCGCGGATCAGCTGCCCGACGTGCGGCTTCGCGGCCTCCAGCCGCCGCATGAAGGCGTGCAGCGTGCCGGCGGCGGCGCGGCCGCCCCAGGCGCCCTCGTCGGGGTCGGTCATGCGCGCGATCGCGTCGACGAGCTCGTCGAAGTCGTTGACCAGCTCACCGCCGATCTCGACCGTCGGCGCGTCGAGGGGCAGCGAGAGCTTCGCGGCGATCGCCAGCTCCGACTCGACGCGCTGCACGACGAAGCCGAGTTGCGAGCGCTCGTCGTCGGCGTCGGCGAAGAGGAAGCGCAGGTAGCGCTCCGCGCAGAACTCGCGCAGCGTCCAGTAGAACCCCGTGACGCCGTCCATCCTCGAGCCGGTCAGCGGGACCGGCTGATCGCCGCGCGCCAAGGGCGCGAAGAGCCGCAGCGCCGACACAAGGGTGGGCCATGCCCTGGAGGGGCCGAGTTTAGACCGATCAGTGGTCGGGTTGTAGAGCGATCGGAACAGGGTGGCGGTTGCCCGCGGGGTGGGCGTAGCCATCGTTGCACTCTTCCCCGGCTCGTCGGTGGCTATTGGTGCCGACTCGCCGCCGGTGCAGCCAAGCGCGAAGAGTGCCGCAACGGCAAGCAGCAGCAGGGTTGCCGTACGCGCGCACGTGCGAACTCGCGATGTGAGGATGGCCTTGGGCAAAACGTCTTGGATGCCCCTCGCGGTGAGGATGTGGGTTCCTCTTCACAAGTCACCGAATCCTACGGATACCGAAAGGGGGCGCGAGGGGCCACATCCATATGCGTAGGAACAGACCTGTGGAGAGATCCCGATGAGGGCAGCAGTTGCGTCAACGCCGCGCCGCTTGGCGGCGACGCCGTGTAGAGTTCCGCTTGCTCCTCGACATGCAGGCTCGAGCGTGGGGCGGTTCGGGAGTCATCCGCGGCTCGGGCCGGTCGCCCGTGACACCATCACGACCTCGACAACGACGCGAACGTGAGGCGCCGCCACCCGGGAGATCGCGATCAACCAGGCCCTTTGGAAGAGGCGCTGGCGAGTCGCACGTAGTGATGAACTCCGCTCACTACTCGAGGTCGTCCCCTGCGGTCAGGTCCCACGCCGCGGCTTCGTCGACATCGACCCAGATCCCGCTCGCGAGGATCACCCTGTGGCGCTCATCGAGTGGTCGCCTCGCGAGGGCGCGAAGCGACACGCGAGCCGATGGCGCCCGCAACCCCGAGCCTGCGGAGCCCAGTGAGAGGGGATCGCCCGCCTCTGATGTGATCACTCGCTCTCCTAAAGCACGGGAACAAGGGCACCGTTGGTGCGGGCCCGGACCTCAACACGCAGGCCGGGCAAGCGAAGGGCTGCCCGCCTACGACGGGCAGCCCGTGCGCTCTGCGGCTGGCTCGCTGCCAAGCTCGTTTAAACCCCCACCCAGGGCGAGGCCCCGGATGTAACGGTCGCCGTCGCGACCGAGGTCAGACCCATTCAGGGAATCACCTTCATACAAGGGTAAGTTAGCTATCGCCCCGCGTCAACGTTCCGCACGATCTCCGTGCCGCTCGCATGGTATCCGCGGCTCGCCGACGCCAGGCCGCTGGAGCGCGAAAATTGGGAGTTGATCGGCGCTGGCGAGGGCACTCACTGGCCCGATCTTGATGAGGACATCAGCGTCGAAGGGCTGCTCGCGGGTCGATCGTCCGGCGAAGGTCCGGAGTCGTTCCGGCGAAGGCTGGAGGCGAAGCGCGCAGGCCGGCCGTTGACCCTCGACGCCATCTGCGCCGACGACGAGGAGCAGCAGCAGGACGACTGATGAGGCTGCGAGGCGCGTCGGGAGGTCCCCCGGTCGGCCCGCTTCCAACCGGACTGCGACGCCGTGATCAGGCGTGGGCCGTTCCGCGTTGCCGGACCTTGATGACCTTGCTGTCCTCGACCGTCAGCGCTTGGAGAGCCCCCCTCCACCCATCGTTCGGGTACAGGCTAGGCAACTCCCCGTCTCGCTGGCGGTCCACGCGCAGACTGCTCCAGCGGTGGCACCTGTCGCAGCTACTCGGGAATAGGACAGGTTAGGTGTGCCACCGGACCGCGACGCATCGAGAGGCGCGAGACACTGAATTGCACGGCAGTAGAGGTTGCCGCGAGCTGCCGTCGAGCAAGGAGGTGGTGCGTTGCGAGGTCGTCCAGACCCGGGAGCACGTTCGCCGCGGCAGGGCACCGGCCCGCCACGCAGATTGGTACGCCACTGCACTCGACAACATCTGCGACACTGTACCCTTGAGAAAGAACAAGTGTACTGGTAGCCGGGGCTGCCGGCGCCCGGCACCCGGGCGGGGACGGAGCAACCGATGAACAACGAAGCGCTGCGGGCCATCGCGCGATCACTGGCCGCCGATCTCGCGCTTCGGCGGCCTGTGGTGGTGCTCGACCTGGAGACGACCAGCAAGAACGTCCGCAGCGCCCGCATCGTGGCGCTCGGCCTAGCGAAGATCCTTCCGTCGGGAAGGTGCCAGGTCGGCTCCCGCCGGCTCAATCCCGGCGCGCCGATCTCGCCCGGGGCGACGGAGGTGCACGGGCTCAGCAACGAGGACGTCGCCGCCGATCCGACGTTCGCGGACATCGCGCAGGAGCTCGCCGGGTTCCTCGACGGTTGCGATCTCGCGGGCTACGGGATCCGGCGGTTCGACTTCCCGGTGCTGCGCGAGGAGTTCGCTCGCCTCGGCATGGAGTTCTAGCGGCGCGACCGGCACATCATCGATGCGCTCAGCATCTACCATCACTATCACCCCCGCGACCTCGGGGCGGCGGTTCGCCTCTACGCGGAACGAGAGATCGAGGACGCGCACGACGCCGAGGGCGACGTGCGCAGCACGCTGCTGGTGCTGCGCGGGCAACTCGATCGGCACTCCGATCTGCCCAGGGACCTCGAGGAACTCGCCCGCTACGGGCGTGACCCCGGTGCGCTCGACGAGGATGCGCTGCTCGTCTGGCACGGCGACCGGCTTTACATCAACTTCGGCAAGTATGACGGGCATGCACTGGAGGAGGCGGTCGCCTCGGATCCAGACTACTTCGACTGGATGCTGGGCGAGTCCTTCTCCGCCGAGGTCAAGGCTGCCATCCGGCAGACTCGCGGGGGGCTCCCGCCCGGGTACGTGCCCCGGGCCGCGCCTCGGCTGGTCGGCGGGCGATGACGCCACGGGTCATTGCGACGGTCCGCCGGTTGTAGCTCACGGCGCGGTGCCCGGCGCGGGCTCGCGAGCGAGCGAGGGGCCGCCCGCCGGCGGCGGGCAGCCCCTCGCTCTGCAACCAGCTCCCTGTTCAGGGCTCCTGAATCCCCGCCCCGGAGCTCCCGGGCAGGTCAGTGATTCCCGACAATCACGCCGCGGGGTCGAGCCCGTCGAGTCCCGGCGGCGGCTCGAGCTCGCGGTCTCGCCTGGGGAGCCCCTCCATTCCCTGGTCCGCGCGGGACGGCGGAGTCGGCGGATCGGGGACCGCCGCGGGCGGATCGTGGATCGTCTTCCCGCAGTAGAAGCGCAGCACCGCCTCCAGGGCCGAGCGTTCGCGGTCGGAGAGCAAGCCGCGAACGTCGACGATCCGCTCCTCCGCGATCGGGGACGCGACGCGGGCCAGGTACGCCTCGACCTGGAGCCGCCTGATGGCGAGGTTCGTGAGCTCACACAGGGCGATGTCGGAGCCGGGATGGAAGCGTTTCAGCCTCCCGGCGACCGCAGCGAACCCCTCGCTGTTCGCGAGCAGCTCCGCGCCGATGCCCTGCGCGGCAAGGTCCCCCGCCAGGATCGGCACGCCGGGGTCGACCGTCTCGCAAAACAGGAACGTGTGCCCGCCCGGCGCCAACCCGAGCACCGCCAGCCACCAGGCGCGAAGGCGCTGCTCGGTCCGGATCATGGCGACGCCCGGGAAGAGCAGCGGCCGCTGCAGGTCGAGCCGCAGCGCCAGCTGCTGGGGACTCAGGCCGGACGCCCGGAGCCTCGCGGCCAGGTCCGCATGCTGAGACTTCAGGTTCCTACTCCTCGGGATCCGGCGCGCTGCCGTCGCCGGAGGGATGCAGAGAGATAGACACACTCCTTCCAGTGCTGCTGGCGGACCGCTCTTGTCGCGACGCTCCGCCGGCGCTGCTCTGCCGTGGTGGGCGCTGATCGACGCCCCGGCGCGCGGGGCGTCGTGGCCCCGCGCGCCGGCGTCGTGCCCGCTGTGGTCGATGCATGTTCCCGCGCACGGGGAGTGCGGGGGCGCCGCCCCCGCATCACCACTCGCGCCGGCTGTGGGTACTGCCGCGGACCGGCGCGCGGGGGGCGCCGGGTGTCCGCCCGCGAGGCCTGCGGCGGCGGTCGTCCCGTTGCTCCCGGTCGCCGGCACAGCCGGCGCCGGACGCCCTGCTCCTACAGGCCTGATCCGGTCATCCTCCATCGCCGTCGTGCCTCCCGCTGCTCCTCCCTGCGCAGCCTCTCCGCTCGCCCGTGCAACCAGGTGGCGTGTGGCGGTCTCCTCCGCCGCACGGTGCGCTGCCCGATCGCGGCTCCCCGCTGCCTGCACGCCGGCCCGGGCCTCACTCGCCACTGGCGCGGCCCTCGAGGATCGCCGCCACCTCTACGGCGTTCGGATCGAGCGACGTGGGGCAACCCGTGAAGTAGTGGTACATCAGATCCCCTCGTTGGCCACCGTGGAGCAGCCCGAGCGCGTGGCCCAGCTCATGCTTGATCGTGCTGCGGAAGCCGCACCCGGTCGGAGAGATGAAGATGTCGGCCTCGAAGTCCTGGCGCAGCGGTTGTTGCGTGCACGTCCACTCTCGATGCCGGTTGAGGTAACAGTGTTCCCCACCGCCGCTGGAGTGGCGTCGTCTCAGCGCCGCCCCTGCCGAACGCAGCGGCGTGACGACGATCTCGTTGCGCAACGCACGACGTTCGCCGTCCTCGCAATCGCCGACGTAGTCGAGTGCGGGGCCGCTCAGGGCCAGCTCGTGGTCCGCCCCCTGGAGGAGTTCGTTCCAGGTGTCCACGGCGTCGCGCACCGCCTCGAGGAACTCCTCGGCGCTGAAACCCGCACCAAGCTCGGGAGCGAGCGGAATCGTGCAGAACTGCATCGGCAGCGGCGGTTGCCACGACCTGTCGTAGGGCAGGGGCGTGTCGGCGAGGTAGCGATTGCGGACCCACGTCGCCTTCGCGCCGGCCGTGACGTAGGACCAGCCCTCGCACCGGCCCGTGCCGGAGGCGACGCGCTCGACAGGCGTCCCCTCGGGCAGGCCCGGGCGACCCGTCCGCGCCGAGTACAGGCAATCGTTCCGCGACGCGACCCCGTCGCCCTGCGTGAAGTTGATCCACAGCTTCGCCGGATCCGCCCGGCAGTCCGCGCAGGGCAAGCCCTTCGCGGGCAACCCGGTCGGGGCTGCGGGGGCAGGTCGCGCTGGGGTCGGTCGCGCTGGGTCCGGAGGCCGCGCCGTGACGGGCGGAACCGTGCCGGGCCGAATCACGACCGGCGTGGCGTAGCGCCAGCGCTGCAGCGCGATCAGCCGTGGCGTCATGAAGCGTGAGCCCCTGAACAGCAGCTCACCCCACGCGCCGCCTGCGGCCCGGGCCTGGACCGCGAACTCGACGCTCCCGCTCTCCGTGCCCCGAGCCGCGACCCGGACCTCAAGCCCGGCGCTGATGGTGACCGGCGAAGCGTAGCGCCAGCGCTGCAGTGCAATGAGCCGCGCTGTCATGAAGCGCGAGCGCCCGAACAGCAGCTCTCCCCCCGGGCCGTCCGGGCCCAACTCCTGGATCGCGAACTCGATGCTGCCGCTCTCCGTGCCCCGGCCGGCCACCCGCACGATCGGCGGTATCTCATCGCCGGCCGTCTCTGCGCGCGCCCCCGGCGCCCCGGTCGCCGCCGCAAGTGCGACCACGACCGCGAGCGCGAGCATGGCGCGCATCCACCTGGTGCCCGCGAGCCCGGGCCTCAAGCTACGCCGTCCCCGGGAAGCATGACTCTTGCCTCCACGCGCTCAACTCCCTACCCGCCACCGCTGCCGCCGAGCGGGTTGTTGATCATCCCCACCCAGATGCCGACGTTGGCGAGAACGGGCCCCAACAGCAGCAGTGCCCCGCCCAGCCAGATGCTGATCGGCCGCGCCCGTCGCCAGTGCTCGATGTGTGCGGCGGAGTACCACGGCCCGTGGTATTCCAATTCCTCGGCCTGGCGGAGCGAGGAGCCCTGCCTCGGCTCACCGGCCGGGCCGGGCCGGGCCGGGGCTGCATCGAGCGTCACCCGGGGGCCTACCGCTCCCGCGTCCCCCCAGGCCGCGACTGCCTCGGGCACGAGCACCCCGCCCAGCCACAGGCCGAAGCCGAGGCACATCGAGCTCAGCGCCATGCAAAACAGGATCTTCATCTCAGGCCGCCTCCTCTCCACACGATCCGCCAGGCGGGACTGCCCGCCGCAACTTCCGAAGCTTCTCCTCGTGGAACCGGTGGTCGCGCACGATCAGCCCCGCGATCTCGTCCACCTCGCCATGACCGAGGGCGGCGCCGGGGGCAGGAACGAGGTCGTTCGGGCTCAGCCCGGCCAGCGTCGTTACGAGGTCGACCGCGGCGTGGATCTCGCCCAGTTCGGAGCGGTCGTGCGTCAGGACCACCGCGGTCCGAACGCGCGGCTCCCGCCCGGGCATCCTGCCGCGCAGGAAGCGCTCCAGGAGTTCGGCAACATCGCGAACCTGCCGGCTGGGCGATCGCCCGCCCGCGTCCCGCACCCGTTTGCCGGCCTTGTGGGGATTCCCGGACTCGTCGTACTTGTGCCGCCGCCAGGAGTCGTCGCTGTCGGCCGTGAGCAGGCCGCTCAGGTACTTCACCTCGATCGCGCACACCCCTGGTGGACCCACGAGGACGAAGTCCGCCTCGCCCCGCCCGTTGCGGTATCCCCGTACCAGCACCCACGCATCGTCGAGTTGCCCGTCGAGGAATCGCAGCAGCCGCTGCTCGCCCTCCCGGCCCTGGTGCAGCTTGATTCGCTCCTTCCTCAGTTGTGAGAGAGACCTGGCCTTCGTCGCCTTCCGTTCGGCCAGCTCCGAAGGCTGCCGCCGCGGGGCCGGGACAGGCTCCGGCTCTTGTGGCCGGGGGCCCCGGCGCAGAAACAGCAGTTGCAGGCGCAAGCCCAGCGCCTGCAGGAACCGCTGGTCGCTCCAGGCCTGTGCGGCTTTCCGCCGAACCGACTCAATCTCCTGGACCCGCTCGTCCCACCGTCGCTTCTCCTCCTCGTAGCCCTGCTGCCGCTCGTACGCGGCGTAGGAGCGCGCTCGCTCCCTGACCCGGCCCTGTCGATCGCAGCGAGCAGGGCGTCAATCCTGCCCTGAAGGTGGTCGGAGAGCGTGATCGTCCGCATCGACCGCCTCCCTACGGCGTCCACGCCGTCGGGCAGGCGAGCGCTGCCGGGCGCTGCCCCGACCAGGGCATCGCGCCCGGCCTGTTGCGGGGGTCGTGCGTGACGAGGCGCGCGCTCAGTCCGCCGGCGAGTGCCGCTGCACGCCGCGTCCGCCGCGGGCGCCCCGCGGAGCCCTCCGAGCGGCGGCGTCCGCGCGGCACAGCTGTGCACGCCGGTACCGCGCCTGCAGCAGCACTCCGGGAGCGCTGGCGTGGCGCGCGCGGAGGCCGGGCCTTCGCCGTGACCTTCTGTGCTGTCGGTACCCCGGGGTGGGGGGCTCGCGTATCGCCGCTGGTCGCCGCCGCGACGCGGCTACCCGGAGGTGCCGCGTACGCTTCCGTGGCGCCTGCGGCGCATGGCGCCTCTCTATTGCTAATCGCGGGCGCGCGTAGCGCCCGAGGCTCTACGGGTGTCCGTACGATCTCCATCGGTACTGCTCCTTTCGAGCGTTTGTCATAGGCCCTCCCTTCGGTTCACCGATCAGTTGATTGCGTGGCGGTCGCCTGCCGGACGATGCGGCTACTCGATAGCGGCTCCCTTCTTGGTGCTCCCGTGAGGTTCCCACCAGCCGTCCCGGCGGACGGCGAGGCGTGGCCGTCGAGATCCCAACCCCGGGACTTGCGCCCGGATCGATGGCGGCGCTGACGGCCCGGTGAGGTGCACACGCTGCACGGCCGGCGCTGCGCCGATCAGGACCGGCACGCACGACATGTTGGCAACCGAGCCGGCCAGTACGATCGCGAGCGTTCTGCCGTAGCCCGGTCCCGGGCACTGCGCCTTGAGCGGATGCTCGTCATCTGTCGGCAGGGCAACGAATCCGCCGACCGGCGCGGCGTTCACCGCGTGCGGGAGGCCCCCGCAGGCGGCTCGATTGGGTGGTGAGCGCTTGGAAGGCCGGGGCAGCGTTGGCGGGCGCGCAAGATCGAGCGCTTCCACCGCACCCTGCTCGAGGAGTGGGCCTACATCCGCGTGCGCGCTCCGGCTCGTGCTCGTCGCGGCTCTGGACTTCAAGGTAGCTCAAAGCATGAACCCCGCCCAGAGCAGCAGCAGGAGCCCAATCAAGAGCAGCAACAGGGACCACATCAAGAGCAGCAACAGGGCAACCCGCTGCGCCGGCTCCAAGTGGGGTGTGCGCATGGACTCCACGGTCTCGCTGTCTCCCGATACGTCGACACGAACGGATCGGGACCCCGGCACCGATTCGCCTTCCGGACCGCCGGGCACGACCGCGGAGCGATCTGCCGTCACCCGGGGACCGGCCGCTCGTTCGTGTTCCCATACATTCACGGCTACGAGCGCGAGCACCGCTCCCAATACCAGGCCCGCCGCTAAGCCGCATCCGATTGCCGCGAGGTACCGACCCTTCATCTCGGGCCGCCGCCACGTCTGCTGACTCCGGACGGACCGCACTCCGCCAGGAGCACTCGCCGACGCTTCTGCTCCCGCTTCTCCTTGTGGAGCCGGTGGTCCCCCTTGATCAGCGCCCTCACCCAGTCCACCTCGTCACCGCTGAGTGGCTGCTCCGGAGGTCGGGCGCTGCGGGTTCCGCAGTGCGTCCCGCAGACGAACCGCGGTTCGCGATGCCCCCGTCGCGGGCAGCTGGCCGAGCTTCCTGGGCGGCGGAGTTCGCGTTTTGCAGATGGGCGCCGGGGCTCCGCCCCCGCCTCACTACCCTGGGAGCGCTCGCGCGGTGGCAGGCCCCTCGCCGCTGCAATCTTCTGTGATGCCGGGCCGCACGCGAGCGGAAGGGGGCCTCCTGCCTCGCCACTCGAGACGCTCGACCTCGACGCCGAGAACTGGCGGTGGCGAGGTGCCCCACCTCGTGCACCGCGACGATGACCATGAACCCGGCGAAGCCGAGCGCAAGCGCTTCGACAACCCCGCCGAACAGGACGGCGGCGGCGAGCAGCACGACGCTTGCGGCCGTCGCCATGATCGCCGCGGCCGCCGAGGGTCGGGCCGCCGCGGCGCCGAGGGTCGGGACGTTGCGTAGTCGTTGCCGGACGCCAGCAGTAGCGATAGTCAGTCGGGAGGGGGACATCGGATCCGCCATTCCGGCGCGGTACGCCCGCGCCGCAGATCCCCTCCCTTTGCCTGCAGCCATTGTAGCGCATGGATGCAATGTGGCGCGTCGCATCGTTGATATTGCTACCGAAACAGGGGGTGCGTGCATCAACACCCTGTTACCCGAGTAGCTGGACGGGCGTTGTGCGGCGGAAAAGTCGAGAGCCGTGCTCGGTGACCTGCGCGCGTGCCGTGGAATCCGGCGTGATCGAGGAGAACAAGAAACTGGCCCTCGATGCGCGCGTGGTGAAGCTCCACCCGTTCGAGCTGCGTCGCGAGCGCGAGCGGCTGCTCGCCCGCCCGTGGGAGTTGGGCCGCCACACCCCGTAGCGCCGTTTCGAGGTGCACAGGGGCGGATCGTTGCTGTCGCCGCGAGGCCTGTGATGATCCGCCTCAACCGTATCCGTCGTCGTGACGCCGACTGCGCCCGGGCGGGGCTAAATCTACTCGGGTGACGGCACGAGTTCGGAGGACTCGGCGACGCGGAGCAGTTCTTCGAAGGAGAGGGAATCCGATTCGATAAGCGCGACGACATCACCGTCCCGCCAGAGGAGGCTGAGGACGCCGTTCTCCGAGTGCCGGTACGCATCATCGAGGTCGGAGTCGACGGCTTGCCAGGAGCCTACCGCCGCAGGGATGCTGCCGTGCCGGCGGCGCTGGCGGAGGAGGATGTAGGCATCTTCCGGAGACTCGAGCAGGACCCAGACGGCGACCGAACCGCAGCCGCCGCCGAGGCTGCCTTCGGCGCCCGCGGCCGTGGAGCGGTAGCCGGCCGGGGCGTACGAGGGTTGGAGGAAGCCGCGATCGGCGGGAAAGGACATGCTACCGACTGAGCGCTGCGAGCCTCTGCACGACTGCGCGTCGGAGGACTCGATCTCGCGCGCGCCGGGTGGTGGATCGAAGTTGAAGCGGCTCGCGTCGATCTCGGCATCGTACGAGAGCGCGGTGACCTCGGCGCGGTAAGCTCGAATCCACCGATCGAAGCTTGAAGGGGCGGGCTGCCGGGCTGCCGGAGCGTTCGGCGGGCGTGCCGGCGTTCGCCGGGCGGTGCCGGAGCGAGGAGCCGTCGCTCAGCGTCGCTCAGCGCGGCTCGGGGGCGCTGAGGGCGCCGGCGCGAGGGTGCGCGAGGCGTGCGCGGGCATGCTGGCGCGAGCCTCGGACCCGTGTTGGCGCTGTGAGCGAGCGTCAGGCCGGGAGCGGTAACGCCCGTAACCGCGCCAGGGCGGCTGCCCACTGGCCAGCCCAGGGCCAGCGCTTCGCGAGGTGCAGGGTCCAGCGCCGTGCAGAATGGGTGAGCCGTCCGGCGAGAGCGAAGTAGCGCCGCCTGAGCGTCCTGGTCGTCACGATCCCCTCGCCGAGCCCGAGCCGCGCCGTCCAGCGGGCGAGGTTGTGCGCGATCACCTGCACCGCGAGCCACGCCCCGTTCGCGCCGAAGCGGCCCGAGGGGAGATGGTTCAGCCCGACGCCGTACTTGAGGTCACGGATCGTGTTCTCGATCTCGGCGTGACGGCGATGGTCGGCCTCCAGCTCCAGCAGCTCCCCGGCGCGATCGGTGATGAAGGCGTGGTAACTATAGTTCGCAAAGAGCGCGAGCTGTGAGCCGGGCGTCGGCTTGACGCGCCGCACGATGAGCCGCACCGCGGTGGCATCCTCCTTGTGCTGGAACGGCGTGTAGGTCGTCTCGGCGACATCCGCGCCGCCCGGCAGCCAGTACGGGATCGGCGTCCAGTCCTCTTCCGGGATCGCCTCGATCAGCGTGCGTACGTTCGGCTGCTGGCGAATGGTGATGGAGAAGCGGACATCCTGCTTGCGGCAGACGGCGACGACGGCGTGGTTGTAGAAGCCGCTGTCGGCGCGCACCGTGAGCTGCCCGCTCGCCCCGGCGTCGCGCACCCGCGCCACCGTCTCACGCAGGAAGTGGGCGGCGCCGCGGGCGGTGTTGGCGCGGCCCTCGCGCAGCCGCGCCATCAGCACGTCACCCGTCCCGGCCGCAACGGCGAGCAGCGGGTGATAGCCGCGCACGCCCGTGTAGCCGTGGTGCCGGGCGCCCTCCTTCGCCAGGCCGTAGGTCTCGCAGATCGTCGAATCGAGGTCGATCGTGAACGGCGCCGCGCCCGGGCCCGCTCCGGCCGCCCAGCTGCGGGCGAGCAACTCGCGGCTGAGGCGGTCGAGCTGGCGGACGTGGCCCCAGCTGAAGCTGCGCAGGAAGACACCGAGCGTGGACGGCGCCTTGACGGTGCAACCGAGCACGCTCGCCGTCCCGCCGGCGCGCAACGCAGCGGCGTCGTCGATGCACTCGCCGCCCGCGAGCGCCGAGGCGACCAGGGTCAGCAGCTTGTCGCCGGCGTTCGCCCGGCCCGGCGCGTCACCGAGGTCGAGGTAGCTGTCGGCGAGCTCTTGCAAACCGAGATGCTGGGCGAGCGTGGCCGGGAGGAGCAGCCCCGCATCGGCCACCAGGCGGTCGTCGTCGAAGGCGATGTCTATCCGGTCGGGGTCGCTCGTTGGTAGCATCGAATGGGTGCTCCCTGTGGCTGTGACGTGATTCGGTCAAAAACCATTGTCCCAGCTACAGCGGAGCACCCAACCGCAACCGCTCATGCGCTCTTCTTCGGTGGATCCCGGGTAAGACTGGCCTCCGTCTTCGGCATCAACAGCCCAGCGCATGATGAACATGCGCTCCGGGTCGATGGAGACACGGATGACGCCCCCGGAAGGGTGGCGGAGTTCGACGATCTGCGTGGTGCGGCCAAGCAGCGTCTCCTCGCCCACGAGGTCGACTTCAGGATGGCCACTACGCTCTCGCCACTGATCGATGAATGCGTCGATGCTCTCAACGCCAGCGGGACCGACGGGTGCGCTGAAAATGGGAGAAAGCGTCGTGCCCTCCGGCAACACGGCGAGGACGTCGCGCCGGTAGGTGTTCATGCGACCGTCGTATTGCCAGACGTCGGCGCCGTTGGAGATTGTCAGGATCGTGCCATCGTCGATGATCGTGCCGTTCGTTTCGATTTCCCAGCGCCAGCGGACGGGGTCCGTGGCGTACCACCAGCGGATGACGCCGGTGCCCCCTGCAGGACGGAAGCGGGCGAGCGGGTCGTCACCCGACGGCTCGACATCGGGGGTGATTTCCGCGTAGAAGCTGGCGGCGCGAGGCGGCTCGTTGTCGGAGGCGCAGGCGAGAGCGAAGCTCCCCGCGAGCAGCGCCGGGAGCAGGAGAGCGAGCCGACGTCCGGTCAGGACGACCACGATTGCGCGTATGCCTCTTGCGCCTCTCACGAAGTGGGCGAGCACCATACCCGCAGCCCATCCGGCAAGGACGGCAACAACGAAGATAGGGAGCCACGTGTCTGGATTCGGAGCAACGTACAACCCGAGGCTGCGATTGTAGCCAGGGAGAGCGAGGAGACCGCCGCCGACAGCCACTGCTGCGATCAGGATCACGGACTGAGTGTTGGCGTCGTCGTCCGACACCTCCGTGTATGCCGACCCGTCGAGGTGCGCCGCTGCCGCGATCCGCCGAGTGAACGTACGCTGCCGATCGGACGCCATGCCGAGCACCGCTTTCGGCTACGCGAGCACCTGGATCACGCTACAAGATCCCAAGTCACTACAACGCGGATCCTCGGTAACAGGATTGTGATGCACAAATGAGGCACTCCGGTAACACCTGATTCTGATGCACTGCGGTGGCCTTGGCGGCGCCGGCGGCCGGTTGCTCTCTCCGCTGAGCCACGCGCGCGCCAGGTAACTCTCTAGCCGCAATCGCGACGGCCGGTGTTCGGCTCGGCCGTCTGCGATGCGGAGGAGGAAATGAAGCCGCTGGAGACGGTGGGAATCGAACCCACGTTGCCGTCGCAGCTTGCCCGGGTACGTGCCCCGTGCGCGCCCTGACGGGCTCACCTGTCGTCCCCACGAGGTAGACCGGTAGGTGTAGCTCGTCGGCTAGCGGTCTACGGGCCTACCCTCCCTTGAGGGCTATGGCCACGGTGATACTGGCTGCTCCCGCGGCGATGATGAGGGCGAGAACCGTGAAGCCGACGGCCATGACCGTCGTGAGCAAGTTGATCTTCCCCGACATCTCGGCGAACCGGCGGTCCAGGTCCTCGCTGTACGACGTGAACACGTCGCTCATCGCGGTGGCGGTCTCGTCGCTCACGCCGCCCTCCTTGAGGCGCTCTCGGCACGCTTGCTTCCTGCTGGCTCTGGCGGCCAACTCCGGCCTTCCTCGTACATGGTACGACCTGCTCGTCCCTGCGATTGTTCCGGGCGTCGCCTGGCAGCACCGTTCTCTTGTTCGCGCCCAAGAGCGCAGCCCGGCTGCCGAGTCCAGCCACACCCCGAGAAGCGGCGAGGGCTGGTCCCAGGCGGCCGGGCTGTGTGCTCGGACTGGTGTGGCGGAACGCACCCGGGAGGGCCGGGCGGCGATGGCGGCCGGGGCGACCTCGCGAAGTACGACATTACGGACGTGTCGACAACGACGAAGTCGCGAAGGTAATCGAGGGTCATCTCGAGGCGGAGCGCCCCTGGCGGATGTCCTCGCGGAACGCCTCCGCCTCCGCCTCCCTCTCGAACAGATCGGCGAGCAGCGACGGGTAGTCAGCGGGTGGGCGGGACAGTAGGCCTTGCTCCCGGGCCAACTGCGCGACGGACTTCGGCGGGTGCGCGGCGCGCGGTGTGGGGCGTTCGATGAGGCGGATCCCTGCGATCACCCTCGTCCGCCGCCGGATCGGTCGTCGATTCGCTCACGTGCAGTTCGGCCAGCTTGCCCGGAGCCGCCAGTACCTCGCGGACGACGGGCGGTGACGGGCGCATGACGGCCTTCGAGCCGTCCGTGAGGTGCACGCGCAGCCGTTCGGGCGTGGCGCTGTCGTCATCCACGAACACGCGCCCGTAGACGACGCGTCGCCACCCCTCGGCGGACCGCCCGGGGCGCGCGCCGAGGGGCACGCCCACATGCAGTTTTCCGCCGTCCGTGGGGTAGTGGACGACCTCGGCATGGTCGCCGATCCGGGCCACCGAGCGGAGCGACGGGTGCGCGAACAGAGCCTCGAACTCCTCGAAGAACTCCAGCACTACGATGCCCGGCGTCAGATCGCGGTCTTCCAGCATCACCCCCGTTGCCTTGTCAGGCGGGGGCGGCTGGGCGAGCGCGATGTCGACGCTGCCGGGCAAGACCGAGACCACGCGGAACGCGGCAAGCAACCGTTCCAGCTTGCTCATCGGACCGGGGCGACGCCCAAAGCCGAGCGCTTCGCCGGCGACCACGCGCGCGGCGCTCACGATGTCATCGAGCAGCCGCGCAAGGTCACGAGCATCGGCGCCGCCGGGATCACTCCCCACAATGCGGAACCGCAGCCACGGCCGCTGAGCAGCGTCGTCACTCATCATGTGCGCACCAGCCCGTCTGCCCGAGTATCCGATCCGCGTCCGCCCTCAGAGCCGGCATCGCGCGTCGCGCACAGCGTCACACTGGATCGCATGACCGCCAAGCGCTGCGCTCAAGCAGGCGCGGCGCTCCCGGGGCATCCGGGCGTCTTCGGAGAGCCCCTTCTCGTCGACTCCCCGGCGCGCTTGCACAACTCCCGGGCCTGTAGCGGCGCGCGATCGCCCCTTCAGGAGAGAGCGCAGCCCATACGCGCCAAGGGCGATCACTGCTTCCGGCCAGCGCCACAGGTACCTCCGCCCGGCCAGTGGCGGGTGAGCCGCGGACCACGATCGCCCAGCTCACCAGCGTCTGTCACGCCGCCGCCCGGGCAGCCGCGGGTCCCGCACCACCGTCCGCGGGGCCGATCTCCACGACGGCGCCCTCCGGGTACACGTATCCGAGGCGCCGGAACTCGCGGACGAACCGCTCGTGCACCTCCGCAGACCCCGAGCACAGGAACACGGTCAGCGGGACTGGCGGCCGGTCCTTCGGCGCGTTCGCGAGCAGGCAGTGCGGCCGCCCCGCGAAGGGGCGCCACCACGAGGAGTCTTGTGGCGATCCCACGATCAGGATTGCGTCGCTCACCGCGCCACGCTCGTAGCGGCGGCGCAGATGGTCACCGTACGGCACGGCCGACGTGGGCGGCGGCGTGACAATCACCCGCCCCCGCCAGTCGGGGTCGCGCATACCCAGCTTCCCGATGTGCCGATCGACCGAGCCGAGCACGCGTCGGCACACCTCGATCATACCGTCGGGCAAATCGAGCGAGGGCATGCCGTCGTCATCGTCGTCGCGATCCGCCCGCGCGGCGGCGTCGGCAGCGCCGACCGACTCGGAGCGCAGCAACTGCAGCAGCCGCTGGGTCGAGAGCCGGACACCGGGATCGCCGCTCGAGTCGAGTGAGCCCTCGCCGGCGATGCTGCGCTCGAGCGCATCGAGTGCCGGGGCGATGTAGGCGTCCACCCGTTCTCGGGGCGCCTCGCCGAGTGCGCGCCAGCGCCTCGCCGTCCGCTCGTTGACCCCGAGCTCCTGCGCAGCACGCTGGAGCTCGGTCGGTTCGCCCGTGCGCCGCCCGCTCTGGTCCGGGAGCACGACGAGCTTCCGGCCGATCCGCCACACCGCTAGGGTGCGGCAGGCGATGGCTGCGTCGGTGAGCACGCTCGCGTGGCCGCCGCGCCGCAGCCAGGCGACGAGCTCATCGAGATCTGCCCTCAGCTCGCCCAGATAGTGCAGATCGAGGTCCGGGTTGGCGAGCTCCCACGCAAGACTCGCGAGCTCGCCAAGCGCACCCCCCACGTCGCTCGCGAGCAGCGTGGCGGCGCCCTGCAGCTGAGCCCTGTCCGCTCCGTCCAGCACCGTCCCACCCGCCATCGCAGCGCCCTCGACCACCTCGTCGTGTCGTGCTTGGACGTACATGCTATCACCCCCCGTTGCTCGCTCGGCGCGGTTCTTGTGGCCGCTCGCAAGGTGCCAGGTTCATCCATCTCCGGAGCGGCTAGGTGCATCATATCAAATGCTAAGGCTTGTTAGCGCAAAAACGGAACCCGCCTGGTGGTGGCTAGGAAATCGAAGCCTCTGATCGCCTGAAGCACGGCCTCTTCCCGGGGATGTGGACACTCGCGCTCAGCGATCCTGTGGGACGCGCCATGAGCACAGCGCCCCGCCCCCATCCGACCGGCGCGCTGAGGGTGAAGCCCCGCGCCGAGAACGGGCACGTCCGGGATATCGGCGAGGCGACCCCCTTCCGGATAGTGCGTGCAACGCGGCTGCGGCCGGCTCGGCCAATGCTTATGGCGACGGGTAGCGGGCGATGAGATCGCGGACGCCCGGGTGGTGCAGTCTCGGGCCCAGAACGCGCTCCCAGGGCCGAGGACACGCTCGACAGCGCGTCACGAACCGGTTCAAGAGCCTCGTGGCGTCCGCGGCGAGGTCGGCATCGTAGCCGTTGAGGATGCGCAGCTGCGCGAGCAGTTCGTCGTCGCCGGCGTCGAGCCAGTGCACCCGGCGGTGCCGCGTGCGGCCGCCGCGGCGGCTCGGCGCCCGAGCATGCGAGAACGTTGGAGGGGCCGGGCGGGTGCCCAAAGCAGTGGCGCCGGTCGGCGGGTGCCGTCTGACCGCGGAGGCGTATACCTAGAAGGGCAGATCGGAGACTAGGGAGGCAGGCGGAGATGGAGGATGAGGGAGGTAGGCGGAGATGGAGGATGAGGGAGGCAGGCGGAGATGGAGGACGAAGGAGGTGAACGGAGATGGAGGACGAGGGAGGTAGGCGGAGATGGAGACGAGGAGAGGGCGGAGACGGAGGACGAGGGAGGTAGGCGGAGATGGGGGACGAGGGAGATGAACGTGGATGGAGGACGAGGGAGGTGAGCGGGAACACGAGGAAGTAAGCCATACTGAGTTGAGCTGGGTCGGTAGGAGTATGTGGGGAGTATTAAACTCCCGCGATTTTTGGAGGTCCACGGAGCGGGTGCCACCGGAGCATTTTCCCTTATATACCAAGTGTTTTTTCGGACCTCCGGGCCCCCGGCCCTCGAACCCGGGCCCGAAACTCGACATTGGCCTCCCAGCGGCCCGGAGGCTACACCTGGCGCCGCCCGGCGGAACCTCCGGCACACGCGCCGGAGGTTGGATCCGCCGCATCGTGGAACCCCTTGCAACCTCGCGCCGGGCAGAGGTCGCGTGCCGCCTCCTGTGCCTCCGTGGGCGGGCGCGCCACCGTGAGCAGGTCCACCCGCAGCAGCCCGGCAAGCTTGCCCGCACCGCGGCGGTCGGCCTTCACGCGGTCGCCCGGCCAGCGCGGGATCAGCGATGGAGCGATGAGGGGCCGGCCACCGCGGGCACCGCGCCAGCGCGCGCACGGTGCTGACGCAGGGGCGGAGCACCGGCGCGCATCTGGGCGGAGCGAGCTCCGCCGCCGAGGAACCTCGGCCGGCTGCCCGCGGGGGGCAGCGGAACGCGACTCGTCGGCGGGGTGCAGAGCGGAGCTCGCACCGACCAACCTTCCGAGCAGCCGTCCGGCGACCGTACCGAGCTGGAGCCGAGGGATGGGTGCGAGACGAGCCTCGGCACGCGGCTGCGCGCGCTCGGACTCAACCTCATCCGGTTTCGGCATCCACGTGTCGTCGTCCACGTCGCAACGACCGGGCCAGGTAGGAGGAACGATCGCATCGCAGGGGTTTCCGCGCTCAGGATGTCGTCACGCGAGAACGCGCTGCTCCATTGCAGGACCGTCAACCCCGGTGTGCCAATCCTGCCCGAGGCTTCCGCGAGGCACGGTATCACCGACTCCTTCGTAGCCGGGCGCGCAGCGCTCAACTCGATCGCGGTGGTGCGACAACCCTGCCGCGGCTTACACCGCGCCCAAACCGAGCCGCCTGCCGGAGGCACACGCGCCGGAGGCGGCGAAGGCGAGGGCGCCGCGGTGCCGTACGCCGCGCCCTCACGGCCACATTCGAGGACGGCCAGCAGGCCGCTCGTGGCTGGGGCTCTCGCCGCGCAGCTGGAACGTCCGGTGGCGGTCATGGGAGTCAATACACACACCGACCGCCGCCCGGGTCGGATGCCCGGCCCCCGCCAACCTTCTGCGCGCGTGCAGAAGGTTGGCCGCTCCTCTCTGTGGGCGAACCGGAGGTGTAGGCGGTCGACGTAGAGCTTGTCGGCGCGAAACGGAGACGGTCACTGTTCTTGGCGCTTGAGATCCGGCGATCGGTGCCCTTCGGCGCTTGAAGCGCACCTCCGCATCGTGTCCGAGGACGTGAGCGAACGCGTGAAGGCTCACAGGGGCGATTGTCCGGCGTTCGGGGGTGAGGGTCCGCCTACCGGGCGCACGCTTCCGGGCCACGCCCACTGGAGCGGCTACTCTAGGATCCGCAATTACGATCGTTTTGACGGCCGGGCCGATATCCTGTACACTGCTGAGCGTAAGCACAGTGGCATTTCCATTCAGCCTAGGGTTATACCCGAAGAATGGTCTGACGGTGAGCAGGAGAAACGCGGCAACGCGAAACTCGCCCAGCCGACCAGGGAAGCCTGAACCGCCCAGAGCGCGGCAGGCACCAAGCAGCAAGACACGGCATCGAACGCACCATTCTCGTTCCGTGAGCTGCGCGAAGGGGACCCCGAAACTCAGGCCTTGAGGCACCTGCGGAGAGATTGACGTCCGGCAACCGGGCGACGATCTGACAAACGCGAAAGTGCGCAGCGGAACCACCGTTCCGGTGTGCTTACTTGCGTCTCTGCTGCGTACCAGCGCTGCGTTGCCGATCGCAGCCGTGGGGGTGCTGGGAATCGTCCGTCAAGGCACGCTTGCCCAGATGCAGGCGCTTTCGCTGCGACGGAGACGGCGGGTTCAACTCCCGCCCACCTCCACCACCCGCACCTCCCGGATTGCCTTCGAAACCTCAGGCATGCGCGGCGCTACGGTTCGCATGGGCCCAACTGGCCCAGGAATGACGCGTCGCGCCCAACCTTCTGCACGCGCGCAGAAGGTTGCTTCGGGAACCTCCGGCGCGTGCGCCGGAGGTTCTCATGACCGCACTCACGCATGCGACAGGCAGGGCTCCGGTAACGCCCTTGGATCGCTCACCACGATGCGACCTCCGCTGTTGGGTTGCTTCCGCTGCGCACGCAGTGGAGCGTATCGATCGCTGAGCGACGTGAACGCCTCCTCGGCGAGCACCGTACCCCCGTCGCAGCGGGTGCAGATCGCCCCGACCTCGTACCTGCACAGAACCCAGCAAGTCTACGCCCGCCTCGTGCGCGCCTAGGACTCGATACGCATTAGCACGCAGCTCGGGTCGCCGGGGCGCGCGAATTCGTGACCCGGGCGTAGCCCCCGGCATCCCGTCCTTGGGACTCCAACCACGCCCCCGAAGGGGGCTTTCTCGTGTCCTTCCCGCACTCGGCCGCGGCGGATGCCGAGCGCCTTTCCCGGCCCCTTCGGGGGCCGGCGGGAGAGGTGCGCGCGCCGCCGGCGCCGACAGCAACAGGCGGCGATTTCCGAGCCGCCGCGATCCGGAGCCAACTCCGCCGCGGCCCATGCCCGAAGGGCACCGTGGAGTCGAAGAGGATGGGGACGAAGAAGACCGGGAAGCAGAAGACAAGAACGCGCAAGCCGCCGAAGTGCGAGGTAACGCTCAGGGTCCACACGTACGCAGCTCCGCCGACGAAGGCGTGGAACGACCTGTGGTCGACGATCCTGAAGGAGTTGGCCGCGGAATTCGACGGCGAGCAGCCGCATGCGACTCCTAGCGACGTCGACGTGCGCGAGTAGGATGAGGGGAAGAGGAGACAACAGATGAGAGTGATTATCTACCTGCGGGTCTCGACCGACGGGCAGGAGCGCGAAGGCACCTCGCTCGAGACGCAGGAACGAGAGTGCCTGGAGTACGCCGAGTCCGCGGGCTGGACCGTGGTGCTAATCATCCGCGATGTCGCCAGCGGCGCTTCGCTCGACCGGCCCGGTATCGAGCAGGTGCGGCGCGCAATGCGTGATGGCTCCTGCGATGTGGTGCTCACCCACGTCGTCGACCGACTGGCGAGGAAGACGAACCACATCGGCGTGATCCTCTACGAGGCCGAGCAGGCCGACGTGAGCCTGGAATTCGTGAAGGGGGACTTTGAGAACAGCCCGACCGGGAGGTTCCTCCTCGCTGCCGTTGCGTTCGTTGCCGAGCTCGAGCGCGAGTTGATCATCGAGCGGACGGTGCGTGGGAAGAAGGAGCGCGCGCGGAGCGGGCGGCTGCCCCAGGCCACCGGCAAGGGCTGCTACGGGTACACGTACGTGCCGGATACGGGTCGCCGCGATCTGAACCCGGAGCAGGCGCCGATCGTAGTCCGGATCTTCGAGCAGTTCGTCGCGGGGAAGGGCTCTAGTCGCATCGCCGAGGACCTCAACGCCGACGGCGTCCCGACTTTTACCGGGAAGCATTGGTCCCCGATCACCGTGTACCGAACGCTCCGCCGCGAGACCTACACGGGTGTCACCATCTACCGCAAGACTGGGACCAAGATGGTCAAGCGACCGGGACGGAAGCACCGCGTCCGCGAGGTCTTCGAGCGCCCCGAGAGCGAGCACATCGAGATTCCGGGAGCATCGCCGCAGATCGTGTCACGCGAGCTCTTTAATCGCGCCCAGGCGCTCCTCGATGACCCGGCGCGGCGGACGCAGCGGGCACCCTCGCGCAACTACCCGCTGCGCGGGCGGATCCGTTGCCGCGGCTGCGGCGCCGGCATGGTGGGGCATGCCACCAACCGCGGTCGCTACTTCTACTACCGCTGCAACCGCCGCTACCTCGCGGCCGAGGAGGAGCGCTGCAAGTCACGCCCGGTTCGCACCGAGGAGCTCGAGGCGGGCGTGCGCGATCGGCTCTCGGAGTTCCTCGCCAACCCGGCGATGGCGGTCGAGATGGTCGAGGCCCTGCGGTTCGACGCGGGAAACGGCGTGCGTCTGGCCGAGGTCGAGCGCGCGCTCGGGAAGCTGCGCGAGGATGAGCACCGGCTCATCAAGCTCTACACGAGCGGCCGCTTCGAGGAGGCACTCCTCGACGAGGAGAGCGCAGCGCTGGCGACTCGCAAGGCCGCGTTGGAGCGCGAGCAGGCGCGCCTGCTCGCGGAAGCGGAGCCGGGCTGCGACCCCGAGGTGTTGCGCGAGCGCATGCCCAAGGCGCTCGCGTTCATCGAAGAGTGGGTCCAGCGGGCCGACGGAGACGAGCTCCAACTGCTGCTCCAGGCCCTCAGGGTCAGCATCAAGGCGGCGCGCGAGGAGGCCGAAATCAGGGTCGAAGTGCCGCTCATCGAGGGGGTTGAGGGGAGAAATTACCCTACCATTGAACAAACATCGGTATGAAGCTGCGGTCGTGCGAAAAAGGGTGCGCCAGACTGTACCTGCCGCTCTCGTTCTGAGGCCCGTCTCGGGTAGCGGCGATGGCCGGTCCTCGAGCGGCTCCCGCAGCCACGTCGGAATGTCCCGCGCCCTGCGCAGGACCCGCCAGACATCGATGTCCGCCTCTTGCTCGACGTAGAAGACCAGATGCGAGCTCCCTTCACGACCCACGAGCGCAGGCCGGGGAGATCCAGTTCTCGTGCAACAACGGGGCGAACCGCTTGCAGGGTGCTCGCCCGCACGGCGGAAGGTTCTTCCGGCGCGTCGATGCAGGCCAATGCAACTGCCGCTCGCGAAGGACGAGAGGTTTCCCGCTCACCGCTGGCCGACTTCGCGGACCCGATCACGAAGCCGGCCGGAGTAGTCCGCCCCGGCGGTGACCGCCGACAGCGCCGCTGCCGCCAACGGTGCGAAATGCGAATCTCGCGCCCGCCGCGAGGCTGCAAGCTGGGCTGCTCGACCGTCTGCCCGCTGTCCAAGAGACCCTGCCCCATCACCACCATCTCTGGAGCTTCCCGAGTCTTGTGGCTGGTGACGGGGAGGACGGCTGCTGCTGCTGCGGACACCCGCCCACCGCAATCCCTTCCCCTCCGCCGACGAACTCCGAGAGCGCCAGCTTTGCATCGAAGGTGTGGCGCGTTGCCATGAGTGCACTGACCGCGCACTCGGACTGCTCACGCCGGATCGTCTGGTCGTCGTACCGGGGTGGTCTCGGGACCGTCGGCACCGCTGGGCACCGACCAGCCGAGTTCGTTCACGTTCATACGCGCAGCTGCTCCGGCCAGATCGGCCCGTCGGTGATGGTGACCATCGGAAGCTGGGTGCTCTTCCTCGGGAACGTGTAGGCCACTCACGCCCGTAGCGGGTGGCTACCTACTCGGGCGCCAGCTGTGCCGACAACGGTGGGCGCGTGCTGACCGATCAGCGAGATCAGCTACGTCGCTTGCTCGCCAGAACAGTTTACGGTGAGTACGACGGGGCTCTTTTTTGCCATCCGCGCCGAGCGGACCACGAAGGGCCCGGCCGGTACAATAGTAGGGCTTAGTTAATGATCGCGTACTTCTTGAGATAGGAACATGGCTAGTCGGGCGAACGACCTATCGCGGCAGTACGACTCGGCGTTGCGCGGGTTCGAGGATAGGCGACGTGCTCTCCCCGGCATCGCCCCTCAGGATCGCCGCGATGCCCTTCTGAGGCACTTGGTGGCAAGCGTACAGGGAACCTCGCGCGTCGAGGCGATCTCCTCTCAGCGTATCCGAGAGGAGCGCCGAGATCCCAACAGCGAGCGGTTCGACCCGATCAGAGCGGCCGTACTGCATTGGCGCGACGGCGATTTCGACGAAGCCTTCTGGCTCGTGTTCCTGTCAGTCCAGTTTGGTCGGCATCAACGGAGTGGATGGGAGTACGCCCGCCAAATCTATGGTCGTCTCGGTTCGGGGGATCGTTGGGATTGGAGTACTACGAGTAGCAACCCGTCTGAGTTCCGCCGTTGGCTTGGAACACACCGGTCGGCACTCAAAGCAACTGGCGGCGCCTTCGGGAATCATCGCAAGTTTGAGAGCCTCGATGCGTTTTCGCAACACGGAACGGGTCAGACGGTCGAGGACTATGTCCGGTGGGTACGACCTCCCCGGACCCACGCGGAACTCATCACGGCAGCATACGCCCGAGCCGATCACCCACAGCGCGCATTCGATCGCCTCTACCAGTCCATGGGTGACATTGCTCGATTCGGCCGGACGGCTCGATTTGACTATCTGAGCAGGGCGGCAAGGCTGGGCTTCGCTCGGATAGAACCCGGCTCTGTGTACTTGGCGGGCTCGACCGGCCCGCTTCGCGGCGCGAGACGCCTGCTCGGCGGAGACGAGGGACCGAGTGCGCTTGACGGACTACTTGCCGAGCTCGGTCGGGATCTTGGGGTACGAATGGACGAGCTCGAAGACGCCTTGTGCAATTGGCAAAAGGCTCGGGGCTAGGCGCACCGCAGGGATCGAAGGCGGGTCGCGCCGCTCCCTAGGGCGATTTCTCACCACTCGAGATAGAGACGCATGACGACCCTCTCTCGTGCGGAAAAGGGTGAGCCAGGTTGTATGTGGCGCTCTCGTTCTGAGAGTACGGAACTCCTGAGAGCGGAGCGACCCCAGCTTGGTCCCGAGGCTCGATGCTACCGAGTTCGCGTCCCTCTTCGGGGGCGGTACGTGCGGATGCGCAGCGGGCACAGGGCCTCACGTCTCCCGAACCGCGAAGCACACCAGCGAGATGGACCGCGCGCCGTCGCGCGGTTTAGGTTGTCCTATCTCCAAGATCAGGCGACACATCGCGCTGTGTCAACAGCGCTCGGATAGCGATCCAGGTCAGCGCTCGGATGTTGATCCACTCCGGCGCCACGATCGCTGCTGACGTTCTTGGTGCTGAGTCCTTCGTTGGTCAGGTCTGTGTTCTGTGACGCGTCCGGTAGGAAGCGCCGCGCGTGGTGAGGATGTGGGCGTGGTGCCCGAGGCGGTCGAGCAGCGCCGTGGTGAGTTTCTCGTCGCCGAAGACCTGCACCCACTCGCTGAACGCGAGGTTGGTCGTGACGATCGTCGAGCGCCGCTCGTAGCGGTCGGCGAGGAGATTGAACAGCAGCTCGCCGCCGGTGCGCTCGAAGGGCACGAAGCCGAGCTCGTCGACGATCAGCAGCGCGACCCGCAGGTAACGCTGATGGAGCCGCGAGAGCGTGAGCTCGTCACGTGCCTCGACCAGCTCGCGCACGAGGTCGGCGGCGCGGATGAAGGCGACGCGGTGGCGGCGGCGGGCGGCCTCGACGCCGAGCGCGATCGCGAGGTGCGTCTTGCCGGTGCCGATCGGCCCGGCGATGACGACGTCGTCGGCGCGCTCGATGTACTCGCAGGTCGCGAGCTGTGCGAGCTGTGGCCGCTCGACGCCCCCGAGCGCGTCCCAGTCGAGCTGCTCGAAGGTCTTGATGTCGGGGAAGCGCGCCTGGCGCAGCAGGCGTGCGACCGCGCTATCGCGGCGGGCCAGCACCTCTGCCTCGAGCAACTGCACGAGGAACTCCTCGTAGTCCCACCCGTCGTGCGTGGCCTGGCGCACCAGCGCGGGGTACTCGCGGCGGATCGTGGGCAGCTTGAGTTCGCGGCAGTGCGCCTCGAGCACGGCCGCGCGAGCCGCGTTGTTCACGGCGCCGCCGCCGCGAGCAGGCGGTCGTAGACGGCCGCCGAGACGCTCTCGACCTCGTAGCCGCGCAGCGGCTCCGGCACCGTCACTGCCTCCGGCGCCCGGGCCGAGGCGAGCAGACGCTGCACGGCGAGCTCGTCGAAGCGCTCCTGCTCGAGGACCTGCTCCAGGACGTCGCGCACGCGCTCCTCGCCGTGCTCGTGGACGGCCCGCAGCAACCGCGCAAGGGTGCGCGCCCCCTCCTGAGCGCCCTGCTCGCGCTCCAGCCGCGTCCAGAGCCGCCCGAAGGGCTCGCCCAGCGCCGCGACCAGCTCCGGCGCCACCTGCCGCACCGCCTGCGGCTTGCGCGCCAGCTCGCCGAGGTAGTGCCGGTAGTCCACCCGGCGGCCGCCGAAGGGCTGTCGGGGATGTACGACCTCCTCGCCGCGGCAGCGCAGCGTCAGCTCGTCGGTGCCGATCAGCGCCGTCGCCCGCAGGCCCGCCCAGCGGCTCGGCGCCGAGTACCAGGCCCCCTCGGCGCGCACCAGCGCACTGCGGCTCACCGAGACCGGCTGCACCCGCCGCGCCTCGAACGCGACGCCGGGCCCGGGGCGCAGCAGCGGCCGCTCCTCGGCGAAGCGCTCATGCACCCGCGGCGCGGCGTGGCGGTCCACCTCCCCCTGCAGCCAGTCCGAGAGCTCGGCCAGCGAGTCGCCGCGGGGAATCGGCGTGAGGTGCTGCAGCCGCACGCCCCTGCCGCGCCCCTCGACCCCGCCCTTATCGTGGCCCTCGCCGGGCCGCGCGAAGCACGGCTCGTACAGGTAGTGACTCACCAGCGCCTCAAAGCGCTCGGTGAGCTGGCGCCGGGGGAACTGCACGCGCCGCACCGCCGCTGCGAGGTTGTCGTAGACGATGCGCGCGGGCACCCCGCCGAAGTGGGCGAACGCCCGCACGTGGCCGTCGAGGAAGGCGACCTGGTCCTGGCGGTCGTAGAGCCGGACGAAGTCGCGGCCCGAGTACATCAGCCGCATCAGGAACTTCCAGGCCTTGCGGCGCTCGCCTCCCACCTCGACGGTGACCTCGAAGAAGTCGACCTGCGCCTCGTCGCCCGGGCGGTGCACCAGCGGCACGTAGACCTCGGCGCGCCGGCGCCGCCACTCCCGCAGGTAGCTCCGTACCAGCGTCTCGCCGACCTCGTAGCCTTCTTCGCGCAGCTGGCGGTGCAGCCTCGTCGCCGTCAGCCGCTTCTATGAGGGACGGTGTTTCTGCAAGGCCGACGTGGCGGCCTCCTCCGGGTACGGCGCTCCTCCGGGTCGCTGCGAACCGCTCGTGATGTCCGGTAGTGGAGCCTGTGCCGAGCTTCTATTCGCACTCTCGATGGGCCGCGCATCGGGCCCGGTGCATGAAGGCACATCCTGCTTCCAGGGGGCGCTGCCATCTGCTTCGCGTCCTCGGAGGGACAAGCGGCTGTCGCAGTCGCCCGTGTCCGGCATCACGCGCGAGGCTTCGCTCGCGCTCGGGTCTTCCTCCTGATCTCCGGTCTCCGCCGCCTGAGGCGCGCCTCGCCGCTACGCGGCCTCGCGGGCCATGGCGTTTCGCAGCGGCTCGTAGACCTCGCCTGTCTTCCACAGCGCGAGCAGCAGCACCGCCAACCGCCTCGCGACAGCTATGACCGCGCGCTTCTTCGCGTTGCCCGCCCCTGTCCCCGCGTAGCGCTCACCCCAGCGCCGCAGGTCGGTATCGGGGCCGAAGGGACCGAGGATGTAGTGCGCGGCCTGCACCAGCAGCCGCCGCAAGCCCGGGTCGCCGCTCTTGGCGATGCCGAGCTGCGGCGCGCGCTCTCCTGACTCGCGCTGCCGCGGTACGAGCCCGAGGTAGGCCCCCACCTCCCGGTTCTTCGGGAAGCGGGAGGGGTCCTCGACCGTCAGCACGAACGTGAGCGCGGTGATCGGCCCCACGCCCGTGACCTGGCGCAGCGCTGCGGTCTCGGGGTGAGCCTCGCACAGCGCCTCGACCTCGCGGCCAGCCGCCGCGATGCGCGCGGTCAGCTCGCCTACCGCCTCCACCAGCGGCAGCAGCGCCGGGCGGAGCCCGCCGGGGATGTGGTCGGCCATCTTGCGGTGGAAGGCCCCGGCCGTGCACGACGGCAGCGCGGCGCCGCAGGCCTTGACGGCCCCGCGCACGTGGTTGATGAGCAGCGTCCTGGTGCGCACCAGCGCGTCGCGGGCGCGCACCACGGCGAGGTTGTGCTGACTCTGCTCGCTCCTGTGGCGGATCGGGGCGAGCAGTTCCGGGTCGAAGCGCCCCAGCCGCGCCAGCCACTCGGCGTCGAGGCGGTCGGTCTTGCGCTGGCTGCGGGCGATCAGCGCGACCTGGCGAGGGTTGGCGACGACCACCTCGTGGCCGAGGTCCGCCACGACGCGGCTCAGCCACGGCGAGCGCGGCCCCGCCTCGAGCACGACCCGCGCCCGCGGGAGGCCGGTCAGTGCTGCGCCCAGCGCCGCCGCCGCGGTGCGGATGCGCTGATCGCGCACGACCTCCCCGCCGGCACCGAGCGCGTGAACGTGGGTGTAGCGGTCGCCCACGTCAAGGCCGATGGTGACCCCTGACTCTTCCTTGCCCTCAATGCTCCACGTCGTTGCGGTATCCTGCTGCACGGTCGGTCTCCTACCTCGTCAAGGCTCCGCAGAGCCGTTCTGGCCCATCGAGGCCGCTGTTTTGGGGGCGAGTATCCCCCTTGAGGAGGAGACCGGCCCTCATGCCAGAGCGCCCGGCTAACTGGTGGATGGGCAGGAGGTGGAAGTCCTCTGCGGCAAAGGAATGAGCCATTCCATGCCGCTCCGCGAGCCGTGCGTGGGTCGTCGCGAGGCGACACGCGAAGCGTCGGCAGCGGGGTATGCGGGCGGAGCTATCGAGCATCGAAAAGGGCAATTCGGAGTGCCGAGGCTATTGGTATGGTCGAAGGCAACACCGGTTACGGCGCCACAGGGCGAGCCGTCGCCGGGCTCCGCGGTGTCAAAGAACTCACGCACGCATGCACGTCCAACACCGGGACCGGGGAGGGCTGCGCGCCGTCCCGGCGTGTCGTACGCCGGGACCGCATCGGGAAGGGAAGCAACCGGAGCCGATGATGCACGACGCGCAGCAGTCTGACGCGGCCGTAGTAGCGATGAAGGCGGCGAACAAGGGGGCGCGAGCCCCGGCGGAGCCACTGGAGCGAAGGGCCGCGGCCGAGAGGAATCCGCGAAGCACCGGCACGGTCCGGACGCAGAGTCGGGGGGCGGTGTCACCCGGAGCGGAGCGGATACGGCAGTTCGTCAAGAGGAATCCGGGGGAGAGGCTCACCGCGCTCCTGCACCACATCACGCCGGAGGCGCTCCGGGATGCGTATCTCGCGCTCAAGCGGGACGCAGCTCCGGGCGCCGACGGGATGACGTGGCGCGAGTACGGGGACGGGCTGGACGAGCGATTGCTCGACCTGCACGGTCGCGTACACCGTGGAGCGTACCGGGCGGCCCCTGTTCGGCGGGTAGAGATACCGAAGCCTGACGGGGGCATGCGACAGCTGGGTATTGCCTCGCTGGAGGACAAGATCGTCCAGCGGGCGGTGGTGGAGCAGATCCTGAACCCGATCTACGAATCGGAGTTCTACGGATTCAGCTACGGGTTCAGGCCGGGGCGCTCGGCGCACAACGCGCTGGACGCGCTGGCCTACGCGGTGGAGCGGCGCAAGGTCAACTGGATAGTGGAGGTGGACATCCGCCAGTACTTCGACAGCATCGACCGGGAGCAGCTGATGCAGTTTCTGGAGATGCGTATCGGGGACCAGCGGGTGTTGCGTCTCATCCGGAAGTGGCTGAACGCCGGCGTCATCGACGCGGGGCTAGAGGTCGACGTGGTGAGGGGGACGCCGCAGGGGGCGGTGATATCGCCGCTGCTGGCGAACGTATACCTGCACCACGTGCTCGACGGCTGGTTCGCGCGGGAATGGCGGCCGCGGGAGGTCCGGGGCGAGGCGTATCTCGTGAGGTACGCCGATGATTTCGTCCTGGGGTTTCAGTACCGCAGCGATGCGGAGCGATTCATGGAGGCGGTCGGGGAGCGGTTCGCAGCGTTCGGGCTGGAAGTGCACCCGGAGAAGACGCGCCTGTTGGAGTTCGGCAGGTTCGCGAGAGCGAACCGCAGGGAGCGCGGGGAGGGCCGACCGGAGACGTTCGGCTTCCTCGGCTTCACGCACTACTGCCGGACAAAGCGCAATGGGCGCTTCGGTCTGGGCCGGAAACCGGTCCCGAAGCGGATGCGACGGACCCTCAAGGCCATCAAGGCCGAGTTGCGTAGGCGCATGCATGACGACCCGGTGGTGACAGCACGGTGGCTTGCTCGGGTGCTTCGCGGATGGCTTGGCTATTACGCGGTGCCCACAAGCGGCCCGTCGCTGTCGCAATTCGTGTGGTCCCTGCGGCGGCTCTGGATGCGGACTATCCGCCGAAGGTCGCAGCGGGCACGCTACCCATGGGAACGTCTGGACGCCTTGCGCCGGGAGTACTGGCCCCCCGTGACCATCCTCCACCCGTGGCCGACGGAGCGATTTGCCGTCAACACTCAAGGCAGGAGCCGGATGCGTTAGCGCGCACGTCCGGATCTGTGCGGGGGGCGCCGGGCAACCGGCGCTCCTACCGCGAATCTGCTTCGCCGTCGTCCGCCCCGACCACTCCTCCAGCAGCGCGTCGAGCCGCGGCTGCACCCGTTCGAGGACCGGCTTCCGCCGCGGTTCACGCTCGACCCGCACCGGCTCGGGCAGCCTCAGGTAGCGCCGCACGGTGTTGCGGCTGATCCCCATCTCCCGGGCCGCCTGCCGCCGGCTCAGACCTTCGACCAGCACCTTGTGTCGCAACACGTGCACGTCTTCCACTCGGAGCATCCCTTCCCCCCAGTCTCCGCGGCCCCGTCGCCGGAGATGCTGGGACACGCCCCGCAATGGATCACCATCCGGGCGCTGATTGGATCACTATCCGAGCGCTGACTTCACGCTGTGTGTCAGGACCATACCTTGGCCTTGCCGATCACGCTCTCGGGGGTGCGGCCGCGGGTCCAGCGGCCGGTGTGAGCGCGGTCTGAGTTGTAGTAGCGCAGGTAGCGCTCGAGGTCGCGGCGCAGCCCCGTCTGCTTCGGGATCAGGTGGCGCGCGAAGGCGGGCTTCCAGCACTCCTCGAGGATCGTGCCCTGCACCCGCTCGACGCAGCCGTTGGTCTGCGGCCTGCCGGCGCGGATGAAGCGCTGCTCCGCCCCCAGCTCGGCGACCATGGCCCCGAACTCGCGGGAGCGGAACTCCGAGCCGTTGTCCGTCATCACGGTCTCCAGGCACCAGCCGCGGGCAGCGAGGTCCGAGGCGACGCGGCGGGCGAGGCGCGAGGTCCACTTCGCCGAGGGGTTGCGCGGGGTGACGTGCAGCTCCGCCCAGGTGTAGGCGGAGGCGACGTCGATCGCCGTGTACTGCCAGACCGTGCCCGTGGTGCCGGAGAGCCGGCCCACGTGGAAGCAGTCGAATTGCACCAGCGCACCGGGCTGTTTGGCCTCCAGGTGGCGCTCCGGCTCAGGCTCGCGGGGAGCCGGTTCGGGAGGCGCGGCGTAGCCGGCGACGAGGCTCAGGCGCTTCCTGCGGGTGTTGAGGCCGTGGCGCCGCAGCACGCGCCAGACACCGCTGGGGGAGAGCTTGATGCCGCCCCACTTGGGCCGGGCCAGCTCGGCGGCGATGCGCGCCGGGCCGAAGCCGGGCTGGCCGAGGGCGAAGGCGACGACGCGCTGCTCGACGAACGGACTGGTGGCGTTGGGCATGCGCGGCCGGCGGCGCTCACGCGGACGCAGCATCTCCAGGCCGTAGCGCTCGGCCTCCTTGCGCCAGCGGTAGAAGGTCGAGTGGTGGATGCCCATCATCCGGCAGGCGGCGCGGACGCTGCCCACCTCCTCGGCGAGCGCGAGCGTGCGCTGGCGGAAGCGGTAGAGTTGGTCGTCAGGGGTCACGGCGGAGCTCCTCTCTGTGCGTCTACACACAGCAGGATGTACCGCCTGGCCCCTATCTCAGAAGGCCCGTACCTGTCGCAGCTACTCGGGAATAGGACAGTTTAGGCGGCGCGATAGTCGAACTGCTGCCCGGCAGCCTCCGCTGCAGCCTGCTGTTGACCAGATCGGGGCTCAATAGTCATACTTTAGGTACAGTAGCACCACGGAACGGATCTCATGGGTCGAGACGAGCGCGACCAGACAGAAGATATGAGCGCTAGGCGCTTCCAGGTGCTGTCGCTCGACGGTGGCGGGGCGAGGGGGGTCTTCACCGCAGCCGTGCTAGCAGGGCTGGAAAACGATCTCGGCCGGCCGGTGCTGGACCACTTCGACTTGGTCGTCGGAACGTCAACAGGCGGGCTCATTGCGCTTGCCCTCGGTGCCGGTCTAAGCCCACGAGAGATCGTCGAATTCTACCTCCGGGACATCACCACCGTCTTCCCGGGGCCACGATGGTTACGCACGGTTCGGCGGCTGCTCGTTGCGAAGTACAACGCCCGCGGCCTCGAAGCGGCGACCCGTGGCATGCTAGGAGACATCCTGCTCGGCGAGAGCTGCGTCCCACTCGTCGTCCCCGCTTACAGCCTCGCAGAGAACGACGTCTACATCTTCAAGACCCCGCACCACCCGCGCCTCAAGCGGGACTGGAGGGTGCGGATGTGGGAAGTGGCGATGGCTACGAGCGCCGCTCCCACCTACTTCCCCGCCTACCGACTGAGCGGGGGTGGGGGTCGTCTGGTCGACGGTGGTGTGTGGGCCAACAATCCTGCCATGGTCGGTGTCACCGAAGCTGTCAGCGTCTTCGGACGGAGGCTCAGTGACGTCCGCGTCTTGAGCCTGGGCACGACGTCAAGCACGCGAGCGCGTCCCCGTCGCCTCGACAATGCGGGACTCGCCCGCTGGGCCTTGGGCCCGAACATCGTCGATGTGCTGCTCGCTGGGCAGAGTGTAGGAACCTTCGCGCAGGTGCAGCACCTTGTCGGCAAGGAGAGTGCTCACCGTCTCGACCCACCACTCATGGACGGCGACATCGGGCTGGACGGCACCGACGCCGACGCCCTGATCTCCAAGGCGGCACATCACAGTCGCCACTTCTGCCCAACCTTCGAGGAAGCATTCGGGGGGCATGTCCGCAAACCGTATACGCCCCTCTATGGACCGAAAGCTGAGGTGCAGGTCTCATGATCGCAGAACGTGAACGCCAGCTCGATGAGTTGCTTGAAGCTGCCATCGGGTCGTTCGATATTCCTGACCATCTCTACGAACTCGCCGTTCGACGGTACGAGGATGTCGGGAATTGGCTCTCGAACTCGGCCGACCAGCGCGGCACGAACGGGGAAGTGTACGTGCAGGGTTCGTTCCGGCTGGGCACCGTCACCCAGCCAATCGGGCCCCGCGACGAGTACGACATCGACATGGTGGACCGTCGCGACCTGAGCAAGACCTCGATCAGTCAGGCGAAGCTGAAGATGACCGTTGGCGCCGACCTCTCAGCGTATGTCTCGGCCTGCCCCGAAGGACACCCGAAGTGCGACGAAGGGAAGCGTTGCTGGACCCTTGAGTACCCGTCGGATCCCTTCCACATCGATGTACTGCCCACCATCCCCGATCCCGACGGCAGGGAGCACGCCATCTTGGTGACCGACAGGGATCTCCGAGCTTGGCAACACTCGAACCCGATCGGCTACTCCGAGTGGTTCCGCGCGCGGATGGCCACGGAGTTCGTCCGGCGGCGAGAAGCGGCAGCGCTGTCCATGAAGGCCGCCAGCGTCGAGGAGGTGCCCGAGTGGCGGGTAAAGACCACCCTGCAACGAACGGTCCAAGCGCTGAAGCGGCATCGCGACCTCTATTTCCAAGATCGCGTCGAGCATCGCCCAGCGTCGATCATCATCACGACATTGGCGGCCAGGAGCTATGTCGGCGAGGGCACCCTCCACGAGGTGCTCGTCAAGGCTGTCGCGGCCATGCCGCAGCTTGTCGAGAAGCGCGACGGCCAGTGGTGGGTGCCCAACCCCGTTCAATCGGAGGAGAACTTCGCCGACCGGTGGCGCGAGCACCCGGAACTCGCGGGCGCATTCTTCGAATGGGCTAAGCAGGCTCGCATCGACTTCGCGAGTATCGTTGCCGAGCCCGGCCTCGATCGCACGCTCAAGGGAATCGCCAACAGCCTGGGCCGTGACGCCGCGAACGCAGCAGGCGCGATGCTCGGGACCGCAGTAGCAGGGGCTAGCAGTGCGGGCCAACTAGGCCTCGGCTCCGCTGCAGGCGTACTCAGCACCACGCCTCGGCGCCCCGCTCCCGGACACACATTCCACGGTGGCGATGCGGCGCCTCGTCTCCTGTAGTCCCGCTATGCAGGCGGCTGCTCTACGGGGCCGTTTCCGCGACTCCCAGATTCGGATGAGCGGGACGAGCATGACGTGGACGGCGACGCTGCGCCCCAGTCCGTTCAGCCGCGACTACACCGTCAGGATCTCCTACGCTCGCGGTCGGTTCCCCCGGGTCGAGGTTCTCCCCCGGCCTCCGTCTCGACCGGGTGAGCCCCTTCCGCACGTGTACGGTGACGGTTCGCTCTGTCTGCACAGGGTGGGGGAGTGGTCACCGGACATGCTGATTGCGGACACGATCGTCCCGTGGGCGTGCGAGTGGCTGATCCATTACGAGATTTGGCTCGCGACGGGGGAGTGGCACGGAGGAGGCGAGGAACCATCGGTGGACGAACAGACGAACGGCTTCCCGGACGGTACCAGCGGCTCCCGTCGGGATCGACGAGCACGCCATGGTCGCTCGCGACGACGACGGCTGCGCCGCGCAAAACACGCGGCGACTGCTCCGCGCGTGTAACCTAGCGCGGCCGTCAATCTACTCGGATGCGGCGGGGCGCACCGAGGATCATTCTCATGACCGACGAGACGAATTTCCCGCGACTCGGCGCGATGCTCAGAACGCGTCGCCGCGAACACGGACTAAGTCTCCGCGACCTGGCTGTGAAGATAGGCGTCTCGCTGAATACGCTATCGCGAGTCGAGAGGGGACATGTCCCGGACCTGAAGAACTTCCAGCGCCTTGTCGAGTGGCTCGACGTGCCAGCCGACAGCTTCTTTGTCGCCGAGCCTGATCCGCCCCCAACGCCAGAGGTGATCGCTCGTCACCTGAGGTCGGATCGCCTGCTATCAGCGGATGCCGCGGCGCAGATCGCCGAACTTGTAGAAGAGATGTACCACAAGCTCGTGGGGGACCGCCGCCCGCTCTCCGTGCACCTGCGGTCGGCCAAGACGTTCACGCCGGCGGCGGGAGCGCTCCTGACGGAGATCCTGCGAGAGATGCACGACGAACTCGACGAGGCCGAGGACGACTAAGAAATGAGACGCGGATTCAAGGCACGAGCCGAGCGATTGGCCGAAGGCACTCGCTCCGACATGGGCCTCAGTCCAACGGATGGAGTTGATGCGGCGGCGCTTGCGAACCACGCCGGTGCGGGTGTTCGGTCGGCCGACGAACTCACCAGTCTGAGGAAATTAGAGGAACTTGAAGCGCTGCAACGTGGGGCGTTCTCAGCTTGCACCTTCCACATCAGCGGCCAGCCGATCATCGTCTACAACCCCCTCGCGTCGGACGGTCGGACGCAGAGCGACATCGCGCACGAGGTCGCGCACCTCCTACTCGATCATGAACTTCAGACAGTGCAGCAACTCGATGGCATCAGCTTCTTTACGTGTGACCCGGACGAGGAAGAGGAAGCGAACTGGCTCGCGGGGTGTCTTCTGCTTCCGCGGCGCCTGCTGCTCGGGGCTGCGCACCGCGGACTGAGTTCCGAAGACATCGCCGAGGAATACGGTGTCAGCCGACAGATGGCCGAGTTCCGAATCCGGGCGACAGGTGTGCTGCGACAGCTTCAGGCGGCTCGCCGGTCCCGCAAGAGGTAGCAGGCGCGTGCGCTCGACCAAAGTAGGACCAGATCCACGGCTCCCCTATCGCCGCAGCGCCCTTCGATCCACCCTAGGTGGCCGGGTGCTCACTCATCGGTTCGCTCGGACCACCATGGCGGTTGGGCTAATCGTTTGCGGAAAGTCCCACCAGCACCCAGAGCCACGTAGATCTCGCGCGGGCACCTCCGAGGCGATCTACTGGAACTCCGCGTCGTCGACGAAGCGGGTGACGAGGGCGTCGTTCTCGGCCATGCGCTTAGGAGAGGCCCTCGAGTGGACAAAGGCAGCGTCGCGGATCTCGCGCCCAGCGCGAAGACTCCCGACGGAGCTGACCCGCCGTCAGTGCATGCGTAGCGTGTAGAAAGATCCGCTGATGAGCCCATCGGAACAGCACGAACGGTGGAGGCTCGATCTCCTCTGCCACCTTGAGCGAAAGCTCAGCGGCTGCCCATGGTGTGCCTTTGGGCTGCGGCAGGAGCATCCGCCGACGTGCCACGTTCCGCTCTGGGGGACGGCGAGCGCCTGGCAAATGGTGACGTGGCAGTGCGAGCAGCTCCATGCACACTCCTACGACCTGCTCCGGGACGCGCACCGAGTCGTCGGCGAGAAGCAGCAGTCGGCACCGAGCGGCAAACGCTGCCGGCCGGACATCACCATCCTCGACACGGGCGGCAAGCCGCTGGCCTTCATCGAAGTCGTCCGTACGCACCTCTCGGAACGGGCCATCGCGGTCGCGAAGGAGCTCGACATCCCGCTGCTCGTGATCCCGGCTCCGGCGGAGAACGTGGTCCGCCCGGCGCTGGGCACGGTGCGGCCGTGGTGGGAGTCTGTGCCCGGCTTCCCCGACCGCGATTTCGCGCAGGCCTTCGAGACGTTCACCGAGAGGCGTGCGGCGGAGACTGCGACAGAGTTGGAGTGGTTCTCAGAGCACGAAACGGTGGAGGACGACGACGGGAACGTGGTGTGGGCGCGATTCCGGGGATCCGCTCCAGATCTTGACGGCATGGCCTACCCGGCGATCGGGACCGCTCTCCTCGCCGACTCCTGCACGTGGAGCTGCGCTCGTTCGGCTACAGCGCTCAAGGCCCAGGACGGCTAGCCATAGACGGCCGGGGGGTTACTCCGGGACCACCGTTACCGAACGAAGGCGAGTAGCCAGGGTTTTATCGGCGCCTGCGCGGGACGCGCCTGATCGGCTCCGAGACGAGCGTGTCTCCTTCGGGGCTCGCGAGTTGCTGCTCGAGCGCCGTGAACGCCTCGATGAGCTCGGGGGCCTCGAACGCACGGTTTCGCCGCCCGACCGTGATCTGCTTGAGGATGCCGGCCTCCACGAACCGGTCGATCGCCGGGCTCGTCGCCTGGAACGACCGCCCGATCAAGTCTGACGCCGTGGTGGCCGTCAGCAGCGGCACCCCGGGCAATGCGCCAAGAAGCAGATCGGTCGCCGACCCGCGACGCACGGGCCGGAGCCGCTCGCGCCACGAGTCCTGGAGTGCACGCAGCTGCTCCTCGAAACGCCCTGCGTCTTCGGCCGCGCGTCGGCAAGCGCTCGCGACGAGCGCGATCCAGCGGTTGATACCGGCAAGGGCCCCTTCGGAATCGGGCGCGCCCTCGTAGCGGGTCCCCGTGAGTCCGCCGACGTAGTCGCGGGGCCACGTAGCGAGGATCAGCGAGATCGGCGGCAGGATGCGCGGCGCGAGTCCGCGTCGCCTCAGCACCAGATGGATCAGCGCGCGTCCGGTGCGCCCGTTCCCGTCGACGAACGGATGGATCGTCTCGAACTGCGCGTGGGCGATGGCGGCCTGCGCAACCGCGGGCAGGGAATCGTCGTTGCAGAACGCGGCGAGGTCGGAAAGCAGTTCGTCGACCAGCTCGTGCGGCGGCGGCACGAAGGCCGCTGCACACGGGTTGTAGTCGCTACCGCCAATCCAGTTCTGGACCGTACGGGTGCGACCGCCGTGCTCCGCGAGGCGCGTCCCGGCGAGCAGGCGGCGATGCGCCTCGAGCACGATCTCCACGGTGATCGCTCCGCCGGGCGGCACCGCCTCCACGGCCCAGGCTATCGCCTCGATGTTCCCCAGCACCTCCACAACGGTAACGTCGCGGGGCTCCTCGCCGAGCTGGCGGGCGGTCTGGGCGCGGAGGAGCCGCCGGCCGCCTACCTCCAGCCCTTCGATCCACGAGGATGCCACCGCTTCGGCGCGGAGCAGCGGCCGGGCAAGTGCCTCGGTATCCGCGAGAGCGCCCGCCGTCGTGTCGAGCCTGATGAGCGCCGCCTCGGCGTCCGCGACGTCGGCCGCGACATCCCCGTCGAGCACGAACCGCCGACCGACGAGCGTGTCGGGAATGTAGACTGCATAGTCACAGGGGCGGCGATCGCGGCGTGTCTGGCCGCTCGTATCGCCCTCCCAGCGCCGTGCTTCCAGCCGGGCCATCCTAGCCTCCACGTTCAAGGATACATGGTAACCTTGAATATAGGTCTGGGCAGTTCCAGGTTGGAGGCGCGAACGCCTACTCGATTGCGGGCTGGCTCCAGGCTGACATTCGGCGGCGCGAGCACGCTCGCGCAGAGGGCGACCCGATCCACCGTGCGAACTCCGCTGGCGAGAGTGGCTTCACCACGTAGGCGGCCGGCCCAACATCCGCATGCCTCGCGCCGGTTGGAGTGGGTTCTCCGATTCTTCCGCGCAAGTGCGGCCGCACTTCGGTACAATGAAGTGCGGCCGCACTTAAGGAGCTTCAACACCATGACCAGACCGTCTCCGCACTCTACGAGCAGAGTCGCCCCACACGTGGATGCCACCGTGCGAGTCGGCGACGCGTTCGACCTAATCGACGGCGTGGACGAGGGTGCAGTCGACCTCATCCTTACGTCACCCCCCTACTGGGGACTGCGATCGTACGGTCTCGAACACCGAGACGATGTCCTTGCACAGTGGCGCGAAGCGGGAGGAGCGCCTCCCCAAGTCCCGCCCTACAGTTGGTACCGCGACGCCGGAGGGGTGCTCGGCCTTGAGCCCTACCCCGACTGGTACGTGGCCCACCTCGTCGAGTTCTTCAGGATGGCGCGGAGCAAACTGAAGCAGACCGGAAGCGTGTGGGTGAATCTTGGCGACACGTACTTCTCCCGCTGGAGTAGCATTCGCGATGAGGGTCGGCAGGGCTTCAGTGGTCGGCGCCTTAGACGTCGCACCCCGTCAGGCGGATATCTGCACGACAAGCAGTTGTTGCTCATTCCCGCACGGTTCGCCATCGCGATGCAGGATGCGGGGTGGATTCTCCGCAATGACCTGATCTGGTCGAAACCGAACGTGATGCCGCGCCCAGAAACTGACCGTCTGCGCCTTTCGCATGAGCACTGGTTTCACTTCGTCCTCCGAAGCCCGCGAGGCCGGCCCAGCTACTTTTACGACCTAGACAGTTGCGAGGATGGGGCGCGCGATGTAGTAACCTACTTCACGACACAGGGAAGCAGCGGTCACACTGCTACTTTCCCGCCAGCGCTCGTGAGGCCGCGCATTCTGAGCGCCTGCCCCCCAGGAGGTCTCGTGCTTGATCCATTCTGCGGAACCGGGCGAGCGCTCACGGAGGCCCTGCAGAGCGGTCGCAGGTCGCTAGGCTTCGAACTGTCGGAATCGTTCGCCAACACAGCTCGTGCCGGCATCTCCAGGCCTGCTGCGCTGTCCGTAGCCGGGATCCAGTCGGCCGAACGGGGCGGGGATTCAGGGGATGTGCAGTGAACGCGTTGCCGAAGCCCCCGAGCGCTGACATGGAGGCCGTCCAGGAAGTTCTGCGTGCAGCAACTCGTGGCCCCATTGACCCCGACTTGGAGCTTGCCGTTACGCTCTTCGAGCTAGCGGACAGCGAAGAAACGGCGGACGCGGAAGCGGCCCTCGTGCGGTTGGCTCGCGGTGCTCGTTCGAATTCACGCTGAACCGCCAGGCCCACTGAGGGTGATCGATGAGCTTCCTGACGCGAGGCTCTCGATGCTTGAGGGTCTCAACGGCATCGGCAAGACCTTGGCGGTGCGGCTCTTGGAAGTTTGCACCGGCACCATGCCGTACGACCAACACTCTGCTGCTTGGAGGAGCCTGCGTGACGGGCTAGGACCAGTCACGGTAGAGGTGACCGGCCTCCACGGTGCCGAGCGCGTAGTGTGGGTAACCGACAGCGCTGACTGGGAATCGACCGACGGGCCTGCTCCAAGCACAGACTGGTTCAGGGCGATCACGATCGACGGCCAGCCTGCAACTCTTGAGACAGTACGACAACTCATCACCGTTCATCGCCTTTCAGGCGACGAAGGCATCACGGATACCTTCGCCGCGCGAGCGGAAGCATATGCAGCTACGGTTCGGCGTTGGATGCTCAGACACACTGACCAGAATGAGGGTCCCTTAGCCGACCTCGAAGGCGTGACGGCAGCGGTCCTTGAGATCCTCCCCCACTGGTCCCTGGCCGAGTGGCGTGACCTGAAGACCGAAGCAGAAGGGGCGAACGATGCTGTGGCGAAGCTGGATGTCGCCGCCCGTGAATCGCAGCTGCGTCGCAAAGAAATCGATGAAGCGCTCATCCTCAGTGTCCGGCTGGATGAGATCCGTCAGCGGGCGCCAGGACTCGAGCGAGAGCTAGCTGGGATCAATAAACAGATCCAGGATGCACGACGCGCGCAAGAGGCGGCCCAGCACGAAGTTGCAGTCCTCGCTGCCGAAGTCGGTCGTACGCGGCCTCTTACAAAGGAATTGCGGAATGCGCGCCGGACATTGGAGCGCAACAGGAGGAAGCTCGCGACCGCATCGTACAGAGCCGCAGCGCAGGCTGCTGCCTTAGATATAGAGCTCGACGACAGCGCGGTCGACGACCACATCTCCCAACTAAGTGAACGAGAAGCAGACCTCCGCAGGGAGCGCGCTCGATTGGATGCGACCCCAGCAATGAAAGAGCTGCTGGCGGACTTAGCGGGAAGTCTGTCTGCTGCGGAGTCACGTGGTCTTGGTGATGAACTTGCCGTCGATGATGTCGACGGTGAGGTCCGACTCAGCGTGTCACAAACGCGAGCCGGAATGCTCGCCCGCCGGACCTATCTTGAGCAGCAACCTCCCGCTCTTCAGGCGGCGCAGGTTTCGGAGAACCTTACAAGAACGCTGCAGGACTTAGAACGCTCGCATACGCTTTCAGTAACTCTCCAGGAAGTCGCGCGTTATGGGCGACTTGTGAATCTCAACGAAGATCGCGTTGATACGGCTCTCCGATCTGGGGCTGGAGGTGAAGCCGCAGAGGCCCTCCGACTCGCCAGCGACCGTAGACGCTTGACTGACGAGAATCTGCTCGCTCTAGCAACTAGACGAGCTGCTGTCGCCCAGCGGCTTGGCATCTCTGGTGATAGCACAAGTGAGGAAGCGCTTCGTCGACAGTTGAGCGCGCTTTTGAGGCGCATTGGCCTTTCCGAAGACCAGCTGAGCGACGCTTTGGTGAGCGCCGAAGAGAACGTGACTCAGACGCAACACGATCTCGCTCGCGCGCAGCACCTCGCGAACGAGCTCCGGCAACGGGTATCGCGAGCGGAGATGGAAGTCCGGCGTGCCACAGAGCTGCTGTACTCGGATGCTCAATTCGAGTGGGTGCGAGCAAGCTTTGATTGGTCCCAACACGTGACTGGCCCTCCCCCTAGCGACGTCGAGGAACTGTTACCGACTCTGGAAGATGCCAAGAGGGTTGTTTCAAAAGTCGACGATAGACTCGGGGACCACAGAACCCAGCTTGCAGCCATTGAGCGAGCTCTTCACGGAATCGCGCGCCACATTCGCGGACAGACTATTGATACGTCTGAGTATGTGGAAGAACTTCAGAACTGGCTAGAAAAGCGATTCAGTGATTGGTTCAACAGTCCTCGCGTCCGGCACGAACTCCTCCCATATTCGGATGGCGACATCAAAGTTGACCTGGGAGCACGGCAGGTAACTTGGAGTGAGCCCCAAGGAGAGCGCTCGCGACCTCTCGAAGCATTTAGCAGCGGTGAGCAGGCATTTGCCTATACTCGGGCGCGGTTGGCGCGCCTTGATGAGGAAGGCGTGCCGGCGGTCAATAGGCTTATTGTACTTGATGAATTCGGGGCGTTTATTGCGTACGACAGGCTGCAAGGATTGTTTGAGTATCTTCGCGAACGCGCTGCGGAGCGTGAGTACGATCAAGTGCTCGTGATCTTGCCCTTGAGCCGCGACTATCGGGAGATGGCGCAGAGTGCGATCGGATCCAACGCGAGGATGCTGAATGCGTGGGCCGACCAAATTGCGGCCCGTAGTTATTCGGCAAGAGTGCTTATACCGTGATCGAAGAAGATGCCGCTCTTGGAATATCGGGCTTCATCACTCGTGAGCGCGTAGATGAAGTCATATCAGCATTGAGTGAGGCCTGGACGGTTGTCTTCATGGAACCGCCGGGGGATCTGGCCGACGACTTGGCTATAGCGCGGCGATGGTTTAATCCCATTGCTCAGGGACAGCGACTTCGACGCGAGATAGCCGCCTTGGAGCCGCTCCCTGGCGACCTTATCGATCCCGGACCCCCGCTGACCATCAGTGTTGGCCCGGGACAGTGGCTCGTGACACCTGAGGGCCGATGTGTTCTCGACCTGTTGCGGCACTTGGACAGTGACGCGCCTGGATACCTCATTACTGATGACCAGCTAGCACCCTACGAACGTCGGCTGGCAATACTCTACCGGGAGTGGTCCCGGCACCGATTGAATTCCGTGATTGACCTTTTGAACGGTGCCACGAAGCCCCTGCAGATCCCGGCGGCCGGTATCGTGGTGGCGCTGCTAGTAAACCGCTCCACGGCCGAGGAACGTGCCCTGGTTCGGTATACATCGGATCCCGCCCGGGCAGTCATTGACCGGGCGTTCTTTGCGCCAGTTCAGGCTTTCGCCGATGCCCTCGCCCCAAAGAGACGGCGCAGCAACCTAAGTGCGCAGCTCGTCAGCGGCTGGATGCTGTACGAGGTGCGTCGTCGCGTGGGAAGCGACATGGCGTTGGTCGACGCGCGTGCTGATCGCAACGGCGCGGTGTGGATCAGATCTGAGGGCATTGAGAATGTGATCAACACAGTGTCGCGAGACCTCGTCAGAGGGCATCGTGCTCGCGCAACCGCGGAACAGTTTGCCGCCGCCTTCGACGATCTCGTGGACCACTTAAGGCGTGGGAGCTCAGCGCTGGCGGGATATGGGTTAGCACATGAGCGCCCACGCGAGACTCGACGTGTGCGCCAGAGCTTCGTGGCTCGCATCACTCACTATGTCTCGGAAGACGCATGAGCGCCGCTGATTCCTTGTTCCATCTCGCTAGCGAGGTCATACAATCGCATGAACGCGCCCCCACTGGCCAAGTCACGGTCATTCCAGTCATTGTCGACAACCTCCATACTGCAAGGCCCGTGCTTCGAGCGTTGTCAGACGTGCTCGAGGGGCGCTTCCTAGACGTTTCGACTTCCGACTCCTTCCCCGGGATGCCGGATCTACACGAGCCTGTAGCTGGCACCGACGATCCCGTACGACGTGAGGCAGTGAAGTCGCTCCAAACTGATGCCGGACGGAGGATCGCGCTGGTTGACCTACCTGGCGGCTCTCTCGATGCGAGGCTCGAGAATCCACGCGTAGGGGTCGAACCGAGCCCCGGTGATCGCGCTATTACCGCAATTGCAAGGGCTGCCGTTCATCGCGACCTCGACCACTACCCGTTCGCTATTATCAGCTACCAGAGTGGGGCACTAGACTTGCCCTTCAGAAGAGTCGCCTGGAACCTCATGGTCGATCAGTTCGACTCGATGCCCAATGGTACACTCCGGACGCTGGTAGTTGTCGTCGAGGCGCGGATTGATATTGAGCTGCATTGCCAGTCAGGAAAGGGTTTCCGCTTTGCCATCGAGAAGGATCGCCTGTTGCAAAGGCAGGGAAGAAGTAACCTGCTTTCCGCCGTCTCGCAGATCGTCAGTCGTGAGCCGCCCATAGTCTTCTTTCTAGGAGCCGGGTTCAGCGCCTCGTCACATATGCCGATCGGCGACGCCGTCCGTGACAGCGCGATCAGGCGTTTGCTAGGGATCTTGGACGAGGAGTCCTTGTCCTCTGCCGAGCTTGCAGAGCGGTTCCACAAGTGGCTCGCAGAAAAGCCTGGTTGGCTAGCGCCGTCAGAGCAATCGCTGCCTCGTGACGTATTTGCTGCCGGACTCACCCTTGAGCGGGTGCTTGACGCGGAGAGGCGACTCTACCCCGAAATTCCGACCTTGGCCGAGTTCAAGGAGCGCCACGACCAAGTTATCGGAAGCCCCGGGGCTGCGGTCATTGCACTTGCGAGCGTACTGCAGCGAGGGGCCGGACGAGTCATCATCGTCGAAGTGAACTTTGACCTACTGGTTGAGAAGCACGCCGGGGTCGGGATTCGGGTGTTTGCGTCCGCGGCCGAATTCTCAGCAGCGCCCGACTATCTCGGGAGATACATCAGGGGTGAGGAACACGATGTCCCGATCCTGAAGCTGCATGGAACAATAGATGACTTCGATACCTGTGTTGTCACACAGGAGCAGACGGAGCCAGGCGTAGGCACCGAGAAACTAGAGGCGCTGCGTGCGCTGCTCGACCAAGGAGATCCGCGACGCTTGTGGGTCTATGTGGGAGCGAGCATGCGTGACCGCGACCTCCTGCGGGTCCTGGCTGGTGAAGAATTTGGGTGGGGCCTCGACGAGCGGTGGGTGCTGCCCTACGTCGTTGAGTCTGTTGAAAAGTATGCGGAATCGCGTTCAGCGTTCTGGACTAACACCGACCTTCGAAGAATGGAAGACCGCGTAGTCACGGAGACGAGCGACGCATTCTTTACTGCTCTGGCAGCAGAGTGGCCTGCGTCATAGCGAACCGTGCCAGCCAGCTTCGCCCACTCACCCTCACCCTCGAGTGCCCAGTCGAACGATGAGGCCCGACGGGGGTTGTGGGCCCGAGGACCCGGTCCTCCCGTTCCCGCAGGTTCGTCCCTCGGACACGTATTCCGCCACGAGCGGCCGCTCCTCGGCGAAGCGCTCCCACACCCGCGGCGCGGCGTGGCGGTCCACCTCCCCCTGCAGCCAGTCCGGGAGCTCGGCCAGCGAGTCGCCGCGGGGAATCGGCGTGAGGTGCTGCAGCCGCACGCCCCTGCCGCGCCCCTCAACTCCGCCCTTATCGTGGCCCTCGCCGGGCCGCGCGAAGCAGGGCTCGTACAGGTAGTGACTCACCAGCGCCGCGAAGCGCTCGGTGAGCTGGCGGTGGGGGAAGCGCAGCCGCCGCACCGCCGGCTTGAGATTGTCGTAGACGATGCGCCGGGGCACCCCGCCGAAGTGGCGAACGCCCGCACGTGGCCGTCGAGGAAGGCGATCTGGTCCTGGCGCTCGTAGAGCCGGACGAAGTCGCGGCCCGAGTACATCAGCCGCATCAGGAACTTCCAGGCCTTGCGGCGCTCGCCTCCCACCTCGACCGTGACCTCGAAGAAGTCGACCTGCGCCTCGTCGCCCGGGCGGTGCACCAGCGGCACGTAGACCTCGGCGCGCCGGGCGCCGCCACTCCCGCAGGTAGTCCCGTACCAGCGTCTCGCCGACCTCGTAGCCCTCTTCGCGCAGCTGGCGGTGCAGCCTCGTCGCCGTCAGCCGCTGCTTCGCCGTCGTGCGCCCCGACCACTCCTCCAGCAGCGCGTCGAGGCGCGGCTGCACCCGTTCGAGGACCGGCTTCCGCCGCGGTTCACGCTCGACCCGTACCGGCTCGGCCAGCGTCAGGTAGCGCCGGACGGTGTTGCGGCTGATCCCCATCTCCCCGGGCGGCCTGCCGCCGGCTCAGACCTTCGACCAGCACCTTGTGTCGCAACACGTGCATGTCTTCCACTCGGAGCATCCCTTCCCCCAGCCTCCGCAGCCCCGCCGCCGGAGATGCTGGGACACGCCCCGAAATGGATCACCATCCGAGCGCTGATTGGATCACTATCCGAGCGCTGACTTCACGAGGGCACGATCGTGGACTCCACGATCATCAGCGCGCCGTCATCGACGAAGAACCGGGAGCGTGCGCGCGACCCCGAGATGCACCAGACCAGAAAGGGCCGGCAGTGGTACTTCGGGATGAAGCTGCACAGCGGCACGGATGCGCGGACGGGGCTGGTCCACAGCGTGCACACGACGGCGGCGAACATCGCCGACGTGACCGAGGTGCACCGCCTGTTGCACGGCGCTGAGAGCGCGGTGTGGGGTGATGCCGGCTACCAGGGAGTGGAGAAGCGCCCGGAGCACGCGGGTTCGGAGGTGAGCTGGCAGGTGGCGATGCGCCCGGGTCTCAGGCGGCTGCTGCCGCCGGGCGGCGCTGAGGCACAGGCGGAGCGGCGCAAGGCCTCAGTGCGAGCGAAGGCGGAGCATCCGTTTCTCTACGTGAAGCGGCACTTCGGGTACGCGCAGGTCCGCTACCGGGGTCTTGAGAAGAACCGCCAGCGGCTCGCGCTGCTGCTCGGTTTCGCGAACCTGTTGCGAGCCGAGCCTCAGCTCGCCTGATCGCGGGAGCGCTGCGTCCGGAATCGCCCGCCGAAGCGCTTCCGGAGCGACATGGAGGCGAGACCACCCCCTGAACCGCGGTATCGGCCCCCACAGCGCGGCGCGGTACGCCGATCGACCCGCACCGCGCCCGATACGCCACCTGTTCAGACCATCCCTAAGCCGGGATCCACCGAAGAAGAGCGCATGAGCGGTTGCGGTTGGGTGCTCCGCTGTAGCTGGGACAATGGTTTTGTACGAATCACGTACCAGCGACAGGGAGCACCCATTAGATGCTACCAACGAGCGACCCCGACCGGATAGACATCGCCTTCGACGACGACCGCCTGGTGGCCGATGCGGGGCTGCTCCTCCCGGCCACGCTCGCCCAGCATCTCGGTTTGCAAGAGCTCGCCGACAGCTACCTCGACCTCGGTGACGCGCCGGGCCGGGCGAACGCCGGCGACAAGCTGCTGACCCTGGTCGCCTCGGCGCTCGCGGGCGGCGAGTGCATCGACGACGCCGCTGCGTTGCGCGCCGGCGGGACGGCGAGCGTGCTCGGCTGCACGGTGAAGGCGCCGTCCACCCTCGGGACCTTCCTGCGCAGCTTCAGCTGGGGCCACGTCCGCCAGCTCGACCGCCTCAGCCGCAAGTTGCTCGCCCGCGGCTGGGCGGCCGGAGCGGGACCCGGCGATGCGCCGTTCACGATCGACCTCGATTCGACGCTCTGCGAGACCTACGGCCTGGCCAAGGAGGGCGCCCGCCAGCCCGGCTACAGCGGCGCGCGCGGCTACCACCCGTTGCTCGCGGTTGCAGCCGGGACGGGTGACGTGCTGATGGCGCGGCTGCGCGAGGGCCGCGCCAACACCGCTCGGGGGGCCGCACACTTCCTGCGTGAGACGGTGGCGCGGGTGCGCGACGCCGGGGCGAGCGGGCAGCTCACGATGCGCGCAGACAGTGGCTTCTACAACCACGCCGTCGTCGCCGCCTGTCGCAAGCAGGATGTCCGCTTCTCAATCACCATTCGCCAGCAGCCGAACGTACGCCGGCTGATCGAGGCGATCCCGGAAGAGGACTGGACGCCGATCCCGTACTGGCAGGACGACGGCGCCGCTGTCGCCGAGACGACCTACACGCCGTTCCAGCACAAGGAGGACGCCGCCCCGGTGCGGCTCATCGTGCGGCGCGTGAAGCCGACGCCCGGCTCCCAGCTCGCGCTCTTCACCAGCTACAGCTACCACGCCTTCATCACCGATCGCGCCGGGGAGCTGCTGGAGCTGGAGGCCGACCATCGCCGTCACGCCGAGATCGAGAACGCGATCCGTGACCTCAAATACGGCGTCGGGCTGAACCATCTCCCCTCGGGCCGCTTCGGCGCGAACGGGGCGTGGCTCGCGGTGCAGGTGATCGCGCACAACCTCGCCCGCTGGACGGCGCGGCTCGGGCTCGGCGAGGGAATCGTGACGACCAGGACGCTCAGGCGGCGCTACTTCGCTCTCGCCGGACGGCTCACCCATTCTGCACGGCGCTGGACCCTGCACCTCGCGAAGCGCTGGCCCTGGGCTGGCCAGTGGGCAGCCGCCCTGGCGCGGTTACGGGCGTTACCGCTCCCGGCCTGACGCTCGCTCACAGCGCCAACACGGGTCCGAGGCTCGCGCCAGCATGCCCGCGCACGCCTCGCGCACCCTCGCGCCGGCGCCCTCAGCGCCCCCGAGCCGCGCTGAGCGACGCTGAGCGACGGCTCCTCGCTCCGGCACCGCCCGGCGAACGCCGGCACGCCCGCCGAACGCTCCGGCAGCCCGGCAGCCCGGCAGCCCGCCCCTTCAAGCTTCGATCGGTGGATTCGAGCTAAGGCGCCGGTCGAGGGATGGCGTGTCCTTCATGCGATGGACGAGGGTGACCACTGGTCGAGTTACCCTGAGGCAACTGTACGGCTGCTGGTCTACGTTGCCGAGCACAATGCATCGCAGTCGTTCTGGTACCAGGCGCAGCCTCTTGTGGAGAAGCTCTCCAGTCTCGATCTCTCCGAGGACGCAGCGACTCAACTCGATGAACTTCGCGCGAAACATGGCCCATCCTGAGCCGGGTGACATGGGTCGATGCTGGTCCGAGGTGGCGCATCCACCCAATCTGGGTGGGGGACCGGGGATTCGAACCCGGGACCAAGGTGCCGGGCTTGCTTAATTCCGCCTGGCGCGCGTCGCGAGAGGCACCGTCACCACCACCGGCACCCTCTCGATCTTGTCGCTTCGGAACAGTGATGCCCATGTTCGTCCAATGGTAGCCACCTGACCCGGATCTGCGCCTCGCCAGGCGCGACCTCGACGCGTGCCTCGAGCGCCTGAGCGAGCAGTACCAGTTGTCCCCGTCGGCCATCTCAGGGAGTTCGCGGGAGTCCCCGGTGCGATACCTGATCGACTCCAGGCCCTCCGCGAGCTACATGCCGCTGGCGTCCGTGCCGCCACGTCCCTGGTCGCGAGGAGCGACGGATCGCCCGCGATCGTGGGCACGTGCTGCCCGGGCGAGACGCTAGCCCTCCCGTTACTTCTGCTTCGCCCTCTGCCGCCTCTTGAGGTGCGGTAACGGCGCCCGAACCGCCAGCGGGAAGCGCTTCGATCCTGTTGTCGTGGAAACAGCGGCACCTGCTGTGTGTCCGGACCATACCTTGACCTTTCCGAGCACGCTCTCGGGGGTGCGGCCGCGGGTCCAGCGGCATGATGGGGACCTGCTTCCAGGGGGCGCTGCTAGCTGGTCTGCGTCCTGCGAAGGACAAACGGCAAGTCGCAGTCGCCCGCTATCCGGCATCTCGGTGCAGTCGTTGCGGTGGTCCTTCGCCTGTGACCGTCGTCCGCTACGCTGCCTTGCTCTGCGCCCGGGTGGCCTGACGCAGCGGCTCGTAAACCTCGCCGGTGCGCCAGAGCGCGTGCAGGAGCACGGCCAACCGGCGGGCCACCGCCACGACGGCGCGCTTCCTCGCGTTCGTCGCGCCCGAGCCTGCGTAGCGCTCGCCCCAGCGGCGCAGGTCGCAGTCCGGGCCGGAGGGGCCGAGGATATAGTGCGCACACTGCACGAGCAGCCGTCTGAGCTGCGTGTTGCCGTGCCGGGAGATGCCCAGTTGCGTGCGGCGGCCGCCGGAGTCGCGGCGCTTCGGCACAAGGCCGAGGTATGCGGCGACATCGCGGCTGCGAGCGAAGCGCTCTCGATCCTCGATCGTCAGCACGAAGGTTAAGTTCGCCGATCACCTCGAGCAGCGGCAGCAGCGCTGTCTGCAACCTCCTCGGGGAGATGTTCGGCCGCCTTGCGGTGGAAGGCCGGCGCCGTCGACCCTGCCAGCGCTTCCCCCACGCCTTCACGGCGCCGCGCACGTGGTTGATGAGCTGCGTCCGCGCACGCACGAGCGCATCGCGGCTGCGCACGACCGCGAGGTCCTGCGGCGCCCGCGCACCGCGGTGGCGGGCGGGAGCTGGCGAAAGCGGTACAGTCTGTCATCGGGGGTCATGGCGGAGCTCCTCTCTGTGCTTGGACGCACAGCAGGATGTACCGCCTGGCCTCTATTTCAGAAGGCGCCACTCGTCGCAGCTACTCAGGAATAAGACAGGTTAGGCGCTCGAGCCGGCCCGGCAGTGGCGTCCACACCCGCCCCACCCGAGGACTGCTGTGGGTTGACACGCCGGGTCCAATTAACAACAATCGCTATATAACGATTGAGAGAGGCCAGCGGAGCGTAGTGGCTCCGCCGCGGGGGGACAGACAGCATGGCCGCGCGAGATGATCGAAGTGACATCGATACCACGTACCGGAGCCTGGGAAAGGCGCTCATCGGCCGCCGGGCGCTCCTGCGAGGGAGTGTCCTTGGAGGCGCCGGACTCGCCACTGCCGCGTTGATCGGCTGCGACGATGAAGCAGCCCCGGCGACAGCGACGCCCACCGCCGCCCCGGCTCAGGCGACGGCCACCGCAGCGCCGGCGACGGCCACCGCAGCGCCGGCGACAGCCACTGCCACGCCGCGGCCGGCGCCTGCGCGGGCGACGGCCACGGTCGCGCCACGCGCGACAGCCACCCCGCCCCAGGCCGCTACCAGCGCGGAGGACGAGGCGAAGCGTGGCGGGAAGATGTCGTGGGCTCAGAACACGACCGCCCACCTCGACATTCACCAGGACAGCATCTCCGGGGCTCAGCAGATCATCGGCGCCACCTACAACCGGCTGGTCCGCTATCGCGGCGACGCCCAGTTGCCCGAGCCGGATCTCGCGCAGTCCTGGGAGCAGGTCGAGACCAACGTCGTCTTCAAGCTCCACGAAGGCGTGAAGTGGCAGAACAAGCCGCCGGTCAACGGCCGCGACCTCAAGGCGAGCGATGTGGTGTTCGGCCTCGAGCGGGCGCGCTCGGATGACCCCTCGTTCATCCACAGCGGCGACCTGGCAGTAGTGGATACGATCGAGGCGCCGGACGACTCCACCGTGCGGCTCACCACGAAGTACCCGACGGCGATCATCCTCACCATGCTCGCGGGCTATCAGTGGATTCCCGTCGCGCCGGAGGTGATCGACCAGTTCGGGGACCTCAAGAGTCCGGAGGCGACGATCGGCACGGGGCCGTTCATCGTCGAAAGTTTCGCCCCCGACGCCGGCGCCAAGCTCGTGCGGAACCCCGACTACTGGCGCACGGGGCTGCCGTATCTCGACGAGCTCGAGCAACTCGACGTCGAGGACCACTGGTCGCAGTTCCGGGCGGGGAATATCGACATCGTGCTCGTTCCCGCCGAGCTGCTCCCCGGCCACGACTCGTTCGGTGGATTCCTTGAGTCCGAGGGGATCGACGGGTACGTGTACTCGGAGGTGATGGCCGCTTCCGCTCACGGGCACTTCATGAACACGCAGGACCCCGCCTTCGCCGACATCCGTGTGCGTTGGGCGATCAACCTGATCATGGACCGCCTGCCGAACCGCACCTACGGCTGGCCTATCGGAGCGAAGCCGTCGATCGCGCTCGGGATGGGGCATCTCGCGTTCCATCTCCCGGACGCGGAGTTCGAGGACCTGCCGGGCTTCGGTCTGGGGCGGCGCGAGCAGGACGTCGCCGAGGGACTCAAGATGCTCGCTGCGGCGGGTTTCGACGCGGACAACCCGATGGAGTGGCGGATCATGGGGTGGTCCGTGCCCCAGACCCTCGTCGGCATCGACCAGCTGCAGATCGCGGTCGACATGTACAAGGATGTCTCCGGCAACGTCCTGCAACCGTCCGAGCAGGCTCTCGAGTGGGGCACCTGGAAGCAGGCCGAGGCGTTGCACGAGTTCCAGATGATCTCGTCGGCCTACTCGATGGGCGTCGACGCCCACGACGCGATGCAGAAGATGTACCACAGCGAGGGAGGCCGGAACTTCTCGCAGTATGCGAACCCGGACTTCGACCGCAGGCTCGCGGTCGAGGAGAGCACCTTCGACATCGAAGAACGGATCTCGCTGATGCAGGACATGCAGCGCTTCATCAACACGCCGGAGGAGATCGCCAACGCCTGGACGGGATCGGGACCCTTCTCCTACGCGGCCCTCTCGCGCATCGAGGGCATCCCGATGCTCTGGGACAGCGGGCGGGTGGATCAGGTCTACCGGAAGTAAGGACCGGTGACAGCCGGAACGACGGGCTCGACTGAGTAGCCGCCGGAAACGGACCGGTGGCGCGATACCTTCTCGGCCGCGCGTTGGTCTCGGGCATCTCGCTGGTGCTCGTGGTCGTGATCGTGTTCGTCGCGGTGCGGCTGATGCCAGGGGACATCGTCGACCAGTTCTTCCAGGACACGGGCGCCCGGCCGGGCCAGGCGGAGGCGCTGCGGGAGAAGCTCGGGCTCAGCGATCCGATCGCGGTGCAGTTCGCCCGCTACTTCGGCGAACTCGCGCGCGGAGACCTCGGCGAGTCGCTCGCCTCGGGCCGGGATCTCTCCGACGTAATCCGCGACCGGACGCCCGTGACGTTACAGTTGGCGATGATGACGCTCATCTTCAGCCTGGCGATCGGCCTACCGCTCGGCGTGCTCTCCGCGGTGATGCGCGGGTCGGCGCTCGACTACCTGCTGCGCACGATTGCGATCGGCGGCATCTCGATCCCGTTCTTCTGGATCGCGGTCCTCACGATCTCGCTCCCGGCGTACTACTGGCGCTGGACGCCCCCGATCGGGCACGTGCCGCTGCAGGAGGATCCGATCGCGAGCATCCGGCACATGCTCGTTCCGGCGTTGGTCGGCACTGTGTTCCTCGCGGGCTCGATCATGCGGATGCTGCGCGCAACGATGCTCGAGGTGTTGCGCCTCGACTACATGCGCACGGCCGCCGCGAAGGGGCTCTCAAGGGCAACGCAGATTCGCCGGCACGCGCTGCGCAACGCGCTGATCCCCGTCGTCACCCTGATCGGCATCCGCTTCATCTTCCTGCTCAGCGGATCGGTCGTGCTGGAGAGCATCTACGCGCTCCCCGGGCTGGGTCAGCTGTCGCTCGACGCGATCTCGAGGCGCGACTACCAGGTCGTGCAGGCGGTCACGCTGTTCATGGCGGCGATCATCATCGTCACGAACCTGGCCGTCGACATCTCGTACGGCTTCATCGATCCACGCATAAGGCACAGCCGCGCCTGATGGGAGTCCGATGGCTACGCACGCCGGAGGCCGCCTACGCGAACTCAGGACGGGCCGCATGAGTGCGGGACTGGAGTGGTGGCGTGCGATCAGGCTGTTTGCCCGGCGACAGCCGCTGGCGACGTTCGGGGCGATCGTGCTGCTGTTCGGACTGGTCATCGCCGTGATCGGTCCAGCTGTCACCCCGAAGGATCCGTACGATACGGACGTGCTGAACGGGCTGCGCTCACCAGGGGAGGGGTACCTGTTCGGGACGGACAACCTGGGGCGTGACATCCTCAGCCGCGTGCTGGTCGCGACGCGCTTCTCGCTGCTCCTGGGGTTGGCCGCCGTCGCCTTCGGTCTCCTCATCGCAGTGCTGGTTGGTGCGATCTCGGGCTACACCGGGGGCATCGCCGACATGGTGCTCCAGCGTATCGTGGACGCGGCGATCGGCATCCCGTTCATCCTGTTCCTGCTGCTCATCGTCACCATGGCCGGCGCCAGCTTCCTGAGCATCGCGCTGATCATCGGGCTCTACCAGGGCGTCACCAGCTCCCGCATTGTGCGCGGCGCCGTGATGAGCGTGCGCGAGGAGATCTACGTCGAGGCGGCAACCACCATCGGTGCCACGCCGCTACGCGTCATGGCGCGGCACGTGCTTCCCAACGTGATCGCGCCCATCATCATCATCGCCTCCCTGAACTTCGGCTCGGCGATCCTCGCGGAGTCCGTGCTCAGTTTCCTCGGCTACGGCGTGCAGCCGCCGGACCCGACCTGGGGGCAGATGATGGGGGTGGAGGCCAGGCCGTACGTCACCCGGGCCCCCTGGATGGCGTTCTTCCCGGGCGTCGCCCTGGCCGTCACGGTCTTTTCGATCAACGTGCTGGGCGATGGCCTGCGAGACACCCTCGACCCGCGGCTCCGGGGGTCTGTGGCATGAACGATCTGCTGGAGGGACTGAGGATCCTTGATCTCGGCCACTACACCGCCGGGCCGTACTGCGCGAAGCTCTTCGTGGACGCGGGAGCCGATGTCATTCACGTGGAGCGGGCCGGCGCGGGGGACCCCGCCCGCGTGCTCCCGCCGCTGCTCGACGATGGCTCGGGCGAGGCGGTCAGCGCCGTCCACGCCTTCCTCAATGCGGACAAGCGATCGGTCACGCTCGACTTCACGACGCCGACCGGCGCCGAGTGGCTGCGCGAGCTCGTTCGATGGGCCGAGATCGTCGTCGAGAACTTCGCTCCGGGTACGCTGGAGCGCCACGGCTTCGGCCTGGACCAGATGCTGGGCGTGAACCCCTCTGTGGTGTGGGTGAGCATCACGAACTTCGGCGTCAGTGGGCCGTCGCGCGACCTTCGGGGCACCTCGCTCACCCTGCAGGCAGCCGCGGCGCTCATGGACGGCAACGGCGACGAGGACGGTGAGCCGCTGCGCTATCCGCGCCACATCTCCGAGTACTGGGCAGGGTCCAATGCAGCGCATGCCGCCCTGATCGCCCGGCGGCACGCCCGGCTGACCGGCGAGGGCCAGCATGTGGACGTCTCCATCCAGGAGTCGCTCGTCGCCTCGTACTTCATGCACTTCGCCGACTACCAGTACCAGGGGGCGCTGCAGGCTCGCGGCTGGCTCGACATGAAACCCGCCTCCGACGGCCCGATCATCGTGAACTGGCACACCGCGGTCCCCTGGGATGTCTTCGCCATCGCGCTCGAGGCGGAGGAGTTGATCCTCGATCCCGAGCTGCAACCTCCGCTCTCGATGACCGCGAACGCCGGACGCGTGGCCGATGTCATGTCCCGCTCGATGCGCAACCGCACGCGCCGCGAGTGGTTCGATCGGGCGAAGGAGCACCGCATCCCGGCGGGCATGGTGCAAACGCTGGACGAGGTCGCCGCCTGCGAGCACCTGGAGGCGCGCGCGCACTTTGACCCGCTCCGGCTGCCGGGAGGCTCCGAGGGACGCATGCCCGGGCCGCCGTACGCGCTCTCGGAGGGCGCCCGGGAGCGCACACGGGTGGCGCCGCGGCTCGGTGAGCACAATGCCAACGTGTTCGGCGAACTGCTCGGCCATTCGGACGGCGAGCTGCAGGCGGCCGCAGCAGCGGGGGCAATCTGATGTTCGGGGCGCTCGACGGCGTACGCGTGCTGGACAACGGGATCGTGCAGGCGGGCACATTCCCGGCGCGCCTGCTCGCCGACTTCGGCGCCGAGATCATCCGCGTCGAGCACTACCGGCGGCCGGACCTGGCGCGGAACCTGTGCTTCCCCGATGGCGTCGCCGGCGACCCGTACTGGGAGCAGAGCGGCATCTACCTGGAGCAACACCGGAACAAGGCCTACTGCGTCGGGCTGGATGTCGGGAACCCGCTGGGCCGCGAGCTGTTCCTGCGCCTGGTCGCGAGCTGCGACATCGTTCTCGACAGCCATCCGCCGCAGCTCATGGAGGATCTCGGGTTGGGCTATGAGGACCTGCGCGCCGCCCGCGAGGACCTCGTCTTCGTCTCCACCTCCGGCTACGGCTACGGCGGTCCGTACAGCGAAATCCGCTCATACGGAATGATGAGCGAGGTCATGAGCGGGATTACCTCGCTCAACGGATACGCAGGCGAGGAACCCCAGCGCGGCACCATCCCCCTCACCGACCACCCCGCGACCTATCACATAGCCTTCCTCATCGTCGCCGCGCTCGAGCGGCGCGATCGCACCGGCAAGGGCGCATGGGTCGACGTCTCGCAGTACGAGGTGGGCGTCAACCTGATCGGCGACGCGCACCTCGCCCGCGGCTTCGGCGCGAGCGTTCCTGGTCCGCGCGGGAACGGCGACGACGGTCACCCGATCGCCGGCTGCTACCCGTGCGACGACGGCTCGCGCTGGCTCGTGGTCGACGTCTGCGACCGTGCCTCGTGGGACGGGCTGCGCGAGTTCATCGACTTCGAGGCCCTCGACTTCGATCGTGATCCCTGGGCGCGGCCGCTTTCCGCCGCCGAGCAGGCGCGGGTCCGCGAGGCGATCGAGGCGTGGGCGCGCCCCCGCGACGGCGACGAAGCGGTCTCCGAGCTGCAGGCTCGGGGTGTTCCGGCCGCAGTCGCGGCCAACGCGCGTGACCTGCTGCTCGATCCGCACCTCGCGACCCGGGGGTTCTTCTGGCTCGTCGACCACGCGCCGGAGCAAGGGGCCGGCCGCCGGGCCTGGCCCGGCGCCGCGGCCGGGCTCTCCCGCACTCCCGCGGAGCTGCGTTCGCGCGCCCCTATGCTCGGTGAGCATAACCATCTGGTCGCGACCGAGCTGCTGGGTTGCAGCGAGGAGGAGTACGAGGGGTACGTCGCCTCGGGTGCGATGGGCGTCACACCGGAGGCGGCCGAGATGAAGCCGCCCCCCGCCGATCTCGAGGATCGGCTGGGCCTGCCGCCGGCGGCCCAACTGAGGATCGCCGAGTTCGATCCGCGCTACAAGGAGCGTATGGTGGGTCGGTTCGGCAGCACGTACGGGAGCGACGCCACAGCGTGAGCGGAGAACAACGGGTCTGCGCGAGCAGTGATTGGAGGGGCACGTGACGAAGACGATTCGAGGGAAGGCCGCGATCGTCGGCATCGGGGAGACCGCCTACTACAGGCGGGGCGGGGCAGAGGACGCCGAGTTCAAGCTCGGCCTCATGGCCATGCAGAAGGCCGCCGACGATGCCGGTATCGACATTCGCGAGATCGACGGCTTCTTCTCCTACTCGATGGATCGCAACGAGGGGATCCGGTTCGCCACGGCGCTGGGCATCGAGGATCTGAAGGTCAGCTCGATGGTCTGGGGCGGAGGTGGTGGTGGGGGCTCGGGCGCGATCATGAATGCGGCTGCGGCCGTGGCCACCGGGCTATGCGACTACGCCGTCGCCTACCGGGCACTCTCGCAGGGCGAGTTCGGACGCTTCGGTGGGGCCGTTGCAGCGGGAGGCGTGGAGGGGCCGGACGCCCTCGCGATGCCCTACGGGGTGATGTCGCCCGCGCAGATGTTCGCGATGAAGACCCATCGCTATATGTACGAGCACGGGGTGGAACAGGCGGCGCTGCGGGCGATCTCGCTCGCCTGCTACTTCCATGCCCAGCGCAACCCGCGCGCCGTCATGTACGGCCGGCCGCTCGACGAGGAGACGTACGACAACTCGCGCTGGATCGTCGAGCCGTTCCACCTCTACGACTGCTGCCAGGAGAACGACGGCTCGGCTGCGGCGATCATCACGACCGCCGAGCGCGCCCGCGACCTGAAGCAGAAGCCTGCGTACATCCTTGGAGCCGCGCAGGGGTCGGGCTACCGCCAATCGGCCTCGGCCCACAACGCGCCGGACTACGCGACCTCCAACTTCAAGGTGACGGCCAAGCGGCTCTACGAGATGGCCGAGGTCAAGCCGGACGAGGTCGACGTCGCGCAGATGTACGAGAACTTCACCGGCGGCGTAATGATGAGCATCGTCGAGCACGGACTCGTCCCCGTGGAGCGGATCAACGAGGAGTTCACCCTCGAGAACTTCCGCTTCGACACGGGGGGCCTCCCGCTGAACACGAGCGGCGGTAATCTGGCCGAGTGCTACATGCACGGCTTCGAACTGATCACCGAGGCGACGCGCCAGATCCGCGGCACCTCGACCTCGCAGGTCGAGGGTGCCGGAATCTCGCTGGTCGCGTCGGGGCCGATGGTCGAGCCGACAAGCAACTTGCTCCTGGGCGCGGAAGTGTAGGGAACGAAGCGATGGCCAATGCGACGAAGTCCGAAATCGAGGCAGGCGGCGTGTACTTCGCCGAGGCTCCGGCGTTCCCGGTGCCGCTGCTGAACGAGCTCGACCGGCCGTACTGGGAGGGTGCGGCCCGCAACGAGCTCCTGGTTCAGTTCTGCCCCTCGTGCGAGACATGGCAGTGGGGTCCGGAGTGGCTCTGCCACAGCTGTCACTCGTACGACATCGAGTGGCGACAGGTGGAGCCGCGCGGGCAGATCTACTCCTGGGAGCGCGCGTGGCATCCGGTGCACCCGGCGCTCGTCGAGGCGGTGCCGTACGTCGTTGTCCTCGTGGAGCTCCCGCACGCCGGAAACATCCGAATGGTCGGGAACCTGCTCGGCGCGCCGGAGGAAGACGTCCCCATCGGTGCCGAGGTCGAAGCGGTGTTCGAGCACCATCCCGATCACGACCCCCCGTACTCGCTGGTGCACTGGTCGCGCATCTAGCGTGCGCGGGGCCGGCCGCCGGGCCCGTACGCGAGCGCCCCGTGAGCCGGCCGATCGGTTCGCGGCTTGGGTGAGGAGGAATCAATGCCGAAGGTAGCAGCCGCCGATTTCGACATCGACAGGATCCGGGAGCAGTACGTCGGACGAACGGGCGAGCGGAAGGATGGCCTCTACCCGGTGGAGCACGATCCGATCCGTCGCCATGAGCATATGTGCTACGGGAGGAACCCCCTTTTCATCGACCCCGAGTACGGGAGGGACAGCCAGTACGGCGACAACATCGCCCCCGGGGTGATGGCCGACTACTTCGCCGGCGACGGCACCTGGCCGAACTGGAACGGCGGCCCTGATATCCCGGCGCCCGAAAACGAGGAACTCGACGTTCCTGTGATCGGCGATCGGGCAATCAACCTCAGCACGACGTGGGAGTTCCTGGAGCCCATCAAGATCGGCGACAGGCTCTGGTCGCAGCCCTCGATCGCGGACATCTACGTCAAACCGATCCGCCTCGACCCGAACGCGATCTGGATCGTCGACGAGACGCGCTTCTACAACCAGGACGACGAGCTCGTCGCGATCAGCCGAAACACGAGCCTGCGCCACCGCGCGCCCGAGGAGATCGAGGCCGACCCCGACCCGCTCGGGCTGTAGACGGCGTAGGCGCTCAGCACGAGGGGGCACGGCAATGGCCGTCAAGCTGGACCCACTACTGCAGATCTATTTCGAGGACGTGAGCGTGGGTGACGAACTGCCGGGATTCTCCTATCCGCTCGACTGGACGGAGATGGTCAAGCAGGTGAGTGGCTCGCAGGACTTCTACGCGGTGCATCACGACCCGCCGTTTGCGCAGTCCGGAGGGCACCGCACCATCTTCTACAACACGGGCTGGACTCGCGCGCAGCTCTACCGGCTCCTCGCCGACTTCGCCGGACCGGAGGGCTGGGTACGCAGGCTCCACTTCGAGATGCGACGCATGAACATGCCGGGCGACACCATCACCGTGAGTGGCAAGGTGGTCGCCAAGGAACAGACCGACGGGGGCAACGCCGTCGAACTCGAGCTCTCGATCACGAACGACCGCGAGGGGGTCGCGACGCCAGCCCATGGCACGGTGCTGCTCCCCTCGCGGGAGTGAGGCCGGTACGTCCCTCACCATGCGAGTACGAAACCCCAGGGAGGCCCAACATGGCGATTCGAGGAGATGAGGTGCTGCTCGTAGAGCGGGTGCCGGAGAAGCACTATGCGGTGATGACCGTGAACCGTGAGGAGCGCGGCAACTCGATCAACTTCGATCTCGCCCGTCGCCTCGCCGAGGAGTGGCCGCGCCTCAAGGCCGACGACGACATCTGGGCGGTGATCCTGACCGCGGTGGGGGACCGCTTCTTCTGCGCCGGCGAGGACCTCAAGGACCGCGCCGAACTCGACGAGGAGTACGAGGGCGGCTTCGTCCAGTATGTCGACGATCAGGGTGGCTGGTCCAAGCTCGCCCCGACGGACCACGAGTTCTGGAAGCCGATCATCGGCGCGGTGAACGGCTTCGCCGTAGCGGGGGGGTGGTACCTGTCCCAGATCTGCGATGTGCGGATCGCCGCGGAGCACGCGATGTTCGGGGTCCCGGAAGTGCGCTGGAACCTCCCGGCGTCGTTCATGGCGCAGGCGGCACGCATGATTCCGCCCGCCATCGTCATGGAGATGACCCTCTGGGGTGCGCGGCAATACACCGCGCAGCGGATGTACGAGGTCGGCTGGGTCAACAAAGTCGTGCCGAGGGAGCAGTTGCTCGACGAAGCCATCCAGTGGGCCGAGGAGGTCTGCGAGATGGGCCCGGTCTCGGTCTGGACGCACAAGGAACTCATCCACCGCTACCTCTTCCAGGACGATCACTGGGCGCAGCGCTTCGGGCTCGCACTGTTCGACAAGGTCGAGGCGATGGAAGACTCGATCGAGGGCCCGAGAGCTTTCGCCGAGAAGCGTCCGCCCCAGTGGAAGCTGCGCTGAGCGGACGTGCTGATTGCGTAACGCATCCCCACGCCGAAGGCCTTCACAGGCCCGCGGTGCGACTCTGTCCGGTGAAGGTGCTGGCTCCATGGAGCGATTCACATGTCGCCGATCGCTTCGGTGCCATGTTGGTGAACCGTGCGGGATTCGCACCAGCGGCGTGTCCGCCCCGGACCAACTCACGCGCGCCTGCCGCGCTTCACGAGACGCACCGTCACCACCACCGGGACGCGCTGGATCTTGTCGTTTCTGAACAGTGAGGCCGATGTTTGTTCAATGGTAGACATAACACGCGCGGGTTAGGATAGCTCTCCCCGACTCTAGGCCCGGATACGCACACACTGAGCGCGTCGGCTGTGGTGCGACAATGGCGGCGTGAGGGGCCTCCTCACGCGTGAGCACTACGGGATCTACACGGCGACGAAACACGCGGTCGTGGCGCTCTCGGAGACGCTCGCGTGGCAGCTGGCGGGCAGCTCGGTGGGTGTGTCCGTGCTCTGCCCCGGCCCCGTGGAGACGCGCCTCGGGGTTGCGGAGCGCAACCGCCCCGGCCGCGAGCACGAGGCGCATCGTCCGCCGCCGGAGCGGCGAGGCGCGGCCGGCGAGACGGTCCCCCCGATCGAGTTCATGGACCCCGCCGACGTCGCGGCACAGGTCGTCGAGGCCGTGCGCGACGTGCGGTTCTACATCCTGACGCACGACATCCTGGCGGACGGCGACAAGTACGACGCCGCCATCCGCGCGCGGATGGAGGGGATCCTCGCACGCCGCAACCCGGCCCGCCCCGATGCGCAGGAGCGCGCGGACGGACGGCCGCGGTGACGGCGCACGCCGCGGCGCGTGGAGGATCCCGTCGATTGTCGGCAGCCCATCCATCGTGAACGCCCGGAAATCTGTCGGCGCGCTCCACGGCGTGCGGGTGCTCGACCTCTCGCGCTCGGTCTCCGGGGCGTGGTGCGCGCGGCTGTTCTCCGACATGGGCGCGGACGTCACGCTCGCCGAGCCACCTTCCGGGCACCCGAGCCGGCGCCTCGCGCCGTTCGCGAAAGACGGGCGCAGCATCGTTGCGATGTTCGTGCTCGCAAATCGGCGCTCGGTGGTGCTCGAGGACGGGGATGGTGGGCAACTGGCCAGCCTGGTACGCGGCTCGGATATTGTCGTCGTCAGCGCACGCCCGGCCGGGGGCCTTGCTGTCTCGCCCGGAGACCTGGCCGACATCCACCCGAACGCCGTCGTCGTGGCGATTACGCCCCACGGCTTGACCTGCGCCCGCTCGCAGTTCCCGGGCAACGACCTCACGGCCTGGGCGCGCAGCGGCTGGGCGGCTGCGAACGGGCTCGTCGGGCGCGAGCCGCTGCAGGGATCGGGGTTCATCGCGTCGTACCAGGCGGGGACGCTCGCCTACGGAGCGGCGGTTTCGGCGCTCCTGTCCAACGAGCGCCACGGCGGCATGCCGGCCGGCCAGTCCATCGACATCGCGGAGGACGAGACACTGCTCAAGATCTTCCAGGGCGGGTTCCTGATCGCGCAGTATCAGGGCGAGCCGCGTCCCCGCAAGCGAGTCTGTATCGTCGACACGTTCCCGGTCCCCGTCGCCGACGGGCACTTCTCCCTCGCGCTGCCGCCGGGCGAGCGGTTCCGGGACGCCATGCTCGCGCTCGGTCGCGAGGAGTACGCCGAAGATGAGCGGTTCGCGACACCCGCCGGCCGCCAGGCACACGAGGACGAGTTATGCGACGCCATTGAGGCGAGGTTGCGGGAGCACACGCGAGCGGAGCTGTTCGACTCGCTTTCGGTGTTGCGAATCAGCGCGGGGCCGGTCCTCCACATGGACGAGCTGTCCGTGCATCCGCAGCTTCGTGGCCGGGGCTACTTCGTCCGTCCGCCCGACGCCGCGGACGGTCCCGAGTACCCGGGCGCGCCGTTCCGGATGTCGGCGACGCCATGGTCGCTTGGCCGATCGGCGCCCGAGCCCGGCGCCGACTCGGCGCACGTGGAGCCCGCTGCGGCGGTCACGCCGCCGCGAGCCGGCGAGGCGCCGGCGAGGGGGCCGTTGGAGGGGCTACGCGTCGTCGCACTGACGCACGCCTGGCTCGGCACCTTCTGCACGGAGCAACTCGCCCTGCACGGCGCGGAAGTAATCCAGGTCGAGGCGCGAAAGCTGCCCGACGTTTGGCGAGGGGGGTACGGCGGGGCCATCCCGGCGGCGCTGCGGGAACGCGACAGCGCCCGGCACAGCTGGAACTGCTCGCCCCTCTACAACTCGGTGAACCTCAACAAGCTCGCGATCACGCTCGACCTCTCCGACCCGGAAGGCCGGCAGCTCTTCCTCGATCTCGTGCGCACCGCAGACGTGCTCGTCGAGAACTTCTCGTCGCGCGTGATGGGCAACCTTGGCCTCAGCTACGAGCAGCTGCGAGAGGTGAAGCCCGACCTGGTGATGGCGAGCTTCTGCGCCTACGGACAGTCGGGGCCGTGGAGCGCGGCGATTGGGAACGGCGGGACGGTCGAGCCGACATCCGGCATGTCGTCGCTGCTTGGCTACCTGGACTCGCAGCCGTTGAACTCGGGGGAGATGATCCCCGATCCCGTGGGTGGCGCCTACGGATTCGCGGCGATCGTGAGCGCACTCCATCATCGCGAGCGGACCGGCGAGGGGCAGTTCATCGATCTCTCGATGCAGGAAGCCAACCTCACGTACGTGGGCGACGCGATGCTCCAGTACCACGTGACCGGCGAGGTGCGGCCGCGGATGGGGAATCGTCACCTCACGTTCGCGCCGCACGGGATCTACCCCTCCGCCCCCGGCGACGGGGCGACCGAGCAGTGGATCGCCTTGGCCGCCGAGTCCGAACTGCAGTGGAGCGCGCTCTGCGAACTCGCCGGGCCGCGGGACTGGACGACAGATCCCCGGTTCGTCAACAACGCCGGGCGGAAGCAGCACGAGGACGCCCTCGACGCAGCGATCGCGCGGTGGACGGCGGCGTTGCCGCGGGACGAACTGGCCGACGAGCTATGCGAGGCCGGGGTGCCGGCGTCGCCGGTGCTCGCCGCGATCGAGCTTGCCGAGGATCCGGTCTACCGCGAGCGGGGCGTCATCGTCGAGGTCGAGCACTCGGAGGTCGGGCGCATGCCGCAGATCGGTATCCCCTACCAGTACACGCGCACGCCGATCGCGGTGACGTCGCCGTCGCCGCTGCACGGCGAGCATTCCTTCGCGGTGCTCAATCGCATCCTCGGCGTCACGCGCGAGCGCTTCGAGGAGCTCGAACAACGCGGCGTCACGGGCATGGGGCCGCCCCCCGGGTACGGCGACGAATAGCGGAGGTCGATCATGGAATTCAGGGACACCATCTACGAGACGGACGGCCGCGTCGCCGTCATCACGATGAACCGGCCGCACTACCGGAACCCCGTAGGCCGCATCCAGCTCGAGGAGATCGACCAGGCGCTCCTGCACGCTGCCGATGACCCGGAGATCCGTGTTGCGGTGCTCCGCGGCGCAGGCGATCACTTCTCGACCGGGCACGACCTCGGCACTCCCGAAAAGCTCGAAGACGACGATCTCCGGCCGTTCCCCGAGGGCGTCCGCGGCGAGTTCGAGCGCAGCTGGGAACTCTATATCGACAAGGGCTTCCGCTGGCGCAACCTGCCGATTCCGACCCTCGCAGCCGTGCGCGGCTACTGTATCTTGGGCGGGTGGATGGTCGTCACGGCGATGGACCTCATCTTCGCCAGTGAGACGGCGATGTTCCTCGGCTCAGAGTTCCAGTACTTCTCGGTGCCCTGGGACGTCGGAGTACGCAACGCGAAGGACATTCTCTTCCAGCCGCGCTTCATCGATGCGAGCGAAGCGCGCGAGATGGGCCTCGTCAGCCGGGTAGTCCCGGACGACCGGCTGGACGAGGAGGTCATGAGCTACGCCCACCGCGTCGCGGAGAATGACCCCTTCCAGCTGCGCCTGATCAAGCTCGCCATCAACCAGGCGCAGGACGCGCAGGGGTACACGACCGCGATCATCAGCGCTCACCAGACCCAGTTCGGGGGCGGGAGCTCGAGCGGCGCGCAGCTACCCTCGGGGCAGCGCCGGATCGCGCCGATCGACCGTGCGAGGGCGAACTACCAGGCCTGGAAGAACGCAGAATGAGCTACCGGCAGATCCGTGCCGAACGCCGCGGCGAAGGCCGCATCGCCGTCGTAACACTCGACCGCCCGCGCTACCGGAACGCGCAGAGCAGGCCGTTGCTGGAGGAGCTGGACGACGCCTTCCACGAGGCCGCCAACGACCCCGGTGTCGGCGCCATCGTGCTTCGCGGCGAGGGCGAGTCGTTCTCCGCGGGTCATGACCTCGGAACGCCCGACGAGCTGGCCGACCGCGAGGCGCGACCCTACGAGGAGGGCCGCGCCGGCCGCTTCCACCGCACCTACGACCTCTACGTCGACTTCGGCCTGCGCTGGAGGAACCTGCCGCGTCCGCTGATCGCGGCAGTGCAGGGCTGGTGCATCAACGGCGGCTGGATGGTGGCCTCGGCCGCCGACGTGATCTTCGCTGCCGACGATGCGAAGTTCCGCGCCGGGCTGTTCCAGTACTTCGCCGTGCCCTACGACATCGGCATCCGCAAGGCCAAGGAGATCCTGTTCGAGAACCGCTTCATCCTCGCCGAGGAGGCCCGCGAGTTGGGGTTCGTGACAGCCGTCGTTCCTCGCGCGGAGCTCGATGACCGTGTGCTGGATTACGCCGAGCGCGTCGCGGAGAACGAGCCGTTCCAGCTGCGAACCACCAAGGCCGCGATCAACAGCGCGCAGGACGCGCTGGGCTACAGCAGCCAGATCGTCGCGGCGCACAAGGCCTACATGGTGAGCTCGGCCGCGGAGGCGGAGGGCGGCTCGCGCGGGGTCGAGGGAAGGCTCCGGCGGGCCGACGTCGACCACGCCCTTCGCTACAGCTTCCCCGAGATGTTCGAGGAGGCGGAGGGCGCCGCGACCGAGTAGACGGACGCATCCGGGCCGGGCCGGACAGGAAGCCGGGGTGAGCTGCTTGCGCCTCCTCGAACTCAGCTGGCGCGCGGTTGCGACATCGTGATTACCGACGAGCCGCCTGCGAGTGCCGGCCGCCTCATCCGGATACCTGCGGCCCACCACCGGCACGCGCTCGATCTTGTTGCTTCTGAACGATGACCCCACTGGCGGCGACCTGCTCGCCCAGGTGTTCTCGAGGATCACGTCTGTTTGACAGCGGAAGTGGCGCAAGCGGAACATGATCCGGCGCTGGGGAACGGGGCCGGGCATGGACTGGCGTGACCACATCACCGTCGACCCGGAGGTCTGCCACGGGCAGGCGTGCGTCGCCGGCACCCGCGTCATGGTCACCGTGATCCTCGATAACCTCGCCGCGGGATTGACGCCCGCGGAGATTGCCGAGAGCTACCCGTCCGTGTCTGCTGATGCGGTCAAGGCGGTCCTCCAGTACGCCGCTGAGTTGGCGAGGGAGCGGGTCGTGCCGCTGGGCGCATAGGGACGACCCATGCGGGTCAAGCTCGACGAGAACCTGCCGATTCAGCTCAAGCGCCTGTTCACGGAGTCGGGTCACGACGCGGCCACGGTCGTCGACGAAGGCCTCGGCGGCGCGTCGGACGAGGAGGTCGCCTCGGTCTGTATCGGGGAACAGCGGGTGCTGGTCACGCAGGATCTCGGTTTCTCCGATATCCGGACATACCCGCCTGCCGAGCACTCCGGCATCGTCGTCTTCCGGCTGTCCCGTGGAGCGCGGGATGCTGTCCTGGCGGTGGGTGCCGTCCTGATTGAGCGACTGGGGGAGTCCTCCCCCGAGGGGCAGCTCTGGATCGTGGAAGACTCGCGGATCCGAATCCGGGAGTGACCCCGTGACCGCCCGCACCGGAGCCCGCCGTCGAGGACGCTGCGGTTGAGCGGATCGCCGCCCCCGGCTGAGACCGTGCACCGACATCGGCCCGGAGGCCCGCCGAGGAGCGGAGCGGGACCCTGGTGCGAAGCTCGCCGAGGAGATCGTCGCGGGACTGCGATAGCGATCGAGTCCCAGCCTCAGCAGGCTGGCGCGCTATTGCGTCGGCTCACTTCTCTTGCCCCCGAACGCTGCGTCGCTCAGCCTTGATCACGCCCTTTCGCCTCGCAAGAGCCACCGTCACCACCAGCGGCACGCGAGTGATCTTGTCGCTTCTGAACAGTGATGCCGATGTTTGTTCAATGGTGATAAACCGGCGTCAGAATCTGCGCATTCCGGCGGACAGTCGGAAGATTTGGGAGATTCTTGGGAGTCGGTCGGGAGCAGTCCCTCGACCGTGACCTCGTCCCGGGTGGCCGCCACACTCAGCTGCACGGCCTCCAACACGCGCTCGTACTGCTCCGGCTCGGCGCCGTCGAGCCGCGCGGCGATCGTCGCGCACACCTGCCGGAGGCCAGCCTCGTTGACGCCGGCCGCAATCGCCGAGGCTGGACGGGCAAGCGTCTCCAGCTCCGTGCTGAGAACGTCGCGCTGTCGCTGGGCCTCGCGGAGCTCGGCGCGCACCACGGTGCTGTCGACCTCGTCGTAGCCGAAGAGGCGGACGAGCCGCTCCTCGCGCTTCTTCAGCGTCGCCAACTCGGATTCCAGACGCTCGATCGCCTCGCGGGCGTCGGCGGAATCGGCGGGCTCCTTCAGCTCGCGCAGAACCACCTCGGGCTCGGTCAGCACCTTGCGCACCTCCGCCCGGATCTCCTGCTCCAGCGCCTCCGCCGGGATGTAGCGAGCCGTGCAAGCGCGCGACGTGCTCTTCGTGTACGCGTGCCGGCAGCGGTAGTAGGGATAGCGCTTGCCCTTCGAGGAGAGCGTCTGCCCCACCATCGCACTCTGGCAGACGCCGCAGCGCAGCCGCCCCCGGAGCTCGTAGCGCCGCTTCGCCACGGGGCGGCGGCTCGTACGCTCGGGGTCGTTCAAGATCGCCTGCACGCGCGCCCAGAGTGCACCGTCGATGATCGCGGGCGTCGCACCCGGAATCTCGATGTGCTCGTTCTCGGGCCGTTCCACCACACGCGTGCGATGCCGCGCGCCGGGCGCGCGGACCGGCACTCGCTTGGTGCGGCGGTACACCGTGCGTCCGATGTACACCTCGTTGAGGAGCGTGCGCCGCACCGTGATCGGGTACCAGCGCCCCCCGGAAAAGGCGGGGATGCCGGCGTCGTTGAGTTCGTTGGAAACGGACGAGAAGCTGCGGCTGTCGGCGTAGCGCTCGAAGATGCGGCGCACGACCGCCGCCTGGAAGGGTTCGATCTCCCGGCGCCCGATGGCCGGGTTGTAGGTGTAGCCGTAGCAGCCCGCCCCGGTCGCTTGCGGGATGCGCCCACTGCGCGCCCGCTCCTCCTTGCCGCGCATCGTGCGCTCGGCGATCTTCTCCCGCTCGACCTCGGCGATGAAGGCACGCGCGGCGAGGATGAAGCGCCCCACGGCCGTGTCCTCGAAGCGCTCGGTCACGAACTCCAGGCGCACGCCGGCGCGTTCGAATTCGTCGAACAGGATGCCGATGTGGTTCTGGCTGCGTGAGAGGCGATCGACAGCGAAGGCGACGACCACCTCGGCTTCCCCTCTTCGCAACGCGGCCCGAAGCTCGTCGAGACCGTCACGTTCGAGCACACCGCCGCTCGCGGCTTCGCGGATGCGGCGCACCACGCGCCAGTCGCGGTCCGTGGCCACCTCGTCGCAGGCGCGCTCCTGCGTGTCGAGCGAGGTTCCGTCTCGTTCCTGGGCGTCGGTCGAGACGCGGGAGTAGATGATTGCTCGCATGGGAGTCTCCGTCGGGTCGGGGATGTGAGTCATCGGCATCGTTCACTCCAGCCTACCGGTCGAGGCAAGGGAACGGTGGTGGCGGAAGGGAGCGGGCGAGGAGGCGAGGGGTAGTGGTCAGCGGCCCCGCCGCCGTTCCGGATCATTGCTCGCGGGCGTTCCCGCCGAGCCGGACGGATGGAGTTCGTCGGGGGCGAGCAGCCAGCGCCACAATTCGTCCCAGGCGCGCGTACGCGGCCCAGTCCGCCAGTGCGTCGAGAGGGTGGGCGCAGAGGGCGTCGCGTCCAGCGCATCCACTCCCGAGGCCGGCTGGCGCACAGCCTCGCCCTCGTGATCTCTACCGTTTCGCATGCTGCCACTCGTGTCCCTGATGGAGCGCGCCGGACTGCCAGCACAGTGATGGACGTCCAGCGCACATGCTCGCTACAGCATCGCGAACTGGTAGGCCGGACGTAATCCCGTGAAACGAACTTCATCGATGAAACGTTGGCGAGAGCGGCAAGGCGGGCCTATGGACGCCGGCGCGGGCTCGCGCCGGGGAACAGGTCGTCGAGGCCGAGCTCGGCGGCCAGCTCCTGCAGGGCGAGCAGGTGCTCCATGTTGGGGCGCACGCCGTTGCGCCAGCGCCAGAGGTTGAGGGTGCTCGTGCCGAGCCGCCGCGCCAGTTCCTTCCACGGCAACCCGGCCGCGTCCCTGATCCGCTCCAGCGCCCTGGCGAACGCCTCGGGGTCGATGGAGCCCGCCTGCCCATGACTGCCGCTCCGCATCGCTTAGCTCGAATCCACCGATCGAAGCTTGAAGGGGCGGGCTGCCGGGCTGCCGGAGCGTTCGGCGGGCGTGCCGGCGTTCGCCGGGCGGTGCCGGAGCGAGGAGCCGTCGCTCAGCGTCGCTCAGCGCGGCTCGGGGGCGCTGAGGGCGCCGGCGCGAGGGTGCGCGAGGCGTGCGCGGGCATGCTGGCGCGAGCCTCGGACCCGTGTTGGCGCTGTGAGCGAGCGTCAGGCCGGGAGCGGTAACGCCCGTAACCGCGCCAGGGCGGCTGCCCACTGGCCAGCCCAGGGCCAGCGCTTCGCGAGGTGCAGGGTCCAGCGCCGTGCAGAATGGGTGAGCCGTCCGGCGAGAGCGAAGTAGCGCCGCCTGAGCGTCCTGGTCGTCACGATCCCCTCGCCGAGCCCGAGCCGCGCCGTCCAGCGGGCGAGGTTGTGCGCGATCACCTGCACCGCGAGCCACGCCCCGTTCGCGCCGAAGCGGCCCGAGGGGAGATGGTTCAGCCCGACGCCGTACTTGAGGTCACGGATCGTGTTCTCGATCTCGGCGTGACGGCGATGGTCGGCCTCCAGCTCCAGCAGCTCCCCGGCGCGATCGGTGATGAAGGCGTGGTAACTATAGTTCGCAAAGAGCGCGAGCTGTGAGCCGGGCGTCGGCTTGACGCGCCGCACGATGAGCCGCACCGCGGTGGCATCCTCCTTGTGCTGGAACGGCGTGTAGGTCGTCTCGGCGACATCCGCGCCGCCCGGCAGCCAGTACGGGATCGGCGTCCAGTCCTCTTCCGGGATCGCCTCGATCAGCGTGCGTACGTTCGGCTGCTGGCGAATGGTGATGGAGAAGCGGACATCCTGCTTGCGGCAGACGGCGACGACGGCGTGGTTGTAGAAGCCGCTGTCGGCGCGCACCGTGAGCTGCCCGCTCGCCCCGGCGTCGCGCACCCGCGCCACCGTCTCACGCAGGAAGTGGGCGGCGCCGCGGGCGGTGTTGGCGCGGCCCTCGCGCAGCCGCGCCATCAGCACGTCACCCGTCCCGGCCGCAACGGCGAGCAGCGGGTGATAGCCGCGCACGCCCGTGTAGCCGTGGTGCCGGGCGCCCTCCTTCGCCAGGCCGTAGGTCTCGCAGATCGTCGAATCGAGGTCGATCGTGAACGGCGCCGCGCCCGGGCCCGCTCCGGCCGCCCAGCTGCGGGCGAGCAACTCGCGGCTGAGGCGGTCGAGCTGGCGGACGTGGCCCCAGCTGAAGCTGCCAGGAAGACACCGAGCGTGGACGGCGCCTTGACGGTGCAACCGAGCACGCTCGCCGTCCCGCCGGCGCGCAACGCAGCGGCGTCGTCGATGCACTCGCCGCCCGCGAGCGCCGAGGCGACCAGGGTCAGCAGCTTGTCGCCGGCTCGCCCGGCCCGGCGCGTCACCGAGGTCGAGGTAGCTGTCGGCGAGCTCTTGCAAACCGAGATGCTGGGCGAGCGTGGCCGGGAGGAGCAGCCCCGCATCGGCCACCAGGCGGTCGTCGTCGAAGGCGATGTCTATCCGGTCGGGGTCGCTCGTTGGTAGCATCGAATGGGTGCTCCCTGTGGCTGTGACGTGATTCGGTCAAAAACCATTGTCCCAGCTACAGCGGAGCACCCAACCGCAACCGCTCATGCGCTCTTCTTCGGTGGATCCCCTTAGCGCTCCCCGACCCGGGCGACGAAGGCCTCGCCCATGAGGATGGCGAGCCCGCCGGGGATGCGGCTGGCGAACTCGATCAGCGCGTGGTAGGCGCCGCCGCGCGGTTCCGTCCCGTGGCGCCAGCTGAGGACCCGCTTGCACTCGACCCCGAGCGCCTCGGCGAACTCCTCCCAGGTGAGCCCGCTCGTCTCCTTCAACCGATCGAGGCGCTGCGGGAAGCCGCGCGGCAGCCGCCCGCTGGCGCAGGGCACGGGCCGCCCGGCGACCACAGGAGCGCCGCGATGGCGCGGCAGCCGCGGCGCCGAACGCCGGAGGTGTCTGGGCTGCGAGCGTGAGCGGTGCATGGGGGGCTCCTCGGTAGCCGGTCGCCATAGTATAGATTCACTCTATACAGCTATAGATGACAGCGCAAGAACGGCCGTTCTATTATGGGTGCGGCGGGCACGAAGGAGCGCATCATGACCAGCGGCCACCCGGACCCCGTAGAGAGCATCGCCGTTCGCATCCGCGAGGCGCGCCGGAGCGCCGGCCTCACCCAGCGCGAACTGGCGGGCCTCGTCGGCGTCGCGTCCAACACCGTCTGGGCCTGGGAGGCGGGCCGCGTACGCCCCACCCACGAGCACCTCGTCGAAATCGCCTTCCACTGCGAGACGGGCGTGCGCGAGCTGGAGGGCCGCGAGTGGGTCCACTCGGAGCTGCGGCGCGAGGCCGAGGTCTCCTTCCGCGACGCCGTCGAGGGCCTCCCCGATGAGGACATTCAGGAGATCGGGGAGTTCATCCGCTTCGTGCGCTCGCGGCGCCGCGGGGAGAGGCGCAGGCGGCGGTGAACCGGGCGCGGCGGCGGGCGGGGTCGCTGCGCCGGAGGCTGGGACTGTGCGGACAGGTGGACGCCGTGGAGGTCGCCAACGCGCTCGGGCTGGAGGTCTGGCTGCGGGACTTTGAGGTGCAGAAGGAGATACAGATCAGCGGCCACATCGCGGTGGCGAGGCGGCTCGAACCGGAGTGGCGGCGCTGGGTGACCGCGCACGCCATCGGCCACCGCCTCATGCATGCGGGCAATCACCTCGAGATGCGCGCCCACACGGACCTGCCGCGCCCCTGGGAGCGCGAGGCGGAGGAGTTCGCCCACGCGCTGCTCGTCGACGAGGAGGAGGCGCTCGCCGAGGGCTTCGTCTACGCATGGGAGGTGGCCGAGCACTTCGGGGTGCCCGCGGAACTCGTGCGCGTGCAGGCACGGCTGACCTGCGACGGCGAAATCGCGTGAGGGTCACGATGCCGCGGGAGGAGCGGATGCGAGCGGTGGTGAGGGCGATCGCCCGCTACCGGGCCGTGCACGGCTACCCGCCGAGCGTGCGCGACCTGAGGAAGCGGACGGGGTTCAGTTCGACATCGGTGGTAGCGTATTGGCTGGATGCGTGTGAGAGCGGAGGCCTGCTGGTGCGCGAGCGCGGCGCCCAGCGCGCGATCACGCTGACGGCGGCGGGGCATGCGCTCGCCGGCGTGCCGCCGGAGCGGGAATCGGCGACCGCGGTTGAGTCCGCGGCCCGAGAGTGTGCAGCGTAGCCCGCCGTGCCTGACGGCAGGCGAGATCGGTGCATCGCGACGCTGCTCGCGCTACGATGGACTGGCGCTGGAGCGATACGAGCATGACGACGACCGAGGCGAGGAGCGAGACGGGGCTGCTAACGGCGGCCGACCTGCTGCGGCTCGACGCCGAGGGCGTGCGCGGCGAGCTGATCCGGGGGGTGCTCTGCGAGACCATGGCGGCAGGACAGCGGCACGGCAAGATCGTAATGAACCTAGCGATCGCGGTGGGCGCCTTCATCCAGCGGCAGCGATTGGGCACGCTCGTCGGTTCGGACTCGGGGGTGTGGCTAGAGCGCGACCCCGACACGGTGCGCGAGCCGGACATCGCCTTCACCTCCACGGAGCGGCTGCCGCTGGGCGAGGACGTCGCGGGTTACGCCGAGGTGATCCCGGACCTCGTGGTCGAGGTTGCGTCGCCCTCCGACAGCCGGCGAACCGTCCATGACAAGGCCCGCATGTGGCTGAGCCACGGCGTGCGGCTCGTCTGGGCCGTGCACCCGGAGGCGCGCGCGGTCGATGTCTATCGGCCCGATCACGCGACGGTGACGATCAGCGGCGAGGAGGCGCTCGACGGGCTTGATGTGCTGCCCGGCTTCTCCTGCCCGCTGGAGGCGGTCTTCGGTCCGGAGCAGGCCCCGCCCCTGAGCGCTTGAGGCCGTAGTGGCCGGGAGGGCGGACCGCTAACCGGCGTCCGTCTCAGAACGGGAGGCCGGACGCCGGCTCCCCGCGGTGGCTGCGCCAGGCCTCCCCGAGCCGCCCCTCGCGCTCCAGCGCCGCGCGGTGCGAGACCCGCAGCGGCGCCTCGACCCGGGCGCGCTCCATCTGCCCGCGCGCCACGCGCAGGAAGTGGTGGGCGGCGAGTTCGTCGCCGAAGACCACCAGCACGTGGGGCCTGACGCCGTGGTCGGTGGACCCGATGCATCGCAGGCTGATTCCGACTACCACCGCCTGGGTCTAGCCCGTGGGGCGCGGCGATCTCCCACGCCCGGATGTTCAGGCGAAGGCAGCAGCGCCTTCATCCGTCGACTATGCTGACCCATCTGTTCCCACTCTTCGAATCAAAATGCAGATCGTCGGCGGCGAAACACCTGTGCGAGCACTACGTGAACTTGTACCGCGGGATGACCGCCGAAACAGCCTGAGGCAGCGACGGTCGTCCTGCTGAGTGCGGTCGGTGCGGCCTGATGCCTACTGATTTCGGGCAAGCTGGCCGCTCAAGCGCCATGCCGTACCGGCAGAATGGGCACTGTTCCCTCCCACCGTGCGCCATGCTTCCCCGAGCGGCCGGTCCAGCAGCGCGCGATGCGACACCAGCAGCGGCGCCTCGACCCGGGCGCGCTCCATCGCCCGCCGGGCCACGCGCAGGAAGTGGCTGGCGGCGAACTCGTCGTCGAAGACCACCAGTACGGTTGGCCTGGCGCCGTGGTCGGATCGCTGACCGGGCGGCCGTCTCAGAACGGGAGGCCGGACGCCGGCTCCTTGCCGTGGCTGCGCCAGACATTGCCCAGCGGCCCCTCGCGCTGCAGCGCCTTGCGGTGCGAGACCCGCAGCGGCGCCTCGACGCGGGCGCGCTCCATCTGCGCGCGCGCCACGCGCAGGAAGTGGTGGGCGGCGAGTTCGTCGTCGAAGACCACCAGCACGGTTGGCCTGACGCCGTGGTCGTCCGTGGGGCGCTGGGAGGCGTAGTAGCGCAGGTAGGGGGCGAGCCGGTCGGCCATCGTGGAGGGCCGCACGGCGCGGCGCTCCCACTCGAGGAAGAAGGCCCAGCGCTCCCCGTCCCTGCGGAGGACGCCGAAGGCGTCGGGGTGGATCGAGCGCAGCGCCCCACCGCGGCGGAAGTAACGCGAGGCGCGGTGCGGCGGGTCGAGCTGCGCGATCTCCCAGCCTTCGCCACGCGCCTGCCGCGCGAGCGCCGCAAGGAAGCCGTGCACGGCGTCGGTGTGCACGATCGTGCGCAGCAGCTGGCGGCTGCGGCGGCCCGGGACGCTGCGCCACGAGAGCGGCGCCTCCGGGTCGAGCGGCGCGGCGCTCCAGCGCTTGAGGGCGAGGTGGACGGCGGAGCGGTCGCGGCGCGCGAGCGTCGCCAGCCCGCGGTCCGAGAGCGCGAGCCGGCCCCGCACAGGGTCGATGAGCGACGCCTCCCGGAGTGGCTGCAGGAGCTGCGAGACGCGCTGTCCGGAGACTCCGAGCAGGCCCGCCAGGTCGCGGCGGCCGACCCATGGCCAGTCGGCGATGAGACCGAGCGCACGCTTCTGCGCCGGGCCGAGCATCGCGGGGAGCATCCAGTCCTCGCGCAGGTCGCGCGGGCGGAGGTCTCGCGGGACGGTCGCGCGCGCGAGCGGCTCCTCTTCCGGCCAGGCGCGGCGCTGCGCCACGTGCGAGAGGACCTCCCGGAGCGAGAGCCAGGGCGAGCCCGCCGCCGTGCGCCAGACGCGCGCATCCAGGCCGGAGGCAACCGCGTCGCGCTCGAGGGCGAGGAAGGCCGGCGCGGGCGCCCGCGCCATCAGCCGGGCCGTGTGGCGCAGCCGCACCGCGTCGGGGACGAGCAGCAGGTAGGCGCCCGGGCGCGGCCCCTCGCGCAGCCGCCAGAGCCGCTTGCCGAACGCCGTGCGGTCGGCGGTCTGGCCCTCCCTGCCCACGAACAGCGTCCGGCCGTCGGGGAGCGCGATCACCGCATCCATCGGCATCGCCCGGTACCAGCGGAAGCGCAGCGGCCATGACGCGTTGGTGATCGCCGCCGTGAGGCGGTAGATGGAGGCCACGCCGTCGAGGCGTTCGAGCAAGAGCCGCCGCCAGTGCGCCGTCAGCGGACGCGAGCGCAGCAGCTCGCCCAGGCCCATGCCCTCCTCATCGGCGAGCCGGCGCAGACCGGCGACGGTGAGGGCGTAGCGCTGCGTGGGGGCGACCAGTTCCGATGCGTGGGCGTGGGGGAGCGGAGCGACGAGCCCCGCCTCCCCCAGCGACCGCACGCCCGCGTAGACCGCGCCCCGCGACCAGCCGGAGAGGGCAGCCGCCTCCAGCCGGTCGAGAAAGGGCGCCTTCCCGAGCAGGCGCAGCAGGTCGCGTTCCACCTTCACGCGGCGTCCTCCCCGGAGGAACCGCCGGGCGGCCGGTTGCGCTTGCTGCGCTGCTCCTTGCCGCGCGAACCGTCTCCGGACCCACCGCCGGTGTCCGGCTCCGCGCCGTGCTTGTTGCGCTCGGCCTCCAGCCGCTCGCGGAGCTCCTCGACGCGGCGGCGGCCCTCCTCCTGCAGGGCGGCGACCTCCTCCTCCGTCAGCAGGTAGGAGGCCGCTTCCGCGCGGATGCGCTGCGCCGTCTCCGGGCTCCCGTCGTCCGGCTTGAGCACCTCCATCGAGAAGGCGGGCGTGCGCTCCGTGCCGACCGTGGCGCGCACGTAGGCGTGGTGCACCGGCAGGGAGACGATGTCCTCCTCGGAGACGCGGTCCCGGTCCAGCTCCCAGACGAGCTGTCGCGCGTCCGAACCCGCCACCTGGAAGACGGCGAGGCAGCCGATGTTGGCGAGCAGCGTGTCCCGCATCGTGGGAGAGAGGTCGTCCAGCTTCGCCAGGCTCTGCGTGGCGAGCACCAGCGACGCCCCGAACTTGCCCAGCTCGGAGAGCATCGACTCGTAGTCCACGCCCGGCATCGACTGCATCTCGTCCACGACCACGAGCGCGCCGCGCCGCTCCTCGGGGGGCAGCTCCCCCTGCTCGCGGATGACGGCGTCGACGAGGTTGAGGATCGACGACCCGACGAGCGCCGCGACATCCTTGCCGGCCGCGCCCTGGGCGGTGGAGACGAGCAGCACGCCGCCGTCGAGGATCGTGCGCCTGAGGTCGATGGTGGAGCGGGGCTGGCCGAGGATCGCCCGCGCCCGCCTTGAGGAGGCGTAGTAGGAGAGCCGTGTCTGCACGGGCGCGAACGCCTCCGCGCGGTACTCGCGGCGCCAGCCCGCGAGGTCGCGCGACCACCACTCCAGCAGGTAGGGGTCGGAGACCCGCCGCAGCACCATCGGGCGGAAGCTCTCCTCGTCGGTGAGCAGCGGCAGCCCGTCGAGGATCGTGAGCTGCTCGTCGGCGGGCGTGTCGGGGTGGGCGTTGTACTCGTGCAGGGTCTTGGTGAGCTGCTCGAGGATCGACTGCATGCGCGGCCCCCACTGCTCCCAGAGCCCCTTCGCCACGCGCACCACCGAGTCGGCCGTGCGGTCGCGGTCGGCGAAGACGCGCGTGTCGAGCAGGTTGACGCCGGGGTAGCCGCCCGTCCCCGCGAGGTCGACGAGCCGCACCTGCCCCACCAGCGACTCGGGGACGTGCTCGAGGATGCTCGCGACGAGGTCGGCGTGGGGGTCGATGACGACGATCGCGTCGCCGTCGCGCCCGGCCGCCTTCTCCAGCAGCCGGTGCACGACGAGGTGCTGCATGAGCGTCGACTTGCCCATGCGCGTGCGCGCCACGTAGAGGTGGTGGCGGTGCGTCAGGTCGTCGGGGAAACGGATCTCCTTCGCGCCCCCCGCCGTGGTCGTGCCCACGAGCGCGCCGCCGGCGACGCTGCGCGCCGACGGCGCCAGCACGCGCGAGCCGGAGCGGGCGACGAGCGGGGTCTCGTCCTTCGCGCCGGGCGGGTGCCAGAGCGCCGCGACCTCGCGCACGCCAAGCACGCTGCGCCCCCGCAGGAGCCCCGCGCCCCCGGGGTGCATGGCCGCCGGGTCGGGGAGGACGGGCCGCACCTTGCCGGCCCTGAAGCGAGCGCCCGCCGGGTGGTCGTAGTGGCGGTAAGCGGCCGCCACCGGCTCCAGCAGCTCCTTCGCGCGCAGCCCGGCTTGCTCCGGATCGCCGCCGGGCAGGATCGCAACGATCTCGACCTCCGCCTCGAAGGCGATGCGCGAGACCTTCTCCTTGATCAGCAGCGGGTCGAAGACGCGGTTGCGCGAGGCCTGCCAGCGCGCCCACGCCCAGCCGGCCAGCCCGAGCGTGAGCGTGACGCCCGCGCCGAGGGCGATCGTCTTCCACTCCTCGCCCGCCTGCCACCAGCGGTAGCCCTGGAAGAAGCCCAGGCCGGCGACCGCGAGGATGGCGGCGCCCATGCCCTCGACGCGGTGGCGGCGGGACTCGCCCGTGTGGACATCGCGGTACGGCTCCTCGATGGCCGGGCGGTGCGCCCGCTCCTGGTGGCCCCGCGACCAGTCGGGGCCGAGCGAACGCAGCCGCAAGCGCGCCACCACGCGCTCACGCTCCTCGAGGCCGGAGAGCGCGGCGAGCAGGGCGAGGATCGGGTCGGAGCCGGCGTCGAGCAGGTCGTCGTCGCCGAAGACGCGTAGCGAGACGTACTCGGGGCCGCTGGAGCGCAGCGTCATCGCCCAGGCCCGCTCGCCCTCGCCGGCGACGAGGGGATCGTGCTTCGGATCGATGTCGCGGACGCGCGCCTGCGGGTAGTGCGTGGCGAGCTGCTGGCGCACGACCTGGCCGTCGAGGCAGCGCGCCAGCACGGTCACGCCGTCCTCGTCACCGGCGAGCTCGAGCGCGAAGGGCTCGGGCACGGCGATCGACGCGAGCAGATTCTCGACGCCGAGCAACGTGCGCTCGCCCGTGCGCGGCGGCGTGACCGCCAGCAGCATGGGCTCCGGGGGGCTGGTCGGTTCGAAGGGGTTGAATCGCATGAGTGGGTTTCCTCTCCTCGTGGTGGTGTTGTCGTTGGCGTCGGTGTTCGTTCGGCGCGATGCGTTGAGTTGCATGGGGTGGATTCCTCCCGTGGCTGGTCGGTTTCGTTCGTGTCGGACGGTTCATGGACAGGCTGGCTTGGTCATCGGGCCTTGTCCTCCTCGGTCCCCGCTAGGCCGTCGGGTCTGGCGGCTGCCGCTGCGAGCCCGGCCGCCACTCGATCACTTCCGCCTCCTCGGGGGTGGCCTCGATGCGGATCGGGAAGCGGTTGCCGCGGGCGAGCAGGAGGCCGTCGCCGCGCGGGCAGGAGAGCAGCCAGCGCTGCAGGTCCTGGGGCAGGTCGAAGGCGTCGCCGACGGTGGAGATGGCGGCGGCGTCCTGCTGGAGCAGCAGCTTGAAGGCGGCGTTCTGGAGGAGGGCGCGCCCGCTGTGGCCGGTGATCGCGCGGGTGGGGTCCTCGCTGAGCAGGTCCTGCACGTCCTGCGTGATGAACTGCAGCCCGAGCCGGTGCTTCCGCGCGCGCTTCGCCAGCGAGACCATGAAGGCCGCGCCCTCGGGGTGCTGCATGATCGACCACACCTCGTCGACGACCAGCAGCCGCGGCTTGGGGTCGCGCGCGGCAGCGGCCCACACAGTCTCGGTGCAGACCATCGCCGCGGCGGGGCGCAACTCGGGCTCCAGCAGTCGCAGGTCGAAGACGGTCACCAGTGCCTCATTGGTGAGCAGGTCGTCCCCCTCGTCGGTGAGCAGGTGGCGCAGGCTGCCCGTGGCGAAAGGCCGTAGCAGCCTGGCGAGATTGGCGTCGCCCTCCTCGTCGTCGCGCAGGTAGGTGAAGAAATCGCCGAAGCCGGTGCGCTCCCGCGGCTGTGCGTAGTAGGCGGCGAGGGCGTGGTCGAGGGCGGCGCGCCGCTCGGCACCGAGCGACTCCCCGATCATCACCTCGATTAGCCGCCTGAGGCTGCCGATGCGCTGCAGCAACTCCTCGGGGTCGCCCGAGTCGATCACGAAGGGGTTCATGCCCTCGCCCGCGACGCCCGGGGAGAGCACGCGCCCGCCCGCGGCGCGGGCCATGTCGGCGTACTCGCCCTCGGGATCGATCACGTAGGCGGTGACGCCCCGGCAGATGCCGCGCAGCACGCCCAGCTTCGTCGCGAACGACTTGCCCGAACCGGAGCGCGCGAGCACGGTGGTGTTGGCGTTGAGGTGGGTGCCGTCCCAGGGGTCGTAGACGACGGGCGACGAGGCCCGCATGTCGATGCCGTAGAGGCTGCCGCCGCGGGTGTCGAGGTCGGGCGGGGAGAAGGGGTACAGCCGCGCCAGCGACGAGGTGTCGAGCGTGCGCCAGACCGCGACGGCGTTCAGGGCGAGCGGGAGCGTGGAGAGCACCCCCTCGCGCTGGCGGAAGGGGAGCGCGTCGAGCTTGCCGAGCGTGGCCGCGAAGTGCGCCTTCGCCCGCTGGGTCAGCTCCTTCAGGGAGTCCTCGTCTTCGGCGTGGAGCGTGACGGAGAGGGAGGCGTGGAAGAGGCGCTCGCGTCCGCGCTGCACCTCGTCGCGCAGCCGCATCACGTCCTCGAGCGCGATCTCCGCCTCCGACGACATCGAGCGCCCGCGCTTGAAGGAGAGGCTCTGGGCCGACTCGAAGCGGACCTTCTGCCACTCCAGCGTGCGCGCCGCCTGCGCGGCCGGGATCGGCCCGAGGTGGAGGGAGAGATCCATGGGCGCACCGGTCGCCATCAGGTTCTGGAGGAAGCCGGGCGAGAGCGAGCGCGGCCACTTGCCGAGGTGCAGCGAGCGCATGAGACGCTCGCCGACACGGATCTCGCGGCGGTTGACCACCACCTCCGCCGGCGTGTCCTCGTCGATCTCCCTGGGAGAGCCGCCGAGGGCGGAGGCCAGCAGCAGCATGCGCAGCTGGCGGCCCTCGAGCGGGTGGACGGAGAGCCCGGCGCGCGCGAGCAGGCCCCGTAGTTCGCCCGTCCGCTCGTGTTCGCAGACGGCGTAGAAGCGCCGGTCGAGGATGCCGTCGCGGCGCTCCAGCTCGCCGAGCAGCCGCCGCAGCGAGTCCGCGGCCGCCGCCGTCTGCGGGGGCAGGCTCGCGGGCTGCGCCGCCGCCAGGTCCTCCTTGAGCTTCCCGAGGCCGGGCGCGTGCTGGCGCACGAGCAGCTGGATGGGGAAGTCGCAGGCATTGAGCGCCCCGGCGAAGGCCCCCAGCTTCGGCTCGTCCAGCTCGAGGCCGAGCACCTCGCAGACGCCGAGCTTCACGCCGTCGAGGCGCACCGGCCCGTCGTCCTCGAGGTGCGAGAGCATGAAGGCGAGGGGCAGCCCGGGCGGGGGCTTCGGCACGGGGCTGTCGGCGTCGGGCCCGGTCCGGTCGGTGGGAGAGTCAACCGGCGTGGCGACCCCGCCGGGCAGGGCCGCCGCCGCGCGCTTCGCGAGTTCGAGTAGCTGTCTCATGGGTAGGTGCTCCTTGTTGTCAGGGGATGGGGATGGGGACGACGCCCGCGCGCAGCAGCGCGGCCACGCCCTTGGCCGAGAGCACGAGGGCGAGGCCGGCCACGGCGAGGAAGACGGCGCTCTTTGCGTGCCCGCCGCCGCGCTCCTCGGCGCCGTCGGCCATGAGCAGGAAGCCCGCCCAGACGAGGGCGAAGAGGCAGAGCCCGGCGGCTGCGTAGGCCATCGCCGTGAGCGCCTCGTCGAAGGCGTCGAGCATGGCCCGCTCCTCGTCCGGGGCCGCGCCGGTGCTGACCAGCGCAACCCCGGCGAGCAGCAGGACGGTCGTGGCCCGCCTCACCACGGCCACTCCCACCCGAGCTGGTCGAAGAGGCCGCGCAGCTCGCCGTCTCCGGCGGGGGTCTGCGTGGACGCTTCGGGCTCGGGTTCGGGCTCGGGCACGACGAGCGCCACGTAGGCGTCGTCCGCCCGGATGCTCGACGCGAGCGCCAGGCTCTCCTCCCGGCTGCGCGCGAGCGGCGCCCGCGCCACGACCCCGGCCTCGACGCGCTCGGGGTGGACGACGCTGAAGACGACATCCTGGCGGACGGTCGAGGCGGGCACATGGCAGCTGGCCGTCACGGTGTGCTCCGTGAAGGCGCCGTCCTCGCCGGGGACCGCGACCGTCTCGGTCACGGTGTCGCCGAAGGCGGGAATGCTCACCTCCGCTGTCTCCGTGATCTGCTCGACGCGGCGCGGGTGGTGCGTGAGCTCCACGAGCGGCGGCAGCGCAATGTGCAGCGACGCTTCCAGTTCCGCCTCGATCGCGAGGGCGTTCACGCCCTCGCCCGCCGCGACCGGGAGCCGGAAGCGGGTCTCCCCGCCGGCGACGAAGGTGACGGCCGTCTCCGACACGCCGGAAGCGACCGTGACGATCCCGGTGACGGCGGTGACCTCGGCCGTCAGCACCGTCGTCTGCGTGACATCGGCGTGACCGGCCACCGTCTGGAGGACGAGCGTTTCCTCGGTGGTGCTCACGCACTCCGAGGCGATCGCTCCTTCGACGGCGCCTGGCGTCCAGCCGAGCGAGACGACGCGCAGGACGCACAGCTCACCCTTGACAGCAGGCAGCGGCCAGGGGAGCCGCTCGCCGTCGAGGCTCAGCGCCCCCGCCTGTCCCAGCTCGTCCTCCCAGGAGAAGACGAGCGAAGGGGAGGGGCCGTCGAGGGGCAGGTCGTAGCTGACCCGCTCGCCGGCCTCCAGCGAGGACACGGCGAAATAGCGCGACGAGCGCCCCTCGGGACCGCCATGGGCCCGCACCCGCAGGTCCAGGTCCGTGGCCGCCCGCAGCGCGACCTCGGCCCGCTCCCCGCTGACACTCAGCTCTTCGACGAAGAGCCGCCGCCCGGGGACGACGGGTGGGGGCTGGAACTCGATCTCGTCCGAGCTCCAGCCCTCCTCGCCGGGGTCCTGGGCGAGGGCCGCCGCGACGGGCAGGGCGCTGAGGACGACCAGCGCCAGCGCGGCCGCCGCCAGGAAGGACTTCCAGAAGCCGCGACGGCCACGCCGCTGCGAACCGAGCCGCTGCTCGCGGTCCTCGCGGGTCGCGGCGCGCTTGTCGCTCGCGGGCTCCTCGCCGCCGCGGCGGCGCTTGCCGAAGAGGCGGTGCGGGCGGAAGGGCATGCGCCCGTTGCGGCGCTCGCCCTCCTTGCGTCTCTGGCTGACGCGGCGGGTCCTGCGCAGGATGCGCCGCGCCAGCAGCCGCAGGGGACCGGGGCCGCTGGATGCGGGCTGCGCTGGTGCGGACGGTTCGCTGCGCACCAGCTGGGCCGGAGGCCCGGCGTAGCGCCGCGCCCCCAGCCCGAATCGCAGCAGGTCGGCCGCCACCAGCGGCAGCCGCCTGCCCCCGATGCGCCCCGCCACGACCGCCAGCCCCGCCAGCCCGAAGAGCACGGCCAGGGCCATGCGGACCTCGGAGGGACCGAGCGGAGCGTAGCGGTAGACGCCGTAGGCGAGGGCGCAGACCGCCGTCATCGCCACGATCTGGGGGAAGGTGAACCACAGCAGGACGCGGTCCTCGGCCTGCACGTGGGTTGGAACCTCGTGTTCTCGCATGAGCCGTCCTCCTATCCCGTCCGCGTCCACGTGGTCGTGGGCGGGATCGAGGTCGTGGGCTCGGGAACGTCGACATCCACGACGGGGCTGACGACAGCGTCCATCACCAGCTCGACGACGCCGAAGGCCACCATCGCCAGCACGATGCCGGCCAAAGCGGTCATCATCGCGCTCTTGCCGCGCTCCATCTGGTGGGGCGCGCCCGAGGCGGTGAGGTAGAGGTAGGACCCGTAGATGAAGAA
>CBDHDI010000005.1:0-30138 GCA_965261685.1 Dehalococcoidia bacterium
GCCTATTGGGAGCGGCCCGCAACGTCCATCAGAACAGCACGGCGCCATTGTCCATCGTGGAGTCCAAGTGCATCGAGGGTGACGTTGGGGACGCACCGCGGGCGAGCGGCCAGATGCGGCCCAGGTCGACGGCGGGGCGCGGGCCGGTTCTGAACCGCGCGGGGATGGCGTACATGAGCGCGAGGTGGTCCGCCGCAAGGCCCTGGTCGGGCCCGCCGATTGCGCGCGTCATCGATTTCGGGAGCGGGAAGCGCGGGTCGAGCAGCCACACGGTGCAGCGCTCGCGCGGTCCTCGGATCCCGCGTCCGATCCCCTGGGCGAGCGTGCGCTTCGCGGCGGCTGCGCGATCGCGGGCGAGAAGCCGCTCGATGCCCGAGGGGGCAAGCCCGAGCTCGGCGAGGAATCGGCGCCGGGCCTCGTCCTCGACCGAGGGCGGGCGGAAGGGGATGCGAGGAATGACGACGTGCTCGACGAGGCCCGGGAGGCTCAGCCCGGTCCATGCCGCGGGGGTGAGGAGCACCGCGCCCGGATCGGCCCGGAACGCATCGAGCCGGCTCGCAAGGCGCTCACCGCGCGCGTGCGCGATGGGGTTTCGCACCCGCGGGGCGAGCTCGGCTGCGAGCCGGTAGCTCGTGCACAGCACCAGCACGCGCCCGCTTCGCCTCGCGGCCTCGATCGCCAGCGCGACGTAGTCGAGGTGCCCGGGGTCGGACACCGGCGCGTCGTCGACGTGACGGATGGGGGCGGGCGCCGCGCGGTCGGCGAACCGGAAGTCCATCGCACCGTAGCGCCTGGGCTGCAGATCGGCCCACCCCGGCGCGTTGATGCGACCGGGCGCCGGGGCGCCGGGGCCGATCCCGAGCGCGCGAAGCAGCGCGTTCGGATTCGCCCGCGCGGCCGGCGCAGCGAGGGTGGCGCTCACGAGGAACGCGACCTTCGCGGTGTCGAACACACGGCGCAGCCACCGCACCGGCGCGCGGTGCACGACGGCGAGCGCCGGCGGCTCGCCGGGCGCGATGGCGGCAACGGCGCCCGTGTCGGCGAGCGCGCACTCGACGAAGGCGCGAAGGCGCGCGGCGAGCAGTGTGGCCTCCTCGGCGGCGTCCTCGTCTGTGGGGGCGGCGGTCTCGAGCGTCGCCCGGATGTGGCGCACGTGATCGACGATGGCGTCGCGCGCCGCGCAGTGCGCGAGCAGCCGGGGTGTGCCCCGGGCGGTCTCGCGCGCGCAGAGCTGCGCAAGCGCCCGGCACGCCGCGGCGCCGGCCGTCCCACCCCCCTCGACGACGTCGGCAATGAGTCCGAGTCCGATCCGGTCGTCGGCGACGCTTCGCGCGGCCTCGGGCAGGGCGTCGGCCTCGTCGAAGAGGACGGTGTCGACGGCGGCGCCGATCCCGAGCACGCGGCCGCGGTACCGGCAGTCGGTCAGCACGAGCGCGTGGTTGGTGAGCACGACGTCGGCGGCGGCCGCGGCGCGCTTGGCCGCCGAGAACGCCCCGGCGGCCGATGCGCTGCTGCGCGGCGTCACGCAGAGCGCGTCGGCGGTGAATCGGGCGGGCACGAACACCCCGTGGTCCTCGGCCTCGGCGAAGGTGTCGAATGCGGCGAGCGCTTCGAGCGTGCGCCCCTCGGGGTCTCGGTGCCGGCACCCGAGCCGCTCGATTGCGCGCTCGGTGCGGTCTGGGTCGATGAACTGACCGCGCCCGGCCCGCGCCGCCACGGTGATCGCCGGAAGCCTGAGCGCTTCGAGCGCCCGGGCAATGCGCGGGGCGTCGTCGTCGAGGATCTGACGGGCGAGGTGGTTGGTGAAGGTGGAGAGCGCCGCACGATGCGCGCGCACGCCCTGGCGCTTCTGAAGCGCAGCCAGCGCCATCACCGGCGCGAGCAGCGCCACGGTCTTCCCGGTGCCGGTCGCGGCCTGGGCGAGTGTCACGAGCGCGCCAGCGCCGGGCGGGGCGTCGAGGGCGCGGGCGACGATGCTTGCGAGCGCGCGCTGCTCTTCGCCGAGCGCGGGCAGCGGGCCGGCGTCGCGGAGCATCCGCTCAACGAGCGCTTCCACCGCGCGGACCGCGGCCGACACCGCTCAGTCCCCGGCCCGGGCGCAAAGCGCCGCGAGCTCGATGTCGGTGGCGTGGAGCAGCAGCGCATGGAGCCGGTTCGCATCGCGTCCCCAGCGGCGGGCGATGCGCACGAGCGCATCATCGATGCGCGCGGTGCGCGCGGCGAGCGCCCGCTCGCGGCACAGTGCCCGGAACTCGACGAGCGCGCGGCGCTCGGGCATCGCCGCATCGAAGCACCGCGCGAGCAGCCGCAGGCGCTCGGTGTCCACGTACTCGGTGCGCTCGGGGTGGCACACGGCCAAGCGCGCGCGCGTGCTGAACGCGAGCCGCGACGGGGAGAACCGGGCAGGTCCCGCGACGGCGAGGATGAACGGGGCCTCGGGGGGTGAGGCGGCGAGGCGCGCAACGAGGGCGGCGAGGCTGTCGTCGTGCATCCAGCGCTGCTCGACCCGGGCGCTCCCCCAGCGCACGTTCGCGATGGTGAAGGGCGCGTGGGTCGCGCGAGCGAGCACGACCGAGCCCGCGCCGGGGCGCCTCGCAAGCGGGCGGACTCTCGGCGGAGCGCGCCTGCGCCGCTCGACGCGGGCCCGGACGAGCAGCGACCGCTCGGCCTCGGTGACATCACAGACCGCGCCGTCGAGCACCGCATCGACGATCCGGTACGCGCCGAGCGAGGCGAGGATCCGCCGGGCGTCGGCCGCACCCGCGCGGCGGGCCTGCGCAAGGCTCTTTTGCGCATACTCGGCCATCGGCATGGCGTGGGCGTAGGCGTCGTTGAACACCGCGCCGGCGGCGCTCCAGGGGTCGGCGCGCGCGCCACCGACGAGATGGCGCGCGGCGTGGGCTTCGAAGAACGCGACAGGGTCGAGCGTCATGTCCATGGCGCGACGGCCTCTTCCGGGGCGTTGCGCGGGTCGTGGTAGGGCGGGCGCACCCGCTCGACGGTGAGCAGCGCATCGGCGGGATCGCCTCCGAGGCGGCGAAAGAGCCCAAGCGGCAGCGGGCGGGCGGGCGCGATGCGCGCGGTCGCGAACTCCGGATCGTTCGGGCCGGTGACGAGCCCGAAGGTGGCGGGATCGGCATCGACGGGCTCGACGGCGAGCGAGTCCGGATCGATCATGCCGGCGCCGGCCGCACGGCGCTTGCCGATCCCGATCACCCGGGCAAGCACCGCCCGCACCGCCTCGACCCGCCCGGTCCCGACCCAGGCGCCGCCGTCGCAGAGCCGCATCGGATAGCGGCTCAGCAGATTCTTCGCGCCGAAGCGGTCGGTGCGCCGGCGCCCCTTCGGGATGCGTCCCGGGCCGAGGCGCTCGAGCGCCGCGCGCCCTCTCTGGACGACCGCCACGGTGCGGGTCACGCCGGTGTCGCCGAGCACGATGAGCGCGGAGCCGTGCGAGACGCCGTCGGTCAACGCAAGCGGCGTTGCGCGGACGGCGGCATCGAGGCTCGCGACGGTGCGGGCAATCTCGCCGCAGAGCACCGCATCGAGGGTGCACGGCCCATTGAGGATGGGCATCGTCGCAAATTCGAAGGTGACCACAAACGGCTGCATGTCATGCATTGCCTGAGTCCTCCTTGTTTTGTGCACGCCACCCGGTGCGGCCCGAGCACCCGAAGGGGCGATGCGGGGAGGAACGATGCGACGCGGAGCAGAATGCGCGCCGCCGCGCTCGTCCATCGCCCGGCGGCGAGGTCGGCGTCGAGCGATGCGCGCGCGCTCGCCATGAGGTCGACAGCGACGGTGGCGGCGTCGAGCCGCTCAAGCCGCTCCGGCGCTTCGCGCGCGAGCACCGGCGCAAGCTCGCGCTTGGGGTCGATGACGAGCGCACCGCCGATGCGCTCCGAACGGGCCATCGCCGAGAGCACCGGCATGATGACCGAGGCGGTTTTACCGCTGCCTGTCTCGCCGAGCGCCAGTGCGTGGCGCGTGAGCACCGCGCGGGGCACCGCGCCCGCGGGCGGATAGAGGCTCCGCCACTCGGGGATGGTCAGTCCGGTGTGACCTTGCGCGTCGGGCTCGGGCGCATCCGACGCATCGGGTGCGTCGTCGATGCGGTCGATGAGCCGCAGCGTGCGGGCAAGCTCGGCGCTGATGTGCCGGTCGACCCGCGCGAGCGCGCGGTAGGCACGCGTCACGGTGTCGCGCTCGCCTGCGCGCACCGCCGCATCGAGCGCGCCTCCCGCCTGCGCGGCAAGGCGCTTGAGGCGCGGGCGGCGCCCTTCGGAGGGGGCATGGCCTGCGAGCGCCCCGACCACCCGCTCGAGGGCCTCGCGGTCGCAGGGCTCGGCCCGGTGCGCGACCGGGCCGCGGGCCGCGAGCGCGCGCTCGACGAGGTGGCCGACGATGCGCGCATCGGCGCGCGTGAGCTCGCCGTGCAGCTCCGCGCTCGCCCGCGCGGTGACCGCGCCCGCATCGGGCACGCGCGCGAGGTGATAGAGCAGCTTCGCCCCGGGGGCTGCGACGCGCTCGTCGCCGAGCGAGACGAGCACCGCCGCGGCGCTCGCCGCGGATGCGACGACGCGCGTGCGCACCTCGACCCCGCGCGCGCGCCAGCGCGCCAGTGCGCGCACGACGTGCTCGAGCGCCGCGACGACCCCGCCCGGGGAGGAGACGATGAGCTCGACGTGTCGGTAGTGGTAGTGCTCGAGGTGGGCGTCGACGGCGTCGACGAACGCCGTCGCCCGCGGCCAGGTGAGCTCGCCCTCGAAGGGCACGACCATGCGGTCGCCGCGATGCTGGATGTGCGTGTTCATTGGAAGGTCTTCCCTGTGAGTGAACGTCGATACGGGGGGAGGGTGCGCGCACGCGCACGATGGACGCTGTTTTCCGCACGGCCCGCCCCATGCCACACAACAGCCGTCGGTGGACGCGGTGCCGGGCAGGCGCACCAGGCGGGGACGAAGGGGCCGTCTCGTTCGCTCACCGGCGACGCGCCGCTCAGCGCTTGCGCCCCGCCGCCTGCATCGCCGCCGCCACCCGCTCGGCGACGAGAGCCCGCGCCCGTGCCTGGACCCGCTCCGCGTAGGGGTCGATGACCTCGCCGGCGGTGGTGACGAAGGTGCCGTCGGGCTGGCGCGCCTCGGTCCACGCCTCGCAGAGCTCGGCGAACCGGGCGCTCGCCGCGTCGAGGTCCTCGGCGGTGGGGCCGGTGCACGTGCCGAGGTCGGGCGGGGGCGGGCCGTCGCCGCGGGGGGCGTCCTCGCCGAGCAGCGACGTCCACTCGCCGGGCGCGAGCGTCTCCTCGGGGGTCGGCGCGAGGGTTCGGTCCACATCGGCGCGCGCCTGCGCGAGCACCACCACGTCGGTGACGGGGCCCTCGCACGCCGCGGCGGTGAGCGCGCCGTGCCAGTGGCCGTCGGCATCGCGCCGCCAGCCGTCGGCGGCGAGCGCCTCGTCGGCAAAGAGCGCGCGGTCGGCCCCGTCGGCGAGCGCCCGGATGCTGCGCATCTGCGCGGGCGCAACCTCCAGCGTCTCGACCCAGCGCTCGAGCCCGAGCGCGCGCATCGGGCCCATCCGCGCAGGCATCGGCTCGAGCGTCTCGACCCAACGCGCAAACACGCTCGCGCGCCGCGCGCGGCGCCTCGCGCTCTCGTCGGGGTCGCGCAGCCGCGCCTCGATGCGGTGCTTGCGCACCCGCAGCCGCTCGAGCTCCCAGTCGAGGTTCTCGAGCCGCATCGTGGGCGTCACCTCGCCGGCCCGCGGCCTGCGCGGAGCGCTCTCGTCGGGGTCGCGCAGCGACGCAACGACCCGGCGCATCTGCGCGCGCACGCGCTCCATCGCGCGCTCGAGTGCTTCGAGCGTCATCGTCTCGTTCATCTCATGGCTCCTCGCGTGGGGGGGGGGCGTACGCCCGCACCCGCGTAGCGGCCGTGTCGCGCGGCGCATCACCGAGAGACCTCCTCGGCGGCGGCGTCGATCGGGGTACGGGCGGCGACCGTCGGATCGGGACCGTTGTGGTCCATGGCGACGCTCTCGCGGTGGTCTCGCCCCGCGGCGAGCGAATCCGGCCCGAATGCGGGCGCGTGCTCGCCGGTGGCGACCGGGGGTCGAGCGGTGTGGAGCCGCGGTGCGGCTCTGTGGGGCGTGTGTGGCCGGGGAGCGTCTACGAGGCGTCTTCGCGATGCGCCGTTTCCGCTGCGCACCTTCCTACTTGCCCGAGGTTGGCATGCGTGGCGCCGCAGGCGGCGGGTCCGAAGGAGCGGTGACGATGCCGGTGGGGTCGGGCGGCGCGGGGCGCAAGCCCGCGCGACCCTCGGCATCGGCGAGCGCGCGCTCGGCCGCGGCGACGCGCTCGGCAAGGATGTCGCGCACGCGCCGCACGACCAGGTCGGCGAACGGGTCGACGATGGCGCCACGATTGGAGTCGTCGACGTCGGACGCGAGCTCGAGGGGATCGGAGAAGACACCGTCGCCGGATTGGAGAGCCATCGCGCGGACCTCGCGGGCCGCACGCTCGCAGAGCGCCCGGTCGGGAATGGCCGCGGGGTCGGACTCGGCGCCGGTGAGCGCGGCGCGGGCCGCGAGTACCTCCGACTCGGCGCGAGCGACGGCGCCGCACATGTCGGCGACGCCGTCAGCGTGAAGATCGGAGGGCTCGGGGGAAGGACTGGCGAGCGCACCGTCGGGAGGGTCGGACACGGCGCCGTCGGGGCATTCCGATACTCGGGGGTCAACAAGCGCATCCGCCCGATCGACCGCATCAAGCAAGAACTCGTCGAACAGAGCGGACACGTCGTCAACAGGGGCGTACTCCTCGACGGCGCAGTGCAGGGCGAAGACATCGCACGAGGCGATGCGGGCGAGCGCTCGCGGGACGTCGAGGACGAGGAGGAGCGTCAGGGCGCGTACGCGCGCCGTGTCTTCGTAGAGCGAGAGCGTCCACATCGGGTACTGCTCGGTGAAACCGCCGTCGCAGCCGAGCCGGAGCAGCTCGCAGGGCGAGACGCCGATGCGCATGGGGTAGGAGGCGGAGCCCGCGCAGAAGCCCGCGGCCGGGTCGCGCTCGAGCAGCCGGTGCGCGTGCGCGGGGACGATGGGTGCAAGGGCCTGCGCGGCGATCGCCTCGGCCCACCCGGGCGAGGGGCCGACAAGTGGCCAGTCGAAGACGCAGAGGCCGGCGCTTGCGACCCCGGCGCGCAAGGGGGCGACCGCGTCATCGGCGGCATCGAGCAGTGCGCCGATACCCGGCATGAGCCCGGCGCGGCGCACGTCGTAACGCGAGACGGAGTCGAGAAGACGGGATACGGCGGTCGCGGACGGAGACGGAGTCGCATCGCAAGAGGGCGCCGGGGAGTGGGCGCCGTCGGGCCGGCGCGCCTCGGCGCGGCGCTTGCGCCGTCGCAGCCGCCCGAGCTCGCGGTCGAGGCTCTCGAGCCGCATCGCGGGCGTGGGCTCGCCCGAGCGCAGCGGGCGCCGGTCGCGGGCGTCGGGGTCGCGCAACCGCTCGAGCACCCGCTCCCTCTCCGCGCGCATACGCTCCATCGCGCGCTCGATGTCTTCGATGGTCATGGTCTCGTCTCCTGGTCTCGTGGATCGGCCGACCCCCCCGGTCGAGCGCGGGCGGGTCGTCGTCGCGAACGGTGTCATCGAGGGCGTGCGCGGCGTGGTGATGGCGGCGGCACACACGCGGGCGAGTGAGCGGCGCATGGGCCGGTGTGCGCAATCGGGCGATGGATTCGACGGCGGATCTCTCGGGGAGCGCTCGCCTCGATGGCCGTCCTCGGCCGCTTGTGCGCCCCTGATGCGGATGGGGCCTGGGGCCGGCCGTTGCGGGCTACGCGCGAGCGGCGACGTCGGCGGGGTCGGCGCGCCAGCGCTCGCGCGCGGTGACGCGCCGGCGCGGGATGTGGGGGAGCGCCTCGCAGCGATAGACGGTCTCGCGAAGCCACGCGAGCTCGCCGTCCACCGCCTCGGGCGTGACCTCGGTCCACCACGAGCGCTCGATGGCGTCGCGCCTTTGCGGCATCCAGCGGTAGCCGCGGGCCCTGAGCGCGTCCTTGTGTTCAAACGGGGCGTGGACCGCCCACAGCCGCACCGTCTCGCGCCACGCGGTCTCGCGAAGCGCGGCGAGCACCCGCTGGCGCGAGCCCGGAAGGGTCTGCGCGAGCAGCCACACGCCGGCCTCGCAGTCGGCGAGTGCCCGGTGACGGTCTCGGGCGAACACCCCGTAGCCGCAGGCGAGGCAGTGCAGCGCCGCGCTCGGGCACCCGTGCGCGGTCCACGCGACGTCGCGCATCGAGCACCCCCAGGGCAGCGCGCGCGTCGCCGGCAGGGCGCGCTCGAAGAACGGCCGGTCGAAGCGCGCGTTGTGCGCGACGATCAGATCCGAGCGCGCAATCAGCGCGGTCGCGGCCTCGGCGTCGATGCGCCGCCCGCGCAAGTCCTCGTCGGTGAGCCCGGTGAGCGCGGTGATGAGCGCATCGAGCGGGCGGGCGGGGTCGTGGAGGTGGACCTGCGCCTCGTGGTGCAGCACCTCGCCGATGCGCCCGTCGCCGGGCGCGTAGGTGAAGGGGAGCATCGCGAGCTCGATGGCCTGGTCGTGCTCGAAGCTCAGGCCTGTGGTCTCGCAGTCGACGTAGAGTGCGCGGCGAAGCGGCGCGTCGCCGGTGTCGCACAGCCGCGCGGGGAGTGCGAGCGCACGCAGCGTGCGTGTCTCGTCGGCGGACTCTGCCTGTCGGTGCATCGGTCGGATCCTCTCGGGTGGTGTCGTGGGTGCGTGCGGCGGCGACGGGTGGCGCGCAGCGCTCACCCGCCGCCTCGGCGCCGAGCACCGATCAGGGCGTGTCGGGCCGGATTGCCCACGGCGCCTGGCGCAGCTCGTGCACCGCGGTGCCGATCCGCACCAGCGTGCGGCGCCCGACGCCGGGGATCGGCTGGAGATCTTCGATCGGGACCGGGCGCCACTTGCACGGCGCATTGGCGGCAAGCGTCGCGATCGCCTCGCTCGGCGCGTGCGCGTGCGTGGCGTTGAGCTCGATGCTCGGACAGAGCTTCGCCATGATCGTCGCACCGCTTGCGCCGTCGGCCGGGCCCATCGCGGACGCCCGCACGACCGCTTCGGCCTTTGCCGCGATCGCCCGTGCACAGTGCGGCCTCGCACAACGCTCGTACGCGAGCCTGCCCCCGCTGTCGAACCAGAGCTGCTCGGCCGGGAGCACCCCTTCGATGCCGCCCGTGCCCTCGAGCGTCGGCTCCGAGCGCATGGTCCCCTCGCGGGCGAGCACGATGCGGCCTTGCGCGTCGAGCCCGATGACCTGCACGTCGGTGCCGTCGGTCCAGATCTCGAGCGCGAGCACTCCGTAGCCGGGAAGCGGCGGCGTCGAGTGACGCATCACCGAGACCGCCTCGGCGTCGGCGTCGGTGGGGGTGAGTGCGATGGTCGCGAGCACCGCCGCGATGACGAGGGCGCTCGCGCGCGGGATGGTCTGCGTAGTCTTCATGATGGTCTCCTTGGCGGGCCCCGGAACGCGGCACGATGGCGGTGGGTGAGGGCGGTGGTTGTCGGATTGGGACCGTCGTGGTCCATGGCGTCGCTCTCGTGGTGTCGTCGCCACGCGTCGAGCGAGTCGGGCGCGAACGCGGGTGCGTTCCCGACGGTGGCGAAGGGGGTCGAGCGGTGTGGAGCCGGATTGCTGGCTCTCAGGGGCGTGCGTGTTCGGGAAGCGTCGAGATCTCTTCCCCGGTCGCTGTTTCCCCTGTCCTCCTCCCCATCATCCTGTGCCGGTGACCGTGTACGCCGCAGGGGGCGGGAGGCAGGTCGCAGCGGCGACGCTGGGCGGCTGTCGAGCAAGGCCCGGAGCACTCGATGGCGAGGTGCGCTACCCGGCCTCGCGCCCGGCGGTTCCTGCTCGATCGCGGTGAGCTCGGCGAGGGTCGCGGTGCTGTGGCCGTCGATCGAGCGCTCTGCCGAACGCGTCGACCGCGTGGTCGATCGATTCCCTGGTCTGCATCGTTCCTCTTCTGTTCGTGGTGCGGCGCGCGTGAACGTCGGCCGGCCGCGGTGGTCGCTCGTTCACTCGCCGGCGCGGTTCTCGCGCGCGAGCCCCGAGCAGACGACGTTGCCGCTGTAGCTGATTCCGTCGCCGAACGGCGACCCGCGTACGCTGTTCCGATGTGCGTGCGCGGTGTTCAGCGATGAGGGGCCAGCCGAACGGAGCGGTGATCGGGACCGCGGTCGGGAATGCGATCGGTGCCGTCGTGGTCGCGGTGGCGGTCGCGGTGTACGTCGGCGCCGGGCCGCTAGGCGTGGAGATCGGGATCGCGGGCGCGGCTGTAGCGCTTGCCCTTGCCTACTGGCGAGAGCTCGATCCGCTCGTGGTGCTCGATGCGGCGCTCGCCGCGCTGGTGGGGTAGGCGTCCCGGGCGCGGGCCCGGGGCTCGTTCTTTATCGTGCTGTCCCCGCGCTTGCGGGGACAGCACAACCGGTGCTGGGTTCAACTCGTCGACCGCGGTTTATCCCCGCACGCGCGGGGAACACTCTCCACATCTCCCGTGCAACCTGGTGGCCGTCCACGCTGTTTTCGGGCCGGCTCCCAGTCACGCGCCGTGATGCTTCCGTTCGCCCGCAGGGCGCTTCAGGTGAGCGCGATCTCGACGAGGCCGAGCAGAACGACGATCGCGGCGCGGTGCACCCACACGCGCGGTACAGGTCCCGTCGGCGGAGGATCGGCATGGGCGGTCTCCTGTGCGCCGAGTGAGCATAGGCCATCGGAGCTCGTCACCGGAACGCGCCCGTGCGCCGCTGTGCCGGGCTTTGGGCGCACTACCCGAAGGGTGCGGGGTCCGCGAGCGAGCCGCCCCCGCTGCCCGTGGCGAGCGCCGCCAGGCGGCACGGCTCGCGCGCGCGCAGTTGGCGCCAACTGTGCTGCCGCGCAGCCGCGGCCGGCCTCGCGCGCGCGGGGTTGGACTGGCGCGGAGCGCCGCCTTTGACCTTCTCCGACGCGCAGCCGCGGAGCTCACCCCCGCGCAGCGGGGCCAACCTAGCGTAGCAGGTTGGAGAGTGAGTTGCCTATCCTACGTACGATAGGTAAATTTTGGCCACCAGCTAAGCGAGGGTCGTCTCATGAGCGGCGGAATTCAGGTGGTGCGCTTCGAGCTGCGCGCTTCGCTCGATGCGCCGCTGTTCGACCACGTGCGGGGCCTGACTCGCCCGCCGACTGCGTACGGTGTGGAGGGTTCGCCTGCGGAGCCGGAGCCGCCGGGCGAGGAGGCCACACGCGAGGTACGCGACGCCTATCGTACGGCGCGGCTCGCCTGGCGTGAAGACCGTTTGAAGGAGCTGCAGGCCGCGGGTCTCATTCTCGATCTCGGTGGCGTCGGCCTCGATGCGGGGCGCGAGACGATCGCCGCGCACCGTCCGGCCAAGGGCACGCCCGGGCGGCGTGCGAAACCGATCCTCGATGTGATGATCGCGGGTCCGTACCCGCGTGGTGATCCCCGCGAGATGAGCCCGCAGCGTCGCCGGCGCTGGGCTCGCGAGACGTTGCGTTGGCTGCAGAAGCGTGTCGGTCCGGATATGGTCCTGATCACCGCGACGGCGCATTTCGACGAGACCGCGCCGCACCTGCAGGCGCTGTTCGTTCCGATCCACGCGGGAAAGCTGGCGTGGAAAGGCGTGCGCGATGCGGCGGCGGAGCGGATCCGCGCCGAGCGTGGTCCGCAGCCTGGCCGCAAGTCGCGCTCGTTTCGTGACTCCTACCGGTTGCTCCAGGACGATTATCACGAGCACGTCGGAGCGCCGCACGGGCTCGCCCGGGGCGAGATCGGGAGTGAGGCGGCGCACACCTCGATCGATCGTACGAAGGCGGCCGAGCACAAGGCCCGGCTCGCCGAGGAGCAGGCCGCGGCTGCGGAGCGCCGGGCCGAGCTCGCGCGCGCGACCATCAAAGAATCCCGCGAAGCCTGGCAGGCGGAGAGCCGCGAGGCTGAGCGGCGGGCGGCTGCGGCGACGGCGCAAGCCGAGGCCGCGAACCGGGAGCTCGGCGAGGCGACTGACGATCGCGACGAGGCGTTGCTCGCGAGCGCCGCTGCAACGGACGCGCGCGATGCGGCCGTGCGCGAGCTCGGCCGGGCGGCGGGCGAGCGCGATGAGGTCACCACGAATCTCGCCGAGGTGCGCGACGAGCTCAAAACGGGGCGTCTCGCACTGGCTGAGGTAGGCGGGGAAATCGTGGGTGCCCTCGCGCAACGGGACCAGGTGCGCCGCGAGCGCGACGCGGCGGCGGACGCGCTTGACCGTCTGCAGGGTCGGGTCGTCAAAGCGCGTGACGAGCTCGACGAGTTGCACGCGGGCAAGGCTGCGGCGGTTGAGCGCCGGGCTGAGGCGGTGCGCGAGCTCGGCGAGGTGCGCGGTGAGCTCGGTCGGGTGCGCGCGGACACGGACGCGGCGGTTGCGAGCCGGGCTGAGGCGGTGCGCGAGCTCGGCGAGGTGAGCGGGGAGCTCGGTCGGGTGCGCGCGGACACGGACGCGGCGGTTGCGAGCCGGGCTGAGGCGGTGCGCGAGCGTGACGCGGCGCAGGTCGCGAGCGCCGTCGCTGTCACGCGCCGGGCCGAAGTCGAGCGCGAGCTCGACAAGGCGACGGCGAAGCTCGGCGAAGTGCGCGCCGAGCACGAACAGACCGGCGCCGCGGTGCGCGGCCTGTTCGCGTACTGCCGCGACGAGCTGGCGCCGCTCGTCGCCCGTGGGGCCGCGACGGCGCGCGCGGCGCGGCGGCTGTGGCGTGCGCGTGGCGTGTTGAACGCGCGGCGCACGAAGCTGCGTCAGAGCGAGGAGGCGTTGAGCACGGGATGGGAGGCGCTGCGGACGTACACCGACGAGGTTTCGGCCGCGCCGCTGCGCCGGGTGGCGATGCTGTACGCGAACCTCACGGGGCTTCTCTACCGGGAGCGCGTGCGGCCTCAGCCGGAGCCCGAGGCGGTGATTCGGTTCGGTTCGGCGCTGGCGCGGGGCAAATCGTCTGACCTTGACGCTCTCGAGGAATACCTCGATGGCAAGCGGAAGCTCCGCGACGCGGTGCGTGCCGGGTCGCGTCCTCTGTCGCCAACGGCGCGCCTGGAGGGCAGGGTCCGGCGCTGAACGCCGCCCCTGTGGGCACAGGGCCGGTTCTGAGGGCCGGTCTCGGGCTACTCCTCGCTGCCCGAGCCGCGTCCTGCTCTGACAACCATCGTAAGGTACGCTCAGAATTTCGGTCGCTGAAGCACCAAGTCCAATGAAGCTCGTCAACTGGAACGTCGCGTGGGCGAATCCTCGCTCTAAGGAGTCCACCCGTGCTGACGAGATCCGGGACCAAATCGATCGGCACTTGCCCGAGATCGTCTGTCTCACGAAGGCGAATCTGGGATTTTTCAAGGACGGGCACGAAATCAGCTCAGGCCCTGACTACGGCTGTGGGCATCAAGAGAACCGCCGGAAAGTGCTGCTGTGGTCGAAGGAATCATGGGAGCCAAAAGAGCGTGTGGACGACACCGGCGATGCTCGGATGCCGCCTGGACGATTCATCTCCGGTGTCACACGGACTTCGGTCGGAGTGGTGACCGTCATCGGCTTGTGTATCCCTTGGGAGCATTCGCAGTCTGGGGCGAGATACAGCGGCGAACGCAGGGAACCATGGGAAGATCACGAGCTCTACCTGAAACATCTTGCCGAGGTTCTCGCGCGCGCACCCTCGGAGCGACTTGTGGTGATGGGCGATTTCAATCAGAAGATCAGCAAGTCCGGTCGGACGCGATCACGCCGTGCAAACTTGCTCTGGCAGGCGATTCTGCGGCACATGAAGGTGGTCACATCCTGTGGTCGCAGCACCATCGATCACATTGCGATAAGCGTTGATATGGAGGTGGCGGCCGAGGGTGTGATCAGCATCCCCGGGGCTTCCGCCCGTGCCCGATCCGGTGTCGTCGCTGACGTGTTGGTCCGAGGTTCCTGACGCTCAGTAGAAGGCGTCGGATTTCCTCACCGACGGCGCGGCGTCCTGATGCGCCATCGAGCTACCCAGCGTTGGGTGTCTCGCGCCTCGACGGCAGGGAAGGCGAGATCCGTCACTTCCTCACGCTGGGAGTGTCGAAGAGTTCGATTGCGAAGATCACGGGTGTCACCCGCCCGACGCTCTACAACTTCATCGCCACGCGAGGGTTGAAAGCCGATCCTTAGCGTGCATTTCTACACGAATGTTGTCGGTACCCTCTATCAGCCGTCAATCCGCGATACCGCACGGTGAACGGCGGCCAACCGGTGGAATCAGTCGAGCTCCACGACCCACCGGCCGCCGCGATCGCGGATGAGGTAGGTGTAGCGGTAGCGGTTGCAACTGACCTTGTAACCGGTCGAGAAGACTAGGAGCCGGGCGGAGGAAATCGTGTCGCATCGCCATCCCCACAGCCGAATCATGCCCGCCAGTTCGTCGAGGACTGTCTGACGACGTGCATGCTTGATGCTCATGAGCTTCGGTCCGAGGATGGCGTCTGACTCGATCTCGATGGCCGAAATCGACAAGGGCGCGCCCATCGCGAGGGCAAGTGCGACGCAGAAACCGAAGAGACTCTTCATCGTTTGTCGACTTAGGCACTGAAGGGGAGTGGAGTGAGACTGTACGTAAATAGTGCCTCACCGGCCGCGTCGATCTGAAATCCGGCCGATCGGACCAGTGTTCACCCGAAGACGAGCAGGGCTCGCGCCCCACGGTGCCGTGCTTTGCGGTTCGTGCGGACGAACGGTCAAGCAGGCCGCCGTACGCACGCCCTCAGGGCCAGAGATCGCCCAGGCTGAAGGTGATCGCATCGAACGGGCGGATGCTCACCGGATCGTTGTCCTTCACGCTCGCAATCAGCACCCACTGCCCTTCCTGCAGCTCGAACGCCTCAAGCGTACGGTCGGTCGGTTCGACGAGCCACAGGTGTGGGATCCCTTCGCGGGCGTAGGCCGGGCGCTTGCCGTTCAGATCGAGCCCGCGCGTCGAGTCCGCCATCGTCTCGCACACCCAGTCCGGCGCGATGACCTCATCCCATGTCTCCTGGATGCGCGGCAGCCGCTCTCGGCGCCAGCCTGCGACGTCTGGGACCAGGATGTCCTCTCCAAGGTGTAGTTCGGGCTCGTGCATGATCCACCATCCACATGGACCGCTGCGACCGGAGTCGAACGCCCGCCCCAGACCGGCTGAGAGACGGGTTTTCGCCAACGCCTGCAACGTGGGCGGCCGCGGACTGACATACAGCGTCCCGTCGATGATCTCGGCGACCCGATGTGCCGGCGCATCGAGCACATCCTGGTAGGTGGCTCTGCGGGTTGCCATGGTCAGAGAGGATATCCTTCGCGTTCGACGAAACGTGCCTCACGCCTCGATGACGTCGCGCCGGACCTTCCGCAGCATCTCGCGTACGTCGCCAAGCCGATTCCCGGCCCGGCCGAGCAGCTCTGGAGCCTCGTCGATATCCATCGCGGGGTCGTTCGCCATCCGGGCGACCGCGAGCTCGAACTCACCGACCTGATCGGCGATGGTGCCGAGCGTCTCAAGGTGGACTTGGCGCCGTGCGGTGGCGGCGATGTCGGTGGGTGTCGTCATGGCGTCTCCAGCTGGTTCGAGTGGTATACGAATGCTCTCGACGTCCGTTCTCATCTGGGCCATAGTGTGGCCCACGCCCCATGTACGTTCGGTACGGAGATTCCCATGAACACGGTTGTCCGAGCCCGCATCGATCAGGCCACCAAGGACGAAGCCACCGTGATTCTGGACACCATCGGCCTCACCGTTTCCGATGCCTTCCGGCTCATGATGCGACGCATCGTCGCCGAGAAACGACTTCCGTTCGAGCCGCTCGTGCCCAACGCCACCACGCTGGCTGCGATCGACGAAGCCAACCGCGGCGACCTCGACACCGTCGACTCCGTCGAGGATTTGTTCGCCACCCTACGCGACGGCCGTGACGACGACTAGAACGCTCCGGCTGACCCGTCAGTTCAAACGCGACTACCGCCGAGAGCGCAAAGGACGGCACCGACAGACCCTCGACGCCGTCCTCGGCGCTATCGTACAAGCGCTCGCCGCCGATCAACCGCCAGATCCCCGCCACCGCGATCACGCCTTGTCCGGGTCCTGGCAAGGCTGCCGCGACTGTCATCTCCGGCCCGATCTCGTGCTCATCTACCGCAAACGCGGCTCCGATGTTCTCGAACTCATCCGTCTTGGGTCGCACAGCGAACTGGCTCTGTAGCCGGAGACCCGCAATGAGCGAAACCACCAGGTTGATCCTCTCCATCGCTGCGACCGGAGGCGTCCACGCGACGATCTGAGCGGTGGAGAGGACGTTGCGATCGTGGGTGAACCAGCAAGGCGCTGCGCCGCGGATGTGGCAGCGCTGGACGGAGGCGGACGAACGGCTCGCAGACGCGGCTGTTGCGGAATGGAACGGACGACCGCGAGAGAAGCGGCGTGTATCGACCTTGAAGCGATACATCAAGGCGCTGGCGGTGAGATGGGGTCGCTCGGAGAACGCGGTGAGGGAACATTTGAGGGGCCGCCTGATGGTGGCTCGAGAGCGGCGTCCAGAAGGAAGTGCTTCACGGCGCGGACTTGGCGTGTCACCGGGTCGCGAACTGCGGTCGCAGGACGATCTGCGCAATGGGCCGCTTGAAGAATTCCTGCGCACTGGTGACCTGGAGGCGTACCGGGCCGCCTGCAAGCGACGTACGGACCGTTGAGAGGCGCTCTCAGCATACTGTGAGTTCGAAATCCGTCCACGACAAACACGTGTTTGTCGTGGAACGACCGCGAGACCTCACTCAGCCCCAGAATTCCTGCAAATTCTCCCCGACAATCCCGTAATTATCTTCTTACGATATAATTCGTGCGTGAGGGGGTTTTCGGGTCCACGCGCACACCACACCATGAGCCTCATCGGCTACGCCCGCGTCTCCACCGCCGAAGGCCGCCAGATCCTCGACCGCCAGCTCGATGCGCTGAACGCCGCCGGCTGCGAGCGCGTGTTCGAAGATCATGCCTCCGGCGCCGCGCCCGATCGCCCGAACCTCACCGCCTGCCTCGATTACCTGCGCCGGGGTGATGTCCTCGTCGTCCTCGACCTCGACCGCATCGGCCGCCGCGCCGGCGAGCTCATCACCCTCATCGACGAGCTCGACCAGCGCGGCGTCGGATTCCGAGCCCTCAACTCGCCCATGGACACCACCATGCCGGCGGGACGGGCCTTTCTGCAGATCCAGGCGGCGTTCGCCGAAATGGAGCGCAACGTCATCCGCCAGCGCGTGCGCGAGGGCGTGAAGGCCGCCCGGGCGCGCGGGCGTAAGGGCGGACGCCCCCGTGTCATGACCCCCGAGAAGCTGCGCTGCGCTCAGAACCTCATGTCGGACCGCACACGCTCGATTCCGGACATCTGCCGCGAGCTCGGCGACCTCCCCACCAGCACCCTCTACCACTACCTCCACGCCAACGGAGCGCAGAAAGATCCGGGCCGGCGCCTCCTCGCCCCATGAGCCCGGGTCGGCGCCGTGAAGCCGAGCTCGCGAGGATCGGCCTCGCGACGATTCGGGGTGTCGGTCTCTTGGCGGCCGCCCCCTGGCGGTGAGTGAGACTCAGGATCGATGAATCATCAAGATCCTCCAGTCGCCGAGTCCACCGGCACGCTCGCGCTGTTTCCCTCCGAGGCGGCATGGGCTCGAACGCGTGTCCTCGACGCCCAGGCGATCGAGACGTGCGATTTCGACCTCGATGCCTTCGCGCGGTACCGCTGCATTCGAATCCTCACCTACTCCTCGAGCGTGCAGATGCTACACACCGTGCTCGAGCGGTTCGCCGAGTCACGCGTCGAGTGCGTGCTTGGCTACTCGCGTGTCGTGAACAACGTGGCGTCGATCATCGCCTTGCAGACCGCCGCCGTCGAGGAGGTCCACAGTGCGTTTCGGGGCCTGCCCGCATCGAGCCGCGGCGACATCCTCAAGCGAGTCCAGGAAGGCCGCCTCCATGTCCGGGTGGTCGAAGGCCACGTCTCGCACGCGAAGATCTTCCTTCTCTCCGACGGACCCGAGGGCGATCGGTGCGTGCTGACAGGCTCGGCGAACTTCTCGACCTCGGCGCTGCTCGGCGATCAGCACGAGGTGCTCATCCGCTTTCGCGATGACCGCGCCTGGGAGCACTTCGAGCGCCAGTATCTGGAGGTGCGCGACCACGCCTCGGCCGATGTCCCGCTCGCGGCGCTTGCCGAGCAACGGCTCGACCCGCACGGGGGACTATCGGCCGATGCCGCGCCGGTCCTCACCCTCGGGCGTGGCGCGCAGGTGATCCAGCTTGCGCGTCCCGCCGAATCCGGGGACTCCGTCGATCGGGGCCGGCGGGTGGAGAAGCTCTACGACGTGGTGCTTCCAGCGTTGCCGAAAGAGGCGCAGCGGTCCCCGTCCCCGACCCTGAAGCTCGATGACTCGGTGCGAAAACGCTTCTCCGGGCTCATCCGGCGCCAGACCCGCCGCCTCGACCCGGTGCATCCCACCTTCTCCCTCGACCCGGCCACACGCGAGGCGGCCGTGTGCGGATTTCCGTGGCCGCTCGAGAGCGAGGATACGAAGGTGCGCGACGATGCCGCGGCGCTCGTTGCCTTCTGGGACGCCTACCGCTCGGCGTTCCGTGGGCGCATCGAGAAGCTTCAGCGCGACTACTTCATCTTCCTGTGCTGGATGTTCTTCTCCCCGTTCATCTGCACGCTGCGCCGCCAGGCCTCGCTCGAGGGCCGCGACGTCATCCGCTTCCCACGGGTCGGCATCGTCTTCGGCAAGTCGAACTCGGGAAAGACCCAGCTCGTCGAGATCGCCGGGAAGTTCATGTTCGCCGACCACTTCCCGGGCGCCATCCGCACCCGGCTCACGACCCAGCACCTGCGCGCGATCGACGCCTCGTACCGCCGCATGCCGGCGTTCTTCGACGATGTCGGCTGGACGCGCTTCCGCAATCATGCCCCCGAGTACATCAAGGACGAGACGCTCTCGCCCCACGACGAGGCGCCGTGCACCATCCTGTCGATGAACGCCAAGATGGGGAGCTTCCCCGACGAGATCGCCAAGCGGTGCCTCCTCATCTACAGCGCCGCCTCGCTTCCGAGCGATGACGAGAGCAGCCGCATCGTGATGTCGAATCAGCTCTCCTCGATCGAGCCCACCACGCACCTGTACCGGCGCTACGTCCACGAGGTCCTCGAGCGCCTTCCCTCCAACGTCCACGAGACCGACTGGCTCCTGCTCTCCTCGCAGATCCTCTCCGAGCTGCTGGCCGACTGCGGCCATGACGCGGCGTGGGCGAAGCCCGTTGCATGGGAGACGTACGCATCGACCCGGTACGACGCCCTTCGCGAGCAACTGCGCAGCCTCCTCGACGCGGCCCGGCGCCACTCCTCGCGCCCGCCTCCGGACACGGAGGGATGGTTCGCGCAGGGAGAGAAGATCTGGGTGCGCGTCGGCACGAACAGCTTCGGGCACCCGGATTTCGAGTGGCGGGACCTGCCCACCTACATGCTGCACGAGCATGAGAGCCGCGCGGCGGAGTTTGTACTCGATGCACGCGCGGTCGAGAACTTCCTCGGCCAGAAGCTCACCGCCCCGCGCTGGCGATTCCCACTGTGGCCTCGGCTGGCGCGGTAGGCAGACAGCGAGACGCTCCCGTGTCCTTGCACAAATGGCGAGTCAGTGATCAGGCGATGCTCGCCGGCGAGCCGGTGACCATCGCCGGATTCATCGACCACGGGAAGCCCGGGGGCCCTCGATGAAGTTCTCGTCGATCTCGCCAACGGGGAAGAGCGCACGGTGCGTCGTGACGAGCTCACCTCCGTGTTCGACGTCATCCAGGGCCATTGGCAGACGCGCGAGGTCTACCTCGCCGGCGATCGTCTCAACCCCAGCGAGTCGCTCACCGTCGCTCGGCACTCTCCCTCCGGCTTCGGCTGGGGATCCGGCGGCTCCGACCGGCACAGCTCGCCCTCGCAATTCTTCTCCGGGCGACCAACCGCGAGACCGCAGTGGCGCACTATCAGGCGTTCAAATGGGACGTAATCGCGACGCTGCCGCAGGGGGACTTCTCCCTGCGCCTCGCCAAAGTGCGCGATTGGCTCGCATCGAGAGTCGACCTCTGATTTGCAATCCCGCCCCGCTCGGCCCCAGTGCCGAACGCCTGAATGTGTCCCCGTAAACGGGTTCCGCTTTCGATGGCGCCGCCCGGGATCGTGCCTTCCCTTGCCGGGGTCGCGAGTCTGTTCAGTCCCTCATCCATGCGGGCCTTGCGTTCGGCAATCCAGGCTTGTGGCTCGAAGGGAACCGCGAGTCGGGCCGTGGCGCGGACCGCCGCGATCGGAACGAGAGCCTGCTTCAGGTCGCCGTAGCGGCGCGAATGCGCAAGCCAAATTTCGCCCGAGCGGAAGGCATCGCGCATGTGAAACAACACCGCCACCTGCCAGAGGCGGTCATCGCCGGTGGCGCAGGCATTCAGACGGGGTCGCCATTTCGAGCGCGGGCGCAGGAACGTCATCGGCCGCGCCGGCGTGCCGGCCCCGTTGCCGATGACGGAAAGGGCGGCGACAAGAAGCTCCGCCACCGACGCGCAGGCGATATCCAGCGTCCGAAGCATGCGCGGCGCGTAGCGCCGCAACCGGCGATAATCGTACGAACAAACCTTCTGATGACCCCGATCAGGGACGACTGGATCCGACAGCCACCAGTATCGCGCCGATCCGCCTGGCGGTGTCGGTGAAGTGCTGGACTTCCTCGGGCGAGAGCGGACGGTCGAGGATGGAGTGCTCCCGGTAGGAGAGCCATTTCTTGAGGACTTGGTAGCCCCCGAGTCTGTAGGTCCAGACGGCGGTGGGAATGTTGCGCCAGTAGGCGCGGCCGTTCAGGTAAATATCGAAGGTGGTTTCGCCGGGCACAGGCAAGGCGTCGCCAAGGGCGATGCGTTCCTCCGGCGTGTAGGGACGTTGGACAACCCGGCCCTGGCCGGGCATTACGGCGTCGCCCGTTCCATAGTGCCCCCAGCCGGCTTTCAACGCGAAATCGTCGCCCGCCATATTCCGCCCGTGGATAGTAGTAGGGACTGCGATAGCTGCGAGCTCCGGGCGCAGGACGCTTTGGGTGGCGCCTGGAACGGGCGTATCTGGGTCGAGCAAGGCTGCGAGGCTGCGGCCTTGCGCTGCTGACCGGGTGAGCGCCTCTGCCACGCCCTTGGCCTCGCCATCCGGCCAGCCCGGAAGCGGGATGCGCGGCCATTCCATACTCAGCGCGCCAGCGTTGGCCTCGCGGTAGACCGGATCGTGAAAGGTGGCAAGGATGTAGTGAAACAGATCTTCGACCTTCGCGCCGAGACGCTGGAGATAGCGTTGCGCAGCGCCCGAGACGTTCGCACGGCGCGCACTGTCGCCAACGTCTCCGATACCTTCATCAGTGAGCCATGCAGGAAACATCAGAGCGGTCCGCTCAATCAGATGCAGTGAACCCAGATGCTTCGTGAAGCACGCTTGCGGTTCTTCCGCGCCTCTCCGCAGGTGCTGTGCGGCCGATAGCCACAGATTGCCCGCGAACACATGCGGCCTGTAGTCGGGTACTGGACGACCGAGCAAGCCGTGTCCAGCTTCCCAGTAGAGCCATCGATTATCGAACGGCCGGTAGGCATGGCGAACAAAGCCGGTATCGATGGGCCCGCCGCGTGCGAGTAGTGCGTCACGCACTGCACGGGCGTCACGTACCACGAACCCCGACGAACTCTTCATCGCGGCCGGATAGCGCCGTGCGATTTCCTCATGGCTCACGTCTGGGTCGAAGTAATCCGTGATCCGCTCCCTGAGCCGATCGAGGTCAATGTCGATAAGGAACGAGTCCCGCTTGGTCTGCACTCCGGGAAACGACACCGGGAACAGATCGGGTAACGCTGGCCAGTCGAACCAGCCCTCGCTCACCGCTGTTCGCACAAATGGCAACCCAAGCGGCAGGACAGGCTCGATACGGTCGTAGAGCGCGCTTGGTTCCGCCTCCTCCGTCGCCGTCAGCTCCGCGCGTTTCGCCCGTCCCCACAGATGGCGAAATCCGATCTCCCCGGCCGGCGCATGATCGGCCTTGCGCACCAGCGTCACGATGGCGGTGCCAACCTGAATACCGACCGGATCGGCTCCCGTTGAAAAGATGCTCGGGTCGGGCGAACCATCAGGTGCCACCTTGCCGGTCTTGTACTTGTCGCCGTTCAGGCAGTCGATACGGACCGCGTCGAACGCATCGAGGTATCTCTCCCGCATCCCGGTGAACGACAGCCCGTCGAGCCAAGAGTAGTTGGAGATGAAGCAGACCACCCCCCGGCCCGTCTTCTCCGCGATGCGCCGCTCCGCCATGCGGAAGAAGCGGACATAGAGATCGTTCAGCCCCTGGCCCTCGGGCCGGCGCACCCGCCGAGGCGTCCGGTACGCTTCCGAAAGCTCCCGCTCTTCGTCCACCGCCATGCCGGCGAAGCCGTTGTAGGGCGGGTTACCGAGGATCACGAGGATGGGCCGATCCCGCTTCACCTGATTGGCCCGATCGCGCTCTGCTGCCATTTCCGGAAAGGCAACCAACTGCTTTTCCTTTCCTGATTACCACTCAAGCCAAGCGTAACTTGAGCAGCCGCTCCGGCATCGGCGGGGTTCGCAGCGCCACGTAGACCAGTCTGGGGATGATGTCGGGCAGGTCGAAGCGCCGATTGAACCGGTACTCGAACTCCGCCAGATAGCGCTGGGCATACTTGGGGCGAACCGCATGGTAGGTGCCGCGCAAAGCGTTCTTGATGTTGCCGAGAATCGTGTTCACCCATCGAAACTCGGGACGCTCGACCGCGGCTTTCCCGCCGCCGGTCACCATCGGCTCATGAACGCAGCCGGCCGCGGTCACGCCATTGAAGCAGGCCAGCCCATCGGAGAGCACCTGCGTGCCCGGGTTCAGGTGCTGCTGCGCCCAGGCGGCGATTTCGGTGAGTCGGAAGCCCTCGACCACGGTGAGCTTCACGCGCAACGGGTGGCCCTCGGCGTTGGTCTCGACCGCGGCGACGAAAGGGGTCTTACCCGGCGCGCCGCGCCCGCGCTTGCCCCCGCTGCGCTCGCCGCCGAGGTAGGCATCGTCGAGCTGGATGAATCCGCCGAGCGGATGCGCGCGGTCGCGCTCCATCATCACCTGCATCAGCTTGTGGCGCATGCGCCATGCGGCGTTGTAGGAGATGCCGAGTTGGCGGTGCAGCTTCATCGCCGATGCACCTTTCTTGTCCTGGGTCATGAAGTAGATGCCCTGGAACCACACCGTCAGGGGCAGCTTGGTGGCTTCGAAGATGGTGCCGGCGGTAATGGAGGTCTGGCGGTTGCAGCGATAGCACTGCTGGAGCTTGTGTGTGGTCAACTGGCAGCCTCGGTCGTGGCCGCAGTTCGGGCACACGAAGCCGTTGGGCCAGCGCCATTGGTAGAGGGCGTCGAAGCATTGTTCTTCGGTTCCATAGAGCGAGAGGAACTCGTTGAGGCTGATTCCTTTCTGGAACTGCACCGGATTGCGGGCCATGGAATTCTCCTTCTCTATCAGTGAATTACCTGGCGATATTCTATACTAAATGCCACTTAGATTCGAGGGTAATCAGGTTTCCTTTTCCGTCGGCTCCCAGCCGGTCAGCGCATTGGTAAGGAAGACGCCGGCGCGCTCCGTCCCGTCATCCGCCAGCGGCGCATCTAGGTCCTGCATGGTGAGCCCGACTTGAAGATGGGCGACCACGAAAGGCGCGGGCATGATCTCGAAGCCGAACACGCGCTCCATCGCCGCCTGCTTCACCCGCGCGCCAGCGAGCGCGCCAAAGCCCCTTCCTTCGAGATTGACGGCGATGCGGCGCAGCACTTCGGCGAGATAGGCCCCGGTGCCGCAGCACGGGTCGAGTACGTAGACGTTCTCCGCCGCGAGCCCGTCCGGTATGTCGAGGTCGTCCTTCAGCGCTCGGTCTACGCGAGCGACCATGTAGTGGACCACTTCCGTTGGCGTGTACCAGACACCGAGCTGCTTGCGCAGGTTCGGGTCGAAGGCTTCGAGGAACGGCTCGTAGAAGTAGGGCACCGCCTCACCTTCGTTGAAGCGGGCGAAGAAGGCGGGCTGGTCCACCCGGTCGAGCGCCGCCGCCGTCCAGTCCAGCACTTCGACCAAGCCGAGCGGTTGCAAGCGGCCGGGGTCGGAAAGCTGTTGGAACAGCGCCCGCAGCACCGGCGCGCGCAGATGCCAGACCGCGGTGCGCCAATCAAACTTCGCGGTGTCGTAGCCGCCGGTGAACGGCGACCCGTCGTCGGACTTCGCACCGGCGCGCGCCCACAGCACCCAGGCCGAGAAGACGCCGTAGAACAGGGTCTGCACCAGGGTCGAATGGAAGAAACGCGCGCCCTTCTCACCCTCGAAACGCACCCCGAGCGTCTCTTCGAGCGCCGCGCGCACCGCCTTCAGCGGCGGCGCGTCGCCTGCCACCTCGACCCGCGCGAGACCGTCGCGGGCATAGGACGCGAGCAGCCATGCCAAGTCCTTCGGCTCGGCCAGAGCAGCTCGATGGGACAACACGCGACAGAGGTATTCACTCAGACCCGTGCCGACCTCACGGGCGAAGGCGCGCGGTGTTTGCAGCCGGCGCTCGAACGCCGCCTCGCTGCCGGCCAACTGGTAGGATTCGAGCGTTGCCTCGTGACCCGTCGCGTCCTCGCCTACCAGTACGAATTCGCGCAGGTTGGTCGCCAGCACCAAGCGATAGCGGGTCCAATATCGTCCGATCTGCTCGCGTACCGCCCTTGCTTGCATGTCCTCGTGTGAAGACTTCACCTCGACCACGCCACGCTCGGGCGTCTGCCCCTCGCGCGGCCGGCCCCGCTGCACCTGCTTCGCCGCATAGAGACCGAAGTCGGGATGGCCCGCACCCTGGTCGGCAAGCTCCCCGACGCAGAACACTTTCGGCTTGAGTGTCGCGCCGATCATGTTGAGCAGATTCGCGAGCGGCCCATAGCTCGACCGCTCCCCGGTCGCGCCGCCCGACGCGCGTACCCGCCCGAGATCGGCGAGGTAGGTCTCGACCGCGGCCGTCAGCTTCGTGTTCGTTCCCGCCATTGTCTCTGTTGTCACCCAGCGCGGCGCGGCGCGCAAGTCCCCCGCCCTCGCGACCTTGTGTGGGTATCATCGCGCGCGGGCAGTGATGAGACATCGCACCATTGGCCAAACAGCCGTTTCACCGATGGCGGGTCGGCGATCAGGCGATGCTCGCCGGCGAGCCGGTGACCATCGCAGGGTTCATCGATCACGGGAACCCCGGCCCTCTCGATGAGCTCCGGGTCGAGTTCGCCGATGGCGAAGAGCGCACCGTGCAGCGCAGCGAGTTCACCTCCGTGTTCGACGTCATTCAGGGCCATTGGCGCACGCGCGAGGTCTACCTCGCCGGCGGCCGGCTCAACCCGAGCGAGTCGCTGGCCGTCGCCCGGCACTCTGCTGATGGCTGCTGATGGCTTCGGATGGGGAGACGGCGGCTCGGGAGCCGAACAGCTCGCCCTCGCGATCCTTCTGCGGGCGACCGACCGCGAGACCGCGGTCGCGCACTACCAGGCGTTCAAATGGGACGTGATCGCGAAGCTCCCGCAGGAGGACTTCTCCCTGCGCCTCGCCAAGGTCAGCGACTGGATCGCATCGAGAGTCGACCTCTGAGGCTCGACGGAAGTGCCGGTCCGGAGATGGACAGACAACAGCCCAACACCGGGGATCCGCCGCGAGACGGTTCGCTCGACGTGTTCAAGGTGCGGCGCCTCGCCCGCAACACGGCTCGCAATGCTCAGTTGGGGGGGTCACCGTATGGATCGGATGGGAGCCCTGCCCCCGATCGCGCACATCGCCCGTACGTCACCCCTTCGCCAAGGTGGTCTGGTCGTGCCGATGGCGCGCGGTGCTCCCGCCGGTCGGAACCGATCATCCCTCGTCGCAGCCGAGCCGCTCGAGCACGCCCTGCAGGACTTCGAGATCGCTTCCGTAGTGGATGATGAGGCGCCCTCTCTCGGTGTCGACTCGCGTGGTGCTCCCCAACGTCTCCGAGAGAGTCGTCTCGAGTCGCCGGACATCGGGATCGGCATTGAAGGTCAATTCGTCGGGCTGATGCCGCGGGGTCCGTGTGCGGCTGATCCGACGTCCCTGCACCGCAGCCTCGGCCTCTCGCACCGAGAGCCGTTGTCGGATGATTCTCTCGGCCAGCCGCTCCTGGCGACGCGCGTCCCTCAGCGTCACGAGCGCCCGCGCGTGGCCGGGCGAGAGATCGCCTCGGGCAACAAGATGCTGGATTCGAACCGGGAGCTTCAGCAGGCGCAGGGCGTGGGAGATGTGAGTGCGGGACTTGCCGAGCGCGCGCGCAAGGCGAGTGATCGCACCGTGACGACGCCGGCGGTCGCCGGCGCACAGTCGCTCGAGGTGCGCCTCGAGCTGGCGCGCCTCCTCAATCGGGTCGGGGCGCCCTGCTCCGCTCGTCAGCGCCAGGATCGCCTCGGCTTCCTCGTCGGTGATGTCGTCGCGGATGTCGACCGGGACCTCGCGCCACCCGGCGCGCTGCGCGGCGAGCCATGTCTCGGCGTTGGACAGGATTTCGTGGCGCGGGCCGTGAGGACGGACCACGACCGGATCGATCGGACCGTGCGCCTCGACGAGACGTTGCAACGCGGCCGATACCTCGGGCAGCGGCCCCCGGGGACGCAAGGGGCTGAGATAAAGCTGTTCGATGCCTGCCCAGTCGGCCATCGCGCGTCACCGGATTCACGAGCTGTCGAGGAATTCAGAAGTTCGTGTCACGTGACACATAACCGTTGACGGTAACGCGTAACGCGTTGTTCTACAATCCATTACTGGAGACGAGACAGGCCCAATGGCAAGCGGTGCTCCGCTCCGCTGCGGATCCACCGAGTCATGGGTCACGCTGTCGTAACCATTCAGGCAACTGACTCGTGGCACTCGAAGTCCGATTCGTCCCTTGTTGTAACAATTTCCGGCGATTGACGAGTGGCCCTTGCCGAATTCTCCTGGTTCGCACACAATTGCAAACAATCATGTGTGCACACATTCCAGTGTGAGATTATGGAAGTGTGACAAGATCATGCGAATCGTTTCCGTGATCAGCCAAAAAGGCGGTTCGGGGAAAACCACCCTCGCCTTGCATCTTGCCGTTGCATCCAGCCTCGGAGCCCGCAATACAGCGGTGATCGACCTCGATCCGCAGGCCTCCGCGGCGAAATGGGCCGACCGTCGTAGCGCAGATCTCCCCGTAGTGCTTTCCGCTCATGCGAGCCGCCTGTCTCACGAGATGGCGCGGGTGCGCGATACCGGCGGAGAAATCCTGTTCCTGGACACCGCCCCGCATTCGGACAGCGCCGCGCTGGAGGCCGCCAAGGCTTCGGATCTGATCTTGATCCCTTGCCGCCCTGCCATTCTGGACATGGAGGCGATCACCAACACGCTCCACCTCGTGCGAACGACCCGGAATCCGATTTTCGTGGTCATGAACGCTGTCGCGCCGCAGGGCCATGAAGCGCACGAGGCGGCCGAGGCCATCGCTGGGCTCGACGTCCAGGTGTGTCCCGTCCACCTCGTCAATCGCGTCGCCTTCTCGCGATCACTGATTGCCGGTCAGACGGCACAGGAATTCGAGCCGAACGGCAAGGCCGCGAATGAATCGGTACGTTTGCACGAGTTCGTGTGTGCACACTTGCAGAATTGAACTGATGAGCCCCGAGGGGTGACCGAGCATGTCGAACAAATTCGCTCAAGCGCTCAGGAATTCCGAGAAGGGCGCCGCGCCCGACGCTCCCGTGGACGAGGTCGCCCCCACTGCATCTCCCCACGCACGTCCATCGCGCAAGGGCGTGAAGCATGTCGGCGGCTATTTCGAGCCGCAGGTATCGAAACAGCTCCGCCAGATCGCCTTGGACGAGGATTCGTCGGTCCAGGACCTGCTCGCCGAGGCCATCGACATGCTCTTTCACAGCCGCCAGAAGCCGACGATTGCCCGCAAACCCGAACTTGTTCAATCGTGATTGTGTGCACGCGTGCATTTATTCAAATATTCACACATTGAGATGAACATTGTCTCAACCTGATTTCGACAACATCACCGACAGGGATTTGCGCGATGACGAGCGCCTTGCCGCGCTCTATCTCGAAGCGGTGCGTCGGAAATTCTGGAGCAACAACCCGACGGCGGTGCTCAATTTCTGGTGTCTCGCCGAGAAGGCGCTGCAGGACGACACAGCGGGAACCCCTGGCCGTTTGTTCTACTCGCTCGTGAAGGAGAAGAGCAGGCGCCTCCGGATCACAGACGTGATCGAACAACGGGCCATCTCACGCATGGGCAGCGGCGATCGTCACAAGCTTGTCGAGAGGGCGGGCGAGGTGAATGCGTTGCCCGTGCCACGCCCTGAAGAGGTCCAGGGCGCGCTCTTCGGGCATGACATCGGCTATCACCACGGCGTGATGATGCAGTGCTTCATGCCGCAGAAGCGCCTGCCGGAAGGGCAAATCACCTTTCAGTCGATCCACGGCCGCAGCAGCCTCCTCGTGCGCGCAGGTCTGCTTGCCGACGTGAACGAAGCACACCGCTTCGTCCAATGCGGCGTCCCCTTCGGCGCGAAGGCGCGAATCATCATGCCCTACATCGTCGGTTATGCCGTACAGCGGAGAACGCCGGTGATCGACATGGGCCGCAGCCTGCGCCGGTTCATGGACACCGTTCACATGCCGATCGGCGGACGGAGCGGCAAGGCGATCACCGAGCAGGTGAACAACATCGCAGCCGCTGACATCTTGCTCGGCGAGTGGAGCGACGAGCGGGTCCTGACGAAGTATCGGCGGGTGGCGAGCGAAATCTCGTTCTGGCTCGAGCGCAAGCCGAACCAACTCTCGTTCTGGAACCCGGAAATGGTGCTCTCGAATGAATTCTACGAGGCGATCCAGACACGGCGCGTCCCCGTCGACATGGAGCATCTGATCAAGCTCGCGGGATCGCCCCGACGGATGGATCTGTATTGCTGGCTGTCCTATCGCCTGCCGAACGTGACGGCAGGGAAGGGCGTCGCTGTTCCGCTGAAGTATCTCCAGCCGGTCTTCGCCCCCAACATGGACTCGGACGCCTCCGCACGGTTGTTCAAGCAACGCCTGAAATCGGATCTGAAGGCCATCGCAAGCGTGTACAGCCGCTTCAATGTGAACGTCCAAGGCGACGTGCTGTGGCTGAACAGATCGGCGCCGCCGATCTCACCGAAAATCACGCGTCAAGTGTGATCATTTGATACGCCCCGGCTACGAAGTTACGCGGGGTTACGACCTCTCGAGTGTGATCATTTGATACGGAAGTGTGATCATTTGATACGCACCGACGTTTTCCACAGGGTCAACGGACTGTTTTTCTAAGGATTTTTTGTGCGCCGCGAGCGTTCTCTTATATCGTTCTGATAGTTGATAAGAAACTTATATTGGCAGCTTCGGAGCAGTAATTCCGTACACACCGCCGAGAAACCGGTAGTGCCATCACCACACCCCGTCCGCTGCCATCCCACACGACCGAGCAAAACGAGACTTCGACAATCGTTTGACCACTACCGCCCTCCGCCGCGGTCGCTTCGCTCCCCACGGCTCCGGTTGGTTTGGTTCAACACCCCAACAGAAAAAGCAACAACAAAGTCTTCTGCGCCTCGCGCGCGGGCACCACGCAACCGCGGTGGCAGTGGCGAACACGGAGCTCTCCAGGTCGCACGACATCAAGCCCACCTTGAGACGCTCAGGACCATCGCCGCGCAGGTCGGCGAGTTCGAGCTCGCCCTCGCCCGAATGGCAAACGACCCCGCGATGGACGTCGATGAGGCGCCGGAGCTGCTCGGTCGGGCCGGCAACCGGCTCGGCGACGTGCGCGAGATGCTGCATCAGGTGCGACGTCACGTCATCGAGCGCTGAAGGGCCCGGGCACGAGCGGGCGCTGCGGGAGGCGACGACATGGACACCACGACGACAACCGCGCGCGGAAGCGAGGGTGCCCCCGATGCCCCGTGCCACCGGCG
>CBDHDI010000006.1:0-11412 GCA_965261685.1 Dehalococcoidia bacterium
CACGCCCGGGGACACCAATGGGCGCGAGCTTCGCAGAAGCTCGCGCATCGTCCTCGCCTTGGTCATGCGGGGCGGCCCGCCGGTGCCGCGCGAGACCGCTCGATGCCGATCGCGGACACGAGCCTGCCGGCCCGCGCGGTCGCGCGGGGCCGGTCCGCGCTCCCGCCCGGCGAGAGCCCGGAGGCGGCTAGCAGCGGCCTGCTCGAACATCCGGCCAAGGCCGGGGCTGCCGCGCCCGCGCCCGTAGGAGCGGCCGCCGAGATCGGAGCCGTGCTGGAGATCATCCTCGCTTCCTCCTTCGAAGGTAAGCGCGATTGCGCGGTGGTGTGCGTGACGAGATCACGGAGCCGGCGGTTCCCAGACCATCTCGGCGGTGTACTCGTAGCGGCCTTCGCGAAAGTAGTTGTCCGTCCACCGGATGGGCGAGCCGTCCTCGAGGAACACCCGGGATCGGATATGCAGTACGGGATCCGAGAGCCCGATCTCGAGGAACAACGCGACTTCGGCGTCCGCGCGCTCGACGTCGATCGTGTGGACGCTGCGTTTCTGCCGCAGCCCGCAGCGGCGCCAGAGGACCTCGTGCACGGAGCGGCGAAGCTCCGAGCGGGTGATCGCGTTCGCGAGCCGGCCCGGCAGATACGAAACCACCACCGACAGGGGGGCACCCTCGAGATCGTTGACCCGCACCAGCCGCAACGCCTTCTCCTCGCCGAGCCCCAGGAACTCAATCACCGGATCCGGGGCCCGCACGACCTTGCGCGAGACGAGGCGCGGCTTGCTCCCGAGCGCGGCGTGCAGCGGATCCCCGTGCGAGCGCGTGTACTTCGGCTCGGGCGCGGCGGGGACGAAGCGAGTGCCGACGCCGCGGCGGCTCTCCAGCAACCCCTCGCGCTTGAGCACCGCGAGCGCCTGGCGAATGGTGGTGCGGCTCACCCCGAACTCGGCGCAGAGCGCCTGCTCGGTGTGCGGGCGGGCGCCTTGCAGGTCGCACGCGCGCGCGCGGGCGCGAAGCGCTTGGGCGATCTGGTGGTATCTCGGGGTCTCCTCGCTGAACGGAACTTGCACCATTTGACTCTTTGATTTTGTATCATTGTTGTGATAAACACTCAAACCCTACTGCCGCGGGCAGGGTACGGTCAAGCGGGCACGCCTGCCGGCGGCGGAGCGGGTCGCGGGCGCCTCCCGGTGAAGTGCGAGTCCGACCGGGGGTGCCGCGCGGGGGGAATTCGTAGAGCAGCCGCAAGATCAGCGCAATCGAAAACGACTACCAAACGGTAATACGGAGGAGCACGACATGAGCGACACGAGGATCGGCCGGCGCGACTTTCTCGTCTCCGGAGCGGCGATGGGCCTCGCCGCCGGCTTGGCCGGCGCGGGGCTTTTCCATCCCCGCAAGGCTTGGGCGGCGGACGAGATCAGACTGTGGCTGCAGGCCCAGTGGTGGTCGGACGAGTTCGCGGCGAGCTGCATGAAGAAGTCCGGCGTGACCGTTCTGAACACCCCCACCAAGAACAACTCCACGACGCTGAGCCGCCTGATGGCCGGCGGCGGGCGCGACGCCGACGTCGTCCAGATCAGCCACCCCTTCGTCTCGCCTCTGATCGAGGCGGGCAAGCTGCAACCGCTCGACTACGCCCGGATCGCTAACGCCGCGCAGCTGTTCCCGACGTTCACCGACGCACCGTACGTCAAGGGCAAGGACGGGCAGAAGTACGGCCTCCCCTTCGTCTGGGGGTACGACTCCCTGCTCTACAACGCCGATCACATCGAGGACGGGTCGAGCTTCCAGGTGCTGTTCGACGAGCGCTACAAGGGCAAGATCGGTCTACGCGACGACCCCTACTACAGCATCTCGGTGGCAGCACTCGCGATGGGCAAGAAGAACGCCTTCCGCCTCGATTCCGCCGAGCTCAAAGAGGTCAAGGAGTTCCTGATCGCCAAGAAGCCGATCTTCCGCACCCTGTGGCAGAGCTTCTCGGACGTCGTGAACCTGATGAAGAGCGGCGACATGTGGGCGACTCAGGGGTGGCTTCCGATGTACTGGGTGCTGAAGCGCCAGGAAGGCGTCAACGTCCGCTACCCGGTGCCGCAGGAGGGGGCGCCCGGCTGGGTCGGCGTGTTCATGGTGCCGGCGGAATCGGAGAGCCTGGACGCGGCATACGGGTTCCTCGACTGGATCCTCTCGCCGGACTGGGCGCGGGCCATCGGCGAGCAGAAGGGTTACTACTCCTCGTCGAAGCGCGCCATCGAGGGCATGTCCGCAGAGATCGAGTCGGTTCTCGGATACGCGACCATCGAGGAGCAGATGAGCAAGCTCACCTTCGGCACACTGCCCGACAACCTGCAGGAGTGGACCCAAGCCTGGACCGAGTTCAAGGCCGCTTGAGCGCACGCTTCGTGCGACCCTGCGAGGGCGGTGCCGCTCTCGCAGGGTCGGCACCCTCCCCTGTTCCTCACCTCGAGGCCGGCCCATGGAGGAACGTGTCGTCTACCTGAACGGGGACTTCGTTCCCGAGCACCGGGCGGTCGTGTCGGTGTTCGATCGGGCGATCAGCGCCGGCGACGGGATCTACGACGTCGGTCGCAGCTTCGGTCACGCACCCGACAAGTTCGACGCGCATGCCCGTCGCCTCGTCGCGTCCGCCCGCTACACCCGGATCGAGCTGGGCATGGACGCGGCCGCGATCGAGCGTGTCATGCTCGACGTGTTCGAGCGCAATCTCCCCCTCCTCGCGCCCGACGACGACTACATCGTGTGGATCATCGCCACTCGCGGCGCCGAGACGCCGGCCCGCAATCCGCTGCACGCGGGCGCGCCGACGGTCGTGTGCTACTGCCTGCCACCGAACTACCACCGCTTCGCCAAGTTCTACCGCGTCGGCGCGGAGCTGGTGAGCGTCTCCACCCGACGCACGCCGGCCGACTCGCTGGACCCGCGTGCGAAGATCACCAACAAGATGAACCACATCCAGGCCGAGTTCGAGGCGCGCGCGTACAACGCGGAAGCCTTCCCGCTGATGCTCGCCGCGGACGGCACGGTGGCGGAGAGCAGCGCGGCCAACCTGTTCTTCGTGCGCGACGGGCGGCTCTTCACCCCGCGGCGCAACGTGCTGCTCGGCATCATGCGCGAGAACGTCATCGATCTGGCACCCGAGGCCAACGTCGAGGTGGTCGAGGGCGACTCCCTGCCCTACGACCTGAAGACCGCGGACGAGATCTTCCTCACCACTACCAGCTTCTCGATCCTGCCCGTCTCTCGCCTCGACGGCCGTTCCCTACCCGAATCGGTGCCCGGGCCGGTGACCCGGCGCCTGATGAACGCCTGGAAGCGCCGCATCGGCGTGGATTTCATCGATCAGGCCCTTGCCCATCTGCCCGCGGACGACCGGCGGGAACTCGGGTGAGCGCGACCCGGCGGGCCCCGGAGGCGCCGTCGCGCGACCTTGTCGGAGTCGACGTCGGCGGAACCTTCACCGACGTCGTCGCCGTCGATCCCGACAGCGGCGCAGTTCTCGTATTGAAAGTGCCGACCACGCCCGCGGATCAGTCCGACGGCGTGCTCGCAGGCATCGCCGGCCTGCGTGGCGAGTGCCGACACATGGCGCGCCTCGCCCACGGCACCACGGTCGCCACCAACGCGTTGTTGGAGGGCACCGGGGCGCGCGTCGCCCTCGTGACCAGCGCCGGGTTCCGAGACACGCTGGAGATCGGGCGCTGCCGCCGCATGGTGCCCGACACCATGTTCGACACGAAGTTCGTGCGCCCCGCCCCGCTCGTGCCCCGCCGCCTGCGTTTCGAGATCCCCGAGCGGCTGGACCGTCACGGACGCGTGAGGGTGCAGCTCGACGAGGCCGCGCTGGCGGCCGCCGCCGAGACGATGGCTGACGAGCGCGTGGAGGCAGTGGCGGTGTGCTTCCTGCACGCGTACGCCAACGCCGCGCACGAGACGCGTGCAGCCGAGATCCTCGCCAAGCGCCTTCCCGACGCGATGATCTGCACGTCGGCCGAGGTGCTGCCGGAGCTACGCGAGTTCGAGCGCTTCTCCACCGCCGCGATCAACGCCTCGCTCGCGCCGGTCATGGGGCGTTACGTCCGAGCCCTCGTGCGCGAGCTCAAGACGCGCGGCCACGATGGCGACCTCTACACGATGGCCTCCGGCGGTGGGGTCATGAACAGCGCCACCACGATCGCCTATCCGGTGCGCACGATCCTCTCCGGGCCCGCCAGCGGCGTCAACGGCGCGGTGTTCGTATCCCGGCTGGCGGGCCGGCGCGATCTCGTCACCTACGACATGGGCGGCACCAGCACCGACGTCTGCCTGGTCGAGAACCTCGCTCCGGTGATCACGACGGAGGGCGTCGTGAACGGCCTGCCGGTGAAAACGCCGCAGGTCGAGATCCACACCGTCGGCGCCGGCGGCGGCTCGATCGCCTGGCTCGACGTCGATGGAGCTTTGCGCGTCGGACCGCGGAGTGCGGGTGCAGTGCCGGGCCCCGCCTGCTACGGCCAGGGTGGCGATGCGGCGACGGTCACGGACGCGAACCTGTTTCTCGGCCGGCTCTCTCCGGCGTTGCTCGACGGCGGGCTCCCGTTGCGCCCCGAGCTCGCGCGCGCGGCGCTTGCACGTCTCGCCGACGCGCTCGGCCGGCCGGGCGATATCGAGTGGATCGCCGAAGGCATCGTCGCGCTGGGGGTGGCGACTACCGCGAGCGCCATCCGCAAGGTCTCGATCCAGCGTGGACACGATCCCCGGCGCTTCACGCTCGTCGCGATGGGCGGCGCCGGGCCGATGCACGGAGTGCAGGTTGCGAGCGAGCTCGCCATCGGCGAGGTGCTGATCCCTCCGTGGCCGGGCAACATCTCCGCGCTCGGGTTGCTCGCCGCGGACATCGTCCACGACGATGTCCGTACGCTCCTGGGTCGCGCCGACGAGATCGCGCTCGCTACGCTCGAGGCAGCCTACGATGACATGGAGTCGGCCAAGCGCCGCACCCTCGCCGAGGAAGGGGTGGGGGCGGACTCGGTTATCCTCACCCGCCAGGCGGATCTGCGCTACGCCGGCCAGGCGTTCGAGGTGATGGTCGACGCTCCGCGCCCGTTGAGCATCGGCGGACTGACCGAGGCGTTTCACGCCGCCTACCGCCGGCGGTACGGCCACGATCAGGACGAGGCGGTCGAGCTGGTGAACCTGCGCCTGCGCGCGGCGGGCGTGACGCGCAAGCCGGTGCTGCCGACGCTCGCGCAGGGCCGTCGGGGGGCGTTGGGGGCGGCCCGGCCACGGCCCGCGTGCTTCGCCGGGGAATGGCACGACACGCCGGTCGTGCGGCGCGAGGCACTGGGCGCGGGCGATGTGCTCGACGGCCCGTTGATCGTCGAGGAGTTCGGCACCACGACGGTGGTGCCGCCGGGGTGGACGCTGCGTGCGGAGGAGTCCGCGGCGCTCGCGATACGACCGAGCGCCGGAGGTGCCCGATGACGGCGGAGATGGACCCCGTCACCCTCGAGATCTTCCACGAGGCCATCGTCTCCACCGTCGCCGACATGCGCATCACGGTGATGCGTACCGCATTCTCCTCGATCATCTACGAGGGCCAGGACTTCTCCTGCGCGTTGACCGACGGGCGCGGGCGGCTGCTCGCGCTCTCGCGCGAGGACTCGCCGCTGCACGTCGGTCCGATGAACCTGCAAGTGCCGCAGGCGCTCGCCCGATTCTCCGACGACCTCGCGCCCGGCGACGTTCTCCTCGCGAACGACCCCTTTACCTCGGGTACCCATCTGAACGACGTGCTGGTGATGAGCCCGTTCTTCGCGGACGGCCGCCTCCTCATGGTGTCGTGCATCCGCGCCCATTGGGGCGACATCGGAGGCATGGTGCCGGGAAGCATCTCCGGGCGCTCGACCGAGATCTTCCAGGAAGGGGTGCGCATCCCGATCCTGCGAATTCACGAGCGTGGGCAGCCCAACCACACCGCGCTCGAGCTCTTGTTCGCGAACGTGCGCAAGCCCCGCGACCGGCGCGGCGACTTCCACGCCCAGCTCGCCACCACCCGCACCGCGGAGGAGAGACTGACCGCCATCGTCGCGCGTTTCGGCGTGGCGGCGGTCGAGCAGGGGATCGAGCAGATCCTCGACCGCACCGAAGCACGCATGCGCGCGAGGCTCGCGACCCTGCCCGAGGGCACCTACCGTTTCGAGGACTACCTCGATTCCGACGGAAACGCGCCCGAGCCGGTGCGCGTTGCCGTCGCCGCCACCGTCGCGGGCTCGGCCCTGACCGTGGACTTCACCGGCTCTTCGCCGCAGCGCCGCGGCCCGGTCAACGCGTCGCTGGCGGTGACGTCGACCGCGACCTTCGTGACGGTGAAGGGTCTGCTCGATCCCACCGGCCACATCAACGAGGGCGCATTCCGGCCGATCACCGTCATCGCCCCCGAGGGCAGCGTGACGAACGCGAGCTATCCCGCGCCGATGGGCGGCTTCACCGAGATCTACCGTCGCGTCTCGCCGACTCTGATCGGCGCGCTCGCGCGCGCGGCGCCCGCGCGCATCGCCGGCGACACCAAGGGCACCGCCAACCACGTCTACGTGGCGTTCTACGAAGAGACGGAGGTCCGCTCGATCTTCTACGAGTACCCGGCCGGAGGGACGGGGGGCTTCCTGGAGCACGATGGCTCCAACACCGTGCGCGAGTGGGACACCGGCGACTTCAGCTCCATCCAGTCGGTGGAGCTGGTCGAGCACGAGCATGCCTGCGAGGTCGAGGTCTGCGCGCTGCGCCTCGATTCCGGCGGCCCGGGCCGGCACCGCGGCGGCCAGGGCATGCGGCGCGTGCTGCGGGTGGAGAGCCCGCGCGCGCTGTTCTCGGTGCTGTCCGATCGCAACGTCTTCCCTCCGTACGGTGTCGCCGGCGGCGCGCAGGGCGCGTGCAACCGCTTCTACGTCGAGCGCGACGGCGCACTCGTGGAGCCTGCGCCCGTCCCGGGCAAGGTCGGAGCCTTTCCGCTCGTCGCCGGCGATCGGGTCGTGTTCCTCAGCGCCGGCGGCGGGGGCTACGGCGACCCGCTCGAGCGCGATCCGCTCGACGTGGCGGCCGACGTCGCCGATGGCCGCGTGAGTCCGGAGGCGGCGCGGGCGGCGTACGGGGTGGTGCTCGCGGCCGACGGTCGGGTGGATCAGGCCGCGTCGACGCGACTTCGCACCGAGATCGCCGCCGGTCGCCCGCGCCTCCTCGCCCACGAGGTCGGCGAAGAGGCGCACGGGGACGAGCCGCCGCAACGCTTCCTCCTCAATCCGGCGACAGGCCTGGCGCTCGGCCTTGCCGAAGGCACGCTCGCGGAGGCGAGCACCGGCATCGGCGCACCGATTCGTGGCCGCGTGCACCTCGCGGCCACGATGCCCGAGGGGGCGCTCGGACTGGCCGCGAAGAGCTTCGAGATCCTCGCGATCGAGGCGGGGACCCCGCTGCGCGTGTCGGCACTCGCCCGTGGGCCCGCGGGCGAGACACCGCCGGCCTCCGAGTAGGGCGATGGAGCACGCGGTCGAGATCCGGGGCGTGAGCCGGACGTACGGCGACTTCCGCGCCGTCGACGACGTCTCGCTCTTGGTCAACCGCGGCGAGTTCCTGTGCATCATCGGGCCCTCCGGCTGCGGCAAGACGACGCTGCTGCGCATGATCGCCGGCTTCGCCGAACCGAGCGATGGCGACATCCTCGTCGACGGCCGCTCGGTCGTCGGCGTGCCCCCGCACCGGCGTCCGGTCAACATGGTTTTCCAGCACTACGCCCTCTTCCCACACATGACGGTCGCAGAGAACGTCGGCTTCGGGCTCGAGATGCGCAAGGTGGGTCGCGCGGAGCGTGACCGACTCACCTCCGAGATGCTGGCGCTGGTGGAACTGCCGGGCTTCGAGAAGCGGCGTGTCGACGAGTTGAGCGGCGGTCAGGAGCAGCGTGTCGCGCTCGCTCGCGCGCTCGTGCTGCGTCCGGCGACCCTGTTACTCGACGAGCCGCTCGGTGCCCTCGACCAGAAGGTGCGCCGGAAGATGCAGCTCGAGCTCAAGCGCATCCACCGCGAGCTGGGGATCACGTTCATCCACGTCACCCACGACCAGGAGGAGGCCCTCGCGATGGCGGATCGCCTTGCGGTGATGAACGCCAGCCGCCTCGAGCAGATCGGAGACACGTTCGAGGTCTACGCGAGGCCGCGCACCCCGTTCGCCGCCGAGTTCGTGGGTGAGACGAACCGCTTCGAAGGCGTCGTGGGGACCGGGCCGGCCGGGGCTCCGTCGCTCGAGATCGCCCCCGGACAGTGGGCGGCGCTCCCCGACGGAGCCGGCGTCGCGCCAGGGGCTGCGGTGGATCTTTTCGTGCGTCCGGAGCAGATGCGCCTGCATCCCGCCGCGGACCCCTCGATCAACCGTTTCGAGGGCGTGATCGAGGACGTGGTCTTCCTCGGCGACGCCACGCGCTGCATCGTGCGACTGCCCGGCGGGACCGAGGTGATGGCGAGCGTCGCCGGCGGGATCGCGTCGGGCCGCGATCTGGCGACCGGCGCGCACGTCGCGATCGGGTGGCCGCGCGCGGCGGCGAGCGTCTTCGAGCGACGGGACGTGCGATCGTGAGTGGTCCGGATCCCGCCTCCCGAGCGGCCGAGCGTCGCTGGCCGCCGCTCAAGCTGTGGCCCGGCGTGGTGTGGATCGTCGTCTTCCTCGTCGTCCCGCTCACCGCACTGATGGTGATGACCTTCTGGCGCGCGACCATGGCCGGGATCAGTCCGGATTTCTCGCTCAAGGCCTACGAGACGCTCGTGACCCAGCCGGTCTATCTCGGTTTGCTGTTGAAGTCGACGCGGATCGCGCTGGTGGTCACCGCGATGACGCTCGTGATCGCCTACCCCTTCGCCTACTGGGCGGTCAGCAAGAAGCCCCACCAGAAGGCGGTGCTCATGTTCCTGGTGCTGATCCCGTTCTGGACGAGCTACCTGGTGCGCACCTACGCGTGGTTTCCCCTGCTCGGCAACTCCGGCGCCATCAACCTGATCCTTTTGTGGGTCGGCGTTATCGACGAGCCGCTCGACGTCTTTCTGTTCAACGAGGCGACGGTACATCTCGCCCTCGCCTACGTATACCTTCCGTACGCGATCATCCCCATCACCCTGTCGCTCGACCGGTTGGACCGCTCTCTCCTGGATGCCGCCGCCGACCTCGGCGCCCCGCCGTCGAAGCGCTTTCTGCGGATCACGCTGCCGCTGTCGCTGCCCGGCGTGCTCGCCGGCGCCATCATCGTCTTCATCCTCTCGGTCGGCGCCTTCGTCGCGCCGGCGCTGCTCGGCGGCACCTCGGGGATGATGATCGCCAACGTGATCCCGGATCTGTTCGGTGCCGGCATGAACTGGCCACTCGGCGCCGCGCTGTCGTTCCTGCTCATGCTGACCACGATCCTGTGGATCTGGATCCTCGGCGCGCGCGTCGGGCTGCGCCGGATCTTCGTGGAGCGGTAGGGAAGCGCAATGCTCGGGCCGCTGCGCGGAGTCACCAGACTCGGGGCCTATGCTGCTGCCCTGTTCGCCTTCCTCTACCTGCCGATCGTCACGATGGCGGTGTTCTCGTTCCACGACAGCACGGTGAACAGCCTGCCCTGGCAGGGCTTCACGCTGAAGTGGTACGAGAAGGCGCTTTCCAACCCGCACCTGTGGCGCACGTTCTTCAACAGCATGGGCCTCGGCATCGCCACTGCCCTGACCGCCGGCACTGTCGGCACCGCGATGGCGCTCGCCTTCCGTCACGAGTTCCGCGGCAAGCCGCTCGTCCTTACCCTCATTCTCCTGCCGGTGATGACGCCGCCGATGGTTCACGGGGTGGCGTTCGTCATGTTCTGGCACGCGGCAGGGATGCGGCTCTCGCTGTTCAGCTCGACGTTCATCGGCCACGTGACTTTCGTCGTGCCGTTCGTCTTCCTCACCGTCTTTCCCCGGATCCATCGCTTCGACCGGTCGCTGGAGGAGGCGGCGATGGATCTCGGCGCGACGCGGTTCATCACGTTCTGGCGCATCACCTTCCCCCTCATCCGCCCGGGGGTGCTCGCCGGGTGCATACTTGCGTTCGCGCTGAGTTTCGACGAGTTCCTGCGCTCGCTGTTCCTGCTCGGCCCCGATCTGACCCTGCCCATCTTCCTCTGGTCGATGGTGACCAACGACCTGTCGCCGCAACCGAACGCGGTGGCCGCGATGGTCACCGCGGTGTCGCTGCTGTGCCTCGTCCTCTGGAGCCGGTTCGCCTCGCGCTGAAGCGCCCACATCGAACCGGAGTCACCCGAGGCATACCCTCGCGCCCCCGGTGGGTAACCGCTCGCCGAGGGCGTCGCGTGCCCGATCTACGACCGCGCGCGGCTCGGGCGGGGGAACGCGCTCGAGGGCCCCGCGATCGTCGAGGAGCGCGACGCGGGGACGGCTCAGCCCTCGCGGCGCGCCGCCCCCCCGCGCCACGTCGACCTCGACCCCGTAGTCGCGCCGCACCCCTTCCACGCTGACCCGTCCCGCGCGCACGTCGGCGAGCACGTGCGCGGGATCGCGCCGGCGCGGATCCCCGTAGCCGCCGCCGCCCGCCTCGCGCATCACGATGCGCTCGCCCGGTGCGAGCAGGTGGCGGCCCTTGGGATCGACCGGCGTGCCGTCGCGGAGGTAGACCCGCAAGCCGCCGTCGCCGCCGCCGAAGAAGCCCTTCGCCGCGAAGCGCGTGCGCTGGCCCATGAGGGCGAGATCGAGCAGCTCCGGGGTGTCGTTGCGGAACACCACCTCCTGGCTCGCCCCGCCGCGCCACTCCCCGGGCTCGCCGGAGTCGGGGAGCAGCGAGCGGCGCTCGACGGCGATCCCGGTCAGGTTCTCCCACACCTCCGTCGGCACCACCGTCATGTTCGAGGGCGACGGCGTCGCGTCGCGCCCGTCGAGGCCGCGCATCGCCCCGAGCCCGCCCGCGAGAAAGAACAGGCTCGTGACGCTGCGCCCGGCCGGCGAGCGGCCCTGGACGCTGAACACGTTCATATTCGCGGTGTCGCCCTGCACCCGGTCCGGGAGCGCCTCGGCGATGGGCGCCTCGCGTGCGCCGCGCTTGAAGGGGATGCCGAGCACCGCCTGAAGCGTTGCCAGGTGCTCGGGGCGTTCGGTGGCGAGGAAGCGCGCGAACGTGTGCAGAGCGGCGAGGCGGGCATTGCGCGTGGCGATGCTGTTGCGGCGTACGGCCTCGAGGTGTGCGAGGAACCGCATCACACGTTCGCGATCGAGATCCGTGATGTCGAGCCGCTCGATCGGGCACCGAGCGTCGGACGACGCAAAGCACAGGAACAGTACGAGGGCGTCGCGATAGCTCTTGATCGTGTGCGTGCTCAGGCCTCGCAGATTGGGCAGATACTCTTCGAA
>CBDHDI010000007.1:0-10552 GCA_965261685.1 Dehalococcoidia bacterium
TCGCGAGCTGCTGGCCGACGCGGAGCGGGGCGGCTACGCCGTGCCCGGCTTCAACGTCTCCAACCTCGAACTCGCGCTTGGCGTGCTCGACGCCGCCGAGGCGCGCCGCTCGCCCGTGCTGCTGCAGTTCAACCCCGGCAACCTCGACCACTTCGGCGGCATCGCCGTCGCCGCGGCCACGGCGCGCGCGCTGGCCAAGGGCGCGCGCGTGCCCGTCGCGGTCCACCTCGACCACGGGCACGAGGTCGGGCTGCTGCGCGCGGCCGCGCGCGCCGGCTTCAGCTCGCTGATGTACGACGGCTCGATCAAGCCGCTGGACCTCAACATCCGCGAGACACGCGAGGCCGCCGTGCTGGCGCTGGAGCACGGCGTCTCGCTGGAGGCCGAACTGGGCCACGTCGGCGGGCGCGAGCCCGGCGTCATCACCTCGGAGTCCGTGCTCACCGACCCGGCGGCGGCGCGCCGCTTCGTCGAGGAGACGCAGGTCGACGCGCTCGCGGTCTCCGTCGGCACGGCGCACGGGCTCGCGGGCAGCGTCGACCTGGCGCTCGTGCGCGAACTGCGCGCGGCGGTGCGGGGGCTGCCGTTGGTGCTGCACGGCGGCTCCGGCGTGCCGCCCCGCCAGCTGCGCGACTGCGTGCGCGCCGGCATCCGCAAGCTCAACGTCAGCAGCGAGATCCACGCCGCCTTCGCCGCCGCCATCGCCGGCTCGCGAGGCGGCGACCCCCGTCCCGCGCTGCTGGAGGCGCGCGCCGCCGTCGCGACCGTCGCGGCCCAGCGGATGGACGCGTTGGGCTCCGCGCTGCGCGCCTGAGCAGCCCCGCGGCACGAGCCCGTCCGGGCGGGCCGGCCTGCCCTCTTGCGAACGCTTGTCACTCCGCCGTCCCCAGCCAAGCGGACTGGACAATCAGGTCGAACAGTGCTCCGAGATCCGGGTCGGCACCGGCAGTCCGCGCGGCCAAGCCGCCGCTCGGCAGCGGAACGAACCGATTCCACTCGTTAGCCAGGTACATGTCGAGCCCAATCCAGGAGCGACCGTCAACAACTCCCAAGAGCAGACCGACGCCACTACTCAGCGGTACGGCATCGCCGTCCCGTACCGGGCCCTCGAGTACGATCCAATCAACCTCGAGTCTTACGCCCGCCGGCACGTCGAAAATGAGCGGCGAGTCGCCCGCCTCCCAGATGAACTGGTAGGTACCATTCGTCATCGTGCTATCCCCATAGGAGACATCGGTGGGGGTGCCGCAATCGGAGAGTCCCAACGTGGCGATGTCGCTGTTCGCAACGGCCCGGAGCGATGGCGGCACGCAGCCGGTGAAGGCGTTGCCAGCCAGGTAGACGTGCGTCAGACCGGTGAGGAGCGCGACCTTGGAGGGAATCATACCCGTCAGCGCGTTGCCGTTCAGCCGCAGCTCCGTCAGCCCCGTGAGATTCCCCACCAGGCCCGACAGCACGCCGTTGAGCCCGCTGTTCTCGAGGTTCAGGCCGGTCACGCGCTGCGGCGTGCCGCCGACCGTCACGCCCGTCCAGCCCGTCATGGCGGCGCCCGCGCTCCAGTTGAGCGCGGCGTCGCCTGCCAGCGTGTCCCGCAGCCGCAGCAGCGCCTCGCAGTCCTCCACCAGTTCGGCGTTCGCGTCCGGGTCCGTCACCGCGAACCCAGACTCGCACGAGACGACCGAGAAGACGGTCGTCACGACGGCGGCGCCGATCTCCGGCTTGCCGTCGGGCCGTGGGCGCACGAACGGCCGCGCCGCCGTCAGGTCGAAGCTGATCAGCGTCGAGGCGGCCTCGTCCCCCGTCACCGTGAAGGTGTAGGTCGTGCCCACCGGCGCGATCAACTGCTCGGACGAGACCGGCGAGGGCGTACCGAGCGGGGTGCGATCCAGGTAGAAGCGCGTCCAGCCCTCGGGCAGCGGCGCCGCCGTCACGACCGTCACCTGCTGCCCGCGCTCGACGTGGTAGCGGCCGTCGGCGTCGGGCGTGAGCAGCGCGCCGGCAGAGATGTCGGCGACCTGCGCGTAGTCCTCGGGCGCGCCCCGGTAGACGGCGCGGATGCAGTCGGCGGCGGTCGGGCGCGCGCACACGGCGGGCGTGGGGGCTGGCGTCGCTGCCGCTGAAGGCGTTGCCGTCGCGGTCGGGGTAGGCGTGGCCGGGGGTACAGGGCCCAGTCGCGCAGACCCAACGATGTCGTCGAATACTCCAGAAATCCCCGAAGAAGCGAGGATCGCCGGAACTCTCCGGTTCGTCTCCCTGGCATCGTGGGCGCTTATGCAAAGCTCCGCCTCACCCGCCATAGCGGAGAGGCAGAAAGATATTCCTCCGGGGTCGGAGAGCCAGAGCGACGACCATCGTATCCGATGAGGGTTGGCAGGAACGTCGATGATGACGGGGCGGAGGCCCTCTGAAGCAGTCGGGAACTGATATGTGCCTGGTGCAAACGCCCCGTCGTCGGGTGTAGATAGCTTGGTAGGCTGCGCGCCCTGAGGCGTCGCGGTCGCTGCCGGCTGCGGCGTGGCGGTCGGCGGCGGCGTGGCGGTCGGCGGCGGCGTGGCGGTCGGCGGCGGCGTGGCTGCCGGCGTCCGCGTGGCTGCCGGCGTCGGCGTGGCTGCCGGCGTCGGCGTGGCTGCCGGCGTCGGCGTGGCTGCCGGCGTCGGCGTGGCTGCCGGCGTCGGCGACGGCGTCACGGTCGGGGGCGCCGCGGCTGCCATCGGTGCCGCTGTCGCCGTCGCCTTTGCCGGCGCTACCTCGCCTTCCTCGGCCCCGCCGGTGCAGCCGAGAGCCAGCGCCAGTGCGACCGCGAGCGCGAGCAGGACCGGCAGACCTCGTCGAGTAGACACATCCATGTTTGCCATCTACTGGATACTACGCCGCGGCGGACCACCTGGTTCCCGCGCATCCCGCGCCTCGCCTACCACCGGGGCCATGACCGCGCCCCCGGCCCGACAGCATCGAGGTGCGCCGCGACGTGCCGCGCGCGCGGCATACCTACCTGCGGCTCGGCGGGCCGGCGCGCCTTCTGGCGATTCCCGAGTACGGGGCGCGGGACCCGTTGCCGGGACCCCCCGCGGGGTTCCCAACAGGGTCCGTAGGTATACTCGACACGATGGTGAATCAGCCCCCGGCGGACCCGAGCCGGCTTCCCCGGCGCCTCGATCCTCGCGACCCGCCCGGCGCGCCGCCGCCCGCCCGCGCCCTCGCCGTTGCGGCGGCGCTGAGCCACGGTGGGCTCGCCGAACGCGATCCCTGGGTGACGCCGCCCGAGCCGCCCGCCGCCGCTGCCGACCAGCGCAGCGGGATGCGCCGGATCTGGCCGTTCGGGCTGCGCGGCCTCAGCGAGACCCTCGAGGTGATCGCGCTCGCCCTGCTGATGTTCATCGTCGTGCGCGGCATCGCCCAGAACTTCATCGTCGACGGCGGCTCGATGGAGCCGACCTTCCAGCACGCCGACATGGTCGTCGTGAACAAGCTCGCCTACCGCGCCTTCGACTTCTCCTGGCTGCCGCTCGTCGAGGAGGACGCGTGGCGCCCCTTCGGCACGATCGATCAGGGCGACGTCGTCGTCTTCGCCTTCCCCCTCGGCCCGGAGCGCGACTTCATCAAGCGCGTCGTCGCGCTGCCGGGACAGACCGTCGAGGTGCGCGACGAGCAGGTGATCGTGGACGGGGCGGTGCTGGACGAGCCCTACCTGCTGCACGCGCCGCGCTACTCGTTCGGACCGGAGACGGTCCCGCTTGGCCACGTCTTCGTGCTCGGCGACGCGCGCAACAACTCCTACGACTCGCACTCCTGGGGCATGCTTCACCAGGGCCTGATCGTCGGCCGCGCCGAGCTGCGCTACTGGCCGCCCGAGCGCTTCGGCGTCGTCGGCCACGAGGAGCCGACCCTGCAGTTCGGCGTCGAGGTCAGCCAATCCCGGTGACGCGCGAAGAAGCGGCCGACCGCGCGGTGATCGCCGCCTTCGAGGAGAGCGGCGCCTTCCTCGACGGCCACTTCCAGCTCGCCTCCGGCCGCCACGCCGGCCGCTACGTCGAGAAGTTCAACCTGCTGCAGTGGCCGGACCGCACCGCCGCGATCTGCGCCCGTCTCGCCGAGGCGGCGCGCGGCCTCGAGGCCGAGACCGTGGCCGGCCCCACCACGGGCGGCGTGATCCTCGCCTACGAGATGGCGCGCCAGCTCGGCGTGCGCGGGATCATCGCCGAGCGCCGCGAGGACGGACCGGGCCGCGCGATCCAGCGCGACTTCCGCCTCACACCCGGCGAGCGCGTGCTGATCGCCGACGACGTGGTCACCAGCGGCGGCTCCGTACACGACACGATCGAGGCCGTGCGCGAGGCGGGCGGCGAGCCCGTCGGCGTCGCCGTGCTCGTCGACCGCTCCGGCGGACGCGCCGACTTCGGCCTGCCGTTCTTCGCCGCCGCCACGCTCGACATCGAGAGCTGGGAGCCCGGCGACTGCCCGCTCTGCCCCGCCGGCGTCCCGCTCACCATCACGTAGCCGCCCCTGCCTGCTAGAGTGCCGCTCGCGAGGACGGAGGCGGCGGTGAAATTCAGCGTCCAGACCGGGCAGCAGAACATCGAGTGGGGCGAACTCTCGGAGACGTGGCAGCGCATCGAGGCGCTCGGCTACGACGGCGCCTGGACGATCGACCACTTCCTGCCGACCGGCACGCGCGACACCGAGGGGCCGTGCATGGACGGCTGGGTCGTGCTCGCCGCGCTCGCAGCGGAGACGGAGCGGCTGCGCCTCGGCACGCTGGTGACGGGCAACCTCTTCCGCAACCCCGCCATGCTCGCCAAGACCGCGACGACGATCGACCAGATCTCGGGCGGGCGGGTGGACTTCGGCATCGGCGCGGGCAACAACCCGCGCGAGCACGAGGCCTACGGCTGGCCCTTCCCCTCGGCGCGCGAACGCCTCGATCGGCTCGACGAGGCGCTGCAGGTGATCCGCCTGCTCTGGTCCGACGAGGAGGAAGTCTCCTTCGAGGGCGAGTACTACAGCCTCAACCAGGCCCCGTTCCGCCCGGCCCCCGTGCAGCGGCCGCACCCGCCGATCATGGTCGGCGGGGCGGGCGAGCGGCGCACGCTGAACATCGTCGCGCGCCACGCCGACGCCTGGAACGGCGTCGGGACGGCCGCCGACCTCGCGCCGAAGGTCGAGGTGCTGCGCCAGCACTGCAACGACGTGGGGCGGCGCTTCGAGGAGATCAGCCTCACGGCCGGCACGCCGCTGATCCCGGACGCGATCTACGAGCGCTGGACGGAGCGCACCGCCGGCCGTCGCGGCATCAGCGTCGAGGCGCAGCGCGCGCAGACGGTGGGCGGCCCCGCCGAGTCGATGCGCGACGCGATTCAGACCTACGCCGACGCCGGCTACTCCGAGGTGATCATGATGATGAACACCCCCTACGACTGGCCCGCCATCGAGCGCTTCGCCTCGGAGGTCGCGCCCGCGTTCCGCTAGCGTGGACGGTCCTCAGTGCGCATCGCTCGCGGTGAAGCGGCTCCGCCAGGGCGGTACTGGCCGCGCGCGCATCGGGCCACAGAAGGCCGCCCTCGCATAGATGATCGAGCACAGTGGTCAGGATCTGGGGACTCAAATGTTCGGTACCGCTTGCGCACCGATCCGCTAGAGGCCACAATCGGCGCGTAGCTCAGGGGTTCAGGATGCCCAGATTCGCAGAGTTCTTCGCGGGCATCGGCCTCGTGCGTGAGGCCATCGAGCCGCTCGGCTGGGATTGCGTTTTCGCCAACGACATCGCTCCCGTGAAGGCCGAGATGTACACGGCCCGCTTCGGGCCAGCTCACTTGCTTGTCGCAGACATCCACGACCTCACGTCGTCCGACATTCCCGCCGATCTCGATTTGCTGACCGCATCTTTCCCCTGCACTGATCTGTCACTGGCGGGAAACCGGAACGGGCTCGCAGGACAGCACTCGGGAACGGTCTGGCCATTCCTGGATCTCGTGGGTGAGATGGAGCGCACGGGTTCACCCCCGGCAGCCCTGCTACTGGAGAACGTAACGGGCCTCCTGTCTTCGCAGCGCGGACGGGACCTTCGAGCCATCTGTGAAAGAATCGGCTCTCTCGGGTATCTCATCGACATCGTGGTCGTCGACGCCCGCTGGTTCGTTCCGCAGAGTCGCCCTCGGCTCTTCATCGTAGCGATCCGGCGGGATTTCGTGGACATAGCGTTCCCGCCGGCGGGCGACATCTCGACGATCCGCCCCCGAAGCGTGCGTCGCTTCCAGCGCGCCAATCGAGATCTCCCGCTGGTCGAACTCCCCCTTCCCGATCCCCCGCCCGGTAACGTAGCCCCGGTCGCATCAGTGCTGGATGACGTTCCAGTCGATGATCCCTCCTGGTGGCCGCAGGATCGCGTAGATGGACTGGTAGAAGCGATGGCCCCCTCGCACCGTGAGCGGGTGAAGTCTCTGCTCGAAGGCGAACGAGACGGAATCGCGACAATGTTCCGTCGCGTACGTGGTGGTCGCACGGTAGGCGAGGTGCGTGGCGATCGCCTGGCTGGCTGCCTCCGTACCCCCTTTGGTGGAAGTAGCGTGCAGTTTCTCGTCGACTGCCGGGGCGGGACGGCGAGGATACGCCCGCTGAATGGGCGTGAGTACGCACGCCTCCAAGGAGCAGGGGACTTCCCAATCGAGGCGAGCGTTCGACAGGCATGGCTGGGGTTCGGCGACGCAGTCTGCGTGCCTGCCGTGCGCTGGTTGGTCGCGCACTCCTTGGGCTTCCTCAGCGAAAGCACGACGGCGACCAGCGACATGCAGTTGCGATTGTGCGAGCCGGAGGGCACGTATGTCGCCGTCGCCTGACGCTCCCGGCTTCACCCCTAGGCGGGATCCTCTCACGCCCGAACAGCGCTCGTCCACGATGCGTCGCGTGCGCCGCGCGGGCACGCACCCCGAGATGGCGCTGCGCCGCGAATTGACGCGTAGGGGATGGCGCTACCGAGTGGACTACCCGCGCGCCCCCGGCCGTCCCGATGTCGCCATGGTTGGTCGGCGCATCGCCATCTTCGTCGACGGCGAGTTCTGGCACGGCAAGAAGCTGAGTGCCGCCCGGCTTGCGGAGATGCCAGACTATTGGCGGCGCAAGATCGACGGCAACGTCGCCCGTGATGCCCGCGTGAACGCCGAACTGGTTAGCCAGGGCTGGACCGTCATCCGCATAACCGACCGGGCGATCAGTCAAGATCTCCTCCGCGTCGCGACCTTCGTGGAGCGCGCTGCCGCCGGTCGGGTTTGTGGTTGCACACTCCCTGGTATCGAAGTTCACCACCCGTAGCCATGGTGCTCCCCGACGACCTCGACATCGAAAAGGCTCTCATTTTCTTCCATGCCTACATGTATGGCCCTCTCCGCGGGAAGATGCGTCTCTATTCGGCCCGCGGTGTTGCGCCTCGAGCTGCGATGTCTCAGGACTGGGAAGTCTTCGCATCGATCCTAGTCAGGGACCTTGGTGTGCCCGCTCCGGGTGGGCTCGACCTTGAGCAGTACGAGGTCAAGTCCGCCATCCACGGCAGCTCTTTCGAGTACCAGTACCATCGCAACTCATGGCAAGCGAAGCTCAATGCCGACCGCACAGCCGGGCATCTCTTCATTTCTCATGAGAACGGGCTCCGCCTCGTTGAAGTCCGCTACTGCTCCGGCTTGCAACTCCAAGGCTTCTTCGACGCTTGGGAGGAGGAAGACCCGTACGCGCGCGCAGAGCAGCAGCGCTATCGGAAACAGATCCCATTCGGGTGGGTACGCCAAAACGCGACCCTCCTGCTTCGAATCGTCGATGGCGAGATAGAGGACGCGCCGCAGGAGTAGTTCCGCAAAGCGTGGTCCGCTGGTGCGGACGGTCACCCGGCGTTGCCTACCACCCACCACCACACCCCGCCCGCTTGACGCGCCGCGCGCGGGCGCACCACCATCGGCGCGCGGCCATCCCGCGCGCGGAGGGCGGTGCGCTTGAGCGGGGCGAACGGACAGCGATCGAGCACAGCGGCCGAGGGCGGCGCGTCGGCGACGCCGCTCGAGGGGCTGCGCGTCGTCGAGATCGCGGCAGGGCGTCCGGTCGCCTACTGCGCGCAGCTGCTCGCCCAGTTCGGCGCCGAGGTGGTCCGCATCGAGCCGCCCGGCGGCGATGCGATTCGCCTCGCGGGCCCGTTCAACGGCGATGAGCCCGACCCCGACGGCGGCGGACTCCACGCCGCGATCAACCGCGGCAAACGCAGCATCGTGCTCGACCTCGAACGCGACGAGGAGGCGGCGCTGGCGGCGCGGCTGATCGAGGGCGCGACGCTGCTCGTCTCGGACTGGCGCGAGGGCGAGCGCATCTCCTCGGAGCTCCCGCTCGCCGATCCGGATCGCCTGGCCGAGCGCTTCCCGGAGACGACCTTCGTCTCGATCTCCGACTTCGGCATGACCGGGCCGTACGCCTCGTGGCGCGCCGACAGCCACATCATCGAGGGCCTCGCGGGGTTTTCCTACGTGAGCGGCGCGCCGGACCGCGAGCCGCTCAGCGCGGGCATCGAGATCAGCGACTACTTCGCATCAACGCACGCCACCATCGCCGCGCTGGCCGCCGTCGCTGCCGCTCGGCGCGGGCAGCGGACGCACGTCGTCGACGTCTCGGCGCACGAGTCGCTGACGATGACCGACGATCACAACCTCGTGGTCTGGCTAGGCTCGGGCGTGGTGCGGCGGCGCTATTACTCGCGCATCCTGCCCGGCTACCCGAACGACATCATGGCCTGCAAGGACGGCTACATCGCCTTCGTGCCCGTCGGCACCGGCCATCACGATTTCGCCGGCGTGGTCTCGACGCTGCTCGAGCGGCCGGACATGGCGGACAGTCCGATCTTCACCAACACGCAGACGCGCAACCTGCGCTGGCAGGAGTTCGACGCGGTCGCGCAGCCCTGGCTGGAGCGCCACACCGTGAACGAGATCTTCCAGCGCGCCGGCGAGCTCGGGCTCGGCTTCGGCGCCGTACCGGACATGGCGGAGCTGCTCGCCGACCCGCACCTCGAGCAGCGCAGCTACTGGCAGGACGGGCCGGACGGCGTGAGGCTCAGCGGCGCGGGCGCGATTATGTCGGCTACGCCCCAACAGTTCGGCCCCGCGCCTGCCCTCGACGCCGACGGCGAGGCGCTGCGCGCGGCCGCGGCGACGGCGGGAGCGGACTAGATGCGCTTCTTCGAGGATCTGACGGTGGTTGCGCTGACGCAGGGCTGGGTCGGGCCGCTGGTGACGCGCATCCTCTCCGACCTGGGCGCAAACATGATCCGCGTCGAGCGCGCCTTCACGCCCGGTGGGAACTACGGCAACCGCACGCTCTTCCCGCCTGGCAACGACATCGACGGCGAGGTCTGGAACCGCAACATCTACTTCACCGTCCGCAACGCCGGCACGCGCTCGGCGATGATCGACCTGGGACAGGAGGAAGGCCGCGCGCTGGTGCGGCGGCTCATCTCCGAGGCCGACGCCGTGGTCGAGAACTTCATGCCCGGCGTCGTCAGCCGCCTCGGCTTCGACTTCCACGAGCTGCACGAGCAGTACCCGCAGCTGGTCCTGCTCCACCTGAGCGGCTTCGGGCAGACGGGCCCGAGCGCCTTCCGGCCCGCCAACGGCATGACGATGGAGCCCGCCTCGGGCGTGCCGACGGTGACCGGCTACCGCGGCGAGGGGCCGACGAAGACGGGCCAGACCTGGGTCGACCCCTACTCCGGCCTGCACGGCGCCGCCGCCCTCCTCGCCGCGCTGATTCACCGCGACCGCACGGGCGAGGGCCAGATCATCGACGTCTCGATGCAAGAGGCGACGCTGCCCGTCCTCGAGTCGCAGCTCGCCGACTACCAGCGCAACGGACGCCACCAGACGCGCGACGGCAACCGCCGGCCGGGCATGGTGCGCGGCGCCTACCCCTGCCGCGGCGACGACGACTGGGTGGCGATCTCGCTGCGAAGCGAGGAGGAGTGGCGGGCCTTCTGCCGCGCCAGCGGCCACGAGGCCTGGCTCGACGACCTACGCTTCGCCGACGCCGCCTCACGCACCGAGCAGCACGACGCGATCGACGAGTTGATCGGCGAGTGGACGGGCGAGCGCGACAAGTTCGAGGTCGCCGCGCTGCTGCAGGCGGCAGGCGCTCCGGCCGGGCCGATCCTCAAGGGCGACGAGGTGATCGCGGACCCGCACCTGGCCGCGCGCGAGTTCTTCGACGACCTCGCGATCGGCGACTTCGGGCGGGTGCCGATCCAGCGCTACCTGCCGGCGAAGTTCGACGGCGAGGGCGTCCCCGCCGGCGGGCCGGCGCCGGCCCTCGGCGCGGACACGGAGGCCGTGCTGGCGGAGCTGGGGCTGAGCGAGGACGAGGTCGCGGACCTGCTCGAGCGGCGCATCGCCGACCGCGCCACGGATCTGCGATCGGACCCGGTCGCGCGCGAGGGCTCGATACTCCCGTTCGAGGACTACGAGCGGATGGGCTCCGTCCTGCGCATCGACGCCGGCTACGCGCCGAAGCCGCTGTAGCGGGCGCCGTCAGG
>CBDHDI010000008.1:0-9865 GCA_965261685.1 Dehalococcoidia bacterium
CCGCGACCGCCTGCGTGTGCTGAAGCCGAACGACCCCGACAGCTACTACGAGAGCCGCGAGCTCGTACCGCGCGACATGCTGCAGGACCTCGAGCAGGCGCGGATCGTCATCACCAACTACCACGCGTTCAAGCTGCGCGAGACGCTAGGGGGTGTTTACGAAAACTGCGTTGACGACGCAGTTCCCCTCCACATATGTTATCGGCCAACGCGAGGCGGGGAACCATGGATCGCGATGGGATTGCTCTTGGGGCTCGTCTGCTCCGCCGTTACCGCCATTGTCATGGTCCTCTCCTGCTACATCGGCTTCGAGCTGATCTGTGACGACTGAACCGCCTCAGATGAGCGCCCTGCTGCGCCGGTGGTTCTTGATGGTCGGGGCCGCAGTGGGTGCGCTGGCCTTCACGGCGCTGATGGGGTGGCCATGGTTCGTGTACATCCCGATCTTCCTGGTGGCTAGTTGGGTGATCGAGAGGGTGTTCCCGTGATGTGGGGGATGGATACGCCTGAGTAGCTACTGGCTCGGGGTCGCCTACATCTTCCTGACCATCGTTCTTGCCGTGGTTGCCGTCGGCATCGTGGCCTTCTTCGTGATGCGGGCGACTGGCCGCATGCACACCCACGAGGAGTTGGTGGCGCTCTTAGTCACGAGGCTCTCCCTGGCGGCCTGCTATTCCGTCTCCTTGAGCCAGAGGCCCGGACAGAAGGCTTCGCTGAGCGGCATCACCTCGTCGGCGACGTCGCGGAGCGCGTTGGACGATCGGCCCGGGCCAAAGAGCGCAATTTCACACCGGCGACCAAACCCCTTGATCGCTTCCACCGCCGCCACAAAGTCGGTGTCGCCGCTGACGAGGATGGCCGTGTCGTAGTTTCCGCGCGCGGCATGCACGAGCATGTCGGTCGCGATGCGGATGTCGATTCCCTTCTCGACGGGTGGCGCCTGGGCCGAGTGGTACTTGAGCGCCCCCTCTCGCGGACGAGCGCCGGGCCTTCAAGCGGCGGCGGCGCTTGTGGACACGAATCGGTGCTACCGCCGCACAATCAGGAGCGCAAGGTTGGGTAACCGATTTGTGATGCAGCTAAAGCGCGGTATGGCAACAGTTACTTTTGATGCACTGCGGGGCGCGGGGCCGGATCAGTCCTCGAAGCGGCGCAGGATGAGGACGGCGTTCTGGCCGCCGAAGCCGAACGAGTTTTTCGCGACGGTGCGCACGTCGGCGCTGCGCGGCTTGAGCGGAACGTAGTCGAGGTCGCACTCCGGGTCAGGGTGTTCGAGGTTGATGGTGGGGGCGATCTGCGAGGTGCGCAGCGTCTGGATGGCGGCGATCGTCTCGACGCCGCCGGCGGCGCCGAGCAGGTGGCCGACCTGGGACTTGAAGGCGCTCACCGGGATGCGGTCCGCGTCTTTGCCGAAGACCGAGCGGATCGCCCTCGTCTCGGCGATGTCGCCGACCTCGGTCGCGGTCGCGTGCGCGGAGATGTAGTCGATCTCCCCGGGCTCGATACCGGCGGAGTCGAGGGCGACACGGATCGCGCGCGCGGCGCCACCGCCGTCCCCGGGTGGGGCGACGAGGAACTGTGCGTCGGCGGTGACGCCGTAGCCGATCAGCTCGGCGAGCGGTTGCGCGCCACGGGCGCGGGCGTGTCCGAGCTCCTCGAGCACCAGCAGCGCCGCGCCCTCGGAGGGTGCGAAGCCGTCGCGGTCGCGGTCGAAGGGGCGCGAGGACTCGCCGGGGCGGTCGTTGTAGGAGGTGGTGAGGGCGCGCATCGCGCAGAACCCGGCGAGGCCGAGTTCGGAGATCCCGGCCTCCGTGCCCCCGGCCAGCATCACGTCGGCGTCGCCGCGGCGGATCACCTCGGCGGCGTCGCCGATCGCCTGCGTGGCGGCGGCGCAGGCGGTGGTGACGGTGTTGGTGTAGCCGAGCAGGCCGAGCTGGATGGTGAGGTTCCCCGTGGCCATGTTCGGCAGCATCTTCGCCATGTAGAGCGGGTCGAGGCGGTGCCCGCCGCGGCCGAGGATCGTGCGCATCGCCTGGTCGCTGTGCGGGAGGCTGCCGCCGCCGGTACCGAGCACGGCCCCGGCGCGGTCGCGGTCGATCGCATCGAGGTTAAGACAGGAGTCCTTGACCGCTTGCTTGCCCGCGGCGATCGCGAACTGGGAGAAGCGTGCCATGCGGCGCGCTTCCCTGCGGTCCATCCAGTCATTGGGTTCGAAGTCTTCGACCTGGCCGGCGACCTTGCAGGGGTAGGCTGAGGGATCGATCGCCGTCAACTCGCCGATGCCGGACTCGCAGTTGAGGGCGCGTTCCCACATCTCGTCGACGGTGTTGCCGAGCGGCGAGATCACGCCCATCCCGGTTACGACTACGCGGCGGTCCCTGTCGCTGTGGTGCGTCATCTTGCCCCCGCCTGGGGTCAACGGTTGCTGAGTCACAGTCTAGCGCAGGCGATCCGTACGGGCCGCGCACCGTCCGTGGCGGGTCAGCGCAGCCCGAGCGCGCGATCCCCACTCACACCGAGCAGCAGCTCGCGCGCCTCGGAGACGGTGTAGAGGCTGCCGACGACGAAGACGGCGCCACGCTCGCTCGCCAGCGCGCGCGCCAGCTCGAGGGCGGCCGCGATGTTCGGCTGCTGCTGCACGACCGCGCCCGCCTCGGCGAACGCAGCCGCGACCTCCGCCGGATCGGCCGCGCGCTCCGAGGATGGCGGCGCGACGATCACGGTTTCCCCGCCTTCGAGCAGCGGCGCGGCCAGTTGCGGCAGGTCGCGGCCGGCAAGCAGGCCGACCACCAGCACCCGCGGCTGGGGCAGCGGCAGGGCCGCGACCGTCTCGCGGAAGCGCCGCGCCGCGAGCGGCGTGTGCAGCGCGTCGAGGACCAGCAGCGGGCGCAGGCGCAACACCTCGAAGCGCCCGTCCCAGCGCACCGCGGCGAGGCCGTTGTGGACGGCGGCCTCGGGCAGCTCACCCCCCGCGGCGGCCCAGGCCAGCTCCGCGGCGAGCACGGCGGTGGCGGCGTTCTCGGCCTGGTGGCGGCCGATCAGCGGCAGTTGCAGCCGCCGGTAGGTGCGCAGCGGCGTGCGCAAGTCCAGCACCTGCCCGTCGAGACCCTGCGAGGTGACCCGCAGCGCGCACTCGCTGGCGACCTCGTGCAGCGTCGCCCCCACCTCGGAAGAACGGGCGCGCACCACGTCGAGCGCGCGCTCGCGCAGCGGCGCGGCGACGGCCGCGCCGGGCGCGCGGATGATCGCCGCCTTCTCCGCCGCGATCTGCCCGATCGTGTCGCCGAGGATCGCCGTGTGCTCGAGGTCGATCGGCGTGATCACCGCGACCTCCTTCGAGGCGTCGATGACGTTGGTCGTGTCGAGCCGCCCGCCGAGGCCGACTTCGAGCACCTGCCAGTCACAGCCGGCCTCGGCGCCGGCGAGCCAGCCGAGCACGGTCAGCAGCTCGAAGTAAGACCAGCCCTCGGTCGCCTCGTCGCCGAGCAGCGCGCCGGCGAGGCGGGCGAAGGCGGCGTGGCCGAGCGGATCGCCGCCGATGCGCACGCGCTCGCGCGCCTGGTGGAGATCGGGCGAGGTCAGCAGCAGCGTGTGCGCGCCGGCCGCGCGCAGTTGCGCCTCGACCATCGCCGCGGTCGAGCCCTTGCCCTTGGAGCCGGCGATGTGCACGGTGCGCCGCCGGTCGGGCCGCCCCGCGGCCTCAAGGAACGCCTCGATGTGGCGCACGCGGAAGCGCTTCGCCTCCTGCGGGTCGCCGCTGCGCTCGTAGCCGCCGCGGGCGAGCAGGCCGCGCACGGTCTCGGCGTAGGCCGCGAGGACGGCTGCGTCCGGGAGGTCAGTGGGTGGCGTCGTGCTCATAGTGCGAGGATAGCCTGCGGCCCGCTTGCGGCGGACCCGCGCCTGTCCTCGCCAAGTCGTCGCGGTACCATGTGGTCAAGGCGTGCCGTGCCCGACGCCTACTCGGTATCGCGCACATGAGCACATGCAGCAGCGGAGATTTCAGGCCATGTGCAGTGAGGTCCGCGAGGGTTTCGAGGATCGCGAAGCGAGCAGCACTCACTGCGGGAAGCCGTCGCTCCGCACGCTGCGGGACGCCTTCGCGGATCTGCCGGACGCAACCTACGAGGACTTCGTCGAAATCAAGGCGTTGTGGAGGCCCCGAGAGCTGGAGTGACCTACTCGCCGACCTCCGACCCTCGTGCTAGCGTCCGGGCATGACGGCGACACCCCGGGGCAAGTCCGGCGACGAGCGCTGGCAACCCGCGTCCGAGCGCCCGGATCACCCGCTGGCGGCCATCGACGGCGCCTCGCTGGGCGGCGAGCTGCGGCTGACGGTCCTGCTTGGCCCGCGCAGCGCCGTCGGCTCCAGCTACTTCCGCTGCGGCCTCGATGGGCCGGAGGGGCAGACGGCGGCGCCCGTGATCTTCGGACTGCAGAACTCCGGGCCCTGGCCCGGCTTCAACTGGGTCGAGGTGCTGGACTACACGGACGCGCCGCCGCTCGCGGGTGGGGGCGTGCAGCCGGTCTCGCCCGAGGTCGAGCGCGCGTTGTTCGGGCAGCTCGCCGGGCTGGTCCCGACGGGCGGGCACCTGATGGCCGAGTACGACTCGCGCCCGCGGACCAGCACCGCCCGCGCGCTGGCGGCGGGCGTGCCGCCGGTCGCCACGCCGCTCGGCGTGCTGCTCTTCGACCTCGGCTGCGGGGTCGCGTTCCGCGACTGGTACATCTCCGAGGGCGGCCGCGAAGGCCCGCGCAAGCTGCAGGGCTTCCGCGCGACGAACGAGGAGCACGAGCGCACCCGCGGCCTCGAGACAATCGCCGCGCTGGACGCCTTCCTCGAAGGCGCGCGCCCGTCCGGGGAGCTGCGGGCGCTGACCGAGCCGCTGGCGCGGCGTGTGCGGGCGGTGTTGCAGGAGCGCTACGGGGCGTGACGGCGGCGGGGCGCTTCCGACCAGCAAGTCCCCTCGACATCAGAGCCAACTACTCGCCGATCCCCGTTAGTGTGAGCACAGTGTCGTGGAATGTTAGTAGAGCCATGATCACTAGCAGTTGATCCTGTTGTGAGTGCAGAAGATGGGGTCTCTATCCCCAATCAGTGCTTCCCGAAGCGCCTCTAGTGTGAGTAGGAGCGTCTACTGTTAGTAAAAGCGTTTGTACTTGCCGTAGATGTGTCCAAAGAGCTGCAATGTGGTAGCCAACGACGGATCCTCGTAGTCGACAGAGCCCCGATGCCATGACCCAAGCGGATCTTGTCCGGATTCGCGTTCAGTTGCCGACCGTGTTCAGCACGAGCGGGCCAGTGACCGAGATCGACTTGCTCAACGGACGCCTGGAGCAGATTCAGCGCGTGATCGGAACGGTCGCCTCCGTGGGTCAGCACGCCCTCATCTACGGCGAGCGCGGGGTTGGCAAGACATCGCTCGCCAGCCTCATCCATCAGATCTGGGCCAAGTACATCCGGGATTCGAGGCCGCTCATCGCTGCGCGCGTCCAGTGTGACCACGACGACGACTACGGCGCGATTTGGCGCAAGGTGGGTGAGGCGATCCAGCGGGATATCGACAAGAGCGGCCTGACCGTGGCGGGGAACGGCGCATTCGAGGACACGAGAGCGGTAATTGAAGCGGGTGACGCCGATCCGACCTCCGTAACGTCGCTATTCGATCTGACGGGAATCAAGACGATCGTCGTGATCGATGAACTTGACACGGTCAGGGACAACGAGACGACTCGGCTCATGGCAAGCACGATCAAGCAGCTCTCGGACTTCGCGATCGACGCAACGCTGGTCCTCGTGGGCGTGGCGGACTCGGTGGACGAACTGATCTCGGAGCACGAATCCATCGATCGGTGCCTCAATCAGGTGTTCCTTCCACGTATGCCGGTCGATGAACTCAGGGAGTTGGTGGAGAAGCGGCTTCAGCGCGTGGGGATGGGCATTGATCAGCGGGCGGTATTGCGTCTTGCGGCGTTGTCCCAGGGACTGCCGTACTACACGCATCTTCTCGGCCTGCATGCGGCTGTCAGCGCAGTCGGCAGCAGGTCACTGACTGTAACGGCTGACGATGTGGAAGCTGCCCTGGAGGCGGCAATCAGCGAATCGCAGCAAAGCATCGTGTCCGACTACACCAGCGCCGTGAGGAGTCCACGCCCGGGGGCGTTGTACCGCCAAACCCTTCTCGCATGCGCACTCGCACCAGCGGACGAGCTCGGTTACTTCGCGCCCGCCGATCTCAGGGATCCAATCAGCGCGATTCTCGGGACACGGCGTGACGTGGCATCGTCCATGGCACAGCTGAATGCCTTGGCGAGAGACGACCGAGGTCCAGCCCTTGATGTGACGGGTGATCTGCGGAGCCGGTGACCGGACCCCCTTTGCGAGACCACCGCTTATGAGAGTCCAGCGTGTTGCTGAGCCTCCCAGCGCTCGGCGTAGGCAGCCGGGGCGAGCCAGCCCAGGCTGCTGTGCGGGCGCTTCGTGTTGTACTCGATCCGCCAGTCCTCGATCAGCACCTGCGCCTCGAGCAGGCTGTCGAACTGCTCGACGGCCAGAAACTCGTCGCGCAGCCGGCCATTGAACGACTCCACGTACGGGTTCTCCCACGGTGCGCCGGGCTCGATGTAGCTGCTGCCGGTGCCACTGAACCGGCACCAGTCGCGCAGCGCGTTGGCCGTGAGCTCGGGTCCGTTGTCACAGCGGATGTAGCCGGGCGCCGTCCCGCGCCAGGCGACGATGCGGTCGAGCGTTGAGGCGGTGGCGTCGGCGTTGATGCGCCTGGCGGCCACGGTCGCCAGCGCCTCCCGCGTGTGCTCGTCGACGATGTTGAGCAGCTTCAGGACCCGCCCGTCCGCGGTCTGGTCGAACTGGAAGTCGAGCGCCCAGACGTGGTTCGGCCGCTCGGCCCGCAGCCTCGCGGCGGGCACCGCCGAGTCCCCCAGACGCTGACGCTTGCGTCGCTTCAGCGGGACGCGCAGCCCTCCTCACGCCAGAGCCGTTGCACCCGCTTGCGATTCACGCCCCATCCCTCCTCGCGCAAGGTCGCCCAGGCCCGGCGGTAGCCCCAGCGGGGGTGGCCACGCGAGAACGCACGCAGCGCGGTCCTGAGCGCGTCGTCGCCGCGACCGCGCGCCGGGAGGCGGCGCTGTGTGGAGCCGTGCTGGCCGGTGACCCGGCAGGCCCGCCGTTCCGACAGTCCGCGGTCCTGCAACATGCAGACCGCCTCGCGCCTCAGCGGCGGGCTTACCAGTTTCCCTTCGCGATCTCCTTGAGCGCGTCGATCTCGAGTTCCTTGTCGGCGACGATCCGCTTCAGCCGCGCGTTCTCGCGCTCCAGCTCGCGCAGCCGTTTGGCGTCGTCGGCCTTCATCCCGCCGTACTGGTTGCGCCAGCGGTGGTAGGTCTGCTCCGAGATCTCGACCTGCTTCGCCGCCTCGGCGATCGTCTGCCCTGCGCCGAGCAGCCGCTCCACCTCCCGCTGCTTCCGCACGATCTGCTCAGGCGTGTGCCTGCGTCGTTTCACCGGGATGTCCTCCTCTGCCCACCTTCGCGGGCCAAAGGACTCTCATCAACAGCGGTCCCGTTTCAAGGGGTCAGGTCACCGGTGCTTCCGCTTTGCGAATCCGCTCCTCAAGCCCTACGTCATCTTGCGGGGTGTGAGAGACGAACTAGTCACGGAACAGGAGACGTACGCGTTCACGGAGCCTGATGTTGCGCGGCAGCTATCGCTGGATCTGTGAGCCTGGCCTCATGGCCAGTAGGGTCGTCCACGGCCAGCTCTTCGATCCGGAGGGTCGCGAGACCGAGCGACATCGTCGACACACGCCAGGCTAGCACCGTGGCCCGCCGAGGACGCTCCGCGTCCGTCGTGTAGAATCGGACAGACAGCGGAGCGTCGCGGTCGGCCGCGGCGCGGCACACCCAACCGAGGCCGGGCGGCACAGCAGATTCGCCCGCACGAGCGAGACGAAGGATGGCGCCATGCCCCAAACCCTCAGCGTGATCAAGGCGGATGTCGGCGGCTACGTTGGCCACTCCGCGATGCACCCGGAACTGCTGGAAGCGGGCCGCGAATCGCTCGCGCAGGCCGTGCAGTCGGGGCTGCTGATCGACGCTCAGGCCCACGCCTGCGGCGACGACCTCTTCCTCGTGATGTCGCACGACCGGGGCGAGAACGACGAGGCGATCCACCGCCTCGCCTGGGACACCTTCCAGATCGGCACGGAGGTGGCGCTGAAGCTGCACCTCTACGGCGCGGGCCAGGACATCCTCGTCGACGCCTTCTCCGGCAACATCCGCGGCGCGGGCCCCGGCTCGGCGGAGCTGGAGCTCGAGGAGCGCCCGTCCGAGCCGGTGATCGTGTTCATGGGCGACAAGACCTCGTCGGGCTCGTTCAACCTGCCCTTCTACAAGATGTTCGCGGACCCCTTCAACACCGCCGGCCTCGTCATCGCCGAGTCCCTGCACCAGGGCTTCAACTTCGAGGTCCACGATCTCAAGGAACACAAGCGCATCCATTTCGACTGCCCGGATGACCTGTATGACCTGCTCGTGTTCATCGGATCGCCCGCCCACTTCGCCGTGAAGCGCGTGCGCACCCGCAGCACCGGCGAGGTCGCCGCCGTCTCCTCCACGGACAAGCTCTCGCTGATCGCCGGCCGCTACGTCGGCAAGGACGACCCGACGGCGATCGTGCGCTGCCAGGGCAACTTCCCCGCCGTCGGCGAGGTAATCGAGCCCTTCACGACCGCCTGGACCGTCGAGGGCTTCATGCGCGGCTCGCACTACGGCCCGTGGATGCCGACCTCGGTCGAGCAGGCCCATCCGGCGCGCTTCGACGGCCCGCCGCGGCTTGTCGCGCTCGGCTTCCAGCTCGCGGACGGCAAGCTGATCGGCCCGCGCGACCTCTTCGACGACCCCTCCTACGACAACGCGCGCGCCGAGGCGAACCGGGTCAGCGACTACCTGCGCAAGCACGGCCCCTTCGAGCCGCACCGCCTGCCGCTCGACGAGATGGAGTACACGACGATGCCGGCCGTCGCCGCCATGCTCCGTGACCGCTGGGAGGATATCGACTAGCGGTCCGGAAGCGCGCGGACGGGCGATGAGCGGGCAGGCCGCGGGCGGCGGGACGCTGCGTTTCCGCGCGCACGCTAACGCGATCATGGAGCAGGCCGCGCGGGAGTACCGCGAGTTGCTGCGCGAGATCGCCGGCTCGTTCGATCCGTTCCCGGAGTACCCTGGCTCGTTCTTCTCCTACGGTATCGAGGTCGAACCGCCGTCCGGCGGCGGCCAGGCCGAGGACGCCCCCGGCTGCGTCGTGCTCGGCGAGGACGGCGGGCTCTACGAGCTGCGGATCGGCTTCGAGGCCGACCAGCTCGACACCGACGACCCGGCGACCGCGCGCTCCGAGCTGCGCGTCCCCCTCGACGAGCTCAGCCCCGCCGAGTACGTCGCCTACGCCAGCCGCGCCGTCGAGGCCGCGCTGGCGCTGCTGGAGCGAGGCGCTTCGCAGCGCCTTCCGTAGCGCCCCGGCTTACCCCGCGGGGCGGAAGCGCGGGAGCGTCCACTCCTCGGTAACGTCCTCGAAGGTCACCTCGAGCTCCATGTCGATCTTCACCCCGTCGGGAACCTCGACATCGACGAGGTTGGAGATCATGCGCACGCCCTCGTCGAGCTGCACCATCGCGTAGGCGTAGGGGACGTCGTCGTTGAAGGCGGGGTTCTGCGGCTGGCGCACGATCGTGTAGGTGTGCAGGCGGCCGTGGCCGCTCGCCTTCGTCCACTCCCAGTCCGGGCTGAGGCAGTGCGGGCACGCCTGCCGCGGGTACCAGAAGTGGCGGCTGCACTGGAGACAGCGCGGGATGAT
>CBDHDI010000009.1:0-3595 GCA_965261685.1 Dehalococcoidia bacterium
ACCGACACCACGTCGGCGGCGCCAAGTCCGACGCCGGCGACGCGAAGCTACTCGCCGACCTCGTACGCACCGACCGCCATAACCACCGCCCAGTCGCCGGCGACAGCGACGAGGCCGCCGCGGTGCGGATTCTCGCCCGCGCCCACCAGCAGTTGATCTGGGACCGCGTCCGCCAGACCAACCGGCTGCGCAGCGCCCTCAGGGAGTATTTCCCGGCTGCCCTGGTGGCCTTCCCCAACCTCGCCCACGGCGACGCCGTCGGCGTGCTGGCCCGGGCGCCCGGCCCGCGCGAGGCGGCGCGGCTGTCGACCGCAAAGATCCGCTCGGCGCTCAGCCGCGGCGGCCGCCAGCGCAACCTCGAGCAGCGCGCCGCCGTGGTCCGCGACGCGCTGCGCTCCCCGCAGCTCGAGGCGCCTGCTGCCGTGAGCAGGGCGTTCGCCGCAAGCACCCGCGCGGCCGTCGCGCAGATCAGCGAGATCAACCGCCAGATCAAGGAGCTCGAGGCCGAGCTGGCAGCACATTTTGAGCAGCACCCGGACGCCGCGATCTACCGCTCCCTGCCCGGACTCGGTGTCGTGCTCGGCGCCCGGGTGCTCGGCGAGTTCGGGGACGACCCCGAACGCTACGAGTCGGCGAAGTCCCGCAGGAACTACGCCGGCACCTCGCCGCTGACCGTAGCATCGGGACGCAAACGCAGCGTGCGCGCCCGCTTCGTGCGCAACCGCCGGCTCGCCGACGCCGCGGACCGCTGGGCGCTCTGTGTCAATCGCCAGGGTCTATAGACCACCCGTCGCCACAGTCATTAGACCACCCGGGCAGCCGGTAGGGCGGCTTGGTATCAGTGAGCAGTACGTCTCGTCAATCAGCTCCTTCCTGGGCGTCGAGCAGCGCGCGGTGCGGCGAGAGCCGCTGGCGGTAGCTCTCGCCCTCGATCACGATCTGGTAGCTGGCGTTGGCGAGCCGGTCGAGTGCGCTGTTGCCGAGGATCGGGTCGTCGAAGAGGCCGAGCCACTCCTCGACGGCGCGGTTCGAGGTGATGACGAAGCTGGAGCTGCGGTGGCGCCCGATAATCAGCTCGTAGAGGTCGATCGACTGCTGTGCGCTGAGCCGGTGCAGCCCGAGGTCGTCGAGGATCAGCAGGTCGGGGGCGAGGAAGCTGCGGAAGGCCTTCTCGGTGGAGTGGTCGACCCTTGCCTGCGCCAGCTCGCGGAAGTACTGGTCGGCGGTCACGAAGCGGACGCTGTGCCCGGAGCGCACGGCGGCGTAGCCGAGCGCCTGGGCGAGGAAGCTCTTGCCGACGCCGACGGGGCCGACGAGCAGGACGTGCTCGCGGCGGTCGAGGAAGCGCAGCGAGCAGGCGGCGTCGAGCAGCCTGCGGTCGAGGCGGACCTGTGCCGACCAGTCGAAGTCCTCGAGCCTGCAGAGCTGCTCGAAGCCGGCCTGGCGGAGGCGCAGTTCCAGCCGCCCGTGGTCGCGGCGGCTCACCTCGTCGGCGAGGACGATCTGCAGGAAGTCGGCGTAGTCGAGCCCGTCGCGGCGGGCGAGGGCGATGCGCTCGGGCAGGGTGTCGAGCATCGGGCCGAGCTTGAGGCGCTTGAGCAGCGGGCGCAGCTCGGCGGTCGTGGCGGTCATCGTGAGGCTCCTGTCGTGGTCTGCGTGCTGGTCAGTGCGAAGACGGCGCCGGGGCGGGCGAAGCGGCCCGGCGGCGGTGGCAGCGGCTGCGACGGCGCCGTGGTCTCCTGCTCGAGGGCCTCGACGAGGATGCGCTCGACGCGGCGCACGTCGACGAGGTCGACCTCGAGCGCGCGGCGGCAGGCGGCGTCGAGGCGGGCGGGGGAGTAGCGCTCGGCCAGGCGCAGCAGCTTGTGGCCCTGCCGCAGCTTCGCCCAGGGCAGCGGCCCCTCGAAGAGCCGCTCGGCGAAGGCGCCGGTGGCCTCGCCGAGTTCGGCCGCGCGCCGCTGCAGCTGCTCGGGCGCGCGCAGCGTGTAGGGGCTGAGCTCGGCCGGGTAGTCGTTGCGGTCGGTGGCGCGTCCGCCGCGGGGCTGGCGCGGGTGGACCTTGATCAGCGCGCCGCGGTGGTAGATGCGCACCAGCTTCGCGCCGAGCTGCAGCTCGACCTGCTGCCCCGGCGGGCAGAGCGCCGACGGCACCGAGTACAGCGCGTACTGGCAGGCGACGTGGTGGTCGGCATGGACCTTCGCCGTCCGCCAGTCGGGGACCTCGTAGGGCTCCCCGTCCCAGGGGGCGAGCAGCGGGCGCTCCTCCTCCTCGAAGACCTCGAGCGGGCGTTTGCGGGTCGTCCCGTGGATGCGTTGCCCCGCCACCTCGAGCGACCAGCGCCGGGCGGCGTCGCGCAGCTCGGCGAGGTCCCGGAACTGGGCGCCCTTGAAGAGGCGCTCGCGCACGTACGGGACGCTGCGCTCGACCCGAGGCTTGTCGCGGGGCCGGCGCACGCGTGCGGGGTCGCTGATGAAGCCGCGCTGGCGGGCGTACTCCAGGAAGCCCCGCGTGAAGCGCGGGTGCAGCGCGTCGGCCCCGGCCACGGCGGCCGGGAAGTTGTCGATCACGAGGTAGCGCGGCACGCCCTCGAAGAACGCCCAGGTCGCCTCCAGACCCTCGACTACCGCGTCCAGCCGCTGGCTCGTGGTCGGCCAGACGAAGCAGTGCCGCGAGTAGCGCCAGACCACGATCAGCGCCCACACCGTGCGGCGCCGCCCGCTCTCGGGGTCCGCGATGAGGCCGAGCCGGCCGAAGTCCATCTCGGCGACCTCGCCCGGCGGCCCGTCCTCCATGCGCACGGTCACAGGCTGCCGGCGACCCCAGCCGCGGCGGGCGATGAAGCGCCGCAGCGTGCTGTAGGAGACCTCGCAGCCGCGCTCGGCGAGCAGTTCATGGACCCGTGTGACCTGCAGGCGCTCGGCCGTCAGCCAGCCCTCGATCTGCTCCGCCCAGGGCGAGAGCAGCTGCTCGCTCGGTACCTCCGCCCGGCGCGGGCCGGTGCGGCTCAGCGTCGCCAGCTGGGCGAGCTGCTGCTCACTCGGCTCGGGGCCACCTGGCTGGAGCCCGGCCGCCTCGGCCGCCTCGATGTAGCGCCGCACCGTCACGCGCGACAGCCCCGTGCCGCTGGCGATCCGGCGCTGGCTGAGTCCCGCCTGCCAGCGGCGGATGATTTCCCTGCTCTCCACTCGATGCACCTCCCGGTAGGCCATCGCTGCTCCCTCCCCTGGGGATGCAGCCGATGGTGGCCCTACCGGCGACCGGGCTGGTCGCGATGCCCTGGCGGGGGTGGATCAATGATCCTGGCGAAGTGGATCAATGACCCTGGCGATCTCGCCGTTTTCCGGTCTATAGATCCTGGTGATTCACACGCTCTGCTCGCTGCGGGCGAGCCCGGGCTGCCACGACTTCTACCGCCGCCGGCGCGCTGCGGGCGACCTCCATCACCAGGCGCTGCGCGCCCTCGCCAACCGCCTCGTCGGCTACCTCCACGGCTGCCTCAGGACCCGCACCCGCTACGACGAGGCCACCGCCTGGGCGCACCGCCACGACCGCGAGCAGCTCGCCGCTTGACCAGTTAGCACCATGGGGTGTCTAA
>CBDHDI010000010.1:0-14373 GCA_965261685.1 Dehalococcoidia bacterium
AGCGCTCAATGCGTACGCCGCGGCACTCCGGCGCTCGCTCGACGACCAGCTCGCAGCGCTCGGCGCTCGAGAGGGGGTGGAGCACTGGCTCTCGATTGCCGAGCCGGCGCACGCGCCGAACGCACTCCAGTGCGCCGGCCGGCTGCTCGGCGCCTGCTACGACGACGTTCGCGGGCACCGCGTGCTGTGGCGACCGGCCGTGGAGTTCGCGAGCTCCGAGCGGGTGCGCATCGAGCTCCGCCCGCGTGACAGCGACCTCGACGCGGTGATCATCGCGATCGACCCGGCCTCGGTCGAGCTCGCCGTCCCGGGCGAGCGCATCACGTTCGCGCATGACGGCGACGGCGACCGGCTCGGCGTCATCGGCGAAGCGGTGGCCGACACCGTGCGGGCGGCGGTGACGCGGGCGCGCAAGCTCGACCCGACGCGCGAGGCGTGAGCGCCGACCCGCGACATCGCACCGGCGCCGGCATCGGGCTCCGGGTACGGCGAACCGTCGCGCGATCGCGATGATCTCGCGCACTGAGCGGCGCGCCCGCCGCGGCGTCGCTTGTCCCCAGCAGCGCGTAGACCGCGACCAGGAGCTGCGCCCGATCGTGCACCGAGAGGCGCCGATCGGCGTCAGGGAAGCCGGCGGCGACCGCCTCGAGCGCAAGCGCGAGCCGCTCCACGTCGAACGCGGCGTCGCGCATCGCGCGCAGGCGACGCCGAGCACCCCGGCCCCGTTCGCCGAGCTTGACCTGCCACTACCGGGCGATGGCCGCTGACGCCCACGTTGACCCGACCACACCACGACCAGGGAGCCACGCAATGAACGACCGATACCCACACGCGCCCTGCCTCGGCCTCGACCGCGAGAGCGCATCGCGCGACCGCACCGTGCCCGCGGGCGATGCGGCGCGCACCGCCGACCCCGTCCCCGGCACCGGGCATGACGTCGCGCGCAGGCTTGCGACGCTCGTCGTCGAGGCCGCCCGGGCGTTGTCCGCGCCGCGGGCGCGGTGCGCCATCGTCTGTCTCGAGCCGCCCGGGCGCAGCCCCGCGGGTCCCTGGCTCGGCATCCTCGCCGCGGGCGCCGACCTCTTCGGCATGGCCGAGCCCGATGGGCACGCGCTGCTTGCCGAGATGGCCGCGGGCCTCGTCGCCGCCTGCCCGGGCGTGCGCGCCCTGACGCCCGCCGAGGGCACGGCCGACATCACCGTCACGCTCGCGACCGAGGCGGGCCGCCTCGTGACCTTCGCCCCCTTCCTCGTCACCGACCGGGAAACGCTCGCCCGGCTCGAGACCGACGTGCTCCCCGATGCGGCGCTCCCCGCGCCCGTGCTTCGCCTGCCCGTCGAGTGAAGCGGTCATGCATCGAACCGCACCGCAGTCGGAACCTCTCGGGAGACTCCCCATGGCCCCACCCGACATCGCGGCGGCTGCGCCGCAATTGCGCTCGCGTTCCGGCGAACGCCCGATCACTCGCGCACCGCATCGGCGACGCCGAAACGCCGCGCGATCGCGATGAGCTCACGCACCCGCGCCGCACTCGCTGACGCGTCGCTTATCCCCAGCAGCGCGTAGATCGCGACCAGGAGCTGCGCCCGATCGTGCGCCGAGAGGCGCCGATCGGCGTCAGGAAAGCCGGCGGCGACCGCCTCGAGCGCAAGCGCGAGTCGCTCGACGTCAAACTCCGCGCCACGCACCGTGCGCGGGCGACCGACATAGAACTCGAGACCGAGCACGTCGCACAGCGCGCGCAGCCGATGGATCGACGGCACGCGCCCACGGCGCATGTTCATGATGAGGTTCGGCGTCCCGATCGCCTCGATGGAGGCCTGACGCGCCGACCAGCGGCGCTCGGCCAACACCTCGTCGATCAGCTCGAGCAGCTCTCGCATGGCGAGCACTGTCCTTCATCCGGCCACCCTCCCCGATTCACATTGAGCGCATCTCGCAGTCAATTGGCGCTACACTCTCAATGCATATCCGGTTGGACCACGGTGAGCCGCCGTGGTGCCGCACCGCGTGGCGCTCCCGCGAAGCCGCCCGAGCGCGAACACCGGGGAGCGCGCCGGTCGCAAGGCACACCCGCGCGCCGGGGCCGCAGCACGCGACCGCGCAATCGCGACGTCACGAGCGACGCTGTGCCCCGGGGGGGCGGACTCGGACGGAGGGAGACTCGATGGCCTATCGCGTCACACCCCACGCGCGGGGCGACACGCCGGTGCCGGCGCCGCACCGACTGCTCGAGCCTCTGATGGACGAGGCGCGAGAGCACCAGCGCTGCGCTCGGGCCACTCGCGGTGCGCTCTTCGACGCGCGCCGTGCACCGCGCGCGCCGCGACAGGCGAGGCGGCAGGCGGACCATGCGCCGAGGCCGCCGACGTGAGCAAGCGCGACGCCAGCGGCGCCTTCGACGCACTGGTGCAGGCCATCGTGGGCTTGGGCGCCGTCCCGAGCTGGGCCGCGCTGCCGCCCCCCAACGCGCCGGACAGCCTCGCGCGCGCCCTCGGACAGGGCGTACTCCAGGGACGGCTCCCGCAGACTGCAAAAGGTGCGGTCGCCGGCGACGCCTCGCCGCTCCCCGTCGAGCAGATGCAGCACGAGGGCCAGCGAAGCGTCGCCGAGCTCGGCGCCATCCTCTGGCACGCGATGGGAGGCGTCGACGACGCACCCGAGCTCGCGCCCTGGATGATCCCGCCGCACGCCGACGCAATCGTCGCGCTCTCGCTCTCGCGCCGGCGGCTCGCCGAATACGCCGTGCCCGAAGCGATCGACCGCAACTGCGCCTTCCCGGGTCCGCGCGTGTGGCTCATCGAGATCGAACGCGCGAAGGGCGACGTGCCCGGTGGGATCGCCGTGTGGCGAAGCCCGGGCGCCGAGGGCGAGTGGAGAACCCGCTGCGCATGCGTATGGACGCGTGGGCGGATCGGATCTGCGACACACCCGCTCGTGATCGGAGCGCAGTGGGACGTCCACGGCGACAACGTCGCCGCCGGGGCGTGCGTGATCGGACCGAGCTGGGAGCACGCAACGCACGCGGCCAAGGACGCATCGCGCAACGCCGTGCTCGCACGGCGACAGAACGCCATCGGCAAGCAGATGATCGCGCGGATCGTCGTCCCGGCGGTGCTCGCGTGGCTCGACCGCCACGGGGGAGCCGCCCGCCCCGCGGGACGCTTCGGCGTGCAAGACGCACCGGCGGCCGGGAGCGGGCGACGGCCCAACCACCCGGCACGCACGGTGCAGCCGGTCGCAGCGGCGGCGCGAACACCCCCGCCCCAGTGGCTCACGGCGGACGCGGAGCGGGCGGTGGAGGCGATCGTGATCGGGACGGCACGCGAGGGCTTTCGCATCGGTGCGAGCTGCGCCGTCCCGGCGTGGCGACGCGGCTGGGCCGGGCACGCCGAGATGGGCGCCGTCGCCTGGCACGCGATCGCAGATCTGAAGGCACAGATCGACGCCGAGACGTGGCGCGCGATGGAGCGCGCGCTCGGCGAAGACAGCCTTGAGGCGAAAAGCGCCCACCCGGCGCTCGAAGCGACGAGCGCGCTCGTGCGCAAGATGCTCGTGCAGACGGGGCGCAACCACGTCGCCCGCACTCCCGACACCCGCACGCTCTGCGCGCTCGAAATCCCCCGGCGCCTGTGGCGCGCGCTCGGCGAGGCGGGGCCGAGCCCGGAAGGGGCCACGTGTCCCGATCTGAGCGAGCGCTGGTGGCTCGTCGAGGTCGAATCGCCGGCGGACGACGAGCCGAACGCCGTCGCGCTGTGGGAAGACGACGGCGTCGTGGCCACGCTCGCCGCCTTCCTCTGCGCCGACGAACTCGGCCGACCGCCGTTCCTCACGGTGGTCACGTGGCGCACGAGCGCCGACGGCGAACGCAGCGGCGCGGGCCTCGCCGCGCTCCGATGTCCGGTCCACGCCGACGATCCGCAGAGCCCCGAGAGCCGCGCGGGGCTTGAGCACGTCATCAAGGCGCTCGCCGCCCCGGACACCGGCACAATCGCCCGGGCGAAGACCGCAATCGCGCTCCATCTCGCAAGCGACGGGCGGGCGGCGCCGCTTGCGAGCTACCGACCGAGCACGACGCGCGCGCGCACACGTGGCGCACGGGGCGAGGAGCTGCCCGCGGGGCAGAGGTCGATCACCGCGCTCTTCGCGCTCGAGCGCGCACCCGAGCCCGAGCCAGCGGATGAGCGCGCGACGGGAGAGCGACACCAGCGCGGCGACGGGGGTCGGCTGCGCACACGCCAGCACGTGCGGGCCCACTGGAAGCGCCAGGCGTTCGGTCCGAAGCTCGCGCGCCGGCGATGGATTGTGGTCGAGGGCTACGCGCGAGGCCCCGCGGCGGAAGAGGATCAGATCGTGATGACGCGGCTTGCGCCGGGACAGCTCCGATCAGGAAACAACACGGGCGAACACCGCTGAGCACGCACCGCAGATCCGGCACCGCGACGGGAGCGACACGATGGTCACACCAAGCGCACGCGACGGCAACTACTACCCGATCATGCACTTCGCAACGCGCGAGCACACGGTGATCCTCACGATGTCGTACGAGACGCGCGCCACGGCGGGGGGGCCCGCGGGACACCACACTGAGCAATGGGCGCTGACCGCCCACTCGGGATCTCGAACGTCGACCGCATCGAGCCGCCACACCGAAAAGCAGGGAGTATCGCTATTGCCCCGTGGCGACGCTCGCTCGCTGCGTGCCGTCGCGAAGTGGCGAGCCCGAGAAGAACATGCGCCGGGCTACGATCCGGATCTGCGCGTCGAGATCAACGGATGCGCATCCAGATCGTCTCCGACCTCCACACCGAGCAGGACACGCGAGGCAGCTCGGCGCCATACGCAGGACAGAGCCTTCATCGAGCACGAGCTCGCCGCGCCAGGTGGGAGCGGGACGGGCCGCCGTCGTGATCACCCACCACGCGCCGACGCCCCGATCGATCGCACCCCGCTTCGAAGCCAACCCCTGCAACGCGGCGTTCGCGTCGAACCTCCAGGACCGCATCAAGCGGTACCAACCGACGTTGTGGGTCCACGGGCACATGCACGACCCTGTCGACGTCGAGACCGGAGCGACTCGGGTGCTCTGCAACCGCGCCGGCGACGACGCGGAGGAAAGCGAAAGGCGAGTCTACAACCCGGAGCTTTGCATCGAGATCGACGCCGAGCAACACAGACGAGACGCCGGCGCCGACCTGTGAACGCGCCCGAGCACCTCGCCGGCACCAACGAGCCGCCCAGCGACCCCGACGACGCAGTCGAGGCAAACACCTCCACCGACTGACCCGTCGCGCCGAATGGCGCGGCTCCGCGCCCGCGCGCCCCGGTGCCCCCGCGCGCGCTCCTCGACCATCAGGCGCGCCTGCATCGCCCGCCCACATCCCGCCACGCACGGAGCGCACCATGACCGAATACCGCAATCGCACCGGCGCCGCCGCGCCCGAACCTGCACGCACGTGTGGCGAAGCCGACGACCACCTTCGCGACGTCGCGCACTTTCGCGCCATCGTCGGCCACGACCCCTACCCGTGGCAGCGGTGTCTGTACGCCGCGCTCGCGCGGGGCGCGGTTCCGGACGCGGTGGACATCCCCACCGGGCTCGGCAAGACGGCCTGCGTGCTGCTCGCACTGCTCGCACGCCTTGCGCACCCCGCCCTGCCGCGGCGCATCGTCTACGTCGTCGACCGCCGCGCCATCGTCGACCAGACGGCGGAGGCGGTGCGCGCGTGGATTGCGTGCATCGGCGCGCTGCCCGCGCTTCGCCACGCGTTCGACGCCTGCGCGGCACATCCGGCCGAGCGCAGCGTCGGGCTCGGGGTGCTGCGCGGGGGGCTCGCCGACGACGGTGCGTGGCGCCTCGACCCCGCGCGGCCCGCGGTGCTCGTCGGCACCGTCGACATGGTGGGCTCGCGGCTCGTGTTCTCGGGCTACGGCGACGGGCGCTCGCGGCGTGCGACGCACGCGGGGCTCCTCGGACACGACGCCCTGGTGCTGCTCGACGAGGCGCATCTCGCGCCCGCGTTCGCCGCGCTGCTGCGCGATATCGAGCGGATGCAGGGCCGACCCGAGTTCCGCACCATCACGCTGTCGGCGACCGGCGCCGCCGGCGCGACGGTGCTCGGTCTCACCGGTGCGGACTTCCGATGCGCGGCGGTGCGCCGGCGATTGAACGCCCGCAAGTCCCCGCGCTTCGTCGAGGCGGCGACGCCGGCAGAACGCATCCGGCGCATCCGCGCCGCGGCCCTTGCGCACCGCGCAGGCGCGGTCGTGGTGTTCGTCGAGCGCGTCGCCGATGCGCGGCGCATCGCCCGAGGGCTCGCATCGAGCCTCGGACCCGAGGCCGCGCAGCGGGTCGCGGTGCTGACCGGGACGCTGCGCGGCCACGAGCGGACCGCACTTGTGCACGGGCCCGTGTGGCGGCGGTTCACGCCGGGGGCGACACACCCGCCGGACGCACCCTCGGTGTATCTCGTGTCGACCGCGGCCGGCGAGGTCGGGGTCGACCTCGACGCGGACCACGCGGTGATGGACCTCGCCACCCTCGATTCGATGATTCAGCGTCTGGGGCGCGTGAACCGCGCCGGTGACGGCGACGCGCAAGTGACCATCGTGTTCACCACGCGCGAGGCGAGCGGTCCGCGCTCGGCGCCCACGTCGTACCGCGAGCGGCGTGAGGCCGCACGCGCAGCGACCCTCGATGCGCTGCGGCGAGCGCCGAGCTTGAGTCCGAAGACGCTGCGCGGCCTCGACCCCGACACCGTGGCCGCATGCTCCGCACCCCCGCCCCGGCCCGCCCCGCTCGACGCGGCGGTGCTCGAGGCGTACGCGGCGACCTGCGCCGCGCTCGCGCGCCCGCCGGTGGCGGTGTACCTGCGGGGGGTGAGCGACGAGCCCGGCACCGCGCAGTGCTTCCTCGCCTGGCGGCGCGACGTGGCCGAGCTCGTCGCGCTCGGCGCGGCGGTGGCGGGCGAAGTCCTCGCATTCTTCCGGCCGACGTCCGAGGAGCTCGCCCGGGTGCCGGCGTGGTACGCGCAGAAGCTCGTGCGATGTGCCATCGAGCGTCTCGACGGCGCGGCGCTGCCGCTCGTGGTGGTCGGGTCCGACGGCGAGGTGTTCGCAGCCGCCGTCGGCGACCCGTCGGCGCTGCCCTCGTTCGGGTTCGCGACGGTGGTGCTGCCGACGGCGGCCGGCGGCCTCTCGGCCGAGGGGCTGCCCGATGCCGATGCGGAAGGCCCCGTCGAGGATGTGGCCGACACCGAAGACCGAATCCGGTACGTCGCGCCGTGCCCCTCGGAGACGCTCCCCGCCTGGGCCGATGGAGCCGTCGAGCTACGGGTGCCGCTCGGGGGCGAGGGTGATGAGGAGGGGGAGGAGGAGCGCTGCCTCGTCTACGCGCGGCGCCGTCCCGGCGCAAGGCTTCACACCGGCGAGAGCGACCTTGGCCGGCTCGGCGCCTCGGCGCAGACCATCGACGCGCACTGCGCGGAGGTCGCCGCCGCTGCGCGGCGCATCGGTGCGGCGCTCGGCTTGCCCGAGCACCTCGTCGACGCGCTCGAGAGCGCCGGGCGCTGGCACGACCGCGGCAAGTCGCGCGCGGTGTGGCAGCGCGCAGCCGGCGCATCGCCCGGCGGCCCCGCGCTTGCGAAGTCCCCGCGCGGCCGATTGCGGCCCGAGTGGCTCGGCGGCTACCGCCACGAATTCGGTTCACTGGTCGATGCCGAGCGCATCCTCGGGCCCGATGTTCCCCACCGCGACCTCGTCCTGCACCTGGTCGCCGCCCACCACGGCTGGGCGCGCCCGGGGTTTCCCGACCGCGCGCAGTGGGACCCCGATGCGCCGTCGCGTGTGAACGAGCGTTGCGCGCGGCGCGCGGCCCGCCGCTTCGCACGGCTTCAGGCGCGGCACGGGCCGTGGCGCCTTGCGTGGCTCGAGGCGCTCCTGAAGGCCGCCGACGCCCATGTCTCGAGCGGTGCGGGAGACGCACCGCCATGAGGGCGTGGTCCGTCGACCCCGCCAATCCGGGCGAGGTGCTTGCCTGCGCAGGCATCGCACATCTTGCGTGGCGCGCGAACCCCGAGGCCGCGACCGGGTTCGTGAGCGCGCGCGGCGGGGGGATGCGGTTCGTCGTCCCCGATGCGACGCCGCTCCCCGAAGACGCCTCGGCGTGGCCGCTCGTGCGGCTCGAGGGTCCGCCGCACGAGCGGCTGCGCTTCGCGGGCGTCGTCCTCGACTGGTGGTGCCCCTGGGGGCTCAACCCGGGGATGAAGCACTGGGCCGGCCCGCAGTCGGCGCAGAGTGTGCACCGCAACCTCCACCGAGCGCTCGGGCGTTCCAGTGCGTCGGAGTGGCTCCACCACGCAGCCCCCGCCGCGGGCGGGCGGCTCTACCTCGACCCCCGCTCGAGCTGGAACACGCTCGAGCTCGGCTTCAGCCTCTCCGCGCACCGCACCATGCGCGCCCACGCCCGGCCCTGGGTCGAGCTGCTCGGCTCCGTCGGCCTCCAGGCGTTCGCCGTCCCCGGCCACCGCAACCGCGGCGGGTTCCGCTATCGGCTGTGGCGCCCCGCACCCTTGCCCGTCGCGCACGCCGCGTTCGCCTCACGCTCGCTCACCGTCGAGACGTTCGCCGCGTATCGCGTCCCCACCGCGAAGTCGGGCAGCAACACCGTCCTTCGCCGCGCACATCCCCAACACGGAGATGAAATGCCATGACCCCGTCCATTCACGCGCTGATTGCCGATACCGCCCTCGTCGCACTGACGCTGCGCCAGCCGCTCGCATCGGTCGAGGGGAGCGATGTGCCCATCGCGCCCCCGACCCATCCGCCGAGCCGCGAGACGAACGCCCATCGGTTCGCAACGCCCTACACCGTCAACGAGACGAATCGTGGGCTGCGCCTGTGCGAGCTCGACTCCGTGCAGTCGCAGGCCAACCGTCAGGAGGGCGCCTTCACCGATGTGCTCGCCCACGTGGTCCCGCACCACGTGGTGCGCGCAGGCCGCTTCGAGCGCGACCTCACCCGACTTCCCCACCGCATCGCGGATGCGGCGATTCGAGCGACAGCGCTCGCGCCCCGCATCCGCGAAGCGTTCGAGGCGTTCGAGGCGGACGACCCCGTGCCGCTCGCCCGTATCGCCCCGACCTCGCTCGTCTACGGCGCGTGGGACTCGCGCGACACGCGCGTGCGCATCCCCCGCGCCATCGCGGCGACGATTCGCGCCGTCGACGTCTCGGTGCTCACCGGCTCGTCGCAGTACTCCGGGGCATTCGCTCAGGCAGCGCTCGGGGTCGACGACGCCGAGTGGAAGAAGGCCGCCGCCGCGGGCTTTGCCCCCACCCCGTGCGTCGACCGCCCGGGGGGCATCCTCGTCCATGGCGCCATCGTCCAGTCGGCATCGGTCGTGCTCGAGGGTCTTCGCGGCTACCGCACCGCCGATGCGAGCGACGTGCTTCCGGCCTATCTCCTCGGCCTCGCCCTCGGCGGGCTCCTCACCTCCGGGCGCCGCTATCGGCTGCGCTCGGGGTGCGCGCTCGTCCCCTCAGGCCCGCCCGAATGGCGCACGGTGACGGAGACGGGCGAGCGCAACGCCGTCGTCATCGACGCGGACACCGTCGTGGCCGAGCTTCGCGACGCGGCGCGCGCGTGGTCCACCGCCGCTGACGTTCCGCTCGGGGCTGAGCCCATCGTGCATGACTTCGACCCGGACCGGGCAAGAACGATGCTCGCGGCGGCGACCCCGACGGAGGAATCGGCATGACCACGCTTCGCATCACCGTCGAGTGGCTCGACGCACGCTACCACGGGCGCGAGTGGCCGCCCGCGCCGTTTCGACTCTACCAGGCGATGGTCGCGGGCTGTGCCCCCAGCGCGCGCGGCGACCCCGCCCTCGAAGCCGCCATGCGCCATCTGGAGACCCTGCCCCCGCCCGCCGTCACCGCCCCGCCGGTCGATGCCCGCATCGAGACGACCGCGGCCGTTCCCAACAACGACGCCGACGCAGCCCTCGCCCTGCATGCGAAGGGCAAGCCGGCGCTCGCCCGTGGCCAGACCGCCAGGGCGCTCACACGGCGCACCCGCCGCGCGCGCTGCGTCGAGGGCGCGGTGACCTACGACTGGCGTGCAACGCCCCAGACGACCGAACACCTCCGGGCGCTCGCGCGCATCGCCCGCAGCGTCACCGCGCTCGGTCTCGGCATCGACCTCGCCTGCGCGCGGGCCGTGCTGCATGCGCAATCGCCACCGCCTGCCCCGGGGATACGCTACGCACCCGCGCCCGCCGCACGGCGCAGGCTCCGCGTGCCCTGGCCCGGGGCGTTCGATGCGCTTCAACAGGCGTACCGCGACAACCGCGCGCGCATCGGCGCCGCCACCGTCGCCGCGGCGGCCGAGGCGCCGGTGAGGACCGTCGCCTACGGCTGCGCGCTCGAGCCGCCGCCTGTGCGATGGGCGGCGTTCGCGCTTCGCACCCCCGACGACCGGCCCCTCGCCCTCGAGGGGACCCGCGCGGTCGAGGCCGCGGCGATGGTGCGCCACGCCATCGGGCGCGCGGCGCGCGCGGCGGGGCTCGACTCAAGACTCGTCTCCGAGCTCATGGGCCACGGCGGCGACCACCGCATCCGCGTCGCGCCCCTGCCCACCGTGGGGCACCGTCATGCCGACGGATGGATTCGGCGCGTGATGCTCACCGCCCCGATGGGCGTGCCCGGCGATGCGTGGACCGACGTGGTGACGCGCCTTGCCGGAGCGGCGCTCGTTCGCGAACACGCGCGCGGCGCCGCGGGGGTGCTCGCGCCGATCAACTCCGGCGATGCGGTGCTGCGCAGGTTCCGGGCCGAGGCCAGGCGCTGGACGACGGCAACGCCCGTGGTGCTCCCCGGCTGCGACCACCGCCGCGGCCGCGCGCGGCCGCACCGGGCGCTCGCCCGGGTGCTCCGCCACGCCGGCATCGCCGAGGCGCTGCTCGCCTCCGCGACGCTCGAGCCCGCGCCTCGCCTCGCGGGCAGCGCTTCTGCGCACCGCTACCGGCGCCCGCGCCACCTCGCGCACTTCCCCGTCGCACACCTCTCGGTGACGTGGCGCACCGCCCTCGTCGGCCCCCTCGCGCTCGGCGCCGGGACCGGCTACGGCCTCGGACTGCTCGTGCCCGCGCCCGATTGAGCGCGCCATCCCCCGGGCAAGCGCCGGGGTGACATTCAAGCATGGACGAGCTCATCAACATGGCCCGCTGCGATGCGTGCCTTCCCTCGGCGCCTGCCGAGGTGACCTTGCGCCACGCCATGCGTGGACTCCGCTCCCCGTCCGTCGCATCACCCTTCGAGAGCGTCAACGCGCTCGACACCGCAGCGCCCCGCTGGTATGCGACGCGGGGCAGCACACCCCTGCCACGCCGTCACGGTGACCCAACGGCTCGACGGTGACGGGCAGCCGCAATCCGTCGGCCACCTCGCGTTCGTCGCCGAGCGCGCGGTCAACACCGCACCGACGACCAACGCAGGAGCGAAATGAAGACGATCGCCATCAAGCAAATCAGCGGCGTACTGGAGCGGATCGGCGCATTGAATCGACTCGCCGTCGATGCTCCGGGCGCCACCGGGAACTGCGCAGCGCCATCATGCGCGCGCCTGCGTTGTCCACCTTCATTCCCGCGCGCGCACCACGTGTGGCCAGAATCGTGCGCTGATCGTTTCTGCCGTTCATCCCCCCGGTGCGCGTGTACACGTTGCATCCGCCGATCGGCGCGAACCAACTGAATGGTTTGTCCGGACCTGCGCGGGAGCTCAGCGCCGCTTCTGGCTCACACCCGTTGAGGACTCGAACTGGAGTCGTGAGACCGAGCGACGCCCATCTCGGCCATCGCAAAGGGGTGAGCCTGGAGAGACCGCACCGATGGCCGCACGTCGCGGCCATGCCATGCATCGCCACCTTGATGGATATCGGACACGCGCGGCGCGGCTCCGCGAGGAGCGCGCGCGAGCGAGGAGAACGCCTCAATGCAACGCGACGACAAGCGGGTGCCGCTCGGCGCGGCCGTGAGCTGGTTCAACGCAAGCAGGCGCGGCGAGCGGGGGCATGTGGTCGGAGCCGCGACGAGGTACGCCACCGTGCTGCGCGAGGACGGCGCCCGGTTGCGGATCCGCTGGGGGACGCTCCTCGCCGATGATCGGGCGCCGCTGCGCACGATTGTGACCGACCTCGACCGGGCCCAGGTCCGCTTCGAGGTCGGCGACGACGTCGTCTTCACGACCCGCGACGAGTCGACGAGGCCGGGCACCATCGAGAAGCTCAATCCGAAGAGAGCCAGGGTGCGTTGCGCACAGCAGCGATGGGACGTGCCCTACGTTGTGCTTCACCACCGCGACGAGCCCGATCGGCGGCGAGCCGGGGAACGTCTCGACGAAGTCGCGCAGGAGGCGCGCGCGCTCATGGACGCGCACGGGCTCGAGGCGTGGACGTTGCGCTTCGGCGCCGCGCGGCGACGGCTCGGCGCGTGCTTCGTGCAGCCGAAGATCATCGAGATTGCGCGATGGCACGCAGCGCACGACGAGTCACGGGACGTGACCAACACGATCCTGCACGAGATCGCGCACGCGCTCGCCGGAGCGAAGGCGGGACACGGCCCGGCGTGGAAGGCGGTGGCCTGGCGGATCGGGGCGACGCCGAGGGCGCGGGCGCAGGGGTGTGACGAGGCGCGCGCCCACAGCGCAGCGGCGAAGGCGGAGTTCGCTGCGGGGATGCGGGTGAGCTTCGAGGCTCGGGGCGGACGGCGTCATCGCGGGGTGATTGCGAAGATGAACCCCAGGCGGGCTCGGGTGGAATGCGCCGAGGGGGTCTACCTCGTTCCCTACGGTCTGCTCGCGCGCGAGGACGGTCCGCGCTCCTGAGCGCACGTGAGGATGCCGGTCGCGCGTGGTTGGTCGAGGTCGCCCCCGAGATAGGCGAATCCGAGCCCGTGTGGCTCATCCGCCACGTCCACGGTGCCCGCGCGCCCATCGTGGCGCGCCGCGCCGACGCCGGCTGCCGCCGGCGGTTCGCGCCCGCGGACTGCGCCGAGGCGCAACCCCGTGATGCCACCGCAGCCATTGCGCCGAGGCTCCCCGGCTGCGACCACCGCAGAGGTGCGGCGCGGGGCAGCCCTGCCACGCCGTCACGGTGACGGGGCGGCTCGACCGGGACGGGCAGGGGGCGATCCGCTCGCTGCGAAGCGAAGGGCCGCGATGCCCACGTTCCGCGAGGCGACCGCGCGCACGGTCGAGGGGCTCGCGCCCACTTGGCGCAACGCCAAGCACACCACCTCGTGGCGGCAAACGCTCGAAAAGTATGCGTTCCCGGTACTCGCCGATCTGCGGGTCGATCAAATCGAGCGCCAGGACGTGCTCCGCGCGTTGCAGCCCATCTGGACCGAGCGCCGCGAGACCGCTCGGCGTGTCCGGCAGCGTATCCGCAAGGTCCTGGAGTGGTGCCAGGCGCAGGCATTCGTTGACATCAACATGGCGGGCGAGGTCAAGCGAGGAAACCGCAGCTCCGGATGCCTGCGCGGGCACCGATCAGGAGCTCCGCCGTCGCGCCACGCCTCCCCCCTCACCGATGCGCGGTGCGCGCCCCGCAACCCGCAACCCGTCCAAAGCGCACGCTCGAGTGCACGCCGGGATGGGAAGGGGCGAAAGGAAAACATCTCCCACCGATGCGCTTCGTGCCCGTGCTCCCACCGCGCCCGCCAAGGGGGCGGGCGTCCAACGACAACGTCCAGCGCGAGGCGCCGCTCCACGCAGCTCAAAGTCGAGCGCAGCCCACGGCCACGCCAGGGACGCAGCGCAAACAGCGTCCATCGCGCCCCCGCCCGGCACCGCTCGGGCGCGCCCGCCCATCCACCCGACACACTCAGGAGACTCTCCAAGTGACAACGACACCCATCCAGCACGGCCACGACCGCCTCGTCGTGGCCCTCGACGGCGAAATCACACCGGACAGCGCGCAAGAGTTCGTCGTCGCCGTCGACCAACGCCTCGAGCAGTCCTTCTGCCGGCGCCTCGAGGTCTTCGTCGCCTCCCCCGGCGGCTCGAGCGCCGCGCTCGAGCACATGGTGCGCGCGTTTGCGCGCTGGCGCGCCGCCGGGGTGGACGTGCGCGCGTTCGTCATCGTCAGGGCAATCACCGCGCGTGCAATGGAACGAGCGCGCACGACCGCCCGAGCGTTGTCCGAGGCACCGCGCCGAACGCGTGCGCGTGCGACCGATGAGCGCGCCCCTGGTGGGGCTGCGAACCGACACCCGACCGACGTTCACAGAGACTGAGGATGTGGAGCCGCGCGCCAGCCCGCACCTGCGGCGTCGCCAGCGGCGGCGACCGATCGGGGCGCTACGCAGACCCCGTGATC
>CBDHDI010000011.1:0-287500 GCA_965261685.1 Dehalococcoidia bacterium
GGTGCCCTCGTCCACCGTCAGCTTGGACGCGGACACCGTCACCCCGGCGTCGTGTCGTCGACGGTCACGTGCCGCACGGCGTCGGGCGCGGCGTCGAACTCGTCGGCGCTGTCGGCGTCCACGACGCTATGGGTGATGGAGGCCGCGTCGTCCACCGCGTCGGCGTCCTGGGCGGCCCGGACCCTCACAAGCTGCCCTTTGTCCAATTGCCATTCGTGAAGGTCAGCGTATCCTGGTCGCCGTCTGTACTGCCGTCGGTGTCCACCGCCACGTCGCTGCTGCCGCTCACGGTTACGCGCACCACCACGTTACCCGTGGGCTGGCCGCCCAGGCTTCACATCGTAGGCAGTGCTACTGCTGCCCTCGTCCATCTTTAACTTCTCGACATCCAAGACCAGCCTGGCGTCGTCGTCGGTGACGGTCACCGCCACCCCGGCGATGGTCACGGCGTCGAACTCGTCGGCGCTGCGGGCGGCGTCGACGGCGTGGGCGATGGCGGCCGCGTCGTTCACCGCGTCGGCGTCCTGGGCGGCAGCCACCGTCACCGTCTGCGCCGTGCTCCAGTTGGACGGGGTGAAGGTCAGGGTGGCCGGAGACACCGTCACGTCCGTATTGCCGCTGCTCACCGTGATAACCACGTCGGAGGCGGGCTGGGCGGCCAGCTTCACGGTGTAGGTGGCGCTGCCGCCCTCGGTCACCGTCAGCGTGGTTTCGGACACGCTCACCCCGGCGTCGTCGTCGGTGACGGTCACCGCCACCCCGGCGATGGTCACGGCGTCGTACTCGTCGGCGCTGCTGGCGGCCACCACCGCGTGGGTGATGGAGGCCGTGTCGTTCACCGCGTCGGCGTCCTCGGCGGCGGACACCGTTACCGTCTTCGCCGTGTCCCAGTTGGCCGTCGTGAAGGTCAGCCGCGCCGAAGACACGGTCACGTCCGTATTGCCGCTGCTCACCGTGATCACCACGTCGGAGGCGGGCTGGGCGTCCAGGACCACCGTGTAGGTCGAACTGTTGCCCTCGGGGATGCGCAATGTAGCAGGGACACCGTCACCCCGGCGTCGTCGTCGGCCACGGTCACGGTCACCCCGGCGATGGTCACGGCGTCGAACTCGTCGGCGCTGCTGGCGGCCACCACCGCGTGGGTGATGGACGCCGCGTCGTTCACCGCGTCGGCGTCCTGGGCCGCCCGCACCGTCACCGTCTGCGGCCGTGCTCCAGTTGGACGGGGTGAAGGTCAGCGTGGCCGCGCGACACCGTCACGTCGGCGCTGCCGCTCCTGGTCACGCTGATCACCACGTTGGATGCGGGCTGGGCGTCCAGCTTCACCGTGTAGGTGGTGCTGGTGCCCTCGGCCACCGTCACCGTGGTTTCGGACACCGTCACCCCGGCGTCGTCGTCGGTGACGGTCACCGCCAGTTCGGCGATGCTCACGGCGTCGAACTCGTCGGCGCTGCTGGCGGCCACCACCGCGTGGGTGATGGAGGCCGCGTCGTTCACCGCGTCGGCGTCCTCGGCGGCGGACACCGTTACCGTCTGCGCCGTGTCCCAGTTGGACGGGGAGAAGGTCAGGGTGGTCTGGTTGCCCCGGACGTCGCGCCGTCGGTGTCCGCCGTCACGTCCGAATTGTCGCTGCTCACCGTGATCACCACGTCCGCGGCGGGCTGGGCGTCCAGCTTCACGGTGTAGGTTGCGTTGCCGCCCTCGGCCACCGTCAGCGTGGTTTCGGACACCGTCGCCCCGGCGTCGTCGTCGGTGACGGTCACCGCCACCCCGGCGATGGTCACGGCGTCGAACTCGTTGGCGCTGCGGGCGGCGTCGACGGCGTGGGCGATGGCGGCCGCGTCGTTCACCGCGTCGGCGTCCTGGGCGGCAGCCACCGTCACCGTCTGCGCCGTGCTCCAGTTGGACGGGGTGAAGGTGAGCTTCGCCGGCGTCGCCGTCACGTCCGAATTGTCGCTGCTCACCGTGATCACCACGTCGGAGGTGGGCTGCACGTCCAGGACCACGGTGTAAGTGTTGTTGCCGCCCTCGGTCACCGTCAGCGTGGTCGCGGACACCGTCGCCCCGGCGGTCTCGTCATCGGTGACGGTCACCGCCACCCCGGCGATGCTCACGTTGTCGAACTCGTTGGCGCTGCGGGAGGCGTCGACGGCGTGGGTGATGGACGCCGCGTCGTTCGCCGCGTCGGCGTCCTGGGCCGCCCGCACCGTCACCGTCTGCGCCGTGCTCCAGTTGGCCGGGGTGAAGGTCAGCGTGGTCTGGTTGCCGGACGTCGCGGCGTCGGTGTCCGCCGTCACGTCCGAATTGTCGCTGCTCACCGTGATCACCACGTCGGAGGCGGGCTGGGCGTCCAGCTTCACGGTGTAGGTTGCGCTGCCGCCCTCGGCCACCGTCAGCGCCGTTTCGGACACGCTCACCCCGGCGTCGTCGTCGGTGACGGTTACGCTCACGCGGGCGATGCGGAGGCCGTCGTACAGGTCGTCGCTGTCGGCGTCCACCACCGCGTGGGTGATGGAGGCCGCGTCGTTCACCGCGTCGGCGTCGTGGGCCGCCCGCACCGTCACCGTCTGCGCCGTGCCCCAGTTGGCCGTGGTGAAGGTCAGGGTCGCCGGAGACACCGTCACGTCCGTGTTGTCGCTGCTCACCGATATTACCACGTCCGACGCGGCCTCGGTGTCGAGGAGCACGGTGTAGGTCGCGCTGCCGCCCTCGGCCAGCGACCGCGCCTTGGGGGACACGGTCACCCCGGGGTCGTCGTCGTTGACGAACACTTCCAGGGCGATGAGAGGGACACTGCGGTACTCCTCGGCGCTGCTGCCGGGGATAATGCCGTGGTAGATGGTGGCCGAGTCGTCCGCCGAGTCATCGTCGTCGGGGGCCCGCACCGTCACCGTCTGGGGGGTGTTCCAGTTGGCCGGGGTGAAGAGCAACTCCACCGCCGCCAGGGTACCCAGTCCGGGCAGATCGAACGTGATAGGGGACCCGTCCACCGTAATGCCCCGGCTGCCGAGCACCCCTATTATTAGCGCCACGTTGGAAGTGGGCTTGGTGGTCAGGGCCACCGTGTAGGAGAAAGGTATGCCCTCCGTCATCACAATCCCGTCGGTTTGGGACACTCTCATCCCGGGGTCGTCTTCGGTGACGGTCACGCTCACGCGGGCGATTTGGAGGCCGTCGTACAGGTCGTCGCTGCTGGCGTCCACCACCGCGTGGCTGATGGCGGCTGCGTCGTCCACCGCGTCGGCGTCCTGGGCGGCGGACACCGTCACCGTCTGCGCCGTGTCCCAGTTGGCCGTCGTGAAGGTCAGGGTGGCCGGAGACACCGTCACGTCGGAGCTGCCGCTTTTGGTTACGTTGATCACCACGTCGGAGGTGGGCTGCACGTCCAGTACCACGGTGTAGGTTGCGCTGCCGCCCTCCGGCGCCTTCACTGAAATGACGGACACCGTCACCCCGGCGGTCTCGTCATCGGTGACGGTCACGGCCACCCCGGCGATGGTCACGTTGTCGTACTCGTCGGCGCTGCGGGCGGCGTCGACGGCGTGGGCGATGGAGGCTGCGTCGTCCACCGCGTCGGCGTCCTGGGCGGCGGCCACCGTCACCGTCTGCGCCGTGTCCCAGTTGGCCGTCGTGAAGGTCAGGGTGGCCGGCGACACGGTCACGTCCGTATTGCCGCTGGCGGTGACGCTTATCACTACGTCGGAGGTGGGTTGAAGGTTCAGCACCACGGTGTAAGTTGCGCTGCCGCCCTCGGCCACCTCCAGCGCGGTTTCGGACACCGTCGCCCCGGCGGTGTCGTCGTCGGTGACGGTCACGGCCACCCCGGCGATGGTCACGTTGTCGTACTCGTCGGCGCTGCGGGCGGCGTCGACGGCGTGGGCGATGGACGCCGCGTCGTCCACCGCGTCGGCGTCCTGGGCCGCAGCCACCGTCACCGTCTGCGCCGTGTCCCAGTTGGCCGTCGTGAAGGTCAGGGTGGCCGGAGACACCGTCACGTCGCTGCTGCCGCTGGCGGTTACGCTTATCACCACGTTGGATGCGGGCTGCACGTCCAGGACCACGGTGTAGGTTGCGCTGCCGCCCTCGGCAACCGTCAGCGTGGTTTCGGACACCGTCGCCCCGGCGGTCTCGTCGTCGGTGACGGTCACGGCCACCCCGGCGATGGTCACGTTGTCGTACTCGTCGGCGCTGCGGGCGGCGTCGACGGCGTGGGCGATGGCGGCTGCGTCGTTCACCGCGTCGGCGTCCTCGGCCGCGGCCACCGTCACCGTCTGCGCCGTGTCCCAGTTACTGGAAGTGAAAGTCAAAGTGGCCGGCGACACCGTCACGTCGGCGCTGCCGCTCTTGGTGACGTTGATCACCACGTCGGAGGTGGGCTGGACGCCCAGCTTCACCGTGTAGGTTTTGCTGCCCCCCTCGTTCACCCTCAGCCTGGGCCTGGACACCGTCACCCCGGCGGTCTCGTCGTCGGTGACGGTCACCGCCACCCCGGCGATGGTCACGGCGTCGTACTCGTCGGCGCTGCGGGAGGCGTCGGCGGCGTGGCTGATGGAGGCCGCGGCGTCCACCGCGTCGACGTCCTGGGCCGCGGCCACCGTCACCGTCTGCGCCGTGCTCCAGTTGGCCGGGGTGAAGATCAAAGTGGCCGGCGACACCGTCACATCGGGACTGCCGCTGGCGGTTACGTTGATCACCACGCCGGAGGTGGGCTGCGCGCCCAGGACCACGGTGTAAGTGTTGTTGCCGCCTTCGGCCACCTCCAGCGCGGTTTCGGACACCGTCACCCCGGCGGTCTCGTCGTCGGTGACGGTCACCGTCACCCCGGCGATGCTCACGTTGTCGTACTCGTCGGCGCTTTCGGCGGCCACCACCGCGTGGGTGATGGCGGCCGTGTCGTTCGCGGCGTCGGCGTCCTGGGCCGCCCGCGCCGTCACCGTCTGCGCCGTGCCCCAGTTACTGGAAGTGAAAGTCAAAGTGGCCGGCGACACGGTCACGTCCGTATTGCCGCTGGCGGTGACGTCGATCACCACGTCAGAGGAGGGCTGTTTGTTCAGCACCACCGTGTAGTTGCTGTTGCCGCCCTCGATCACCGACACCGCTGTTTCGGACACCGTCACTCCGACCGCGTCGTCGTCGACGACGATCACCTCCACCACGTTGTCGTATCTCAAGCCGTTGTACTGGCTGCAGGTGCACCGTACAACGTAGGATATCTGGGCCCTGTCGCTCGCCTCGATGTCCTGGGAGGCGGACATCGTCACCGTCTGCGCTGTGTCCCAGTTGCTGGAAGTGAAGAACAGCGACGCCGGCGCCCGCGTCACGTTCCCGTCGGAGACGAGAAGAACGAAGACCGTCACTCTGAAGGCGCCTGGGGGTGAGGTGTTAAGCACCACGGTGTAGGTGGCGCTGCCGCCCTCGGCCACCGTCAGCCGGGACACGGAGCTTGTCACCCCGGCGGTGGGGGTTTCGTCGTCGATGACGGTCACCCGCACCCGGGCGATGGTCACGTTGTCGTACTCGTCGGCGCTTTGGGCGGCCACCACCGCGTGGGTGATGGCGGCCTTGTCGTTCGCCGCGTCGGCGTCCTGGTCCGCGGCCACCCTCACCGTCTGCGCCGTGCTCCAGTTGTTCGGGGTGAAGGTCAGCGTGTTCTGGCTGCCGGACGTCGCCGCGTCGGTGTCCACCGTCACGTCGGAATTGTTGCTGGTCACCGCGATCACCACGTCGGAGGCGGGCTGGGCGTCCAACACCACGGTGTAGGTGCCGTTGCCGCCCTCGTCCATCCTCATCCTGGGCCTGGACACCGTCACCCCGGCGGTCTCGTCGTCGTCGACGGTCACCGCCACCCCGGCGATGGTCGCGGTGTCGTACTCGTCGGCGCTTTCGGCGGGCGCCACCGCGTGGGCGATGGCGGCCGAGTCGTCCGCCGCGTCGGCGTCGTGGGCGGCGGCCACTGTCACCGTCTGCGCCGTGTCCCAGTTGCTCGAGGTGAAGGTCAGCGTGGCCGGAGACACCGTCACGTCGGCGCTGCCGCTCCTGGTGACGCTGATCACCACGTTGGATGCGGGCTGGGCATCCAAGACCACGGTGTAAGTGTTGTTGCCGCCTTCGTCCACGGTCAGCGTGGTTTCGGACACCGTCACGCCGACGGTGTCGTCGTCGGTGACGGTCACGGCCACCCCGGCGACGGCCAAGCCGCTGTACGGGCCGGACACGTTGTCGGACGACACAGTGTAGCGCAGCTGGGCTTTGTCGTTCACCGCGTCGGCGTCGTGGGCGGCGGCCACCGTCACCGTCTGCGGTGTGTTCCAGTTGCTCGGGGTGAAGGTCAGCCTGTTCTGGATGCCTGGCTGCGTCGCGTCGGTGTCCAACGTCACGTCCGGGTTGTCGTCGGCGATGATAATCGCCACGTCGGCGGAGGGCTGGGTGTTCAGCACCACGGTGTAGGTGGCGCTGCCGCCCTCGGCCACCGCCAGCGTGGATTCGGAGTTTGTCACGCCCGCGTCGTCATCGGCGACGGTCACCGCCACCCCGGCGATGGTCGCGGTGTCGTACTCGTCGGCGCTTTCGGCGGGCACCACCGCGTGGGCGATGGCGGCCGAGTCGTTCACCGCGTCGGCGTCGTGGGCGGCCCGCACCGTCACCGTCTGGGCCGTGCTCCAGTTGCTCGAGGTGAAGGTCAGCCGCGCCGGCGCCGGCGTCACGGCCGAATTGCTGCTGGTTACCGTGATCACCACGTCGGAGGAGGGCTGGGGGTCCAGCTTCACCGTGTAGGTGTTGCTGGCGCCCTCGACCACTGTCAGCGTGGTTTCGGACACCGTCACGCCGACGGTCTCGTCGTCGATGACGGTCACGGCAACCCCGGCGGCGAGCACGCTGTTGTACGGGCCGGACCTGTCGGCCGTATAGCTTACCGCGTGGTCCAGCTGGGCTTGGTCGTCCGCGGCGTCGGCGTCCTGGGCGGCGGACACCTTCACCGTCTGCGGCGTGTTCCAGTTGCCCGGGGTGAAGAGCATGAAGGCCTGGAGACCTGGGAAGATCGCGTCGGCGTCCACCTTCACGTCCTGGTTGTTGTTGTCAATGCGAATCAGCACGTCGGCGGCGGGCTGGGCGTTCAGCACCACGGTGTAGGTGGCGCTGGCGCCCTCGTCCAACGTCAGCGTGGTTTCGGACACCGTCACCCCGGCGGTCTCGTCGTCGGTGACGGTCACGGCCACCCCGGCGGCGAGCACGCTGTTGTACGGGCCGGACCTGTCGAACGTATAGCTTACCGCGTGGTCCAGCTGGGCCTGGTCGTCCGCGGCGTCGGCGTCCTGGGCGGCGGACACCTTCACCGTCTGCGGCGTGCTCCAGTTGCCCGGGGTGAAGAGCAAGAAGGCCTGGGCGCCTGCCCTACCCGCATCGGCGTCCACCCCCACGTCCAGGTTGTTGTGGTCAATGCGAATCAGCACGTTGGAGGCGGGCTGGGCGTTCAGCACCACGGTGTAGGTGGCGCTGGCGCCCTCGTCCACCGTCAGCGCGGTCTCGGACACCGTCACCCCGGCGGTGTCGTCGTCGGTCACGGTCACCGACACCCCGGCGATGGCCGCGGTGTCGTACTCGTCGGCGCTCTGGGAGGCGTCGACGGCGTGGGCGATGGCGGCCGTGTCGTTCACCGCGTCGGCGTCCTGTGCCCCCCGCACCGTCACCGTCTGCGCCGTGCTCCAGTTGGCCGGGGTGAAGGTCAGGGTGGCCGGCGACACCGTCACATCGGGACTGCCGCTCCTGGTGACGCCGATCACTACGTCGGAGGTGGGCTGCCTGTTCAGCACCACGGTGTAGGTGGCGCTGCCGCCCTCGTCCAACGTCAGCGTGGTTTCGGACACCGTCACCCCGGCGGTCTCGTCGTCGCTGACGGTCACGGCCACCCCGCTCGGAGCCGCCACAACCGGGGCGTCCGTTTTCTGTTGCGCATTCTTGCCCGATCCTTGGCTGTCGGTGTAAGCCGCCGTGGCTCGCAGGTAGCTGCCAACGTCGGCGGCAACCGGTCTGTAGGTGGACGACGTTGCGCCGGCAATAGCGGTCCACGTAGTTTGGTCCGAGGATTTACTCCAGGTCCAACCTATGATGGAAACACCCCCGTCGAGGTCGGTGATACTGGCCGTCAGGTCTATGCCAACGACGGGCGCTTGGGACGACAGGGTTATCGCGCCCGCCTCGTCCTCGTTGGTTACTGTGATGGTCAGTGTTACTTTGCTGCTCAAGTTATTGGGGTCGGTGGCGATAACATCGACCTGGTACGAGGATTTGGTCTCGTAGTCCAGCGGCGCGTTGGCCCGCAATTCCCCGACGGTAGTATCGTTGATGTTGAAGGAGGCGGCGTCGGTCCCGCCCAGGGAGTAGGTGATCGCCTCGCCGTTCGGCTCTTCGGCCGCAACAGTGGCGACGATGGTGGTGATATCGGCGTTCTCCGGCGTATCCCAGGTGGTGTCGGTATTGGCTGGGAACCGGGGAGCCACCTGAGGAGTGACCCGCAGGATCTTGTCCGCGCCGTTGCCCTCGGAGGTGGAAACATACAGGGCGTCGGTGTCCGCGTCCGTGGCCCCGACAGGCGCGCCGATGTTTGCGCCTGCGGCGGTGTTCTCGGCCACCGATCGGGCACCGTCCTCGCTGGACGGGAACGCCGGTTGACTGTTGGTTACCTGCGCCGCAGCGCTACCCACGATTAGGAAGGCGAGGAATAAGGCGCTTACTGCGGTCGCCGACAGGATTCGCTGCCGACGGCGCGGCAGAGTGTTCACTGTGTGCGGGAACGGAGTATTCCCCATCACCTATTCACCCCTCTGCCACCGCCGTACCTAGATCGAATGCATGTTCAACAAAAATCCAGGCTGGGAGACGATTGTACTATCGTGCACTATCGCGCACTCCCAGACCCACAACCAAGACTTCTGAGTATCCCCCGTCGGCCCCGACCGCAATCGGGACGATGATGCGTGTGTCAAGCCGCAATGCATCACCAACGGCGTGCACCATCATGACACAGGGACTCCTACCCATTGAGTACGCCGAGGCGCCGCGCTCGGGGGCGGGCGTCACGGCGCTGGCAGGCCTGCTCCTCTACCTCGATCTACTGGAGGCCGCGGGGCTGCGCGGATCGTTCGCGCGTCGCGCTCCCACGGCCCGCGTGCAGGGCTGGAGCGAGAGCCAGCTCTCCGTCGCCCCTCGTGCTCCTCAACCTCGCCGGCGGGGAGTCGGTCGACGACCTGGCATGCTCGAGCAGGACGAGTGCTTGGGCGAGGTCGTGCGGCAGGCCGAGCGCCACGGCGTGCGCCGCCGCACGCGGCGGGCGCGGCGGCCCCTTCCGGTGCCGGTGACCACCCGAGCGCCATCCCGCCCGTGGGAATGACAACTCCGTATGGCCCCTAAGCCCTGATCCACCGAAGAAGAGCGCGCGAGCGGCTGCGGTTGGGTGCTCCGCTGTAGCTGGGACAATGGTTTTGGACGAATCACGTCACAGCCACAGGGAGCACCCATTCGATGCTACCAACGAGCGACCCCGACCGGATAGACATCGCCTTCGACGACGACCGCCTCGTGGACCACGCGGGCCTGCTGCTCCCCGCCACCCTCGCCGGCCGGTTCGGCTTCCGTGAACTGGCGGACGCCCACCTCGACCTCGGTGACGCGGCGGGGCGCGCGAACGCCGGCGACAAGCTGCTGACCCTGGTCGCCTCGGCGCTCGCGGGCGGCGAGTGCATCGACGACGCCGCTGCGTTGCGCGCCGGCGGCGCCGGGCGCGTGCTCGGCTGCACCGTGAAGGCGCCGTCCACCCTCGGGACCTTCCTGCGCAGCTTCAGCTGAGGCCACGTCCGCCAGCTCGACCGCCTCAGCCGCGAGTTGCTCGCCCGCAGCTGGGCGGCCGGAGCGGGACCCGGCGACGCGCCGTTCACGATCGACCTCGATTCGACGCTCTGCGAGACCTACGGCCTGGCGAAGGAAGGCGCCCGGCACCACGCCTACACGGGCGCGCGCGGCTATCACCCGTTGCTCGCGGTTGCGGCCGGGACGGGTGACGTGCTGATGGCGCGGCTGCGCGAGGGCCGCGCCAATACCGCCCGCGGCGCCGCGCACTTCCTGCGTGAGACGGTGGCGCGGGTGCGCGCTGCCGGAGCGAGCGGGCAGCTGACGGTGCGCGCCGACAGCGGCTTCTACAACCACGCCGTCGTCGCCGTCTGCCGCAAGCAGGATGTCCGCTTCTCGGTCACGATCCGCCAGCAGCCGAACGTGCGCACGCTGATCGAGGCGATCCCGGAAGAGGACTGGACGCCGATCCCGTACTGGCTGCCGGGCGGCGCCGCTGTCGCCGAGACGACCTACACCCCGTTCCGGCACAAGGAGGACGCTGCCCCGGTGCGGCTTATCGTGCGGCGCGTGAAGCCGACGCCCGGCTCCCAGCTCGCGCTCTTCGTGAACTACAGCTGATATGGAGTGACCGGTTGTCAATCAGCACCGGCGGTGGTCGTGGCGATCCGGCTCCGGAACGGGGGGAGATGGACGAACGAGGGCGCTGCTTCGACGACGTGTCACTCTGATATTCGCGGGTTGCCTGAGGCCTTGCCGCATGACCGTGCTTCGCCGGGAGGGGTCGCCGTCTATCATCGCGGGTTGACGACGCCGGGCGCCGCTGCCGCATAGCTGTACCGCGCATCCTCCTGAGCCTGCCCTCGCTCATCCACCCCCTCCTGCTCCGGAGCCGCGTATCGCCAGCTCCGCCTTCGCCGCGGACCGCGCGCGTGCTGTCAGGCCGCCGCCTGCTGCCGGGCGCCGATGTTCAGCACCGCCCACAGGTAACCCGCGAGTTCGCGGGCGACGGCCACGTTCGCCACGACCGACGGCTTGCCGTGAGCGGCCAGCCGCCGGTGGCGGCGATAGAGCCGGGTCTGCGCCCGGTCGGCCAGCACCACGGCCCAGCCCGGCTGGCCCTCCCTGCGCTTGCGCAGCGCTGCCCCCACCCGCGGCGGGTGGCGGTAGTGCCACGCGCTCTCCACCAGGATGCGGCGCACGTGGCTGTTGCCCGTCTTCGTGATCGGCCCCCGCCGCTGGCGGGCGCCGCTGCTGTACTCGCTCGGCGTGAGCCCGAGGTAGGACATCAACTGCCGGGCGCTGCCGAAGCGCGTGACGTCGCCGAGTTCGGCCAGCACCGTCATCGCCGTCACCGTGTCGACCCCGCGGAAGCAGCGCAGCAGCCCCACCGCCTCGCGGTAGTCGTCGCTGGCGGCACACGCGGCCAGTTCCTGCTCCAGCGTGCGCAGCCGCTCCTCCACGCCCTCGAGCGCACGCAGGTAGTCGTCGAAGGTGGCCTGCGCGGCGGGGTGTTCGAAGCGCAGCGTCAGCAGCCAGCGGCGGTGCCGCAGCGTCCAGTTCCGGCCGTCGTAGGCGATGCCGCGCCGCAGCAGCAGCTTCGCCAGGCGGTGGCGCGCCCGTGTGCGGTCGGTCACGGCGTCCTCGCGCGCCCGGCAGAGGTCGCGCACCGCCTCCTGGTCGATGGTGGGGGGATGCACCGCCGTGAGCAGGTCCGCGCGCAGCAGCTCCGCCAGCTTCCTGGCGTCGCGGCGGTCCGTCTTGACGCGGTCGCCGGGCCGCCTGGGGATCAGCGCCGGCGCGATCACCTGGCATTCGATGCCTTCGGCCTCGAGCTGGCGCTGCAGCGCGAAGCCCCCCGGCCCCGCCTCGTAGCACGCCACGACCGGCCCCGGCGCCATGCGCTTCAGGCGTTGCGCGAGCCGCTTCACCGACCGCCGCTCGTTCGTCAGCTGCCACTCCTCGGGCTTCCCCGCTCCCGGCGCCAGCACCGCGACCCGGATCGTCGCAGCGTGTGCATCCATCCCCGCGTATGTGGTAGTCATCTCCATGACCGGCTCCCTTTCGTATGCGGCTCTGCAGCCCTCGCGTCTGTAACCCGCGAGTTTGCGGACTCGGAGCCGGTCACTCCATACGGTCTACCACGCCTTCATCAGCGACCGCGCGGGGGAGCTGCTGGAACTGGAGGCCGGCCATCGCCGGCACGCCGAGATCGAGAACGCGATCCGTGACCTCAAGTACGGCGTCGGGCTCAACCATCTCCCCTCGGGCCGCTTCGCCGCGAACGCGGCGTGGCTCGCGGTGCAGGTGATCGCGCACAACCTCGCCCGCTGGACGGCGCGGCTCGGGCTCGGCGAGGGAATCGTGACGACCAGGACGCTCAGGCGGCGCTACTTCGCTCTCCCCGGACGGCTCACCCACTCGGCCCGGCGCTGGACCCTGCACCTCCCGAAGCGCTGGCCCTGGGCAGAGCAGCTGGCAGCCGCGCTCGCGCGACTACGGGCGCTACCGCTCCCGGCCTGACGCCCGCTCACAGCGCCGGCCCGGGTCCGAGCCTCGCGCCAGCATGCCCGCGCACGCCTCGCGCACCCTCGCGCCCGCGCCCTCAGCGCCCCCGAGCGGCGCTGAGCGACGGCTGCTCGCTCCGCTCCGCCCGCGCCGCCTGGTGAACGCCGGCACGCCCGCCGAACTCTCCGGCAGCCCGGCTGCCCGCCCCGTCAAGCTTCGATCGGTGGATTCGGGCTTACCTTCTTCAAATGAGCTCAGTAACCTCTGAGCCCGGGAAGCCCAGCGCGGCCGCCAGCCATCCCGCGAGTCCGGTAGCCTCTTGGGCCAGGGCACGCATCGCGGTAACCTAACGTGCCTTAAGTCGGGTATAGGGGCGATATAGTGGTGGGTGTCGGCGAGGAGAGGCAGCGACTGATGTCAGATCTGCGATGTCAAACACCGCCCCGTGGCGAGTTCGGTCAGCGCACGGTCGCGCCCGATGGGCCCCGTCAGGGCCGTCCGAGCCGCTGGCCCGTAGCGCTGCTGATCGTCGTCATGATCGGCGCCGTCTACGCCCTCGGCGGGATGCCCGTCGTTGACGCCGCCTCCGCGGTGGCCGTGTCCGAGACCACGCTGACGGTGCCTGAGGGCGCCAGCGCCACCTACACGGTGAAACTCACCGTGCAGCCCACCTCCAGCGTCGTGATCTCTGTGACCACGAGCGGCAGTTCCGACGTGACGGTGTCGCCGCTCAGCCTGACCTTTGACACGTCCAACTGGAGCACGGCGCAGACAGTGACGGTGTCCGCTGCCCAGGACGACGACGCGGTGGACAACTCGACCTCCGTCGCCCACGCGGTGGTGGCCGCCAACAGCGCCGCTGAGTACGACGCAGTGACCATCGCCGGGGTGGTGGTGACCATCGACGACGACGACATCGCCGGCGTGGACGTGCACTCAGAGATCACTGGGATGTTAGAGGGCAGCGGGGCCCTGTATAAGCCGGGATCCACCGAAGAAGAGCGCATGAGCGGTTGCGGTTGGGTGCTCCGCTGTAGCTGGGACAATGGTTTTTGACCGAATCACGTCACAGCCACAGGGAGCACCCATTCGATGCTACCAACGAGCGACCCCGACCGGATAGACATCGCCTTCGACGACGACCGCCTGGTGGCCGATGCGGGGCTGCTCCTCCCGGCCACGCTCGCCCAGCATCTCGGTTTGCAAGAGCTCGCCGACAGCTACCTCGACCTCGGTGACGCGCCGGGCCGGGCGAACGCCGGCGACAAGCTGCTGACCCTGGTCGCCTCGGCGCTCGCGGGCGGCGAGTGCATCGACGACGCCGCTGCGTTGCGCGCCGGCGGGACGGCGAGCGTGCTCGGTTGCACCGTCAAGGCGCCGTCCACGCTCGGTGTCTTCCTGCGCAGCTTCAGCTGGGGCCACGTCCGCCAGCTCGACCGCCTCAGCCGCGAGTTGCTCGCCCGCAGCTGGGCGGCCGGAGCGGGCCCGGGCGCGGCGCCGTTCACGATCGACCTCGATTCGACGATCTGCGAGACCTACGGCCTGGCGAAGGAGGGCGCCCGGCACCACGGCTACACGGGCGTGCGCGGCTATCACCCGCTGCTCGCCGTTGCGGCCGGGACGGGTGACGTGCTGATGGCGCGGCTGCGCGAGGGCCGCGCCAACACCGCCCGCGGCGCCGCCCACTTCCTGCGTGAGACGGTGGCGCGGGTGCGCGACGCCGGGGCGAGCGGGCAGCTCACGGTGCGCGCCGACAGCGGCTTCTACAACCACGCCGTCGTCGCCGTCTGCCGCAAGCAGGATGTCCGCTTCTCCATCACCATTCGCCAGCAGCCGAACGTACGCACGCTGATCGAGGCGATCCCGGAAGAGGACTGGACGCCGATCCCGTACTGGCTGCCGGGCGGCGCGGATGTCGCCGAGACGACCTACACGCCGTTCCAGCACAAGGAGGATGCCACCGCGGTGCGGCTCATCGTGCGGCGCGTCAAGCCGACGCCCGGCTCACAGCTCGCGCTCTTTGCGAACTATAGTTACCACGCCTTCATCACCGATCGCGCCGGGGAGCTGCTGGAGCTGGAGGCCGACCATCGCCGTCACGCCGAGATCGAGAACACGATCCGTGACCTCAAGTACGGCGTCGGGCTGAACCATCTCCCCTCGGGCCGCTTCGGCGCGAACGGGGCGTGGCTCGCGGTGCAGGTGATCGCGCACAACCTCGCCCGCTGGACGGCGCGGCTCGGGCTCGGCGAGGGGATCGTGACGACCAGGACGCTCAGGCGGCGCTACTTCGCTCTCGCCGGACGGCTCACCCATTCTGCACGGCGCTGGACCCTGCACCTCGCGAAGCGCTGGCCCTGGGCTGGCCAGTGGGCAGCCGCCCTGGCGCGGTTACGGGCGTTACCGCTCCCGGCCTGACGCTCGCTCACAGCGCCAACACGGGTCCGAGGCTCGCGCCAGCATGCCCGCGCACGCCTCGCGCACCCTCGCGCCGGCGCCCTCAGCGCCCCCGAGCCGCGCTGAGCGACGCTGAGCGACGGCTCCTCGCTCCGGCACCGCCCGGCGAACGCCGGCACGCCCGCCGAACGCTCCGGCAGCCCGGCAGCCCGCCCCTTCAAGCTTCGATCGGTGGATTCGAGATAAGGTGAGGCTCAACGCTCAACCCACCTCCGACGTGGTGATCAGCGTAACTAAGAGCGGCAGCAGCAGCCTGACGGTGTCGCCGGCCACCCTGACCTTCACTCGGGACAACTGGAACATTGGGGGGACGGTGCGGGTGCAGTCGGCCCGCGACGCCGACGCAGTGGACGACACGGCCACCATCGCCCACGCGATCGTGGCTGCCGAGAGCGCCGACGAGTACGACGCCGTTACCATCGGCGCGATGGTCGTGACGGTGGACGACAGCGATACCGCCGAGGTGACCGTGTCCGTCGATGCGCTGAGCGTGAACGAGGGCCGCAGCAGTACGTACACGCTGAGGCTGACCACGCCGCCCAGCTCCAGCGTGGTGATCTCTGTGAGCACGAGCGACAACACCGACGTGACGGTGTCGCCGGCCACCTTGACCATCACTCGGGATAACTGGAACACGCCGCAGACGGTGATGGTGCTGGCCGCGCGGGACGAAGACACGGTGCCCGACCAGGCCACGATCACTCACGAGGTGGATGCCGCCACGAGCGCCGATGAGTATGACGGCGTGACTGTCGGCTCGGTGATGGTGAGGGTCGTCGACACCAGCGCTGCGATCACGGTGTCCGCCTCCACGCTGTCCGTGACCGAGGGCGGCAAGGCCACGTACACGGTGAAGCTGGCCGCGCTGCCCACAGCCAACGTGGTGATCGGTGTAACCAGGAGCGACGGCAGTACCGACGTGACGGTGTCACCGGCCAGCCTGACGTTCACTCCGGACAACTGGAACACAGCGCAGACGGTGACCGTGCAGGCCGCGCAGGATCCCGACGCCGCGACCGACACGGCCACTATCACCATCGCGGTGCTGATGGCCCAAAGCCCCATCCAATACGTCCGGGGGGTTCCAGCCAGAGAAGTAGACGTGATCGTGACCGAGGACGACACCGGGGCGACGCTGTCGCCCTCCTCGCTGACCGTGAACGAGGGCAGCAGCGGCGCCTACACGGTGAAGCTGAACGGGGCGCCCTCAGCCGACGTGGTGATCGGTGTCACTAGGACCAGCGGCAGTACCGACGTGATGGTGTCGCCGGCCAGCCTGACGTTCACTCCGCACAACTGGAACACGGCGCAGGCGGTGACGGTGCGAGTCGCCAAGGACGATAACGCCGAGAACGAGATGGCGACCTTGAGCCACGCGGCGCCGCCGCCCGTTGTCATCGCCGACCTGGCGGTGACCGTCATCGACTCAGGTATCTCCGAAGATGACCAGCGCCCGCCGGTGCGGAGCCCGCCAGTGCGGAGCCCGCCAGTGCGGAGCCCGCCAGTGCAGAGCCCGACGTTTGCTTCGTTGACGGTGGACGACCAGGACTTCGTCGTTGGAGCAGGCATCGGGATGCTGAGCCTGCCTTCGGCGCTTCAGGGCGACGGCGCGTTGACGTACAGCCTGTCGCCGGACCTGCCTGCCGGGCTGCGCTTCAACTCGAACCTCAGGATCAGCGGAACCCCGACTGGGACGTTCCCAAAGACGGAGTTCACGCTGACCGCGACCGACGCCAACGGCAACGCCGGGCAGTTGCACTTCTTCATCACGGTCAACAACCGACCGGGAGTGAGCCTCTCCCAGGTCGAAGTGACGCTCGCCGAGGGCGGCAGCGCTACCTACATGGTGGTCCTGGATGCCCAGCCCGCCTCCGATGTGGTGATCGCGGTGAGAAGCAACAACACGGACGTGACCCTGTCGCCGACCAAGCTGACCTTTACCGACAGCAACTGGAGCACGGCGCAGACGGTGACGGTGGCCGCCGCCCAGGACGCCGACGCGGTGAACGACGCGGTCTCCATCAGCCACGCGGTGGTGGCCGCCGAAAGCGCCGACGAGTTCGACGCCGCGACCATCGCCGGGGTGGCCGTGTCCGTCAGTGACGACGACAGCGCCGGGGTGACGGTGTCCGCGTCCACGCTGACCGTGGCCGAGGGCGGCAGCGCTACCTACACGTTGGTCCTGGATGCCCAGCCCGCATCCGACGTGGTGATCAGCGTGACCAGGAGCGGCAGCGCCGACGTGACGCTGGACACCGACACGGGGACGTCCGGCAACCAGGACACGCTGACCTTCACCACGAGCAATTGGAGCGAGGCGCAGACGGTGCCGGTGTCCGCCGCGCAGGACGACGACACGCAGGACGACGCGGCAACCATCACGCAAACCGTAGTGGCGGCCGACAGCGCCGACGAGTACGACGCGGTCAGCATCGCCACGGTCGCAGTGAGCGTCATCGACAACGACGAGCCAACGGCCGAGCTACGCATCAGCGCGCAACGCCTCGCCGACGGGTACACCGAGTTCGCGCTCCAGCAACGCGGCGCGGATGGCGCCTGGGGCGTGCGCATCCTGCCGACGCTGCGCTTCGTCCGCGCAAGCGTCACGGCAGGGCGCTGGCAGAACAGCTCAGCGCTGACGATCCAGACCGCTCCGGACAGTACGGACGCGAATCTCGAGGTGCGCATCAGCGCGCGACGCCTCGCCGACGGTCGCATGGAGTTCTCGCTTCAGCAACGCAATGCGGACGGAACCTGGGGCGAACGCCTGTTACCGACGCTGCGCTTCGTCGCCGCCAACCCAACCCAAGCAAGTTGGCAGTCGAGCTCGCCGCTCACGGTCACGAGACCTGCACCGTAGGAACCGCGTCAGCCCCGGCTCCGGTGGCCAGCCGCACGGCGACAACCTGCCACCTGGCCGGTTCCTGAAACTGCGGGCGCTTCTGTCGCCTGCGCACTTTCGTGAAGCGGAGCAGTCAGGATAAGTTAACCGGGATCCACCGAAGAAGAGCGCATGAGCGGTTGCGGTTGGGTGCTCCGCTGTAGCTGGGACAATGGTTTTTGACCGAATCACGTCACAGCCACAGGGAGCACCCATTCGATGCTACCAACGAGCGACCCCGACCGGATAGACATCGCCTTCGACGACGACCGCCTGGTGGCCGATGCGGGGCTGCTCCTCCCGGCCACGCTCGCCCAGCATCTCGGTTTGCAAGAGCTCGCCGACAGCTACCTCGACCTCGGTGACGCGCCGGGCCGGGCGAACGCCGGCGACAAGCTGCTGACCCTGGTCGCCTCGGCGCTCGCGGGCGGCGAGTGCATCGACGACGCCGCTGCGTTGCGCGCCGGCGGGACGGCGAGCGTGCTCGGTTGCACCGTCAAGGCGCCGTCCACGCTCGGTGTCTTCCTGCGCAGCTTCAGCTGGGGCCACGTCCGCCAGCTCGACCGCCTCAGCCGCGAGTTGCTCGCCCGCAGCTGGGCGGCCGGAGCGGGCCCGGGCGCGGCGCCGTTCACGATCGACCTCGATTCGACGATCTGCGAGACCTACGGCCTGGCGAAGGAGGGCGCCCGGCACCACGGCTACACGGGCGTGCGCGGCTATCACCCGCTGCTCGCCGTTGCGGCCGGGACGGGTGACGTGCTGATGGCGCGGCTGCGCGAGGGCCGCGCCAACACCGCCCGCGGCGCCGCCCACTTCCTGCGTGAGACGGTGGCGCGGGTGCGCGACGCCGGGGCGAGCGGGCAGCTCACGGTGCGCGCCGACAGCGGCTTCTACAACCACGCCGTCGTCGCCGTCTGCCGCAAGCAGGATGTCCGCTTCTCCATCACCATTCGCCAGCAGCCGAACGTACGCACGCTGATCGAGGCGATCCCGGAAGAGGACTGGACGCCGATCCCGTACTGGCTGCCGGGCGGCGCGGATGTCGCCGAGACGACCTACACGCCGTTCCAGCACAAGGAGGATGCCACCGCGGTGCGGCTCATCGTGCGGCGCGTCAAGCCGACGCCCGGCTCACAGCTCGCGCTCTTTGCGAACTATAGTTACCACGCCTTCATCACCGATCGCGCCGGGGAGCTGCTGGAGCTGGAGGCCGACCATCGCCGTCACGCCGAGATCGAGAACACGATCCGTGACCTCAAGTACGGCGTCGGGCTGAACCATCTCCCCTCGGGCCGCTTCGGCGCGAACGGGGCGTGGCTCGCGGTGCAGGTGATCGCGCACAACCTCGCCCGCTGGACGGCGCGGCTCGGGCTCGGCGAGGGGATCGTGACGACCAGGACGCTCAGGCGGCGCTACTTCGCTCTCGCCGGACGGCTCACCCATTCTGCACGGCGCTGGACCCTGCACCTCGCGAAGCGCTGGCCCTGGGCTGGCCAGTGGGCAGCCGCCCTGGCGCGGTTACGGGCGTTACCGCTCCCGGCCTGACGCTCGCTCACAGCGCCAACACGGGTCCGAGGCTCGCGCCAGCATGCCCGCGCACGCCTCGCGCACCCTCGCGCCGGCGCCCTCAGCGCCCCCGAGCCGCGCTGAGCGACGCTGAGCGACGGCTCCTCGCTCCGGCACCGCCCGGCGAACGCCGGCACGCCCGCCGAACGCTCCGGCAGCCCGGCAGCCCGCCCCTTCAAGCTTCGATCGGTGGATTCGAGGTTAAGCACCATTGTGACGAGCATGGACGACACCGAGGTATAGCCAGAAGTTGTGGATGAGCCAGGAGAGAGAGGCGGCCTACCCTCCCTGAGTCAATAGGAGTGGCCGGGGAAGCCGGCCGGGGAGGAGCACGCCGGATGTTGAGGATAGTCCATGAGGGAGGCGAGCGGGAAGCGGGGCCGGGGACGCAGCTCGGCCTGGACGAGTTCTGCCGCATGGCCGCCGAGGAGATGCTCGGGGTGGCGCTGGAGGCTGAACGGCAGGCCTGCCTCGAGCGCCACGCGGGCGCGATAGAGCTTCTTGAGGGCTGCTAGTTCGCGGTCAGCACGCGGAAGGCGATGTCCTCGCGGCAGCGCCGTTCGATCCGGCGGCTCGAGCGCTCGCCCTCGCAGTAGGCATAGAGCACGAGCGCGACCATCATCGACGGCTCTTACGCCTTCCGCCCCCAGCCGTCCTCGCGGTAGCGCGCGTAGAACACCTGACCCCCACGGACACGAGGTCCCGCCTGCGAGCGGACGACCTTACAGGGCAACGCTCAGTTCGAACGTGGTACTGCCTACCGTCAAGTCAGGCCCACCAACCACCCAACCGCAGGCAGAACTTGGCCCCGTGGGGCCAGCGCGGCGTCTCGGCCCGTGGGTGCGCGCACGCCGAGAACGGGCGGAGTCGCCTCGGGCTACGTGGACCTGCTGGGAGCGGGGCTGTGGTTCCCCGACCGCTCAGGGAGCGCCTACCACTGGCTGGAGTGCTCCGAGTGCTCGTGGTCGGGGATCCTGTAACTGATTCCGGTATCGTCGTACGCCGAGATTGCGAGAAGCTGGCCGAAGTTCTCCGACGCCATTCCCCTCCCCTGCATCCTCGACATCATCCGCCTGAAGCGCTGCAACATCTTGAACTGGAACAGCACCGCAACTTTCCTGGACTTCGGGAAGCGCAGCTTGTCGGCCATCTCGTTACCTACGAGCGCACGTGAGAGTGGGAATATCTGGTTCTTCACCATGTCTCGCCGCTGGTCTGGTTCCGTGACGCCCGCGACCAGAGGAGCCGAGTTGATGAGCGCGCTCGCCATGATGATCGACTCGTCGGACGTGGGCGGCTCGCAGTGGGAGGTGACGTCATACAGGTGGAGAGCCTCTTCTTCGTTGGTGAAGAGGATGGATTCCGGTATGCCCATGAGCCAGGAGGTGTAGCGCCAGATGGCCATGATGCTGTCCCGTTCCTCCTGGCTGAAGCGAACGCCCAGGGACTCGGCGTGCTTCATGGTCCGCGCAGAGAAGCAGGCGGCGGCGTAGCCTGTGTGCGCAGCGCTGATTGGGGCGCCCCAGGCCTCCTCGTCCCAATCCTCGGAGCGGCGCAGCAAGCGCCTCATCTGGGCGTGAATGATCCGGATCCGGACGGAGAGTTTCCATCCGTCCCCTTGCCGCTCCAGCCCTCCGGGGAAGAATATCTCGACGAAGTGGCGGTTGTTCTGCTGGAGCCGCCTGACGCCGCGATCGAAAATGCGGCCCGTCAGCACGAACGACTTCGCGATGTACGTCGTGAAGCCGTCGACGAGCACCCCGGTCACGAACCCGGAAAGGATCATTCCGCTGTCCCTGTGGAAGGCGCGGATGCCCGGGCGGAAGGCCTCGCGATCGAGCCAGGGCGGATCGGGAGGCGGCGAGAGGAAGAACTCGCGCAGCGCTTCCGGCGCCGCACGCAGCATCTCCTCGTCTTCTTCCATACCGGCCCGGATGTAGCGGGCTAGCTCACGTCCGGGCAAGGAGGACATGTCCTCCATCAGCGCGTCCAGCTCCGGATCGCCGATCAGCGTGTGCTTGAGGTAGTTCGACGCGCCCACGGGGTCGAAGGCCAGCGCCCGTTCGGCGTTAATCCTGTAGTCGGTAGGAAGGGTGATGCCCTCAAGGCTGGCGTGGCCGTTGAGGGCGTCAGATGCAGGGGTCACGGGAGGCTTCGGCATTACGCCAACCCCACTTCAATCCGGGACCGTATGTACCCTCGTCCCGGCAGTCTTGTCGGAGGCGCGGCACCCTGCCTCGACAGCGCAGCCTCAATCCAATGGTAGCACGGGCGTGTTCCGGGAAAGCGAATCCGGGTGCCGCCAGACAGCCCGGGCGAGGCCCGTGGATCGTCAGCGCTCGCCAGCGCTGCCGTGCAGTGAAGGCGAGGTGGGTAGCCACCGTTTCGCCCTGCCCGACAGCCTACGCGGCCTGCGTGTGTGCCTTGAGTCGCCCTACTCCTCGACCGGCTCGACGCGCAGGTCGGGGAGCCATTCGAGCCACGACGGCAGGTACCAGTTGCGGCTGCCCAGCAGCTCCATGCTGGCCGGCACGAGGACCGACCTCACCAGCGTCGCATCGAGAAGGATCGCCACGGCGAGCCCGAATCCCACCTGCTGGTTGATGATCGTCTTCCCGGACGCGAACGCGCCGAAGACCGCAACCATGATCAGGGCCGCGCCGGTGATCAGCCCCGCCGTCTCGCGCAGCCCGTAGGCGACCGCCTCGGCGTTGTTTCCCGTCTGGTCGTAGCGCTCGCGGACGCGGCTCAGCAGGAACACGTGGTAGTCCATGGACAGCCCGAAGAGGATCGAGAACAGGAAGAGCGGTATCCAGACGTCGATCACCTCGGCGTGCTGGAATCCCAGCAGATCCGTGCCCACACCCTTCTGGAATACCAGCACCAGGATCCCGTACGCCGCGCCGACGGAGAGCAGGTTCATGACAACGGCCTTGATCGGGATTACGATCGAGCGGAAGACGAGCAGCAGCACGATGAAGCTGAAGCCGAGCACGAACGCGAAGACAATCGGCGTGTAGCGCTCGACGATCGCGAACACATCAGCGGTCTCGCCACTCACGCCGCCGACGTGGACGGTTGCGGGCACGCCGTCGCCGAACGCAGCGGGAACGTGTTGTTCGCGAATGGCAGTCACGACGTCGACCGCCGCGTGACTGCTCGGCTCTCCGGGGACGATGACCTGCAGCAGCGCCAGATCGCCCGCGGGATTGATCTGTCGCAGGGGCGGCAAGGGGGAGATCCCGGAGCCCGCGAGGGACGCCTCCAGTTGGTCGAGCGCCGCGCTTACGCTGGGGTTGCCGATGTCGCCGTCAATAACGATCTCAAGCGGATTGGCGACCCCGAACGAGAGCTTCGGGTGCTCCTCGAGGACGAGGAACGCTTCCCTCGTCTCGGAGCCCTCCGGGAACGTGTCGACTCCGTTGATTCCCGTCTGGATCTGGAAGTAGAAGAGCGTCACGGCGACCAGCGGGACGCCGATGACGAGGATGCTGATGACCGGGTAGCGGGTCACGAGGCGCGTCGTGACTTCCCAGAATCCATCGTGCGAGGGAGCTTCGCCGCCGGAGCCCTCGAGCCTGCCCGTGCCGACGAAGGGGATCGACAGCCGGTTGATTCTCGGCCCCAGCAGCGCAAGCACGGCCGGCAGCAGCGTGAGCGTGGCCGCCAGCGCCACCAGCACGACGAGGATCGCGCCGATGCCGAGCGACTGGAAGAACGAGAAGGGCACGATCAGCAGCCCGCAGAGGGCGATCATCACGGTGACGCCGCTGAACAGCACCGTGCGGCCCGCCGTGTCACCCGTCTTCGCGACCGCCTCACGCGTGGAAAGGCCGCGCCCCATCTCCTCCCTGAAGCGGGAAATGATGAAGAGCGAGTAGTCGATGCCCACCGCCAGGCCGATCATGGTGACCATCAGCGTGACGAAGAAGCTGAGTTCGAAGACCTGGCCGATGAGCGCCACCAGGCCCAGTGCGATGGCGATGGCCACCACGGCCAGACCGATCGGCGCCAGGGCAGCCACGACGGCGCCGAAGAGCACGAGCAGAATGATCAGCGCGACCGGGATGCCGAACCGTTCTCCCTGCTCCAGGTCCTCCCTCGCGAACTCGAGGGATTCGTAGGAGACGCTGGCCGGTCCGACCATCAGCACGCGGAAGCCGTCCGAGGCATTGGCTTCCTCGATCACACCGAGCACGTCCCCGACATTCATCTCGGCATCTGCGAGGCTGCCGGTCATGAGCACCGCCATGACCGTGGTTTTGCGATCGGCGGATACGAGACGGTCGTCGTCGAGCAAGTAGTAGTGCCCTCCGCCGGCCACGACGTCGCTTCCCAGTGCAAGGATCCCCGTGAACACAGAGTCAACCTTGGCCCGGAAGGCCGGGTCGTCCACCGTCAGAGACTCGGACTGAACGACGACGATTTCGGTGATGGCCTGGGATGCCGGGAGCCGCTCCGCCAGCAGGGCGGAGGCCTGCTCCGACTCGAAACTGCCGGCCAGCCGGAACTCGGTGGTCGTGGCGCTTTCGAGCAGATTCACGTTGAGCGCGGAGGCGATGATCACCAGCGCTACCCAGGCGCCGATCGTCAGCCACGGCCTTCGCGTGCTGATGCGAGCCAACAGTTCAGTCAAGGTCAAATCCCTCGCACGCCGGGGAGGCGAACTCGTCCCAACCGCTTGTCCTCGCGAGTGGCGCAGCCGGCGAGGCATCGCTGCACAAGACCATGGTCCTTGCTCGGCGCGGGCATTCTAGCCCAAACAGGCTCGACCGCATGAGCGCCCTCTCCGGCCAGCGGACGGCGCCCCACGCCGCCGAAGCCAGCCCCCAACGTCCGCTCGGCGACGCAACTCGCGCCCGGGCTCACGAGGACCGGACCCACTACAATCGGGACCGCAACCGAGACCCGTCCCGCCGGCGCCTGCCAACCCGGGCGCGAGAGGAGCGAACGATGAAGGCCGCGATCATGCATGGCGTGCACCAGCCGCTGACCATCGAGCAGGTCGAGATCGACGAACCGGGCGACCGCGAGATCCTCGTCCGCACCTCGGCCTCCGGCGTCTGCCACTCCGACCTCCACTACATCGAGGATCTGATGCCGATGCAGACGCCGGCGATCCTCGGCCACGAGGCCGCGGGCGTCGTCGAGGCGGTCGGCTCGAAGGTGACCTACGTGCAGCCGGGCGACCACGTGATCGCCTGCGGCTCCGCCTTCTGCGGCGAGTGCCAGGAGTGCCTGACCGGCCATCCCAACCGCTGCGTCGACAAGCCCTTCCGCACGCTCGGCGACCCTCCGCGGATCACGCTCAACGGTGAGCGCGTCCACAACTCCCTCTCCAACATCGCGAGCTTCGCCGAGTGGATGCTGCTCAGCGAGCGCGGCGTCGTGAAGGTGCGCGACGACATGCCGCTCGATGTCGCCTCGCTGGTCGGCTGCGGCGTGATCACGGGTGTGGGCGCGGTGCTGAACGCGGCGCAGGTGAAGCCCGGCTCGACCGTCGCCGTCTTCGGCGTCGGCGGTGTCGGGCTCTCGGCGGTGCAGGGCGCCTACCTCTCCGGCGCGCGCCAGGTCATCGCCGTCGACCTGCTGGAGTCGAAGCTGGGCATGGCCCGCGAGTTCGGCGCGACCCACGGCGTCAACGCCTCCGAGGAGGACCCCGTCGAGGCCGTGCGGCGGCTCAGCGGTGGCGGCGTCGACTACTCCTTCGAGGCGATCGGAAACGCCAACGTCGCGCTGCAGTGCGTGCAGTCGCTCGGCCTCGGCGGGACGGCGACGATCATCGGCGTGATCCCGGCCTCGGAGACGATCGCGCTCGGCGGGCGGGCGCTCGCGGGCGAGAAGACGATCAAGGCAACCACGATGGGCTCGAACAAGTTCCGCGTCGACATGCCGAAGCTGATCGACCTCTACATGCAGGGCCGCCTCAAGCTCGACGAGATGATCACCCGCCGCGGCGAGCTCGAGGAGATCAACGAGATGTTCGAGGCGATGAACAAGGGCGAAGTCGCCCGCCAGGTGATCGTCTTCGAGTAGCCGGCCGGCGGACTGCTCCGTGCGCGTCATCGCCTCGACGCTGCGTTGACGCGCCGCGCCATCGCCGCGCTGCTGCTTGCGGCAGCCCTCTCGGCGCTGCTCGCCGCCTGCGACGAGGGCGGCGACGGCGGCACGCCCTCGATCGTCTCGACCCCGCCGCCAGCCGCTGCCGCCACGCCCGCGGCGGCGGCGACGCCGTCAGCGGCCTCCGCGCCGTCCCCGACGACCTCGCCAACATCGACTGCCACGCCATCGCCGGCTGCCACGCCTGACCCCACCGCCGAACCCACGGCGTCGCCGGCCGCGACGGCCTCGCCGCCGGCTCCTGTCTCTGTGAGCCTCGTCACCGCGTTCGGCGGGCGGGAGTTCGAGCGCCCGGTGGAACTCGGGGCCTACCCCACAGGACCTGAGGCGGGGAGCGGCGTCTTCGTCGCGGAGCAGGACGGGCGCGTCTACGTCCTCCATGAGGGCGGCGAGGCGCTGCTGCTCGACCTGCGTCCGAGGGTCAGCCGCGCCGGCAACGAGGAGGGCCTGCTCAGCGTCGCCGTCGATCCGCAGTTCACTGCGAACGGTTGGCTCTGGCTCTACTACTCGGTCGATCGCTCCGCGGAGCCGGGCCCGAGGCGCACTCGGCTCTCGCGCTTCAGCGTCGACGCGGAGCGGGACCCGCTGGCGGCGGACGCGGGTTCGGAGCTCGTCATCCTCGAGGTCGAGCAGCCTTACTCGAACCACAACGGCGGCGCGATCCGCTTCGGGCCGGACGGGATGCTCTACCTCGGCCTCGGCGACGGCGGATCGGCGGGCGACCCGCGCGGGAACGGCCAGAACCTCGCCACCCTGCTCGGCAGCATCATCCGCATCGACGTGCGCGACGCCTCGACGGCCGAGCCGTACGGCATCCCGCCCGACAACCCGTTCCTGGACACGCCCGGAGCCCGCGGCGAGATCTGGGCCTACGGGCTGCGCAATCCCTGGCGCATGGCCTTCGACAGCGCCGGCCGCCTCTGGGTCGGCGATGTCGGCCAGCGGGCGCTCGAGGAGATCGACGTCGTCGAGCGCGGCGGCAACTACGGCTGGAACCGGCTGGAGGGCACGCGCTGCTTCAGGCCTTCGAGCGGCTGCGACCGCGAGGGCACGACGCCGCCCGTTGCCGAGTACGGGCGCAGCCTCGGCTGCTCCGTGACCGGCGGCGTGGTCTACGAGGGCCCAGGCGCGCCCTCGCTCGCGGGCAGCTACCTCTTCGCCGACTACTGCAGCGGGCGGGTCTGGGCGCTCGCGCCCGATAGCGGAAGCGTCTCCGAGGTCGCACGCAGCCATCGACAGGTGGCCTCCTTCGGGACGGACGCGCACGGCGAGGTCTACCTGCTGACGTTCGGCGGGGCGATCCTGCGGATCGCGGCGACGGACGGCCAATAGCGGGCCACGCCGCTACACTCGCGCCATGCTGGTCCCGATCCTCGCGGCGCTGTTCGCGCTCTACGTGCTGGCCACGCTCTGGCAGCTGCGGCGCGCGCTCGCCGCCTCCGAGCCGGAGGCGCGCCTGCGCGAGTCGAGACGCGCGCTGATCGTCGTCTCCCTCGGCGCGCCGCTGCTGGCAGCGCTGATCCTCGCGGTCTGGTAGGCGGGAGGCCGTTGCACCAGCGCGGCCTATTGGCTGCACTTTCCTCACTACAGCCCCCGGTGGATAGACCCTCGGCCATCGAGGTGGATTCCCACCGGACATTAGCGTGGATGGGGGCGCGGGCTGAGCCCGTCGCCCCCTCTTCGTATCCAAGGTTTCCGATATGACGAGTTCAGGGCCGGGCGACGACCAGGCGCCGACAGCCCGCAACCGCATCCAGATTTTCGTGGACTTCTGGAATCTGCAGCTGACCATGAACGAGAAGGTCGGCTACGGCTTCCGCTTTGACTGGGAGCATCTCCCCGACTTCCTGATGAGGGAGGCGGCGCGCGTCGGCAGTTTGTCGGGCGTGAGCTACGAAGGGACCCGCGTCTACGCTTCGTACGATCCTGCAAAGCCGGGCGCCGACGCCGGGTTCAGGAATTGGCTGCTCGGCTGGCTGGACCGGCGTCCCGGCGTGCAGGTCTCGCTGCGAGAGCGGCGCTCGAGGGAAGCGCCGTGATGCGGCAGCTGCCGCAGGCGGATAGACGCCTGCCCGGACTGCGGCAAGGCAGCGTGGGGATCGCAGGAGAAGGGCGTCGATGCGGCCATCGTCACGGACATGGTCCGGCTGGCGTGGGAGGACCACTTCGACGTCGCCGTCCTCGTGTCCTCTGACAGCGACTTCATCCCCGCGGTCAACTTCCTCGACATCCGTGGGAAAAAGGTGATCCTCGCCGCGTTTCCGCCAGCCGCCAACCAGCTCGCCGGCCCGTGCTGGGCCTCGTTTGATCTCTTCGCAAGCCGGGACCAGTTCGAGCGCCGGTAGCCCGCGCCCTCCCCCGTGAGACCGGCCCGGTGAGGGCGCGCGGTTGACCCTGTATGGCGTGCTCGTACGATGAACAGGTGACCAGCACCAGCGAACAGACGCAGACCGAGCGCTACGAGCCGGGCGCAATCGAGCAGCGCTGGCGGCAGCGCTGGGACGACAGCGGGCTCTACCGCACCGAGGACCACGTCGAGGGGCGCGACAACTGGTACGCGCTCACGATGCTGCCCTACACCTCGGGCGACCTGCACGTCGGGCACTGGTTCGCGATGGCGCCCTCGGACGCCCTCGCACGCTTCCGCCGCATGCGCGGCTACAACGTGCTCTTCCCGATCGGCTTCGACGCCTTCGGCCTGCCCGCCGAGAACGCTGCCATCGCCGGTGGCGCGCACCCCAAGGACTGGACCGACGGCAACATCGTCCACATGCGCGAGCAGCTCAAGCGCATGGGCACGATGTTCGACTGGACGCGCGAGGTCGACACCAGCTCACCGGACTACTACCGCTGGACGCAGTGGTGGTTCCTCCAGCTCCATCGCCAGGGACTCGCCTACCGCGCCGACGCCCCCGTCAACTGGTGCCCCTCCTGCAACACCGTGCTCGCCAACGAGCAGGTCCACGAGGGCGTCTGCGAGCGCTGCAACAGCGCTGTCGACCAGCGCGCGATGGAGCAGTGGTTCTTCCGCAGCACCAACTACGCCGAAGAGCTCCTGGCCAACGAAGACCTCGAATGGCCGGATTACGTCAAGCTGATGCAGCGCAACTGGATCGGCCGCTCCGAGGGCGCCGAGGCCTCGTTCGCCCTCGAGACGCCCGCGCCGGACGGCACGGACGAGATTCGCGTCTTCACCACCAGACCCGACACGCTGTACGGCGTGACGTTCATGGTGCTGGCTCCGGAGCACTCGCTGGTCTCGCAGATCACGACCGAGGAGCAGCGCTCCGAGGTGGAGGCCTACGTACGCGCCGCCGCGCTCGCCTCCGAGATCGAGCGGCAGGCAGTCGATCGCGAAAAGACCGGCGTCTTCACGGGCGCCTACTGCGTCAACCACCTCACGGGCGACCGCGTCCCGATCTGGATCGCCGACTACGCCCTCGCGACCTACGGCACGGGCGCGGTGATGGCCGTGCCCGCGCACGACCAGCGCGACTTCGAGTTCGCGGGGAAGTTCGGGTTGCCCGTGCAGACCGTGATCGCGCCGCCGGACTGGGACGGCAAGCCGCTGACCGAGGCCTTCGTCGAGGCGGGGACGATGGTCAACTCCGGGAGCTTCGACGGCCTGCCCTCGGAGGAGGGCAAGGCGGCGATCACCTCGCACCTCGAGGCGCGGGGCTGGGGCGGGCCGAAGATCCAGTACCGCCTGCGCGACTGGCTGATCTCGCGCCAGCGCTACTGGGGCGCGCCGATCCCGATGGTCTACTGCGCCGGGCAGTGCGGCATCGTCCCCGTGCCCGAGGAGCAACTGCCGGTCGCGCTGCCCTACGACGTCGAGTTCCTGCCGACGGGCCAGTCGCCGCTTGCGCTCTCGGACGAGTTCGTGCGCACCACTTGCCCGGAGTGCGAGGGGCCGGCGCGGCGCGAGACGGACACGATGGACACGTTCATGTGCTCGTCCTGGTACTACATGCGCTACGCCGACGCCGCGAACGCCGAGGCCGCGATCGCGCCCGAGCCCGCCACGGCCTGGCTGCCGGTGGACCAGTACACCGGCGGCGCCGAGCACGCGACGATGCACCTGCTCTACGCGCGCTTCTTCTACAAGGCCGCGCGCGACGCCGGGATCGTGCCCGGCGACGAGCCGTTCACGCGCTACTTCGCGCAGGGCCAGATCCTCGGCCCGGACGGGCGGCGCATGTCCAAGTCGCGTGGCAACGTCGTGCCGCCCGACGACCAGGTGGATCAGTGGGGCGCGGACACCTTCCGCGCCTACCTGATGTTCCTGGGACCGTGGGACCAGGGCGGCCCCTACGACGTCGAGGGCATCGTCGGCGTCGCGCGCTGGCTGCGGCGCGTCTGGACCCTCGCCGCCGAACCGCCGGCGCATGGCGGCGAGGCGGGCGGCGCCTCCCGCGAGGCGCTGCGCGAGGCGCACCGCACGCTGGAGCGCGTGACCGCGGACTACGCGGGCTTCCACCTCAACACCGCCGTCGCGGCGATGATGGAGCTGACCAACACGCTCGTGCGCACGCGCGAGGCCGGCCCGGTCGATGCGGCCGACTGGGACGAGTCGCTGCGGCTGCTGCTGCTGATGCTCGCCCCGATCTGCCCGCACATCACCGAGGAGCTGTGGGAGCGCATGGGGCGGCCCTACTCGCTGCACCAGCAGGACTGGCCGGAACCCGACGCCGCACTCAGCGCCCTCGAAACGGTCGAGCTGCCGGTGCAGATCAACGGCCGCCTGCGCGACCGCATCGATGTCTCGCCGACGGCCACGGAGGCAGAGGTGCGGGCAATGGCCGAGGTGCGGCCGCGCGTCGCGGAGCTGCTGGACGGGCGCGAACCGGACCGCGTGATCTACGTGCCCGGCCGGATGCTCAACCTCGTCCTGCGATAGAGGCATGACTCCGGCCTCCCGGTCGCCGCAGACGCGGCTGCACCCCTCGGCGCGGCCTCCCCGGGCGCTGCCCGGCCTGCGGCAGGCGGGCGCGCTGCTGCTCGCCTGCACCGCCCTGCTCGCAGCCTGCCGCGGCGAGGATGACCCGGAGCCGGTCCCAGCCGAGGGCGCCTCGGTCGAGGCGATCCGCACCCGCGACGGTCTTCGCCTGGACGCGCGGCTGTTCGCCGCCGAGCCGGAACGGATCGTGATCCTGCTTCACATGTTCCCCGCCGATCAGACGGCGTGGTATCCGTTCGCGCGTGAACTGCAGGCGCTCGGCATCAGCGCCCTCACGCTCGATTTCCGCGGCTACGGCGCATCCGAGGGCGAACAGGATCCAAGCGAGATCGACCACGACGTACGCGCCGCGATCGCCTTCGCGCACGAGCGCGGCTACATGCGCATCGTGCTCGTCGGCGCCTCGATGGGCGGCACCGCCGCGATCGTCGTTGCGGCCGATCAGCCGGTCGACGGCGTCGCCGCGCTCTCCGCGCCCTCGCGCATGCGCGGCATCGACGCGAAGAGCACGATCGCGTCGCTGGACATGCCGCTGACGCTGATCGCCGCCTCCGGCGACCTCGCGGCCATGAACGCCCTGAACAGCTTCGTCGCGCGTGCCGGGCTCGGTGAGGACGCCCGGCTCGTCGTCCCCGGCAGAGCGCACGGCACCGAGCTGCTGGACTCGCCGGACGGCGACGCGGTACGCGCGCGGCTGCTGGACTTCCTTGAGGAGGTGTGGGGAAGCTAGTCCAGCCCTCGCTCGCAGCCCACGCCGCCGTCGATCCGCCCGAGGCCGGGGCGCTCGCTCAGAAGCCGAGCCGGTGCTGCTCCGGATCGTCCGCGAGGGTCTTACCGCTGGAGCCGGGCAGGTGCTCGGGACCACCGTCCGGCTGGTCGTCGAGGGGAGGCATCGCGAAGTCGTCGATCACGCCCCCCTCCTCTGCGGACGGCTCGCTGCTCTCCGAGGCTGCGGCCTCCGGCGACTCCAACATCGTTCCGAGGGCTGCACGCGAGCGCTCAAGCGTCCGCTCATGCCCGCGGCCGTTGCCGTTGCCATTGCCGCTGCCGCTGCCCGCACCACCGTCCGGCGTCACCGCAGCGGCGAGCCGTGCGCCTCCACGAGCCCGCTCCGGCGGGCGAAGCAGAGCCGCGGGAGGCGCCTCGAGCTGGTCCAGACCGGAACGCACGGACTGCCGGAACGCCTCGAGCTGCTGGTCGAGCCGTGAGAGCAGTTCCTGGGCATAGCGGTCGGCTGCGGCCATCTGTTGCTCGCTGAAGCGGCGTGACTCGTTGATGCGGCCCTGGATCTCGGCGTTGACCTCGGCGAGGCGTTCCTCGGCGCGCAGCTCAGCCTCCTGTGTGATCTCCTCGGCGCGCACCTGCGCGGCGCGGACGATCTCGTGCTGGCTGGTGAGCCTGGTGACGTGCTCCTCCGCCCGCGCGACCAGCAGCTGCGCCTCCTCCTCGGCGTCACGCAGCAGCGCCTCGCGCTCCGCGAGCACCTTCTCCGCCTCGTAGACCTGATTGGGCACGGCGACCCGGATCTGGTCGACGATGTCGAGCAGCCGCTGGCGATCGACGATCGCGCGCCCGCCGATCGGCATCCGCTGGGCGTTCGCGACCAACTCTTCGATCTGATCGATGTGATGCAAGAGATCCATCGCTTCGTGTCCCCCGTCAGTCGCCGCAGCAGCCGACCCGGCTCTCGCCGGATGCCGGCCGCATCCCTATCGTCCCGCCATTACTCATTGCCAAACTTCTCCCGCAACGCCGCCGCCACGCCCGCCGGCACGAGGTCACTCACGTCGAGACCGAACCCCGCCAGCTCGCGCACCCGCGAGGCGCTCAGCACGAGATGCTCGAGCGACGTCATCAGGAACGCCGAGTCCACGTCCGGGGCCATCTTGCGGTTCATCAGCGCCTGGTCGAACTCGTCGAGGAAGTCGGTGATCGAGCGCAGGCCCTTGACGAGCACCGTCGCGCCCTCGGCGCGCGCGCAATCCACGGTCAGGCCGTAGTTCGCGATGACGCGGGCGTTCGGGATGTCCGCGACCGCCTCGCTGAAGAGCGCGACCCGCTCATCGGTGCTGAACAGGGCGGAGCGGCTGTTGGCGACGGCGACGACGAGCTCCTCGTAGAGGCTCGCCGCGCGGCGCGCGATGTCCACGTGACCGAGGGTGACGGGGTCGAAGCGGCCCGGATACAGAGCAGTCGTCACGGTTGCGGCTCCCCTCGCTGCCCGTCCTGCGCGGCGAGGCAGCGGTAGGCGGCAATCGCACCGTCGCCCTGGCGCCGCCGCCGCCAGACCGCACAGCCGCCGAGGACGGCCGGCGCATGGCTGCGCGCCGCGTGCTCGACGGCGATCAGCGCATCGGGCGCGACCACGCCCTCGATCGCGTGTTCGATGGCGCGCCAGGCGGCGCCGTCGTCGTACGGTGGGTCCGCGAGTACGAGCGTGAACAGCTCACCCTCGGGCGGCCGCCAGCGACCGACGCGGCCGCTGACGATCTCGCCGCGATCACCCACGCCCGCACGCTCCAGGTTGTCGCGAAGCACGCGGCAGACGCGGCGGTCCGACTCGACGAAGAGGCAGCGCCCGGCCCCGCGCGAGAGCGCCTCGATACCCAGCGCGCCACTCCCGGCGTACAGATCGAGTACCGAACTGAGGTCGGCGTCAGCCGCCTCCAGCATCCCGAAGAGCGACTCGCGCAGCCGCGCCGAGGTCGGCCGCGTGGCGCTGCCACGCGGGGTCTGCAACTGCACCCCGCGGGCGCTCCCGGCGATCACTCGCAGCGGCATTGGCGTTCCTCGCTAGATGTTGCCGGCCGGGCCTGGCGGTCCAGACGGCGGGGGCGTGGGCTCAGGCGTCGGCGTGGGCTCGGGTGTGGGCTCGGGCGTGGGTTCGGGCGTCGGCTGGGCCGGTGTGGGCGCGGGTGTGGGCGCGGGTGTGGGCGCGGGCGTGGGCGCGGGTGTTGGCTCCGGCGTGGGCGCGGGCGTCGGCTCCGCCGTGGGTTCGGGCGTCGGCTCCGCCGTGGGTTCGGGCGTCGGCTCCGCCGTGGGTTCGGGCGTCGGCTCCGCCGTGGATGTCGACTCCGAGTCATCGCTGGGGGCAGGCACATCGGCGGTAGGTGTCTCGCTCACCGCCGCCGCCGTCGCGCCCGCGCCGTCTTGCGACCCGCTGCCGGCCTCGTTGCGAGTGCCGGGCGGGGCCACCGGGGACTCCGAGGTGACACGCAGCACGACCTGGCGGCCGACGAAGATCGTGCCGTCCGAGACGACCAGCGTGATGTCGTATGCGCCCTCGCGATCGGGCGCACGCCAGACGATCACGCCCTGATCGCCGCCCTCGAGAACCCCGTCCGAGGCCGTCCACTCGGGATCGAGGTACGGCCCGTAGGGCAGCTCGAGCGCGACCGAGTCACCCTCTGCGAAGCGGCTGATTGCCTCCCCGATCGAGGGCAGTTCGTCGTCCGGCGCGGCCGCTGCCACGGCGACGCCACCGAGGCCGAAGCGCTGCGCGAGGTCGAGCCGGAAGGCCACGGAGAAGCGGTTCTCCAGCCACACGCTGCGGGGCCCGCTGCGCCCGGAGTAGACGAAGCTCACCGCGCGCGCGCCGTCGTCCCAGAACAGACCGCTGTTGCCGGAGTCGCGGTCGATATTCACCGCCGCGACGGCGACCGTATCGCCGGGGCCGATCGCGCCATAGGCGCCATCGCTGAGCGCGCTCGCCAGCGCCAGCCCGTCCTGGAGCGTGAGCGGGCGCGGGCCGTCTGCCGACCGCTCCCAGGAGCGTCGATCGACGATCAGCGAGACGCGTGAGACATCGAGTCCCTCGTCCTGCTGCGAGGTGAGCGCGGCTTCAAGTACCTCGTAGTAGATGGAGGCATCACGGGGCGCACGCAGCCAGATGCCGTCGCTGCCGGCGGAGAGGGCGGACCAGTCGTATGCGCCGAAGCTGGAAGCCGACGTCACCGGCACGGCGACGACAAGGCCGAGGCCGCGCAGCCGCGCCCCTTCGCCGAGATCGGCGATGAAGTTGCTGAACGGCGCGCGCAACGCCGGATCGAGCGTTCCGTAGTCGATCAGCAGTCCATCCGCGCCAAGATCCTGTGCCGCAATCAGCAACTCGTCGATGTGCACGTCGGTGAGATCGGCCGTCGCCAGCAGGCGGTCCACTGTTTCCGCCACGGCGCCGCTGCCCACGGTCACGCCGAGGTAGACGCGCGCCTCGCCCGCCGCCGCGAGTGCAGCGTCAAGTCCACCGCTGTCCAGGACGAGCGCCGGCTCGCCGGCCTCGTCCTCGCCCGGCTGGGCTGCGAGCACGGTGACGATCGCCGGGCCGGGGAATTCAGCGAGGTCGGGCGAATCGCCCGCCTCCACGATCAGCGAGACCGTGCGCTCGACCTCGGTCTGCGCGAGGACGGCGATGTTCCTCGGTACGACCTCGACCTCGCCTTGCGCGGCGGCGCCATCGTTGATCACGCTGACGGCCCCGAGGTGCCGCCACTTGCCACCCACGTGCGTGTAGAAGCCGAGTCGCTCGCCCGGGGCGACCGGCTCACTGAGGAGCACGGTCAGCGCCGCTGGGCCGGTGATCGCACCGTCGCCGTCAATGTCGTACAGCTCGCTGCGCGCGCTCAGGCCCTCCGGCAACTCCGGCAGCTCCTCGCGCACGGCAGCTCCGACGTCGCCCTCGGGCGAATCGTCACCGCGGTCGATGATCGAGAACGGCGACCAGACCAGGATGACGATCAGTACGGCCAGGACGGCGACGACGGCGATGACGCGCAGCAGGCCACGGTCGCCGCCCTCGTAGTCGTCGCTGCGGCCCTCCTCGTACTCGTCGAAGGGTGAATCGAAATCGCCGTGGTCGAGCGGCGCGAACGAGTCGGGGTCACGCCGGATCGGGGGGTCAGACTTGTCCATGGATCACTCCAGCCTCGGCAGCACGGCGATCAAAAGCTGCTGACCGGCGCGTACCAACGTGAGCTCGGCCGTCTCACCCGGACGCAGCGGCTTCAGCAGATTCACAAAGGGATAGTCGAGGTCAATCGCGACGCCGTTCACCGCCGTCACGATGTCCCCGATGCGGATGCCCGCCTGCTCCGCCGCGCTCCCTGCCTCGACCTCGATCACGAGCGCGCCGAGGGCGAGTGGGATGCCCTGCGCTGCGGAGAACTCCGGCGTGAGCTCGATGTGGTGACGGAACGGCCGCTCGATCCCGAGCCGCGGCCGCACGTACGAGCCGAGCAGCACGATGTCCTCGATGATCGGGCGCAGGCTGTTCGACGACTGCGCGAAGGAGATGCCCTGGATCGGGCTCCCCGTACTGGTGCTGCGCACGACCGTGGTCAGGATGCCGACCACCTCGCCGTCGCTATTGATCAGCGCGCCGCCGGAGTCGCCGGAGTTCACAGCCGCATCGGTCTGCACCAGGTCCTCGAGGATCGCGCCGTTGCGGGGCCAATCGCGCCCGGTTGCCGAGACGACGCCGACGCTGACGGAGTTCCCGACCGCGAACCCGGCGGCCGAGATGGCCGCGACAGGCTCGCCCGGCACGAGCCGCGAGGAGTCGCCGAGCGGGGCGCTGCGCAGGCCCTCGGGCGAGACGCTGATCACGGCGAGGTCGCTGTAGGGCGAATCGTGCGAGCGGATCACGGCGGGCCGCTGCTCTCCGGTGGCGAGCAGCACATTGAGCTCGACCGCGCCGTCGATCACGTGGAAGTTCGTGACGATGTGCCCGCGATCGTCGATGACGACGCCGGAGCCGACGTTGCGCTGCTGGGTGATGCCACCCTGTTCGTTACGTCGAGGAACGCCGTCGGCGATGACCGTGACCACGGCTGGCAGCACACGCTCGATCGCGCGCTGGAGGCGCTCGGCGCTGCCGGCGGCGACGGCGGTCGCCGCGGGCGTCGCGGCAGTCGCGACGGGCGAGGGCGTCGCCGCCTCCTCGGTTGCGTCCCGTCCGCCGGGCGCGACGACGAAGACGAGGCCGCCCGCGAGGCCGCCCGCGAGCCCCGCGGCGAGCGCGAGAAACAGCAGCGAGAGTGTGCGGTGTTGGTCCATGTGCGCTGGAGTGATCGTCTTGACCCCTGCCGAGGCCTGACCTCGGCGCCCCGCACCCGGTTATGGTACCACCGCTACGCAGCACTGTGTAAGCCCATGATCGATAGGTTGCTCCGCTACGATGGCCACGAGGCGCGAAACCGCAACGCGACCGGGACGGGACGAGTTGGAGCAACGATGTGAGGCGGTTGGGAAGCCTCGACAACGCGGTGGCCGAGGCATGGCGCGCGTTCGGGCGCGCCGAGGCGCTGCCGTCGCGCGTCAGCCCCGCTGTGCCAATCCTGTTCTTCGGCGACCTCGACGCGTACCGCGCGTCGCCGCTGCGCGTGCTGACCGTCGGACTCAACCCCTCCCTCCGCGAGTTCCCGGCGGACGAGCCGTTCCGGCGCTTCCCGCTTGCCGAGGGCGTCACGGGGGCAGAGCCCGACCTCTACCTCGACGCGCTCTCGGCCTATTTCCGCACGGACCCCTACCGGGGCTGGTTCAGCTCCTTTGAGCCGTTGCTCAACGGACTCGCGTCAAGCTACTACGCGGGCGAGGACTCGACGGCGCTACACACCGACATCTGCTCCCCCGTCGCCACCGATCCGACGTGGACCGGCCTCGATGAGCGGGCGCGTGCAGCCCTCGAAACCGACGGCGGCCCGCTCTGGCATACGCTGCTGGAGGCGCTGCGACCGCACGTCGTGGCGCTGTCCGTCGCGAAACACCACCTCTCCCGCATTGAGTTCGAGGCGCTGACCGAGTGGGACGTCATCCAGACGTTCGATCGAACGGGCAGCGGCGCGCCTCGCAAGCAACCGATCGAGGTCTCCGCCCGCTGGTACGAGGTCGGCGGCGAGCTGTCCATGTTCGTCTTCGGCCGCGCGGCGCAGAAGCCGCTCAGCCTGCTGGGCAGCGCTCAGAAGCACCGGGCAGGTGAGATCGCGCTGGAGGTATGGCGACGTGACCGATAGCCCCTGGTTCGTCCAGTTCTCACACCCAGGCCGCGAGCATGAACCCGACCCCGCCGGCGGGAAGCCATGGAACACGTGGGACACCAGCCATGCGCGGAAGTTCATGGAGGTCCGCGGCGAGTGGATCGATGAAGACGAAGGCACGCACAGCGGCACCCTGCGCGCGTGGGGCGAGTGGGAGCCCGAATCGGACCTCATCCGCGAACTCAGTCAGCCCTGCAACGACTGGTTGTACCCCCGCTATCTCTGGCATCCGTACTACGTCCCGAAGGACGACCATCAACGGCTGCACAACACCGATCCGTTCATCTTCGGCGACCGCTTCCTGTACTCGAACTGCGGACAGCCAAGCAAGCCTGGCTTGAGGCACCTCGGCGAGGGCTCGGTGATCGCCTTCGGGAGCGGACGAAAGATCGAGGGCGAACGACGGTGGATGCTCGATACCGTGCTCGTGGTCGCTGACTCCGTCGAGTACGCGGCGCCCGAGGCACGCCTGGTGCTGGATGATCTGGCGTCGGACACGTTCCTCGCCGTGACCGGCGGGCCGATTGTCGACAACGAGGAGGCGTCGTTCAGGCTCTACAGGGGAGCGACACCCGACGAGCCGGTGAACGGAATGTTCAGCTTCTTCCCCGCGATGCCGGCCGATGGCGACTCCGGCTTCCCGCGACCACTGATCGACCTTCCAGCCGAGTACTTCAACCCACGCAGTTGGCAGGCCCCGAAGGGACTCTGGCGCGATCGCAGCAGCCATGAGTTGCGCGGGCTCTGGGACTGCCTCGTCTCGCAGGTGCGCGAGGCGGGGCTCGTCCTCGGCACGTACGCGGCGCTGCCGGAGCGCCGCGAGGCGTAGCGGGCGCTCGCCCCGAGCCGCTATCGCCCCGCCAGCGGCAGCTGCGGGCCGAGGGTGGCGAGGTCCAGCTCGCGCAGGGACGCGACGACGAGGCGCGCGCCGGGCTGCGGCGGCGCGGCTGTCGAGGCCTGACGCGACTGGACGACGAACATGCCCGCCGCCTCCGCCGACTTCACGCCCGCCGCTGAGTCCTCGATTGCCACGCAGGCGGCGGGCGCGACCCCGAGGTGCTTCGCCGCGAGCAGGAAGATGTCCGGCGCGGGCTTCCCGCGCTCGATGTCGTCTCCGCTGATCGTGACGTCGAAGGCGCCCACCAGGCCGCAGCCATCGAGCGTCGCGTGCACCCACTCGGCGATCGACTGCGAGGCGAGGCCGACGGCCCAGCCGGCCGCACGCGCGGCGGCAATCAGCTCGCGCGCGCCGTCGAGCGGTTCGATGTCGCCACTCCGCAACTCGGCGGTGGTGAGCGCCGCGTAGCGGAGTCTCAGCACCTCGACCGAGTCGCCGAGGGCGTAGTGCTCGCGCACCCACTGCATGAACGGCTCAATCGCGAGGCCGGTGAAGCGCGCGTAGTCCTCCTCGCTGATGCGCTGCGGGGCGACCAGCCGCTGCGAGGCACGCAGGTGCGCCGGCTCGGAGTCGACGAGCACGCCGTCGAGGTCGAAGACGATCGCGCGCCCCGGGCTCGAGCTCACTCGCTGGGCCCGTCGCCGTCGTCGCCGGACGTAGCGGCGGGCGCCGCGCCCTCGAGCAGCTGCTTCAGCCGCCAGATGGCGTCGCGCAGCGCCTGGCGGCGGTGCGCGCGCTGCACGAGCAGGTCGAGCAGCGCACCGGCGAAGCCGCCCGCCGGCGTGTAGATCGCCTCGACCAGCAGGTGGACGTTGTCCGGCCCCTCCGCCGAGAGCACCCAGCTCAGCGTCTCGAAGGCGTCGCCGCGCGTGCCGTCCGTCCCGCCGGCGGCCGCGCGGAAGAGCAGCAGCCGCGGCGGCTCGCGCTCCACGGCCTCCAGGCGGACACGCTCCGAGCGCAGCGGCAGCGTCAGCACGCCTCCGAGGCGCGCGCGCGGGCCGGGCTCGCCCTCGACATCGCGGAAGCTGCGGGGCAGCCACTCGCCGTAGCGCCCCGTCGCCTCGAGGCGTTCGAAGGTCGCGCTCGCGCTGGCGTGGATATGCACGTCTTCGCGGATGCGTCCCACGCGCCGCTAGCCGCCCGACTCCCGCATCGCAGGGAAGAGCACGACCTCGCGGATCGAGTGCTCGCCCGTGACGAGCATCACCAGCCGCTCGATGCCGACCCCGAGGCCGCCGGCCGGGGGCATCCCCTGCTCCAGCGCGCGCACGAAGTCCTCGTCGGCCACTTCCGCCTCGTCGTCGCCGCCCGCCGCCTTCTGCGCCTGCTCACGCAACCGCTCGCGCTGCTCGACCGGGTCGTTCTGCTCGGAGTAGGCGTTGGCTCGCTCGATGCCGAGCGCGAACAGCTCGAAGCGCTCGGCGAGGCTGGGGTCGTCGCGCTTGCGCTTGGCCAGCGGCGACAGCTCCGCGGGGTAGTCGAAGACGAACGTCGGGTGCACCAGGTGCGGCTCGACGAACGCCGCCATCAGCGCGTCGAGCGCCGTCCCCCACGAGGCGTCCGGAGCGACCTCGACCCCGCGGTCGCGGGCGAGCGTGCGGATCTGCTCCGCCTCCGGGTGCGCGCGGTAGTCGATGCCGGTGTGATCGAGCAGCGCCTCGCGGTAGGTGGTGCGCGCCCACGGCTCGCCGATGTCGATTGTCTGCTCGCCGTGCCTCACGAGCAGGCCGCCCGTGACCTCCTGCAGCACGTAGCGGAACAGCGCCTCGACCATGTCGGCGACGTCCTCGTAGTCGGCGTAGGCCTCGTAGGACTCGAGCAGGGTGAACTCGGGATTGTGGCGGTGGGAGATGCCCTCGTTGCGGAAGACGCGGCCGATCTCGAAGACCTTGTCGAACCCGCCGACGACCAGCCGCTTGAGGTGCAGCTCGAGCGAGATGCGCAGCGCGAGATCGCGATCGAGGGCGGCGTGGTGTGTGTAGAAGGGCCGCGCCGCCGCGCCGCCCGCCTCCTCCTGCAGGACCGGCGTCTCCACCTCCATGAAGCCACGCCGCTGGAAGAAGCGCCGCACCGCGGCGAGCACCTCCGAGCGCGTACGCGCGATCTCGCGCGACCGCTCGTTCGCCATCAGATCGAGGTGGCGCTGGCGGTAGCGCGTCTCGACGTCGACGAGGCCGCTCCACTTCTCCGGCGGCGGCCGCAGCGCCTTCGTCAGCACCCGCCAGCCGCTGACGGCGACCGTCACCTCGCCGTGGCGCGTGCGGAAGAGCCGTCCGGTCGCCTCGACGAAGTCCCCGAGGTCGACCAGCGCCAGCAGGCCGAACTGCTCGCCGACGACGTTGCGGCGCAGGTGCAGCTGGATGCTGCCGGACCCGTCGCGCAGGTCGACGAAGGCCGCGCGGCCCATGTCGCGGACCGCCGTGACGCGACCGGCGACGGTGACGGCGCGGCGGCTCTCCTCCAGGCCCTCGCGTTCGTTGCGCTCGAAGAGCGCGACGGCCTTCGCCGCCTCGTGGGTTCGGGACGTGCGGGCGGGGTAGGCGTCGCCGAGCGCGAGCAGTTGCTCGCGCTTGCGTCGGCGCAGCTCGATCAGTTCCTGTTCGGACGGCATCGGCCACCTGCCCGCGCAGCAGCGGCGGCAGTCCCTCTGCCGCCGCGACGACGCCTGCGCGCGCCGGTCAGGACACCTCGACGATGGTCATCATCGTGTCGCCGGCGGGAGCGCTGACCTTCACTCTGTCATTCCGCTTCCTGCCGAGCAACGCCTGCCCGACGGGCGACTCGTGACTGATGCGGCCCTCGCCCGGGTTCGCCTCGGCGGGCCCGACGACCTGGAAGGTCTGCTGCACGCCACCCTTGAGCTGGACCGTGACGTTCGAGCCGACGCGCACGTCGGTGGAGTGGTGCGCGGCGTCCTCGTCGATCACCTCGGCGCTCTCAAGCAGCAGTTCGATCTCGCGGATGCGGCCTTCGAGGAACGCCTGCTGGTTCTTGGCGTCCTCGTACTGCCCATCGATCTGGGCGGTGCCGAGTTCCTGGGCCTCGTGAATCGCCTTGGCGACCTCGACGCGGCGACTGGTACGGAGTTCGTGCAGCTCGTCCTCAAGCCGCTTGAGGCCTTGTTGCGTGAGCAGAACCCGATTCGCGCTCACTTCCCACCTCCGAAGGATGCGAGTCCGCCGGCTGCGAAGCCGGTGGTCCGCTGGACCCTGTGAGACCAAGAGACGAAATACGGACTCGCCACCAGGCAAGCCCGCAATCAAGACGACACTTTGCATCTATCGTTGCGTTTATTTTATCGCGGCCCCTTACCCGTGACAAGATTCTGCCGGGCGAGCATCTGCCTCGGCCGCTTCGCCCGATTACGCGTCTCGTGACACCGCATACGATGTCACTTAGCTCGAATCCACCGATCGAAGCTTGAAGGGGCGGGCTGCCGGGCTGCCGGAGCGTTCGGCGGGCGTGCCGGCGTTCGCCGGGCGGTGCCGGAGCGAGGAGCCGTCGCTCAGCGTCGCTCAGCGCGGCTCGGGGGCGCTGAGGGCGCCGGCGCGAGGGTGCGCGAGGCGTGCGCGGGCATGCTGGCGCGAGCCTCGGACCCGTGTTGGCGCTGTGAGCGAGCGTCAGGCCGGGAGCGGTAACGCCCGTAACCGCGCCAGGGCGGCTGCCCACTGGCCAGCCCAGGGCCAGCGCTTCGCGAGGTGCAGGGTCCAGCGCCGTGCAGAATGGGTGAGCCGTCCGGCGAGAGCGAAGTAGCGCCGCCTGAGCGTCCTGGTCGTCACGATCCCCTCGCCGAGCCCGAGCCGCGCCGTCCAGCGGGCGAGGTTGTGCGCGATCACCTGCACCGCGAGCCACGCCCCGTTCGCGCCGAAGCGGCCCGAGGGGAGATGGTTCAGCCCGACGCCGTACTTGAGGTCACGGATCGTGTTCTCGATCTCGGCGTGACGGCGATGGTCGGCCTCCAGCTCCAGCAGCTCCCCGGCGCGATCGGTGATGAAGGCGTGGTAACTATAGTTCGCAAAGAGCGCGAGCTGTGAGCCGGGCGTCGGCTTGACGCGCCGCACGATGAGCCGCACCGCGGTGGCATCCTCCTTGTGCTGGAACGGCGTGTAGGTCGTCTCGGCGACATCCGCGCCGCCCGGCAGCCAGTACGGGATCGGCGTCCAGTCCTCTTCCGGGATCGCCTCGATCAGCGTGCGTACGTTCGGCTGCTGGCGAATGGTGATGGAGAAGCGGACATCCTGCTTGCGGCAGACGGCGACGACGGCGTGGTTGTAGAAGCCGCTGTCGGCGCGCACCGTGAGCTGCCCGCTCGCCCCGGCGTCGCGCACCCGCGCCACCGTCTCACGCAGGAAGTGGGCGGCGCCGCGGGCGGTGTTGGCGCGGCCCTCGCGCAGCCGCGCCATCAGCACGTCACCCGTCCCGGCCGCAACGGCGAGCAGCGGGTGATAGCCGCGCACGCCCGTGTAGCCGTGGTGCCGGGCGCCCTCCTTCGCCAGGCCGTAGGTCTCGCAGATCGTCGAATCGAGGTCGATCGTGAACGGCGCCGCGCCCGGGCCCGCTCCGGCCGCCCAGCTGCGGGCGAGCAACTCGCGGCTGAGGCGGTCGAGCTGGCGGACGTGGCCCCAGCTGAAGCTGCGCAGGAAGACACCGAGCGTGGACGGCGCCTTGACGGTGCAACCGAGCACGCTCGCCGTCCCGCCGGCGCGCAACGCAGCGGCGTCGTCGATGCACTCGCCGCCCGCGAGCGCCGAGGCGACCAGGGTCAGCAGCTTGTCGCCGGCGTTCGCCCGGCCCGGCGCGTCACCGAGGTCGAGGTAGCTGTCGGCGAGCTCTTGCAAACCGAGATGCTGGGCGAGCGTGGCCGGGAGGAGCAGCCCCGCATCGGCCACCAGGCGGTCGTCGTCGAAGGCGATGTCTATCCGGTCGGGGTCGCTCGTTGGTAGCATCGAATGGGTGCTCCCTGTGGCTGTGACGTGATTCGGTCAAAAACCATTGTCCCAGCTACAGCGGAGCACCCAACCGCAACCGCTCATGCGCTCTTCTTCGGTGGATCCCGGCTTAGGCTAAACTCATGAGGACACGGGAGGAGTTGGAGGCACTCCGGCAACAGGCCGGAAACCTGCGGGCCCGCGACCTCATCGGGCTTGTGGAAGAGCAGGGCTACCGACATGTCCGCACCACCGGAGGCCATCACATCTACTCACGGCAGGGCTCGCTGCGACCGATCGTGGTCCCCGTCCGGCCCCGCACCGCGAACACCGCACGAGGCGTGATCAATCGGCTGATGCGCGATCTGGAGGACTGAGATGCGCACCGTCAGCGAATATCTGGACCTTCCCTACCACCGCGTGATCCAGCCGGACGAGAGCGGATTCTGGTCCGCTCACGTGCTGGAGCTTGACGGCGTGTTCAGCGAGGGCGAGACAGCCGCCGAGGCGGCCGAGAATCTGGGCCTGGCGATGGGCCTCTGGATCGAGCATGAACTCGCCCAGGGTCACCCGATCCCGGAACCCTGGGGCAGCACCACCCGATCCGGCGACTTCCGTCTGCGCATGCCGCGGTCTCTGCACACTCGGGCTGCGACCCGCGCGAAGATCGAAGGCGTCTCGCTCAACCACCTCGTCGTGACCGCGCTGGCGGCATACATGGAGCACATGGCGCCAGCCGGCGTCAGTCCCGACGACTGAACCGGGACGGTCCCGCTCTCACTCGCGGTCTCGTGAGACGCGGTTTCGTTGCCCTCCGCGCGGGGGCCGCGTAGGCTCGCAGCGTGGAGCGCCACTTCACTGTTTCCGGCTTCCTCTCGCACGACGGGCGAACCGCGCTCCACTGGCACCGCCTCGGGCTGTGGCTGCCCCCCGGCGGGCACATCGAGCCCAACGAAGACCCGATCCAGGCCGTGCTGCGCGAGATCGAGGAGGAAACCGGCGTCGAGGCGCTCATCGTCCCCACCAGCACGCCCTACTCCTACGACGATCCGCGGCAGTTGCCGCCGCCGGTCACGAGCGGCGTCTACGAGATCGACGAGCCCGGCAACCCCCACCAGCACATCGACTTCGTCTACTTCACCCGCCCACGCTCGCCGGGCACGCCAGATCTGGCCGGACGGCCCGACCAGGGCGAGGGCTGGCGCTGGGTGAGCAGCGAGGAGCTGCGCGAGCCGGGCGCGCTGCTCGCCGGGCCGGGGGGATCGGCGCCCGTCCCGGAGGACGTGCGCCGCCTCGCCCTCGACGCGATCGAGGCGGCCGACGCCGTGGCGGCGACTGCGGCCGGCACTGACCGGCGGGACTGAGCCGATGCTGCCGATACGGCTGATCCGCGAACAGACGGACGAGGTGCGCCAGGCCTGCGCGCTGCGCGGCGTCGAGGCGCCGATCGACGAGATTCTCGAGGCCGACCGCGCGCGCCGCTCCCTGCTCAGCGAGGTCGAGGGGATGCGCGCCGAGCGCAACGAGGCCGGCCGGGCGATCGGCGCGACCCGCGACCCCGAGGAACGCCAGCGGCTGATCGACGCCCAACGCCAGGTCGCGGCGCGGCTCGACGAGCTCGACGCCTCGGTCCGCGACCGCGACGACGAGCTGCAGCGCCTGCTGCTGGAGCTGCCGAACCTGCTCCACGCCTCGGTCCCCGAGGGCGGCGAGGAGGCCGGGCTCGTGCTGTCCGAGGGCGTCTCGGACGGCGCGCACGTGACCGCCGACCCGCCGCGACCCGTCTCCACCGATGCGGCGCCCGAGAGCGAGCCGGGGCGGCGGCCGCACTGGGAGATCGGCGAGGCCCGTGGGCTGATCGACTTCGAGCGCGGGACGAAGATCTCGGGGTCGCGCTTCTACGTGCTGCGCGGGGGGGCGGCGCGGCTGCAGCGCGCGCTCATCGCCTGGATGCTGGACCTGCACCGCGAGCGCGGTTTCAACGAGGTCTACGTGCCGTTCGTGGTCAGGGAGGAGATGCTCGTCGGCTCCGGCCAGCTGCCGAAGTTCGGCGACAACCTCTACCGCGACCACGAGGACGACGTCTGGCTGATCCCCACCGCCGAGGTGCCCGTCACCAACCTCTACCGCGACGAGATCCTGCCGCTGGACGCGCTACCCATCCATCACGTCGCCTACACGCCCTGCTTCCGCCGCGAGCGCATGAGCGCCGGACGCGACGTGCGAGGCATCAAGCGCGGCCACCAGTTCGACAAGGTCGAGCTCGTCAAGTTCTGCGAGCCGGAGCGCTCCTGGGACGAGCTGGAGACGTTGCTCGACGAGGCGCTCGAGGTCGTGCGCGCGCTCGGCTTCCGCTATCGCGTCGTGCGGCTCGCGGCGCACGACGTGGGCGCGGCCTCGGCGATGACCTACGACATCGAGGTCTGGGCCCCCGGCGCGGGCGAGTGGCTGGAGGTCTCCTCCTGCTCCAACTTCCTCGACTTCCAGGCGCGCCGCGCCAACCTGCGCTACCGCGACGCCGAGGGGCGCGTGCGCCACATGCACACGCTCAACGGCTCCGGCCTCGCGCTGCCGCGCACCCTCGCCGCCCTGCTCGAGCAGTACGAGCGCCCGGACGGCATCGAGGTGCCCGAGGTGCTGCGCCCCTACCTCGGCGGCGCGACCGTGATCGCGGACGAGCCGCAGATCAGCTCCTGACCCCAACCGAACCCCGGCACGGCAGATCCGCACGTCTGTGCTTGACATTGACGCACGCATGTTCCACCATGCGTCCTGAGTGGCGGACATGCGTTCTATGTGTGGGAGGTGAGGAATGCTGTTCGCAACCGTCCTGGGGGTACTGCTTGGGGGCGCCACCGTGCTGCTGGTGGAGCAGTGGCTGCGCGCCGAGCTGGGCGCACAGCGCCCCGCCGTGCAACCGAGAATCGTGGAGCACGGCCGGCCGGCCTCGCTCGCGCTACGCCGCCTGCCGCCGCGCTAGACTGCGCGCGTGACAGATCACACTGCTGTCGGACCGCCGACCCTCGTGCGCCTGCTGTTCGATGCGTTCGACGAGTTCGAGCGGGTCGCGGAGGCGCTCGCGGGCCTCGATGCCAGCGGGGCGCCGGCGGACGGGGCCGGCCGGCTCAACTCCGGCGGCTGGATCGTCGCCCACGTGGCGAAGCAGCAGGACCACTACTGGAACGCCGAGCTGCAGGGCCTTGATCGCGATCCCTGGCTCGAGGAGCAGCGCGTCAACTTCGGCGACTCGCCCTCCGCGCCGGACCTCGCCGCCGCGATCGAGGCGTTCCGGCGCGTGCGCTCGCGCGCGATCCTCTGGCTGCGCCGCCTCGACGCCCCGCGCCTCGAGGAGGTCGTCCGCCGCTCGCCCAGCCTGAGGCGCGATCAGAGCGTGAGCGACCTGCTGTCGAGGAGCATCGGCCATCTCTTCGCGCACGCCGGCGAGCTGAGTGCGATCGCCTCGCTGGCGGGTGCGCCGGACCTCGGTGTGCCGGGCCGGATGACGCACTCGACGCGTCGCTGAGCGGGCGGCAGGCGTAGCCCTCCGCTACGTCGCGAGCACGCGCTCCGCCGCCTCCCTGGCCTCGTCCAGTGTCCCGACGAAGCGATCCGCGGGAACGCGCTCGAGCACGTTCAGAGCCTCGAGGGTGCGGGCGGGCATGCCGTGGAGGCCCATCACGATGCACTCGGTGTCCTCGGCGATGGCGATGTCGATCATCTGCTCCACCACCAGGGCGGCGCTGTCGTCCATGTAGACGGTCTCGGAGAAGTCGAGGATCACGACCTCGTGGTCACGAATGTCGACGCCGATCGTGCTGACCAGCTTGCTGGAGGAGGCGACGGAGAAGGTCCCCCGGAGGGACACCATCCCGACGCGCGCCGAGAAGGCGTCTACGTCGTCCGCGTCTTCCTGCTGGGCGAGGAAGCTCTGGTCCAGCAGCGGCACCGAAACCACGTTGTCGAGCTGCAACCGTTCCAACTGCCGTGCGCTGGCCATCGCCGCGGCGATCAGGCCGATCGCCACGGCGGTCACGAGGTCGAGGAAGACGGTCAGCGCGAGCGTGATCAGCATCACGATCAGGTGTTCCCGCTGCACGCGGTGGACCCGCGTGATGAAGCGCCAATCGATGATGTCCCAGCCGACCTTCATCAGGATCCCGGCGAGCGCCGCGTGCGGGACCGACTCGACGTAGCGCCCGAGGCCAAGCACCAGCGCCAGCAGGATCGACGCGCGCAGCGCTCCCGAGACCTGCGTCCGCCCACCCGCGCGGATGTTCACCACCGTGCCCATGGTCGCCCCGGCGCCCGGCAGCGCACCGATCAGCCCGGCAATCGTGTTGCCGATGCCCTGACCCACCAGCTCCCGGTTCGGGTCGTGCCGCGTGCGCGTCATCGAGTCGGCCACCAGCGAGGTGAGCAGGCTGTCGATCGAACCGAGCAGCGCGAGGATCAGCGCCGGTTGGACCGAGCGCGCGAGGATGTTCGGCGAGAGTTCCGGCAGGTGCAGGTCCGGCAGGCCGGTCGGCACCACGCCGATGACCGGCGTATCGCTCAGCCAGAGCACGCTCAGCAGCGTCCCGGCGATCAGCGCCGCCAGCGGGGGGGGCAGATACTTCCTTAGCTGCGCCGGCCAGGCCACGCCCACGGCGAGAGTGACGACGGCGATCGCGAGGGCGCTGGCGTTGAGATCGCCGAGCGCCTCCGGCCATTCGCGGATCGCGCCCAGCGGGCCGCCCGTCGCGACGGGAGCGCCCAGGAACGGCAGAGTCTGCAGCAGGATGATGATCACGCCGATGCCGGACATGAACCCGGAGATGACCGAGTACGGCGTGTAGGCGACGAAGCGCCCGATTCTCAGGACGCCGAGCAGGATCTGGATCAACCCGGCCATGATCACGACCGTGAACGCCTCGGCGAGGCTTGCCGCGTGAGTGGTGACGATGACCGCCATCGCCACGGCCATCGGGCCGGTGGGACCGGAGATCTGGGAGCGCGTGCCCCCGAACACCGCGGCGAAGAACCCGACCGCGATCGCCCCGTAGATCCCGGCGACCGCCCCCAGGCCTGACGCCACGCCGAAAGCGAGCCCCACCGGCAGCCCCACCACTGCTGCGGTGACGCCACCGAAGACGTCTCCCCGGAGTAGCTGTGGGTTGTAGTTCACTTCAGAACGCCTTGCCGACTCTCACATACGGAACGGCCCGGACACTACACGAGCGAGCAGCGTTTGGTTGGCAGGGGGAGGTAGTTGCGCGTTAGCGCCCGAAACGTCGCGATGCGACCTCGCGAGAAGGTTGGAGCGCTGACAAGCCTTGCCGGTGGACCGGTGGCGCTAGAGCTCCCGGACGAGCATCCCGCCCGGCTGGCGACGCCAGGTGCGGATGCGCGCGTGCTCGATGCCCGCGGCGCTCGCGTAGTCGCGCGCGCGAGCGGCGAAGCCGGAGGGGACGTAGATGTAGAGCGGGGCGTCCTCGTTCTCGAGCTGCGCCCACACCAGCTCAGCCTGGCGCCTCGTCACGGTCTCCTTCGTCTCCACCTGCACGACCATGATCGGACGGTAGCGCGGGTGCTCGACAACGACGATGTCCGGGAACACCTGCGAGCGCGAGGCGCCGCCCGCCGTGAACTCCAGCGCCAGCTGCGGCTCCGGGACGTTGACGTACGTGCGGTAGTTGGGGTGCGCATCGTCCGGGAACGGGAAGCGGTCGTTCGCGAGCTGGCTGATCGCGGCCTCCAGCTCGTGGCGGCGCGACTCCTCGCTGCGCCGCCAGGGCACGCCGGCCTCGCGCCAGCCCGCCATCCGCCGCTCGCGCTTCGCGTCGAAGCCGCGCAACTCGCGCGCCTGCTGGACGACGAAGATCAGGAGGAACAGCAACGCCGGCGGCAGCAAGAGGACGCCGAGCTCCGGGGGTCCCTGCAGGTTCTGGAAGATCCCCAGCCTGGGGATGATGTCGATGATCCCGCCGATGACGGGCGTGCCGCCGTTGACGGGGTCACCCGGCGCCAAAAAGACCCCGACCAGCATGACGAGCATTGCGACGAACGCGATCGCCCCGATCGGCGAGGGTTGGCCGTACTGCGAGACGGCGGGGCCACCGTGGTGCCCGTGCTCCTCGACGGCCTCGACCTGCGTGCCGGCGGCTGCGAGGACCGGAGCGGCCTCGGCGGGCTCTTCGGCCGGCGCGTCAGCAGGCTCGTCCGCGGCGGCCGGCGCCTCCGCGGGCGCCTCCGCGGCAGCGGCGGGCTCAGCCTCCGGCTCGGCTGCCGCCGGGGCGGCGGGGGCCGGAGCCGCGCCGCCGCCAACCATGGCGCGCGCGCCCGCCGGGTCGCTGAACCAGAGGGTGTTGATTTCGAGGAAGTGCGCCTGATCCTCGGGCAGGTCGGCCTCGGCGAAGATCGCGCTCACCGGGCAGGCGGGCTCGCAGGCGCCGCAATCGATGCAGACCTCGGGCTCGATGTAGAGCATCCGGTCTTCGCCTGCGTCGAAGTGGATGCAGTCGACCGGGCAGACCTCGACGCAGGACTGGTCCTGAACGTCGATGCAGGGCTGGGTGATGATGAACGTCACCCGTGAGCCTTCCCCTCCCACGCTCGCCCGAAGGCGGGCGTCAGGCTTGTCACGCTGTCGGCATCCTATCGGCGCTCCGTGTGAGCGTCTACGCCGTTTGCCGGATGACCGCGCGTCTCGTTAGCCGCCGACGTGCGCCGCGGCGGAGCGGCCGGCGGCGCGACCGAAGACCGCGCCGGACATCAGGCCCGAGCCAGCGGGGTAGTTGTAGTGGAAGAGGCCGCCGACCATCTCGCCGCAGGCGTAGAGGCCGGGAAGCGGCGCCCAGTCCGTGCTGATCACCTCGGAGTCCGTGTTCACGCGCACGCCGCCGAAGGTAAAGGTGATGCCGCCGGTGATCGGGTAGGCGCGGTACGGAGGCGAATCCAGCCGCTGCGCCCAGTTGGTCTTCTCCGGTTCCAGCCCGTCCGTCTTCAGCCCGTCGCGGATGCCCGGGTCGAACGCGCCCCCGCCGAGGACGGCGTCGTTGAACGCATCGAGCGTCTGCTTCGCGGTCTCCTGGTCGAGCGGCAACTGGGCGACCAGCTCCTCCAGCGTGTCCGCCACGATCGGGTCGCTCGTGCGGTAGCGCGGCTCGAGGGCCTCGAACACCTTCGAGTCGAAGATCTGGTAGGCGATGCCGCCGGGCTGGCGCAGCACCGCGCCTCCGGTCTTCGCGTAGGTGAGCAGGTGGAAGTCCTCGCCCTCGTCGATGAAGCGTTCGCCGTCGGTGTTGAGGGCGACGCCGAAGGGGTAGGAGAGCCGGTTGGTCTGGTCCGTGAGTCGGCGGTCGCCGTACATCGGCGCTTCCGCGGAGATCGGCGTGCCGTGGCTGCCGGACCATTGCCCGTAGGGCAGCGCGCCGACCTCCAGGGCCATGCGCAGCCCGTCGCCGTTGTTGTAGCGCGTGCCGCGCACGCGGGCGGTGTCCCAGGGCCGCCCGAGGTAGCGCGCACGCCACTCGGGGTTGGCCTCGAAGCCGCCGCAGCCGAGGATCACCGCGCCCGCCTCGATTTCGTGCAGTCCGTCCGCGTCGTTCACCAGCACGCCGCTCACGGCGCCGCTGGAGTCCTGCAGCACGGAGCGCGCACCGGTGCCGTAGCGCAGCTCGATGCCTCGCTCGGCGGCGACGTTGAACCACATGCGCGAGAGCCCGATGCCGATGCCGACCGCGCGGATCACGGCGCCCTGCGGCCAGCGCACCGCGCCCTCGTACTTCACGGCGGAGAGGTCGGTCGCGGGGCCCATCACGATGCCCTGCTCGACCATCCAGCGCACCGTCTCGTAGGAGCGGCCGATCAGCGCCTCGGACAGCTCCGGGTCCGAGGAACCCTCGGTTACCCGGTCGAGGTCGGTGCGGAACAGGGCTGCGCTGTAGGGCTTGATGTTCTGCGTGAAGCCCGGGACCTGCTTCTCGATGTCGGGGACGATCGGCAGCAGATCCTCGGCCTGCTCGAAGGCGAAGCGGAAGAGGCCGCCGCTGTAGTGGGTGTTGCCGCCGCGCAGCTCCTCGGGCGCCTTCTCCAGCATGAGCACCCGCTCGGCGCCGTGCTCGTGGGCGGAGACGGCGGCTGCGTGGGCGGCGTTGCCCGCGCCGACGACGATCACGTCGTATTGCATGGTCGGTTCCTCGCTTCCGGGCTGTTCCGGCCCTCGGGGCGCCTGCGCTGCGCCGGGCGATGGTACGGGCTTACACGGTCAGGGGGGAGCGGTGCGCTCCCGCGGGATCAGTGGATCACGTTGTCGTGGATCAGCTCCTTCAACTCCTCGTTGCTGAGGCCGAGCAGCTCTCCATAGACGTAGCGCTCGCCGCTGCCCTGCAGCTTCGCCGCGTGGCGCACCCGCGCCGGCGTGTCGGAGAGGCTCCAGGGCGGCGCCATCACCCACTTGCGCCCGAGGATCGCGTGCTCCACCTCTACCCAGCGGCCCTGCGCCCGCAGGTGCGGATCCTCCAGCAGTTGCTTGCCGTTGAGCACCGGCGCGGCGGCGACGCCGGCCGCCTGCAGCCGCGCCGCGAGGTCGCCCGGCGGCTGCGATCTGGTCCACTCCCCGATCAGCGCGTCCAGCTCCTGCTCGTGATCGAGGCGCTCCAGCACGCCGGCGAAGCGCGGGTCCTCGGCCAGCTCGGGGCGGCCCATCGCCTCACACAGCGAGAGCCACTCCCCGTCCGTGCCGACCGCGATGCTGACCCACTCGTACTCGCCGGCGCAGCGGTAGACGGCATGCGGGGCCATCGTCGGGTCGCGGTTGCCCTGCGGCTCGGCGTTGCGCCCGTTCAGCGCCGAGTCCAGCACCAGGTCGCCGAGGAGCGTGGTCAGCGACTCGTTGGCCGAGAGATCGAGGTACTGACCCTCGCCGGTGCGCTCGCGGTGCAGCAGCGCGTAGAGCACGGCGAAGACCAGCCACTGCGCGCTGACCAGGTCCGGCCAGTTCACGTACTCGCCGGGCGGTCCCCCGGGATAGCCCGAGGCGAGCCCCACGCCGCTGCGCGAGACGAAGTTCGGCGCGTAGCCGACCTCGTGCTCGGCGGGGCCACCCTGGCCGGAGGCGCTGAGCGAGATCGCGATGATGTCCGGCCGCAGCTCGCGCAGCGCCTCGTAGCCGAGGCCGAGCCGCGCGACGGAGCCGGGCCGCTGGTTCTCGACGACGATGTCGCACTGCGCGGCGAGCCGCCGCCCGAGATCGAGGCCGCGCGGATCGCGGAGGTTGAGCCGCACGCACTCCTTGTTGAGGTAGAGCACGTTGATCCCGGGGTCGTCGTCGGTGGCGCGGATGCGCGGAATCATCGCGCTGGTCACGCGGATCACCTCGGCGCCAAGGAAGCCGAGCATCTGCGTCGCCGCCGGCCCGGCGACGCCCGTCGTCAGGTCCAGGACGCGACGCCCCACGAGCGGGCCGGGCACGGGCTCTTCCGTCATCGGCGCCTACTCCCCGCCATCCGGGCCCTCGCCTCCGCCGAGCTCGACGCCTGCCCGCTCCTGCTGGAGCAGGAAGAAGATATTGGAGTCGAGTTCGCCCCAGCCGCGGCCGAGGGCGGCGACCATCTCCTGTTCGGAGAGCGCGGCGTGCGACATCGGCACGCCCAACTCACGCCCGAGCTCGGTCGCGAGGCCGAGGTCCTTGCGCGAGAGCCGCAGCGCAAAGCTGGGCGGATCCCAGTGCTGCGCGAACACCGTGTCGACGAGGCGGTGGTTGAGGAAATGCCCCTGCCCGAACGCCCCGTCCTGCAGCACGCGCTGCATCACGTGCGGATCGACGCCCGCCTTCGCGGCCAGCGTCAGGCCCTCGGCGATCGCCATCCGCGAGCTGATCGAGGTCATGTTGTGCACGAGCTTGGCGACCATGCCGCTGCCGATGCCGCCGATGTAGCTCGCCTTGTCGCCGATCGCGTCCAGCAGCGGCTTCAGTTCCTCGTAGCGATCGGCGTCGCCGCCGACCATCACGGCGAGCGTGCCCGCCGTCGCGCCGGTCACGCCGCCGCTGACGGGCGCGTCGAGCACCTCGATGCCGCGCTCGGCGAAGCGCGCGTGGATCGCGCGGATCAGCGTCGGCGAGTTGGACGAGAGATCGATGTAGACGCTGCCGCTGGCGGCGTGTTCGAGGATGCCGCCGGGGCCGAGCGCAACCGCCTCGACCTCGGGCGGACCGGGCAGCGAGGTGAAGATGACCTCGCTCGCCTCGGCGACTCCCTGCACGCTGTCGGCCCAGGTGGCGCCGGCGGCGAGGTGCGGATCGGCGATCTCGCGGCGCAGGTCGTGGACTGTGAGATCGTGGCCGGCCTTGATCAGGTTCATCGCCATCGGGCCGCCCATGTTGCCGAGCCCGATGAAGCCGATGCGCATGGCCGTGCCCTCCACTCGCCGCCCGCCCGGCCCGCGATCACTGGCCGCTGCGGCGTCGCCGGGCGGATACTAGCAGCGCCCGCGGGCAGGCGCTGCTAGTAGCGCGGCGCAGCGTGTAGGCTTGCGCGGCCCACCGTCCGGGCCCATGAGGCGCTCCGGGGAGGATTCGCGAACGTGACCGCCCGCCCCCTCGATGGCATGCGCGTGGTGGAGTGGTGCTCGCTCGTCTGCGGGCCGTTCTGCGGCAAGTGGCTCGCCGAGTCGGGCGCCGACGTAGTCAAGATCGAGGCGCCCGGCGGGGGCGACGAGGCACGCCGCCGCGGCCCCTTCCCGGACGACCAGCCCGACCCCGAACGCAGTGGCCTCTTCCTGCTGCTCAACACCAACAAGCGCAGCATCACGCTCGACCCGGAGACCGCCGACGGCCTCGCGATCCTGCGCGACCTGATCGCGCGCGCCGATGTCTTTCTGCACGACCGACCGCCCGCGCTCGCCGGCGAACTGGGCCTCGATTACGAGACGCTGTCCGCGCAACACGAGCGGTTGGTGGTGACCTCGATCTCGCCCTACGGGCACAGCGGGCCGAGGCGGGACGAGCACGCCTACCCGCTCAACGTGGTGCACGCCAGTGGGGCCACCTACCACCAGCTCGCGGGGCAGATCGCGCTGCGCGACTTCCCGGACGCCGGCCCGGTCAAGCCGGGCTCCTTCATCGCCGAGTGCGACGCCGGGCTGAACGCGGCCACGGCCACCCTCGCGGCGCTGCTGGCGAGGATGGGCACGGGCCGCGGCCAGCACGTCGACGTCTCGAAGCAGTGGGCGATGATGAGCACGCAGCGGCCGGAGGTGCATCGCTACGCCTCGGACGGCACGCTCGTCACGCGGGAGCTGGATACTGAGTGGTTCCCCGGCGTCTACCGCTGCAAGGACGGCTGGATCGTGATCGGCGCGCTCTGGGGCCAGCGCAACTGGTCCGCCGCCGTCGAGATGATGGGCGGCGACCCCTGGTTCGCCTCCGAGCCGTGGTTCACCGAGGAGCTCTGGAACCTCCCCCAGCTCGGCATCCCGAAGCCCGACCACGCCGACGAGGTCCGCGACGCGATCGCCGAGTGGTGCATGGAGCGCACCCGCCGGCAGATCCAGGAGATCGGGCAGGCGCACGGCCTCACGATCACCGGCCACGTCACCATGGAAGAGGTGCTCGCCGGCGAGCAGATGCAGATGCGCGGCTTCCTCCGCGAGATCGAGCACCCGGAGACCGGACCGCTGCCCGACACCGCCTTCCCCTTCCGCACCTCCACGATCGACTCGCGCCGGCCAGGCCCCGCCCCGCGCCTCGGCGAGCACAACCGCGAGGTCTACTGCGAGCTGCTAGGCATCGAGCCGGAGCAGCTCCCGGTCCTCCGCCAGGCGGGCGCGATCTAGCCGCCCCGCCTGACGAGGACGCCCGCAGCGACCATGAAGACCACGGAGACGACCGCGAACCAGAAGGAGACCCGCCCATGACGCGCGACCCGATGCAGACCCGCCTCTGCGACGAGTACGGCTGCGAGGTTCCCCTCGTCGGCTTCGCACACACCCGCGACGTCGTCGCCGCGGTGACGAACGCCGGCGGCATCGGCATGTACGGCGTCAACGCGCTGACGCCGGAGGAGATCCGCAACGACATCCACTGGATACGCGAGCGCGTCGGCGACAAGCCGTTCGGCATCGACTTCCTGCTCTCCGCCTCGTACGTCGAGGGCACGCCGGAGGAGTTGATGCCTCAGATCCCGCAGGAGCACTGGGACTTCGTCGACGGCGTGATGCGCGAGCACGGCATCCCGGAGCCGAAGACGCCCGGCCCGTGGGGCGTCAAGCGCGTCGACCTGCTGCGCAAGGCGCGCGCCAAGTTCGACGTGCTGATCGACGAACAGATCCCGATCTTCGCCTCCGGCATGGGCAGCCCGGCCTTCGCCCTGGAGATGCTGCACGACGCCGGCATCAAGGTGTGGGGGCTGATCGGCCTCGCCCGCCAGGCCGCGCGCGAGCTTGAGCAGGGCCTCGACCTGATCGTGGCGCAGGGGCAGGACTCCGCCGGGCACACCGGGCGGATGGGCACCTTCTCGCTCGTACCCGAGGTCGTCGAGCTGGCGAAGGCCTACGACAAGCCGGTGCTCGCGGCGGGCGGCGTCACGCACGGCCGCCACATCGCAGGCGCGCTCGCCCTCGGGGCGGACGGCGTCTGGACGGGCACGATCTGGCAGGCGACGCACGAGTCCGACACGCCGATGAAGAAGAAGCAGCGGCTAATCGAGGGCCGCGGGCAGGACGCCTGGATCTCAACCGCCTACGACGGCAAGCGCGTCCGCGCGATGCGCTCCAGCTTCCAGGAGATGTGGGAGCGCGAGGATGCTCCCGATGTGTTGCCGATGCCGCTGCAGGGCATGCTGGTCGGCAAGATCGAGACGGCGATCGAGGACCACCAGCTCGACGGCTGGCTGCACGTCACGGCCGGTCAGGGCCTGACCTTCATCGAGGAGCTGAAGCCCGCCCGCCAGGTCGTCTTCGACCTCGCCGAGCAGGCGCGCGACAGCCTCGAGGCGCTCGGCGCCTACGGCGGCGAGTAGCGCTCAGCCCTCGCCCGATCGCGTCAGCGACGCGGCGGGCCGGCAGCGGTCTTGCCCCAGCAGACGAGCTCGCCTTCCTCGGTGAGCGCGCAGGTTTGCGTCCATCCGGCACTCACGGCCCGGTATCGGCCCGGAGGGGCCGCGAGCGCCGCGGCCTCCCACCAGGGACCCCAACAGACCACCCCACCGGCCGCGGTGATGCCGCAGGCGTGGTACCAGCCTGTAGCCAATGCCGTGAATCGCCCCGCAGGCGTGTCCCCACCCTCGGGCTGCAACCCCCAGCACACTGCCTCCCCGGCGTCGTTCAGGGCGCAGCTGACCGACAGACCCGCGCTGATCGATACGTAGCGGCCCGGCGGCGCGTCTGATTTCCCGGATGAGTTGCGACCCCAGCAGATCGCTTCGCCGGCCTCGGTCAGCGCGCAACTGTGGTTCTGGCCCGCGTCCACGGCCGGGTAGCGGCCCGTTGGCGCGTCCGATTCTCCGTAGCTGTTGGCCCCCCAGCAAGCGATCTCCTTGTCCGTGGTCAGCGCGCAATGGTGCCCCCCACCCGCGCTCAGTGCCTCATACCGGCCAGGTGGGGGATCCGTCACCCCGAACGTGTTGGCACCCCAACAGACGATCTCGGCGGCGCCGGTCAGGGCGCAGGCACTGTCACTGCCTATGACTACGTCCACGTAGCGGCCCGGAGGTGCATCCGTCGGCCCAAACAAGTTGTTCCCCCAGCAGGCGATTTCCCCTTCAGCCGTCAGCACGCAGGCGTCATCGTCACTCACGTCCAGCCCCACGTAGCGACCATCGGGTGGGTGCCAGGCAGTGTGCCCCCAGCAGAGCAGCCCGCCTGCTTCCGCCAGTGCACAACTCTGCGTGCCGCCAACGGCTACGTCGATGTAGCGGCCCGGGATGGGATCGGCCTTTCCGGAAGTATTGCGACCCCAGCACTTGACCTCGCCGTCCCCGGTCAGTGCACAACTGTGCTGGTAGCCCGCGCTTACTGCCTTGTAGGTGCCCGCAAGTGGTCCGGGCCTCGCGCCACTGCTCGAGCCCCAGTCAGCGCCCCAGCAAGCGACTGCGCCGTCCAACCTCAGCGCACAGGCATGATTCTGACCTGCGTCCACTGCGGAGTAGCGTCCCGCGGGCGCAAGGTTCCTGGTGCCCGCGCGAGACCAACAGGCGAGTTAGCTCGTCTTGGTGACGCCGCACACCTGGTGGCCACCAGCGCTCAGCGCCGCGTAGCGGCCCGGTGGTGAGTAGGGCGTCCCGTCCGAGGTCGAAACCACGCAGGTGACCTGGCCCGCCGTGTCCAGCGCGCACCAGCCGTACCAGCCCGCGCTCACCGCTACGTAGCCGCTTCCCCGCTTGGCTGGCGGCACCTCGAATTGAGCGCTGCCGAGTCCCCAGCACACGGCTTCGCCCTCAGCGGTCAGGGCGCAGTTGGTGCTACCTCCACTGCTGATCGCCGTGTAGCGGCCGTGCGGGACGTCCAGCTGCCCGTACATGTTCTCACCCCAGCAGGCAATCTCGCCGTCCGCGGTCAGCGCGCAGATGTGCGAATCGCCGGCGCTCGCCGCCACATAGCGGCCCGGTGAGATGCCATGTATGAGGTCGGACTGAGTCGCTCCGTTCCGCCACGTCTCAGTGTGGAGCGCGTTGTAGCCGTTGACCGAGAACGTCACCGTTGCACCCCCGACGGCCTTACCGCCGCAGGCGAACGTGGGCACCCGGATCACCCACTCGTAGCGATCGTCCGCGATGGTGTTCGCGCAGAGCGTCCCGTCAATCAGCGCGCTGATCTCGTCACCCGGATTCGCGCGGCCGTAGTAGGTGGCGGGTAGTTGCCATGCCGCATGAGTGGACAGAGGCGTGGTGGCCGCCCCGAGCACGGCCACGAACGCCGCGACCGCCACGATGATGGATCGCATGCAAGCGCCGGCTGCGACCATCGCGCACGCCCCTTTCGAGGTTAACGGCGGCGCTTGCGGATTTGTTCCGCATCCCGGCCTCGCCGCGCACCAGTCCGACACACCGATGCGGAAGAAGCAGCCGCCAATCGCCGAGCAGGCGCGCGCGAGCCTTGAGGCGCTCGGGGCCCACGGCGGCGAGTAGCCCGCACCGCTCGCGGTTGGCGGGGCAACGAGAGAGCCGCCCTCGCGGGCGGCTCTTCTGCGTGTACAGCCGGTGGGATCGCGTTAGCGGCCCTTCCACTGCGGCTGGCGCTTCTCGGCGAAGGCGCGCGGGCCCTCGGAGATGTCCTCGCTGGTCTCGACGCGGTGCAGCAGGTGCTTCGCCATCACCATCGCCTCGTCGTGCGGCAGCACGTGGGTGCGGTAGAGGATCTCCTTGAGGCAGCGCACGGACAGCGGCGCATTCTCGAGCAGGATGTTGGCCCAGCGGTAGGCCTCGTCCAGCACCTCGTCCTTCGGGACGATCGCGTTGATGAAGCCCATCTCCTTGGCGCGCTCGGGCGTGATGTACTCGCCCATCAGCACCACCTCGAGGGCGTTCCCGAGCCCGATGATGCGCGGCAGGTCCGCCACCCAGTGCGGCATCAGCCCGCGCTTCACCTCGCGGATGCCGAGGATGGCGTCGTCCGCGCAGACGCGGAAGTCGGAACGCTGGGCCATCATCCAGCCGCCGGCCAGGCAGTAGCCGTGGATCGCCGAGATTACCGGCTTCCAGACGTTCTCCGGGTTGCTGTTGCCGGTGACTCGCTGCTTGCGCCAGTCGATGCCGGCCGCGTTCATCTCCGCGCGCTCCTTGAGGTCCATCCCCGCGGAGAAGGCACGGCTGTCCGGGTGCGCGCTGAGAATCGCCACCCAGATGTCGTCGTTCTCCTCGACCTCCCGCCAGGCGTCCGCGAGCGCCTGGTTGAGCTCGAAGTTGAGCGCGTTCATGACCTCGGGACGGTTCATCTCGAGGTGTGCGATGTGGTTATCGACGCTGAAGTTCAGGACCGACACGGTCACCTCCTGGTTGCTGCTGTCGCGTCTTGCGTGAGCGCGGCTGAAGGTACGTCAACCGGCCGCCGAATGTCCATGCGCGCCGCCCGGGCGCAGCCAGCGCCGCATCGCGTGCCGCCGCTTGCCGACCCTGCCAATCTCCTCGAAGCCGGCGGCGCGGAAGACCGGGCGGGTGCCCATGAAGCGGTAGCTCGGCGAGTCCGGGGCGACCGGGTAGCCCTCGAGGACGTCGGCGCCCGCGCGGGCGGCCTCCTCGCAGGCGGCGTCGAGCAGCCGCGCGCTGCTGCCGCTGCCGCGCAGCTCGCGGTTGGCGAAGAAGCAGACGACGGCCCAGACCGAGGCGTCCCGCGGGTAGTCCCCCGCCTCCCAGCTCGCGGTACGTCTCGCGCGGCGCGACGGAGCACCAGGCCACCGGCTCGCCGTCCGCGTAGGCGAGGATGCCGACCGGCAAGCCGCGGGCAACGCGATCCTCGAGGGCGGCGCGCCTGGCGCCGGGTTCGCCGCGCTGCCCGCTCGGCATCTCGCGCCAGACCATGCACCAGCAGTACTTCGGCCCGCCGCGGCGCTCGAAGAGCCGCGCCAGATCGGACCAGCGATCCGCGGTTACGGGCGCGAACTCGAGCGCTTCGGTCATCGCGCGGGTCCTCCCGGGGGCAGTCTATCGAGGCCCGGACGAACAGGGCGGTATCATCCGCGACACGCGATCCACGAGAGGGGCGTCCATGGACCTGTCGAGCTACGAGCACATCGAATTCCGCCGCGAGGGCCACGTGCTGGTGATGACGCTGAACCGGCCGGAGCGCCTCAACGCGGTCCACCCGCCGCTGCGGCGGGAGCTCATCCGCGCCTTCAACGAACTGGACGACGACGAGTCCCGCGCCGTCCTGCTGACCGGCGCGGGCCGCGCCTTCTGCGCGGGCGGCGACGTCCAGCGCATGAACGAGCAGGGCGGCAGCAACACGCGCGCGAAGTTCGCCCAGGTGCGGACCGGCGAGATCCTGCGCGCGCACCTCGACCTGGAGAAGCCGATCGTGGCCGCGGTCAACGGCCCGGCGATCGGCCTCGGAGCCACCCTCGCGCTGATGTGCGACGTCGTCGTCGCCTCGCCGCGCGCGCGCATCGGCGACAGGCACGTCAACATCGGCCTCGTCGCCGGGGACGGCGGCGCGCTGATCTGGCCGCTGCTCGTCGGCATCAACAAGGCGAAGGAGCTGCTGATGCTCGGCGACCTCGTCGAGGGCGAGGACCTCGAGCGGCTCGGCATCGTCAATCACCTCGTGCCGGAGGAGGAGCTGGAGGCGCGCTCGATGGAGCTGGCGCAGCGCCTGGCGGCGATGCCGCCCTACGCCGTGAAGGCGACGAAGCTCACGGTCAACACGCTGATGCGTGACAAGCTCTCCTCGGTCTTCGACCTCGGCCTCGCGTACGAGCACTACTCGGCGAAGATGGCCGACCACCGAGAGGCAACCAGCGCCTGGGCGGAGAGGCGCGACGGCATCTTCACCGGCGAGTAGACAGCGACGGCGGAGCGAGGACGGAGGCGCGTGATGGCGCAGTACGAGGGCTACGAAACGATCCTGATCGAGCGGCAGGAGCGCGTGCTGCGGTTGACGATGAACCGCCCGGAGGCGCTCAACGCCTTCGACGCGCAGATGCACGAGGAGATGTCGCGCATCTTCACCGAGATCGACGCCGACAACAGCACCGACGTCGTGGTGCTCACCGGCGCCGGCCGAGCCTTCTCCGCCGGCGGGGACATGACCTGGCTGCAGGAGATGATCGACGACCCCTCCGTCTGGGACCGTACCAGCGTCGAGGGCAAGCGGATCGTGCTCTCCATCCTGGAGGCCCGGCAGCCCGTGGTCGCGCGCCTCAACGGCGCGGCGGTCGGCCTCGGCGCGACCGTCGCGCTCGCCTGCGACGTGGTGTTCGCGGCCGAGGGGGCCGTGATCGGCGACCCGCACGTCAGCGTCGGCCTCGTCGCCGGCGACGGCGGCGCCGTGCTCTGGCCCTCGCTCGTCGGCTACGCGCGGGCGCGCGAGTTCCTCTACACCGGCGAGCTGATCGAGACGACGCGCGCCGCGCAGATCGGGCTGATCAACCGCGCCGTCCCCGCGGACGAACTCGACGAGGTGGTCGACGCCTTCGTCGCGCGGCTCGCGAACGGCCCGAGGGTGGCGATCCAGGGCACGAAGGCGTCGATCAACCAGCCGCTGCGCGCGCTCGCCGGGACCAACCTCGACCTCTCGCTCACGCTCGAGGGCATCTCCAACATGAGCGCCGATCACCAGGAGGGCATCGCCGCCTTCCGGGAGCGCCGCGACCCGAAGTTCACCGGCCGCTGACGGCCGGGCGCGGCGCGGACTACTCCGCGCCGTACGCGTCGCGGAAGTCGCGCAGCGCGTCGATGTGCTGCTGCACGGTGGTGAGGCCGCCTTCGAGGGTGTGCAGCGCGAAGTGCGTCGCGCCCGCCTCCGCGCAAAGCCGCGCGTGCTCGGCCTGCTGCTCCGGGCCCCAGCGCGAGACCCGTGCGCGCGTCTCGATGCCGATCTCCGCGGGGTCGCGCCCGGCGGCGCGGGCCGCCTCGTGGATCTGCTCGATGCCGGCCGCCAGGTAGTCGGGGCGCGCCCAGCCCGCCACCCAGCCGTCGGCGATGCGCCCCACGCGGTCCAGCACGGTGGGCGCGTGGCCGCCGATCCAGACGGGGATCGGGCGCTCCGGGCGCGGGCTGATCGCGGACTCCGGGATCGAGTCGAACTCGCCCTCGAAGCTCATCAACGGCTCCGTCCAGAGCCGCCGCATCAGCGTGATCTGCTCCTCCGAGCGCCGCCCACGCGCGCGGAACACCTCGCCCAGGCCGAGCCCCCGGTACTCGATGTCGGACCAGCCGATGCCGATGCCGAGCAGCAGCCGGCCGCCGGAGAGGATGGCCACCTCGGCGGCCTGCTTCGCCGCGAGCGCGGTCTGGCGCTGCGGCAGCACGAGGATGCCGGTGAGGAAACGCGGGCGGGTCGTCACGGCCGCCAGGAAGCCCATCAGCACCATCGGCTCGTGCCAGTCGGTGCTGCTCGTGTAGTAGCCGCGCCGCTCGGCGCGGCCCGGTTGCGGCGGATCGGAGGGGTCACTGCCGAGGACGTGGTCGTAGACCTCGATCAGGTCGTAGCCGAGATCCTCGGCTGCCTGCGCCCAGTCGCGGATGGCGGCCGGGTCCGAGCCGATCTCGTTGGTGGGGAAGCAAGCACCGAGTTCCATCGCGTCCTCCTCGCCGGTTCGCGGAAAAGGCTACTCCGCGAGGCAAGCGGCGGCGCTCCGAAGAGGGCGATTCGGGGCGACGCCGCCACCGCATCGAGGCACACCACGTTTGCGCGCAGTGGCACGCTCTGTTATCAACCAACGGGTGCGCCTCGATCCACGAGCAGCGCCATGGCCGGCGAAGGCCGGGCGGCATCGTGCCGCCGAAGTCGGCGGGTCACACACAGCAGGCCAGAGGAGGTCTTGATGAAGGTTAGTATGTTCCACCTGATGCCGTATTCGGCGATGCCCGAAGAGCCGCCGCACGGCCCCGACTGGAAGTCAGCGGGTATCTGGGTGGACCTCCCGAACTCGGTCTACGACCCGCAGATCGGTAACGAGCTCTACAACGAGTACCTCGACGAGCTCGAGTACTCCGAGCAGGTCGGCCTGGACGGCATCTGCGTCAACGAGCACCACGCCAACATGTACGGCACGATGCCCTCGCCGAGCATCATGCTGGCCGCCCTCGCGCGCCGCACCAGCAAGGCCAACCTGGTCGTGCTGGGCACCTCGATCGCCCTCTACAACCCGCCCACCCGTGTCGCCGAAGAGATGTCGATGATCGACGTGATCTCCGGCGGGCGCGTGGTCTGCGGCTTCCCCGTGGGCACCTCGCAGGACACGAACTGGGTCTACGGCATGTCGCCCTCGACCTTCCGCGAGCGCTACTACGAGGCCGAGGATCTGATCAAGAAGGCGATGGAGTCGCGCGAGCCGTTCCACTACAACGGCAAGTACACGAAGCTGCGCTACGTCAGCATCTGGCCGCGTCCCGCGCAGGAGCCGCGTCCCCCGATCTGGGTGCCCGGCGGCGGCTCGATCGAGACCTGGGACTGGACGATCGAAAAGGACCATGTCTACGCGGCGCTCAGCTACGGCGGCTACAAGCGCGCCCAGCAGACCCTCAACGGCTACTGGAGCCGCGTCCGCGAGCTCGGCGCCGACGAGACGCCGTACCGCGCCGCCTACATGCAGCTCACGCTCGTGTCCGACTCCTACGAGTCGGCCAAGGCGGAGTACCAGGAGGGCGTCGAGTTCTTCTACCAGAAGCTGCTCGGCTCCACCGGCCGCTACTTCCCCGAGGCGCCCGGCTACCGCACCGAGGCCTCGATCCGCGCCGGCTTCGAGCGCAGCCTCGCGCTCGCGCAGGAGTCCACCCCGGAGGCGGGCCGCACGGCGCCCGCGGCGGGGGGCCCGTCCTGGGACCAGTTGGTCGAGGAAGGCAACATCGTCGCCGGTAGCCCGGACGAGGTCGCCGAGAAGCTGCGCGATATCGCGAAGAGCCTGCGCGTCGGCCACGTCCTGCCGCTGCTCCAGATCGGGAACATGCGCCGCGAGACCACGATGAAGAACATCAAGATGTTCGGTGAAGAAGTTCTCCCGCAGATCCACGACCTCTGGGACGACGAGGACTGGGAAGACCGCTGGTCGCCTCGGCCGCTCGCGCAGCGCGTGACGCCGGCGCCGATCGGCGGATAGCAGAAGCATCGCTCACCACCGCCCGCCGGAGGGACCGGCGGGCGGTTCAGCACGGAGGTACAGATTGACGACAGCTACGACCCACACGGAGCGGATCGTCTCGGTCCGGGACGGCGCATTCGAGATCGAAGTGCGCGAGGGCGGCGACGGCCCGCCGCTCCTCTATCTGCACAACATGATGGCCGAGTACGACTGGTTCCCGTTCATGGACCGGCTGGCCGAGCACTACCGCGTGATCGCGCCAATCTTCCCCGGCTTCCGCGACTCCACCGGGCTCCAGCACATCGATGACCCCGTCGACACCGTCGTCTACCACAACGACCTGCTCGACGCGCTCGGCCTCGACAGCGTCGTGCTGATGGGGCACGAGCTGGGCGGCATGTTCGCCGCCGAGCTGGCCGCACTCAGCCCGCACCGCGTCGAGAAGCTGGTGCTGATCGACGCCTACGGGCTGTGGATGGAAGAGCACCCTGTCCCGGACTACTTCGCGACCCCACGGCGCACCCTGCCGACCCTGATGTGGCACGACCACATGTCGGAGGTCGCCCAGGAGTACAACCCTCCGACGCGCGACCCGGAGATCTCGATCCACCGCACGCGCGCGCAGACCTCGGGCAGCCGCTTCCTCTGGCAGTTCCCGGACCGCGGCCTGGACAAGCGGATCCACCGCATCCAGTCGCCCACACTGATCGTCTGGGGCGAGTCGGACGGGCAGATTCCGCCGGAGTACGGCCCGGCCTTCAACGCGCTGATCCCCGGCTCGCAGCTGGTGACCATCGCAGAGGCCGGCAACCTGCCGCAGCTGGAGCAGGTCGACGCGTTCATGGACGCCGTCACGGCTTTCCTCGGGTAGCACGCCTGCCCGGCAAGACGCACGAGCGGCCCCCCAGCGGGGGCCGTTCTGCGTCCGCGCCTCGCCGCGCTACCATGCGGACGCGCCGAGGGCCGGACGAGCCCGCGCGGCGATCGCGGCTGATCGGGGGCAGCGTGGGCTGGCGCGAGGACTACGAGGCACGGCTGCTCTCGCCCGGCGAGGCCGCGCAGCTGGTGCAGCGCGGCAACACGCTCTTCACGCCGATCGGCGGCGACGCCTACGCCGTGATGCCCGCGCTGATCGCCCGTATCTCCGAGCTGGACCGCGAGGTCAGGATCCGCGCCTGCGCGCCCTCCACCGAGCAGCAGTGGTTCAAGGACGAGTTCGCCGAACTCGGCTTCGACGTCAACCTCGAGGTCTACGCCGGACCGAACGGGCGGTCTGCGCTGGAGTCACTGCGCGCCGACTACTACCCGCAACTGTTCTCGACACAGTTCCGCCACTACGACGACCGCGGCTCGGACGAGCCGATCGATGTGTTCATGGCGAACTGCGCGCCGCCCGATGACGAGGGCTATATCCACTTCGGCGGGGTGCCCTGGCAGAAGGGCGACTTCGTGCGCCGGGCGCGCACCTCGATCCTCGAGGTCTGCCCCTGGCTCCCCAAGGTGCGCACGACCGAGCGGCTGCACGTGACCGAGGTCTCCGCCTTCGTGCTCACGGAGACCACCAGCCGCCCACCGCCCCCGGCGCGCGAACCCCCGCCCGAGGCGATCACGATCGCCGGGCACGTCAGCGGCATCATCGAGGACGGCGACACGATCCAGATCGGCGCGGGGCGCACCTCCGTGTTCCTCGGCGACCTCGGAGCGTTCGACGGCAAGCGCGACCTCGGCTGGCACTCGGAGGTCACGCCGCACGCGGTGCTCGAGTTGATGATGGAGGGCACGATCAACTCCAGCCGCAAGTCGCTCGATCCCGGCCTGCATGTCACGACGAGCGTGGCGCCCTGGAACGAGGAGGAAGCGCGCTGGCTCGAAAACGGGCCGATCGAGACGCGCGCGGTGAGCGAGGTCAACCAGATCTCCGTCGTCGCCCAGCAGCGGCGCATGACCTCGATCAACAACGCACTCAGCGTGGACCTCACGGGCCAGATCTGCGCGGAGTCGATCGGCACCACCGTCTACCACGGCACGGGCGGGCAGCCCGAGTTCCACATCGGCGCCTTCATCGCGCCCGAGGGCAAGGCGATCACGGTGCTGCCCTCGACCGCGCGCGGAGGCGAGTTGAGCCGCATCATCGCGATGGTCGGCGACGGCTCCTACGTCACGATCCCGCGCTCGTTCGCGGACTACGTGGTGACGGAGCACGGGATCGCCCGGCTCGCGGGCAAGAGCCAGCGCCAGCGCGCCGAGGAGCTGATCGCCGTCGCGCACCCGGACCACCGCGGAGAACTACGAGCCGCTGCGCTCCGGCAGTACTACCCGGCCGGCTGGGAGGCCCCGCCCTCGCCCGATCGGGGGGCGGAGGGCGTCTGATGGCGGACGGGCCGCTCAACGGGATTCGCGTACTGGACCTCTCGATCATCTACGCCGGCCCCTACGCCGGCATGCACCTCTCCGACCTCGGCGCCGACGTCGTGAAGATCGAACGGCCCGAGGGCGATCCGTTCCGCAACACCGGCGCGGTCGCGCCGGGGCAGAGCAAGGTCTTCCAGTACCTCAACCGCGGCAAGCGCAGCCTCGTCATCGACCTCGCAACCGTCGAGGGGCGGGCGCTGCTGCACCGCATCGTGCCGGGCTTCGACGTGGTGCTGCACAACTACCGGCCGGGCGTGCCGGAGCGGCTTGGGTTCGGCTACGAGACCCTGTCCGCCCTGCGGCCGGACCTGATCTACGCCGAGGTCAGCGGCTTCGGCTTTACCGGGCCGCGCGCCGACCTGCCCGGCAGCAACATCGTCGCCGAAGCCTACGGCGGCGCGATGGTGATGGGCGAGAAGACCAGCGAGGACGGCGCACCGATGCGCACCGGCGTGACGATGGCGGATCTGTCCACCGGCATCGCGCTGGCGATGGGCGTCTGCGCCGCGCTGCTGCACCGCGAGCGCACGGGCGAGGGGCAGATCGTCTCCGCCTCGCTACTGCGCTCCGTACTCTCCCAGACGGGCATGTTCAACATGCGCGAGCCGGTCACGGACGCTGCCGTGCGCGATCCACTGATGGCCGAGGTAGCCGAACTGCGCTCGGGCGGCGCCTCCTACCGCGAGGTGCTGGACGCGCGCATCCGCTACCACGGCACGCTGGGCGGCCCCTTCCACGGCGGCTACCTGGTGAGCGACGGCGCGATCGCGATCGGTGCGCTCACTCCCCCCACCCGCGCCGCCGCTCAAGGCGTGCTCGGGATCGACGAGAGCCCGGAGGACGAGGAGGGCGGCGACCCGGCGGAGCAGCGCGTGCGCATGGCGGAGGTGCGCCGGCAGGTCGCGGCCGTGCTGCTCGGCGACACCCGCGAGCGCTGGCTCGATCGCTTCGCCGAGGCCGGCGTGCCGGCCGCGCCGGTCCACTTCCCCGAAGAGGTCGCCGACGATCCGCAGGGCGCGACACACTTCGTGGAGATCGAGCACGAGCAGCTCGGCGCGCAGCGCCAGGCCGCGCCGATCGTCGATCTTTCGCGCTCCCCGACGGCGATCGCGTCCGGCTCGGCAGCCCTCGGACGCCACACGGACGAGCTGCTGCGGGAGCAGCGGATCAGTCCCGGGGAGATCGAGGAACTGCGGCAGGCCGGCGTGATCATCTAGGTACGCGCGTACGGTGCGGAGGTCGGAGCGTACCCCTCGCGTTTGACGGCTGGCGACGACGGTTTCTATCATCATCGGTGATTGCGCAGGAAGTGCATAGCGTCAGGATCAGGGGGTTCCATTGAAGAGACTTACATTGCTTGTCCTGGCGCTGGTCGCGCTTGGACTTGCCGTCGCCTGCAATGGTGACGACGAGGAGGGCGGCACCGTAGCCACCATCCAGGACCGTGGCGAGTTGCTCTGCGGCGTGAAGCAGACGCAGCCACTGTTCGGCTTCAGGGAGGCCGACGGCAGCGTGAGCGGCTTCGACATCGAGTTCTGCAAGGCGATCGCCGCTGCGGTCCTGAAGGACGCCAACGCCGTCGAGTTCGTCGACGCCTCGGACGCCTCGACGCGCTTCGAGTTGCTCGCAGACGAGACGATCGACGTGCTGATCCGCACGACGACGATCACCGCCTCGCGTGACCGCGAGCTGGGAGTCGACTTCGCACAGACGACCTTCTACACGGGTCAGGGCTTCGCCGTGCGCAAGGACTCGGATTACGACACGACGTCCGACATGGCCGAGGCGACCATCTGCGTGCAGACGGGTACGACGACCGAGCAGAACGTGGCTGACCACTTCACCGACATCGACCTGGACTACGACACGAAGGGCGGTCTCAGCACCGGTGTCGCCGAAGCGTTCTTCGCCGGGCGCTGTGACGTGCTGACCGCGGACGCTTCGGACCTCGCCTCGCGGATCGCGGTTCGAGACGATAGGGCCGACTACAAGATCCTTCCGCAGATCATCTCCAAGGAGCCGCTCGCACCGGGCGTTCGCGACAACGAGAGCGAGTGGAAGGACGTGGTCAACTGGGTCGTCCACGGCCTGATCGCTGCCGAGGAAGAGGGGATCACGCAGGCGAACGTGGCCGCCATGGCCGCGAGCCCGCCGAACACCGGCATCGCCCGCCTGCTGGGCGTGCCTTACGAGGGTGGCTCGGTCTCGACCCTGGGCTTCGACTCCGTCGACGCGCAGTTCATCCAGCGGGCCATCGCCGCCGTCGGTAACTACGGCGAGATCTACGATCGCACGATCGGCGACAACATCCCGCGTGACTGCACGCTCAACGCGCTGGCCACCGACAAGTCCGTCCAGTGTCCGGCGGGCGAGGGCGGCGTCCTCTACGCGCTGCCGTTCCGCTAGGTCGTCAGCCGACAAGGCAGAGGAGTAATCCGAAAGGGGCCTCCCCACCATCCGGGGAGGCCCCTTTCGCGTACCTGCTCCAGTTGTTCGCGGCGACGTGAGCAGGCAACCACGCATACTGCCGCTCCCAGTGAGGCCACCCGCGCACCACTCAGCGGCCGGCGCTGGGAGGCTCCTTGAAGCGACTTGCCCTGTTGATGCTGGCGCCGATCGCTCTCGCACTCCTCTCTGCCTGTGGCGGTGACGGCGGGGCCGACGGCGGTAGTACGGTGACCACCGTCCAGGATCGGGGCGAGTTGCGTTGCGGGGTGAAGCAGACACAGCCGCTGTTCGGCTTCAAGGAGGCCGACGGCACCATCAGCGGATTCGACATCGAGTTCTGCAAGGCGATCGCGGCGGCGACGCTGGGCGACGCGACCAGGGTCCAGTTCGTCGACGCCTCTGATTCCTCGATCCGTTTCGAGTTGCTCGGCGACGGCGAAATCGATGTGCTGCTCCGCACGACCTCGATCGCCGCCTCGCGCGATCGCGACCTTGGCATCGACTATGCGCAGACCATCTTCTACACCGGTCAGGGTTTCGCAGTCCGCAAGGACGCGCCGTACAACACCACCTCGGACATGGGGGACGCCACTATCTGCGTCCAGACCGGCACGACCACCGAACAGAACATCGCGGACCACTTCGCGGAGATCGGCCTCGTCTACGCTTCGAAGGGCGGTCTCAGCCAGGACATCGTCGACGCGTTCTTCGCCGGGCGCTGCGACGTGCTGACGGCGGATGTCTCGGACATCGCCTCGCAGATCGCCGTACGAGACGATGCGGCGGACTACCGGATCCTCCCGCAGATCATCTCCAAGGGGCCGCTCGCACCCAGCGTTCGCGACTACGACAGCGAGTGGAAGGACATCGTCAACTGGGTCGTCCACGGCCTGATCGCTGCCGAGGAACTGGGGATCACACGCGCGAACGTAGCGCGGATCGCCGCGAACCCGCCGAACACCGGGATCGCGCGGCTGCTGGGTGTTCCCTACGAGGGCGGCCCTGTCTCCACACTGGGCTTCGACTCCGTCGGCGCGCAGTTCATCCAGCGGGCGATCGCCGCCGTCGGCAACTACGGCGAGATCTACGCTCGCACGATTGGCGACCACATCCCGCGCGCCTGCACCCTCAACGCGCTGGCCATCGACAAGGCGGTAGACTGCCCACCGGGCGAAGGCGGTATCCTCTACGCGCTGCCGTACCGCCAGGTCGTCATGCGAACTGCCCGGGAGAAGTGTAATGTGTGGTCGGCGTGCCATCATCGGGGAGAATCGTTCTCTCAACTCGGGCCCATTTGACCCTGGGCCGGCTGTGAAGCGGTGACCATGTCAGCTGCCGTTCCACCCGAGGCCGCGCTCGTACCGCTCATCCACCGGCGCAGCTTCCGCGACCTCGCGACGCAGGGCGTCTACGTCGCGGTCACCGCGATCGCCTTCGCGTACGCGTTCCTTGCACTCGACCTGCGCGACTTCGGCTTCGGGTTCCTCGACGAACCGGCGGCCTTCAACGTCGCCAACCAGTGGCTGGTCGACGTCGACGGCGTCACCAACTCGCGGATCACGATGTACCTGGTCGGGGTGTGGTCATCGATCCGTGCGGTGATGGTGGCGATCCTGCTCTCGACCATCGTGGGCGTCGTGATCGGCGTCGCGCGGCTCTCCCCGAACTGGCTCGTGTCGCGGCTGGCCACGCTGTTCGTGGAGCTCTTCCGCAACACCCCCCTGCTCGTGCAGGTGGTGCTGATCTACTCGGTGTTCCTGGTCGGCATGCCGCTGATTCAGAACGTGATCAGCGTCGGTGACATCGTCTTCATCTCCAACCGAGGCGTGGCGATTCCCTGGCCGGTCCCGGACAGCGGCGTGTGGGGCGCACCGCACTGGTTTGCCGGCATCTGGGTACTGGCGCTGCTGATCTCTGCTGCCGCGGCGATGCGGCTGCGGGCCCAGCGGCAGGCGCTGGAGCGCGACACGGGCCTACCGCAATACGCGAACCGCAGGGCCTTCTACCTGTTTGCCGCCGGCGCGGTGATCTCCTACCTGGTGCTGGGAGCGCCGGTCAGCATCGACGCGCCAATCGTCACCGGCACGCACTACGCCGAAGGCATCGTGATCGAGCCCGAGTTCGCCGCGCTCGTCGTGGGCCTGACGTTCTACACCGGCTCATTCATCGCCGAGATCGTGCGGTCCGGGATCCAGGCGCTGCCCCGTGGCCAGACGGAGGCGGCGAACGCCGTCGGGCTGAGCGGCTACCAGCGCCTCACGCTGATCATCCTTCCGCAGGCCCTGCGCCAGATCATCCCGTCCGTCACCAACCAGTACCTGAACGTCAACAAGAACTCCTCGCTCGCCTACGCGGTGCTCTACGACGACCTGTTCCGCGTCGCCAACATCGTGCAGAACAAGGCCGGGCACGCGCTGGAGATGTTCTTCGTGATCATCATCACGTACATGGCGATCTCGTTCGTGCTCTCGGCGGTGATGAACTTCTTCAACTCGCGCGTCACGGTGCACGAGGTCTAGGGGGCGCCGATGGCCGACATGCCGCTGCCGCCCCAGCAACGCCGGATCGTGCTGCCTCCGCACCGCGTGCGCTCGGGACGCCCGTGGTCCATACGCGCCCGCGAGTGGGTGCGTCACAACCTCTTCCGCTCGCGCAGGGGCACGCTCCTGACCTTCGTCGCGCTGGCGATCGTCGGCGTGCTGCTGGCGGGCGTGATCTGGTTTGTGTTCGTCGAGGCCAACTGGCTGGTGGTCACGAACAACCGCTGGCTGCTCTTCGCCGGCGGGTTCCCGCGCGAGGAGGCATGGCGGCTCTGGTTCGGGATGGCCTTCGTGTTCAGCCTGATCGGGCTCACGTACGGCACCTGGTCCAGCCTTGCGCGCAAGGACCATCTCTTCATCGGGGTCGTCGGCGCATTCGTGGTCTTCCTGATGGCGCACGGCGGCGCCGCGCTCTGGTCGTCGCTGTGGTTCCTCGTCGCGATCGGGATGCTCTACATGGGCTATTACGCGACGGTCTGGATGCCGCGCGAGCCTGGGCCACGGCGCAAGCTGCAGCAGCGTATCGTCGGCGGGCTGCTGCTGGCGGCGCTGCCGATTGCGCTGACCGTCCTGCTCGGCTTCGGCGGCGCGAGGGCGCGCCAGCTCGATGGCTTCGTGCTGAACCTGGTCCTCGCGCCGGTCGGTATCGCCGGCGGGCTGGTCATCGCGATACCGCTGGCGATCGGCCGTGCCTCCAGCCTGCGCGCCATCTCCTGGACCTGCACCGCCTACATCGAGGTCGTGCGCGGCGCGCCGCTGCTCGGCTGGCTGTTCGTAGCGCTGTTCATCCTCGACGACCTGTTCCCGGGCGACCTGATCATCCGCGCCATGGTGGTGATGGCCGTCTTCACCGGCGCCTACATGGCCGAGTCCATCCGCGGCGCGCTGCAGGCGCTGCCCCGAGGGCAGTACGAGGCCGCGCACGCCGTGGGCCTCACCCGGCTCCAGGCGCTGCGACTGATCATCCTGCCTCAGGCGCTGCGCATCTCGATCCCGCCGATCGTCGGACAGGCGATCGCGATCTGGAAAGACACCACGCTGGTCACGGTGATCCTGCCGCTGCGCGAACTCAAGGGGAACGCCGACTCCTCGATCGCGCAGTTCGAGTTCACCCCATACCGCATCGAGGCCTACGTATTCGTCGCCCTGGTCTTCTGGACGGTCGCGTTCATGATGTCTCGCATCTCGCAGCGCGTCGAGCGCACACTGGGCGTCGGCGAGCGTTAGGATTCACGACAGGAGCAACCGATGACCACCGAGACCGAACCGATGGCAGCCAACACGTCCGGGAATCCGGACATGATCTTCGCCGAGAAGGTGGACAAGTGGTTCGGCGACTTCCAGGCGCTGGACAACGTGACGATGTCCGTCGCGGAGCACGAGATCGTCGTCATCCTCGGCCCCTCCGGGTCCGGCAAGTCCACCTTCATCCGCTGCCTCAACCGCCTCGAGGAGCACGACTCGGGGCGCATCGTGATCGACGGCATCGAGATGAACGACGACGTGCGCAACCTCAACGCGATCCGCTCCGAGGTCGGGATGGTCTTCCAGCAGTTCAACCTCTTCCCGCATCTCTCCGTGATGAGCAACATCACGCTCGGCCCGCAGAAAGTGCGGCACATGCCGAAGCTGGAGGCCCAGGACCTGGCGATGCAGCTCCTCGATCGCGTCGGGATTCCCGAGCAGGCGGACAAGTACCCCGGACAGCTCTCCGGCGGTCAGCAGCAGCGTGTCGCGATCGCGCGCGCGCTGGCGATGCAGCCCAAGATCATGCTCTTCGACGAGCCGACCTCGGCGCTCGACCCGGAGATGATCAACGAAGTGCTCAACGTGATGAAGGAACTGGCCCTGTCGGGCATGACGATGATCGTGGTGACGCACGAGATGGGCTTCGCGCGCGAGGTGGCGGATCGGCTCGTGTTCTTCGACGAGGGCCAGATCGTCGAGCAGGGCACCCCGCAGCACTTCTTCGAGAACCCGACCGAGGACCGGACGAAGCTCTTCCTCTCGCAGATCCTCTAGCCGTCGGTCTGGCAGATCGGCTTACCCTCACCCTCACTCCGCCACGGTGGACGACGGGAAGCGGGGCACTTTCACCCATACTGCCAGCGCAGTTCATACTAGGCTGGGAGGGGGCCGGACCTTGACTGACCGGACTGACCAGCTCTTCGTGTCTCTGGACGAGCCTCGCTACTCGTACGCGGAGGCTGACCGTATCGCGGGTGTCGGTCGTGGCACTTCGAAGCGATGGCTGAAGGGCTACCAGTACCAGCTGGCCGACAACCGCACGGTCCACCAACCACCGATCGCCTCTACTCAACCCGTCGAGCGCGGTGTGTCGTTCCTGGAGCTGATCGAGGTAGCGGCGATTGGCCGCCTCAAAGAGCTTCACTTCACGCTCCAACGGCTGCGCCGCCTAATGGATGAAGCGCGGACTGTCCTCGGGGTCTCGCGACCGCTTGTCGCGCTGCGTTTCCGCACCGATGGCCGAGCACTATTCGTGCAGCAGAACGAAGGAGAGTCGCTGGTTTCGATTTCGCAGCCCAAGGCGCAGCAGGCGTGGGATGAGGTACTCGACCCCTTCCTCACGACAGTCGAGTACGCCGGCGACCTCGCCCACCGCTGGTGGCCGATGGGGCGCGAACAGCACGTTATGGTTGACCCCGAGTACGGCTTTGGACAGCCGGTGGTTGCGGACACTGGCGTCCGCACGGAGATTCTTTGGGAGCAGTTCGTCTCGGGCAGTACATACGAGCAGATTGCCCTCGACTTCGCGGTCGAGGCCCACCTGGTCGAGAAGGCCCTCCAGTTCGAAGCGCGACATCACGACGCGCTGTCCGCATCCAGGTGATCTTCGTCGACGCTTCGATCCCGCGGAGCGTCGCGCAAGCGCTCCAGAAGGTTCGTGAGGACGTTCTCTGGATCGACGATGTGCCAGACCTATCGCAAGCTACGCCAGACAGCGTCTGGCTCCGCCGCTGCGGTGCCGAGAGTTGGCTCGCCATTACACGCGACAAGAAGATTCGGACGCGGCCCGCAGAGCGGAGGGCCGTGACGGAGGGTGGCGTCGGGTTGTTCGTTCTAGCCCACCGCAAGAACCTCACGCGATGGGAACAGCTTCGGACCATCGTCACTCATCTCGACGATATGGAGGCTTGCTACGAACGGACGGTTCGACCCTTCATCGTTAACTTGGGCAGTAGAGGGCTCAGTCGCTACCTGTAGAGCCGCGGTGACACCATCTGCGTATCTGGAGGCATGGCGCCCTCGGCAGGATTCGAACCTGCGACCCGCGGATTAGAAGTCCGCTGCTCTGTCCCCTGAGCTACGAGGGCGGCTCGCTCAATTGTAGCCCGCACTGCTGCCGGCGCCCGCCCGCGCTCTGTGCCGCACAGCGGCTCAGCACCTTCGGCTAGAATCAGCCGGCTGGCGCACGGATGGGCCGCAGCCGCAGCCTACGCACCGTCTGGGGGCACATGAACGACTCGCCGCTCCACCAGGTCGCGATCGTCGGGGCCTACAACACGAAGGTCGCCCGTCACCTCGAAGGCGAGACATCGCTCTCGGTCACGGTCGACGCGATGCGGGGCGCGCTGGCGGACGCCGGGATCGACGGCTCCGAAGTCGATGGCGTCAACGTCGTAGCCAGCATGGAGCCGGCCGCGTCCACGCACTTCGTGCACATGCTGGGCGGGCGACCGAGCTGGACGGGCGGAGCGCTTGTCGGCGTCTCGTCGGTCCTCGAGGCCGCTGCGGCGATCGCGGCGGGCTTCTGCCAGACGGTGGTGATCGCGAACGGCCAGGCGGGCGCCTACACGGCTCGTCCCTCGACCGCGCCGTGGACCCGGCCGAGCAACGAGTTCGTGGAGTGCTTCGGACTGTATACCGCGGCCGAGTTCGCCCTGATCGCGCAGCGGCACATGTACCTCTACGACACGAAGCCGGAGCACCTCGCCGAGGTCGCATCGACGATTCGCACGAACGGCGGCCGCAACCCGGACGCCGTCTACAGCGGCCAGGTGGTCACCCCGGACGACGTGCTCAACTCCCGCATGGTCGCCTCGCCGTTCCACCTGCTGGACTGCGCGATGACCGCCGAGGGCGGCGCCGGCCTCGTGCTCACAACCGTCGAGCGCGCCCGCGACCTCGATGTCCCCGCGGTGCGCGTGCTCGGCGGGGGACTCGACCGGCGGGGGCCCGCGTACCACATGGCGCCGATCTGGGACCGCGTCGGCGACGTCGGGGCCTGGGCGGCGAAGAAGGCCTTCGCGATGTCCGGACTCAAGCCCTCGGACGTTGATGTGTGCGAATTCTATGACCCGTTCTCGTTCGAGCTGATCCGCCAGTTCGAGGCGTACGGCTTCTGCGAGCTGGGTGAAGGCGGTCCCTTTGTCATGGACGGCCGGATCCGGCCCGGTGGCGAGTTCCCGATCGTCACCGACGGTGGAACGATGTCGTTCTGCCACGCAGGAACGGCGCAGCTCCTGCAGCGGGTGGTCTCGGCCGTGCGGCAGCTCCGCGGCACGGCCGACTACAACCAGATCGAGGGCGCGGAGGTAGCGATGGTGACGAACCACGGCGCCGGCGCGCTCTTCACGGACGTCGCCTTGCTCGGCCGCAACTAGCAGCAGGCCGCGGCCACCCCTCGGCAGTGGCGGCGCAGCGCTGCCGGCACCCGCCTGTGCTGCTCGCCTCGCATCCGCAAGACCCGCGCAATCTATGTATCCTGTCAGCGCCATGACGAGTACTCCCCAGACCGCACGGGCAGACGCCGGAGCGGGCGCCGACACGCGCGGCGAGGTCCCGATCGACCTCGACGACCCGGGGCTCTACCTCAACCGCGAGCTGAGCTGGCTGGACTTCAACGACCGCGTCCTGGCGGAGGCGCAGGACCCGCGCAACCCGCTGCTGGAGCGTGTCAAGTTCGTCGCCATCACCAGTAGCAACCTGGACGAGTTCTACGCAAAGCGGATCGGCTGGCTGCAGCGCCTGCTGCGCACCAACCCGGCACGTCGCACCGTGGACGGCCTGAGCGTCGCCGCGCAGCTCATCCAGGCGAAGGAGCGCTGCGCGGCGATGCGGCACGCGACGGACGATCTCTGGATGCGCGAGCTGCGCCCCGCCCTCGCCGCCGCCGGCGTGCGCATCGTCAGTTTCGAGTCCCTCACCGAGGCCGAGCAGGCCGAGCTGGGCGAGCACTTCGAGCGCATGGTCCTGCCGGTGCTGACGCCGCTGGTCGTCGACCCGGCGCACCCCTTCCCGTTCATCTCCGGCGGCAGCCTCTCGCTCGTGATCGAGCTGACGGACCCAGCCAGCGGCATCGGGCGCTTCGCGCGCATCAAGGTGCCGCCCAACCGTCCGCGCTTCATCGAGATCGGGGACGGGCGCTTCATGCCGATCGAGGAGGTGATCGGGGCCTTCCTGCACCTGCTCTTCACGGGCGTCGAGGTGCTCGGCTGGAACATGGTGCGCGTGCTGCGCAGCGCCGACATCGGCGAACCCGGCGAGGCCGCGCAGGATCTGCGCGAGCTGATCGAGAGCCAGCTCGAGCAGCGGCGCCTCGCCTCGGCGGTCGCCCTCGAGGCTCCCGCCGCGCTGCCGCCCACCCACCGGCGGCTCTTGCTCGACGAACTCGACCTCGACGAGTCGGACGTGATCGAGGTCGAGGACCTGATCGGCAAGGACGCGCTGATGCAGATCGGCACGCTGCCGCGGCCCGATCTCTCGGTGCCCCCGTTCACCCCGGCCGTGCCCTCCTCGTTCGCGAACATGAAGGACCACGCGGCGCTGTTCGCGCTGCTGCGCGAGCGCGACGTGCTGGTCTCCCACCCCTACGAGTCCTTCGATGCGACGGTGGCCCGCTTCGTGGCAGCCGCGGCGCACGACCCGCAGGTGCTCGCGATCAAGCAGACGCTGTACCGCACCTCGCCGGACTCGCCCGTGCTGGAGTCGCTGATCGACGCCGCCGGCAAGGGCAAGCAGGTCGCCGTCGTCGTCGAGCTCTCGGCGCGCTTCGACGAGGCGAATAACATCGAGTGGACGCGCCGCCTCGAGCAGGCGGGCGTGCACATCGCCTACGGATCGCCCGCGCTGAAGGTGCACAGCAAGACCTGCCTCGTCGTCCGCGAGGAGGAATCGGGGCTGCGGCTCTACGCGCACATCGGGACCGGGAACTACAACTCGGCGACCGCGCGGGTGTACAGCGATCTCGGGGTGTTCACTTCGGATCTCGGGATCTGCTCGGACCTCGTGACGGTCTTCAACCACCTCACGGGATCGTCGGCGCGCCCGGTCACGAACCACCTCGTGGTCGCGCCGACCACGCTGCGGCGCGACTTCGAGCAGCGCGTGCGCCGCGAGATCGAGCACGCCCGCAACGGCAAGCCCGCGCGCGTGATCTTCAAGATCAACGCGCTCGAGGACGCCCGCTTCACGCGCCTGCTCTACGAGGCCGCGCAGGCCGGGGTCCAGGTGGACCTGGTCGTGCGCGGCATCTGCCGGCTGCGGCCCGGCCTCGAGGGCCTGAGCGAGCGCGTGCGCGTCGTCAGCGTCGTCGGCCGCTTCCTCGAGCACTCCCGCATCTACTACTTCGAGAACGACGGCGACCCGGAGTACTTCATCGGCAGCGCCGACCTGATGGAGCGCAACATGGACGAGCGGCTCGAGATCCTGACGCCGATCCGCCAGCCCGACCTGTGCGAGCAGCTCCGCGGCATCCTCGAGTCGCAGCTCGCAGACTGCCGACAGGGGTGGGAACTGCGCGACTCCGGCTGGGAGCGGGATGCGCACTGCACGCGTCCCGGCGTCCACGCCGAGCTGCTGGCCCGCGCCCCCTTCAGCTAGCACCCCGCAGCCAACGCCTCGCGCGCCCTCACGATGTGAGAGGGGTCGCCCATCGTCCGAGGCGGCGGGCAGCCACGCCCGCTACCATGACACCCGCACCGCCCGCCGCGGCGCGAGGGGCGACCGATGACGCAGGCGCTCGCCAACTACCGGATCTGCGACTTTACCGGCCAGCTCGCCGGCGCGGGCGCGACGCGCGCCCTCGCGGCCTTCGGCGCCGAGGTGATCCGCATCGAGGATCCGGTGAACGAGGGGCGCTGGGACATCCTGCGCGGGCAGCCGCCCTACCCCGACGAGCGGCGCGGAATCAACCTCGGCGGCGCCTTCAACAACCACAACACGGAGAAGCTGGGGATCACCCTCAACCTCCGCACCGCGCGCGGCAAGGAGCTGCTGCGCGAGCTGGTGCGCGTCTCCGATGCCGTGACGGAGAACTTCTCGGCGGGCGTGCTGGAGCGGCTCGGCTTCGGCTACGAGCAGCTGCGTGCGCTGAAGCCGGACATCGTCTACGTCTCCAACAGCGGCTTCGGCGGGAGCGGCCCCTATCGCGACTTCAAGACCTGGGGCCCGATCGTGCAGGCGATCTCCGGACTGACGTGGACCTCGAAGCTGCGCGACCAGCCGCCCGCGGGCTGGGGCTACTCCTACATGGACCACACCGGCGCCTACTACATGTGCATCGCGCTGCTCGCCGCGCTGCACCACCGCAACGTCAGCGGCGAGGGCCAGTGGGTCGACATGGCCTGCACCGAGGCGGGCGCGACGCTGACCGGACCGGCGATCCTCGACTACACCGCCAACGGCCGCCCGACGCGCCGCGACGGCCTGCCCGACTCCAACCACAGCCTCTCGCCGCGCATGAGCCCGCACGCGATCTACCCCGCAGCCGGCGAGGACCGCTGGATCGCGATCGCCTGCCGCGACGAGGCGGACTGGCGCGCCCTCGCCGGCGTCGTCGCCGAGCCGTGGACCGCCGAGCCGCGCTTCGCCAGCCTCGAGGCGCGCTGCGAGCACGAGGAGGCGCTCGACGCGCTCATCGCGGCCTGGACGGGCAAGCGGGAGGGCTTCGAGACCGCCGCGCGGCTGCGGGCGGCGGGCGTGCCCGCCGCGGCGGTCGCCCGCCCCGAGGACCGCGTCGATCACGATCCGAGCACGGCCGCCTGGGGCCTCTGGCCGGAGGTCACGCAGACGGAGATGGGCCGCATCCGCGTCGACGGCGTTCCGGCGCACCTGAGCGAGACGGACTGGGCGCTCACGCGCGGCGCGCCCTGCCTCGGCGAGCACAACGAGTACGTCTTCGGCGACCTGCTCGGGCTCGGCAGCAGCGAGATCGAGGAGCTGCACCGGGACGGCGTGATATGACGCAGCCGCCCGCTCCCGCGCCCGGCCCCCAGTCCGGCCCAATGGCCGGCCTGCGCGTCGTCGAGCTCTGCGATGAGGCCGGCGAACTGGCGGGCAAGCTGCTCGGCGACATGGGCGCGGACGTGGTCAAGGTGGAGCCGCCCGGGGGCGCCCGCACGCGTGGCTACGAGCCCTTCCTCGGCGACGAGCCGCACCCGGAGCGCAGCCTCTACTTCTGGCACTACAACACCAGCAAGCGATCGCTCACGCTCGACCTTGAGGGGGAGGCGGGCCGCGAAGCCTTTCGCCGCCTCGTTGCGAGCGCCGACGTGCTGGTGGAGGACCAGCCGCCGGGCCGCCTCGCGGCGCTGGGGCTGGACTACGCGGACCTGCGGGCCGGGAACCCGCGGCTGATTCACGCCTCGATCACGCCGTTCGGGCGCGACGATCCGCGCAGCCTGGAGCCGTTCACGGACCTCACGATCCTCGCGGGCGGCGGTCCGGTCTGGTCCTGCGGCTACGACGACCACTCGCTGCCGCCGGTGCGCGGCGGCGGCGGCCAGGGCTTCCACACGGGCTGCCACTGGGCGCTGATCAGCATCCTCACCGCGCTGCTCCACCGCGACGGCGGCGGCGAGGGCCAGTTCATCGACGTCAGCATGCACGCCGCCTCCAACGTCACGACCGAGGCGGGGAGCTACCAGTGGCTCGTCGCCAACACCACCGTCCAGCGCCAGACCGGCCGCCACGCCGCCCCCTTGCCGACCGGCCCTACGCAGCTCCAGGCGGCCGACGGGCGCTGGATTAACACCGGCTTCTTCCCCCGCCATCCGGACCAGTTCGAGACCGTGATCGCGTGGCTGCGCAGCCTCGACCTCCTCGACACGCTCGAGGAGGCGCCACTGCTCGAGGTCGCGGCGGGACTCGGTCGCATGCTCGACATGGGGCGCATCAACGAGGACCCCGAAGAGGCGGCGCTGCTGGCGGCAGGGCGGGCGGCGATGAACCTGCTCGCCGCGCGGCTGCCCGCCTACGACTTCTTCGCCGGCGCCCAGGAGCGCGGCATCCAGGTCGGGATCATCTACGCGCCGGAGGAGGTGATCGCGGACCCGCACTTCGTCGCGCGCGGCTTCCCCACCGAGGTCGAGCACCCGGAGCTGGACCGCTCGTTCACCTACCCCGGCGCGCCCTACCGCTTCCTGGAGTCGCCGTGGGCAATCAGCCGCCGCCCCCCGCTGATCGGCGAACACACCGACGAGCTGCTGGCGGAATTCGGCCTCGACCCCGCCGGCCTCGGCTGACCGCCCGGCGCCGGGCTCAGGCGACGATCCCGCGCTCCCGCAGCTCCGCGATCCGCGCCGCGTCGAGGCCCAGCGAGGCGAGCACGACGTCCGTGTGGTCGCCGAGCCGCGCCGAGGGCATCCGCACCTCGCCCGGCGTGCCGAGCAGCTTCGGCGCGACGCCGACCTGCTCGACGGCGCCTACGCCGGGATCCTCGAGCGTCTCGACGAGGCCGCGCTCCCGCACGTGCGGGTCCGCCGCCATCTCGTCGAGCTCGAGCACTGGCGTGAGACAGGCGTCGGCCTCGCCGAGCGCCGCGAACCACTCGTCGCGCGGGCGCGTCCGGAAGGTCGCGGCGAAGGCGGCGCCCATCTCCTCCTGGCGATCGTCGTCGTGCTGGTGCGGGATGAAGTCCTCGTGGCCGAGCCCGCGGCAGAGCGCCTCGAAGAAGTACGCCTCGATCGCGCCCACGCTGATCCACTTGCCGTCGGCGCACTGGTAGACGTTGTAGAAGCAGCGCCCGCCGCCCAGCGGGTGCTCCCCACGCGGCGGCGGGGGCTTGCCGACGTTGAACATCCTCGAGATCTGCATGCTCAGCAGCGAGGTCACGCCGTCCGACATCGCGAGGTCGATGTCCTGCCCGCGCCCGCTGCGCTCGCGCGCCTGCACCGCGAGCAGCACGGCGAAGGCCACCATCAGGCCGCCGCCACCGAAGTCCGCGACGAGGTTCAGCGGCAGGATGGGCCGGCCGGCCGCATCGCCGATCATCCCGAGCGCACCGCCGATCGAGATGTAGTTGATGTCGTGCCCTGCCATCTGCGCGTAGGGGCCGGTCCGGCCGTAGCCGGAGAGCGTGCAGGTGATAATCCGCGGATTGCGCGCCGAGAGCGCCGCGTAGTCGATCCCGAGGCGTTGCGTCACGCCCGGCCGGAAGCCGTCGAGCACGACGTCGGCATCATCGACCAGGCGGAAGAAGAGATCGCGACCCTCCGGCTCGCGCAGGTTGAGCGCGATCGAGCGCTTGTTGCGACGGAACGCGTTCGTCGCGACCTCGCGGTCGGCACGGGCAGCGGCCTCCTCGCTCTCGCCGTCGCCTGCCCGGTCGAAGCGCGGGACGGTGCCGGGCGGGATCTCCACCATCAGCACGTCCGCGCCGAAGTCGGCGAGCAGCATCGAGCCGTACATCCCGGGCCCGAGCCGCGCGAGGTCGAGCACGCGCAGGCCCTCCAGTGCCTCTGTCATCCGCAACCTCCCCTGTCCACCGCCGCCCGCGTTCAGCGACAGGCTAGAATGCCACCGACGCGACGACCAGACCCGAGCCAGGAGCAGCCCCATGCACCTCATGTACTTCACCGAGCAGCCGGACTCGGCATATCCGGAGCCGCGCGACGAGGATGGCAACCTCGGCACAACGCGGGTGACGTTCTCCAACCAGCACTACAACCCCGTCGAGGGCAGTCGCCTCTACAACGAGCGCCTCCAGGAGTACCTGCGGGCCGAGGCGGTCGGCTACGACGGCATCATGCTCAACGAGCACCATAACGCGCCGTTCTGCATGCAGTCGCAGATCACGGTCTGGGCCAGCATCCTCGCCGCCGCGACCGAGCGCGTGAAGATCGTGCTGCTGGGCACGCCGCTGCCGACCCTCGAGAACCCGCTCGCGGCGGCCGAGAGCCTCGCGATGGTCGACATGATCTCGAAGGGCCGCCTCGTCGCCGGCATCGTCCGCGGCGGCGGCTCGGAGCAGCTCGCGAACAACGTCAACCCGGCCTTCAACCGCGACCGCTTCTACGAGGCGCACGACCTGATCGTGAAGGCCTGGACGGAGCCCGGCCCCTGGCGCTGGGAGGGCGATCACTACCACTTCCGCGCGGTGAACCCGTGGGCGCGCCCGCTGCAGCAGCCGCACCCCCGCATCTGGGTGCCCGGCACCGCGAGCCCCGAAACGATCGTCTGGTGCGCGCAGCAGCGCTACCCCTACATCGCGCTCAACACCGCCGTCGACGTCACGCAGCAGATCTGGAAGCTCTACGACGACACCGCGGCGGAGGCCGGTTACGAGGCCGGCCCCGAGCACCGCGGCTACCTGCTGCGCGTGCACGTCGCCGACACGGAGGAGAAGGCCGTCGAGAACGCGAAGCAGTTCATGTGGATGCAGGGTGAGTTCGCCGGCGTCGGCCAGCCGGAGTACCAGTCACCCTCGGGCTACTTCTCCCCCACCAAGCGCGAGCAGTTCGTGCAGGCCATCAACCACCGCGGCGAGGATCCCCGCGCGCGCCCCTTCGACGTCCAGCGCGGGGCCCGCTCGATCGTCGCCGGCACGCCGGACCAGGTGGTCGAGGAGCTGCGCGAAGTCATGGAGCAGACTCGCCCCGGCATCTTCGCGCTCTGGGGCAGCGACGGGCGCGTCAGCCACGAGGACGCGATGCGCTGCATCGAGCTGACCGGCGAGGAGGTGCTGCCGCGCCTGCGCGAGATCGCGCAGGAATTGGGCCTCAAGGATCCGTTCGAGACGAACGCCCCCGTCAGCTCGCAGCACCTCCAGCCCGCGGTAGTGCCGGAGGCCTTCGAAGTGCCGCAGCCGCCTGTCGCGCCCGCGCGCGCGATCCGCCGTGGCACGGCCACCGCGACCGCCACCTCAGGGGGATAGCCGATGCCTTCAGATCCGCTGCACACGCGCCTCTGCGAAGAGTACGGCTGCGAGTACCCGGTCGTCGGCTTCGCGCACACCAAGGACGTGGTCGCCGCCGTCACGAACGCCGGTGGCATCGGCATCTACGGCGCCAACTCGCTCACACCCGAGCAGATCCAGTCCGACGTGCGCTGGATCAGGGAGCGCGTCGGCGACCGCCCCTTCGGTGTCGACCTGCTGCTCTCCGCCTCCTACATCGAGGGCACCCCGGAAGAGCTGGAGTCGCAGATCCCGCAGGAGCACATCGATTTCGTCGACCGCGTGATGCAGGAGCACGGCATCCCGGAGCCGAAGACGCCGGGCCCCTGGGGCATGGCGCGCGTGGACCTGCTGCGCAAGGCCCGCGCCAAGCTCGACGTCATCAAGGAGGAGCAGGTTCCTATCTTCGCCTCCGGCATGGGCAGCCCGGCCTTCATCCTCGACGAGCTGCACGAGGCGGGCGTGAAGGTCTGGGGTCTGATCGGCCTCGCCCGCCAGGCCCGGCGCGAGCTGGAGCAGGGCCTCGACCTGATCGTCGCCCAGGGCCAGGACTCCGGCGGCCATACCGGCCGCATGGGCACCTTCTCGCTGGTGCGGGAGGTGACCGAGCTGGCGAAGGATTACGACACGCCGATCCTTGCCGCCGGGGGCGTTACCACCGGCGCGCACATCGTCGCTTCGCTCGCCCTCGGGGCGGCCGGCGTCTGGTGCGGGACGATCTGGCAGACCACGCACGAATCCGAGACGTCGATGCCGAAGAAGCGGAAGCTGCTCGCCTCCGGCAACCAGGACGCCTGGGTCTCCGAGGTCATCGACGGCAAGCGCATGCGCGTCATCCGCGGCGCGATGCTCGATGTCTTCGACGCGCCGGACGCGCCGCCGCCGCTCGCGATGCCGCTGCAGGGCATGCTGCTCGGCAAGCTCGAACAGGCCGTCGAGGACCACCAGGTCTACGACTGGCTGCGCATCCCAGCGGGCCAGGGCGTCGGCTTCGTCACGGAGATGAAGCCCGCGCGGCAAACGGTGCTCGACCTCATCGACGAGGCGCGCGACAGCCTCGACTGGATGGGCTTCGACCCCCCCGACGACGAGGACGAGTAGCCGCAGATCCGGGCGCCTCGGCGCCATCGGGACGGGAGCACGCGAGGAGACGGCGATGGCAGACGAACCCACGATCAGCGCCCTCGAGGCGATCCACTCGACGCGAGCGATCCGCCGTTTCAAGCCCGATCCGATCCCCGAAGACGTGCTCTGGGCGATCCTCGACGCCGCGATCCGCGGACCAACCGGCGCCAACCGCCAGAACTGGGGCTGGGTTGTCGTGCGCGACCCGGACGCGAAGCGCCAGATCGCCGTCTGGTTCAAGCAGGAGTACGACAACACCTACGGCCGCGTCGACGAATCGACCCTGACCGATACGGGCCGCATCCAGTCCGGCACGTACACGATCAACGAGGAGATCGACTACGGGCTGACCGCCCAGAACTACCGGGCGGTGAGGCACCTGGCGCACCATCTGCACGAGGCGCCGGTGATCGCCTTCCCCGTGCTGTTCGGCGGCCCGGGGTCGAGGCGGGAGGGGCGCAACCCGCGCCGCGCGGGCGCCTCGATCTTCGGTGGGGTGCAGAACATGATGCTCGCCGCGCGCGCGTACGGCGTCGGCTCGGTGATCACGGGCTGGGCCGTGGACATGCCGGAGCTGCACGAGCTGCTCAACCTGCCCGAGGGCTACGAGCCGATGGCGCTGGTGCCGATGGGCTACCCGACGGTCCGCTTCTCCCAACCGCAGCGCCGCCCGGTGGACGAGGTGACGCACTGGGACCGCTGGGGCGAGCAGCACGCAAGGCCGCCGCAGGCGTAGCCGGAGGCCCGCCCTCGGGCGGCTTGGAGAGGCCGGCGACGCCGACCGGGGCGCGCGGCCGCCTCCAACCACCGCCCGCCGAGCACGCGGCGGGCCGTGTCACATTGCAAGATTCAGGGGCGCCCCTTAAAGTAGCGCGCTAACGCGGGGCATCGGCGCACGGAGGTGAGCCGATGCGAGTGATCCCGGAGGGGCATATGACAGAGCAGCAATCAGACGGGCGCTGGTCCAGGTTCACCGGAACGCGGGTCAGCCGGCGCAACGTGATCCGCGGCGGAGTTCTCGGCGCAGCCGGGCTGACCGCAGCCGCGCTGATCGGCTGCGGTGGCGACGATGAGGAAGAGGTCGTCGCGACCCCCGTAGCGACAGCCATTCCGACGATTGTGGCAACGCCGACGCCAACGGCGACGCCGGAGCCGGAGCCGGACTACGTCACCGGCGCGAAGGCGCAGGGCGCGCCGTTCGCCTGGAACTTCCCGGAGCCGAACGAGACCCCGAAGCGCGGCGGCATCTACAAGGCCGTGCTGACGTTCGCGCACGGCAGCTTCGACCCGGACACGTCTTCGTTCTCGTGGACGCCCAACAGCATGATCGGCGACTTCATCGTCGGTTATAACGCCGGGCCGACCCTGAACAAGGGGCTCGAGATCGAGCTCAGCCCGGACGACGGCCTGGCCACCTCGTGGGAGACGTCCGAGGACGGGCTGACGTACACGTTCAACATCCGCGAGGCGAACTTCCAGAACGTGGCGCCGGTCAACGGCCGCGCGCTGGTCGCCCAGGACATCGTCACGGCCTTCGACCGCATGCTCGCCGGCTACTTCGCCGGCCCGCTCGGCACGATGGACCGCATGGAGGCGCCGGACGACCGCACCCTGCTGGTGCACATGAAGGTCCCGGACCCCGACCTCCCGACCACGCTGGGGAACCGGCAGTTCCCGGTCTTCGCGCAGGAGCCCTACGACGAGGGCACCCAGGACACGAACCCGATCGGCACGGGCGCGATGATCCTGGACGACGCGAATACCGTGAAGGACCAGACGCTGGCCTTCACCGCGAACCCGGACTACTGGGCCGGCGCGCCGCTGCTCGACGGCTTCCATTTCGAGCGGATCCTGGACCGCGCGACGCACCTGGCGGAGTTCGTGCAGGGGCGGGTCCAGTTCGTGCGCCAGCCGGAAGAGACCTCGCAGATCAAGAACCTGTTCGGCGAGGTACCCGGCATGCAGGTCACCAGCGACCCGTTCTGGAGCTCCGGCACCACGGTCTACGCCGTCAACCCGAACGTCGAGCCCTTCAACGACATCCGGGTGCGGCGGGCGCTCAAGCTCGCGATGGACACCGTCAAGTACGGCGATCTGCGGTTCCCGATCGGCTGGAACACCGGACCGGCCTTCGCGCTGCCCTTCGTGTTCGGCGCCGACTACCCCGGGCAGAAGTCGATCGACCCGGGCAATGTGCCGGACGAGTTCGGCCCGTGGTTCAAGTACGACCCGGCGGAAGCCAGGAAGCTGCTCAGCGCCGCTGGCGCGGAAGGCATCAGCTGGCGCCACCGCGGCCCCGCCGGCTTCTCCGGCGAGACCACCTCGCAGGATGCGCTCTGGCTCCAGGACATGCAGGCGCTCGGGCTGGACGTCGACTTCGTCAGCACCGAGTCCGTGAGCTTCACCAACCAGTACTACGGAGGCGGCTTCCGCGATCCGGAGAACCGGGCGACGGAGAGCATCCAGGGCTGGTCCACGGCGACGCCCACGCGCAACGGCTACTTCTGGGAGAACATCCACTCCGAGTCCGGCGTCAATCACTTCGACACGCGCGACCCGGAGGTGGACCGCCTGGCCGACCTGCAGCGCTCCGAGGGCGACCCGGACCAGCGGCAGGAGTACATCCGGGAGCTGTTCGACTACTTCAACGACCAGGCCTATTGGATGGACAAGCCGCCCGGAACCTGGAGCGGCACGTTCCTGCGGCCGGAGTCGCGGTTCTTCCGCTTCAACGCGCCGCACATCGGCATCCACTGGTTCTGGGACTGGGGCTACGGGGTCCACAAGGCGTGGCTGGGCGAGACTCTCACGGAGTCGCCGTCGATCTTGCTGCTCGACTTGTAGCCGGAACGAACGCGGAGACCAGTCGCAGGGAGCCGGCCTGTGGGCCGGCTCCCTCTGCGTCCGGAAGCGGGCGAAATCCGAATCGACGCGCGGCACGCGCCGCCGTGGCGGACGCCGGGCCGCTACAATGCGCGGCGCTGCGTCCACATCAATTCGGGTAGCAGCCCGGACGCACGCAGCAGCACGAACCCGAAGCGGGGGGCGGCGCCATGACGCAGTACCTGATCAAGCGCCTGCTCGCCGCCGTCCCCACGATCCTGATCGTCTCGCTCGTCATCTTCGGGCTCGTCCGCCTGATCCCCGGCGACGTGGTGCTGGCCAAGCTCGCGCAGGGGGGCGGGGCCGGCGGCTCCGTCACCGACGAACGGCTTGACGAAATACGGACGGAACTCGGGCTCAACCGCGCGTTCCACGAGCAATACGCGGAGTGGTTCCTGGGAGCGCTCCAGGGAGACCTCGGCAAGTCGCTCTGGAGCGGGGTGCCCGTGACCGAGCTGCTGCTCGACCGCCTCCCGGTCACGCTCGAGATCGTGATCCTTGCGATGGTGCTCTCGATGCTGCTCGCCATACCACTGGGGATCATCTCCGCGGTCAATCAGGATCGCCCGCTGGACTACGGGGCGCGGCTGTTCACGATCTTCGGCCTGTCCATCCCTGATTTTGTGCTCGGCACCGTGGTGATCCTGTTCCTCACCTTCTACCTCGATGACGCAACCTTCGGGTTGTTTGACTCGTGGCTGCCGCCACTCGGCTGGTACCCGCCATGGGAGGATCCCTGGACGAACTTCCAGGCGCTGATTCTGCCCGTACTGATCCTCGCCTACCGCTCGTCCGCGGTGAGCGCGCGGATGATGCGTTCGACCATGCTAGAGGTGCTGCGGGAGGACTACGTGCGAACCGCACGGGCAAAAGGCGTCACGGAGCGCGCGGTGATCATGCGCCACGCACTCCGCAACTCCGTGATCCCCGTGCTCACAATCATGGGCGCACAGACGTCATTCCTCTTCGGCGGCTCGGTTATCGTTGAACAGATCTTCAGAATCCCCGGGATGGGGCAATGGACGCTCGACGCCGTCAGTCAGCGCGACTACCCGGCGGTGCAGGGGGCCGTCCTGATGATGGCGGTCGTCTTCGTCGTCGTGAACCTGGCTGTCGACTTGATGTACGGGGTGATCGACCCGCGAATCCGCTACGGCTAGCAGCGGGATCGTACGGGCAAGGTACGGAGCGGTATGGCTGAACGCACGTTGGATACGGGAGCGGCGCGGCAGTTCGCCAGCGAGGCGCGCCACCCCGCCGTCGACGCCTTCATCCGGATCGTTCGCAACCCGATCGGGGGCGGCTCGGCCATCGTCCTCGCCGTGGTCATCGGCGCTGCGCTGCTGGCGTGGGCCGATCTCGTCGGCGACCCGTTCCTGAGCGCGGGCGGCCGGCTCGAGAGCCCAAACTTCACCTATCCGTTCGGCACCGATCACATCGGCCGCGACGTGCTCGCGCGCGTACTGCACGGTGCGGTGATTTCGCTCTACGTGGGGTTCCTCGCCACCGGCCTGGCGGGCGGCATCGGCTCCTTCAGCGGGCTACTCAGCGGCTTCGCCGGCGGCTGGTTCGATCTCGCGATGCAGCGCGTCGTCGATGCGATGCTCGCCATCCCCGGGCTGGTGCTTGCGCTCTTCTTCGCCGCGGTCTTCGACCCAAGCACGGAGACCGGCGTGCTGGCGATCACGATCGCCATCACGCCAGCGGTCTCGCGCGTCATTCGCAGCGCCGTGCTCGCTGCCAAGGAGAACGTCTACGTCGAGGCAGCACGAACGATCGGCGCAACCCCGCTGCGCATCATGGTGCGGCACGTGCTGCCCAACGTGATGGCCCCGATCCTGATCATGATGTCCACGCTGCTCGGCGCTGCGATCCTGATCGAGGCCGGCCTCGCGTTCCTCGGCATGGGCGCGCAGCCCCCGGAGCCGTCCTGGGGGCTGATGCTGAGCGGTCCGGGGCGCCAGTACATGGAAGTCGCGCCCTGGCTGGCGATCTTCCCGGCGGCCGCGATCAGCGTCACCGTCCTGGCCTTCAACCTGCTGGGCGACCGCATCCGCGACGTGCTGGACCCGCGCCTGCGAGGCTCGCGCTAGCCGTACCGCCGCTACTCAGCCCAGAGGTGGTCCGCGAACGCCCAGTCGAGCAGCCAGCGCGCCTCGCTAAAGCGGTTCGGCGCATCGAGCAGCACAACGAGGAGCCGCCGTCCCTCTCGCGTGGCTGAGGCCACCAGCGTGAGCCCGGCTTCGTCGGTGAAGCCGGTCTTCACACCGTCGACATCCGGGTAGCTGCCGAGCAGGTGATTCCCGTTGTACATCGTGAGCGTGCGTGAACCCTGGGCGGTCCAATACGTCTCGCCGACGATTGCCTCGAACTCGGGCAGCGTCATCCCGTAGCGGGCGAGCATGGCGAGGTCGTAGGCGGAGGCGTGGTGCCCGGCCTCATCGAGGCCATGCGGATTCTCGAAGTTGCTGTCCTCCAGGCCCAGCCGGTGGACCAGGGTATTCATCGCGAACACGAACTCCTCGTCGGAGCCGGTCAGGTGTCGCCCGAGAGCGAGCGCGGCGTCGTTCCCGGAGGGCAGCATCAGCCCGTAGAGGATGTCTGTGACGGTGAAGCAATCGCCGGGCAGCAGCCCCATCACGGAGCTGTCGTGCATGGCACGGCTGTCGACATCACTGTCCACCCAGCCGGCGAGGTCGCTTCCCTCGATCGCGAGGATCGCCGTCGCGATCTTCGTCAGGCTGGCCGGGGCGAACGGCTGTCGCGAATCCTTCTCGTAGAGGACCGCACCGGAGTCCGCGTCGATGACGACTGCGGCGTCCGCGCTGATCTCCGGGGCCGGCTTGCGGTGCACCGGCAGCGGAGCCGGCGCGCTCGGCGACGGGAACAGGACCGCGGGTGCAGCGGCCGCACCTTCGGCACTGCGGGCCAGGCGGCCCACTGCCGGGTTGCACTTGATCACCAGCGGCGTACCGGCAGGGATGCGCCCTCCGGGGAATTGCCGGTTCCATTCGGCATTCACGAATGCCGGCGCGCCGTAGATGTATGAGACGTAGTCGCCTCCGGCCTTGTTCGCCCAGACGATGCCGAGGGTGCATCCCCGGACGGCGGCGGCGTTGGCGATCCCCTGGACGGTGCCTCCGCCCCAGATGACGAGCCCGAATCCCGACTCCGGCACCCAGCCGAGCAGTCCCGGCCCGATCGCTCCACTGGCGCCCTGTGACCCGCACGCCGGTACCGGCGGCGCCGGCTCGAGGAACTCCGCGGCGACCCAGCCGACGATTCCATCCGTACGCACGCGCTGCCACTCGTAACCGTCCGCGCTGGCGGCGCCCTCCAGCACCTGCAGCGTCGAGCCGTCCGGGATGCAGGCGAGCATTCCGCCGGAGAGCGAAGGGTCGTCGCGCAGGCGCAGGCAGTCGCCGTCACCTTCCACGATCGCCTCGTGGCCGGGAACGAGCCGGCCGATGGCGGGGTGAGCGGGGACCACCGGCGCCACGACACTCGAGGCCGCGCCGGCTGGCGCGCGACTCAGCGCGCCGCTGCTGGCGAGGATGAGCGCGAGGATGGGGAGGACGAGCAGGAATTGGCGAGGCATGACCACACCCGAGTCGAAACCCGCCAACTCACGTCGAGTATACACAGTCAGGGCTGCCAAACGAAGCGCGCGAGGGAGCCGCGCCGGACGCACGCTAGTGATAGATGATCATGTCCGGCACGTGCGCCATGGCCTGGATCTGCTCCGGTGACATGATCGGCTGGTCCTGCCTGAAGAACAGCTTGATCGCCGATCGCTCCGAGGGCGCGACGAGTGAGTACCGCTCATACTGCCGCAGCTTCAGGCTGATGCCGCCGAAGCCGTCCATGTCGATCGTCAACTCGACGCTGCTCACATCCTCGACTGCGTCGCGATTGAGCAGCATCCAGTCGACGAACTGGTGCACGACGAGGATCTTGGTCGGCAGCCCCTCGTCCTCGACAAGCGAAGCGAGATAGTGCTGGACCTCGTTCAGCTGCTCCGCCTCCAGAGACCCGATGACCAGACCCGGACGCAGCCCCCGTTGCAGGGTCGCGAACTCCGGATCGAGCGCCAGGTGCACGAACGGCTCGCGCAGGAACTTCTCCAGCAGCTTGGCCTCGGTAAGCGGGTCGCTCCAACCGATCTGCACATCGAGGAAGACGAGCATCTCCCGATCGCGGGCCGCCTCGACGTACGTGGCGATCCTCTCGTCGGACATCCGCCGGAGGTACGTGCCGTCCCTAGTCTGATGGGCCTGGGCGACGGCGGTGATCAGGTGGAAGGCGGGAATGACATCACGCGGGCCGTTCAGCCGATCGTAGCGCGCGGCCCAGGTGGCGACTTCCTCGGCAGCCTCCGCGGGCGGGGCCTTGCCAAGCGCGCCCATGACGGGCACGCCCGGGTAGCCGTAGAAGGAGACGACCTGGGCGCCCTCGAACAGCGAGTCGTTCGAACGAGGTTGCGGGAACGTCCAGGCGCGCTCGACGTCCGAGCTTACGAAGTACTCGAACCCGGGCAAGAGTTGGGACAGGCCCTGCATGTGCGGCGGCACGCCGTCGCCCCAGCCGACGGCGTACCACGGCTGGCCCTCCGGGATGAACCAGACAGAGAGACCAGGCACGGTGCCATCGGGGCCGCGGTCCCATCCCATCCAGCCGAGCGCCCGGCCCGCGAAAGCGTCGCGGATCCCGACGCGCGGACCGCTCCAGCGCAGCCGCGTGGAACCGGGCCGGAGCAGCACATCGCATTGAGGGAGCCCGTCGATACCACTGATCGCGACCGACTGGACCCAGCCGAGCGCCTTCGAGGTGATCTCGACCTGCGCATCGTGGCCCTCGCAGAGGTAGGCGCGTTCGTCCTCGATCCGCAGTAGTGATTGCGCCGGGACGAGATGCGCCGAACCCGCGCCGCCCGGCGCGCGGACCTGCACCTGCGCCGGGAGGTCACACGTGATCTCGATCGCGAACGGCGTACTCAGCGAGTTGCGGTACCCGGCGCCACCGGCAGCCTCGGCGGCAGCCTGGCAGGGGACGACGGTGGCCGAGGCAGAACCACCTCCGGCAACTGTCAGCGCGAGCACCATGAGACCGGCGAGGAGGGTGGCTACCGCGCCTGGCAGCGCGGGTGCCGCCCGGGACCAGGCCCGGGTTCGCAATGAGCAACCCACGCGGCACAATGGCGGCATCGGCGTTTCCGATCCGAATACCCCGCTATCCATTATCACCATGTCGGGCGCAGAAGTGAAACCCCCGGATCGCATCACTGGATCTGCTACCGAAATCGCGTCGTGTGCATCACCACCCCTGTTACCGAAGTCTGCTGACGAAGTCCATGCGCGGGATCGACCGCAGGAACGGCCCGACACCTGGCCGCCGGCGTTCCACCTACCGTCGATCGACGCGAGGTCGCCGTCGGTAACGTCGACGAGCGGCAGGGGGAACTACGCCAGAGCGGGCGCCATCACCACCGTTACGGTGACCACCAGCGAGGACCCAGCCGCGACGCCAGCGCCTGCGGCGACCATCGCCGGGCAGGCGGCGACCGTCACGGGCTCCGGCACGGAGTGGACGGCGAGCTACGAGGTGCTCGCGCAGGAAGCCGTCACCGTGCGACCTCAAGTCCGGCCCGATCCTGCCCGCGGGCCTGGCAGTGGCGAGCGCTACGGGCGTGATCGGCGGGGCGCCAACGCCGCGAACCGCAACACCCACGCCACGGCGATCGTCGTCACGGACGACGCCGTCAGCGGCGCAGAGCGTCATCGTGAACGGCTACGAGGCCAGATTGACGACGTAGCGCCTGAGCGTATCTCCGTCATCCGCGTTGCACTGGACGGCGGGAAGCACCCGTGGGAGGGGCGCCACTCCGAGCTCCGGGACGATGCAGTGGATGATCGCGCCTCCCGAGTCATGGACGCGCTCGTCCTGTGGCGCGCCTCGATCTGAACGCGGCACTGATCCCCACGGACGGCGTTCATACCGTGGTAGGATGACCCCATGCGAGTAGACAAGATCAGCATCTCGCTCGACGCCGGGCTGGGCGATGCGGTTCGCCAGGCTGCGCGGCGCGACGACAAGGGCCTCTCCGCCTGGCTGGCCGAAGCGGCCAGGGCGAAGCTGCGCGCGGAGGCGCTCGGAGCCTTCCTCGACGCCTGGGAGCAGGAGCACGGCCCACTCACCGCCGAGGAACTGCGCCGCGCCGAGGCCGAGCTGGGGCTCGTCGTGGAGGCCCCCTCCGCGTGAGCGCGCTCGTGCTTGACGCGGGCGCGTTCATCGCCGTCGATCGCGACGAGCGCGCGATGATCGCACGCCTGCGAGCCGCTGAGCAGCATGCGATCGGGCTTCGTACGAGCGCCATCGTCGTCGCCCAGGTATGGCGCGATCCGGCCGGCCGGCCGGCGCGGTTGGCGCGCCTGCTCCGCGCTGTGGACATCCGGGCCGTGGACGATCGGCTTGCGCGCGATGCCGGTGTCCTGCTTGGACGCGCGGGCAGCGCCGACCCGATCGACGCGACCGTGGTCCTCGTCGCCGAGAGTGGCGATCGCATTCTCACCAGCGACCCCGGCGACCTGCGCCGCCTCGCCGACACCGCCGGCGCGCGCGTTGCCGTGGTCCCCTGCTGACGGCCCTGGATCACGTCATCGCACGTGGTGGTTCACAAGCAGCATCGCCGACCACAGACGGTCGTCTCAGGCCAATCGGTAAGCCACCCCGCGATGAGCGCTTCGCGAGACTGACCGCCTGGCCATCGCTTGCAGCGTGATAGCATCCCGTCCTGCTTCGGCCTCTGCCGGGATGCAGCGTCCACCTCCGGCTCACCCCGGCCCGGCGCGCGGCGCCCTTATGGCACCTGTGGCGACCGTGATGGTACGCCCCGGCCCCGGCCCTCGCCGCCACTCGGATTGCGGGCTGTGCGTTGGCGTCGTTCTCGGACACCTCGGGTTTGCACGGAGCGGTTCGCGCTGGGCTGCCGCCGAGTTTCGTTGCCCGAACGAGCGCTGCCGAAGCACCGTCGTGGTCGGGCACCGCCTTCGGCCGGGCGAACGTCCAGATCACGCTACAAGATCCATGCCAAGGCATGGATCCTCGGTAACAGGATTGTGATGCACAGAGGAGGCTCCCCGGTAACACCTACTTTTGATGCACTACGACCCCCACCGGTTGCGCCCTCGCGTCGCCTGCGCTACCACCGACCCATGCTGGAACGCATCAGCGAGGCCGGGAGCTCCGAGGGCGTGCGCGAGCGCCGCTTCGACATCGTGCGACCCGACGGACGCGTACCGGGCGTGCTCTGGACGCCTGAGCAGGCTGGCGGCTCGACTCCGCTGGTCCTGCTCGGCCACGGCGGCAGCGGGCACAAGCGCGACGAGAGCCGCCTCGAGCGCGCGCATGCCTACGTCCGGCAACACGGCATCGCCGCCGCCGCCATCGACGGCCCCTACCACGGCGATCGCGCCGCGCGCGGTCGCGAGCAGCGCTACGACGCGGCAGCCGCCCGGGAGATGGTCGGCGACTGGCAGGCCGCGCTCGACGCGCTGCTCGGCCTCGGCGAGTTCGATCGCGAGCGCATCGGCTACGGCGGTGTCTCGATGGGCACCATGTTCGGGCTGCCGTTCATCGTCGCCGACGGCCGCATCCGCTGCGCCGTGCTCGGCCTCTGTGGCGTCCGCAGCTCGGCCCGGACCGAGGACAGTCTCTTTGCACGGCTGGTGCGTGACGCTCCCCGGCTGACCTGCCCGACGCTCTTCCTCATGCAGTGGGACGACGAGCTGTTCGACCGCGAGGGCGTGCTGGCGCTGTTCGAGCTGCTCGGCGCGCCCGACAAGCGTCTCTACGCCAATCCCGGCGGCCACGCGGAGACACCGGAGCACGTGCGCGACCTCGGGCTGGAGTTCGTCGCCGGGCAGCTGCTGGCATAGCTCGCAGGACCCGAGGGCACACGCGGGAACACGGGCGCCTCGTAGCCCGCGAGCCTGCGTGCCGCTACGCTGCGCCGCAGAGGTCCGCCCGCCGGGAGGGCCGGACGCGCTGCGCAAGGACGGACCGCCGATGGAAGTCGCAAACGAGCTCATGGTCCGCGGGATCGTCGTCGGCGTCTTCCAGGAGAACTGCTGGGTCGTCGGCAACCGCCGCACAGGCGAGGCGATCTGCATCGATCCCGGCGATCAACCGGACGAGATCCTCGCCCTCGCGCGCGACATGGGCGTCACGATCAAGGCGATCGCGAACTCCCACGCCCACCTCGACCACATCCTCGGCATTCACGGCGTCCATGAGGCGACCGGCGCGACGTTCCTGCTCCACCGGAGCGAGCTCGATCTGCTGCAGAACGGCTGGAAGACATCCGCCGAGCGGATGGGTCTCGACCTCGCGCAGGGCCCGCCCGACCCGGACGGTTATGTCGAGGATGCCGACATCGTCGAGGTCGACGGGCTGCGCCTGCGCGTGATCGCCACGCCCGGCCACACCACCGGCAGCGTCAGCTACTACAACGAGGATGCGAACTTCCTGTTCAGCGGCGACACCCTCTTCCGTGGCTCGATCGGGCGCACCGACATGCCCGGCGGCAGCTACGACGAGGAGCTGCGGAGCATCACCGAGAAGCTGCTGCTGCTACCGGACGAGACGATTGTGCTGCCGGGCCACATGCAGGAGACCTCGGTGGCGTTCGAGAAGGAGCACAACCCCTTCGTGCTGGACTGGCAGCGCCGGCGCTCCGCCTCCGAGGGCCGCTAGCCGCCTCGGCCCCTACCCGCCCGCGGGGCCGCGCGTCTGCACCATGTGCACGCGCCCGAAGAGCGTGCGGACGCCGAGGACCTCGACGCCGCCATGGTCCGCCAGCGTCGTGACGTGCTGCTGCACCCAGCGGCCCGCGGGCTGCCCGGCGACCGCAGCCAGCGCCGCCGCCGTGAACGCGTTCGGGAGCCGGGACCAGGGACGGCCCGTCGACAGGACGAGCGTCGCCGCGAGCGCGGAGAGCCCCGCGCCGACCGCGACCGTCGTGCCGCAGAGCGGCGAGACCGCGAGGGACGCCTGGCCCGCCTGGAGGCGGCGCAGCGCCTCGCGGGCCGCGTCCTCCAGCTCCTCCACCTCCAGGTCGGCGATGATCACGAAGCCGTTCGCCGTCGCGCGCCCGGCGAGCCGCGTGGGGCCGCGGCGCGCAAGCAGCACCGCGACCGTGGCGTGCTCCAGCGCGTGATTGCGCCGGATCGCGTCGAGCCAGGGCCGGATCAGTTCGAGCATGGCGTGCGCCTCCCTCGATCGAGTGTCGCACGCAGGCAGCGAGGGCGCGCTCAGTAGGCGCGGCTGGTGCCGGGTGCTCCGACGGTGAAGTCAGCGTCGACATGGATGCTGACCCGCATATTCCCGCCCTGGCCGTTCGGCGTGGAGATGATCAGCGTCCCCTGCGCCACCGATCCGGGCAGCAGTGTGGGGTTCACGGTGATCGTGATCTCCGCCTCGCGGGAGCAGTCGCTGCCGGCGCAGGCGACATCCGAGCCGAGGGCTACGCCCGCCGGTGGATCGACGACGATCCAGCCGTTCGAGGGCGCCGCCCACCAGGAGAGGATTCCCGTCCCGGAGTTGCCGATGCGCACCGTGGCGCGCGTCTCGTCGAACGTGCCTTCGGTGCGTATCTCCAGCGGCGGCGAACTCACGGACAGGTGAGGCTGCGCGAGCACCCGGGAGCGGAAGCTCCCGCTGACCGAGGGCGTGTCGGTGGAGTGCGAAGGCTGCGGCGTCGGCATGTCCATGTCCACGTAGGGGAACCGGAAGTTGGCGATCGAGAGCGCCTCGAAGTAGCTGACCTGCGAGAGGTTCGGCAGCGTCGCATCGACGGGCGTCCAGAGCTGGCGGCCATTGGCCGTGGGCGGACGCGCCATGCAGCCCCAGACCAGCTCCTGGTAGGGGTAGCGGTTGCGCGATTGCGTCCCGTCGCAGCGATAGCGCTCGCGCGGCCAACCGCCAAAGACCGGGTCCGCGGGATGGTTGGACTTGTAGGAGCCGGGTCCGGTGAACCCGTTGTAGGACCAGACCGCGTAGTACCAGTTCTCGATCAGCGCCGGGGACGACCCCGTATCGGTGCCCACGATGGGGCGAACCTGCGGCGCCCGGTTCCACTTGTCCGCCAGGATCGCCGCGCCGCGCGCGATGTTGTAGGCGTAATGCGTCGCCACGCTCACCTGTGACGCGCTCGGCTGGTTGCCGGCGCCCAGCGGCACGGTCATGCCGGTCGTCACCTGCATCACCCCGTGACCGCAGTCGAACGAGATCGACGCATCACCCTGGGACTCGAACGCGACCGAGCGCGAAGCCATCGTCAGATCGGACTCCACCCACGCGATGGCGCGCAGCAGTTCGACGGGGATCTCCCGGATCGAGCTGTCCGAGCGGTTCGTGCGCGTTCCGACCTCGATCGTCGGCAGGCCGAAGAACTGATCGCCGGGGAACAGCGCGTTGACGGCCACGGCGTCTATCACGTCCAGGTAGGACTGGCGGGCGCGATCGGCCTCGTAGGTGTCCGGGCTGCGGAGGAAGGCGCAGGCCAGCGCCGGCTCCGCGCCCCGAGGCGAAGCCCAGAGCCCGAGCGCGAGCAGCGCAGCGAACGCGAGCAGCGCGACGCGCGCGGCCCGGCGCAGCGCGTCGTCAGGCATCGAGCAGCCAGCCGATGAAGATCAGCTCGTGCTCGGCCAGCACCGTCACCCGTCCGCCGGCGCTCGTGATCACCACCAGCGACTCGCGGCCGGGCTCGTAGGCATCGCGCCCGTCGAAACTGCGCGTCGCCAGGTAGCGCCCGTCCGCGCTCCAGCCGAGCGGCGCGTCGAAGCCCTGCTCCGGCGCGGCGAGCGCGGGCGGCTCGCCGGCGCCTCCGAGGGCCAGTGTGACCGGGGCAGCGCTCGCGGCGAAGCCGGGCTCCTGCCCGAACGTGATGCCATCACCCGCGGGCATCCAGACCGGCGAAAACTGGTCGCCGGCGAACCCCTCAGCGGCCTCGATCCGCGGCTCGCTGCCGCCGTCGAGAGCCGTCACGTGGAGGCGCTGCACGACCCGCTCGGCCTCGATCCGCGGCGCGAGGTAGGAGAGGCTGCCGCCGTCCGGCGAGAGCCGCCAGCCGCGCGCGATGTGGTCCGAGGCGTGGAACAGCAACTCGGCGCCGCCCTCGCCGCTGCCATCGCTGCGGTAGAGATCGGTGCCGCCGTTCGAGAGTTCCGCGTAGACGATACCGCCATCATCCGCGACCGCGACGGGGAAGACTCCGAAGCGGGTGGACAGCTCGCGCAGGGTTCGCCGTGCGCGCGTCGCGAGATCGACGCGCACCAACGCCTGCGTGCCCTCGATCGCGTCGCTGCTGCGATAGAGCAGGTAGCGCCCCGCACGGTCGAAGACGGGCGCGACGAGCAGGTCGGCGTCGCCGGCAAGACGTGTCAGCTCGCCGCTGGCGGCGTCCAGCAGCCACAGCTCGGCGGGCGAGCCACGAACCGGCTCGGCCTCCGGCGGCAGGGCGACGAAGGCGACGAGCGAGCCCGCCATCTCCGTCGCCGGCGTCAGCGCCCAGCCGGGCGCGTGCGGTACGCGCGCGATCTCCTCTCGCGCCTCGAGGTCTCCCGCCGGTGCGAGGTAGATGCGGTCTTCGGTGGGGCCGAACTCGGCGAAGACGAGGCGCGCCTCGGCGGGGACCCCGTCCGGATCGTCGCCGCGGGGGTTGCACGCGGCGGCAGCCAGCGCGGACAGGGCGAGCAGGAGCAGGGCGAGCAGGAGCAGGACGAGGCGGGGCATGGTCATGCGCCCTCGGGCTTTCCGGGATGCCGGCCCCCCGCCAGGGTGAGCCCACAGTCGCCTGAGGGCTCGAATCACGATATGAACGGCCGTCGCGCCGTGTCAACGCGCGAGGCCCCGGAGGCGTCCGGCGCAGTCCCGGTAAGCGCGCTCTGGGACGGCCGCTGGTACGCTGGATCATGTGATCATTCGCTATCTCGCGGTGCTCGATGATGCGCCGCTTGCCTTCGTCATCCTGATCGCTGCGTTCGGCGCTTCCCTGCTGGTCGGCCTGGTACTGCACGAGTTCGCCCACGCCTATGTCGCCGACTCGCTCGGTGACCGCACGCCGCGGTCATACGGGCGGCTCTCCCTCAATCCCAAGCGGCACCTGGACCCGCTGGGGGCGGCGCTGATCTTCTTCGCGGGCTTCGGCTGGGCGCGGCCGGTGCCGGTCAACCCGCATAACACCTCCGGCAACGTGAAGCTGAACATGGCGGCGATCGCCATCGCCGGACCGGTGACGAACCTGATCGTCGCGGCCATCGCCGGCCTCCCCATCAAGCTCGGCTGGGTACCGTTCTTCCACCCCTTCGTCGCGCCCTCGCTGGCCGAGTTCGCGGCGGGCGTGTGGACGGAGTCGCCGGAGAACCTGGTCGGGCTGTTCCTCGGCACGATCGTGCTACTTAACGTGATCCTGGCGATCTTCAACCTCGTGCCGCTCGCGCCGCTCGACGGGTTCCGTGTGGTCGCGGGCCTGCTGCCGCGCCCGCTCGCTGCGCAGTTCACGAGGCTGGAGCCGTGGTGCCCCGGCATTCTGATGGTGCTGATCTTCCTCCCCTTCCTGGGGGGCCCGACGTGGCTGTTCGACGCGATGGGGCCGCCGCGCAACATCCTGCTCGAGCTGTTCGCGGGCGACACCGTGGTGCGGCTGGTCTGACGCGCGTGCGGGACGCCGCCACGGACCTCGCACGGCACACGCGACGTTTCTTCCGAGGCCTCCGCGGCTCGCTCTCCCCTGCGGAAGCACGCGCGGTACGCGAGCTGCTCGGACCCGCCGAACTGCGGCTCTTCGCCTCGCTGCAGGGCCGGGAGCGCCGGCACGCCCTGGACGTGCTGACCTGGCTGCGCGCGAACGCCTCGCCCTCCGATGAGCTGCTGGTAGCCGCGCTCCTGCACAACGCCGGCAAGGGCGCGCTGCACGCACACGAGCGCATCCTCCACGTCCTGCTGCCGCAGTTCGCGCCGAGGACGCACGCGCGCCTCGCCGATCGCGGTGGCGGCCGGCTGGGACGCGCCCTCGCGGCGCTGCGCGACCACCCCGAGCGCGGCGCGGCGCGGCTCGCCGCCATCGGCTGCTCGCCGCGGGTCTGCGAGCTGGTCCGCGGCCACCACGACGCCTCGCCCGGCGACGATCACGAACTCGCCTGGCTGATGGAGGCTGACCGGGTCTGCTGAGGGCGCAGCCGGAGGGCGGCCGGGGCCGCCCGTGCTACCATCGAAGCCAGACGACTGAGCGGCGCTCCTCGCCCCGCGCGGCACGAATGGCACGGTGCATATGACACAGGTCGCCATCCTCGGTACGGGCCTGATCGGGGCCTCGATCGGCCTCGGGCTGAAAGAAGCCAGAGGCAAGGGCGAGATCGAGATCGTCGGCTTCGACATCAGCCGCGAGCGCGAGCGCGAAGCGGAACGCCGCGACGCGATCGACAAGCGCGGCGGCAGCCTGCGCCAGGCTGTCCAGGACGCCTCGCTGGTGGTGATCAGCACGCCGGTGCTCGCCACGCGCGACGTGATGGAGGAGATCGCCTCAGCCCTGACGCCGGGGGCGATCCTCACCGACACCTGCTCGACGAAGGCGCAGGTGATGCGCTGGGCCGACGAGTTGCTGCCGAGCTCGGTCAGCTTCGTCGGCGGGCACCCGCTGGCCGGCAAGACGCAGTTCGGGTCGGCCGCCGCCGAGGCGACGCTGTTCCAGGACGCGCGCTGGGTGATCGTGCCCTCGCGCTCGGCCGCCAGCAGCGCCGTCGAGACCGTCGCCGGTCTCGCCACGGCGCTCGGCGCGAAGCCGATGTACATGGACGCCGAGGAGCACGACTCCTACGCCGCCGCGATCTCGCACCTGCCGATGTTCGCCGCGAGCGCGCTCTTCCGCATGGTGCGGGACTCCGAGGCCTGGCCGGAGATGTCGCTGCTGGCAGCCAGCGGATTCAAGGACACGACGCGCCTCGCGGGCACCGACGAGCAGATGGCGCACGACATCGCAGTCACCAACCGCGAGCAGGTGGTGCACTGGCTGCAACGCCTGCGCGGCGCGCTCCACGACCTTGAGGACATGATCGCCGACCCGGAGCGGAACGACGAGTTCCTGCGCTACCTGGTGCAACTCAACCTCGACCATCTCTCCTTCCAGGACGGCCAGATCGGGCGCGTCGAGATCGACCAGAAGGGCTCCGGCGTCCCGATGCCCGGCATGACCGACCTGTTCCTCGGCGGCGCGCTCTCCGAGCGGCTGCGCCAGATGAACGAAGACGACGACGAGGACAAGCAGACGCGCCAGCGCAGGCGCTTCCTCGGCCGTAGCTAGCCGCGGCATGGGCGCCCCGCAGACGATGCGAGTCACACCGCCCGCGCGGCTGCGCGGCCGGATCGAGATCCCCGGCGACAAGTCGATCACGCACCGCGCACTCATGCTCAACGCCGCCGCCGAGGGCGAGGCGCGCATCGACCGCTTCCTCGATGCCGCCGACACGCGCTCCACGCTGGAGTGCATGCGCGCCCTCGGCGCGGAGATCGAGCAGCCCGCCGAGGACGCGCTCATCGTCCGCGGGCGTGGCCGCGCCGGCCTCCACGAGGCGTCCGACGTGCTCGACTGCGGGAACTCCGGTACGACGATCCGGCTGCTGAGCGGCCTGCTCGCCGGGTTCCCGTTCCTCTCCGTGCTGACCGGCGACGGCTCCCTGCGCGACCGCCCGATGGGCCGCATCGTCCAGCCGCTGCGCACCCTCGGCGCCCGCGTGGGCGCGCGCGCGGATGGCACGCTGCCGCCGCTGGTGATCGAGGGCGGCGCGATCGCCGGCGGCCAGCGCATCGAGACGCCCGTCGCCTCAGCGCAGGTCAAGTCCGCCATCCTGCTCGCCGGGCTCGCCGCCGAGGGCGCGACCGCCGTCGCCGAGCCCTCGCGCTCGCGCGACCACAGCGAGCGCATGTTGGCGGCCATGGGCGCCCACATCGCCGTCGAGGGCGCAACCGTGACGCTGACGCCGCCTGCGGGCGACCTGCAGGCCGTCGGCGTGCGCGTCCCCGGCGACATCTCCACCGCGGCCGCCTGGATCGTCGCCGCCACGCTGCACCCGGACGCCGACCTGCTGCTCAGCGGCGTCGGCCTCAACCCCACGCGCGCGGGCATCCTCGAGGTGCTGCGCGAGATGGGCGCCGACATCGAGGAACTCGAGCAACGCTCCACGGGCGGTGAGCCGGTCGCCGACCTGCGCGTCCGCTCCGCCTCGCTGCGCGGCGTGCGCATCGGCGGCGACGTCGTGCCGCGCGCGATCGACGAGCTTCCGCTGCTCGCGCTGGCGGGCGCCGTCGCCGAGGGCGAGACGGTGATCGCCGACGCCGCGGAACTGCGCGTCAAGGAGTCGGACCGCGTCGCCACCACCGCGGCGGCGCTGCGCGCCCTCGGCGCGGAGGTCGAGGAGCGCCCCGACGGCCTCGCCGTCGGCGGCGGGGCGAGACTGCGCGGCGGGCGCGTCGAGGCGGCCGGCGACCACCGCCTCGCGATGCTCGGCGCGGTCGGCGCGCTGATCGCCGATGGCGAGTCCGCGATCGAGGGCGCGGACGCCGTGGGCGTCTCCTACCCCGCGTTCTGGTCGGACCTCGCGCGGATCGGCGCGGCGTAGGAGCGAGACTTGTCGACCACGCCGCCTCTGCTGGCCGTGATCTCGGGACCGTCCGCCGTCGGCAAGGACGCGGTGATGAGCGCGCTGCTCGCGGGCGACGACTTCGCCCGCGCGATCACGATGACCACGCGCCCGCCGCGACCGGGCGAGGTCGACGGCGTCCACTACGTCTTCGCCAGCAGCGAGGCGTTCCGCGCCGCCGTTCGCTCCGGTGAGCTGGTCGAGCACGCCGAGGTGCACGGCCGCCTCTACGGCACGCCGCGCGCGCAGCTGCGCAGCGCCCTCGCGAGCGGGCGCGACGTGCTGCTGCAGGTGGACGTGCAGGGTGCGATCGCAATCCGCGAAACGATCCCGGATGCGCGGTTAATCTTCATCGCTCCGGAGAGCCTCGAGCAGATCGAGCAGCGCCTGCGCGAGCGCGGCACGCCACCGATCGAGCGCGCCCTCCGCATCGCCTCCGCGCGCGCCGAGCTGGAGCAGCAGGGCGCCTTCGACACCGTCATCGTCAACGCCGAGGGCGACCTCGAAGGCACCGTCGCGCAGGTGCGCGCCTGGATCGCGCGGGAGCGCGCGCGTCCGGGGCGGCGCGCCGTGGAGGTGTGAGCGGCGGGCTTCGGTCAGCGCCGGGATCCCTGACCGAGTCCCCTGGCGTGAGCAGTACTGATAAGAACTCACTGATAATAGCTGGGTAACTCATCGCACACTCATACACATCAAATATGATACTGCTAACCGCCGAATGTGATCTGAGGGTGTCATGCCCTTATTCAATCGCTCATCTGTCCCGGCTTGCTCTGCGGCTGTCCCGGCCTGCTCTGCGGCCGTCGCGGCTATCGCGGCTGTCTCAGATTTCCAGGTCCTTGAGCGCTGGAGCAGCGCGCGGCAGATGGATGGTGGGCATCACGTCCGGTGGTGAAGACCGGCGCGCGTTTCAGTCAGGCGACCTGATTCAAGCCAGGAGATTTGACCCATGTTGAGTAGCAATGGCCGGGGACCGAATCGGTTGGATGTTGGCAGAGAGACAGACGCCGGAAGCAACGGTCGTCTAGCGAACAGTAGTTCCTGGCGAGCATGGGGTAGTCGTAGACGCGTCCGTTTGTTCGCTGCGCTGAGCCTGGCGGCGGTGGTGCTGGCGGCGGCGGTCGCCAGTATAGCGGTTCCGGCTCACGCAGCCCCGCAGCGCGGACCCGTCACCGGGGTGACCGCTCAGCCCGGCGACAACCCCGGTGAGCTCATCATCGCGTGGGACGCGCACCCCGACGGAGCGAACGACTACCGCGTGGCCCTGGCGCCGGCCGACGGCGAATACAGCCGCTACGGCGACTTGACCTGGAACGCGTACCCCGCCGGCGCCACCGTGACGTTCAGCGGCCTCGTGCCCGACGCCGAATACAAGCTGAAAGTACTCGCCCGGTTCAAGCCCGCGGTATCCGGCGCCAAACGCAGCGCCTGGTCCCAGGAAGCCAGCGCCACCGCAGCCGCGGCAGCCGAGACATTGCCCGGCGAGCCGACCTCTGATGACGGTACGTCGAGCAACTCGGCGCCCAGCCAGAGCGGCGAAGACAAGTCCACATCCGTGCCGGACGGATCCGAGCCCGGACCAGGCATAGAGACACGCGATCACACCAGTACTTCGCCGACCGTAGGCCGCAGCCCGGACAACCCGACACTGCTCACTCTGAGCGCCGGCAACTCCCGTACCCTCGACCCCCTGTACGAACCACCTTCAGAAGAGGCGACACTCACGTTTCGCCAGAACCCCGATTATCAATACGGCGAGAGCACGTTCACTCTGTCTGCCACGAACAAGACGTCTTACTCGTCGTTCACGCTCACCAACGCTGCTTCCGTCAAAATCGTCGTCTCAGAGCAGGAACATGCCGATGCGAAGTTGAGCCTGTACGTCGGCCAAGAGGAGCACCGTATCGTCAAACACGCAGACGGCCAGGGGCGGAACGGAAACAAGTTCGAAGACAGCATATCGTTCGTCGATCTAGAACCACGCGCCTACGGCATCAGGTTGGAGCAGACAAACTCAACGCGCAACAATGTCACAATGAAGTTGCTGGCAATACCTATCGAACCACAGTCGGACGCTGCATTGCCTAATGGCGGCATTTGGACTAGCAACCAAACCCGTACCTGGCTTGGAATTCAGCTAGCCGCTTCTTCGCTCGTAGCAATTGGCAGGATAGCGTCAGTGTCAGATACCAGTGATGTTTCGGATTGGTTTAGATTTCTAGCCATTCCCGAAGTCACGGATGCAACTGATCCCGGTATTACACGTGACTCGGTGCTACAAATCACCGTGAGCAGCGACCACGGCGCGTGGTTCCTGCTTTGGAATAGCGACGGTAAATCCATCGGGTACGGGCTGGCAAACGGCAGGACAGCAACCGGCTATAAGTGGGCCAGCGATCTTCTGGCGGATGATGTATATATCGAAATACGGCCCACACAAGCGGCACTAAACAGGACCGGGGACAACAACTACACGGTTCATGTAACTCGCCTGTACGAGGCCTGTACCGAGATTATAGGCGGGAAGACAACTCTGGTCGCTTTCGATTGCCCGTAGGCCACGATCGGGCGTCAGCGCCGGCAACGCTTCGTCCTGGTCTGGCCACGCCCTGCGGTAGCGCTGCTGGCCCGCGTCCCAGGCCGAGATCCGCTGGAGCGCCGGGATCTCCTCGAACAACCGCCTGGAGGCGGTCTCCGGTCCGACCCAGCCAACCATGTTCCAGCCGGGCTGGAGCTGCGTCGACATCCAGGCTGATCTGGCCGTCGCAGGCGTCTCCGCGGATGCAGTCAGGTCCGTGGACGCGACCCCCGTGCCCAGCACGAGCGCCGCGAGGATGGCGATAGAGGCGGTGTGGAAGCGTCGCTGTCGCATGCTCGCTCCCGCGGCGCGGAGGCGCGGGCCGCGCACGCCTCGGGCCCTCAGGCTACAGCACGGGCCTCTCCCGCCTCGCCACCGGCGGAGCGAGCCGCTCCGCGTAGCGTCCGCGCACGGCGATCCCGTATCGTGTGCGCCCCGACGGGGCGACCCCGCTTTGCGACGGCCAGCGCAGGCACGGGACGCGCGCCACAGCGCCGGGCGCCGCGAGGCGTCGGCGCGCGAAAGCCCGCAGGAGGAGCCCGATGCCATACGCCACCGCCTCCGACGGCGTACGCCTCTACTACGAGGAGACAGGCGCGGGCATACCCGTCGTCTTCGTGCACGAGTTCGCCGGCGACCACCGCAGCTGGGAGCAGCAGGTGCGCCATTTCGGGCGCCGCTACCGGACGGTCGCCTGCGCGGCGCGCGGCTACCCGCCCTCGGATGTCCCGGAGGCGCGCTCGAGCTACTCGCAGGAGCGCGCCGTCGACGACATCCGCGACGTTCTCGATGCGATCGGCGCCGATCGCGCGCACATCGTCGGGCTCTCCATGGGCGGCTACGCGACACTCATCTTCGGGCTCACCTACCCCGAGCGCGCGCGCTCGCTCACCGTCGCCGGCGCGGGCTACGGCAGCACGGCCGACCGCTCCGACTTCGAGCGCGACGCCGAGCAAGTCGCCGAGCGGCTGCTCGCCGAGGGGATCGAGGCTTTCGGGGAGGTCTACACGCGGGGGCCCACGCGCGTGCAATTCCGCGACAAGGATCCACGCGGCTGGGAGGAGTTCCGGGCGCAGTTCCGGGCCTCCTCGACCCTCGGCCACGCCAACACGATGCTCGGTGTGCAGCGCAACCGCCCCTCCATCCTCGCGCTCGAGGAGAGGCTGCGAGGGCTCACCGTCCCGACGCTGATCGTGACCGGCGACGAGGACGAGCCATGCCTCGAGCCCGGGCTCTTCATGAAGCGAACCATCCGCAGCTCCGCCCTGGTCGTGATCCCGCGCTCCGGCCACACCGTGAACCTCGAGGAGCCGGCGGCCTTCAACCGCGCGGTCGAGGACTTCCTCGCCGCGGTCGACGCCGGCAGCTGGCGGGAGCGCAACCCGGAGAGCCTCTCGGAGTCCCAGCTGCTCCCCGCCGGAGAACGCGGGCGTGACTAAGGAGAACCCCACCCCCGGCGCGCTCGCGCGCGTTGACACTTCGGCGCGGCCAGCCGTAGCCTCGATCACGGTCGTAGCGTGAAGAGAGCGACGCGGAACGGGAGTAGTACGCCGCCACGCGGGGCCCAGAGAGCCGGGGCAAGGTGGAAGCCCGGCGCCCGACAGCAGCGGCGGAATGGACCCGGGAGTCTCGGCCCGAACGCCCCTCGGGGCAAGTAGGCGTCGACGGTGTGGGCGCCGTTATCCAGGCCCAGGGCATCGCCGCCACGCCCCGCCTCCGGGGCAGCCGGGTGGCCGTGCCTTGCATGAGCGCGAGCCGCGGGCCTCGAGGCCTGCCGGCGCGCGGAACTTGGGTGGCGCCGCGAGGACCATCGCCCCAGGGCGGTGGTTCTTTTGCGTCCGGGGCGCACACTGTTGAGGGATCACGAGGAGGCTTGATCGTGCACAGCAGCCCTGCGCCGTACTGCCGCCAGTCCGCGCCGCGTATCGGCGGCGTCTGGTGGTGGCCGCACGCCGCACGCACGGAAGGCTGCACCGCACGGACAGGACCACGACAATGACCGCACCCACCGCACCACGCACGATCCCGAGCCGCGAGGAGCTGCACGGCCTCGCCGCCGCCGGCGAGGGCAACCTCGCCGCGATCTACCGCGAGGTCCGCGCCGACCTCGAAACGCCCGTCTCCGCCTACCTCAAGGTCGCGCGCGGCGACTACTCGTTCCTGCTCGAGTCCGTCGAGGGCGGCGAGCGCATGGGGCGCTACTCGTTCATCGGCACGGAGCCCTACCGCGTGAGCGCGCTCGACCACGAGGACGGCGACCCGCTGAGCGTGATCGAGAACGAGATCGCCCAGTTCCGCCCGGTCCCGGCGCCCGGCCTGCCGCGCTTCCACGGCGGCGCAGTCGGCTACATCGGCTACGAGGCGGTCGGCCATTTCGAGCGCGTGCCGCAGCCGGAGACTGACGCGCTGGGCGTGCCGGAGTCCTGGCTGATGTTCACGGACACGCTGCTGGTCTTCGACCACGTGCTGCACACGATCAAGGTGATCTCGCATGCACGCCTCGACGGCGATGTCGACGCCGCCTATGACGCCGCGGTCGCGAAGATCGAGCGCCTCTCGGAGCGCCTCGCGAGCCCGCTCGCCGCGCTGCCCTACACGCCGCTCGACGGGCCGACGGGGCAGCCGATCGAGTCCAACTGGGCGCACGAGGACTACCTGAAGGCCGTCGAGACGACCAGGCGCTACATCGTCGAGGGCGACATCATCCAGGCGGTGATCGCGCAGCGCTTCTCGCGCAGGACCGGCGTGCATGCGGTGGAGCTGTACCGCTCGCTGCGCGTGGTCAATCCGTCGCCGTACATGTACCTGCTGCAGTTCGGCGAGATCGCCATCGTCGGCGCCTCTCCCGAGCTGCTCGTCAAGGTCGAGGACGGCCGCGTCGACGTGCACCCGATCGCGGGGACACGTCCCCGCACCGGATCCCCGGCCGAGGACGAGCGACTGGCCGAGGAGCTGCGCAACGACCCGAAGGAGATCGCGGAGCACGTGATGCTGCTCGACCTCGGGCGCAACGACGTCGGGCGCGTCTCGAAGACCGGCTCGGTCGAGGTGACGCAGAGCTTCGACCTCGAGTTCTACTCGCACGTCATGCACCTCGTGAGCCACGTGCAGGGCGAGCTGCGCGAGGGGATGAGCGAGTACGACGCGCTGCGATCGGCCTTCCCGGCGGGCACCGTCTCCGGCGCGCCGAAGATCCGCGCGATGGAGATCATCGCGGAACTGGAGCCGGACCGGCGCGGCCCCTACGCCGGGGCGGTCGGATTCTTCGATCTCTCCGGCAACGTCGAGACCTGCATCACGATCCGCACCGTGCTGCTGCGCGACGGCGTCGCGTACGTGCAGGCCGGCGGCGGCATCGTCTACGACTCCGACCCGCAGCGGGAGTTCGAGGAGACCCAGCACAAGGCGCGCGCGCTGATGGCCGCCATCGACGACGCCGAGGCACGAGCGGGCGCCAGCACGCCCGCGGGAAGCCTGGGCTACTGATGGATGCCAAACCGCTCGTCGCCGCAGCCGCCCTGCGCCGCAGCGACGGCCGCGTGCTGCTCGTGCAACACGCCGCCGCGGAGCGCAGCGGCGCCGGCAGCCGCTGGTCCCTGCCCTCGGAGCCCGTCGCCGACGACGAGACCGCGGAGCAGGCGCTGGCGCGGCTGCTGAACGACCGCCTCCACCTGACGCCCGACCGGGCCGAGTTCAGCGACTCGGTCGCGCTGCCGTTGGCGATCGCCAACGTCTTCCTCTGCAGCTCGTGGAGCGGCGACCCGCAGTACGCGCCCGCCGACTTCCTCGATGCTGCCTGGGCGCCACCCGGCGGCGCAGCCGGCATCGACGTGGTCGAGGGCGTGCGCGGCTGGCTGCGGGGCCTGCCCGCGGACGCGAGCGCGCTCCCGAAGAGCGCCAGCGTCGAGGAGCTGACGGCGGAGCTGATCACCGCGCGCGACACCCTGCGCGCCGCCTACCTCGCCCTCGACGAGCCGTGGCGCGACGTCAGCCTCGACGGCGACTGGGCGCCGGTCGACCTGCTCGCGCACTGCGCGACGGTCGAGGCCTACTACGCCTCCGAGGCGCGCGAGTTGCTGGAGACGCCGGGCCACACCTGGCGACCGTTCAACCCGGCGCAGGGCGCCGCCGAGCGCGCCGGCCGGACGCGCCCGGCAAGCGATCGCGCCGGGCTCGAGCGCCTCGATGCGCTGCGCGCGAAGACGCTCGCCTGGCTCGAAACGCTCGGGCAGGGCGAGCTGGACGCCTACGGCAACCACGCCGATCGCGGCGCGGTGCGCGTCGGCGACCGGATCGCGCGAATCGTCGCCCACGACAAGGCGCACACGCAGCAACTCGCGAAGATGCTTGCCGCCTCGCAGGCGGATCCCGACGAAGACGAGGAGGCCTGAGATGCTTCTGCTGATCGATAACGTCCGCGGGCGGTCTGTGGCCTACATCCCTGGCCTGTTTGGAGCGTTCCCATGCTTCTGCTGATCGATAACTACGATTCGTTCACCTACAACCTCTACCAGTACCTCTCCGAGCTGGGCGCGACCGTCGAGGTCGTGCGCAACGACGAGGCGAGCGTCGAGGACTGCCTCGCGATGGGGCCGGAGCGGATCGTCGTCTCACCGGGGCCGTGCACGCCCGCGGAGGCGGGCATCTCGATCGATCTGATCCGGGCGGCGGCCGGGCAGGTGCCGCTGCTCGGCGTCTGCCTCGGGCACCAGAGCATCGGCGAGGCGTTCGGCGCGCGGGTCGGTCACGCGGGCGAGATCATGCACGGCAAGATCTCGACGGTGACGCACGACGGACGAGGCGTCTTCGAGTCGCTGCCGCAGCCGTTCGAGGCGATTCGCTATCATTCACTGGCGATCGAGCCGGACTCGCTGCCGGACGAGCTCGAGGTCTCGGCGCGAGCGGAGAGCGGAGTGATCATGGGAGTCCGCCACCGTACGCTGCCGATCGAGGGCGTCCAGTTCCACCCCGAGTCGATCATGACGACGACCGGCCACGATCTGCTTCGCAACTTCCTCGCGATGGAGTCGCCGCGCACAGCGGCGGCCCCGGCGTGAGGCGAGAGGCGGCCTGAGATGGGCACGTTCCACCAGCCGATCGAACTCGCCGCCGGGCGCGAGGGACCATTCGAGACCATGGAGGCGCTCGTCGACACTGGTGCGACCTACACTCTTGTGCCCGCATCCATCCTGAGACGGCTTGGCGTTGAGCCGACGGACAGCCTCACGTTCATCATCGCCGATGGCAGTCGGATGCAGCAGGACATTGGCGAGGCCACCGTCCGGCTCGACGGACGCGAGCGCACGACGCTCGTGGTGTTTGGCGACGAAGGCGCCACCGTGCTGTTGGGCGCCTACACACTGGAAGCGTTCGCGCTGGGAGTCGATCCGCGGAATCGCCAGTTGATCCCCGTGGACGGATACCTCGTCGGCCTGCGACAGGGGAACGGCTCATGATCCGCGAGGCGATCGCGGCGATCGCGGCGGAAGGCCGCGACCTCAGCGAGGACGAGGCCGCCGCCGTGATGGGCGAGATCATGGAGGCGGAGGCGACGCCCGCGCAGTTCGGCGCCTTCGTCGTCGCGCTGCAGCACAAGGGCGAGACCGTCGACGAGGTCGTGGGCATGGCGCGCGTGATGCGGGAGCACTCGCTCAAGGCGCACGTCCGCGCGCGCCCGCTGCTCGACACCTGCGGCACCGGCGGCTCCGGGCTTGCCACCTTCAACGTCTCCACGGCGGCCGCGATTGTCGCCGCCTCCGCCGGGGCGAAGGTCGCCAAGCACGGGAACCGCGCGATGACCTCGCAGTCCGGCTCGGCCGACCTGCTCGAGGCGCTCGGGGCCGAGATCGCACTTTCGCCGGAGCAGGTGGCGAGCTGCATCGAGCACACCGGCGTGGGCTTCCTCTTCGCGCAGTCGTTCCACCCGGCGATGAAGTTCGCGGCGCCGCTGCGGCGCGAGATCGGCGTGCGCACGGTCTTCAACATCCTCGGCCCGCTCACCAACCCCGCGTCCGCCAACAGCCACGTGCTGGGCACCCCCAGCCTCGCCACGGCCGAGCTGCTCGCCGGCGCGCTGGCGCGCCTCGGCGTACGGCACGCCCTCGTGGTCTCGAGCGACGAGGGCCTCGACGAGATCTCGGTCTCGGCGCCGACGACGCTGTTCGAGGTCCGCGGCACGGAGGTCACGCAACGCCGCGTCACCCCGAAGGACCTCGGTGTGACGGAGCGCACGCTCGACGAGGTGCGCGGCGGCAGCGCCGAGGAGAACGCGGAGGCGCTGCGCGCTGTGCTGCGCGGCGACGGATCGCCGGCGCTGCGCGACTTCATCGCCGTCAACACCGGCGCGGGGCTCTACGTCTGCGGCCTCGCCTCCTCGATCCAGCAGGGCACCGAGCAGGCGCTGAAGGCGATCGACGAGGGCGAGGCGGCCGCACGCCTCGGCGCCTTCGTCGAGGCCACCCGGCGTAGCTGACGCGATGACGGCAAACACGACGGCCGCCTCCAGCGGCCCGCGCGAGACGGGCACGGTGCTCGATCGCATCGTCGCCGACCGGCGGCTGCGGCTGGCCGAGGACCAGCATGCCGCGCCTCTCGCCGTACTCGAAGGACTCGCCGCCTCGCGCCCGCCGCCGATCGACTTCGCCGCCCGCCTCGTCGAGGGTCGCGCAGCCTCGCCCGAGGGCGCACGGCTGCGGTTGATCGCGGAGATCAAGCGCGCCTCGCCCTCCCGGGGTGTGATCGACGGCGGGCTCGACGCCACCACGCTGGCGCGCGAGTACGCCGCCGCGGGCGCGTCCGCCGTCTCCGTGCTGACCGAGCCCAGCTTCTTCCAGGGCAGCATCGGTGACCTCGTAGCCGCCGCCGACGCGTTCCAGGGGGACGCGGACCGGCCCGCGCTGCTGCGCAAGGACTTCCTCTTCGACCCCTACCAGGTCATCGAGGCGCGCGCGCACGGCGCGGACGCGCTGCTGCTGATCGCGATGCTCCTCCCACCGAGCGCGCTCGCGGAGCTACTGTCGCTCACGCACGCGCAGGGCATGGAGGCGCTGGTCGAGGTCCACGACGCCGAGGAGCTCGCGGCCGCCGTCGACGCCGGAGCGCGCGTGATCGGCGTCAACAACCGCGATCTGCGGACCTTCGACGAGGACCTCGCGACCTTCGAGCGGCTCGCGCCGCTCGCGCCGGACGGCGTCACGCTCGTCGCCGAGTCCGCGATCCACACGGCCGAGGACGCCGCACGGATGGCCGACGCCGGCGCGGACGCCGTGCTCGTTGGCGAGGCGCTCGTCCGTTCCGGCGATGTCGCCTCGAAGGCCCTCGAGCTGGCGCTCGCAGGGGCTCGTCGCGCGGTGGCCGGCCCATGACGCTCGTCAAGATCTGCGGCAACCGCACGCCCGCCGACGTGCTCTCCGCGGCCGACGCCGGCGCCGACTTCGTGGGGATATGCTTCGCGGAATCGAGTCGCCAGGTTGGCGTCGACGAGGCGCAGGCGATGGTGCGCGCCCTCGGCGAGCCGCTTGCCGCGCACGAGATCGCGCTGCCGCCTCCCGCCTGGGGCCACGCCCGCGAGGACGAGCGCGAGTGGTTCCGCCACGGCGCGCAAGTGATCGAGGCCTACCTCGAGGCGAAGCGGCCGCTCACCGTCGGCCTCTTCGCCGACCAGTCGATCGAGGAAGTCAACGAGATCGCGCTGGAGAGCGAGGTGGACCTGGTTCAGCTCTCCGGCGACGAGGCCTGGGACGACTGCCTGCTCGTCGCGCGGCAGGTGATCCAGGTGGTCCACGTCTCCCCGCTCGACTCGCCCTCGGACCCGCTCAAGTTCGTCGAGCCGGGCTTTGCGATCGCGCTCATGCTGGACTCGGCGCATGGGCCGTACCGCGGCGGATCGGGGCGCACGTTCGACTGGGAGGTCGCCCGCATGGTCTCCGCCGAACTGCCGATGATGCTCGCCGGCGGCCTCACCCCGGAGAACGTCGGCGAGGCGATCGAGCGCGTCCGCCCGTGGGCCGTCGATGTCTCGAGCGGCACGGAGACCGACGGGCGCAAGGACCCCGCGCGCGTGCGCGCCTTCATCGAGGCGGTGCACCGCCAGGACGCCGCCGCCTGACGCCACGAATCGTCGCGTGATTATGTCCAGCCTGGCTGTACCGGAACTACGGAGCTGCTAGAGGCGCAGCATCGCCCTGACCGAGAATCCCCTGCTCGGTTCCGGACGCGCGGTGAACGCCAGGTGACCGACGTGGTGGTTCTCGGTGCAACTCTCCAGCGACTGCTCGGCCTGGATGGTGACGTGCCCGATGCTGTACTTGTCGTGCGCGAGATCCTGGATTCCGGCAATCAGCGCGTCGATGTCGCCCTCGTACGAGGGGTCAACCAGCACGTGCGCGGTGAACGCCTCGTCGTTGGACGTGATCGTCCAGCAGTGGACATCGTGGATGAGCTGCACGCCCTCCATCTCCTCAATGTCATGGCAGAGGCTGTAGACATCCACGTGCTGGGGGGTGCCTTCCAGCAGCACGTGGAAGACCCGGGTCACCAGGCCCCACGAGGAGGCCAGAATCAGCAGCCCGATCACCACGCTGATGATCGGGTCGGCGCTGACCCACCCGAACGCGATCACCAGGATGGCCGCGATGATCACGCCGACGGAGACGAGCAGGTCCGCCAGCACGTGCTGGAAGGCGCCTTCGGCGTTCAGGCTGTGCTCCGCAGAGGCGTGCAGCAGGTAGGCGGCGATCAGGTTCACGATCAGACCGCCGGTGCCGACGATCAGCACCGGCCATCCGTCTACATGCACTCCCTCGATCCGGAAGCGGTGGTACGCCTCGAAGAAGATCCATCCGACGATGATCCAGAGCGCGAACGCGTTGAGCAGCGCCGCCAGCACCTCGGTCCGGTAGAAGCCGTAGGTGTGCTCCGCGGACGCCTCCCGTTCGGCGAACCACATCGCGAGCAGCGCGAGGCCGATCGCGGCCGCGTCGGTAGCCATGTGCCCGGCGTCGGCCAGCAGCGCGAGGCTGCCTGAAATCAGGCCGCCGATGATCTCGGCCAGCATGTAGCCGGTGATCAGCAGCAGGCTGAACGTCAGCCTGCGACGGCTGAGCCCTCGCAAGCATGCCTCCTTGTCGCCTCAGGGCGGATCGTAGCAGGTCGCCAGAAGCGGAGTCCACGATTTACGCACGACAGGCAGAACTATCGTTTGCTACGCTACATCCACATCCAGCAAGGCGGGCACTGACATTGATGTATCATTCCAAGACAGACTGCCCTAGGCCCTGCAGAGCGAAGGGTATTCCGGCCGCGCATCGGCACTACGCTGGGCGCGATAGGGGAGTCGCGGGCCACCGGCAGCCCTAAGCCGCCCCCGTATACTCCGACGGGGCCTATACTGCGGCCCTGTCACCAATCGCGAGCGACGGGTCAGGAGACGGACCTATGGAAATCAACGCGGAGCGCGCGGGCGCGACCGTCATCGCCAAGCCGATGGGGCGCCTCGACGGCTCCAACGCGAGCGAGTTCCAGGAAGCCCTCGAGGGGGCGATCGAGGAGAGCGATCGCGGCCTCGTCCTTGATTTCGAGGACATCTCCTACATAAGCAGCGCGGGACTGCGCGTCATCCTGCTCACGGCCCGAACCCTCCAGGGCAATGGAGGCTCAATGGCGCTCTGCGCACTTGACGCCCCGATCCGCGAGGTATTCGCGATCAGCGGCTTCGACACCATCATCCCGATTCACGCCACCCGCGACGAGGCACTGGCTGCCGTCAGCGGGTAGAGCCGGAGCCGCCGCGCCAGAACAAACGCAGCGCCCTCCCCGGAGACGCTAGATTACTCGATGACCCACAAGATCCTGGTCGTTGACGACGAACCCGATCTCGAACCCCTGGTCCTCCAGCGCATGCGCCGCGCCATCCGGCAGGGCCTCTACGAGTTCGTCTTCGCCCGCAACGGCGTGGAGGCCCTCGAGAAGCTCAACGAGGACGACGGGATCGATATGGTCCTCTCGGACATCAACATGCCCGAGATGGACGGCCTGACGCTGCTGCAGCAGATCCCCTCGGTCAACCCGGACATCCGCGCCGTGATCATCTCCGCCTACGGCGACATGCAGAACATCCGCACGGCCATGAACCGCGGCGCGTTCGACTTCGTGACCAAGCCGCTGGACTTCGACGACCTGCGGATCACCGTCGACCGCACGCTGCAACACGTCGAGGAATGGCGCGAGGCGCTCAAGAGCCGCGACAGGTTGGTCACGCTGCAGAACGAGCTGGACGTCGCCAGCAAGATGCAGCAGTCGATCCTCCCCACGACGTTCCCCAGTGGCGCCGACTACAAGACCTTCGGGACGATGCAACCCGCGCGGAACGTCGGTGGTGACTTCTTCGACGCCATCCGCCTCCAGGACGACCAGATCGGCCTCGCCATCGCGGACGTGTCCGGCAAGGGTGTACCCGCCGCCCTGTTCATGATGTCCAGCCGCACGCTGCTGAAGGGCGCGGCGATCAGCTTCCAGGAACCCGGCCCCGTCCTGTCCGAGGTCAACAGCCTGCTTCAGGAAGACGACACGGCGGGCATGTTCGTCACCATGCTCTACGCCACCTACAGTCCCGCGACCGGGACCTTCACGTACGCCAGCGGCGGCCACGACCCGCCGCTCGTAGTCCACGCCGACGGCAGCTCTACCCTGCTGCCCCTCACCGGCGGTATCGCCCTGGGCGTGGTTCCGGGCATCGAGTACCGCCATGAGAGCTACACGCTCGCGCCGGGCGACACGATCATCCTCTACACCGACGGCGTGACCGAGGCCACCAACACCGACGACGAACTGCTCGGAATCGCGGGCTTGCGCGAGTACTTCGGGCCCGGGCACCTGGCCGAAGACGCTAGAACGACCGGCATGGAAGTCATGAAGGTGGTCAACGACTTCACCGGAGAGGCGCCACAGCACGACGACGTCACCTGCCTGACCCTCCGACGGGAGTGAGCAGTTTGAGCGCGGCACTGTCACTCACCGTTAAGACCGCCCACCACGAGTTGGAGCGGATTGTCGCCGCCATCGAGGATCTGGCGGAGCAGGATGACTGGCCGCCCGACCTGCTCTTCCGGGTGAATCTGGTGATCGAGGAGCTGGGCCTGAACATCATGGACTACGGGCATGATGACGATACCAGCGACATCGAGATCGTCCTGACATCCGAAGGGGACTCGGTGACCATCGAGATCGTCGACGGCGGACGGCCCTTCGACCCCCTGAACGACGCTCCCGCACCCGATCTGACGTCGGGCGTGGCAGACAGGCGCCTGGGCGGCCTCGGCGTCCACTTCGTGCGCACGCTGATGGACGACGTGCAGTACGAGCGCTCGTCGGGCAAGAATCGTCTGAAGATGGTCACCCGCAAGGTCAGATGAGACGGGACCGGCCCGTGCGAGTCGTGAGGCTGGCTGGGATCTGTGTCGTGCTTGCAGCGTCGCTCCTGGCAGGCTGTTTCTGGGGCGGCGACGACGAGGATGACGGCGTCGTCACCGACGCAACTCCCGTGCCGACCGCGACCGCCCGGCCCGCAACGCCGGGGGTCACCGAGAACCGGATCCTGTTCGGCCAGTCCGCGGCGTTCAACGGACCCGCCCAGGAACTCGGCAAGAACATGCGGATCGGGATCGAGGCCGCGTTCTACGAGGCCAACCTCGGCGGGGGCGTGCACGGGCGCGTACTTGAACTGACCTCCCTCGACGACGCCTACGAGCCGGAGGCGGCGATCGCCAATACCCGCTACCTGATCGAGGAAGACGGGGTGTTCGCGCTGATTGGCGCCGTGGGCACTCCTACGTCTCGCTCCGCGACGCCCATTGCCGCGGAAGCGGGTGTGCCCTACATCGCACCCTTCACCGGCGCCGCCTTCCTGCGCGACCCCGAGTGGGACAACATCATCAACCTGCGCGCCTCCTACAACCAGGAGACCGAGGAGATGGTGGCGCGGCTGATCGGCGACCTCGGGATCGAACGCATCGGCATCATGTACCAGGACGATTCCTACGGCCGCGCCGGCTACCAGGGGTCGCTGGCCGCACTGCAGCGGCGAGGGCTCGAGCCCGTCGCCGTCGGCCTGTACCCCCGCAACACGACGGCCGTGAAGACGGCGCTCCTGGACCTTCGCGAGGGCGCACCCGACGCCGTGATCATGATCGGCGCCTATGAGCCGATGGCTGCGCTGATCAAGTGGGGCCGGACCACCGGCTTCAACCCGGTCTTCCTGAACGTCTCGTTCGTCGGCAGCAACGCGCTCGCGCGCGAGCTTGGCCCTGACGGCGCAGGCGTGGTCGTGACCCAGGTCGTCCCCTTCCCGGACGACGACTCGCTCCCGGTGATCGCCGCCTACAAGCGCGCCCTGGCGCTCTATTCGCCCGGCGCCACCCCCGGCTTCGTCTCGCTCGAGGGCTACCTCGCCGGCCGGCTCGCCATCGCGGGACTCGAGGGCTGCGGTCGTGAGCTCGACCGAGGCTGCTTCGTGAACGCCATCCTCGGGACGGACTCCATCGACATCGAGGGCTTCGCACTCAGCTTCGGCGAAGGCGACAACCAGGGTTCGGACAGCGTGTTCATCACGGTGATCGGCGCCGACGGCCTCTACCACCCCATTGAAACGCTGCAGGATGTGGAGACATGGTCGACAAACTGAAGCGCCTGCTCGAAAGCCGCTTCCGGATCTCGACCCAGCTGTACCTGGCGATGGGCGGCGCGGTCCTCCTCACCCTGGCCGCCAGTCTGGTCGGCTGGTTCTCGTTCAACCAGGTGGGGGCCGTCCAGAGCCAGGTCAACGAGGGCAGCGTGCCGGAACTGGCGGCCGCGTTCGGCGTCGCCCAGTACAGCGGCAACCTGGTCGCCGCGGCTCCCAACCTCACCGTCGCCGCCACGCCGGAAGAGTTCGAGCAGGTGGTCCGCAGCATCCACCAGGCATACGCCTCGTTCGAGGCGGAGATGGCCGCCCTGGAGGAGGGCGACGCCGAACGGGAGCGGGTCCTGCGCATCCGCGAGCGCGCCGACACGATCATCGCGAACATCGAGGCCCTCGAGCACGAGACATCCGGCGTGTTCGAACTGACCGCGCGCCGGGAAGCGCTGCAACTGGAACTTACGGAGGTGCGAGCCAGTCTGGACGACGCCCTCGCCCCCGCCATCGACGACCAGCTCTTCTTCGCACTGACCGGGTATCGCAGCCTCACGGTGGCCCCGGCGCCGCGCGAGGAGCATCTCTCCGAGGACCAGTTCGTCCGCTACCGGCGTCTCGCCGAGTTGCAGGCAGACGTGAACATCGCAACCGAGCTCCTGGCCAACGCCTTCACCCTGCCCGACGCGTCGCTGATCGAGCCGCTGCGCGAGCGCTTCGAATCCGCGGTCAGCCGTATCGACAGGAACCTGTCGGCCCTGGTCGGTTCTTCCTTCCACGCCGAAGCGGCGCCGGTCTTCGCGCGTCTCTTCGCGCTCGGCTCGGGCGAGGACACGGTGTTCGATCTGTTCGCCACTGAACTGCGGATCGCCGAACGCCAGGCGGAGCTGATCGACCTCAATCGCGATCTCTCCGTCGAGCTGGTTGCGGAGGTAAACGGCCTGGTCAGCGCGGCCCAGGCGAGCACCGAGGAAGCCACGCAGGCATCCAGCCAGGCGATCTTCACGGGCCGCGTGCTGCTGCTCGCCATCCTCGCGATCAGCATCACGGGCGCGCTGCTGATCACCTGGCTGTTCATCGGACGGGTGCTGCTGCGGCGCATCGGGATGCTCTCCGAATGGATGCGCAACATGGCCCAGGGCGACCTGGAGATCCGGGCCGACATCGGCGGACGTGACGAGGTCGCGGAGATGGCCGCCGCCCTCGACGTGTTCCGGCGTCACGCCCTGGAAGTGCAGCGCCTCAACCTCGTCGAGGAGCTCGCGGAGGAACTCCAGGGCAAGAACGACGAACTCGAGGACGTGCTGGCCCAGCTCCAGCAGGCGCAGGACCAGATCGTCATGCGCGAGAAGCTGGCCGCGCTCGGCGAACTCACGGCAGGGGTGGCCCACGAGATCCGCAATCCGCTGAACTTCGTGAAGAACTTCTCCGAGGCCTCGGGCGAGCTGGTGGAAGAACTGAAGGAGATCCTCGAAGAGGAGGGCGTGGAACTCAGTGAGGAGCAGCGCGACCTCGTCGACGACATCACCGGCGATCTGACCAGCAACGTCGAGCGGATCAGCTCCCACGGCGAGCGCGCGAACCGGATCGTGCAGGACATGCTGAGCATGGGTCGTGGCTCGCAGGAGTGGCAGTCCATGGACATCAACGCGCTGCTGGACCAGCACGCGCTGCTCGCCTACCACAGCGCCCGCGCCACGAACCCCGACTTCCAACTCGATATCCAGCGGGAATTCGGCCCGGAGACGGGCGAGCTCGAGGTCATCCCGCAGGATCTGGGACGCGTCTTCCTCAACATGGTCAGCAACGCCTGTCACGCGACCAACGAGAGGCGCCTTGCCAGCGCAGCGGGAGGCGGACAGTACCACCCGATGCTCACGCTGATCACGCGGCGGGAGGACGACGAGGTCCAGATCCGCGTCCGGGACAATGGCTCCGGCATCCCGGACGACGTCATCGAGAAGATCTTCAACCCCTTCTTCACGACCAAGCCGACGGACCAGGGCACGGGCCTCGGGCTGGCGATCTCCGCCGACATCGTGCGTCGCCACGGAGGATCGATCCGTGTCGAATCGGAGCCGGGTGAGTTCACCGAGATGACCATCGGCCTGCCGCTGGAGCGGCCGCCGGAACCGGACAGGGCCGTGCTGGCAGCCCACCCCGGCTTCGAGTAGCCGCCGACCCACCACTGAAGCTCCCTGCAAGCGCGGCAGCCGCCGGAGTGAGTCGGCGGTATCATCGAGAGCACCGCGCACGGCGAGAAGGATGCGACGTGGAGACGTTCCGGACGGTGATCGAGTTGGCGGTCCTCGCTGACCCCCGGTCGCGGGCAGCCGCATGACGACATCCGTGGGCCGCTCCGCCCTGCCCGACGAGCGCGGCTACTTCGGCGCTTTCGGCGGGCGCTACGTGCCAGAGACGCTGATGCCCGCGCTCGGCGAGCTGGAGGAGGCCTACGCCGCCGCCCGCGAGGACGAGGCCTTCCGCGAGGAGCTCGAGCGGCTGCTACGCGACTTCGTAGGCCGGCCCACGCCGATCACGCGCGCGGACCGCCTCGCGCGGCAGATCGCGGGCGATCGCGCGCCTCGCGTCTACCTCAAGCGCGAGGACCTGACCCACACCGGCGCGCACAAGATCAACGCCGCGCTGGCCCAGGGCCTGCTCGCACAGCGCATGGGCAAGCCGCGCATCGTCGCCGAGACCGGCGCCGGACAGCACGGCGTCGCGACGGCCACCGCCTGCGCCCTGCTCGGCCTCGAGTGCGTCGTCTACATGGGCGCCGAGGACGTGCGGCGGCAGGCGCTCAACGTCTTCCGCATGAAGCTGCTCGGCGCCGAGGTGCGCACGGTCGACTCCGGCTCGCGCACGCTCAAGGACGCGATCAACGAGGCAATCCGGGACTGGGTCACGAACGTGCGCAACACGCACTACCTGCTCGGCTCGGTCGTGGGGCCGCACCCCTACCCGCTGCTCGTACGCGACTTCCAGGCGGTGATCGGCCAGGAAGCGCGTGAGCAACTGTTGGAGGCCGAGGGGCGGCTGCCCTCGATCGCGCTCGCCTGCGTCGGTGGCGGCTCCAACGCGATCGGGCTGTTCCACGCCTTCATCGACGACCCGGTGCGCCTGATCGGCGTCGAGGCCGCGGGCGAGGGCCTCGACGGGCGCCACGCGGCCCCGCTCGCGGCGGGCACGCCCGGCGTGCTGCACGGCTCGCGCTCCTACCTGCTGCAGGACGCGCACGGACAGGTCACCGAGGCGCACTCGATCTCGGCCGGCCTCGACTACCCCGGCGTCGGGCCGGAGCACTCCTGGCTGAAGGTCAGCGAGCGCGCCGAGTACGTCTCCGTCACCGACACGGAGGCGCTCGCCGCCTTCCGTCTGCTGAGCGAGACGGAGGGCATCATCCCCGCGCTGGAGCCCGCGCACGCGCTCGCCTACCTCGCGAAGCTGCTCCCCGCGCTGGACGAGGACGAGCTGGTGCTCGTCAACCTCAGCGGGCGCGGCGACAAGGACATGGGCACGGTCGCCGACGCGCTCGGCGTCACGCTCTAGGCCGCCACGCGCCGCAGTGCGGGAGCGCAGGGCGCCTGTTACGCTCGCAACGTGATCGCTGATCGTGCCGAACCGGGGCTCGCGACGCTCCCACAGTTGTGGCGCGTGCGCGACATGGTCTCCGCCCTCGCCGTCGTCGTCATCGCATTCGCCGTGCTCGCGGGCCTCTTCGCCACCACGGTGGAGCGAGGCGAGGGCGTCAACGCCGCCGGCGCGGCCGCCATCGTCGGCTTCAACCTGCTCCTCGTGGCCACGGTGCTGCTGCTCGCAGCGCGGCGCGGGATCACGCTGGCCCAACTCGGATTCGTGCGGCCGCGCGTCTGGGGCCCGATGGCGATCGCCTGGTTCGGCGCCTACGTGATCCTCGTCTGCTACGTCGCGGCGATCGCGCTGCTCGACGCGCTCGGACTGCCGGTCGAGGCGTTCCAGGGCGGCAACACGATCGACTTCGACCGCGACCGCGTCGCCCTCGTGGTGGTGCTCGCGATTGCCACGGTCATCGGGGCGCCGCTGAGCGAGGAGCTGCTGTTCCGCGGGCTGCTGCACCGCGGGCTGCGCGGCTACTGGCGTCCGCTCCCGGCGATGGCGCTGAGCGGCGCGCTGTTCGGCATCTTCCACGTGAACCTCGCCGTGCTCCTGCCGTTCGCCGCCATCGGCGCGTTGTGGGCGTGGGCCTACGAGGAGTCCGGCTCACTCTGGACCACGATCACGGCGCACGCCGGCGTCAACGGCGTCGCGTTCGCCGCTACACTGATCTTCCTCGATTGAGGTGAAGGCCCGGATGAGCACCGCCCATGAGTGATCGCATCGCGCAGTTGTTCGAGCGCACGCGGGCCGAGGGCCGCCCCGCGCTGATCGCCTTCGTGCCCGGCGGTTGGCCGGAGCCGGACGCGACGCCGGGAATCGTGCGCGCGCTGCTCGAAGGCGGCGCGGACGCCGTCGAACTGGGCGTGCCCTTCAGCGACCCGCTCGCCGACGGCGTCACCAACCAGACTGCCTACCAGCAGGCGCTCGACGCCGGCGTGACGCAGGACGACGTACTCGCCAGTGTCCGGGCGCTGCGCGACGACGGCGTCACCGCGCCGCTGCTGCTGATGGGATACTTCAACCCGATGCTTGCTCCGGGGACGGAGTCGTTCGCGCGGGCGGCCGCGGAAGCCGGAGTCGACGGCCTGATCGTCGTCGACCTGCCCGTCGAGGAGGCGGACGAGCTGGCGGAGCCGGCAAGGGCGAACGGCGTGCACCTCGTCTACCTGCTCGCGCCGACCTCCACCGCGGAACGCATCGAGGCTGTCGGCGAGCGTGGCAGCGGCTTCGTCTACTGCGTGAGCGTGACCGGCGTGACGGGAGCGCGAGCGCAGCTTCCGGAGGACCTGCCGGCGTTCATCGCGCGCGTCCGCGAGCGCGCCTCGCTCCCGCTCGCGGTAGGCTTCGGCATCTCGGCGCGCGAGCACGTCGAGGAGGTCGGCCGCATCGCCGACGCCGCGATCGTCGGCAGCGCGGTCGTGCAAACGATCCGCGAGGCGCCCATCGAGCGCCGTCACGAGGCGGTGCGCGGCCTGATGGAGCGGCTGCGCGGCCGGGTAGCGGAGGCAGCGGCATCATGATGGTTCGCGGCATCCGGGGCGCCACGTCCGTGAGCGCGAACACGCGCGAGGCAATCCTCGAGGCGGCCAGGGAGCTGCTGCACGCCGTCGTCGAGGCGAACGATGTCGAGCGCTCGCACATCGCCTCGGTCTTCTTCACGACGACGCAGGACCTCAACGCCGAGTTCCCCGCCGTCGCCGCGCGCGAGGTGGGCTGGACCGACGTGCCGCTGCTGTGCGGGCACGAGATGGCCGTACCCGGCGGGCTGCCGCGCTGCCTGCGGCTGCTGATGCACGTCAACACGGACCGAGGTCCCGATGAGATCCAGCACATCTACCTGCACGAAGCCACCGCGCTGCGTCCCGACATCGCCGGGACCGCTGGTGGGACGGCCGCTACGGAGGGTGGCGACGCGTGATCGTCGTGATGCGCATCGACAGCGGCGAGGAGCAGAGCGCCGGCGTGCTCCAGCGCATCGAGTCCTTCGGGTTGCAGAGCGAGGTCATCCATGGGGAGCAGCGCAAGGTCATCGCCGTCCTCGGGCAGGTCTTCCCGGACCTGCTCGACGAGCTGGCGACGATGGACGGCGTGGACCAGGTGCTGCGCGTCTCGCGCCCCTACAAGCTCGCCAGCCGCGAGGTGCGCGAGAGCGACACCGTCGTCGACCTCGGATACGGGGTCAGCGTCGGCAACGGGCGGCCGGTGGTGATGGCGGGCCCGTGCGCCATCGAGTCGGAGGAGCAGCTGTGGGAGACCGCGACCGCGGTCAGGCAGGCCGGCGCGCACATCCTGCGCGGAGGCGCCTTCAAGCCGCGCACGTCGCCCTACTCCTTCCGCGGACTCGGCCTCGAGGCGCTCGAGATGCTGAAGCGGGCGGGCCGCGAGCACCAGATGCCGGTGATCACGGAACTGCTCTCCGAGCGCGACGTGGATATCGTCTCGGAGCACTCGGACGTGCTGCAGATCGGCGCGCGCAACATGCAGAACTACGTGCTGCTCTCCGAGGCCGGCAAGACCGGCAAGCCCGTGATGCTCAAGCGTGGGCTTGCCGCCACGATCGAGGAGTGGCTGCTCTCCGCGGAGTACGTCCTCACGCAGGGCAACCGCAACGTGATCCTCTGCGAGCGCGGCGTGCGCACCTTCGAGACCGCGACGCGCAACACGCTGGACCTCAACGCCGTCGCGCTCGTGAAGCGGCTCAGTCACCTGCCCGTGATCGTCGACCCCTCGCACGGGACGGGGCACTCGTACCTCGTGCGGCCGATGGCGAGCGCCGGCCTGGCGGTCGGCGCGGATGGACTGATGATCGAGGTGCACCCGGACCCGGACCGGGCGCTCTCGGACGGCGCGCAGTCGCTCACCCCGGAGGAGTTCGACGAGCTGATGCAGGAGGCCTCGACGATCGCACGCGCGATCGGCCGCCCGCTCGCCGAGCGCCCGCGGGTCGCGGCCTGACGGCGGCGCGCTCGATGACCGCGCCCCACCCCCCCGAGCAGCCTCCCGCGGACGGGCCGCCTGCCGCCTCCGCCACGAAACCGGCTCCCGCCGCCGCCGGGGCGCAGGAAGAGAACGTGTTCGCCCTCGATCTACCGAAGTTCCAGGGTCCACTCGAACTGCTGCTGCACCTGATCGAGCGGCGCGAGCTCGACATCACCGAGGTCTCGCTCGTCACCGTCGCCGAGCAGTACCTGGCCCACGTGCGCACCGGCGACCACATCGACATCGGCGCGCTCGCCGCGTTCATCTCCACGGGAGCGCGGCTGCTGCTGCTCAAGTCGCGCGCGCTGCTCCCGCCCGAGCCCGGCGACGGCGACGACGATGCGGACGATCGCGACCCGCAGGCGCTGCTCGACGCGCTCGTCGAGTACCGCCGCTACCGCCGCGCCGCCGAGCACCTGCGCGGCCTGGAGGACGAGCACCGCAGCGCCTACCGCCGCGAGGCCGCACCGCCGGAGCTGCCGCCGGCGAGTGGCCTCGACGGCATCAACACCGACCAGCTCTACACGCTGTTCCGCGAGGTGCTGGAACGGCTCCCCGCGGAGGAGCCGCAGCCGGAGCTGGCGCGCGAGCCGGTGCTGCTGCGCGATCGCGTCTCCCTGCTCACGGCTCGCCTCGAGCGGGAGCGCACGGTCTCATTCCGTGAGCTGATCGGCGCGGCCACCTCGCGACTGGTGGTGATCGTGGACTTCCTCGCGGTGCTGGATCTGATCCGCCGCGGTTACCTGGAGGCGCGCCAGGACGGCGCCTTCGGCGAGATCACCCTCGCGCGCGTCGAGGGCGCCTCGCCGCAGGCCGCGCTGCCCGTGACGGAGGAACCCGGCGACGGATAGCGAGGGGCAGGGTTCATGGCCGAGTTGTCGATTCGCAGCTCACTCAGCCGCGCGTCACCCCACTCTCGCCGCGAATAAGAACCATTAGGCACCGACTGATCGGGCGTGTCCCAGTCAGCCAAATCACTCGCCATCCCTGACCGCTTCAGCTAGATCAAGTAGGAGCGCCGGCGGGGTGGGTATCGAACCGCGGGCCTCCTCATATGCACTTACGAATCCCTTGGCGAGGTCAAGATATCCTTCGGCCGAGTTCGGCAGTCGGGTGGGGTCAACATCCATCCCCGCCACGATTGCCCTGCCGGCGGACTCCCGATTCTGAGCAGCAGCTTCGTTCAGTCCGTGAGCGACGGCCTGATGGTTACATACACCGTGCCAGACAGCAGCGACGAAATCGAACGCGAGAATAGATTGGAACTCACTGCTAGTAATGAGGTCAGCAGGTACAGTCTCGCCATAATTCACCAGAGGATCGCGCCCCTTGGCATATCGATCTCGCAAGATTTTGTCGAAGTCTTCACCCCACTCTTGTCTGTCAAAAACCTGCGCCACGAGCGAACACGCCAATGGTACGTCTAACGCACCAATCGCCAGTCCTGAATCCAACAATCCCTTGGCAAGTGTGTCGGAGACCAAGGAATTGACGACTTCACGACGGAGGAGTCCCTTCTTTCTCGGCCAGCCTGCCATGGAGAGCATCGTCACGTGGTGCCATGAAGAGAACACGCCGAACCCCCTCAGAGTATGTCCGCGGATACTGTGGCCCGCCCGTTGTATCGTCAACGCTCTATTGAGCAGCGATCGGGCCAGTGCTACGATCCTTGCTCGCGGTCGCGGCAACGGCCAAGAGGGGACAAGCCCACCACGTGCTGCTCATTCGCGAGGAACTGCGCCGTGCTGTCACGCCGGGTGCGCACGCCCTGACGCTCGGCGTCTTCGACGGGGTCCACCGCGGCCACCGGATGCTCGTCGAGCGTCTGCGCGCGGAGGCCGCCGCCCGCCAGCTCGGCGCCGGCATCGTCACCTTCCACCCGCACCCGATCACCGTGCTCCGCCCCGACATCGAGATCTCCTACCTCACCTCCCTCGAAACGCGCGTCGAACAACTCCGCACCACGGGCGTCGACTTCGTGGCGGTCGTGCAGTTCACCTCCGAGCTCGCTCAGGTCTCCGCCGAGGACTTCGCGCGCATCCTCGTCGAGGAGACAGAGCTGAAGCTGATCGTCATCGGGCGCGACTTCGCCCTCGGACGCAACCGCGAGGGCACCCCGGAGCGCCTCGCCGAGCTCGGCCTCGACCTCGGCTTCGAGGTGCAGCCGATCGAGCTGCTGCCGGAGGACGGCGCGCCCGTCTCCTCGACACGCGTGCGCGAGGCGCTGGCAGGTGGGTTGATGGCGGAGGCGGAAGACCTGCTGGGCCGCCCGTTCGCGCTGCGCGGCCCGATCGTTCACGGCGACGAGCGCGGCCGCACGATCGGCTTCCCGACGATCAACCTCGGCCTCAGCCCCGACCTCGCGCTTCCCGCCGACGGCGTCTACGCCTCGCGCACCGAGGTCGGCGGCCGCAGTCTCGAGAGCTGCACGAACATCGGCGTGCGCCCCACCTTCGACGGGGTGCGGCGTTCGGTGGAGACGCACCTGCTGGACTTCGAGGGCGACCTCTACGACCGGATCGCCTCGGTGGAGTTGCTCCACCGCCTGCGCCCGGAGCAGAAATTCGACGGTCCCGAGGCGCTGATCGCGCAGATCCGCCGCGACGTCGAAGAGACCCGGGCCTGGTTCGCATGAGCGCAGCCATAGAGCAACAGTTCGCCGCGATCATGCGCGGCGCCGAGTTCGGCGACGCGGCGACGCGGCGCACGATGGAACGCGAGCTGCGCGAGCGGCTCGCCGAGGGCCGCCCGCTGCGCGTCTACTGCGGCTACGACCCGACGGCGGTCGATCTGCACCTCGGCCACACGCTGACGATGCGCAAGCTGCGCACCTTCCAGGACTTCGGCCACGAGGTGACGTTCCTGATCGGCAACTTCACCAGCCTCGTCAGCGACCCCTCGGACAAGAACAAGACCCGCCCGATGCTCTCCCCGGAGGAGATCGAGGCGAACAGCCGCACCTACGTGGACCAGGTCTTCCGCATCCTCGACCGGGAGCGCACGATCGTGCGGCGCAACGCGGACTGGCTCGGCAAGCTCAACTTCGGCGAGGTGCTGCGCCTCGCCTCGCACTTCACGGTGGCGCAGTTCCTGGAGCGCGACAATCTCGCCCGCCGCTTCGAGCGCCACGACCCGATCCACGTCAGCGAGTTCCTCTACGCGCTGATGCAGGCCTACGACGCGGTCGCGATGGAGACCGACGTGCAGATCGGCGGCAGCGACCAGCTCTTCAACCTGATGGCCGGCCGCCAGCTCCAGCGCGAGTACGGCCAACGTCCGCAGATCGCGATCACGCTGCCGCTCCTCGCCGGCACCGACGGCCACGAGAAGATGTCGAAGTCGCTCGGCAACCACATCGGCATCGACGAGCCTCCGAACGACCTGTTCGGCAAGGTGATGTCGATCCCGGACTCCTCGCTGCGCAACTACTTCACGCTGCTCACGGACCTCTCCGGCGTGGAGATTGAGGCGCTGCTGACGGGCTCGCCGATGGAGGCGAAGAAGCGCCTCGCCTTCGAGATCACGGCCGATCTGCACGACGCCGCCAGCGCCGAGGCCGCGCGAGACTACTTCGAGTCGACGTTCCAGCGCCGCCAGACGCCGGACGAGATGCCGGTGTACGCGCTCGCGCCATCGGGACGCCTCGACCGCGTGCTGGTGGACGCCGAACTGGCGAAGAGCGGCGCCGAGGTGCGGCGGCTCGTCGAGCAGGGCGCGGTACGCGTCAACGGCGAGCCGGTCTCGGAGTTCGACTGCACGGTCCACCCGGGCGACGAGCTGCGCGTGGGGCGCCGGCGCTTCCTGCGGCTGGTCGCGAGCCCCGATGGAGTGAAGGAGTCAGGGACAAGCGATGCTTGACGGAGGCTTCGAAATCGACATCGAGGGCATCTGCGAGAACATCGACGAGGCCTCGGTGATTTCAATCTACTTCCCGATGCTGCGCCGGACGCTGCTGTTGGACACGCGATCCGGAAGGCTTGTCCGCCCCTACATCGGAGTCGTGCCGATGGTGCGCAACGCCAGGGAGCGCTTCGAGTCGCTGGAGCGGCTGCGTCCGCGGCTGCCTCGCCCGGACTCGATCACGCTGATCCCCTGGATGCGGCGCGCCGGTGCGCTGGAGGAGTCCGGCGTCTGGGCACGCGTGCTCGCGCGCCTCGACGCGACGGGCGGCGCGGCCGAGCTGGCGCGCGCCCGTGATTGCCTCGCGGAGCTCTACGCCCTCGAACAGCAGGAACTCGGCAACGCGATCCGCGGCCGCCAGTACGAGACGATCTGGCGCAACCCGGAACTCGGCCCCGCGACGGCCTGAGGCGGCCCGAGGGTTCGCCCTACCCCCCGAACACGGCGCGCACCGGGCAGGTGAACCCGGGAAGCACATCCATGCCGTCGAGATCGTCGTCACCGGCGAGCGTCGAGACCGTGCGGCCCTCCCGGTGTATGTCGACCGTCCGTGTATCCGGGTGTACGACCCATACGAGGCGCATGCCGTAGCTCAGCCACATCAGCGCCTTGTCGTTGACCTCGCGCCGGCTGTCGCTGGGTGAAGCGACCTCCACCACGAGGTCCGGCACCACCTCGGCGTAGCCATCAATCCACGCGTCCAACGGGATCTTCTCAGCCGAGGTGTAGGCAAGGTCGGGCTCGCGCACGGTGTCGGGGTCACGCTCCAGCCAGACACCGGAGTCGGAGCCGACCAGCGTCCCCAGCCGCCGGGGTTCGACGAAGCTCATCAGCTCGAAGCCCAGCTTCATCACGATTCTGCCGTGTGCATGTCCAGCCGGCGTAGTCTCGGAAAGCACCCCCCGGATCAGCTCACCGCGGACGCCCCGGTCGTGGAGCCGCAGGAGATCGTCGGCAGTCAGGAGCCTCGTCCCTGCAGTCGTCACGTCCAGCCTCCTCGCCGGAACCGCGCGGAATACACGCTGGAGGTTACGGGCGCCCAATACAGAAGCCCCGGTGCGATCCGCGGCCGTCAGTACGAGACGATCTGGCGCAACCCGGAACTCGGCCCCGCGACGACCTGAGGCGGCCCGCGGGTCGGGCGGCTCAGGCCTCGGCGGCGGCCTGCAACTGCTTCAGCACCTGCTCCTGCACGTGCACCGGCACCTCGGCGTAGCGATCCACGGCGACGGTGAAGGTGCCGCGGCCGTTGGTCATCGAGCGCAGGTCGGGGCCGTAGCGCTGGATCTCGGCGAGGGGGGCCTCGCCCTGGATCACGCTGTAGTCGCCCTCGGTGTCCACACCGTGCACCTGGCCGCGGCGGCCGTTGAGGTCGCTCATCACGTCGCCGACGCGGTCGCCGGGGACGCGCACCACCAGCCGCACGATCGGCTCCAGCAGGATCGGCTGCGCGTCCAGGAAGCCCTGCTTCAGCGCCTGCGAGGCGGCCAGCTTGAACGCCATCTCCGAGGAGTCCACCGAGTGCGAGGAGCCGTCGAGCAGCGTCACGCGTACATCGACGATCGGCGCGTGCGCGAGCGGCCCGTCCGGAAGCGCCTCCATCAGGCCCTTCTCGACCGCGGGGATGAACTGCCTCGGCACGTTCCCGCCCACGACCTTCTGCTCGAAGGTGAAGCCCGCACCGCGCTCGGCCGGGTCAACCTCGATGACGACGTGGCCGTACTGGCCATGCCCGCCGGTCTGCTTCTTGTGCCTGTACTCGGCCTTCGCCTTGGTCGTGACCGTCTCGCGGTAGGGCACGATCGGGATCGTCACGTCCACCTCGACGCCGTAGTTCTTCTCGAGGCGGGCGGCGGCGATGTTGGCCTGCGCGTCGCCGATCGCCGACATCACCGTCTCGCTCGTGTTCGCGTCGCGCGCGACCTGGATCGTCGGGTCCTGCTCGACCAGCCGCTGGAGTGCCGAAGAGAGCTTGTCGACATCGGCCTTCGTCTTCGGGTGGAGCGCGGAGCGGAACGTCGCCTCCGGGAACGGGAGGGCCGGCACGCGCTCGCCCTGCGCGTCGCTGCCGAGGAGCGTGTCGCCGGTCATCGTCTCGGCGAGCTTGGCGGCCACGCCGATGTCGCCGGCGGTTAGCTGTGGCGTCTCGATCTGCTCCTTGCCGCGCTGGATGAAGAGGTGCCCCAGCCGCTCGTTGGTGCGCCGCTCCGGGTTGTGGGGGTTCGCGTCCGGCGTGAGCACGCCGCTCAGCACCTTCATGAACGTCAGCCTGCCGACGAAGGGGTCCGCGGCCGTCTTGAAGACGTGCACCACCAGCGGGCCCGAGGGGTCCGTCGTGCAGGCGCCGTCGGCCAGCTCGTGCTCCCGGCCGAGCGGCGAAGGCAGCAGCCGCGCGAGCTCGCTCAGCAGCGTCCGCACGCCGACGCCGCTGACGGCGCAGACCGGCAGCACCGGCACCACGTCGCCGGCCGCGACCGCCGCCGCCAGCACCGCCGCGACACGCTCGGGCGGAAGCTCCTCGCCCTCGAGGTAGAGCTCGAGCAGCTCGTCGTCGGTCTCCGCGATCGACTCGATCAGCTGCTCGCGCGCGGCCTCGATGGCGTCCGCGAGGTCGTCGGGCGCCGCGCCGGCCGTCGCGTCGGCGCCCATGCGCGCCTCGCCGGTGGCGAGATGGACGATGCCCTCGAAGGAGTCGGCGGACCCGATCGGGATCGCCAGCGGGACGACCTTCACGCCGAAGCGATCGCGCATCTCGTCGAGCACCTGCTCGAAGTTCGCGTGCTCGCGGTCCATGCGCGTGACGGCGATGAAGCGTGGCAGGCCGCGCGCCTCGGACTGCTCCCAGGCGAGATCGGCGCCCGCCTCAATGCCGCTGGAGGCGTCGACGGCGATCACTGCGGAGTCGGCGGCGGCGAGGCCGCTCACGACCTCGCCGATGAAGTCGGCGTAGCCCGGCGTGTCGATGATGTTGAGCCGCTGCCCGGCCCATTCGACGGGCAGCATCGAGAGCGAGATCGAGTAGGTGCGGGCGTGCTCCTCGGGGTCGAAGTCGGAGACGGTGTTGCCGTCCTCGACGCGGCCGAGGCGGTTGGTAACACCCGAGGCGAAGAGCATCGCCTCGCCCAGCATCGTCTTCCCCGCCCCGCTGTGCCCCAGCAGGACGACGTTGCGAAGCTGTTCGGACGTGTAGGCGTTCATCGTGTCGGCACCCCCTGCGCGCACGTGGTGGGCGGGATGTTACACCGCGCGGGCGCGCGAGGGCAGGTGGGGTCAGGCGTTGGGGGTGGGGTCCGCGTGGTAGCAAGTCCGGTGCGCGGAGCGGCGTTTGGCGATACCATCCGGCATCCAAGGCGTGGCAGAGCCCACGGGGTGGTGGTCGTGGAGTGCGCTTTAGTCATCGGAGAACTTCGATTCAAGACTCCGATGAGGGCGTTCCTCACGAATCGGCGCTTCCACGAACTCGTTGCTGGCGCACCTCCTGATGAAGAACCGCCTGTGCTTGACCAGCGCATGGTGTTCAACGCCACGGATGATGGTATTCGCGTCATCGTTCAGCCCTCCCTTGTCGCGATAGTCCGGCAAGGCGGGCACGAGGGCGCAGTCGATGAGATCGTGAACCGCTTCGTCCGCATACAGCGTGAGTTCCAGGATCTCGGGATCGCACGTGTCGGTGTAAGGTCGGCATGGCTCCGGCAAGTCGCAGAGGACAACTGGGAGGGACTCGTCACACAGTTCCGTCAAGCTTTTCTCGCCCAAGGCCGCCTACGAGCGCGGTGAGGATCTGGGGGTGTCGTTCTCGTCACACGGCGGAGAGCCGGGCTACCAAGTTCAGTGCGGTCCTATGGGGCGCACGCAACTGGAGGAGCAGCTCCTCCCGTTCCCTGACCAGTTCGAATCGCCAGCATTCCTATTCTTCGCGGAGGTAGACTATTGGGTGAGCACGATGCCGTCGTTCAACCGGCGAAGGGTTGCGGACACGATGCGTGAGGCCCTAACCTTCGCATCCGGCTTCGCGGAAGACCTAAGCGCACAGTTCGAGCGAAACTCTCAATGACCATCAACGCACCAACCGTCACGGGCGGCAGGCAGAGCAACCGGACGCCTCTGGGTATCGGCGAAGAGTTCGATCTCACTCCCGGTGTCTTGCGGTACGAGACCACGGTTGATGAGACCGGCCCCGCCCGCACTTCCCGGATGCCGCTCGTCAGCCGATTCCTCTCCGCCTTCGCTCTCGGCCTGACAGTCTCCGCAATTTCGGCCGTGTCCTTCGAAATCGCCGGATCCGACGATGGTGTATTCGTTTCGTTGCTCGCGGGCGCGGGATTCCTGTCGCTCACGGTCACGGCCGGATTGCGCTGGTTCTCAAACGGCCGCCTCTAGCTACGGGGGCGTCAGCGCTCGCGCCCGGCTGAGGTCTTGGCGATGAACGCCAAGCAGACGATCAAGAACACCACGAGCAGGATCGCGGGCGCGAGATTCCCCAGAGTGGGTCTCGGATCCAGAGACACCCTCAGGACAAGCAAGATCAAGCCGCAGGTCCCGATGATGTTCACGACGGAGATTGGTGCCCAACCCGCCTGAACCAGCACCTTGATCAGCTCAGCGAGCCGCTCCACAGGGTCTCCTCATCAACTCCATACGCCACGGATCATGCCACCGTCACGCGGTACGCCGCAGGTCCAGCACCTCGAGCTGGAGGGTGCCGCGGAAGTTGTCCCTGCTGAACGTGTAGACGATGTCCGCCGCCTCGCCGTCGGGGACCGCGTGCTCCGCGAGGCCGAAGGCGATGGCGCGCCAGGTGACCCGGCCCTCCTTGAGCGTGAACTGGAGGTGGGACCGGTCGCTGCCCACGACGCGGCTGTTGAGGATGCGTACCGCCCTCGCGAGGAAGCGCGGCGTCGGGTTGCCGATGCCGTGCGGGCCGAGCTGCTGGAGGCGGCGCAGCAGGTCGCCGTTGACCGCAGCGACCTGCAGTTCCGCCTCGATGTCGATCGTCGGCGTGAGGTCGGCGGCCGTCAGGTGCCCGGCGGCGTCGGCGACGAGGCGCTCGCGCAGCTCGGGCAACCGGGGCGCCTCGATGCTGAAGCCGGCGGCGGCGCGGTGGCCGCCGAAGCGCAGGAAGAGGTCGGCGTGGCGGCGCAGCAGCCCCGTGATGTCGAAGGCGTCGATCGAGCGGCACGAGGCGCGGCATTCCTCATCCGCGATCTGGAGCGCGATCGCGGGCCGGTGGTGCGCCTCGGCCAGCCGCCCGGCGACGAGGCCGACGATGCCCGAGGAGAACTGCTCGCTCGCGACGATCAGCAGCGGCGCTTCCAGCTCCCCGGGGGTCAGCAGCTCGCCGGCCAGATCGAGGGCGGCCGTCGTCTCCTCGCGGCGCTCGAGGTTGAGCCGGTCGAGTTCGGCGGCGAGGCGCTGTGCCTCATCCTCGTCGTCGGTGAGCAGCAGTTCGAGCGCCGTGCTGGCGTGCGCCATCCGCCCGGCGGCGTTGATCCGAGGGCCGAGCTGCCAGCCGCAGAGGTCGGGATCAGCCCCGGCGAGGTCGACCTTCGCCACGGCCGCGAGGGCGCGGAGACCAGGCCGCCGCGAGCGCGCCAGCGCGCGCAGCCCGATGCGCACCAGGTCGCGGTTCTCGCCCAGCATCGGCGCGAGATCGCAGATCGTCCCGAGGGCGACGAGCGCGCGGTGATCCTCGGGCGATCCGTCGCGGCCCGCCCGCACGTAGAGCTGGTCGACGACCTTGTGCGCGACGCCGACCGCGGCGGGCTCGGATCCGTACTGCGAGCCGCCGAGCTTCGGATTCACGAGCGCGAGCGCATCGGGGAGCTCGTCCGGCACGGTGTGGTGGTCGATCACGATCACGTCCATGCCCAGCTCGTTAGCCAGCTCCACCTCGCGCAGCGCCGAGGTGCCGCAGTCCGCCGTCACCAGCACGCTCGCGCCCTGCGCGTGCAGCGTGCGGACGGCCTGCGGGTTGGGGCCGTAGCCCTCGCTGAAGCGATCCGGGATGTAGGGCAGCGGATGCGCGCCGAGGTCGCGCAGGCCCTCGCTGAGGATCGCCGTCGAGGTCAGCCCGTCGACATCGAAGTCGCCGAGGATCGCGACCGTCTCGGCATCGGCGCAGGCCCGCTCCAGCCGCTCGACCGCGATGTCGAGGTCGGGCATCAGCGCGGGGTCCGTCAGCTCCCCCGGCTCGCCGAGGTACGCGATCGCCTCGTCGAGGCTGCGCACGCCGCGGTTCGCGAGCAGGGCGGAGATCAGCGGCGGCCATTCGGCGCCCTCGAAAGCGCCGATGTCGGGCGCGGCGCGAATGCGCCAGCGCCGCCCGCCGGAGCCCTCGATCAGCCGCGCGTCCGTTGGCGGGGCGGTCGGGTTAGTCGTGGTACCTCCGGAACAGCAGGGAGGAGTTGTGACCGCCGAAGCCCAGGGAGTTCATCATCGCGTACTCGATATCCACGTCGCGCGCGCCCTCGGCGATGTAGTCGAGGTCGCAGTCGGGGTCGGGGACTTCGAGGTTACGGGTCATGTGCAGGCGCTGGTCACGGAGCGAAAGCACGGTGACGGCCGACTCGATGCCGCCCGCCGCGCCGAGCGTGTGACCGAGCATCGACTTCGTCGAGGAGATGGGGATGCCGAGCGCGGACTCGCCGAAGACGGCCTTGATCGACATCGTCTCGAACTTGTCGTTGAGCGGCGTGCTCGTGCCGTGCGCGTTGATGTAGCCGACGTCGCTCGCGGCGACGCCGCCCTTGCGCAGCGCGATCCTCATCGCACGCGCGGCGCCCTCGCCGTTCTCGGACGGCTGCGTGACGTGGAAGGCGTCGGCGGACTGTCCGTAGGAGACGGCCTCGGCGAGGATCGTCGCGCCGCGCGCCTTCGCGAACTCGAGCTCCTCGAGGATCAGCGTGCCCGCGCCCTCGGCCAGCACGAAGCCGTCGCGCTCCCTGTCGAACGGCCGCGAGGCGTGCTCGGGGTCGTCGTTGCGCTGCGTGGAGAGCGCCCGCGAGGCGTGGAAGGAGGCGAGGCCCATGCGCGTCACGCAGGCGTCGCTGCCGCCGGTGATCATCGCACGCGCATCGCCGCGGCGGATCACCTCGAGCGCGGTGCCGATCGCGTCGGCACCGGAGGCGCAGGCGGAGACGGTGTTGAAGTTCGGCCCGCGCGCGCCGAAGCGGATCGAGACCTGGCCGGCGGCCATGTCGGAGATGAAGGCCGGCACGAGGAAGGGCGAGACGCGGCCCGGCCCCTTCTCGAACATCACCTTGAACTGATCCTCGAGCCAGGTGAGGCCGCCCATGCCGGAGCCAATCATCGCCCCGACCTCGTCGGCGATCGGCGCGATGTCGAGCTCAGACTGCTCGAGCGCGTCCTGTGTCGCGGCGATCGAGAGCTGGACGAAGCGGTCCATGCGCCGCGCGTCCTTGCGGCCGATGTAGTTCAGCGGGTCGAAGTCCGGCGCCTCGCCGGCGATGCGCGAGCCGAGGTCCGAGGACTCGCAGAGCGTGACCGGCCCGATGCCGTTCTCGCCCGCGAGCAGCGCTTCCCACGTCGCCTCGCGGCCAATCCCGACGGAGGTGACGAGGCCGACGCCGGTGACGACGACGCGGCGCTGCCCTGCCAGGGCGGCGCCGGCGGCGGGGCTACTCATCGCGTTCGGATCGAGGCCGCCCATTACACACCCTCCCAGCGTCCGAAGAGCAGGACCGAATTATGCCCCCCGAGTCCAACCGAGGTGCTCATCGCGTGCCGCACCTCCATCGGACGCGCCTCGTTCGGCACGTAGTCGAGGTCGCAATCCGGGTCGGGCGTACGATAGTTGATCGTGGGCGGCACGATCTGCCGATCGCAGGCGAGCACCGCAACCGCCGCCTCCACCGCGCCCGCGGCGCCCATCATGTGCCCGAGCATCGACTTGGTTGAGGAGACCGCGAGGCGGTCCGCATCCTCGCCGAAGACGGTGCGGATCGCCCGGGTCTCGACGCGGTCGTTGAGCGGCGTGCTCGTGCCGTGGGCGTTGAGGTAGTCCACCTCGCCCGGCGGCACCTCGCTGCCGCCGAACACCTGCTGCATTGCGCGCACGACGCCACGCCCGTCATCGGCGGCGGCGGCCATGTCGAAGGCGTCGCTGGCGGTGGCCGCGCCCTCCCACTCGGCGTAGATGCGCGCGCCGCGCGCCAGCGCGTGGTCGAGCTCCTCGAGGATCAGCACGCTGGCGCCCTCGGAGATCACGAAGCCGTTGCGATCGGCGTCGAAGGGTCGCGAGGCCTGCGTCGGGTCGTCGTGCACGGCGAGGGCGCGCATCGCCTGGAAGCCGGCGTAGTAGATCGGATGCAACGGGGCCTCGAAACCGCCGGCGAGGATCACGTCGGCCGCGCCGCGGCGGATGATCTCCGCGGCCTCGCCAACGGCCGCGCCGCCCGTCGCGCAGGCGGCGGTGATGGCCATGTTCGGCCCGCCCGCGCCGAGCGCGATCGCGACGAGGCCGGAGGCGGTGTCCGGCAGCGAGTTGGTGATCATGAAGGGACTGACCCGGCGCGGCCCTCGCTGATCCAGCAGCTGCTGGTTCTCGATCAGCAGGTGCGCCCCACCGATGCCCGTCCCGAGCACGATGCCGACGCTGCCCGGAGGCTGCCGCTCCAGATCGAGCTGCGCGTCCTGCACGGCCTGCTTCGAGACCGCGATCGCCAGCACCGAGGAGCGGTCGATGCGCCTCGCGAGCTTCGGATCGACGTGCTGGGCGGGGTCGAAGCCGCGCAGCTCACCGGCGATCGGACACTCGAACGCGGAGGTGTCGAAGGCTGTGATCGGAGCGATACCGGAGCGGCCCTCGATCAGACCCTCCCAGGTCGATTCGGCATCGAGTCCGAGGGGCGTGAGCAGCCCGAGGCCCGTGACCACAACTCGCCGCGGCGCCTGAGCCATCAGCCCTGCGGCGCCTCGAGAGCGTCGAGCGGCAGGACGGAGATCGGGATCGGCTCAACCTCGGCGTCGTCGAGCGAGACGGCGACCACGCGGTTGGAGATGCGGCGCACCATGCGCGAGAGCACGTGCCCGGGCCCCACCTCGATGAAGGTGTGCACGCCCTGGTTGGTCATCGCGCGCACGTTGCCTTCCCAGAAGACCGGCGCGCGCAACTGCTCGGAGAACTCCTCCCGCAGCTCCGCCGCGGTGTGCAGCAGGCGTGAGCTGCGGTTCGAGACGATCGGGCGCACCGGATCGCTGATCGGCACGTCCTTGATGATCGCGGCGAACTCCTCGGCCTGCTCGTTGTGCAGCGGGGTGTGGCTGGAGACCTTGACCTTCAGCCGGATCACGCGCCCCTGCAGCTCGCGCGCGTGCTCCATCGCGCGTTCGAGGGCGGAGACGTCGCCGCTGATCACGGTCTGCGTCTGCAGGTTGTGGTTGGCGACATCGACGCGGTCCGCGGGCGAGTGCGTCGCGCTCTCGCAGATCTCCTGCACGAGCTCGCCGTTGAGGCCGATGATCGAGGCCATCCCGACGGGGCGGCCCTCGTTGAAGCTGCTCATCAGGCGCGAGCGTTCCAGCACCACCAGCAGGGCGTCGCGGAAGGTCAGCGCCTCGCTGGCGACGGCCGCGCCGAACAGGCCGAGCGAGTGGCCGCCGAAGAGGCGCGGTTGGATCGAGCGCCGCACCTCGCTCAGTTTCTCGCACATGCCGCGGAAGATCGCCGTCGAGGTGGTCAGCACCGCGGGCTGCGTCAAGCGCGTCTCCGCCAGCTCGTCGGCGCCGCCCTCGAAGCAGACGCGCGCGACATCGATGCCGGTGACGTCGCTCGCCTCCTCGAAGGCGCGGCGCGCCTGCGCCGAATGCTGGTGGACGAGGCGGCCCATGCCGGGCGCCTGCGAGCCCTGGCCGGGGAAGACGATCGCGACCGGGTCGTACTGCGACGAGCCGGGACCGGGGCTCACGGCGCCAACTCCGGCGCGGCGCGCGCGCGCGCGAGGACTCCGCAGCGCCCGTGCGACAGCCGTGGGATCAGGTGAGCAATCACCGCGCGACGCCCCCCTTGCGGCTCAGTTGCGCCACCGCGTCTACGCGTAACGTCAACATGGTAGTGGCTACCCGCCTCTGCCCGCCAGCGCCGAGCCCGCGACGCCACCGGCAGTCGCCGCCTTAGCCGTCGAGCGCCTTCCGCGTCTCGGGCAGCGCGCGCAGCAGATCCTGGGCGATCGCGGTCGACAGACCCATCGCCGATTCCAGCGCTCGACCGGACTCGGTGTGCATGTAGACCGCCGCCGCGGCCGCGTCGAAGGGGGCCATCCCCTGCGCGATCAGCGAGACGATGAAGCCCGCCAGCACGTCGCCCGTTCCGGCCGTCGCGAGGACGGCGCTGGCGAACTCGGACAGCCGCGCGCGCCCGTCCGGGTGGGCGATGATCGTGCCCGCGCCCTTCAGCACGACCACGCTGCCGGTGCGCTGGGCGTACTCGGTCGCGTGCCGCAGCCGGTCCGATTGCACCTCCTCGACAGTCACGCCGAGCAGCCGCGCCATCTCGCCCGGGTGCGGCGTGAGCACGCGAGGCAGCGCCAGCCGCTCGTGCCAGCCCGGGATCTGCGCGAGCGCGTTCAGCGCGTCCGCGTCGAAGACGGCCGCGCTCAGCCCCTCAAGCGCGTCGAGGCCGTCGAGCACGCCGCTCACGAACTCGACCGTGTCCGCTGAGTCCGTGAGGCCGGGGCCGATCAGCAGCGCCTCGCGGCCCGCGAGGGCGTCCAGCAGCGCCGCGGCAGCCGCGGCGCCACCCGCCGGCAGCGGGTGGTGCGTGACTTCCGGCGACAGCGCGGCGAACATCGGCTGGATCGACTCCGGCGCGGCCAGCACGATCAGCCCCGCCCCCGCACGCAGCGCCGCCTCCGAGGCGAGGCGCGCAGCGCCGGGGTAGAACTTCGAGCCGGCCGCGACGACGGCGGTGCCGAAGCTCCCCTTGTGCGCGTCGTCGGAGCGGAACGGCATCAGCGGCTGGAGATCGCGCATCCGGATCTGCTCGTAGGGGAGCCCGTCGCCCGCGTCCTCCGTCAGCCCGATCTCGACCTCCGCGATGTTCCCCGCGATCGCGCGGGCCGGCATCGCGAACAGCCCGACCTTGGCGAAGCCGAGCGCAACCGTTGTGTCCGCTCGCACCGCCGCCGGGTCCGCCGCCCCCGTGTCCGGATTCACTCCCGAGGGCACGTCGATGGCGACGAGATGCGGGCGCAGCGTGCGGTCGGCGCGCGCCTCGGCGAGGCGGTCGAGCACGTCCTTGATCGGCCCGTCGATCGGGCGGTTCAGTCCCGTGCCGAGCAGCGCATCGACGATGCCCTGCGAGCCGCGCATCGCCTCCACCAGCTGATCGCAGCCCGGATCGTCGGCCGCCCTCAGCGTCTCGACGCCGGCCTCGACGGCGCGCTGCAGCAGCGGATCGTCGTCGGGGCGATCGCCCACCAGGTAGACGGCGGAATCGGCGCCCCACTCCTTGAGGCTGATGGCGGTGAGCAGCCCATCGCCTCCGTTCTTGCCGGGCCCTACGAGGACGATCGCGGTGCGACCTTCGACCGCGCCCATGTTGATCCAGGTCTCCTGCGCGATGGCGAGGCCGGCGCGCTCCATCAACTCCGCCTCGCTCGCCCCCGCCTCGACGGCGGCCGCCTCCAGGGCGCGCATCTGCTCGACCGTGACCAGCTTCATGAATGCTTCCCCTCGCTTACGCTCGCCGGCGCCTCGCCGCGAGCGTGTGTTTCACCGTACTTCGGCCTACTGGAGCCGCCCGGAGGCGCGTAGCCGTTCGACGAGCCGTGCGCGCGCGTCCTCGGGATCCTGCTCGCGGCGCTCCTGCGCCGAGACCACGACCGCAATCGCGAACTCGGCCAGGTGGCTCAGCGAGACATCCATCGCGTGCAACCCGATCGCCTCCGCGCGTGCCGCCGCGCCCCCGTAGAGATAGACCAGCGGCTTGCCGCGCCGGTCCGGGAGCACCTCGATGTCGCGCCAGGCGACGGAGCGTGCGCCCGTGCCGAGCGCCTTCATCACCGCCTCCTTCGCCGCGAAGCGGGCTGCCAGCTCCGGCACGCGGCCCCGGCAGAACGCGACTTCCTCGGGCGTGTACACGCGCTCCAGGAAGCGACGAGGGTGGCGCCGCAGCACGCGCGCCACGCGGTCGATCTCGATCATGTCGACGCCAACAGCGTGCGTATTCACGGCGCGCGATTCTAGCACGCGCGGACCGCTATACTCTCCGCCCGTGAGGATTCAACCGTGACTGCCCAGGTCATCAGTGGCGCCGCGATTGCCGCGGACATCCGCGTCGAGGTCGCCGATCGCGTGCGCGCGCACCTCGCGGGCGGCGGCTCTACGCCGCAGCTGACCGCCATCCTCGTCGGCGACGACCCCGCCTCGGCCACCTACGTCCGCAACAAGGCACGCGCCTGCGAGGAGGTCGGACTCGACGCGCAGACGCTCACGCCGCCCGCCGACATCTCGCAGGACGAGCTGCTGGAGATCGTGCGCGCGCTCAACGCCGACCCCACTGTCTCGGGCATCCTCGTCCAGCTCCCGCTCCCGCCGCAGCTCGACGAGCGGACCGTCACCGAGGCGGTCGACCCGATGAAGGACGTGGACGGGCTGCACCCGGTGAACCTCGGACGGCTCGTGCAGGGCGAGCCGCACCTCGTGCCGGCGACGCCGGCGGGCGTGCAACAGTTGCTGCTGCGCACCGGCGTGGACCCCGCGGGCAAGCGCGTCGTCGTCGTCGGCCGCTCGACGCTCGTCGGCAAGCCGCTGGCGCTGCTGCTGGGGCAGAAGGCGGAGGGCGCGAACGCCACCGTCACGCTGGCGCACACCGGCACCAGCGACCTCGGCGCCGTCACCCGCGAGGCCGAGATCCTCGTCGTCGCGGCGGGCCGGCCGAGCACCGTGACGGCGGAGATGGTGCGCCCCGGCGCAGTCGTCATCGACGTCGGCACGAACCGCGTCGACGACGCCACGCGCAAGCGCGGCTGGCGCCTCGCCGGCGACGTGGACTTCGAGGGCGTCTCGCAGGTCGCCTCGGCGATCACGCCGGTCCCCGGCGGCGTCGGCCCGATGACGATCGCCATGCTGCTGATGAACACGCTGCGGGCCGCGGGGGTGGCGTAGGGCTACACTCGAACGGTGCCAGGAGGTCCGCCGTGGGCTGCTTCGATGCCGCTCCCCTCGTGTTCTCGTTCCTCAACTACGGCTTCTCCTCCGTCGGGGTGTGGATCGGTGTCATTGGCTTCGTCTCTGTACTCACCATTCCCTACGTTTTTCTGACGTTCCCGCTGTATGTCATGACCGGCTCTCTCGATCGGAGGCGTCGCTGGCTGGCGTTCGTGCCGTTTGTGAACGCATCTGTCCTCGCACGGCTCGCGACTGGATCCCTCGACAGGACGACCGCCCTTGCGCTGCTGCGCCTGAGTGTCCTCTCTTGCTTGATCGTCCATGTGGTCGTATTCGCCTGGTTTTGGAGCATGGAGAATTACGGGGGATCCGTTCTCCGTGCGTGGATAGACGGGATCTTCGAGCTTGGGGCTATCTTGTTTGGCGGGCAGGCGCTCGTTTTGCCCGATCGTGAGGGCGCCGCGGCAACATCCTGGTTCTATGCTGCCCTTGCACTACCGTTCGCCCACTGGCTCGTGTTCAGTGCGTGGGCATGGGTGGGAGTGGCGCGTGCGACCGGTCAGCCCTCGTGGCTGGGTTGGCTGGCGGCCATCCCGGTCCTCGGCGTGATTCCGCAGTGGGCGATCACGCTGCGAGTGAAGAAGTCCGGACCGCTCGACCGCCAGTCCACGGCCTGACGCTTCGCGCTCTGCGCCCACCCGTGCGAACATCGAGGTATGGACGATCTGCGGCAGCGACTGGCCGAACTACTCGAGCGCGTGCGCGATGTACAGGTGCGGCTTTGACCTGCCCGCACGCGAGCGCGAGCTGAACGAGGCTCGCACCCAGGCCGCCGCCCCCGACCTCTGGAACGACTCCGAACGCGCGCAGGCGCTGATGAAGCGCGTCGCCCGCCTCGAGCGTCAGGTCGAGACCTGGCGAACACTCGAACGCCGCTCCGCCGACCTCGCCGATCTCGTTGAGCTCGCCGACGACGCGGACGGCGAGGACCACCACGCGCTCGAAGGCGACATCGAGGCCGAACTCGGCGGCCTCGAGGCGCAGTTCACCGAGCTGGAGGTGGCACTCACCCTCGGCGGACCCTACGACGACCACAGCGCCGTGCTGGCGATCCACGCCGGGGCCGGCGGCACCGAGGCGCAGGACTGGGTGGAGATGCTGCTGCGCCTGTACCTGCGCTGGGCCGAGCGCCACGAGTACGGCACCCAGGTGGTCTCGATCTCCCCCGGCGACGAGGCGGGCATCAAGTCCGTCTCAATCCGCATCATCGGCGAGGACGCCTACGGGCTGCTGCGATCGGAGCGAGGCGTGCACCGGCTGGTGCGGATCTCGCCCTTCGACGCCTCGAACTCCCGCCACACCAGCTTCGCCCTCGTCGAGGTGATGCCGGAGGCGCAGGACGCGGACATCGAGATCGAGATCCGCCCCGACGAGCTGCGCGTCGACACCTACCGCGCCAGCGGCCACGGCGGCCAGAACGTGCAGAAGAACGACACCGCCGTGCGGCTCACACACCTGTCGACTGGTATCGTGGTGACCTGTCAGAACGAGCGCTCCCAGCTCCGAAACCGCGAGTCCGCCATGCAGGTCCTCAAGTCACGTCTGCTCGAGATCGAGCTGGAGAAGCGCGAGGCGGAGCTCGCCCGCATCAAGGGCGTCCACGTGCAACCGGGCTGGGGCAACCAGATCCGCTCCTACGTCCTCCACCCCTACCGCATGGCCAAGGACCTGCGCACGAACCTCGAGACGAGCGACACCAACGCCGTCCTCGACGGCGAGATCGACGACTTCATCTACGCCTGGCTGCGCGAGCAGGTAGGCGTCGAGGAGGGCGCCGTCACATGACGCTCGCGCTGCGGACGGCGGCGGCCGTCGGCGTCGCAGCAGCATTCGCCCTCGCGCTCGCCTGGCCGGGCGCGACACGCGCGGAGGGCATCGAGGCGTCCAACCTGCGCGTGCGCAGCGCCGATCCGACCTCGGTCACCTTCAGCGTGCGCGTCGCCGCTCCCGCCGGGCTCAAGGAGGCGGAGCTCGTCTACCGCGTGCTCAACCCGAAGGAAGGGGACGTCGGCGGGACCGTGGTCCGCGAGGACTTCGAAGCCGGCGTGGAGTTCGACGTCTCGCTCACGCTCGAGACGCGGACGGCGCAGCGTTACATCCCGATCGGCTCGCAGTTCCGCTACCACTGGCACTTCACCGGCGCGGACGACGTGAGCTTCGTCACCGACGAGCAGAGCTACCTGTTCCTGGACGGGCGCTATCCCTGGGTCTCCGTGCAGGACGGGGACGTGACCGTCCACTACTACGGCACCAACCACGACCGCGCCGAACGCGTCCTGGAGGGCACGCGCTCCTCCCTCGAAGCCACCGAGCGGCTGCTGCAGGTGAAGGTTCCGTACCCGGTGCGCGTGATGGTCTGGGCCTCCGAGGACGACGGCGAGCTGGCGATGCGCTCGCGGGGCGCGGTCTTCGACCGGCTCGTGAATACCGGCGGCCAGCGGGTCAGCCCTGATCTCCTGTTCGTCTTCCACGCCACGATCGACGTCGTGCGCCACGAGGCGGCGCACATCGTTACCGCCATCGCCGGCGACGGCCCCTTCACCCGGATCCCCTCGTGGCTCGACGAGGGCACGGCGGTCTACATGCAGAGCTCGCGGCTGGAATACGACGACGCGGTCGCCTTCGCGATCGCCGCGGACCGCACGCTGCGCCTGCGCAACCTGGAGTCTCCCAGCAACAACCCGAACCTGATCAACATCCAATACGGCCAATCCTGGTCCGTGGTGGACTACATGATCGAGGAGTTCGGCGAGCAGCAATTCGCCGATCTGTTCCGCGTCATCCGCGAGGGCGCCTCCACCGACAGCGCCCTCGAGCGGGTCTACGGAGTCGACGTGGACGGGCTCTACAACCTCTGGCGCGTGGCCAAGGGCCTCGACCCGATCGACTACGCGCCGCGCGTCGAGGCCACCGCCGCCCCGGTCGCCGAGGCGACGCGCGCGCCGCTCGCGATCCCGACCTCAATCGGTGCAAGCGGCAGCTCCGGCGACCGTGAAGAGGCCTCCCCGACCACCACCAGCGAGGCGGCGTCCCCCGCCGCCGGAGCCGGCACGGACAGCGCCGAGCCGACGGCCGCGACAGCGAGCGCCGGCGGCGGCGGCTCGAACGCCGTCGTGGGCATCGCGGTCGGCCTCGTTGCGTTGCTGCTGGCGGGCGCGCTCGCCGGCGGCGCCATCTACGTCTCGCGCCGCCCCGGCTAGCGGCCGGGGATGAGCGAGGGCTTTCCCGGCGTCGTGGGCGGCTGGCGGCGATGGGAGCCCAACTTGGCGTGGCTGAGACGCAGGGCCGAACGCATCGCCCCATGCGCGATCGCGGTGTTCATCGCAGGAGGGCTGATAGGTTCGCTGGTTGGCTGCAACGTCCGAGATGAGAAGCCGTCGACACCCACGGCCTCGGAGCGAGCGGCCGCTCTGCGGCGCTTAACGAGCGATACCCCTGACTCGCGGTCGGCCGCTCAGCGTCTCGCCGACTTGAGGATCGTAAGCCCGGCTGTTGGGCGTGCCGCTGACATTCAGAATGCCGCTCTTGACCGCGCAACGACGCGCGACCTCGAACGAGCCATTGCAGACCTGAGTTTTGTCGAAGCGCTATACATCCGCGAATTCTGCGACTGGGACACTTTCGAACGCAGTTTCAGGGGTGGCGAGTTACTGTCCTACTTCGCATCCGCCGTGGAGTGGCTCACTCATGTGCCACCACCCGACTCGCTGTTCCGGGCCCACGACGCACTCATGGCAACCATGCTCAACGCAAGTACTGATCCTGAGTTCTTTGATTCTGCAGTCGACGCCCTCCGCAGCGAGCTCCGTCTCGCCTTCCTGTACTGCATGCCGGAGCCGAGCGGGTGGCCAGCAACTCAGCTCCAGTCACCAACCCGCTCACAAAGCGCCGCTCCACCAACACCTACACCACGGCGAACGCCTGTGGCGGCGAGGACCAACATACCGACACGAGCGCCAACACCTGTGACAGTGAGGGCCAACACACCCACGCCAGCGCCAACGCCCGCAGCATCAAGGACCGAGACGCCCACAGCATCGGGGGTTGACACACCCACGCCCACGCCTGCGGCGTCGGGGGCTGACACACCCACGCCCTCACCAACGCCCACGCCTGCGGCGCCAACGGCCGCGCCCACTCCTACGCCAACGCCCACGCCTGCGGTGCCAACGGCCGCGCCCACTCCTACGCCAACGTCCGCAGCGGCGGCGACGGCCGCGCCCACTGCTACGCGAACGGCTGCGGCTCCCGAAGCATTCGGCGATGGCGCCTATCTGGTCCCCTCCGAGCTCGCACCGGGGACGTACACCGCGACCGATACTGGCCCCCTGTGCAACGTCTACCGCGACAACATCTATCGCTTGGCGTCGGGACCGGGGCGGGTCACCTTCGAGGTGCAACCCGAGTGGTCCACTATCAGCATCAGCAGCTGCGGGACCTTCGCAGTACACACTCCGAGCCGCCTCCCCGCCTTCGGCGACGGCGCCTACCTCGTGCCTTCGGAGATTGTCGGCGAGCAGCGATTTTGTCAGTGCAAGAGAGCAGCGACTTTGTCAGTGCCGCCGCTTCCGTCGGAGGATGCCGCAGCGCCGTTCCGGCGTCCAGGCACGCCGTTGGCCCGGACGTAGCTGCTGACGGTGACGCGGGAGATCCCGAGCAGCCTGGCGGTCGCCCGCATCGAGAGCCCCTGCAGCTGCGCCTGCTGGATCGCCTTCCAGCGAGCGAGCTGCCGGGGCGTGGGTGGGCGGAGCTGCTTGCTCCCGGGCTCGGGCTTCACGGCGGCCCCGTTGGGCGCACCCTCCACCGCCGGGACGGCAGGCGCCACGGGGAGCCGCCGCGGTGCTCCTCCGGAGCCGAGCCCTGAGGCGATGCGCTCGTGATTCGGGTTCCGGGCCAGCTCGGAGCGCGCCGCCCTCAGCACCCCGGCGCGCGGCGGCGCCTCGCGCGAGGCGATGGTCTCCCCCTGGTGCAGGACGGAGAGCTCGCCGCCCGGCCGCTCCAGCACCTCGACCTGCACCCCGGCGTAGCTGGTCCGCTCGGGCCCGGGCAGCAGCTGGAGCGTGCGCCAGCGGTACTTGACCGTGTTGTCGCGCGCGACGCTGCGGGGGTGCCGGAAGCCGAGGATGGAGCCGAGCGGGAGCGCGCGGTCGAGCGCGCGGTAGGCCACCTCGGGCTCTGCCGCCGGGACCCGGAAGCGGGCGTTGAAGCGCGGCAGGAAGCGCTCGAGCACGGTCTGGGCCTCGGCGATGGTGGAAGCCGAGGCGTCGCTGAGTTCGGTCACCAGGCGGTCCTGGAACGTCCCTGCGGCACGTTCTACGCGGCCCTTGGCCTGCGGTGAGCGGGCGAAGATCTGGGTGATCCCGAGTTCCCGCATCGCCCGCGCGAATTGGGTTGCGACCTTCAGGCCCCGCCGTCCGTCGGAGGAGGCTTTGAAGACGCCGTGACGGTCGCTATAGAGGGCGAGCGGGATGCCGCAGCGCCGGACGATCTCCTCCAGCAGGAGGAAGTAGCCGCGCGCGTCCTCGACGGGGCGGAAGAGGGCGTGCACGGCTGCGCCGGTCGCATCGTCGACGGCGAGCAGCAAGGCGAAGCGCGGGCCTCGTTGCTCGAGCCAGGCGTGGTGGCTGCCGTCGACCTGGAGCAGCATGCCCTCGCGGGGCATCCGCTCACGCCGGACACGGTGCTCGGGCGGCCGGCGGCGGCGGGGACTCGCGATGCCGGCCCGCGCCAGGAGCCGGCGGACGGTCCAACTGCTCACGTCCAGGCCCTCGTGCTCCCAGAGCAGCTCGGCGAGGTGGGTGTGGTTCGCTCCCGGGTAGCGGGTGCTGGCGAAGCGCACCACGGCCGAGGCGACGACGGCCGGGACGGCGTTGTGCGGACGGCGCCCGCGGTTGCCGTGCTCCAGCGCGGCGGTTCCGCGCGCACGGTAGGCGGCGAGGAGCCGCCACGCGTGTCGCTCGCTGACGCCCAGGATCTCGGCGGCCTGCGAGGCTCGCAGATCTCCGGCCATCACCCCTTCGAGTACGTAGCGTCGTGCTTCTTCGGACTGCTTCACTGTCACCCCCTGCTCGCTGGCTGGGGACTGACAGAATCGCTGCTCCGTTAACTACTGACCGAATCGCTGCTCAACGACACGGAGATCGCTGCAGGAACGTACCGCGCCAACGACGCGGGTGGCCGATGCCGCGTCTACCGCGACAACATCTACCTCGTGGCTTCCGGCCCCGGACAGGTCACCTTCGCGGTTGAAGCCTCATGGTCCACCATCAGCATCAGCGACTGCGCGACCTTCGCAGTACACACTCCGAGCCGCCTCCCCGCCTTCGGCGACGGCGCCTACCTCGTGCCTTCGGAGATCGCTGCAGGAACGTACCGCGCCACCGACACGGGCAGCCGATGCCGCGTCTACCGCGACAACATCTACCTCGTGGCTTCCGGCCCCGGTCGAGTCACCTTCGCGGTTGAAGCCTCATGGTCCACCATCAGCATCAGCGACTGCGCGACCTTCGCAGTACACACTCCGAGCCGCCTCCCCGCCTTCGGCGACGGCGCCTACCTCGTGCCTTCGGAGATCGCTGCAGGAACGTACCGCGCCAACGACGCGGGTGGCCGATGCCGCGTCTACCGCGACAACATCTACCTCGTGGCTTCCGGCCCCGGTCGAGTCACCTTCGCGGTTGAAGCCTCATGGTCCACCATCAGCATCAGCGACTGCGCGACCTTCGCAGTACACACTCCGAGCCGCCTCTCCGCCTTCGGCGACGGCGCCTACCTCGTGCCTTCGGAGATCGCTGCAGGAACGTACCGCGCCAACGACGCGGGTGGCCGATGCCGCGTCTACCGCGACAACATCTACCTCGTGGCTTCCGGCCCCGGACGGGTCACCTTCGCAGTTGAAGCCTCATGGTCCACCATCAGCATCAGCGACTGCGCGACCTTCGCAGTACACACTCCGAGCCGCCTCCCCGCCTTCGGCGACGGCGCCTACCTCGTGCCTTCGGAGATCGCTGCAGGAACGTACCGCGCCACCGACACGGGCAGCCGATGCCGCGTCTACCGCGACAACATCTACCTCGTGACTTCCGGCCCCGGACAGGTCACCTTCGCGGTTGAAGCCTCATGGTCCACCATCAGCATCAGCGACTGCGCGACCTTCGCAGTACACACTCCGAGCCGCCTCCCCGCCTTCGGCGACGGCGCCTACCTCGTGCCTTCGGAGATCGCTGCAGGAACGTACCGCGCCACCGACACGGGCAGCCGATGCCGCGTCTACCGCGACAACATCTACCTCGTGGCTTCCGGCCCCGGACAGGTCACCTTCGCGGTTGAAGCCTCATGGTCCACCATCAGCATCAGCGACTGCGCGACCTTCGAACTCCGCGATCCATGATCGCGCGGCGTCCCGGCTAGCGGCCGGGGATGATGAGGCCGCCCGGGGTCGTGGGCGGCTGGCGGGCGCCGCCCTGCGCCTCGCGGGCGGCGAACTCCTGCGCCTGATCGACGTCCATGAAGGGCGAGACGAGGATGCGCTCGCGGATCACCGGCTCCGAGTCGCCGGCGGCGACGCGCTTCAACTGCTCCAGCAGGTCGTTCTCGTCCCAGGCGCCCGTGAAGCGGCGACCGTTGACCAGCAGCACCGGGACCTCGGTGACCATCCGCGTCTGCGCCAGCCGCGGGAATTCGGAGATCTCGATCACCTCGAGGCGCACGCGACGCGCCTCGACGGCGAACGCCGCGGCGACCCGCAGCGTGTAGGCCGAGTACGGGTCGTAGGGCGCGACGAGCAGCTCGAGCCGCAGCTCCTCCTCGATCGCTTGCAGCGCCTCGCGCGTCTCCGGGTTGATCGGCGCGACGCCCGCGCCGACGTAGACCACGGCGTCCATGAAGGCGGTGAAGATCAGCCCCGACCAGAGGCCCGTGAAGCGGACCTCGCGGCCGTTGCGCCCTCGCAGCACGGTCACCGGCGGACGCTCGATGCCGGCCTCGGCGGCGCGGTCGGCGTGCTTGTCGATGTCGTAGGGCGTGAGCGAGATCAGCGGGTGCAGGGCGGCGAGCTGCCTCGCGGCGCTGGAGACCGGCTCGCAAAACATGCAGGGATCGCGGTCCGTGCGCACGAGCCTGGATTCGCGCTGCGTCCAGGTCTCTACCGAGACGGGTCCGGCGAGGCGCTGCGAGAGGTAGTTCGCAATCGCTGGCCGCTGTTCGCGCGGGATGACCGGTTCGCTGCTCACCACCTCAATCGCCGCCTTCCGTTGTCTGTTCGCGCCGCAGCGCGCCGATTGCGATCACCAGCCGCTGCAGCGCCGTCAGCACCGTGGCGATCGCGAGGATCCACAGCGTCACGCGCAGCCAGCCCGTCATCAACCCCACCGACAGCAGCAGCACGCGCTCCGGGCGCGTCGCCAGCCCCGCCGAGACGTCGGAGCCCAGCTCCCCCGCGCGCGTGCGCACGTAGGAGACGAGGAACGAGCCCGCGAGCGCGACGAAGACCAGCGCGGCCTCCTCGCTGTTGCCTCGATCCAGCTCGTAGAGGATCACGCCGAACAGCACGACCGCCTCGGAGCAGCGGTCGAGCGTGGAGTCGAGCAGCGCACCGACCGGCCCGGCGCGGCCCGTCGCCCGCGCCAGCGCACCGTCGAACAGATCGAGGGCGCCCGCGATCAGCACGACGATGCCGCCGATCAGCAGTTCGCCGTTCGCGATCAGCGCCGCGCCGGCCACGGCGCCGAGGAATCCGGCGACCGTGATCACGTTCGGCGTGATGCGCAGCGCGATCAGCACGCGCACGATCGGGTCGAGGATCCGCGCCGGGACACGCGAGGGCAGTAGGCGCGGGAGCATCGTCATCGCCGCGTGCTCCTTGCCGCGCTCGTCCTCAATGCGAACCCGCGCCTAGTCGGGACGCCGCGCGGCGTCCCGCACGGCGCGGCTGTGGGTAGCGCGATCGTAGCGCAGTCGCTCGTAGTAGGAGAGCACCCGCCTCGTCACGCGCGGCCAGGAGTAGACCTCGACGCGCTGACGGCCCGCCTTCGCCAGCCCCTCGCGCAGCCCGCGGCTGCGCACCAGCCGCGTCAGTGCGTCCGCCAGCGCCATCGGATCGCGGGGCCGCACCAGCAGCCCCTCGACCTCGTCCGTGACCACCGAGGCGTAGCCGTCGATGTTCGAGGCGACAATCGGCACGCCCGAGGAGAGCGCCTCCAGCAGCACGTAGCCCTGCGACTCGTGGCCCTCCGCCGGCGAGCAGAAGATGTCGGCGCTGCGGTAGTAGCGGGGCAGATCCTCGTCGGATACGTCGTCCACGAAGCGGATGCCGCGGCGGCCCGCGTGCTCCATCGAGGCGCGGTAGCGGCGCTTGCCGCGCGAGTCCGGCCCGACGACCACGAGGCGCGTCCCCGGGTCGCGCGCGTTCACGATCCCGAAGGCGCGCAGCAGGTGCGCGAGCCCCTTCCGCTTCTCGGCGCGGCCGACGTAGAGGATGTTGATCCGCCCGTCATCGAGGCCCTCGATCGGCTCAAGCGTGGGATCGGCGAAGCGCTCCACCTCGATGCCGTTGGGGATGATGTTGTAGAAGCCGGGGAAGTAACGCCCCACATAGCGCCCGGCGGGTGGCGAGACGGTGATCTTGCCGTCGAGCTCGCGGTACCAGCGCTTGAGCAGCCGCCGCCCGTAGGAGTAAAGGCGGTTGCCGCCGTCCTTCGTCGCATGGAAGGTGCCGACGTTGACGACGTCCGGGTTCGCCGCGCGCGAGTTGCGCAGCACCTGGATCGGCAGCGTCGGCATCAGCGGTTCGTGCACGTGCACCACGTCAAAGGCCTCTTGCTCCAGCACCTCGCGCACCCGCCGCCCCAGTCGTGGCGAGAGCGCGATGCGCGCCATCGAGCCCGAGGCGGGCACGGACGTCGGGCGGCCGAGCACACGCACGCGCGGGTCGTCCACCGGAGCGCTGGCCGGCGCGAGGATGATCGGCTCGTGGCCGTACTCCTCGAAGCGCGACGAGAGCTGCTCGATGTGCTTGTTGACGCCGCCGGGCGTGAGCCAGTCGTAGGGCGAGACGAGGGCTATCTTCATCGCCTCGCCTCCCCGCGCAGCCGCCGCCAGCGCTCGCCGGCCACCTTGCGCGGCGTCACGGCGAGCCCGCGCAGCTGCTGTGCCGCCAGCTGCCGCACACCGATCGCGCGCAGTCCGGGCGCGCCGTGCATGACCCCGGAGCAGCGCCGCTCCTCGATCGCCCGCCGCAACTCCGCCGCCGTCCTGCCCTCGAACAGCGTCGTCGCACTGCCGACGTGTTCGAGGAAGTGTGCGTCGCTGCCGCCGGTCTCCGCCAGGCCGTAGCGCTCGGCGTTGAGCCGCCGCGCCTTCGCGCCCGTGACGCGCCCGGCGATCGTCGGGTTCGCGACCTCGATGCCGTCGAGGTGCACCGCGGGGTCGTCGATCGCCAGCACCCGCTCGAGCGCGCGCTGACCGATCGAGCGCGTGAGCCAGGAGAACGGGTGCGGAGCGACGGCCAGCCCGCCGGCGCGGTGCACGGCCGCCACGGACTCCTCGAGCGGGCGCAGCGTCGGCAGCGGCTCGTCGATCCAGAGGGCGAGCAGGTGGCCGGAGCGGGTCGTGAGCTCGATGCCGGGGACGAACTCGAAGCGGTAGCGCCCCTGCGCGTGCAGCTCGCGCGCGATCAGGGCGCCCCGCACGTCGTCGTGATCGGTCACCGCGAGCACGTCGATATCCGTGTGCTGCTCGACGTGGTCGAGCAGTGCGCGCGCATCCGCCATGCCATCGCCGTGCGCCGTATGGATCTGGAGGTCGGCCTGGCCGAAGCGGATGACCGAGGAAGCGTCATCGGTCATGGCGGCATTCTACGCACATCGAGCAGCGCCTACGAGGCAGACCCGGCCGGGGTCGTGTCATCCCAGACGGGGTGCAGTGCGAACCACTGATCCGGGGACTCGCGAATGCCGCGCTCCAGCGCGCGCAGCAGCAGGTCCATGCCCGCCGCCGCATCCGCCTCGCGGTTCCCGCTGCGCGGCAGCGCGAGCGGGGGCTCGAGGCTGAGGCGCACGCCTCCCCGCTCCGTGCGCCGCACGAAGCCGACGACTATGTCCGCGTTGGCGCGCAACGCCAGTTCGACGGGCCCACGCGGCAGGCGCGCCGGCTCGCCGAAGAACTGCTGCAACTGCCCGCTGCCGAGCACGTCGCGGTCGGCGAGAATGGCCAGCATCCCCCCGTTGCGCAGCTGCTCGATCGCGGCGCGCACGCCGCGGAGGTCCGCCGGCACGAAGCGCACGCCGGGCGCGGCCCGAACCTCGTGTACGAGGCGGTGCAGCGCGGGCGGCGAGAGCGGCTCCGTGAGCACCACCACGTCGAGTCCCAGCGCACCCACGGTGCGGATCATGTGCTCCGGGCTGCCGAGGTGCGCGGAGACGAGGACCACGCCGCAACCCCGGTCGTGCGCGGCGAAGAAGTGCTCGAACCCATCGACGGCCTCGAGGCGGTCGATCGCCCGCTCGGGCGGGCGGTGGGCCGACCAGGCGAGGTCGGCCCAGTAGCGTGCCGCGCTGCGCAGGCAGCCGCGCGCGGCGCGGGCGCGCTCCCGCGGCGTCGCCTCCGGTGCGCAGGCGCGGCGCATGTGCGAGCGGGCGACGTTGCGCAGCCGCGGTGAGGCGTACCAGGCAACCGCCGCGCCAAGGTCCGCGATGAGATAGAGCACGCGCTGCGGCAGCCGCCCGAAGAGGCGCACCCAGCACCACAGCAGGATGAAGCCGGGCACGGGCTAGCTCGCCGCCTCGGCCATCGCGTCCTCCAGCCAGAGCGGGCGGAAGATGTACCACTGCTCCGGCCGCGCGCGCACCATCTCCTCGAAGGCGCTGAACATCGCCTGGGTCAGCGCGCGCGCGTCCCCATCGCGATCGCCGGTGGGTTCGTACTCGATACGCTGGAAGTCACCGCTGAACTGGTCGCTCCACGGCCCGAGGCGCGGCACCGTGGCTACGACCACATTGGCCCCCGTGCGCAGCGCCAGCCGCGCCGCCCCGTCCGGGACCGAGATCGTCGCACCGAAGAAGTCGACGCCGACGCCGCCTGTGGGCTGCGGCACGTCGGCGAGCACGGCCACGATTTCGTTGTCGCGCAGCGCGCGCACGAGCTGCATCGTGAGCCGCCCGGCGGGCAGGATGCGCAGCCCAATCCCCCGCCGCGAGGAAAAGACGAGGTCGTCAAGCCGCGGGTCGGCGAACGTGTCGGCGATGACGGAGATCGGGTAGCCGTGCTCCGTCATCGCGGCGGCGCCGAGATCCCAGTTGCCGAAGTGGATGGTCACGAGGAGCACGCCGTCGCCGGCGCGCGCCTCGTCAAGCTGCGCCCACTCGTCGAAGATGATGCGCCGCCGCACCTCCGGACCGGAGACGGCGGTGATGCCAAGGAAGTCGACCAGGTAGAGGCCGTAGTAGCCGAAGGAGCGGCGGGCCAGCTGCCGCGCGCGCGCCTCGTCGCCGCCGGTGACGCGGCGCATGTTGGCGATGCAGCGCCGCCGGCCGCCGCGCCAGAGGTAGAAGACGCACAGCCCGCCCAGCCGCGCGACCGCGTACGAGGCTCGCAGCGGGATCGCACGCACGAGCAGGGCCGCGATCCGGAACCCCCAGTAGATGGCCATCGGCGCGCAGTCTACGCCGCGGATCGCGTGACGGGGCGCCTTCGCGCGCCTGCTATCCGGCCGCGGCCGCCTCCGCCTCCCCGGCGATGAAGACCTCAAGCTCGTCGCGTGCGACGTGGTCCACCCACTGCTCCGGCGGCGACTTCATGAAGTAGGCCGAGGGGGCGAGCAGCGGGCCGCCGATGCCGCGGTCGAGCGCGATCTTCGCGCAGCGGATGGCGTCGATCACGACGCCGGCGGAGTTGGGGCTGTCCCAGACCTCCAGCTTGCACTCCAGGTTGAGCGGGACGTTGCCGAAGGTCGTGCCCTCCATGCGGATGTGGCACCACTTGCGGTCCTCCAGCCACGGCACGTGGTCGGAGGGCCCGACGTGCACGTCGGTGCCCGGCAGCTCGTAGTCGATCTGCGAGGTGACGGCGTTGGTCTTCGAGATCTTCTTGGACTCCAGGCGCTCGCGCTCGAGCATGTTCAGGAAGTCCGTGTTGCCGCCGAAGTTGAGCTGGTAGGTGCGGTCCACGCGCACGCCACGGTCAAGGAAGAGCCGCGCCAGCAGGCGGTGCAGGATCGTCGCGCCAACCTGCGACTTGATGTCGTCACCGATCACGGGCAGGCCCGCGTCGATGAAGCGCTGCTGGAAGTGGCCCTCCTTGGCGATGAAGACGGGGATGCAGTTGATGAAGGCGCAGCCGGCCGCCAGCACCTGCTCCACATACCACTTCGTCGCCTCCTCGGAGCCGACCGGCAGGTAGTTGACGACGACGTGGGTGTTGGTCGCGCGCAGGATGCCGGCGATGTCGGCGGTCGAGCCCGGCGCCTTCGTGATCACCTCGGAGAGGTACTTGCCGAGGCCGTCGTGCGTCATGCCGCGGTCCACGGTGACGCCCGTGGCCGGCACGTCGGCGAAGCGGAAGGTGTTGTTCGGCGGCGCGTAGATCGCCTCGGAGATGTCGTGGCCCACCTTGTTCACGTCGATGTCGAAGGCGGCGCTGAAGCGGATGTCGCGGATGTGGTAGTCGCCGAGCTGCGGGTGCATCAGCCCCGGGATGGTCTCGTCCGGACTCGCGTCGCGGTAGAACTCGACGCCCTGGACCAGCGAGGAGGCACAGTTCCCCACGCCGATGATCGCTACGTTGATCGGATCGCCCATCGAGCAACCTCCGTTCGCGCCACTCCGCGCGGGAGCGCGGCGCGGTCTTCCGAGCTACGATAGGCGCGCCGCTTCCATTACTCCAATACGACTCGGTGATGAGACACAGAAGCCATGCTTATCTATGCTGCCCCCATGACACTTCCCCCCGAGGTCGCCGGTGGCGACGCGCCAGAACCCATCGAGGCCATCGAGGCGGCGCCGCTCAACGTGCACATGCAGCAGCTCGCGTATCTCCGCGCCGTGGAGCGGCATGGCTCGCTGACGGAGGCGGCGCGCCGCCTCGGCGTCACCCAGCCCGCGCTCTCGCAGGCGATCGCGCAGCTGGAGCGGCGGCTCGGCACGCCGCTGCTGGAGCGCGCGGGACGGGGGCGGCGGCTGACCGAGGCGGGCCTCGAGGTCGCCCGCTTCGCCTCGGAGGTGCTCGGCCGCGCCGCGGAACTGCGGGAGTGGCTGCAGGAGTACGAGGCCGGGGGCGCGGGCGTGCTGCGAGTCGGGACGATCGACGCGGGGAGCCTGTACGTGCTGCCGGAGACCGTGCGCGCCTTCCGCGACGCCCGCCCGGGCGTGCAGCTGCGGCTGATCGTCGATCGCAGCGCCGTGCTGCTCGATCGGCTGGCGCGCTTCGAGCTGGACGTCGCCTTCGTCGTCGGGCCGCCGCCCGAGGGCTACCGCTCGAGCGAGGTGCTGCGCGAGCCGCTGTACGTCTACGCGCCGCCGGACTCCGACGAAGCGCCGGAGCAGGGGGAGTGGGCGCTCTATCCGGAGGGACGCCGTACGCGCCTGCTGATCGACGGGGGTCTGGCGCTGCGGGGGCTGAGGCCGCGCGTGACGCTGGAGAGCGACAACCCGGCCGTGCTGCGCCAGATGGTCGTGCTCGGCCTCTGCTGGAGCGTGCTGCCCGCCGAGATCGCCGAGGCGGGGACGCCCTCGCTGCGCCCGCAGCGCCGCGAGCTTGTCGCCGAGCGCACGCTGCTCGCCGTCCGCCGGGCGCATGCGCCGGACGACGCCCGCGTCGCCGCCTTCCTGCGCCTCGTCGCGGAGCGCGCAGCCGCACCGTAGGCCCGCGAGCGCCCTCGGTCAGTCGAGGCGTAGCGCGACGATCGCCGGCTTCTCGCTGAGGCCGACGGGCACGACGATCGTGTCCCCGGCGACCGCCGGCGAGCCGTTGATCCCGCCCTCCAGTTGCAGCGACCAGAGTTCGCGGCCCGTGGAGCGATCGAGCGCGATCACCTGACCATGGATCAGCGAGACGAACAGCAGGTCGTTGACCACGGTGGCGCCTCCGAACGAGTCGCCGGGCAGCTCGACGTCCCAGAGCACCTCGCCGCTCGCCGCGTCGAGGGCGACGACCTGCGAGGGCAGCTCGCCCAGCGCGGTCGTGTAGCCAAAGGATGTCTCCTCGGGCGACTCGTAGTAGGTGGCGGCGTTGACGACGACGGCGTAGACGACGCCCTGCGCCGTCGCGATCGGCGTGATCACGCCGCCGACCGCGCCCGGGAGCACCCTCAGTTCGCCCTCGAACTCAGTCAGCTCGTCGTTCTTGTGGATGCCGACCGGGGTGCTCCAGAGCCGGGCGCCGTCGGACGGGTCGAAGGCGGCGACGAGTCCGTGCTTGCCGGTGTTGATCACCACCGGCCGCGGCCCGTCCGGCCCCTCGGTCGTCGCGATCGCGGTCACGATGCTGTCGCGGTCGAAGAGGTCGTGCGGAATCTGCTGGTAGCCCCAGCGCAGCGCGCCGCTCTCGAGGTCCAGCGCGAGCACCGAGTCCGTCCAGCGGTTGTCGCCCGGCCGGCTGCTGGCGTTGGGGAAGCCCCTGGCGCCCGGGAACGGGTACGGGCTGGACGTGCCCCAGAACGCGAGGCCCGCATCCACATCGACCGCCGGCGGGTACCAGGCGCCGCCGCCGCTGTTCAGCTCCGGGTGCCCCCACAGGTCGGGCGACTCGATCGTGTCGAACGACCAGGCGACCTCTCCGGTCCTTCGCTGGCCGCAATAGTTGAACAACTGGTGGCGTGCCGCAGGCACGGCGCCGTCGACGAGGGCACTCGACCCCGCGAAGCTGGTCGCGCCGACATGTAGTGAGCGGCGTTCTCGCCCCACTCGGAGGCACTGTCGACTGTCGCTTGACAGGGTGACCGGGCCCCAATCGCGAGACCACCGCTTATGAGAGTCCAGCGTGTTGCTGAGCCTCCCAGCGCTCGGCGTAGGCAGCCGGGGCGAGCCAGCCCAGGCTGCTGTGCGGGCGCTTCGTGTTGTACTCGATCCGCCAGTCCTCGATCAGCACCTGCGCCTCGAGCAGGCTGTCGAACTGCTCGACCGCCAGGAACTCGTCGCGAACCGGCCGTTGAACGACTCCACGTACGGGTTCTCCCACGGTGCGCCGGGCTCGATGTAGCTGCTGCCCGTGCCGGAGAACCGGCACCAGTCGCGCAGCGCGTTGGCCGTGAGCTCGGGTCCGTTGTCACAGCGGATGTAGCCGGGCGCCGTCCCGCGCCAGGCGACGATGCGGTCGAGCGTTGAGGCGGTGGCGTCGGCGTTGATGCGCCTGGCGGCCACGGTCGCCAGCGCCTCCCGCGTGTGCTCGTCGACGATGTTGAGCAGCTTCAGGACCCGCCCGTCCGCGGTCTGGTCGAACTGGAAGTCGAGCGCCCAGACGTGGTTCGGCCGCTCGGCCCGCAGCCTCGCGGCGGGCACCGCCGAGTCCCCCAGACGCTGACGCTTGCGTCGCTTCAGCGGGACGCGCAGCCCCTCCTCACGCCAGAGTCGTTGCACCCGCTTGCGATTCACGCCCCAGCCCTCCTCGCGCAAGGTCGCCCAGGCCCGGCGGTAGCCCCAGCGGGGGTGGCCACGCGAGAAGGCGTGCAGCGCGGTCCTGAGCGCGTCGATCTCGAGTTCCTCGTCGGCGACGATCCGCTTCAGCCGCGCGTGCTCGCGCTCCAGCTCGCGCAGCCGTTTGGCGTCGTCTGCCTTCATCCCGCCGTACTGGTTGCGCCAGCGGTGGTAGGTCTGCTCCGAGATCTCGACCTGCTTCGCCGCCTCGGCGATCGTCTGCCCTTCGCCGAGCAGCCGCTCCGCCTCCCGCAGCTTGCGCACGATCTGCTCAGGCGTGTGCCTGCGTCGTTTCACCGCGATGTCCTCCGCCCACCTTCGCGGGCCAAAGGACTCTCATCAACGGCGGTCCCGTTTCAAAGGGTCAGGTCAAGGGCAAGTGCCCTCGGGCGACAGGGCATCTGGCAATTGCGGGGCCCTTGGGGGTCGGGAAAACTGTTATCGCGTTGAACGGGCCATAGAGGCTGCTACCCGCTCTTGCCGCCACTACTGGGAACCCGAGGAGGCGCGATGCGTAATGACTGGATGCGCCACTTCCTGGCCGTGCCGGCGCTATCCATGGTGACATTGGCCCTCCTCGCCTGCGGAGGAGAGACGACGCCCTCGGACGACGCGCCCGCGGGAGCTACAACCGCGACGAGTACGCCCACACCGGCTACCGCGACCGAGGTGCGGGATTCCTCTGGAACCTCACTCGGCGAGTACCTGGCGATCTGTTCAAGCCCGATCTCAGGCCCCATCGACGTGGAACTCACTCTCGGGGGATTTGCGACGGTCCTCGGGGAGTACATGGAGCGCCTGGAATCGGTGGAACCGCCCGAATCAGTCGCCGCCTGGCACGACGCGGTACTGGTGTACCAGAAGGCCCTGCAGGAGGCGCTGGACGACGCCCCCAAGTTCGACGACGAGGATGCCGAGACCCTGTACCTCGTCACCGCCGTCTTCCCGGCCGTACTTCCACACCAGCCCGCGATCGATGCAGCCATCGACGCCATGGACCCGGAAGTCTATGCGCACATGGTCGAGGCGGGTTGCATCGACGAGGAAGGGTTCGGATTCGGGGACGACACGGCCGTAGGCGGAAGAATCATCACCGAGTTCGCCTCCATCAGCGCGGGCGGCAACCACACCTGTGGCCTGGGGACCGATGGCTACGTCGGCTGCTGGGGCGACGACTGGAACGGCAGCACCATGCCGCCCGCCGGCACATTCTCCTCGGTCAACGCCGGGGAGTATCACACCTGCGGCGTGAGGACGGACGGCACGGTCGCGTGCTGGGGGAGCGACAGTGATGGCGAGGCTACGCCCCCCGAGGGCGAATTCGCCTCGGTCAGTGCCGGACCGGAGCACACCTGCGGCGTGCGGACCGACGGCGCCGTCGTCTGCTGGGGCAGCGACGATGATGGAAAGGCGACCCCTCCCGACGGTGCGTTCTCGTCCGTCAGCGCCGGCGACGACCACACCTGTGGAGTGAGGACCGACGGCACCCTCGCCTGTTGGGGCGACGACTTCTTCGATAAGGCCACACCGCCGGAGGGCCAGTTCGTCTCCATCAGCGCCGGGTTTGCTCACAACTGCGGGGTCACGAGCGACGGCTCCGTCTTCTGCTGGGGCCAGGACTTGCGGGGCGAGTCCTCACCTCCCGAGGGCGAGTTCGTCTCCGTCAGCGTCGGTTTTCAACACCACACGTGCGGTCTTCGAGCGGACGGTACCGTCGCTTGCTGGGGCGATGAGAGTTCGGGTCAGGCCACACCGCCCGAGGGCGAGTTCATTTCCGTCGACGCCGGCGAGCACCACAGCTGCGGAATCCGGGTCGACCGCTCGGCCGCCTGCTGGGGCTTCAATGAAGACGGCCGGGCTACGCCGCCCAGCGCACCGTGACTCCAGGCGCGCCGTTCGAGACCATCGTGAGCCGCGGGATCGCGAACGCGCGCACGAAGGGGTTCAAGATGACCGGGTCAACGCCGTTGGGTGTTCACGGTCCTCAAGGGCGCCGCCGCGGCGGCGCGGTCCTCGATGCGCTTCTGCGGGCCCGGACCACTGTCGCCAGAGCGGTTCTCCCGAACGCCGGCTGGCAGCCCTGGCGACGGAGTCCCGGCGCCAGGCGAACGCCGCTGGCTGCCGGCCGGCGTCTGGGCTGGATGCTGGTGATTGTTGCCGCTGTCCTCCTCCCCGTCGTGGCCGGGGGCACTCTTGTGGGCGCACAGGGCACCGAAACAGTCTGCCGTGCCGGGTTGGTGGTCGAGTCAGGCGAGAGCTGTACTTATCCCGGTACCACCGTCGAGTTCTCCGTCGATTCCTCAGGGCGCGGCCATCTCCTGTTCTTCACCAGCGGGAATAGCATCGCAATAGAGAATTCGACCATCAACGGTGTGGTCTACAATTTCGTTGCCAACGCTCAGGACGACGGCACCTGGCTCATCGAAACAGCCGGCGATTCAGACACTCCGACGCCCACCGCGACCCAGACTCCGACGTCGACAGCTACGACGACCACGGACAGCGTGTGCGCCGCGGGGTTGGTCGTCGGGTCCGGGGAGAGCTGTACCTATCCAGGCACTACCGTCGAATTCACGGTCGACTCGTCGGGCCGCGGGCGTCTGCTGTTCTTCAGCAGCACGAGAAGCATCGAAATCAAGGATTCGACGATTAACGGTGTGGTCTACAACTTCGTAGCCAAGGCACAGCGCGACGGTACCTGGCTCATCGAGACCGCGGGCGACTCAGTCACACCGACGACGACCCCGACTCCCACGCCTACGCCGACTCCGACCCCGACACCAACGCCCACCCCGACCGGCCCCGGCGCCTCCGAGCGCAGAGGAGACCACCGACGGATCGGACCAGGTTCCGGGCGCTCCCGCCAACCAGCGCTACGGGTACGACGGCTCGTCCATCGTCCTCAGCTGGGAGGCATCCGCGGCCGCCGACACGTACACGGTCTACTACGACGACTTCTTCGGATCGAGCTGCCGGCTGCGCTCGAGCGGCAGCCCGAGCTTCTGCGACGAGCTCGCGACCGACCTCACGGGCACCAGCTACACCCACACCAACCCCGACGCCAGCCGCAACTACTACTGGGTCGTCGCCTGTAACAGCGCCAACTGCTCCGCGATCGACAGCGCCAACCCCGCCCAACTCGGCGGCTCTCCGCCCGAGGCTCCCGCCAACCAGGAATACGGGTACGACGGCTCGTCCATCGCCCTCACCTGGGACGCATCGGCCGACGCCGACTTCTACACCGTCTACTACCACGACTTCTTCGGCTCGAGTTGCCGCATCAGCTTCGGCAGCCCGAGCTTCTGCGACGAGCTCGCGACCGACCTCACCGGCACGAGCTACACACACGCCGAGCCCGACGCGAGCAGCAACTACTACTGGGTCGTCGCCTGCAACAACTACGGCTGCTCCTCGATCGACAGCGCCAACCCCGCCGGGCTCGGCGGCTCCCCGCCTGAGGCCCCCGCCAACCAGCGCTACGAGTACGACGGCTCGGCCATCGCCCTCACCTGGGACGCCTCGGCCGACGCCGACTCCTACACCGTCTACTACCACGACTTCTTCGGCTCGAGTTGCCGCATCAGCTTCGGCAGCCCGAGCTTCTGCGACGAGCTGGCGACCGACCTCACCGGCACCAGCTACACGCACGCCGACCCCGACGCCAGCAGCAACTACTACTGGGTCGTCGCCTGCAACAACTACGGCTGTTCCGGGATCGACAGCGCCAACCCCGCCGGGCTCGGCGGCTCACCGCCGCAGGCTCCCACCAACCAACACTACGAACATGACGGCTCGACGGTCGCCGTCAGCTGGGACGCGTCCGCCGACGCTACGTCCTACACCGTCTACTACGACGACTTCTTCGGCTCGAGCTGCCGCATCAGCTTCGGCAGCCCCTCCTTCTGCGACGAGCTCGCGACTGACCTCACCGGCGCCAGCTACACGCACGCCGACCCCAATGCCAGCCGCAACTTCTACTGGGTGGTGGGCTGCAACAGCTTCGGCTGCTCCACGATCGAGAGCGGCACGCCCGCGCTGCTCATCGGCACCGTGCCCGCGATCTCGTCGGCGGCCCACGCCGGGAGCCTCGAGACAGGCGAGACCGAGAGCGTCGAGGGGCGGATCCTGGCGCGACGCTTGACCTCCGGCCGGGTCGAGTTCGGCTTCCGGCCCGAGGGCGAGGCGCTGATCCTGCCGACCCGGCGCTTCTTCCCCACTGATGCGCGGGTGGACCGCTGGCTGGTCTCGTCCGAAGTGACGTCGGACGGAGAAGTGGTGGGCCGGATTACCGCCCGGCTCCGTGCAGACGGACGGATCGAGTTCGGGTTCAACCCCGTTGAGGGCGAGCGCGTCCTCCCACCGAGCCGCTTCTTCCCGACGACGGCGCGGGAGAACCGATGGCTGCAAAGCACGGTCATCGAGGTGCCGCTCGTGCGTGAGACCGCGGCCATCCCCGCGTCGCCACAGTCCGAACGGGACGCGCTCGTCGCGCTCTACACCGCCACGGACGGCGGGCACTGGCGCAACCGCACGAACTGGGCGAGCAATGCCCCGCTCGGCTCGTGGCACGGCGTCACCACCGACAGCAACGGGCGCGTGACCGAGCTGGACCTCAGCGACAACCAGCTCCGAGGGGCCATCCCCGCGGATCTCGCCGACCTCGAGCAGCTGGAAGCGCTGTACCTCAGCGACAACGGGCTGAGCGGCGAGATCCCGTCAGAGTTCGGCGGCCTCTCCAACCTCGTCCGCCTGCTGCTCGCAGACAACGAGTTGAGCGGCGAGATCCCACCGGAGCTGGGCAACCTCCCCGATCTGGAGCTGTTGCTGCTCGGCGACAACGAGTTGAGCGGCAAGATACCGCCGGAGCTGGGCAAGCTCTCCAGCCTGAGCGTGCTGGCGCTCCAGGCCAACGAACTCTCGGGCGACATTCCTCCGGAGGTCGGCGACCTCACGAAGCTGGAGACGCTGTTCCTCTACGAGAACGAGCTCAGCGGTGAGGTGCCGCCGGAATTGGGCAATCTCACCAACCTGCAGATCCTCGCGCTGCACGACAACCAGTTGAGCGGAACACTGCCCGACACGCTGGGGGACCTCGTCAATCTGGTCGCGGCAGCGGTGTGCGAACTGAATCCCGACCTGGTCTGCAACCTCGCCGAACTGGTTGCCGACACCGTCATCCTCGGGGTTGATGCGGTGTTCTCGACGGTTGCCGCTGTTGGGGGCGTCCTCGGCGACATCGGCGGGGCGGTGCGCGACGTCGGGAGCGCCATCGTCGGGATTCTCGGCGGGTTCTGGTAGGGACGAGAAGGACCGTAGGAGGCCAAGATGAAGCTTGATACTCGGACGTTGCGTCGTCTCCGCATCCTGCTCGGGACCCTGCTCATCGCCGCCATGCTGTCGGCCTGTAGCGATAGTCAGGAAGCCGTGCCCGGCGACGAAGACGGGGCGTGGGAAGAATACGTAGCGTGGTGTTCCCAGGCGCTCCTGGAAGAACCTCCAGGCGACGAAGATTCAACCTACGGGGAAGTCTCGACATTCTATGCTGGAGTGATCGAGAGTATGAAATCGGCCTCCCCGCCGTCTGAAGTCGCCGACTGGCACAACAAGAACCTGGATGCAATTGAAGCCATGAAGGCGCTGATCGATGCTGAACGCCAAGACGAGATCTTCAATCCTGAGGAATTGATTGCCATCTTCTTCGACAGCAAGATTCTGTCGCTATTCGAAGAAATCCAAGAGGCATTGAATGACATGCCCGCAGACGCCCGCGAACGGTTGGCTGCGGCTGGCTGCCTGGGCGACGATTCTTCCGAGCTGACCGACGATGAGGGCGGCACGGGCGGCACGGCGGAGGTTGATGACGAGACGTGCGATCCTCTGTTGGACAATCTGACGGTGTCGGGCAGCGCGGGCGCCGTCGCACCGGAAGCGGCGCGTTATGAGTGCATCGGAGAAGGATCATGGAGTTCGGGCACCCGCACGGTAGATGATGATGTGCTGGTGACGCTGGTCGACCAACCGGTCAGATTTGAACTGAGCGGCGAGGATGCGCCGGCCGACGTCAAGGCACGGCTCTACCCGCGGCTCGACCGAAGTGATCTCGTCCACGTATCGGGAATAGAGGAAGGGGACGAATGGCGCGCGGAGCTGGATCACCTCGAAGCTGTCGATCTCGGTGCGCTGCGTGAGGCATCCCACGCTTTCACCTCCGGGCTAGGCGACTACACGCTCGTGGTGCGTGCCTCGTGGCGTGGCGACGTGGAAGCCACGGTCTTCTACGCGATCCATATTCGGATGGATCTGGAGCCGGTATCCAACCTGCGGTACGCCTGGGACTGGGATGCATTGTCAATCCAGGTTACCTGGGACGCGGTTGCAGGTGCTGAACACTACAACGTTTATCTGGGTGCTTCGGGTTGCGGAGCGGCGGGGCGCCGGCAGTGCGAAGAATTGGCATCGAACGTGGTGGGAACGAATTACGTCCACGATGACGCGGGCACAGTGTGGAATCCCAATTACGCCCACGATGACGCGGGCAGAGTGTGGGATTTCAACAACCATTACTGGGTGGTCGCGTGTTCCGGTACCTGGTGTTCGGGGGTCGACGCTGAGAATCCGGCGCTGCCTATTGAAGAGCGGCCAGACGCGCCGCCTGCCGATGTTCGTTTCGCCATTGAGGGTGCGTCGATACGGGTAGTCTGGGAGCCAGTTGAAGGTGCTGACAGCTACAACATCTACTATAATAGGCGCCTGTTGAAGAACGCGGGCGCCGGGACTGACTTTGTTCATACCGAACCGAAATATGGCGATTACGAATACTGGGTGTCGGCATGTAACAGAGGCGGATGCTCCGATGTTGATGTCGAGAATCCTGTGAAGCCATTTGAAGACCGGCCAAGCTCACCCACGAACTTGCGGACGGTGGTCGAGGGTGCATCGATACGTGTCAGCTGGGACGCTGTCGAAGGTGCGGACTATTTCAAGGTCTACCATTACGAAACGCCGGTTGATTCACCGCTAGGATGTCGGCTGTCCCGGATCGGCACGGTCTTGATTTGCGACGAATTGGCCGCGGACGTCAGGGAAGTCACCTATTTGCATGCACGTCCCGATTTGGACGGCCACAACTTCTACTGGGTCGTCGCCTGCAACAAAGGTGGATGCTCGGACATCGACGAGGAAAACCCGGCCGTGGTCGACGATTCTTCGCCGTCCACAACAGCGCCAACGGCCAGTCCGTCTCCCGAGCAATCTGGAACGCCGACCGAGTCTGACACGTCCCGGAGGTCGTTCGAGGCGTCCACGCCGTCGGACTACACTCAAGTCACGCTCACGGACCGGGGGACGGTATGGGGAACCCCCGAGAGATTCACCACCGATTCAAGCCTTGGCGCGGTCGCGTATATGTTGCTCGGAAGTGTTAGAGGTTGCAGCTTTGCCAGCGAGGAGTTGAGCCGCTCGATCAGCGTTTATGTCCAATGGGAAGAATTGGGACGCCTCCCGACATACGAATCTGACGAGGTCTGCGGCAGGACCAGCAGGACATGGGACACTGGTTGGGACGGCCTGAGGATAACCCATCTGCGGATCTTTGACGAAAGCAGCCCCGCAAACTTCAGGGAGTACGTCTACGATCCAGACAGCGGGCAGTATGTCGAGTAGTCCGTCTTCGGCGGGGGAGTATCACACGTGCGGCGTGAGGACCGACGGCTCCGTCGCGTGCTGGGGGAGCGATGATGACGGAAAGGCGACGCCTCCCGACGGTGCATTCTCGTCCGCCTGCGCCGGCGACGACCACACCTGTGGAGTGAGGACCGATGGCACCCTCGCCTGCTGAGGCGACGACTTCTTCGATAAGGCCACACCACCGGAAGGCCAGTTCGTCTCCATCAGTGCCGGGTTTGCTCACAACTGCGGGATCACGATCGACGGCTCCGTCGTCTGCTGGGGCCAGGACTTGAGGGGTGAGTCCTCACCTCCCGAGGGCGAGTTCGTCTCCGTCAGCGTGGGCTTCCAACACCACACGTGCGGCCTGAGTACCGACGCCGCCGTCGCGTGCTGGGGCGGTGATACTGCGGGCCAGGCCACACCGCCCGAGGGCGAGTTCATTTCCGTCGACGCCGGAGAGCACCACAGCTGCGGAATCCGGGGCGACCGCTCGGCCACCTGCTGGGGTTCCAATGAAGATGGCCGGGCTACGCCACCCAGTGCGCCGTGAGTGGAGCGCCCGCTGCCGATCCCCGGTCACCTGAAGTTAGCGGGGTAGCGCATACCGTTCCCCGAGGTTTTGGATGCGGGGCCACTGGTTGCGGTTCTCATCCAAGAACCTTCACCTTACGCCGGGGATGGAGGACGCCGAGTCAATCCCTCCGGGGGGACTTCATGAGTGAAGTCCACTACAGAGTTGGTACCCTCGGCAGGACTCGAACCTGCGCCCCCGGCTCCGGAGGCCGGTGCTCTATCCACTGAGCTACGAGGGCATGGCCTTCAGTGTAGGGAGCGGACTTCGCGGACGGCAACCGTCCACCTCTGCGGGACCGAGCCTCGCGGGCGCTACGCCTCGCCGGCGGCGATCCCCGCGAAGAACGCGGCCACATCCGCAGCGAACAACTCCGGCTGCTCCATCGCCGCGAAGTGACCGCCGCGCGGCGGCTCGCTCCAACGCACGAGGCGGTACGAGCGATCGAGGACCGCGCGGGGCGCCGTCCACGGCTCGCCGAGGAAGCGCGCGAACGCCATCGGCACGGGCGGAGCGGACGACGCGCGGAACGGCGGCGACTCGCGGCGGCTCTCGTAGTAGGTGCGCGCCGCGGACAGCGCCGTGCCGGTCAGCCAGTAGAGCGTCACGTTCGCCAGCACCGCGTCGCGGTCGAAGATCTCCCACAGCTCGCGCGGCTCGCTCCAGGCGCGGAACTTCTCGAGGATCCAGGCGAGCAGCCCGGCCGGCGAGTCGTTGAGCGAGTAGGCGAGTGTCTGCGGCTTTGTGCCCTGGATGTGGCCGTAGGCGCCCTCGAGGTCGCGCCACTCCGCCATCTGCTCGCGCCACTCGGCCTCCTCGGCCGAGAGCTCTGCATCCGCTGGCGACTGCACGAGTCCGGCGGGGAAGTTGAGGTGCAATCCCAGCACGGCCTGCGGCTGCTGATGTGTCAGCCGCGCGCCGACGACGGCGCCCCAGTCGCCGCCCTGCACGCCGTAGCGCTCGTGGCCCAGCTCCGTCATCAGCGCGTGCATCCGCTCCGCGATCCGCCCCGGGTGCATCCCCGGCTCCCGGGCCGCCTCGGAGAACCCGTACCCCGGCAGCGAGGGCACGACGACCTCGAAGCCGGGCGCGCCGTCGACCCCCTGCGCGAGCAGCTCCGCCGCCGGCAGCAGCTCGATGAAGGAGCCCGGCCAGCCGTGCAGCAGCAGCAGCGGCGTGCGGCTCTCGCCGCCCTGCCCGAGGACGACACAGTGCAGCGCCTCGCCCGTGTCGCCGGCCGGCCCGCGCAGGTGGGTGAGGCGGTTGAGCGAGTCCTGCACCTCGAACCAGTCGAACTCGCTGCGCCAGTAGCGCACGAGGTCGCGCAGCACGTCGTCGTCGGTGCCGGCGGACCAGCCGGTGGCGAACGGAATCGAGGGCCAGCGCGTCGCGTCGATGCGCCGCTGGAGGTCCGCGATCGCGGCCTCGCCGAAGTCGATCTGGAAGGGCTGCAGCGCCATGGCGGCAGTATCGCCTACTCGCGGCCCTTGCGGCGGTACTGGATCGCCTCGGCGAGGTGCGCGGAGGAGATCTCGTCGACGCCCTCGAGGTCGGCGATCGTGCGGGCCACGCGCAGCACGCGGTGGAAGCCGCGCGCGGAGAGCCCGATCTGCTCCATCGCCGCCGCGAGCAGCGGCTCCGCACCCGCCTCGAGGCGTTGCTGGCAGAAGCGGCGCACGTCCTGCGGGCCCATCTCCGCGTTGGTCAGCGCACCGTGGGAGGCGACGCCGGCTTCGGCGAGCCGCTCGCGCTGCCTCGCCCGCGCCGTCTCCACCCGCTCGCGCACCGCCGCGCTCGACTCGCCCGAGGGCGCGCGCGTCAGGTCCTCGTACTCGACGCGGGGCACGTCGACGAAGAGGTCGAAGCGATCGAGCAGCGGTCCCGAGACGCGGCGCTGGTAGCGGGAGACGGTCGCCTCCGGACAGGAGCAGGAGCGGCGGCTGTCGCCGTAATAGCCGCAGGGGCAGGGGTTCATCGCCGCGACGAGCAGGATGCGCGCGGGGAAGCTGACGGAGCCGCGCACGCGCGAGATCGTGACCGATCCCGCCTCCAGCGGCTCGCGCAGCGCCTCGAGGGCGCTGCCCGGATACTCCGGGAACTCGTCGAGGAAGAGCACGCCGCGGTGCGCCAGCGAGATCTCGCCCGGCCGGATCACGCTGCCGCCGCCGACGAGGCCGGCGTGCGAGATGGTGTGATGCGGCGAGCGGAAGGGCCGCTGACGGATGAACGGCCGGTCCCGCCCCATCATGCCGGCGACCGAATAGACCTTTGTCACCTCGAGGGCCTCGGGCGCGGTCAGTTCCGGCAGCAGGCCCGGCACGCAGCGCGCCAGCAGCGTCTTCCCGGAGCCGGGCGGACCCTGCAGCATCACGTTGTGCCCGCCTGCGGCGGCGACCTCGATCGCGCGCTTGACGTGCTCCTGCCCGTGCACCGCCGCGAGGTCGAAGGCCGGACCGGGAAGCTCGTCCGGCTCCTTGCTGTCGTCCTCGCAGGGCCAGTCGTCCGGCGCGCCGCGCAGGTCGGAGAGGGTGGCGAGGCCGCGCACGTCCACCAGCTCGGCGAGACGCGCCTCGGCGACGTCCTCGGGCGGCACGACCGCCGTGCCGATGCCCTGGTCGGCGCACATCGAGACGAGCGGCAGCACGCCGCTCACGTGACGCAGGCGGCCGTCGAGCGACAGCTCGCCGAGCAGCGCCATCTCCTCAAAGCGATTGGGCACCTGGTGCGAGGCGACGAGGATGGCGACCGCGATCGGCAGGTCGTAGAGCGGGCCCTGCTTGCGCACGTCGGCGGGCGCGAGGTTGACGGTGATGCGCCGCAGCGGGAACTCGAAGCCCGCGTTGCGGATCGCCGCACGCACGCGCTCCTTCGCCTCCTGCACCGCCGTGTCCGGCAACCCCACGATCTGGAACGCGGGCAACCCGCTCCCGATGTCCACCTCGACGTCGACGAGAATGCCGTCGATGCCTACCACTGCTCCGCTGCGAACCTTTGCCAGTGCCATGGCACGGTTGTAGCACACACGTTCGATAACTGGCAAGCGCACTGGCTGTCCGGGTCCGCATCCGGGCTGGTAGAATGGTGCGCGAAGGTGACACAGCTATGGCATCAGGTGCTTTCGACACCCACGGGACCGTACGCACGCTGCGCGAACACGGCCACAGCGAGCGGGAGGCCGAGGGGATCGTCGAGGCGCTGAGCCCATTCGCTACTCGCGAGAGTCTCCGCGCCGAACTCGAGCGCACGGAGAGCCGCCTCATCAAGTGGATGTTCGGCATCGTGGTCGGCAGCCTCGGCGTGACGGCCGCCCTCGTGACCGCGGTGACCGCCGTGGCCACCCTGCTCGGCTAACGGCAGCCCCCGCAGCACTCGGGGAGTGGCAGCAGGCAGGCGCCGGCGAGGGCCGGGTCAGCCCTCGGAGCGGGTCACCGAGACCACACCGCGCACGCTGTCGAGGCGGCTCATCAGGCGCGAGACCTGGGCGCGTCCCTCCGTCTCGAGGGTGAGGTGCACCGTCGTCAGGCGATCCTCGTGCTCGGTCCGCACGGCCACCATGTTCACCCGCTCGGCGGCGACGAGCGTGCTGATGTCGCGCAGCAGTCCGACGCGATCCCAGGCCTGGACCTCGACGGCGGCGGCGTAGAGCTCGCCCTCGTGTGCCCAGTCGCACTCGACGAAGCGCTGCGCCTCGGCGCCGCTGCGGGTGTTGTGGCAGTCCCGCCGGTGCACGGTGACGCCTCGCGAGCGCGTGACGTAGCCGATGATCTCGTCGCCCGGCAGCGGTCCGCAGCAGCGCGCGAGCGTGGCGTGCAGTCCAGCCGACCCGAGCACGCGCACGTTCGGCGGACCGCGCCGGACCGAGGGCTCCGAGAGCGCCCGCTTGCTGATTGCGGGCGGTTCGGGCAGGCGCTCGGCAAGCTTGTGGCCGAGCGCCTGCCGCGAGACGTCGCCGTAGCCGATGGCGGCGAGCATGTCCTCGAACGACTCGTAGTGGAACTCGCGGTGGAGGTCGTCGGGCGTCTCGGCGATGCCCATGCGCTTGCGCTCGCGCTCCAGCAGCTCACGGCCCTTCGCGACGTTTTCATCGCGCCTCTGCCGCCGGAACCACTGCCGCACCTTCTGGCGAGCATGGCTCGATCCGAGGTAGCCGAGCTCCGGATTCAGCCAGTCCCTCGAGGGGCCACCGTCGCGCCGCCCGCGGACGATCTCGATCACGTCGCCGTTCTGCAGCTTCGTGCCCAGCGCCACCAGCCGGCCGTTCACCCTCGAGCCCGTGCAGTGGTGCCCGAGGTCCGTGTGGATGCGGTAGGCGAAATCGATCGGCGTCGACCCCGCCGGCAGCACGCGCACATCGCCACGAGGCGTGAACACGAAGACCTGGTCGCGGAAGACGTCCGTCTTCACGGAGTCGAGGAAGTCCTCGGTGCCGGATGCCTCCTGCTGCCACTCGATCAGGTGGCGCAGCCAGGCCATGCGCTCCTCGTACTGGCGGTCGCGGGCCCCGGCGTGCTCCTTGTAGCGCCAGTGGGCAGCGACTCCGTATTCGGCGACCTCGTGCATCTCTCGGGTGCGGATCTGCACCTCGAATGGGCGCGCGCCCGGGCCGAGCACACTGGTGTGCAGCGACTGGTACAGCGACTCCTTGGGGTTGCCGATGTAGTCGTCGAAGCTGTTCGGGATCGGATGCCATGTCTGGTGGACGACGCCGAGCGCGTGGTAGCACTCGCCGACCGTGTCGACGAGGACGCGCACGGCGAGCAGATCGTGGATCTGATCGAGCGACTTCCCATCGGCCGAGTAGCGCTGCATCTTCTGGTGGATCGAGTAGAGGTGCTTGACGCGCCCCGTCACCTCGGCCTTGATGCCCGCCTCCTCGAGGGCCTCGCGCAGGCCGCGCTCGACGCGGCGCACGAAGCGCTCGCGCTCCGCCCGGCGCGAGGCGAGCGTGGAGGCGACTCGGCGGTAGTGTTCCGGATCGAGCACGCGGAACGCGAGATCCTCGAGTTGCCACTTCATCTGCCAGATGCCGAGGCGTCCCGCGAGCGGCGCGTAGATGTCCATCGTCTCGCGCGCGATCGCGGCCTGCCGCTCCGGGTCCAGGAACTCGATCGTCTGCATGTTGTGCAGCCGGTCGGCGATCTTGACGATGACGACGCGCACGTCCTCGGCCATCGCCACCAGCATCTTGCGCAGCGTCTCGGCGTCCTCGGCGCTCTTGCGCGCGCGCAGCGCGACGTCCGCCGAGGGCAGGTGCTCGATCTTCGTCGCCCCCTCGACGAGGCTGGTGACCTCCGCGCCGAAGCGCTGGGTCAGCTCGCGGGCGTTGACGCCGCAGTCCTCCATCACGTCGTGCAGCAGCGCTGCCTGGATCGTGTGCACATCCATGCGCAGCCCCGCGACGTGAAGGGCGACAGCGACGGGGTGGACGATGTAGGGGTCGCCGGACCTGCGGGTCTGGCCCTCATGGCAGTCGGCGGCGTAGCTGTAGGCCTCGAGGGCGGCCTCGACGCGGTCTTCGGGGAGATACTCGCGGAGCACATCAAGCAGCTCGGCGGAGCCGTCGTGATGCCCGGCCTGGTGGTCGCGGATCGCGATGCCGTGCGCGCTGCGCCCGTCGCCGGTCATAGGCTGTGAGCGTATGCCGTATGTGGCATCGCCGCAACGCAGGCCGTCCCGAGGCGAGGCCGGGACACTGCGCCAGCCGCGGCGAGGCCGTAGGCTTGCAGCAGGAAGTTCGGCCCCGGGAGGGCACGATGGCGGAGCTTCAGGCGCCGCGCGGCATGAGCGACCTCCTGCCGGAGGACGAGGCCCTGTGGCGCTTCGTCCGCGACACGACCGAGCGCGTCGCGGGGCTGTTCGGCTACTCCCTGATCTCCACGCCGATCGTCGAGGACGTGCGCGTCTTCGCGCGCACCTCGGGCGACGAGAGCGACATCGTCTCGAAGGAGATGTACGTCTTCGAGGACCGCGGCGGCGGCAAGCTCGCGCTGCGCCCCGAGGGCACCGCGTCCGTCTGCCGCGCCTACCTGGAGCACGGCATGGCAAGCCGCCCGCAGCCGGTGCGTCTCTACTACTTCGGCCCGATGTTCCGCTACGACCGCCCGCAGGCGGGCCGCTATCGCCAGCTCTGGCAGTTCGGCGCGGAGTGCATCGGCGACCCCTCCCCCGCCGCCGACGCCGAGGCGATCGAGCTGCAGCACATGATCTTCCGCGAGCTGGGCCTGATTGGCCCAGCTCGCGGGATACCCGGCGGGGACCTGGTGCTGCGCATCAACTCGATCGGCACGGCCGAGACGCGGCGCGGCTACACCGAGCACCTGCGCGAGCACCTCCGCCCGCACCTCGAGACGCTCTCCCACGACTCGCAGCGGCGCTTCGAGACGAACGTGCTGCGCATCCTCGACTCGAAGGAAGACGCCGCCCTCCCGGCGCTGCGCGATGCGCCGAGCATCCTCGACCACCTCTCCGGCGAGGACGCGGAGCACTTCGCCGCCGTGCGCTCCCTGCTCGACACCGCCGGCGTCGCCTATGAGGTGGACCACAGCATCGTGCGCGGCCTCGACTACTACGCGCGCACCGTCTGGGAGTTCGAGCCGCCCTCGCAGGACGGAGAGGCCGGCGGGCAGGCAACCGTCGGCGCGGGCGGGCGCTATGACGGGCTGATCGAGCTGCTCGGCGGCCCGCCGACGCCCGGCACCGGCTTCGCGATAGGCATCGAGCGCACGCTGCTCAACCTGCGCGCCCGCGGCATCGAGGCCCCCGAGTCACCCTCGGTAGACGTGGTGACGATCCCGCTCGGCGAGCACGGCGCAGCCGCGGCGCTGCGCCTCGCGCAGACCCTGCGGGCCGCGGGCCTCGCCGTGCGCGCCGGCGTCCCCGGCCGCTCCCTGCGCGCGGCACTCCGAGGCGCGAACGCCTCCGGCGCCCGCTACGCCGCCATCGTCGGCGACGACGAAGCCGCCCGCGGCGTCGTCCAGCTCAAGCCCCTCACCTCCGACGGCGAGCAGCGCGAGGTCGCGGCAGGGGACGCAGCGGCGGCGGTGCGGGGCGGGTAGCGCGCGGCTACGTACCTCAGGCGGCTTTCTCCGCTTTCCGGAATTGGTCGAGAAACAGCAACTGACCGGCGTAGCCCGCGTGGGGGCCGAACTTGTCCCTAGCCCACTTCAGGAGCGTCGCGTTCGCCGCGCCCGCTGTGTGTGTCTTCTCGTACCCCTCCTTCAGGGCTTCCCCGATGTGCGTGTCAACGGGAAATGCCTCGGCCTTGTCGAGGGCGAACAGGCAGACGCAATCCGCAATCTTTGGACCGATATCCTCGTAGCTCATCAGGAAGGCCCGGGCTTGCGGATGCGGCCAACGGGCTAGTGCGCTCAGGTCCAGGATGCCTTCCGTAATGTGCCGAGCAACCTCAAAGATTCGGCTTCCGCGGCTCAACCCCAACTCGAGACCTTCCAATTCGGTCTTGCCAACTGCCATCAAGCGCTCGGGCGACGGGAGAGAATTGCGGGGCACGTCTTCGAGGGTGAAGGGCTCGCCGTAGCGGTTCGCCAGCTTGTCGACAATCCTGGTGATGCCCTTGATGTCGTTCCTTTGGGAGCAGATGTAAGCGATCAGGCACTCCCAGGGATCCTGTCGCAGGATCCGCATGCCGCCGTACTGGTCCACCAGATCGGCCATCCCCACTTCGCGCAACGCGTCGTGGACCGGCGTGATGTCCTGATCGAGGCGAAAGTAGCGCTCGACATCGGCAGCCAGGGACTCCTCGGCAACCTCGCTGCGGAACTCGATCCCGTCTCCAGAGTTGCGCACCTTTATCAGGTGGCCCTTTACGAAGCCGTAGTACCAGCCGTCCTTCGGCGGGCTCCAGCGAAAGGCCTGTGCCTGTAGCCACTGGATGTCCAGTTCGAATGGCTGCGGGGCGGGCAAGTACAAGGCACTCCTCCTTCGATTCGAGCGACCGGCGCGGGTTGCCGCGCGGCAGCTCCCTGGTCTCAGTCCGGCGGGGCAAGCCAGTGCTCGCCCTCGATGGCAACGCCCGAGGTGAGTAGGGCCTCCAGCGCGTTCACGAGGCGGCCTTCGGCCCGGGCGCCGGAGCGAGTGCGGAGCCAACTCTGGTTGTCCGTGAATATGAACGCGGGGTAGGGGCGGCCGGCTCGGATCTCCGCCAAGGCCATCGGGCGGAAGTCCTTCGAGTTCTCCGTGACAACCACGCGCCCTTCGGCCAAGGCCGCCGCCAGAATCACGGAATCGGCCCTGGTCCGTAGGTCGGGGCGTTCTGCGACTGCGACCACGTCATGCCCGCGCTCGCGCAAGGCCCGAGCGACGAACCGAGGCCACATCTCGTCGATCAGCAGCCTCAACCGGCGGGCAGTCTCTGCTTACTGAGCCACTCCGCCTTTGCCTGCTCCGAGTACTCGTCGAGGTCGCGCATCCAGTCGTCGATCTCGTCCGTGTACTCGATGTAGTAACGGATGGCCGCCAGTACGGCGTTCGGGGCCAGCTCCATCAGATCGGCGGTGTCCGCAGCGGCGCGCTCCATGGCCTCATCGCTGTCGAGCGGCTGCTCCCGGAAGATGCGCGCCAGAACCCAGACCTGGGGGCCGTCGGCAAGCGCGGGGCGGCGGCCGCTGGCCCCGTCGCGGAAGACGATCCCCGGGTGGCGCTTCATCCGGCGCTTTTCCTCGGCCAGCGTGATTGCCATCCCGGCCTCTCCGCACGAAAACTGTCGCCACACATCGTAGCACCGGCGCCCGCGCGGGCCCGCGTACGCGGCCCCCAGCCTCAGTCGGGCGGAGCCAGCCAGTGCTCGCCCTCGATGGCAACGCCCGAGGTGAGTAGCTCGCCCAGCGCGTTCACGAGGCGGCCGAGCGTGCGTCGGTTGGCGCGAGGCCAACGATGGTCGCTCGTGAGGATGAGCGCGGGGTGCGGGCGGCCGGCGCGGGCCTCGGCCGCGACGAGCCTGCGGTAGTCGCCCCGATCTTCGGTCACGACCGCGCGGTTCTCGGCAAGGGCCGCTGCGAGGATGACGGCATCCACCTTGGTCCGGAGGTCGGGCCGCTCGACGACGGAGACCACATCGTGGCCGCGATCACGCAGTTGCCGCGCGATGCGTGCGCCCCACATCTCGTCGAGGAGCAGCCTCAAGCCCGGAGCAGCGCCCGCTTGCGGAGCCACTCGGCCTCGGCCCGCTCCGCTTCCTCGTCGAGGCGCCGCATCCAGTCGTCGATCTCGTCGCGGTACTCGAGGTAATAGCGGATGGCCGCCAGCACGACGCCGGTCGGGAGCTCCATCTGCTCGGCGGTGTCCGCAGCCGCGGCCTCAATGGCTGCCTCACCGTCGAGCGGCTGCTCGCGGAAGAGACGGGCCAGCACCCAGACCTGCGGCCCGTCGGCCGTCGCGGGGCGGCGTCCCGTGGCCCCGTCGCGGAAGACGATGCCAGGATGCCGCTTGATGCGTCGCGCTTCCTCGGCCGGAGTGATTGCCATCGTGGTCTCCCGCGCGACAGATGTCGCCGCACACATCGTAGCACCGGGCCCCGCGCGGGCCCGCGCATGCGGCCCCTGTTACGCTAGTCGCATGCACGAACGTATCGCCGAGATCGAGGCGCGCTTCGAGGAGCTCACGGAGCTCCTCAGCGATCCGGAGGTGACGTCCGACCACCGCCGCATGGCCGAACTCGCCCGCGAACGCTCCCGCCTCGAACCGACCGTCGATCTCGGACGCCGCTTCCGCGAGACCGGCGAGGCACTCGCCGACGCGCACGACCTGCTGCGCTCCGGCGACGAGGACGAGCGCGAACTCGCCCGCGAGGAGGAGGAGCGGCTCACGCCGCTGCTCGCGGAGATCGAGGAAGACCTGAAGCTCGCGCTGCTGCCTCGCGACCCCGCCGACGAGAAGAACGCGATCATCGAGATCCGCGCCGGCGCGGGCGGCGAGGAGGCCGCGCTCTTCGCCGCCGACCTGTTCCGCATGTACCAGCGCTACGCCGAGCGCCAGGGCTGGCGGCTGGAGGTGCTCAACACCTCGGAGGCCGGGCCCGGCGGCTACCGCGAGATGACCTTCGAGCTGTCCGGCCGGGACGCCTACCGGCGCATGAAGCACGAGTCCGGCGTGCACCGCGTGCAGCGCGTCCCGGAGACCGAGTCGCAGGGCCGCATCCACACCTCGACGGCCACGGTCGCCGTGCTGCCCGAGGTCGACGAGGTGGAAGTCGATATCGACTGGTCCGAGGTGCGGACGGACATCTTCCACGCCAGCAGCGCGGGCGGGCAGAACGTGAACAAGGTGGCGACGGCCGTGCGCTTCACGCACGAGCCGACCGGCATCGTCGTCATCTGCCAGGACGAGCGCTCGCAGGCCAAGAACCGCGCGAAGGCGGAGAGCGTGCTGCGCGCACGCATCTACGACCTGGAGCGCGCGAAAGCCGCCGCAGAGGTCGCCGACGTGCGCCGCTCGCAGGTCGGCACCGGCGACCGCTCGGAGAAGATCCGCACCTACAACTTCCCCGACGACCGCGTCACCGACCATCGCGTGCGGCTCACCAAGCACGGCCTCCCGCGCATCCTCGACGGCGAGATCGACGCCCTGATCGACGCCGTGGCGATGGAGGAGCAGTCGCGGCTCCTCCAGCAGCAACAGCAGCCCGCACGGGCCTGACGGGCGCCTCGATGGCGCTCAGCGGGCCACCAGGGCAGCCGGAGCAACGGGATCAGCAGCACGACCCCGGAGGCACCGTCGGCGCGCTGCTGCTGCAGGCGGCGCGCGGGCTGGTCGCGATCTGGGCCGCGGAGAGCCTCGACGAGGGGCGGCTGGAAGCCGACCTGCTCTACGGCGAGGCAGCAGGGCTGAGCCGCGCGCAGGTGATCGCGGCCGGCCGCGAGCGGCCGCCGCCCGAGGCGCGCTCCCGCTTCGACGCGCTGCTGCGGCGTCGCATGGCGCGCGAGCCGCTCGCCTACATCCTCGGCCGCCGCGAGTTCCACGGGCTGACCTTCGAGGTCGGCCCCGGCGCGCTGATCCCGCGTCCGGAGACGGAAACGCTCGTCGAGGCCTCGCTGGCCGCGATCCGCGAGCACCCCAACGCCCGCCGCATCGTGCGCGTCGCCGACGCCGGTACGGGCAGCGGCGCGGTCGCGCTGGCGATCGCGCGGCATGCGCCCTCGGCGAAGGTCATCGCGACGGACGCCTCGACTGAGGCGCTGGCCTGGGCGGGCCGCAACCGCGCGCGGCTCGGCCTGATGGAGCGCGTCGTGCTGCTCGCCGGCGACCTGCTGGAGCCGATCGGCGAGCCGCTCGACGTGGTCGCCGCGAACCTGCCCTACATCCCCACCGAGGAGTACGAGCGCCTCCCCGCCGAGATCCGCGCCGGAGAGCCCCGCCTCGCCGTCGACGGCGGCGAGGACGGCCTGGAGCTGGTCCGCCGCCTCGTCGCCCAGCTCCCGGACCACCTCGCGGACGGCCCGGTCGCCGTGCTGCTCGAACTCGGCGGCGGCCAGTCCGCCCTCGTCGCCGACTGGGTCACGGAGGCCCTCGGTGGTGGGGACTCCGATGTGCGTGTCGAGGTGCACCGCGATCTGGCGGGCAACCGGCGGGTGTTGGAGGTGCGGCGGGGGTATTGAGGGCGGGTTCGGGGCAGTCGACGGGAGTGAGCACGTACCTACTTGCAACCTCTGCCGAGCTGAGACATGATTGTGCTATGCCGGTATCGTTCGACACTCTGAGGGCGGCCACGCGCCTGCAGGAAGAAGCGGGATTCAGCGAGCAGCAGGCCCGCGTCCTCATTTCGACCATCGCCGACGGCATGGACGAGAACCTCGCGACCAAGGACGACATCGCCACCGTGAACCAGAGGATCGACACCCTCGACCAGAAGCTCGACCAGAGGATCGACGCGCTCGACCAGAAGCTCGACCAGAGGATCGACGCGCTCGACCAGAAGCTCGACCAGAGGATCGACGCACTCGACCAGAAGCTCGACCAGAGGATTGTCGCGCTCGACCAGAAGCTCGACCAGAGGACTGTCGCGCTCGACCAGAAGCTCGACCTCTCGGTCGCGGGTCTTGAGCACTCGATGGCGGCCATGGAGCAGCGGCTCCTCGTCCGGGTCGGTTCGATGGTGGCCGCCGCCACTGTGATCGGCGTAGCCGCCGTCGGAGTCCTCGTCTCGGCGACGTAGGCCGGCCTATCGCCCACTCCGCCGCTCCGCCCTCCCGTCCCCGACTGGGTCACGGCGGCCCTCGGAGGTCGGCCGCTGAGGTGCACCGCGATCTGGCGGGGACCGCGCCCCGGGAGCCATCAGCCGGAATCTACTCAAGACGAGGGACGACATCCTCCATGGTGTAGTGGACGAACTGCGTGCCTAATTCAGTCAACACATGCGGCTTTGTGTCCTCGAACGATGACTCGATCACGCCTGAGGCCGGTCGCCGGCGCGGTCTCGATTGCTGCCTGACGAATTGTCCGGAGACGGTTGTTTCTCGCTCCTGCCGGATGACGCCGCCCGTGCTCAAATCCCTCATTAGGAGCCTGAAGAGGTCCGCCTCGGCAGAGTCCTCACGGGGGATCGCACCACGAACAGCCTTCCAGATGGCCAGTCGTGTGACTCGCGGATTCCTGTAGATCTCGCGTATGACTGCAAAGTGCATCTCATGGTACGAGTCGATCCAATCAATGAATAACCTGAGCACGTCATCGGAGGTGATGTTGGTGCCAGCAGCATTGGCGATAATGCGCGCGGCGTAGTCCCGCTTCTCCTCGGTCTCAGCCTTGTCCCAGGTCCGGAACGCGCCGCGCACTAGTGCGAGATACGCTTCCGATTCAATGCGCTCCTCAATCTCAGGTCCGAGCAAGTCGATGCGCGCCGCTAACCCGGACAGGGTGTCCTGAAGTGACTTCAGCTTCAGTTGATGCTCTTCAAGCCAGCGGGACTGTAGTCGGTCGGTCTCAAGATTGCCCTCTTCGAGTTTGAAGCTCGCTGCGGCGCTGAGGACTCCCCCAACCCACGGGATCGCACTGAGCGCGACCATGAGCACCGTCTCAGTTGCCCGACGACGGGTGGAGGGTTCGGCCGCCTTGAGATCGGTCATGATCTTCTCGGCGACCCGGTCGTCGATTCTTGCGATGTCCGCGCTCGGCTCCTGGGTCATCGAGTGGCTGCTGTCACTTCGCAGCCGAGCCCGCCCCCTACCCCGGCGTCTGCTGCGCCAGCTGGTAGATCTTCCCCTCCGTCTTGATCGACGGGGCGATCACCATGCGCGCGGCGTGGAACTCCGGGATGGTGAGGGCGCCGCAGGTGGCCATCGAGGTGCGGAGGGCGCCGACCAGGTTCTCGGTGCCGTCGGTGCGCGAGGTCGGGCCGAACAGCAGCGTGTCCAGCGTGCGCGGCTGGCCGACGTGGACGCGCACGCCTCGAGGCAGCTCCGCGTGCGGGGTCGCCATGCCCCAGTGGTAGCCGCGCCCCGGGGCTTCCTTCGTCGCCGAGAACGGGGAGCCGATCATTACCGCGTCAGCGCCCGCGCAGATCGACTTCGAGAGGTCGCCGCCGGTGCGGATGCCGCCGTCCGTGATGATCGGAACGTAGCGGCCCGTCTGCTCGTGGTAGAGGTCGCGCGCGTAGGCCGTGTCCAGCGTCGCGCTGACCTGCGGGATGCCGATGCCCAGCACCTCGCGCGAGGTGCACGCCGCGCCCGGCCCCACGCCGACGAGCAGCGCATGCACGCCCGTCTCCATCAGCTCCAGCGCCGCCCCGGTGTCGACCGTGTTGCCGACGAGCACGGGGATGGGGGCGATCTGCTCGACCAGCTCGTCGAGGCGCAGACCGCGCAGGGAGCGCGAGACGTGGCGGGCTGTGGTGACGGTGGACTGGACGGCGAAGAAGCTGGCGCCCGCGTCCTTCGCGATCGGCGCGAAGCGCTTCGTGTTCTGCGGGGTGGCGCTGACGGCGGCGATGCCGCCGCGCTCGATGATCTCCTCGATGCGCCGCCCCACGAGGTCGTCGCGGATCGGCTGGGAGTAGACGTGCTGGATGATCTCGGTCGAGTGCTCGAGGTTGGCGGCGGCGATCTCCTCGAAGATGCCCGCTGGGTCCTCGTAGCGGGTTTGGACGCCCTCGAGATTGAGGACGGCGAGGCCGCCGGCCTGCGTGAGCGCGGCGGCGAAGGACGGGTCGACGACGGCATCCATCGCCGAGGCGAGGATCGGGACCGGGAAGGTGTGCTCGCCGAGCGTCAGGGCGGCCTCAACGAGATCGGGGTTGGTGGTGACGGCGCCGGGGACGATGGCGACGTCGTCGAATCCCCAGGCACGATCGAGGCTCTTGCGCTGCGCTGCCGTCATCCTCGTATCCCTCCCCGCTGGTGGCTCAGGTGACGCCGAGCGGCGAGCACAGCGACCGGGGAGGGCGCATGAGGCGCGTGGGGCGCATACACAAAGACCCCGCCACCGGGGAGGGGTCTTGCCCGGGGTGCGCCCGAGGCCGTCGATTGCCAGGTTGTCGCATGGGTCCCGCCACGGTCACCCTGCTTTTGTGAATGGTAGAGCCCGCCGGATCGAGGGTCAACGTTGCGGCCCTCGGAAGCCGCGATCCGGGCCTCGGCTGGGGGCGGGCCTACCGCAGCTCGTGCGTGTACCAGCCCCGCCAGACCGCCTTGCGGCGGCGCAGCAGCGCGATGAAGAGCGGGTTCGTCCAGACCAGGATCCGCCACAGCGGCCACTTGTCGAAGCGCCGCGCCGAGGGCCGGACGCGCGGATGGCGGATGAAGGCGACCGTGCGATCCGTCTTGCGGGCGAGCCGCTTGAGGCTCCAGTGGAAGTCGACGTCCTCGCCGATCCAGGCCGTCTCGTCGTAGCCGCCGACTTCCTCGAAGACGGACGTGCGGCAGAACTGCGTGGTGCCCTGCGCCATCCCCGTCAGCCGCGCGAGCAGCCGCCAGGCACGCAGGTAGAGCCGCACGGAGCGGCGGCGCGGCCGGTAGTCGATGTCCACGCCGCCTCCGAGGCAGGCCGGGTCGCTCATCGCCGCGTGGATCGCCTCGAGGAGCGTGGGCGGCACGATCACGTCGGCGTCGACGAAGACCAGCACGTCGCCCTCGGCGTGGTGCGCGTCGGCGTTGCGGGCTCGGGCGATGCCCTGCAGCGGCTCGTCGATGACCGTGGCGCCCTTCGCGCGGGCGATGGCGGCGGTCCCGTCCTCGCTGTTGTTGTCGACGACAATTGTCTCGATCTCGGTGTCGGAGCGGGCGCTGAGGTGGGCGGCAGCGGCCTCGATGGAATCGAGGGTCGCTGCGAGGTAGGACTCCTCGTTGAAGGCGGGGACGATGACCGTGAGCTTCACCGGGGATCAGCGTACGCGATGCCCGGCACGCACGGCGGGTGGCCCTGCGGGGTGCAGGTGCTACGATTCCAGCGATGGGTGAGACGGTGCTCGCCGCGGTCGCTTGGCCCTATGCGAACAGCTCGCTGCACGCGGGCCAGATCGCAGGCGCATACCTGCCTGCCGACATCTTCTGCCGCTACCACCGCATGCGCGGCGATCGCACGCTCATGGTCTCCGGCTCCGACGTGCACGGCACCCCCGTCACGATCCGCGCCGAGGAGGAGGGCATCACGCCCGAGGCCGTGAGCGAGCGCGCGCACGCCTCCTTCGTCGACACCTTCGAGCGCTTCGGCATCGTGTTCGACCTGTTCACCTCGACCGGCACGGCGAACCACGCCGAGGTCACGCAGGACCTGTTCCTGCGGCTGCACGAGCGCGGCTATATCTACGAGGCCGAGATGACGATGCTGTTCGACCCGGAGGCGGAACGCTTCCTGCCGGACCGTTATGTCGAGGGCACCTGCCCGTACTGCGACTACGAGGACGCCCGCGGCGACCAGTGCGACCAGTGCGGGCGCACGATGGACGCCCTCGAGCTGATCGAGCCGCGCTCGCGCCTTTCCGATGCGACGCCGGAGCCTCGGCGGACGAACCACTGCTTCCTGCGGCTCAGCGCCTTCAACGATCAGCTGCTCGAATGGGTCGATCCGCAGACGCACTGGCGGCCCGCCGTGCGCAACTTCACGCTCGGCCTGCTGCGCGAGGGGCTGCACGACCGCGCAATCACGCGCGACATCCAGTGGGGCGTGCCCGTACCCCTCGAGGGCTGGGACGACAAGCGCATCTACGTCTGGTTCGAGGCGGTGATCGGCTACCTCTCGGCGACGAAGGAGTGGGCGCAACGATCGGGCCAGCCGGACGCCTGGGAGGCGTTCTGGAAGGACCCGTCGGCCCGCACCGTCTACTTCCAGGGCAAGGACAACGTCCCCTTCCACACCACCATCTGGCCGGCCATGCTGCTCGGCTACGGCGGACTCAACCTCCCCTACGACGTGCCCGCCAACCAGTACGTCACCATCTCCGGCTCGAAGGCCTCGTCCTCTCGCAACTGGGCGATCTGGATGCCCGACTACCTCGACCGCCACGACCCCGACCCGCTGCGCTACGGGCTGACCGCGATGATGCCCGAGACCTCCGACACCGACTTCACGTGGGCCGAGTACGTGCGCCGCAACAACGACGAGCTGGTCGCGCGCTGGGGCAACCTCGTGCACCGCGTGCTCACCCTGACGCGACGGCACTTCGACGCCCGCGTGCCCGGCGCGGACGGACCGCCCGCTCCGGAGTCGCTGGCGCTGCTCGCGCGCGTCGATGCGGCCTTCGAGGAGGTCGGCGCGCACATCGACGGCCTGCGCCTGCGTGCGGCGCTGCAGGCGGCGATGAGCGTCGCCCAGGAGGCGAACCGCTACCTCGACGAGCGCGCGCCCTGGCTGGCCGTCCGCGAGGACCGCGACTCGGCCGCGGAGACGCTCTCGACGGCGATCCAGGCGATAGCGGGGCTGGCCACGCTGCTGCAGCCGTTCCTCCCGTTCACCTCGCCGCGCGCCTGGGCGCTCGCCGGCTGCGAGGGCGATATCGAGGCGGCGGGCTGGACCCGCACGCCGGTCGCGCCGGGCACGGCCCTGCCCGAGCCCACGCCACTGTTCCGCAAGCTCGACGCGTCGCTGGTCGAGGAAGAAGAAGCGCGGCTCGGCCAGTAGGCCGGGCGGCAGAGGATGAGCAGACGATGAGCCCCCTCGACGCCCCGATCGTCGACGCGCACGCGCACACCTGGTCCGGGGCGTTCGACGAGGACCACGACGAAGTCATGGAGCGCGCCTGGGGCTCCGGCCTGACGGCCGTCGTCGAGGTCGGCGGCAGCGCGCCGAGCAGCGAGGAGGCGTACGCCCTCGCGGCCGCCGACGAGCGCGTCTACGCCGTCGCCGGCCTGCATCCGCACCGGGCGAAGGATTTGCCGGAGCAGCGCGAACAGCTGCACGAGCAGGCGCACAGCGGGCGCTTCGTCGGGCTCGGCGAGATGGGCCTCGACTTCTACCGCAATCTCTCGCCGCACGAGATCCAGTACGAGGCGTTCCGCTACCAGCTCGACCTCGCGCGCGAGGCCTCGCTGCCGGTCGTGATCCACAGCCGCGACTCGGACGAGGAGTCCTACGCCGTGATCGAGGAGTGGGCGCGCCACTCGGGCCGCTACCTGGGACCGGACCGCGAGATCGGGATGATGCACTGCTACGCCGGCGACACCGAACTCGGGGAGCGCTATCGCGCACTCGGCTTCCTGCTCTCGATCCCCGGCCCGGTCACCTACCCCGGCGGGACGCAGCGCCAGCAGGTCGCGAGGACGGCGCCGCTCGAGTCGCTGCTGGTCGAGACGGACGCGCCCGCGCTGACGCCACAGTCGCACCGCGGGCGGCGCAACGAGCCCGCCTACATCCTCGAGACGATCGCCTTCATCGCGCAGTTGCGCGGCGACACCCCGGAGACGGTGGCGCGCGTCACGGCGGAGAACGCCGCGCGGCTGTTCGGCTTCGAGCTGCCTCGATGACCGCGCCGGCCAGCCAGTTCGAGGTCTACGGCCCCGTCGCCGATGATCTGCCGCGCGTGGACGAGCTGCTCGACTCGCTGAGCGATGTCGAGTTCCCGTGGCTGCGCGAGATGCTCGGCTCGGTGCTCGGCGGCGGCGGCAAGCGGCTGCGGCCGGCGCTGACGCTGCTCGCCGGACGCCTCGGGCGCTACGACCTCAAGCTGCTCGTGCCGATGGCGGCGAGCGTCGAGCTGCTGCACACGGCGACGCTGGTGCACGACGACGTGATCGACCAGGCGGACGAGCGGCGAGGGCGTCCGACGGCGGCGGCGCAGTTCAACAACGGGCCGAGCGTGATGCTCGGCGACTACATGTTCGCCCACGCAGCCCACTTCGTGGCGCAGACGGGCAACCTGCGCGTCGTGCGCAACTTCGCCGAGACGCTGCGCGTGATGGCGCGCGGCGAGATCAGCCAGGACCTCGCCGCCTACGAGTACTCGCCCGACGTACGCCGCTACCTCGACCGCATCCACGGCAAGACCGCCTCGCTCTTCGCCACCGCCGCCGAGGGCGGCGCGATCGTCTGCGGCGCGCCCGAGCCGCTGGTCGAGCCGGTCCGCCGCTTCGGCGAGCAGTTCGGCATGGCCTTCCAGGTCGTCGACGACGTACTGGACTTCAGCGCGACGGCCGAGGAGCTCGGCAAGCCCGTCGGCTCCGACCTGCTCGCCGGGACGCTGACGCTGCCGGCGCTGCTCTATCTGGAGCGTTACCCGGACGACAACCCGATCCGGCGCGCCTTTGCGGGCACACGCAGGCGCGCCAACCTGCAGCGCGCGATCAGCGAGATCCGCGAGTCGGGCCTCCTCGAGGAGTCACTGGAGACGGCTCAGCGCTTCGCGGCGCAAGCCGCCGAGGCGATCGAGGCGCTCCCGGCCGGGGAGCCCCGCGAAACCTTCGAGTCGCTGACGGAGTACGTGCTGACACGCCGCAGCTGAGCGGCCGCGGCAACCTCGATCGGCGATGGCCGGAGCTAGGAGGCGCCCTTACCCTCGCCGCGAGCGCGGCGGCGGCCGCGTGAGCCGCTGCCCTTGACACGCTCCCGGACCTCGACCGCGGCTCTGCGGGCGGCGACTTCCTCGGGCGTGGCCTTCGTGGCGGCGGGGACGATGCGCGGGTCCTTCACCAGGAAGGGCTCCATCTTGCGCACATCGTTGGTCTGCATCGGCTTCGTGGCCTGGCCCTTGGGGGTCCAGTAGAGGTTCTGGTCCGGGATGCGCCGCGGCATGCCGCCGCGCATCGTGAAGGCGTGCACCTCGGTCGGCATCAGGCGCCGTCCGTCGCCGTCGCAGACGACGCACGGCTGCGGGTCCGAGGACTCGCGCACCGGGCGAATCAGCTCGAAGATGCCGTCGCAACCTTCGCAGTAGTACTCGTAGAGCGGCATACCGCGTCTCCTCGATCCGTCAGTCAGGTGTTCAAACTGTCTGCCTCAGTATACGCGGGCGCCTGCTTGGCGGATGCCGGGGCCGCCGACGAGGCCCCCGCCGCCTCGTCGTCGGCAGCTACGCGAGGCGTCCGGCGCACCTCGGAGAGGAAGCGCGCGCTGCCCAGGTCGCGCTCGGCCATCGCGCGCATCAGCTCGTGCATCACCCGCTCCAGGCCCGAGGCGAGCTCGGGGGTGAGCCGCACGCGCGCGGCCTCCTCGTACGGCTCGTGCTGGATGAAGCGCAGCACCTTCAGCACGGAGAGGTCGATCGGCCCCGCCTCCGGGTGCGACGCCCGGCAGACAGCGCAGATCACGCCTCCGGCGAGCGGCGACCACGCCGGCCCGTCCGGCGAGACCGCCTCCCCGCAGGCGGCGCAGTCGCGCCACTGCGGCCCGAAGCCGGTCGCACCGAGCAGCCCCAGCTCGAACGACCTCGCGACAATCTGCTGCCCGTCGCCGCGCGCGAGGCGCAGCAGCGCAATCAGCAGCAGGCGGTAGACGGCGTCCGCCTCGGCGTGCTCGACAGTGAAGCGATCGGCCAGCTCGAGCAGGTAGAGCGCGAGGCTCAGGCGATCGAGGTCGTCGCGGATGGCGCCGAAGCCCTCGATCGTCTGGGCCTGGGTGATGATGTCGAGGTTGCGGCCGTGGGCGAGCAGCACCTCGGCGTGGGTGAGCGGTTCGAGGTGCCCCGCGAGCCGGCTGCGCGGGCGCAGCGCGCCCTTGGCGATCGCGTCGATCTTCCCGCGCGCCGGGGTGAGCAGCGTGACGATGCGGTCGCTGTCGCCGAAGCGGCGGTGGCGGATCACCACCGCCTCGCTGCGGGTGACACGGGGGGCGCGCGCGGGCATGGGTTACAGGTTAAGCGAAGGAGCCGGCCCGAAGGCCGGCTCCCGCTTCTCTCGCCTCGTTGGGGTTCTAGCCGCCGCGGAGGTCCACGGTGAGAGTCTGATCCAGATTCTCGTTGTCGAGCCACATCTTGTGGAAGGCGTAGCCCCAGTCCCAGAAGGAGTGGATCCCGATGTAGGGCCCGTGGAAGCGGGCGTGCCGCACCTCGGGCCGGACGATGAAGATGCCTGCCGAAGCCGGCACCTTGTCCATCCAGTACGCCTCTTCGTTGAACTGGTCGATGATCTGCTCGAAGAGTTCGCGCCGCACGTCCGGGTCGAACTCACCGAACTGCCTGTCGGCGAGGTCGTCCACCACCGGGTCGATGACGTTGAAGTGCTGCGCCGACGACTGGGAGTGGATGTTCTCCCAGAAGTACCCGTTCGCCGTCGGCGGCGCGGTCGACCAGCCCTGGATCATCTCCGAGCTGCGCTTCTCCGGGTCCGAGAATTCCTGCTGGTAGTACTGGTCGCCGAATTCATCACCGTCCGCAGGCAGCAACTCCGGCTCGAAGCCGAGCGCCCGCATGTCCTCGAAGACCAGCTCCGTGTCCGGACCGAGGCCGGAGAACCCCAACGGCGAGCGGAGGCGAACCTTGTGCCCCGCCTCGACGCCGGCGGCGGCGAGCAGTTTCGCCGCCTCGTCCGGGTCGTATGCGCCGGTGCTGCCGAAGGCGGCGCGGCCGGGGTACGTGTCGGAGTAGAACGGCCAACCGAACGCAGGCAGCGTGTCCGGCCAGCTCTGGCCCGGGTAGCGGATCGCGAGGTAGCGGTCCACGTCCATGCCGAGCTTGAGGGCGCGGCGCACGCGCGTGTCGTCGAACGGCGCGACGTTGGAGTTCACCGCGAAGATCGTGATGCCCATCAGCGACGGGTTGCTCATCACGTTCATGCCCGGGACGCTGTCCCACAGCGAGTCCAGTTCCTCGAGCCGCACCGTGGGCAGGCCGTAGTGCGCCTGTCCGGTGCGGAACGCGGCCTTGCGCGTCTCCGGATCCTGGACGGTGTCGAAGTGGAACGCGTCGAGGTACGGCGCGCCGCCCCAGTAGTCGGGGTTGGCATTGAACGCCATGCGCTGGTCCAGGACGGTTTCCTCCGGATCGAAGATGCCGGGACCGGTGCCGATCGGTGTGGTGTCCTGGATGCCCTGGTCGTAAATCTCCGGCGCGAAGATCGGCAACTCGCGGTTGCCGGCCACCACGAGGATGTCGGCGTTCGGACGCTCCATGTTGAAGCGCACCGTGTAGTCGTCGACGGCCTCAACATCGCGCAGGCCGTTCAGCGGGCCCGCCTGACGGGCCTGCAGCATGCGCGCGTAGTGCTGCGCGATGTCGCTCGCCACCAGTGCGCGACCGTTGACCGGCGCCACGTTGTGGAACTTCGCGTCGCGCAAGGGGAAGGTGACCGTGAGCCCGTCCGGAGCGACCTCCCAGCTCAGGGCAAGACCGTAGTCGGGGTTGAGCTCCATCTGATAGACGTTGAAGTCCGGCCCGTGGTGATAGCCGACGAGCATGTCGCCGACCATCGTGTTGGACGACTGCGTCGTGCCCTTCCCGGACGCGACGTTGTCGAAGGTGGCGTGTTGCAGCGACGTCGCGTAGGTGAGGATGCCGCCGCGGACCGGCGCCTTGTCCGGCTCCTTCCAGCCGTAGGCGAAGGGCGCGCCGTCCGCCCGGGCGTTCCCGATGTAGTCGTACGCCGGCTCGTTCTGGATGTAGTCGTACGTCGGCGTTGCGTCGTAGCCCGCAGGCCGCCGCTCCGCCGCCTCGGTCGGGATCGGCGTTGCGGTCGACGGCGGTTGTGTCGGCGCCGCGGTGGGCGCGGGCGCGTCGTCGTCGTCGTCGCCACAGCCAATCAGCGCCGCGGCAGTCAGGCCAGCCGCGCCGATGACGCCGCCGCGGATGACGCTGCGCCGGCTGACGCGAGACCCGATGAGCCCGGACCAACCCTGTTGCTCGGTGCTTTGCCTTGTCATGGCCCTCCTCGATTGCGACGTTGGCTGCATAACTTGCAGGCCCTGATCGCTATACGCAGAACGCTACCGTAAGGTTCAGTTCAACACCGTGCAAGTGCGGACGCACAGCATCGAATTACATTCATTTACAGAGTCGGCGTGAGCTACAGCCCGGAATTTCGTCAAGCTCGTTCGGACCGCTAGCGCGAACCCCGGAGGCGCGGATCCAGGACATCGCGGACCACGTCGCCCAGCAGGTTGAAGGCCAGCACCGTGATGCTGATTGCGACCGCGGGGAAGATCGCCAGCCAGGGCGCCAACTCCATGAACTGGCGCCCCGTGCCACTCAGCATCAGCCCCCATGACGGCTCGGGCGGCTGTGCGCCCATGCCGAGGAAGGCGAGTCCAGCCTCGATCAGGATCGCGGCGCCCAGCACGGTGGACATCATGATCAGGATCGGCGCGACCACGTTCGGCAGGATGTGACGCAGCATGATGCGGCCGGGGCCGGCGCCGATCACGCGCGCCGCCTCCACGTACACGTTCTCCTTCACCGCAAGCACGGCGCTGCGAATCACGCGCGCATTGAACGGGATGATCACCAGGATGATCGCCACGATGCCCGTGGTTACACCGGGAGTGAAGATCGAGACGAAGAAGAGCGCCAGCACGATTCCCGGGATCGCCAGCATCGCATCGACCAGGCGTTGCGAGACGAGGTCCAGCCAGCTTCCCACGAACCCCGAGATCAGCCCCCACGCCGCGCCGATGAGGCAGCCGCCGGCGGTCGCGAGGAATCCCACCCAGAGCGAGATTCGCGCACCCTGCATCACGCGCGACAACTGGTCCCGCCCAAGCTCGTCCGTGCCGAACGGGTGACTGAGGCTCGGCCCGACAAGGACTTCCCTCGATGACTGGTACGGATCCCGCGCCACGTCGGCGAAGACGGCGCCGAGTACCACGATCGTCAGCACCACGATCGAGGCAAAACCAACCGGCGACTTCAGGGTGCGGACAGTCGCATCGATCGCGGGATGGCGTCCCCCGCCGATCAATTCGCGCACCGCCGGGACCGCTGCAGTCTGCTCAGCCACGCCCTGCTCCCCCGCTATGAGTACCGGATGCGCGGATCGATCAGCCCGTAGGCGAGATCAACCACGAGGTTCACAAGGACGAACACGATCGCCATGATCAGCACGGTGGCCTGCACGACCGGGTAGTCGCTGATCCTGACCGACTCGAGCGTGAGCCGGCCCAGCCCGGGCAAGCGGAAGATCTGCTCCACGATAACCGTGCCGCCGAACACGAACGCGATCTGGCCGGCCATGATCGTCAGCACCGGGATGACGGCGTTGCGCAACGCATGCTTGAGGATGATCGGGCGCTCCGCGAGCCCCTTGGCGCGAGCCGTGCGCACGTAGTCCTCGCGCAGGACCTCGAGCATCGTCGAGCGCATCATGCGCGCGCTGATCGCCGAGAGCCGGTAGCCGATGATCAAGGCCGGCAGGATCAACGCCTGGATGTTCACCCACGGATTATCCAGCAACGGTTCGTACAGGGGCGGCAACCACGGTTGGAGGATCCCGAACGTCGCTTCGTCGATGTAGACCGTGAGGAAGAGGATGACCAGGGTTCCCCACACGAAGTCGGGCACCGAGAGCCCGAAGATAGTGAACAGCCGCGCCGCATAGTCGACCGGGCGGTCCTGATTCACTGCCGAGATGACACCCAGCGGCACCGCGAGCGCAGGCGCAATCAACACCGCGAGCACCACGAGCTCCAGGCTGAGCGGCAGGCGCTCCCTGATGAGCCCGTTGATGGAAGCTTTCGTGCGCAGCGAATCGCCGAGGTCGCCGCGCAACAACCCGCCGCCTTCGCAGTCGCCGAGTCCCGGGAGACTGTTGAAGGCGTCGCCGAGCGCCCAGCACTTGTACTGGTGGGGCCATGAGCGATCCAGCCCCAGTGCACGCCGCCGCACTTCCAACTGTTCCTCGGTGGTGCGCCCGCCATCGCCGATCGACAGCTTCTCCACTACATCGCCGGGGATCAGGCGCATCAAGGTAAACACAAGGATCGTGACGAAGAAGATCGTCGGGATTGCCGCCAGCAGGCGCTTGATGATGTATTGCGTCATGCCAGTCCGCGCCCTGCTCTCACCGGCGCACGCCTGCGCCCGGACGGGTGTCTTGCAGCGGCGGCGAGTCTCGCAATGGCTGGGGCCGGTGTCAATCGGCGCGCCGCAGCCGCGCGTGAGGCGGCTACTCGACGCGCTGGCGGTGGGCGAGCGCGCGTTCGAGCGTGACGTTGTCCGCGTACTCGAGGTCCGCGCCGGCGGGCAGCCCGCGCGCCAGCCGCGTGACACGCACGCCGAGCGGCTCGATCAGCCGCGCCAGGTACATCGCCGTCGCCTCTCCCTCGAGGTTCGGGTTCGTGGCGACGATCACCTCGGAGACGGGGACGGCCACTGCGATCGCCGGCTCGTCCGCGTCCTCGCCGCCGGCCGCCTCCGCGCCGTCGAGCCGCCTGAGCAGCTCGCGGATCTTGAGGTCCTCGGGCCCGACGCCGTCGGCCGGGGAGATCACGCCGTGCAGCACGTGGTAGAGCCCGTGGAAGCCCTGCGTGCGCTCGATCGCGACGAGGTCCAGCGGCTCCTCGACGACGCAGATCATGCTGCGATCGCGCTGGCCGTCGAGGCAGATCGGGCAGGGGTCGCCGTCGCTGATCTGCTGGCAGCGCGAGCAGAAGACGGTGCGCTCCTTCACCTCAATCAGCGCCTCGGCCAGGTCCCGCGCCTCGCCCGCCGGCGAGCGCAGCACGTGGTAGGCGAGGCGCTGCGCCGATTTCGGGCCGACGCCGGGCAGCCGCCGGAACGCCTCGACGAGGCGGGATATCGAGGATCCGCCAACGTCCTGCCGCAGCGTCACGATCGTCGCTCCGGGAGGGGCTGCGCCGTTGTGCGCGCTGTGTGTCCGGGGAGGAGCCGCACGTCAGCCGTCAGTCCTCGACGGGGACGGCGCCGAGCCTGCGCGCCTCCTCGAAGAGGTGGCCCCCGCGTTCCGCGGGCGGCGCGCCAGGTGGCGGCCCGCCAGGCGGCGGCGCGGCAGCCGGCGGCCCGCCAGGCGGCGGCGCGGCAGCCGGCGGCCCGCCAGGCGGCGGCGCGCCACCTGGCGGCAGGGCAGCCGGGGCAGCGGCGCGCGGCGGAGCGGCGCTCTGCAGCACCTCCCAGACGACCGGCACGACCTTGACCTCGCGGCCGGCGACGCCGCCGACGGCGCTACACATCGCCTGCAGCACGGCCGGGTCGCCGAGTGCCTTCTCGACCAGCAGCTTCGACTGGAAGCCGATCTCGACCGTGTCGCCCTCGAAGCTCTTGATGTAGCAGCGCGAGTTCAACAGCGCGCCGGCGGTCTGATGTGCGGCGCGCGCGCCGTCGCGGATCTCGGCGTGGCGCTCGCGCAGCGCGGCAAGTTCGGGCGACGCGGCTTCGCCCTCGGGCAGGACCGGGGGCGGCGGCCCGCGGCGCGCGGGCGAGGTGGCGGCGCGCTGCGGAGCCTCGGCCGCGGGAGCGCCCGCCGCTGGCGGCTCGGCGCGCGGCTGCGGCGGGCGAGGCGCGGCAGGCTGCTGTGGCGCGCGCTGCGGGCGTTCGCGGCGCGGAGCGGCCTCGCGGCGGCCCTGCGGCGCCTGCGGCGCCTGTGGCGCCTGTGGCGCGGGCCGGGCCGGCGCTGCGGGAGCGGGCGCCGCAGGCTCCGGCGGCGCGAGCGCATCGGCCTCCGCCGACAGCCCGACGGCGAACGAGGCGAAGGCGATCTCCGCCGGCAGCGCGTCGTAAGCGTCGCCCGCGAAGTCGATCTCGCCCAGGGCGCGCAGCGCCGCAACGATCTCCGCCGCCTGCGTCCCCTCGGCGATCGGCCGCAGCTCCGCCAGCTGGGCATCGGAGAGCCCGAGCTCCTCGCTTGCACCCGCGCGCAACAGCAGCAGCGTGCGCAGCGTCAGGACCACCTCGCGGATGAACGCCCGCACCTCGATGCCGTCGTCGCGCACCGAGGACAGCAGCGCAAGTCCGGCCGCCAGATCGCGACCGACGGCGGCGCGGGCGAGCGCCGTCGTGCGGTCGTCGACGACGAGCCCGAGGCCGAGCTGCACCGCCTCGAGGTCGAGCTCGCGCCCGTGGTAGGCGGCGAGCTGGTCGAGCAGGTTCACGGCATCGCGGAACGAGCCGCCGGCCTGGCGGGCAATCAGTTCCGGACCGCCCTCGGCGACGCTGATGCCCTCGCCCTCGGCGATCACGCCGAGCCGGTCGACGAGCGCGGGCAGCGAGGCGCGGCGGAAGTCGAAGCGCTGGCAGCGCGAGCTGATCGTCGGCGGGATGCGGTGCGGCTCGGTGGTGGCGAGGACGAAGATGACGTGGGCGGGCGGCTCCTCGAGCGTCTTGAGCAGGGCGTTGAAGGCCGCGTCCGTCAGCATGTGGACCTCGTCCACGAGGTAGACCTTGTAGCTGCCCGAGTTGGGGGCGTAGCCGACGCTCTCGCGCAGCGCGCGCACCTCGTCGATGCCGCGGTTGGAGGCCGCGTCGAGCTCGATCAGGTCGAGCGCGCGGCCCTCGTTGAACGCGATGCAGGAGTTGCAGGCGTTGTCCGGCTCTCCCTCGCGGGGGGCCTCGCAGTTCACGGCCTTGGCGAGGATGCGTCCGGTGCTGGTTTTTCCGGTGCCGCGAGGGCCGGTGAAGAGGTAGGCGTGGGCGGGCGAGCCCGCGGCGACCGCGTTGCGCAGCGTCGTGGTGATCGGGTCTTGCCCGGCGACCTCGTCGAAGCCGCCCGGACGCCACTTCCGGTAAAGGACTTCCTGGCTCAAGGACACCCCATGCTTCGGCCGGGGGACTCGGCCGTCGCCGCCCGGCCAGTGTAGCAGCGCGGCGCGCCGGCAGCCGTCCGTCCGCCCTCGCGTGCGCTCGCGGCGCGCAACCACGGCCCCATGTACCCTCGCACCATGACGTACCAGATCTCGATCGAAGTGGACGGCGCGGCACGCGATCTCGACGTGCGGCCGGTGCGCGCAATGATCCGGCACGCCCTCGTCAGCGAGGGCCTGGACGCGGCCGCCGTCGCGCTGCTCTTCGCCGGCGACGAGTTGCTGCTGCGGCTCAACCGCGAGCACCGCGGCATCGAGGACTTCACCGACGTGCTCGCCTTCCCCGCCGAGGAGGGCGAGACGTCGCCGAGCGACGACCCCCACAGCGACGACGAGCCCCCGCCGTTCCTCGGCGACATCGCCGTCTCCACGCCCGCCGTGCGCCGCCAGGCCGAGGACGCCGGCCTCGCCTTCGAGGTGGAGCTCCACCACGTGGTGCTGCACGGCTTGCTGCACCTCCTCGGCTACGACCACGACGCCGCCGAGGACGCCGTCGCGATGCGCGAGCGCGAGGAAGCCTTGCTGGGCAGCGAGATCCACGCCGCCGGCGGCGGCCACGGCCAGCACGGGGACTGACGGGGCAGAGCTCGCTGGTCTCGAGGGCGCCTCGGAGCCTGTTGCTTGCGAGGGACTCGGAGGAGCACGCGCTGCGCGCGGCTCTGGCCCACCCACCCACTCCGGGTTCTTCTGTATGTCGAGGGCTGCGCCCCCACGCCCCCGCAGCCTCGCGAGTCGCTTGCGCCCTCGGGACAGCACGATGCGCCGCGTAGCCCCTCAGCACGGTGGCGGCCCGGGCACCAGCAGCGCCCTCGCGGCGGCGTGCGCGCTGCCGATCCGCCGGGGGCGTGGGGGCGCAGCCCCCACAGATAGAAACTCCGAGGGCGCGCGGCTCTCCCCACCCGCCCGCAGCGCGCTCGCTCCGCGCTACGGAGCGGCGATGACGAGGGCCTCGGCGGCGCGCTGGGCGGCGCCGAGGAGCGGCATGGGGATCAGGCCGAAGAAGAGCACGGCGAGGGCGGCGAGGCCGAGCAGCGCCTGGACCGGCGTGCTCGCGTGGAACGGAGTCTCATCCTCGGGCTCGTCGAGCACCATCGTGCGCACCCAGCGCAGGTAGTAGAAGGCGGAGACGGCCGAGTTGAGCACGGCGATCACGACGAGCCAGACGAGCCAGTCGTGGCCGGACTGGACCGCGCTGTTGAATACGTAGAGCTTCGCGAGGAAGCCTGCGGCCGGCGGGATGCCCGTCAGCGAGAGCAGGCAGAGCGCCAGCACCCCCGCCACGATCGGCGATCGTTTCATCAGGCCGGCGTAGCCGCTCAAATCCTCGACGCCGATGCGTTCGGAGACGACGATCACGCAGAGGAACGCGCCCACGTTCGTCGCGGCGTAGGCAGCGAGGAAGAAGAGCACCGACGAGGGCCCGGCGACGCTGCCCACGGCGACCGCCGCGAGCCCGACCGCGATGTTGCCCGCCTGCGCTATCGAGGAGTAGGCGAGCAGGCGCTTCACGTTCGTCTGCAGGATCGCGGCGGCGTTACCGAAGATCATCGAGGCCGCCGCGAGCACGGCGATCAGCGCCGCCCAGTGCTCCGCGATGAAGGTGTCGCCGCCTCCGAGGCCGCCGTAGAAGATGCGCAGCGCCACCGCGAACCCTGCCGCCTTCGAGGCGACCGAGAGGAAGGTGGTGACGGTGGTCGGCGAGCCTTCGTAGACGTCCGGCACCCACGCCTGGAAGGGCACGATCGACATCTTGAAGCCGAGGCCCGCCGCAACCAGCACGAAGCCGAGCACGAGCGCCAGCTGCGTCTCGGGGGACCCGGCCTGGACGAAGGCGGCGATGCCCTCGAGCGACGTGGTGCCGGAGAGGCCGAACAGGAACGCGAAGCCGTAGAGCAGCACGGCGGCGGCGACGGCCCCGCTCAGCAGGTACTTGATCCCCGCCTCCGAGGAGCGGTCGTCGCGGGCGATGCCGGCCAGCACGAACTGCGCGATCGAGGTCGTCTCGAGCGCGACGAAGATCGCGATCAGGTCGTTGGCCTGCGCCAGCAGCACCATCGCGCCGGTCGCGGTCAGCAGTAGCGCGAAGAACTCCGGGCGGTGCTCGACACGCGAGAGGCCCTCGGAGGTGGCGATCACGACGGCCAGGGAGACGCCGATCAGGAGGAAGGTGAAGAACAGCGAGAAGCGGTCGACGACGACCGCGCCCGAGAGCGCGGGGCCCTCGATACCGGAGGCCGCCTGCACGATCGCCCAGACGCCCGCCGCGATCAGCACGAGGATCGTGAGCGCGAGGACGGGCGCGCGGCGCGGCGCGATCAGGTCCGCCGTCATCACGACGCCCGCGCCGAGCAGCAGCGCGAAGGCCGGGCCGATGTAGTGGATCTGTTCGTACCAGTTCATGCGGCCGCCTGCACGATCAGCGCGATCGGCTCGATGCCGAGTTCAACCACGTCCGTCAGCAGCCGCGGGTAGACGCCGACGCCGATCACGAAGACCAGCATCGCGCCCATCGCCGCGAGCTCCCACCACTCGGTCGCGTCGCCGAGGCCGGTCCAGCGTTCGTCGACGGGGCCGGTGAAGACGCGCTGCACGGCCCAGAGGATGTAGCCCGCCGCCAGCACGACGCCGAAGGCGGAGATGATCGTCGCGGCCGGGTGCACCTGCAGCGATCCGGCGAAGACCGCGAACTCGGCGACGAAGCCGCTCAGCGCCGGCAGGCCGAGCGCCGCGAAGCCCGCGATGATCGCGACCAACCCGAGCAGCGGCATCTGGTGCAGCAACCCGCTGAGGTCCGAGATCTGGCGCGTGTGCGTGCGGTCGTACATCAGCCCGACGACGATGAAGAGCAGGCCGGTGATGACGCCGTGCGAGAACATCTGCAGCGCCGCGCCGGAGAGCCCGGCGGCCCCCATCGCGGAGACGCCGAGCAGCACGTACCCCATATGCGAGACGGAGGAGTAGGCGACGAGCCGTTTCAGATCGCGCTGCTGCAGCGTGAGTATTGCGCCGTAGATCACGGTCACGGCGGCGATCAGTGCGAGGATGACCCGGAAGTCCTGCGCCTCGCCGGGCAGGATCGGCAGCACGATGCGCAGGATGCCGTAGCCGCCCATCTTCAGCAGCACGCCCGCGAGCATCACGGAGACCGCCGTCGGTGCGTCGGTGTGGGCGTCGGGCAGCCAGCTGTGCAGCGGGAAGACCGGCAGCTTCACGAGGAAGGCGGCGATGATCAGCCAGAACACGAAGCTGAGCGGGACCAGCGCCTCGGTCGGTGGGTTGGCGGTGAGCGCCGCGATGTCGAACGTCCCCGCCTGCAGGCCGAGCACGAGGAAGCCGGCGAGCATCAGCGCCGAGCCCGCCATGGTGAACAGCAGGAATTTCATCGCGCTGTAGCGCGGCCGTCCGCTGCCCCAGATGCTGATCAGCATGTACATCGGGAGCAGCTCCAGCTCCCAGAAGAAGAAGAATTGGATCAGGTCGAGCGAGAGGAACACCCCGGCGACGGCGGTCTCGAGGATCAGCAGCCAGGCGAAATACTCCTTCACCCGCTTGTCGATGCGCCATGAGACCAGCACCGAGGCCAGCCCGAGCAGCCCCGTGAGCAGCACAAGCGGCGCGGAGAGGCCATCGACGCCCAACACGTACTGCACCGCGAACCCGGTGTCGCCCGCACGGATCCAGTCGAAGCGGTCGACCAGCTGGTAGCCCTCGGCGGCGCGGTCGAGGCGGGCGAAGATCACGATCCCGAGGACGAAGGTGATCGTGCTGAAGAAGAGCGCGATCCAGCGCGCGTCGCCCGTGCGTGCGCGCGGCAGCGTGGCGATGATCAGGGCCCCCACGGCCGGCAGCAGCACGAAGACGGACAGCATCAGCGGCCCACCACGTCAGTCCCGAGGACCGCGACCGCCACGACGGCGATCACGACACCGATGAAGAAGAGCGAGGTGTAGGCCTGCACGTAGCCGGCCTCGGAGCGGCGCAGCGCATCACCGGCGAGTCGCGTCCCGGTGCCGATCCCGTTCGCGATCGCGTCGACGATGTAGCGGTCGAACAGCTCGGCGATGCGCTGCAACCCGGCGTTGAGGATCCAGCGCACGACGACCGTCTCGGCGAGGAAGTCGAGGTAGTACTTCTGCTCCACGACGCCCGGGAGTGGGCCGAGGCGGGCGGCGACATCCTCGGAAGCGGGCTTGCGGTAGAGGTAGACCGCGGCGGCGACGCCGATGCCCGCGAGGGCGGCGACGAGCGAGGCGGCGACGACGATGCCCTCGATCTGCGGCTTGCCGTGCCGCAACTCGGCCGGCAGCGAGCCTTCGATCAGCTGCGTGAAGCCGCCGCCGAGAGCGAACAGGCCGGCGAGGACGGCCGGCACGGCGAGGATCAGCAGCGGGAACGCCATCGAGGGCGGGGACTCGTGGGGAACGGTCGAGTGGTAGCCGCCGGCCTCGGGTTCCTCGCCGCCACGGTACTCGCCCCAGAAGGTGAGGAAGATCGCGCGGAACATGTAGAGCGCGGTCATGAAGGCGACGAAGACGCCGATCACGAACAGCAGCTTGTCGTGGTTCCAGGCGTCGAGCAGGATTTCGTCCTTGCTCCAGAAGCCCGCGAGGGGGAAGACGCCGGCCAGCGAGAGTGCGCCGATCACGAAGGTCACGTAGGTGATCGGCATGTACGAGCGGAGCCCGCCCATGCGCCGCATGTCGAAGCTGTGCGTCGCGTGGTTGACCGAGCCCGCGCCGAGGAAGAGCAGCGCCTTGAAGAAGGCGTGCGTGAAGAGGTGGAAGATCGCCGCCACGTAGCCGAACACGCCGAGCGCCAGCACCATGTAGCCGATCTGCGAGATCGTCGAGTAGGCGAGCACGCGCTTAATGTCGGTCTGCACCAGCCCCAGCACGGCCGCCAGCAGCGCCGTGAAGCCGCCGATGTAGGCCACGAGGTCCAGGATCTCGGCGGGAGCGGCCTCGAAGCTCGGGAACATCCTCGCGATCAGGTAGACGCCGGCGACGACCATCGTCGCGGCGTGGATCAGCGCGGAGACGGGCGTCGGGCCCTCCATCGCATCGGGCAGCCAGATGTGCAGCGGGAACTGCGCTGACTTGCCGATGGCGCCCGAGAGTAGGCCGAGCGTGAAGCCCGTCAGCACCGCCGCGGAGAGCGCGCCGCCGAGCGCCAGCTCGTTGATCTCATGGATGTCGAAGGTGCCCGTCTTGCCCCAGATCAGCAGTACCGCCAGCAGGAAAGCGAAGTCGCCGAAGCGCGTGACGATGAACGCCTTCTTCGCGGCCGCCGCCGCCGCCGGACGGTGGAACCAGAACCCAATCAGCAGGTACGAGGCGAGCCCGACCAGCTCCCAGTGCACGAACAGCTGGAGCAGGCTCGAGGCGAGCACCAGCCCCAGCATCGCCGCGGTGAACAGCGACATGAAGGCGAAGTAGCGGGCGTACCCGCTGTCCCCGTACATGTAGCCGACCGAGTAGATCTGGACGAGCAGCGAGACGCTGGTCACGACCACGACCATGATCGCCGAGAGGCCGTCGATCCTGACGCCCATCTCGATGTGCAGGTCGAACAGCGTCAGCCACTCGTGCGGGTGGAAGCCGAGCGCCTCGCCGTCCGCCCCGATCGAGCTGTCGAGCGCCCACAGCGCGGCGAGCCAGGCGATGCCGATCGCGGCGATGGTGAGCCGTCCGGCCCACTCGTCGCGCAGCCGCTGGACACCGAACAGCCGCCGCGCGATCAGCCCGGCGGTGATCAGCAGCGTCGAGGCGACCGGGGCGAAGTAGATCGCCCAGACGACGGCTTCGGGGACTTGACCGAGCAGCATCAGGCCTCGCCAGCTTGTCTTGGGCTTCCGGGTGTGCGCATCGCCGCTAGATCTTGTTCAGCACTTCGCGGGCGACGTGGGTCTTGCCGTCGGGCGCCCAGATCTCGCGGGGCGCGGACATCGGGCCGATCTCGAGGGGCGGCACGATGCGCACGGCGACGGCTTCCGTGTTGAACAGCTCCCACCACATCGCTGCGGCGTAGCCGTCGGGCGCGTCCATGAACTTCACCCACATACGCCCCTCCGCCCTACCAGCGCATCAGGTTGATGCGATCGAGGTCCACGGTCTCGCGCCGCCGGTAGATCAACACGGCCATCGCGAGGGCGACCGCGGCCTCGGCGGCGGCGACGGTCAGCACGAAGATGACGAAGACGTGGCCCGCCAGCGGCGCGTCGCCGCCATCGAACGCGCCGCCGAAGCGCGAGAACGCGAGGAAGGTGAGGTTGACGCCGTTGAGCATCAACTCGACGCCCATCAGCACCGCGATCGCGTTGCGCTTGGAGAGCGCGACCGCGATCCCGGCGCCGAAGATCATCGCACCCACGGTCAGGTAGTGGGCCAGCTCCACGCTCATGCCGGCTCGTCCTCTCGGACCAGCACGATCGCGCCGATCAGCGCGGCGAGCAACAGCACCGAGGCGACCTCGAAGGCGAGCACGTAGCGCCCGAGCAGCGCGTCGCCGATCGCGTCGGCGGTGGTGGCGAAGGACTGGCCCGCGAGCGCGGCGCCGCTGAGCGCGCCCCAATCGGCATCGATCGCGATGATCGAGACGACCAAGGCGAAGGCGCCGCCGAGCAGCACGCCGGGTACGACGTAGAGCGAGTTGCCGTTGTCGCGCCCCGCGAGCGGGGTGAGCATCACGGCGAAGACCATCAGCACGGGAATCGCACCGGCGTAAATAAGCACCTGCGCGACGGCGATGAAATCCGCGGAGAGCGTCAGGAAGAGCCCCGCGGTGGCGACGAAGGAGAGCACGAGCAGCGCGACGGCGTGGATCAGGTTCCTCGCGAGGAAGACGCCGACGGCTGAGCCCACCGCGATCGCGGAGAGCAGCCAGAAGGCGACGACGATGCCCGCGGAGTCCATCAGGCCTCCGTCCCCAGCTCCGGCACGCCGGGCTCCGCTGCGCCGAGCCGCCGCGCGGCCTGTATTCCGCCGACCTCCCGGGTGAGGATCGGCTGCCGGACCGCCTCGCGCTCGGGGCGGTAGCCGAGGCGGCGCGCCCACTCGCGCAAGAGGAAGGCGGCGGCCGCCCAGTTCACGATCGCGAAGAGCCCGAGGCTGACGATGCCCTCGACCTCCCAGCGCGCGAACAGGGACGCCTCGGCGGCGACGATCAGCAGGTTGACGAGCGAGAGCGGGATCAGGAACTGCCAGGCGAAGCGCATCAGCTGGTCCAGGCGGAAGCGCGGCAGCGTGCCGCGCAGCCAGACGAGCAGGAAGTAGGCCGCCGAGATCTTCGCCAGGAGGATCAGGTAGCCCGGTATCCATTCCTCGAGGCCGAACAGCGACCAGCCGCCGAGGAAGAGCGTCGCCGTCAGCGCCGCCACGAGGAGCGCGTTGCCCAGCTCGACGGCGTAGAAGAGCCCGAACTTCATCCCGGAGTACTCCGTGTGGAAGCCGGCGACGATCTCGGACTCCGCCTCGGCGATATCGTTGGGCGTGCGGTTCAGTTCGGCGGTCGCTGAGAAGAAGTAGGTCAGCATCGCCAGCGGCAGCAGCGCGGCGAACCACGCGTTGTGCGTCGATTGCCACTCGACGATTGTCGAGAGCTGCATCGAGCCGCTCAGCAGCACCACGGAGAGCAGCGCGAGGGAGAGCGGGATCTCGTAGGAGATCATCATCGCGATCGTGCGCATCGCGCCCAACAGCGCGTAGTGGTTATTCGACGACCAGCCGGCCATGAAGATCGCCAGCGTGGTGAGCGAGCTGACGGCGATCAGGAAGAGAACCCCGACGTGCAGGTCGAGGTAGGCCATCTGCCCGCCCCACGGGATCGGTCCCCAGGCGACGATCATCGGGATGAAGATGATCGCGGGCGGGAGGAAGAACATCGCCGCGTCCGCGCCGCGCGGCATCAGCACTTCCTTCTGGATCAGCTTGAGCGCGTCGGCGACCGGCTGCAGCAGGCCGAAGGCCCGACGCGGTTCGGCCCGCGGCGGATCTGCATGCGGCCGATCAGCCGCCGCTCGACCCAGATCAGGATGAGCAGTGCGCCACCAACGAGGCTGAGGATGCCGGTGGCGCCAATCAGCGCCGTCACGGCGTAGGAGATCCAGTGCTGACCGAGGAAGTCGAGGATGCCCGGCTGCTGCGCGTTGCGGTCGTCGAGCCACTCGCGCAGCGCCTCGACGCCGATGCCGAGATCGCGGATGTCGTACCAGTGCCCATCGAGCTGGCCGTCGATCACGACGTAGCCGATGGCGCCGTTGACGGCGAGGAAGCCGAGCGCGACGAGCGCGCCGAGCACCATCAGCGCGCGCGGCACCACGCGCTGCGGGAGCCGTTTGCCCATTCGCAGCGAGCTCATCGGTCGATCTCCCCGACGACGATGTCGATCGAGCCGAGCGCGACGATCGCGTCCGGCAGCGAGGCGCCGGTCGCCATCTCGCGCAGCAGCGAGAGGTTGATCAGCGAGGGCGCGCGGATGTGGAAGCGGAACGGCGCCGCGCCGCCGTCGGAGACCACGTAGAAGCCGAGCTCGCCGCGCGGGCCCTCGACGCGGGCGTAGGCCTCGCCGGGATCGGGCCGCAGCGCAAGCGGGATCTCCGTCTTGTGCGGCCCGGACGGCAGCGCATCCAGTGCCTGGCGGATGATCCGCGTCGACTGGCGGACCTCCTCGAGGCGCACGAGGAAGCGGTCGTACGCATCGCCCTGGCGCCCTACCGGGATCTCGAAGTCGAAGCGGTCGTAGCCGCAGTAGGGCTCAGCCTTGCGCAGATCCCAGGGCACGCCCGAGCCGCGCAGCATCGGCCCGACGAGCGAGCCGTTGATCGCGTCCTCAGCGGAGATGATGCCGACACCGCGGCCGCGCGCGAGCAGGATCTCGTTGTCGACCAGCAGCTCCGCGTACTCCTCGATGCGTTCCGGCAGCTCGTCGACCAGCGAGTTGACCGCCGGGTAGAACTCGTCCGGCGGGTCGAAGGCGACTCCGCCGATGCGCATGTAGTTCGTCGTGAGGCGCGCGCCGCAGGTCATCTCGAACAGATCGAGGATGCGCTCGCGCTCGCGGAACATGTACATCAGCGGCGTCTGCCAGGCGCCCGCGTCGTTGACGAACGTGCCGTTCGCCATCGAGTGGCTGGCGATGCGCTGCAGCTCCGCGAAGATCACGCGCAGGTAGGAGGCGCGCTCCGGCACCTCGACACCCGCGAGCCGCTCCACGGCGAGGCAGTAGCCGAGGTTGCCGCTCATCGCCGCCAGATAGTCGGCGCGGTCGGTGAAGGGGATGTTCTGCGTGTAGGTGCGCTCCTCGGCCAGCTTCTCCATCGAACGGTGGAGGTAGCCGATCACCATCTCGACGTCCTGGATGCGCTCGCCGTCCATGACGACGCGCAGCCGGAACACCCCGTGGGTGGAGGGGTGCTGCGGCCCGATGTTGAGGACGTAGGGCTCGGTCGCGGTGGTCATGGCAGCACCGTCATCGCGCCTGCACCCCGGGTTCCTCGAAGGGGAACTTCGGCAGTCCGGGGTGGTGTTCGGGGATCTGCAGGAAGTCCTTGCGCAGCGGGAAACCCGGGTACCCCTCCCAGAGGAACATGCGGCGCAGATCCGGGTGGCCCTCGAAGCGGATGCCCATGAGGTCGTAGACCTCGCGCTCCTGGAGCAGCGCGCCCTTGTAGACGCCGTAGGCGCTGGGCAGCGAGGGCTCTTCGTGCTCGCCGACGATCGCCTTGATGACGATCTGATGGTTCCGGTCGAGCGATTGCAGGTGGTAGACGACCTCGAAGCGGTCGTGGCGGTCCACGGCGCAGAGGTTGCTGAGCTGCCGCGCGTCGAGGTCGTCGTCGTCGTGGAGGAAGCGCAGCACGTCGGCGATGCGCTCCGGCCGCACCTCCACCCACTCGTCGGTCGCGCGCAGGATCGCATCGGGGACGGCGGCGGCGATGGGCGCCGCGACGGCCTCGCCGTTCAGCTGCCGAGGGCCGGCCGGCACGCTAGCGCCACTCCAGCGCGCCGCGCCGCCAGGCGTAGGCGAGGCCGAAGGCGAGCACGCCGACGAAGATCGCGGCCTTGAACAGCGCGTCGGTATTGAGCACGCCGTGCTGCAACGCCCACGGATAGAGGAAGACGACCTCCACGTCGAAGATCACGAAGCCGAGTGCGAAGAGGTAGTAGCGGGCGTTGAACTGGCCCCAGGCGTTGCCCTCGGACTCGACGCCGCACTCGTAGGTGGCGTGCTTGATCGGGTCGGGGTTGTTGGGCCTGCGGTGCAGCAGGTAGATGCCGAAGGAGGCGATGAGCGGAATCGCGGGAAAGAGCACGCCGAAGAGAATCAGTACCCCGACGCGTCCGAACTGCTCTGGAATCACCCGGGCGCGCTCCTCAGCGGTCCCCGCCAGAGGGCTGCGCGTCCCCCGAACCGGGACGCCGCGACCCGCCAACGGGCCCCCGAACCGCTCGGTCCGGCATCGAGCGAGAAGGTAGCACCGGCCCCTACAGCGCGCCAGCGCCCGCCGCGCTCGAGGGGTCGCCGCCTTCCTCCCCGCCCTTGCTCGAAGCGGCGCGCTCCTGCAGCGCGTACTCCTCGCGGCTGACCTCCATACGCTCGAAGTCGTAGCCGTCGCGACGGACGGAGCGGAGACGGCGGAAGCCGGCGCGACGGAAGGCGTGCTGGGCGCGCACGTTGCTGGTCAGCGTGTGCAGGTAGACGCGCCGCAGCTCCAGTTCCCCGAAGAGGTGCTCCAGCAGGCAGCGCACGGCCTCGCTGCCGTAGCCCCTCGACCAGTACGCACGGTCCCCGATCGTGATGCCCAGCTCGGCCTCGCCGAGGTACGAGTCGTAGCCGTAGTACATGACGTTGCCGATGTGCTTCCCGGTGGCGTGGTCCTCGATCGCGAAGGTGCGACGGAATTTGGAAGGGCGGCGCAGCTCCTCCGAGATCGTTGCGGTGTAGGCGCGAAAGGTCATCGTGATCGGCCGGGTCGCGTCGTAGTCGGCGAGTTCGCGGTCCCTGCGCCAGGTGTAGTCGCGCCAGGCGTCCTCGATCTGCTTCTCGCGCAGGCGCACGAGGCGGCCCTCGGCGATGACGCGCGGCGCGGTGGCAGTCATCGCGGCGCCCCGTCGGCGCAGAGCGCCTCGATCGCCCGCTCGACGATCGCGCGCTCGTTGCCGTAGGTCATGCGCTTGCACGCCTCGTGCGCGTCGTACCACTCGACCAGGTCGTGCTCCCCGTCGTGGCCGTCGATGTCGCCGCCGATCGGCTGCATCAGGTAGTGGTGGACGACCTTGTTGACGCGTCCGCCCTTGCGCGGCGTGTCGTACGAGTAGCTGATCGATCCGAGCGGCTCGCCCCCGTCGATGGCGACGCGCAGCCCGGTCTCCTCGCTGACCTCGCGCAGCGCCGTTTGCTCGACGCTCTCGCCGGGCTCGGGCTTGCCCTTGGGCAGCGCCCAGAGGCGCTCGCGCGGCCGCGCGACGAGTACGACCTCGAGGCCGGAGGGGCCGCCTCGCCGGTAGACGACACCGCCCGCCGACCAGATCTCGCGCACCCCGTCCTGAGCGCTCATGGTTCGTCGGTCCACGACAGCGGCGATTCCTCGTCGACATCGACCGACATCATCCGCGCTTCCTCGGCGGCCCGTTCCGCCGCCGCGGCGATGTGCGGCTCGGGGCTGCGCAGCAGATCCCGCAGGATCTGCTCGGCGCGGTCGCCGGCGATCTCGCCCAGCGCGCGGATCGCGGCCACCTGCACCTCTTCCTCCTCGTCCTCGAGCAGCAAGGTGAGGGGCTCGACGGCGGCCTCGAGCAGCAGGTTGCCGGCGGAGATCGCGGCGGTGGCGCGCACGTCCTCGTCTTCGTCCTCGAAGGTCTGGATCAGCACGGGCAGCCAGTCGTCGGAGCCGTGGCGGCCCATCGCGGCCACTGCGGCCAGGCGCATCCGCGTGCTGCCCGTCTCGTAGTGCTCGGCGATCAGTTCGGCGACCCACTCCTCCGAGGAGGCGCCGAGGGCGGTGAGCGCCGTGCCGCGCACCTCGTCCTCTTCCGTCACGTCCTCGATGCGGTCGCGCAGCGTGTCGAGCATCCGCTCGCCCAGCTCCAGCGGCAGCATCCCGAACTCGTTGCTGACAACGAAGCTGGCGAGGCCGGCGGCGGCGGCGGCCCGCACGCTCGCCTCGGCGTCGTCGCCGGCGATGTCGAGCAACACCGCGGCGTACTCGGGGCGCTCGCTCTCCCAGAGGCCGCGAATCGCGAGGATGCGCGTCGCGATGTCCGGGTCGTGCAGCGCGGAGATCTGGATGCGCTCGAAGTCGAGCGTCGCTTCCTCGTCGGCCAGCTGCTGGAGCGCCGCGAGGAAGTCGCGTCGACGGTTCGGCGTCAGCTGGCTCCAGAGCGCGAAGGCGCGCCCGGCGGTGGCGTCGTCGGGGTTGCTGAGCGCGGGCAGATCGGCGAAGGGGATCGGCGCCATCTCGTCCGCGATCGCGGCGAGCACGTCCGCCGCAGCCGGGTACTCGCGCTGCCGATCATCGGCGAACGGATCGCCGTCGCTTCCGGCGCCGTCCGTCGTATCGGGAGGACTCATGGGCGATCTCCGAGGGGGAGTCTAGCAGCGCCCATCGTCAGCGGCCCGGCGATCAGGCGAGTTCCGACATCGGATCGCGCTCGAGCAGCGCGGCCAGCGCCTCCTGCGGCGAGATCTGCTCCTCGAGGATCGCCTGCAGCGCAGCGGCGATCGGCAGCTCGACGCCGAGGCGCGCGGCGAGACGCAACGCCGCCGGCGTCGTCGTGACGCCCTCGACGGTCTCGCCGATGCTGGCGAGGGCGTCCGCGCGGCTCGCCCCGCCGCCGATCAGCTCGCCGAGGCGGCGGTTGCGCGCGAGCGGGCTGTAGGAGGAGGCCATCAGATCGCCCGCGCCGGCGAGCCCCTGGAAGGTCAGCGGCTCGGCGCCGGCGGCCACCCCGAGCCTCGAGATCTCGGCGAGGCCGCGCGCGATGAGCGCCCCCTTCGCGTTGTCGCCGAAGCCGAAGGCGTCCACCATCCCGGCAGCGATCGCGATGATGTTCTTGAGCGCCCCGCCGAACTCGACCCCGACGACGTCACGGCTGGTGTAGACGCGGAAGGACGCGCTGTGGAAGGCGGCGCGAATCGCCTCGAGGGAGGGATCGGCGGAAGCGATCACGGTCGCGCCCGGGAGTCCGGCGGCGACCTCGCGCGAGAGATTCGGCCCGGACAGCGCGGCAAGCGGTCGCCCCGGCAGTTGCGAGGCCAGCACCTCCGTCATGCGGAGCCCGCTCTCGCTCTCGATGCCCTTCGAGCAGGAGAGCAGCGGCGCGGACGGCGGCACATGCGCCGCCACGGCAGCGGCGTTCTCCGCCATCGTCTGGGCCGGCACGACGAAGCAGATCAGATCGGCGGCCTCGAGCGTGGTGGGGTCCGAGGAGATCGCGAGGTCCGGCGGAAACGTCACGCCGGGCAGGCGATGGAGCTCGCCGTCCGTCCGCAGGCGTTCGGCTTCCTCGTCGCTGCGCGTGAGCAGGGTGATGGGAACGCCGTTGCGGGCGAGCAGGATCGCGATCGTCACGCCCCAGCCGGTCGCCCCGACGACGGCGGCCCGGCGGATCGACGCCGGGGCCGCCTCGCGCTCAGGCACCGTCCGTACGCGGAGAGCCGCCCTGACCGAGCTTTGGCTCCACGCCGGCGAGCAGGCGGCGAATGTTGGGGATATGGCTGAGCTCGATCGAGGCGGTCACCGTGAGGGCGAACAACAGGTAGTGCGGGGGCAGCCATCCGGCGGCGACCAGCACGACGATCGCCAGGCACCCCGCAGCCGTGGCGGTCACCGTCGTCAGCGAGGCGTAGCGCGTAGCCGCCAGCGCGATGACCGCGCAGACGATCAGCACCAGGCCGGCGATGGGAGCGATCGCGGTGAAGGCGCCGAACGCGGTCGCCGCGCCTCGGCCCCCCCGGAAGCCGGCGAAGAGCGGGAACATGTGACCGGCCACCGCCGCGACGCCGCCGAGGGCCACGGCCCAGGGGTCGTCGAAGACGAAGCGCCCGATCAGGATCGGCACGACACCCTTCATGGTGTCCGCGACGATAACGATCAGCGCGGCGCCCCAGCCCAGCGAGCGCAGCGTGTTGGTGAAGCCGGTCTTGCCGGAGCCGTAGTCGCGGACGTCCACGCCCTTGTAGATGCGGCCGACCAGCACGCCCACGGGGATCGAGCCGATCAGGTAGCCGACCAGGACGAGCAGTGCGGCAATCACGCGGGGGCCCCCACCTGTTCCGGCGTGCGACTACGGAAACGCATCCGGATCGCCGTCCCCTCGAACCCGAAGGCGTCGCGGATGCGGTTTTCCAGGAACCGACGATAGGCGAAATGGAGCAGCTCTGGATCATTCACGAAGAAGACGAATGTGGGCGGCGCCACCTCGGCCTGCGTGACGTACAGCACCTTGAGCCGCCGCTGCCCCTGGTAGCGCGGCGGGTGCTGCGCCACCGCACGCAGCAGCACGCGGTTCAGCTCCGAGGTCTGCACGCGGCGCTGCCGCACCTCCTCGACATGGATCGCGAGCTGCAACAGCTCCGGAATGCCCGCGCCGGTCAGTGCCGAGGTGAAGTGGACCGGCGCCCACGGCGCGAAGCGGTAGCGGTGGTCGATGCGCTTGGCGAACTGGTGGCGGTCGGTGCCGGGCTCGGAGAGATCCCACTTGTTGACGGCGAGCACCAGCCCCGTCCCGCGCTCGATCGCGTTCCCGGCGATGTGCGTGTCCTGCGCCGCGACCGGCTCCGAGGGGTCGATCAGCAGCACGACCACGTCGGCGCGCGTGATCGCGCGCTCAGCCTGCTGCACGGAGTGGCGCTCCGCGCCGCGCCCGATCTTGCCGCGGCGGCGGATCCCCGCCGTGTCGACCAGCACCATCGACCGCCCCTCCCAGGCGAACGGCGAATCGATGGAGTCGCGGGTCGCGCCGGGCACCTCGGAGACGATCACCCGTTGCTCGCCGAGGATGTAGTTCACGAGCGAGGATTTGCCCACGTTGGGACGCCCGACGATCGCGATACGCAGCGGGGGCGCGCCATCCTCGCTGCGCTCCGGCTCATCGGGCGCCTCCGGCAGTGCGTCGAAGATGAGGTCCAGCAGATCGCCGATACCCTCGGCGTGGTAGGCGGAGATCAGCAGCGGATCGCCGAGGCCGAGCGCGTGCGCCTCGTGCACGTTGCTGCGGGACTCGCGGCGGTCGCTCTTGTTGGCGACGACGAGCACGGACCGGTCGGAGCGGCGCAGTTGCTCGGCGATCGCGTGGTCCGCGGCCGTCAACCCGCTGGCCGCGTCGACGACGAAGAGCAGCAGCGAGGCTTCCGAGAGCGCCTGCCCGACCTGCTCGCGGATCGGAGCGTCGAAGGGATCGTCCGTGGGGCCCTCGAGGCCACCGGTGTCGACAATGCGGAACTCGCGGCCGCGCCAGCGGCAGTTGCCGTACTGGCGGTCACGCGTGGTTCCGGGCAGGCGTTCGACGAGCGCGCGGTTCGAGCGCGTGAGCCGGTTGAACAGCGCGGACTTGCCGACGTTCGGACGCCCGACGATCGCGACCAGTGGCGTTTCCCGGGTCATTCCTGGCTCTCCGTAGTGGCTTCCGGCACGGCCTCGGTTGCCGTCGCCGTCGGCGTAGGTGTCGCGATCACCTCAAGCGTAAGCTCAAGCTGCGCGGGTCGCACTTCGAGCACACGAGCCTGCGGCGGCGCCTCGATCAGCACGTCGACCTGTGAGACTCCGGCCTCGAGTCCGCTCGCGTCCACCTCGGCGCGGATGTCGCCGGGGCCGAGCGTGTTGAGCAGCGGAAGATCGCCTTCAAGTACGACGGTCACGACCAGCTGGCCGAGGGCGCCCCTCAGACCGGCGGGCACCCCGATCAGCCTCGGAACGACCGTGATGGCAGTCGCTCCCTGGATCGGCGCGATCGAGACGATCACGTCCACATCCTCCGGGGACACGGCGCTGACTCCCGGCGGCAGGCGCGGCGATCGCACGACGCTCAGGTTCGCTCGCGCGCCGTCGAGCAGCACCTGACCGAGCGCTAGGCTGTCGATCGCCTGGAGCACGTCGAAGCTTCCCTCCACGACGAACACGCCGGGCTGGATCTGGACCCCATCGACGCGGTAGCCGGGCGCCGGCTGCCCGAGCAGCTCGACATCGAGCGGCACGCTGCGGGTAAGCACGGTCTGTTCGATTGCTACGTCGATGCGGACATTGAGCGGATCGATCGTGACGCCGCGGATCTCGCCCCCTCCGGCCCCGCGCGCAACGAGGCGCAGCGACTGCGAGAGTCCGACGGTCAGCCCCGTCACGTTGATGTCGGCCCCGGCGCTGACCACCAGGTCGACGAGCGACTCCGGGCCGGACACCTCGACGTTTGCAGGGGCGGGCACGGCTTCGCCGGCGGCGAAGCCGCGGGGCAGGGTGCCGACAATGCGCGCATCGACCGGGATCTCGCGCGTCACGATCTGCTCGAGGTTCACCAGGATCCCGGGCGGGTCGGCACTGATCACGCGCACCCCGCGCGCGTCGTTGACCTCCACGTGCACGGGCACGATCTGCTCCCGGGCGCTGAGACCGTTGAGATCGACGATCGCTCGGAAGTTGGCGCTGGTCAGGCTGTCCCAGCGATCCTCGGGCGCCGCGATGCGAATGCTCGCGGACGGCAGCGCGTTGGCGACGGCGACCTCGCGCCCGACGTTGACGGCGACCACCTCGATCGGACTGGCGAACAGCCCGCTGCGCGTCGGGTTCTCCTCCTCCGTGACGAAGAACCAGACCGCGATCCCGAGCCCGATCGAGATCAGCAGCAGTCCGGGCGTGGCGCGCACCGAGTTGAAGGCGCGCCACCAGAAACCGGCGAGCATTTCGCGCAGGTCGGTGAGCGGCGAGCGCGGGAAGTGCGAACGCGCCATCTCAGGGGGCCTCGCCCTGTGATGCGGCGCCGTCGGGCAATGGAAGCTCGGCGGACGAGTCGTTTCCCGCCAGGGCGAACATCTGGCGGAGTTGCGAGCGCAACCGCTCCTCGTCCAGATCCATCAGCATCCGTCCCTGCGACGCCAGCGAGATCGCCCCGCTCTCCTCGGAGACGGTGACGACCACGGCGTCGCTGCCCTCGGTAATCCCGAGGGCGGCGCGGTGGCGCATGCCGAGGTCGGCGGGAAGCGGGGCATCGGAGAGCGGCAAGGTGCAGCCTGCGGCGATGATGCGGTTCGAGCGCACGATCACCGCGCCGTCGTGCAGCGGCGTACCGGGCGCGAAGATGCTGCCGAGGATCTCGGGCGTCAGTTCCGAGCCAAGCGACACCCCGGTGTCGATCACCTCCTTCAGCCCGGTCTCACGCTCCATCACCACCAGCGCGCCGTGCGACTGGCGCGAGAGCCGCAGGGCCGCCCGGACGACGTGCTCGATGCTCTGCTCCTGGTGCGCGCGGACGAGCGAGGGACGCCAGCCGGTCCGTCCCAGGCGCTCCAGGGCGCGACGGATCTCCGGGTGGAAGACGATGATCACGCCGATCACGAGACCGGTGATGATGCGTTCGAGGATCCAGTTGACGACCGTCAGGTCGAAGATGCGGGCGAACAGGAACGTGCCGAAGAGCAGCACGGAGACGCCTCGCAGCACGGTCATCGCCGTGGTGCCGCGCAGCAGCAGCAGCAGCCAGTAGATGGCCACGGCGATCAGCAGGATGTCGAGCACCGCGCCTGCGTCGAGGCGCTCGGCGACATCGCGCACGCCGTCAGGGATTTCCGGCACCTGAACGCCTCCCCTTCAGACCGTCCGTATCGTGCAGGGGAAGGCTCTGCGATCCCCGCAGCCTGCGATCAGCCGGCGCCGCCACCAAGCAGCCAGGCGAGCAGCGCCTGCTGCGCGTGCAGACGATTCTCCGCCTGATCAAAGATCACCGAGCGCGGCGACTCCATCGCCCCGGCGCTGATCTCCTGGCCGCGGTGCGCGGGCATATCGTGCATCACCAGCGCGTCGGGCGGTGCGGCGTCGAGCAGTTGCTCGTCGACCCGGAACGCCTCGAACGCCTTGATGCGACTCGTCAGCTTGTCCTCGTCGCCCATCGAGGCCCACACGTCCGTGTAGACGGCGGCGACATCGCGCACTGCCTCCGCGGGATCCGCCAGGCGCTCGACGCGGCCGCCCCCGGGGGCGGCCTGCGCGCGCTCGACGTCGGCGTCGCTCAGCCCGTAGCCCTCGGGCGAGGCGCAGCGCAGCTCGATGCCGGCGAGCACGCTCGCGTAGGCGAGCGAGCGCGCGACGTTGTTGCCCTCGCCGAGGTAGGCGATGCGCAGGCCGCGCAGTGACGAGAAGCGCTCGCGCAGCGTCAGCAGGTCGGCGAGCGCCTGGCAGGGATGCTCGCGGTCGCTGAGCGCGTTGATCACGGGCACGCCGGCCCACTCCGCGAACTCGAGGACCGTGTCGTGCACGTAGGTGCGCGCGGCGATGCCGTGCACCATCCGCCCGAGCACCCTCGCGATGTCGCGTACCGGCTCCCGCTCGCCGGGGCCGATCTCCTGCGGCCCAAGGTAGATCGCACGCCCGCCGAGCCGCTGCATCGCGACCTCGAAGGAGACGCGCGTGCGCAGCGAGGGCTTCTCGAAGACGAGCGCCAGCGAGCGCCCGGCGAGCGCCGGCCCGCAGCCGTCGCGCTTGATCGCGAGCGCCGCGTCGAGCAGATCGCCCAGTTCGTCCGGCGAGAGATCGAGGATCGAAGAAAAGTGGCGGGGAGTCACCGCTAGCTCCTGCAGTCCGGTGTTGTTCGGTGTGTCGGCTGCCGTCCAGTATATGCCGCGAATCGGGCAACACGCGCCGCCGCGAGCGTGCGCGTGATCGCGGCCAACGGAGCGTTCCGGCCCCGCTCCCCGCGGGAGAAGGCTGGGCTGTGGGCGGCGTCAGACCTCGGCGCCGCCGGGAAACGCGGGCGGCGGGAGCAGATCGGCGACAGCGCTCGCGAGTTCGAGCAGGGACTGGTCGCCGCCGTGCCGCCCGACGAGCTGAACGCCGATCGGCAAGCCGCCCTCGCCCGTGCCGGTGGGCAGGGCGGCGCAGGGCAGGCGCAGCAGCGTCCAGACGCGGTTGCAGAGCGGGTCGCCGGTCGAGGAGAGGCCAACCGGGGCCTCGCCCGGCGCGCTCGGAGTGAGAAACGCGTCGACCTGCGCGAAGGTCTCGCTGACCGCCGCGCGGCAGCGCAGGGCCAGCGATTCGGCCTCGCTGCGCGCGGGGCCGCCGAGGGCGCGGCCGGCCTCGATCAGGTCGCGCAGCGCCGGGCTGAGCCCGTCGCGCTGCTCGCGGTACTCGCGTGCGAAGGCGCTCGCCGCTCCGGCGCCGACGATCACGTCCCAGGCGCCGCCCAGGCCGTCGCACTCGGCCGGCAGATCGAGGTCGGAGACCTGCCCGCCCGCCGCCGCGATCGCCGCCGCGGTCTCCTCGATGGCGCGCTGCCCCGCCGGTGAGACGCGCCCCCACTCGACCGTGCGGACGACGCCGATGCGCAGCGGCTGCGAGGGCGCGTCGAGCGCCGCCGACTGCGTGGTACTGAGGACCGCCCCGACGAGCGCGAGATCCTCGATGCTGCGGGCGAACCAGCCGACGGTGTCGAGCGCCGTGGCCAGTGGATGCACGCCGTCGCTGTTGACGAAGCCGTAGGTTGGCTTGAAGGCGAAGATGCCGCAGAACGCGGCCGGGCGGATCGTCGATCCTCCGGTCTGGGTTCCGAGGGCGAACGGGACCATGCCATCGGCAACGGCGGCGGCGGAACCGCTCGACGATCCGCCGGGCGTGTGATCCGGGTGGTGCGGATTCCGCGTTGCGCCGGGCGTGCGGAAGGCGAACTCGGTGGTCACCGTCTTGCCGAGGACGAGCGCGCCGGCTTCGCGCAGCGCGGCGACGGCGGCGCTGTCGCTGGCCGGCTGGTGGCCCTCGTACAGCAGGGAGCCGTACCCGGTGGGCATCTCCGCCGTGTCGAAGATGTCCTTCACGCCGAACGGCACGCCGTGCAGCGGCCCCGCAGGCGCCACGGCGTCGGCCGCCCGGGCGCGGGCGAGGGCGTCCGCGGGATCGAGAGCCGCCCAGGCCTGGACCAGCGGCTCGCGCTCGTCGATGCGCGCCAGGCAGGCGCGGACGAGCGCCTCGGAGGTCAGCGCGCCCTCGGCGATGCGGCGGGCGGCCTCGCTTGCGGTGAGGCGTGCCGGGTCGCCGGCGCGATCGCTTGAAGCTGTCACGGGAGCAGGTCTCCCCTCGGGGCGCGGGCGGCGCGCCGCGCACGCTATGCTACGCGCCGCTGCGCCTTGCAGGCAGGCGCGAGGAGCCCGGCGAGCAGCGGAGGGGATGCACCATGGCTCAACGGAGAATCCCGCGCCCGTTCAACCTGCTCTGGGGCGGCGGGAGGATCATCGAGGAAGCGGCGATCGAGGGCGGGCTCCACGCGCCCTCGCTGCAACTGATGCGCTACGAGACCGGCGAGAAGGCCGGCCAGATGGCGATCCGCTTCGCCGCCTACGACCCCGAGGGCGAACTCGAGCGGCGATCCCTGATCATCAACGAGCGCGAGCTGCGGCCACTGCGCAAGGAACTCGACCGCTCGCCGCGGCTCAAGGCACTGCTGCGCCAGCTGCTCGAGGACGAGGAGTAGTCCTCGGCGCGTGTCGCACCTCCAGAGGTTTCGCGGGCTGCCCGGAGCGCGCGCCGCCCTCCAGGTCGCGCTCGTCCTTGCGATCGTCGCCGCCCTCGCGGTCCTCGCGCTGCGGCCGGGCGAGGACCGCGGCATTGAGATCGAGACGCGCGATGCCGACCCGGGCATCGATCAGATCCGCGTCGACGTCTCCGGCGCGGTACTCCAGCCGCAGGTGGTGACCGCCGCGCCCGGCGACCGCGTCAGCGACGTGATCGCCCTCGCGGGCGGGCTCGCCCCCGATGCCGACACGGCGCCACTGAACCTCTCGCGCCGCGTCGTCGACGAGGACGCCGTGCGCGTCCCGCGGCTCGGCGAGGCGACGGCACTGCTCGATGTGAACCGCGCCACGATCGAGGAACTGGACGCGCTCCCCGGCATCGGCCCGGCCTACGCAGCGGCGATCGTCGCCGAGCGCGAGCGCGCCGGACCCTACGCGACGACCGACGACCTCGCGGCGCGCGGCGCGATCCCGGAGCACGTCTACGAGGCCATCAGCGACATGATCGCGGCGCGGTGAGCGGACGGCTTCCCGCACTGCCGCTGGCGGCGGCGGCGTTCACCGCGGGCTGCATCGGCGGCGCGCTGATCGGCGGGCCCTGGACCGCAACGCTGCTGGCGGCGCTCGCTGCGGGCGCCGCGGTCGCGCTGGTGCGCCTCCGGCGCGGGGCCTCGACGCGTGCGCTGCTGCTGCTGACGGCCGTCATCGCTCTCGCGGCCGCCGGCCATGCGCGGGGCAGCGAGGCCGACTCGCGCCCTCCGCCGCCGCTCGCCAGCCTCGAGGGGGTACACGAGATCAGCGGTGTCGTGCGCTCCGACCCGCGGGTGTCGGGCGCGATCACGCGCCTCGATCTGCGCGTCGAGTCGATCGACGGCGCGGCGGCGGAGGGCGGGCTGCGGCTCAGGCTGCCCGCGCCGCTGCAGCCGCTGCGGGCGGGCGACCGCGTCGCCGCGACGCTGGAAGTCGAGCGCCCGGGCGCCTTCGACGAGTTCGACTACGCGGCGTTCCTGCGCAGCCGCGGCATCCACGCCGTTGCCGCGTACCCGCAGCACTGGACGCTGCTCGAGCGCAACGCGGAGCCCGCGATCATCGACGCGCTGCGAGGCATGCGGCGCTGGGCGCTCGGCAACATCGAGCGCGCCCTGCCGGAGCCGGAGGCGTCGCTGGCGGCGGGCATGCTGCTCGGGCGGCAGCGCACGATGCCGGCCGCGCTCGAGGAGGATCTGCGCCGCACCGGGACAACGCACTTGCTGGTAGTGTCCGGGCAGAACATCGCGCTGCTCCTCGGGACGGCGGTGGGGCTGCTCGGCGCGGTGGTCGCGAGGCGGCAGGCGGCGTTGATCGCGCTCGCGCTGCTGCCGGGCTACGTCATCCTCACGGGCGCCGAGCCGCCGGTGGTGCGGGCGGCGATCATGGCCGTCGGGATCGCGATCGCCGCGCTGACCGGGCGACGCACGCCCGCCTGGATCTATCTCGTCTACGCCATCGCGCTGATGCTGGCGCTGCGGCCGTTGCTGGTCGGCGACATCGCCTTCCAGCTGAGCGCGACGGCAACGGCCGGCGTGCTGCTGATCGCACCGCCGCTGCGCGACCGCGCCCTCGCCCGCCTCAGCGTCGCGCCGGGCAGCCTCGCTGCCGGGTTTACCGAGGCGGCGGCGGTCGCCGTCGGCGCCTCGCTCGCGGTGCTGCCGGTGCAGGCCGCGGCCTTCGGGACGCTGCCGCTGCTGCAGGCGCCCGCGAACGTCGTCGTCGCACCGCTCTACGAGGCGACCGTGCTCGTGGCCGCCCTCGCCGCGCTGCTCGGCTGGATCGAGCCCGTCGCGCGGCTCGTCGAGGTCGCCGGTGTCTACGCGCCCGCGGCCTTCGTCGCCGCCGTCGAGGCGATGGCCTCGCTGCCGCTCGCGACTGTCGAGCTGCGCCCGCCGCCCCTCGCCGGCGCAGGCTGGTTCGCGCTGCTCGGTGGCCTCGTCTGGCTGCTGAACCGGCCCGTGTCGCTGACGCCGCTGCCGGGGCAGCGCGCGCGCCTCGCGGCGCCGGTCGCGCTCGCGACGGCGGCGGCCGGCCTCTGGCTCGCCGTGCTGGCGCCGTCGGACGGGCTCGCGAGCGTGACGGTCCTCGATGTCGGCCAGGGGCAGGCGATCCTCGTGCGCGACGGCGGCGCAGCCGTGCTGGTGGACGCCGGGCCATCCGACGGCGCCGTGCTGACGGCGCTGCCGCGCGCTCTCGACGGCCTCAGCCTGGACGCGGTCCTGCTCACCCACGGCGACAGCGATCACGCCGGCGGACTGGCGGAGTTGCGGCGGCGCCTCCGCATCGGCGTGCTGCTCGGGAGCGCGGAGACGCTCGCCGCCGTCGCCGCCGAGGACGGCAACGGCGGTTCGCGGGCGCTCGACATCGGCGATCGCATCCGGCTCAGCGAGCGCACGTCCATCGAGGTGCTCTCGCCGCCGGTCATCACGGCAGGCCGCGCGCACCGCGGCGCCAACAACCGCTCGCTCGTGCTGCTGGTGACGATCGGCGAGCGGCGGATCCTGCTGCCCGCGGACATCGAGGCGCCCGCCGAGCAGTGGCTCGCCACGAGCGGGCTCGACCTGCGGGCGGATGCGCTGGTGCTGCCGCACCACGGCTCGCGCACGTCCTCGAGCGAGGTCTTCCTCGACGCGGTGGAGCCGAGGGTCGCGGTCGCCTCGGTCGGGGCGCGCAACCGGCACGGCCACCCGCACGCGGAGGTGGTCGCGCGCTATGCCGCGATCGTGCTCTACCGCACCGACGAGCACGGCGACGTGACGCTGCGCTCCGACGGCGTGCGGCTGTGGCTGCGGAGTTCGCGCTGATCGCGTGCTAGGGTGACTCGATGGCAACGAACGGGGGCCAGCGATGGTGAGCCGGCGGCACGGACGCGGCCTCGAGGAACTGCGGCAGCTGTCGATCGAGACGGGCGTGCTGCGGCACGCCGAGGGCTCCTCGCTGATCTCGATGGGCGATACGCGCGTGCTCTGCGCGGCCAGCGTCGAGCGCGGCGTGCCGCGCTGGCTGCGCGGCACCGGCTCCGGCTGGGTGACGGCGGAGTACGGCATGTTGCCGCGCGCGACGCACACCCGCGGCCGCCGCGAGGCTCGCGAGGGCCGCCAGAGCGGGCGCTCCCAGGAGATCCAGCGCCTGATCGGCCGCTCGCTGCGCGCCGCGCTCGACCTCGACCGGCTCGGCGAGCAGACGATCACCGTCGACTGCGACGTGATCCAGGCCGACGGCGGCACCCGCACCGCGGCGGTCACCGGCGGCTGGGTGGCGCTGGCGCTGGCGATCGACTGGCTTGACCGCGGCGGCGCGCTCGCCGCCTCGCCGCTGACGACGCAGGTCGCGGCGATCTCGGTCGGCCTCAGCGGCGGCTCGGCGCTGCTCGACCTCGACTACGACGAGGATTCGAGCGCGGACACGGACTTCAACGTCGTGCAGCTCGGCACCGGCAAGCTCGTCGAGGTGCAGGGCACCGCCGAACACGCGCCGTTCTCCCGAGGCGACCTCGATCGCGTGGTCGCGCTCGCCGGGGCGGGGATCGCGGAGCTGTTCGTGGCGCAGCGCGAGGCAGTCGCCGCAGTCGCCGAGGAGCGCGCGGCTCAGCGCTGAGCGGCTTCGCCGCGCGCCGCCTACCAGAATCCGCCGCCGGGGTTCACGTAGTCGCCGAGGAACGTGCCGCCCAGCACGTGGATGTGCGCGTGCTCCTGCGACTGCTTCGCCTCCCAGCCGGCGTTCGAGACCAGCCGGTAGCCGTTCGGGCAGTGCTCGCGGCCCACTTCCGAGGCGATCCGGCCGACCTCGGCGAGCAGATCGCTCTCCCAGAGCTGCTGCTGCGTCATGTGCTCCCTGGGCACGGCGAGCAGCATGATCGGCACCCAGCGCAACTGGTTGCGGAAGACGATCACCCGCTCCGAGTCGTGCAACACGTCGGCCGGCGCCTGGCCGGCGATGATCCGGCAGAAGATGCAGTAGCGCTCCAACGTGATCGGCAAGTACCTTCCGGGCGGCCATGCTGCGGCCGGGCGGACCGCTCCGCCGCAGCCTAACCGCGGCCCGCGTGGACGGGCTACCCCACTAGAACCAGAGGAGGCGCCCCATCGTCGAGATCGCCCCGTTCCGCGGGCTCCGCTACGACCCCTCGCGAGTCGACCCGGACGCCGTCATCGCCCCGCCCTACGACGTCGTCGGCGAGGACGACGTGGCCGCGCTGCACGCCCGCTCGCCGCACAACATCGCGCACGTCGAGACGCCTCGCGGCGACGACGGGCGCTTCGAGGAGGCCGCGGAAGCGCTGCGCAACTGGGAAGCCGAGGGCGTGCTGCTGCGTGACTCCGCGCCGGCCCTCTACGCCTACGAGCAGCGCACGCGCCTCGAGGGCGACGACGGTCCGCGCCGCGTGCGCCGGGGCTACTTCGCGCGGCTGCGCCTGAGCCCCTTCGAGGCCGGCGAGGTGCTGCCGCACGAGCGCACCATGGCCGGCCCGAAGGCGGAGCGGCTGGCCCTGCTGCAGGCGACGCAGACGAACGTGAGCCCGATCCTCGTGATCTCCAGCGGAGACACGGACACGGCCTCGGCGCTGCTCGCCGAGGCCGCCGCGCGCGAGCCGGCCTTCGCGGCCACGGACGGCCGCGGCGACGAGCACCGGCTGTGGGTGATCGACGACCCAGCGGAGATCGCGCGGCTGGTCGGGGCGGCCGCCGCCGCGCCGGTCCTGATCGCCGACGGCCACCACCGCTACGAGACGGCGCTCGGACACCTCGAGGAGCGCGACGAGGAGGGCCGCCGCTGGATGCTCGCCTGCCTCGTCCCCGAGAACGACCCCGGTCTCGACATCCTGCCGACTCACCGGCTGGTCCCCGACGTGAACCTCGCTGGGGACTTTATCGAGCGGCTCGAGGAGCTCCACGTCGTCGAGCCGCTCGCGTCGCGGGTACCGGACCTCGCCGACCCCCTGGACCGCGGGGCGCCGGAACGGCTCTGGGAGCAGGTGCAAGCGGAGGCGTCACAGCCGGGCACGTTCGGGCTGATCGGACTGCCGGGCGGCGGCCTGCACCTGCTGCGCCCCCGCTCACCCGAGGTGATCGACGCGCAACTGCCGGCTGACTGGTCCGAAGCGTCGCGCTCGCTGGACGTGCAGATCCTGAACGCGGCAATCCTCGATCCGCTGCTGGGCATCGACGCGGCGGAGTTGAGGGCCGGGCGAGTGCAGTTCAGCGAGGACGCCGGACACGCCTGGGAGTGGGTGCGGGGCGGCTCGAACCGCCTCGCCTTCCTCGTCAATCCGCCGCGCATCGACCAGGTGATCGCCGTCGCCGGCTCGGGCGACGTGCTGCCGCAGAAGGCGACGTACTTCTATCCGAAGCTCGCCACGGGCATGGTGCTCAACCGCCTCGACTGACCGGGCCGGCGGCTAGGTGAGGTTGATCACCCGCACGCCGAAGATCGCGTCGAGCGCCACGAGGGCGGCCCGCTCGGAGGCGTCGAGCGGGCGGTCGATGCCGAGCACCATCAGCGCCCGGCCCCCGTCGCCGCTGGCGACGGACATGAAGTTGATATTGACCGCCCACTCGCCGAGCAGGCCGCCGACCTGACCGACCATGCCGGGCCGGTCGACGTTCTCGAGCGCCAGCACGTAGGGCGCCGCGCCGGGCGCGATCTCGACCTCGAAGCCGTCGATGCCGACGATGCGCACACCCGCCTGGGTGTACGTGGCGGCGACGCTGGTGCCGCCGCTCTCCGAGATGACGCGCACGACCACGAGGTTCGCGTACGGCTCGCGAGCCGCGCCGCGGTCCTCGACGATGCCGATGCCGTGCTCGCGCGCCTCCTGGTCGGCGTTGACGATCGTCACCTTGCGGGATGAGACGCGCTCCAGCACGCCGACGATGGCGGCGGCGCGCAGCGGACCCGTCTCGTGGTTCGCGATCTCTCCGAGGTAGTCGATGCGCAGCTGCGCCAGTTGCCCGCCCTGGAGCTGCGAGGCGACGCAGGCCGCGACCTCGGCGGCGTCGATGTAGGGACCGATGATCGCCATCGTCTCCGGATCGACGAGCGGGGCGTTGACGGCGAAACGGGCGGGCCGCCCCGCGAGCACGGCAAGCACCTCGTCGACGACGTCGACGGCGGCGCGGTCCTGCGCCTCGGCGGTCGAGGCGGCGAGGTGCGGCGTGACGACGACGCCTTCCGTGGTCGTGAGCACGTTGCCGATCGCGGGTTCCTCGCTGAAGACGTCGATGGCGGCCCCGGCGATCACGCCGCCCTCGACCGCCTCGTGCAGCGCCTGCTCGTCCACGAGCGCCCCGCGCGCGGTGTTCACGAGGTAGGCGCCCGGCTTCATGCGCGCGAGCTGCGCGCTGCTGATCAGGCCGCGCGTCTCCTCGTGCAGCGCCGTGTGCAGCGTCACGAAGTCGGACTGCTCCAGCAGCGCATCGAGGGAGACCAGCTCGACGCCGATCGAGGCCGCGCGCTCGTTGGAGACGAACGGGTCGTGGGCGACCACGCGCATCTCGAAAGCGCGCGCTCGCTGCGCCACCCCCGTGCCGATGCGCCCGAGGCCGACGATGCCGAGCGTGTGCCCGGCCAGCTCGACACCCTGCAGCTTGCTGCGCTCCCAGCGGCCCTCGCGCAGCGAGGCGTGCCCCTGCGGCACGTTGCGGGCGACGGCGAGCAGCAGCGCGAAGGCGTGCTCGATGGCGGAGATGGTGTTGGACAGCGGCGCGTTGACGACGACCACGCCGCGCGCCGTCGCCGCCTCGAGGTCGATGTTGTCGACGCCGACCCCGGCGCGCCCGATCACCGCGAGCTGCGGGGCGGCCTCGATGATGCGCTCGGTGATGCGGGTCTGGCTGCGCACGATGATGCCGGCCACGTCGGCGACGGCTTCGACGAGCTCGTCCTCGCTGAGGCCGGTGCGGACTACGGCGTCGTGGCGCTCGCGCAGGCGGGCGATGCCCTGCTCGGCGATCTGGTCCGCGACGAGGACGGTCGCCATCGAGCGGCCTCCCGTGGCGCCGGCGCCCTAGCCGGTGGCCGCGGCCACGGGGGCGTGGCCGAGCTTCGCGAGGCCACCTCGCAGCGCGTCGAGGCCGCCGCGCACGTCCTCCCCGGTCGTGTAGCCGAGGTGGCCGAAGCGGATGATCTTGCCGCCGAGGCTGGCCTGGCCGCCGGCGAAGTCGGTCTCGAAGTCGGAGCGGGCGATCGCGCGCAGCTCGTTCGCGGAGACTCCTTCCGGCGGCAGCATCGCCGTCACGGTGTCGGAGCGGACGCCCTCGGCCGCGTAGAGATCGAGGCCAAGCTCACGGATGCCCGTGCGGACGCGCTCGGCGGTGTCGTGGTGGCGCGCCCAGACGTTCTCGATGCCCTCGGCGCGCAGCATGGAGAGCGCCTGCCGGAGCTGGAACATCAGCGAGATCGCCGGGGTCCACGGCGTCTGCCCTGCCTGCATCGAGCGCTGCGCCCGCCGCAGATCGAGGTACATGCGCGGTGTGGTGCAGCGGTCCTGCGCCTCCCACGCGCGCTCGCTCACGCTCACCAGGGAGAGGCCGGGCGCGACCATCCAGCCCTTCTGCGAGCCGGACACGACCACGTCGAGGCCCCACGCGTCCGTCTCGACCGGGATCGAGGAGAGCGACGAGATCGCGTCGACGATCAGCAGCCGGTCGTGCCGGCGGACGACCTGCGCGATCTCCTCGAGCGGGTTGGTCACGCCGGTCGAGGTCTCGTTGTGCGTGACCAGCACCGTGCGGATCTCGCCGTCCGCGGCGAGGGCGTCCTCGATGCGGTTCGGGTCGGCGGCCGTGCCGTACTCGAAGGCGAGCTGCACCGCATCGCCGCCGTAGATCTTGACCAGCTCCACGAAGCGCTCGCCGAAGACGCCGACGGTGACGACCAGCACGCGGTCTCCCGGCGAGACGTGGTTGACGACGGCGGCCTCCATGCCGGAGGTGCCGGAGCCGGTCAGCACGAGCACGTCGTTCGCGGTGCGGTAGACGTACTGCAGACCCTCGCCGAGGGCCGCCATCAGTTCGGCGAACTCCGGCCCGCGATGGTTGATCATCGGGGCCGCGCCCGCCTGTGCGACTTCCGCGGGAACGGGAATCGGACCCGGCGTACGCAGGTTCACGGTGCCTCCGGAATTGGGGATTCAGGTCGGCGCGATGGGCCGAATCATCGTCCCCCCGCGCCCCGGTAGCGTCAACGCAAGCGCCTCGGGCGGACGGTACAGGGCGAGGGCTACGCGATCGTCTCCAGCGAGTACTCCATGTCACGCCGCTTGCACCACAACGCGGCCGCCTGGCGCTTCCGTTGCACTGCCTCCGAATCGACCAGCCCCGCGCCCTTGACCTCGATCAGGGCGAGTGAGCCGTCGACGTACTCGACGAGAAGGTCGGGGCGGTACGAATGGCGACGGTGCCGTGAGTCGAGCCAGCCGATCGAGATGCCGTGGCGCTTCGTCCACTTGCGGACCGACGGGTCGCTCTCCAGCCGCTCCATCATCCAACGTTCGAGCCGGCTGTCGTAGACCTCGAAGTTCCACGCGCTCTTGCGCGGCTCGTCGAAGTTGCCGCGCTCACCCAGCGCCATGCTCAACCATCCCGCTGACGATATCCGTGCGCTCCAGCAGCGCGGCCTCGAGTTGGTGCAACCGGCGCTCTGCGCGGCGGAGCGCGTCCTCATCCGCGAAGGCGATGGCCTCGCCATCGAGCCAGCGCCCGGAAACATGCTCCAGGAGCGGTGGGTAGACATGACGCCGCAGCGCTGCCGAATAGCCCGCCTCGACTACTGCCGCTTCTGCGATTCCATGGAGGCGTTCCCGAATGTGCTCACGCAACTCGCTTACGGACATGCGCGCGACGCGATCGTCCGTGGCGGCGGCAGAGTCGCCGGGGGCGCCCTTGTGCTGCGTCCAGCCATCCGCGCCGAGTTCCTGACCGGTGACGCCACTCAAAGTCACGTCGGTGATCTCGACAGCCTCGGCGCCGTACGCGAGCGTAGCGAGTTGCTCGCTCCAGTTCTGGGCCGGATCCGGAGAGGCCTCGGCAGTCACCGGATCCAAGATGAGCGATTCGTCGGCCCGCGGCTCGGGAATCTTGATCGCCATCTCAGGGCGGACGATTGCCTGTCGCGGAGGCGGCTCGCCGATCTCATCGAGTTCCGGAAACATCTGGTCCACGCCGACCTCACGGCGCATGCGGGCGTTCAGCAGCTTCCACAACCACTCATGTTCGAGCTTCGGGTGGTCGACGATGGCGCAGATCTGAGGCTCGTCCGGCTCGATGCCCGGACGCCGCACGCGGCGCAGCCCGCGGCCAACCACCTGCGGACCGTAGACCTTGCTGCCGAACTTGCGGAGCAGCAGGATCACCGCGACCTCCGGCACGTCCCAGCCCTCGCGCAGCATCGCGACGCTCACGACCGCGTCGTAGTGACCACTCTCGCCGATCGCGGCCGCGTCTAGCCGGGCCTGCTCGTCCTCGTCCTCAGTCACGATGAGGGTGCGGAGGTGGAAGTCGTCCTCCAGCATGCGCTTCGCCTCGCGTGCATCGGCCTTGCAGACGGCGACGACGAAGAGGATCGGCTGGTAGAGGCCGCGGGCGTTGCGCTTCGCCTCGTCGAGGCGGTTGAGCGCGATGCTGATCTGCTGGCTCATCGGCTTCGCGTCCGTGACCCATTGAGTCGCGCTGAGGCCCGCACGCTCGACCTCGTCCCAGTCGATTTCCTCGACGCGGCGCGTCTCGCCCGTGTCGGCGTCGGTGTAGGTCAGCTCCACCGTCTCGATGTCCGGCTGATACACGACAGGGGTAGCGATCACGTGGTCGTGCAACGCCGCAGGGATGTCGTACTCGTAGATCATGCGGCTATCGACAGGCCTGCCGTCCGCGCGGTCGGGCGTCGCGGTGGTGTCGAGGCGGAAGCGGAACCCTGCATGCTCGTGCAACTCGCGCAGCGTGCGGTCGTACTCCAGCGCCGGCGTGTTGTGCGCCTCGTCATTGAAGACGGCGAACGGCGTCTGGTCCGCCTGCAGGAGGCTCCAGAGGTTCTGCTGGCCGGTTGTGCTGCTGCGATAGAACTGGTGGATGTTCGCGAGTACGACGTTCGAGCCGAGCAGGCTCGTCGCCGTGGCCTTCGAGGTTCCGCCGAGCGTCGTGAGGGCGAAATCGTCCGCGGAGACGATCGCGCCGGGCGGAATCAAATCGCGCTCGGTGAACACCTTGCCATCGCGGAAGTCGGCTTCCAGACGATCGCGCACGATCAGGTTGGGACAGAGGATGAGGAAGCGCCGCACATCGTGGGCCAGCCGTAGCCAGACCATCGTCGCGGCGATCAGCGCCGTCTTGCCGCCGCCGGTGACGACATTGAGCAGCACGCCGTCGCCCCAGAAGTCGCGCCGCCCCACCTCGCGCGCGTAGATCACGCGCAGCAGCGCGTCCCACTGGTGACGCCACAGCCCGCCCGGGCGCGGCTCACCCTCATCGCCCGGGTCGGCGAGGAAGCGCAGGTACTCCTGCGTCGCTGGCGTCGAGGGCATGCAGCCGCCCTCGACCCACGCCTCGAAGTCGCTTTCGTAGGGGAGGAAGGCGTTCTGCACGGCGCTACGTGACCTCGATCCAGCCGTTCCACTCGCCCTCGCCGCCCTTGTCGTCCTGCACGCGGCAGGCGACGCGGAAGTCGCCCGTCCAAGGGAACGTGTGCTGCGCGTCAAGGACGGGCGCGCCGCCCTTTCCCCGGCGATGGAACCACTCGCCGCGCGCCGCGCGGAACGTGATGCCGTCGTAGTCGAAATCCCACTGAACGTTGATGATCTGTGCGTCCGCGTTCTGCGGCTGCGTGTCGCTGGCATCGAACTCGTAGTGCAGCGGCTTCATCCGCCGGTGCGCGACCTCGACCAGCGGCGGCTGGACGAAGGTGAGGAAGCCGGTGTAGTCGCCGCGTTCCGTGGACTGCCGGGCGATGTGCCGGCGGAACGCCGGGGAGTCGATACGCACCTGCTCGAGGCGCACGAAGGCGAGTGACACGCCCTCGCGCTCGCGCAGCTCGACGGCGGCTCGGCGCGCCCCAGGGCTAAAGCCCCAGGCGAGCATCACGCCGTCACGCAGTCCTTCATCACCCTGGTAGCGGTCGAGGCGTGCAATCGCCTGCGCGAACGTGTTGACGTCCCCCGCGTCGACGGTGGCGGTTAGCTCGGGCGGACCGACCCAGACCGGCACGCGCGCGCGCCCCCTGTAACCGTGGATGCCGTCGTCAGCACTGGAGATCCCGGCGTCGTAGCTCTCCAGGACAAAGGTGCGGAACTGCTCCGGCGGCATCCGAGAGAGTCGCTCCATCTCGTACACGCCCCAGTGCTCGATGGTGAAGTCGGGAATCGGCGCGGCGCCCAGCCCACGTGTCAGAGCAGCGTTCTTGAGCCGTTCGGCTGTGACAGCGACTGCAACGCGCGACTGGTCCATCGCAATCCAGCGCCGCCCTAGCCGTTGCGCCACGACCGCCGTCGTGCCTCCGCCGAGGAAGGCGTCGAGCACCACGTCACCCTCGTTCGAAGATGCTAGGACTACTCGCTCAAGCAGCGCCTCCGGCTTTTGCGTCGGGTAACCGACGCGTTCTTTGGACGACCCGGCGAGGATTGATATCTCCCATACGTCGCGCATAGGTAGACCCGGCGTATCATGCTCTGCTGCTCGCTTTCTGGTTGCACCGGGATCAAGGACGTTGCCCTTCCCTCGGAACCGCTTCTGAAAGCTCTCAGAGTGTTCCTCGTAGAACTGGTTCCAAGTGACGTCACCACCCAGCGAGTAGCGTAGAATTATGTCGTGCATCCGCTGAAAGTTCGCGTGTTTCGACGGCCACCGTCGATACGACCAGACGATCTCATTCCGGAAGTTCTCATACCCGAAGATCTTGTCCATCTCGACCTTGATGTAGTGGGAGGCGTGCCAGTCGCAGTGGACATAGATCGAGCCGGTGGGCTTGAGCAGGCGCTTCATCTCATAGAGGCGGGCGTTGAGCCAGATCAGGTAGCCGTCGAGCCCACCTTCCCAGATGTCGGAGAACGAGCGCTCCTCGTGTTCGTCGCCCCAGATCACGTTGTAGACGCGGTTGGAGAAGAACGGCGGGTCGATGTAGATCAGGTCGACGCTCTCCGAGGGAAGCGTACGCATCGCGTGCAGGTTGTCGCCCCAGATCAGGCGGTTCGGCTCCAGCTTCGGCGCGCCGAGGCTCACGCGGTCCACTACCTGCGTCGGCAGCCGCACGTGGGGGTAGTGGTTACGGAAGCCCCGGTTCTTCGCATCCCACCCGAGCGGCGTTTCGGCGACGGGCACGTGTCCGAAGCGCGCGGGCGCCCGGTAGAACCGCTCCTGCTCCGGCAGCGCGACCTCGGGCGTGTCGGCCTCCGGTGGCCTATCGGCGGTGGTGAGATCCTCTTCGGTCATAGCCCGCGCATCCTAGACACGCCGCCGCGCGGGCGCATCCGCCGCGCCCTACCGGACGGCGGCGAGGAGGGCGACGGTGACGCCCTCGCCGCCCTCCTGGGACGTGCCGCTCTCGTAGGCGGTGACCAGGGGGTGGCGGGCGAGCAGCTCGCGGACGGCGCGGCGCAGCGCGCCGGTGCCCTTGCCGTGGATGATGCGCACGCGCGCGCGCCCGGCGCGCGCGGCGTCGTCGAGGAAGGCCTCGACCGAGGGCAGCGCGTCGGCGACGATCTGGCCGCGGATCTCGATCTGCTCCGGGGCGCTCGGCGCGGGCGGGGTGCTCACCGCGACGATCACCGCGCCGTCCGGCTGCTCGATGCGCTCGACCTGGGCGAGGCGCACGCGCGTGCGCAGCGCGCCGAGCTGCACCTCGAACTCGCCGGCCACGTCCGGCTCGCTCAGCGCCTCGCCCGGCGATCCGATGCCGCGCAGCCAGACCCGCGAGCCGACCTCCGGCGCCGGCAGCGGGCGCCGAGCCCTCAGCCCAACCCTCTCCAGCGGGGAGAGGGAGTCTTCGCTGGGCGGCGGCGGCTCGGGGGGCGGTTCGGGAGCAAGCGCCGCGACGGCCTCGCGAGCGCGTTCGAGGTCGGCCGCCGCCTGCTCGAGGCGCGCCGACTCCACCTCGCGGCGGGCGCGCTGCAGCATCCGCTCCGCGTCGCGGACCTCCTCGCGCACGCGCTCGCGCGACTCGGCGCGCAGCCGTTCGCTGTCGTCCGCCAGCGTCGCGAGCTGCCGCTCGAGGTCGCCGCGCAGCTCCTCGGCGGCGTCGCGGTCGGCGGCGGCGCGGGCGGCGCGGTCCTCGGCCGCGCTGAGTTGCGTGCGCAGATCGCCGAGCACCGCCTCGAGGTCGCGCTGCCCGTGCGAGAGCCCCTCGCGCGCGGCCTCGACGATCGCGCCCGGCATCCCCAGCCGCTCGGCAATCGCGAGCGCGTTCGACTGGCCCGGCACGCCGATGCGCAGCCGGTAGGTTGGCGCGAGCGTCTCCATGTCGAACTCCACGGAGGCGTTGAGGACGCCCGCCTCGCGGTGCGCGAACAGCTTCAGCTCGCTGTGGTGCGTGGTCGCGATCAGCGTCGCGCCCGCCTCGACGAGCCGCCCGACGATCGCGATCGCCAGCGCCGCGCCCTCGGTCGGATCGGTGCCCGCGCCCAGCTCGTCGAGCAGCACGAGCGAGCGCGGCCCGGCGCGTTCGAGGATGTCGATGATCGCCGTGACGTGGCCGGAGAACGTCGAGAGCGACTGCTCGATCGACTGTTCGTCGCCGATGTCGGCGAAGACGGCGTCGTAGACCGGGATGCGGGTGCCCTCGTCGGCCGGCACGGGCAGGCCCGCGAGAGCCATCAGCGAGAGCAGGCCCGCGGTCTTGAGCGCGACGGTCTTGCCGCCGGTGTTCGGCCCGGTGATCAGCAGCGCGCGCGTCTCGCCGCCCGCCTCGATGGTGACGGGCACGACCTCGCCTCCGAGCAGCGGGTGCCGCGCCTCCACCAGCCGCAGTGCGGCGGGCGCCTCGACGAGCCAGGGCGCGTCGCTCCCCGCCTCGGTCAGGTCGGCGGCGCCGAGCTGCTCGGCGAGGCGCGCCTTCGCCAGCGCGAGGTCGAGCCGCGCGAGACGCTCGACGGCGTCGACCAGCTCGTGCTCCGCCTCACCGGCGGCCTCGGAGAGCGAGCGCATGATGCGCTCGATCTCGTGGCGCTCCTGCGCCTGCAGCTCGCGCCAGCGGTTGCCGAGGTCGATCACCGCGAGCGGCTCGACGTAGATCGTCGCGCCGGAGGCCGAGCTGTCGTGCACGATGCCGGGCACGGCGCTGCGCGCCTCGGAGCGCACGGGCAGCACGTAGCGCCCGTCGCGCAGCGTGACGATCGGATCCTGCAGCGAGGGCCGCAGCGAGGCGGAGCGCAGCAGCGCCTCCATGCGCTGCTGGAGGCGGCCGTGCACGGCGTCGCGCTCGCGGCGGATCGCCTGCAGCTCGCGGCTCGCCGAGTCGCGCACCTCGCCGCGCTCGTCGACGGCGCCGGCGATCAGCTCGCGCAGCGCCTCGAGGTCCGCGAGTCCGGCGGCGCGCGTCGAGAGCAGCGGCGTCTCCTGGCGCGTGCGCACGAAGGTGCGCCGCAGCCGCGTCGACGCCCTCGCGAGCTCCGCGATCTCCAGCAGCTCCGAGGGAGCGAGCACCTGCCCGCGCCCCGCCGCGCTGGCCGAGGGCCGCACGTCGCGGACGCCGCCGAGGCCGACATCGACACGCAGGGTGCGCAGCCGGACCGCCTCGGCGGTCTCGCGCTGGCGCCGCACCGCGCGCTCGCGATCGGCGACGGGGCGCAGCGCCAGCGCCAGCTCGCGCCCGGCCGCGAACGAGGTCTCGCGCGCGAGCCGCTCCCGGATCGCCGGGAACTCGAGGACGGCGAGCGCCTTATCGTCCAGCAGTAGCCTCCGAACCGCCCTCCGGCCCGCCGCCCGCCTCGGGCTGGCAGAGCGCGCGCAGCGAGTCGGCGACGTGACGGTCGTCCGAGGGCGCGACCGTGCGCGGGTCGAGCAGCACCGCGCCGCGCTCGATGCGCGCGACGATCGGCGGGTCGGCGCCTCGGAGGGCGGCGGCGAAGGCATCGGCGCCGCCGGGCGGCGCGGCGATCGCGCAGACGGCGGACTCCAGGCCCTCGCCCGGCAGCGAGCCGCCGCCGACCATCGAGCGCGCCGAGGTGACCGAGGCGCCGGTCTCGCCGGCGCAGGCCCGCGCCCAGCGGCGCGCGCGCCGCCGCAGCCCGTCGAGCGGGGCGGCGATCATCCGCCAGATCGGGATCTCCTCGACGGCCTCGCCGCGTGCGTAGTGGCCGAGCGTGGCGGCCAACCCGGCGATCGAGGCCTTGTCCATGCGCACTGCTCGGGCGAGGGGGTGCCGCTGCATCGTCGCGATGGCGCCCTCGCGGCCGACGGCGACGCCCGCCTGGGGGCCGCCGATCAGCTTGTCGCCGGAGAACAGCGCCACGTCCACGCCGGCGGCCACCGAGTCGCGCACCAGCGGCTCCTCGGCCAACCCGTACTCGCGGGGATCGAGCAGCGCCCCGCTGCCGAGGTCGTCGAGCAGCAGCAGCCCGCGCTCGCGCGCGAGCGAGGCCAGCGCCGGCAGCGGTGTCTCCTCGGTGAAGCCGACGACGCGGAAGTTCGAGGCGTGCACGCGCAGCAGCGCCACTGTGCGCTCGCTGATCGCCTCGGCGTAGTCGCGCAGGTAGGTGCGGTTCGTCGTGCCGACCTCGACGAGCGTCGCGCCCGACTGGCGCATCACGTCGGGGATGCGGAAGCCGCCGCCGATCTCGACGAGCTGGCCGCGCGCGATCACCACCTCGCCGCCTGCGCAGAGCGCGGAGAGCGCGAGCAGCAGCGCCGAGGCGTTGTTGTTGACCGCGATCCCGGCCTCCGCGCCTGTGACGCTCGCCAGCAGATCGGCGAGGTGGCTGAAGCGCGATCCGCGCTCCCCGGCGTCGAGGTCGAACTCGATGTTCGAGTAGCCCTCGGAGGCGGCGGCCATCGCGGCGATCGTCGCCCGCGAGAGCGGGGCGCGTCCGAGGTTCGTGTGGATGATCACGCCGCTCGCGTTGACGACGCGGCGCAGGCTCGGCTCCAGGCTGGCGGCGCGATCGGCGACCGCCTCGGCGGCCGACTGCGCGGGCGGCGCGCCGGAACGCTCGATCTCCGCCCGGTAGTCGTCGAGCACCTCGCGGGCGACGCGCACGATCGCCTCGTGGCCGTGGCGCTCCGCCAGCGGAGCCACGCGCGGATGCGTCAGCAGCCGCTCGATCGCGGGCAGTTCGCGGTAGGGGTTCGTCATCGCCGGCTTCCTCGCGCACCTGTGATTGTACGTTCGCGCCCCGGCCCTGCCGAGGGCCGCCGCGCCGCGGGACGGCGGGCTGCGCTATCTTCGCGGCGGCACGGGTTCGCGAGGAGGCAGGCAGTGGACTTCACGCTCTCGCCGGAGGTGGACGAACTGCGTCTGCGCATCCGCGATTTCACACAGACGCGCATCATCCCCCTCGAGGCGGACCCGGACTCCTTCGACGAGCACGAGAACATCCGCCTCGACCTGCTCGATGAACTGCGCAGCGAGGTCAAGGCGCAGGGCATGTGGGCGCCTCAGATGCCGCGCGAGCGGGGCGGGCTCGGCCTCGGCGTGATGGGCATGGCGGCCTGCTACGAGGAGATGGGTCACTCCCTCTTCGGGCCGGTCTGCTTCAACTGCGCCGCGCCCGACGACGGCAACATGATCCTGCTCGAACGCGTCGGAACCGAGGCCCAGAAGGAGCGCTGGCTCGACCCGATCATCGAGGGCCGCGTGCGCTCGTCCTTCGCCATGACCGAGCCCGCGCCGGGCTCCGGCTCGGACCCCTCGATGATGCTCACCAGCGCCGAGCGCGACGGCGACCAGTGGCGCATCAACGGGCGCAAGTGGTTCATCACCGGCGGCGCCGCGGCGCAGCACTTCATCCTCCTCGCGCGCACCAGCGACGACGAGCGGCGCGGCCTGACGGCCTTCCTCTTCGACGCCGACCAGCCCGGCTGGGAGATCGAGCGCCGCATCCCGATCATGGGCCCCGAGGAGCACGGCGGGCACTGCGAGCTGCGCTTCGACGACCTCGTAGTACCCGACGACCAGCGCCTGATGGAGGTTGGCGAGGGGCTGAAGGCAACGCAGATCCGCCTCGGCACGGCGCGGCTCACGCACTGCATGCGCTGGCTCGGCATGGCGCAGCGCGCGATGACGATCGCCGCCGACTACGTGCGCGAGCGCGAGAGCTTCGGGCAGAAGCTGCACGAGCACGAGGGCGTGCAGTGGATGCTCGGCGAGGTCGCGATGGCGATCGAGGTCGGCCGCCTGCTCACGATGCGCGCGGCCTGGCGGCTCGACCAGGGCGACTTCGCCCGCCAGGACGTCTCGATGGCGAAGATCCACGTCTCAGAGACGCTGCACAAGGCCGTGGACACGGCGATCCAGCTCTGCGGCGCGCGCGGCTACTCGAAGGACACGCCGCTGGAGTGGATGTACCGCTACGCCCGCCAGGCGCGGCTCGTCGACGGCGCCTCCGAGGTGCACAAGATGGTGCTCGCGCGGCTCTACATGGACGAGCAGCACGACTTCTGGAGCTGGCGGTGAGCCCCGCCGCCGCGCCGCTGGACCTCGCCGACGAGGCTGTATTGGCCGCCCTCGCAGGCTGGCTGGCTGCGGCGGCCGGGGCCGAGCGCGTGAGCATCGGCGACCCGACGTCGCTCACCGGTGGCGCGATCCACCAGCACTGGCGCATCGACGCGACCTTCGAGGGCGGCCCCCTGGAGGGCAGCGGAGAGCCGGTCGCCCTCGTGCTGCGCGCGGAGGGCGACGCGCGGATGGAGGAGAGCCACAGCGTCGCCGAGGAGTTCGCGATCGTGCGCGCGGCCTTCGAGGCCGGCGTCGCCACGCCGGAGCCGCTCTGGCAGGCCGACGATTCCGTGCTCGGCCGCGCCTTCTCCATCTCGCGCTTCGTCGAGGGCGTCGCGGCGGGGCACCTGCTGGTACGCGACGACACGCTCGGCGGCCCACGCCCGGCGCTGCTCGAGCAGCTCGGCGCGGAACTCGCGCGCATCCAGACGATCGAGCCGGGCCGGGCCGGCATCGAGTGGCTGCCCATTCCCGAGCCGAGCCCGGCGCTCGCCGCCGTCGCCGAGTACCGGGCCGCCCTCGACGCGCACCCGAAGCCACGCCCGGCCATGGAGTGGGGGCTGCGCTGGCTGGAGCGCGAGGCGCCGCAGACGGAGCGACTGGTGCTGGTCCACAGCGACTACCGGACCGGCAACTTCCTCGTCGGCGAGGGCGGGCTGCACGGGGTCCTCGACTGGGAGTTCGCGCGCTGGGGCGATCCGCTCGATGACGTCGGCTGGTTCAGCGCCCGCTGCTGGCGCTTCAACCGCTACGACCGCCGCGCCGGCGGCCTCGGCGACCTCGCCGACTTCGAGCGCGGCTACGGGCGCGAGCTGTCGCCGAGGACGCTCCACTACTGGGAGGTGATGGCTCACGTACGCTGGGCGGTGATCGCGATCCACCAGGGCGAGCGCCACAGCAGCGGCCGCCAGCCCTCGCTCGAACTCGCCCTCACCGGCCGCATCGTCGACGAGATCGAAGTCGAGATCCTGACGCTGATCGAGGAGGGCGAGCGCGGCGACTACAGCAGCGGCGCGGACACGGCGTCGCCCTCGGCGGCCCCGGCTGACGCGCCCGGCGCAGCGGATCCGCTCGACGGCGCGGCGCTGCTCGAAGCGGCCCGCGGCGCGCTGATGGACGATCTCGCACCGCACGTCCCCGGCGCGCAGCGCTACGCCCTGCTGATGGCCGACAACGCGATGGGCATCGCCGCGCGCGAACTGGAAGCAGGCGAAGCGCCCGCCCGCCGCGCTCTCGCCGACCTCACCGCCATCGAGGGCGCAACGGCCGCCGGAACGGACGAGGACGTCCGCAGCGCACTGCGCGACGCCGAGACGCGGCTCGCCTCGGCCATCCGCGCCGGCCGCTACGACGCCGGCCCGGAGCGCGCCGCCCTCGCCAGCTGGCTGCGCACGCGCGTCCTCGACGCGACGCGGGTCAGCAACCCGCGCTTCCTCGCACGCCGCGGGTTCGCGTAGGGGTCGGCTCAGGCCGGGCTGACGCCGTCGCGGGCGTCGCCCGTCGCCTCGAGGAAGCGGGAGCGGGTCTCCGGGTCCGTCTCGAAGGCGCCGGACAGCCACGTCTCCTCGACGGTCACGCCCTCGCGCTCGGCGCCGAGGGCGGCGAAACAGAGGTGCGTGGCGCGGGAGCGCACGGCGACGCCGCGAGTGCGCTCGGCGTCGAAGACGACCTCGCCGATCTCGCGCGTCATGCGCTGCTGACTCTGCAGCTTGCGGCTCACGACGCTGACGATCTGGTGCAGCTTGCTCTCGCCGAGCGCGTGGTCGTTCGGCAGGTAGGCCACGCCGACCGTGCCGAAGAAGGGCAGCAGGTGCTCCTCGCAGGTGCTGAGGAAGGAGATGTCGCGCACGACGATCATCTCCGGCGTGCGTTCGCTGAACCAGTTCAGCGTCGCCTTGAGATCGGCCCACTCCGGACGGTAGCCCGCGAACAGCGTCTTCCAGGACTCGACGACGCGATCGGGCGTCTGCTGCAGCTCCGCGCGCTGCGGCTCGTCGCCGAGCAGCAACAGCAGCCTCGTGACGTGGTCGCGGGCATCCGCGTCGAGACCCGCATCGAGTTCGGCGCGCTCCCAGGGGAAGAGGTAGTACGGCTCGCCCTCGTGGCGGGTGACCAACGCCAGCGTCTCGATGCCGTAGCGGTCGAGCACACGCTCGGCCGTCCGGCCGGTGTCGATCACGTCGTCGACGGCGACCGTCGCCTCGACGGGCGAGAGCGCGACGCGGACGCCGCGCACGCTGAGCATCGAGGCGACGTGGCTGCCGCCGCGCGGCACGCCCCACACCACCGAGCCCTCGCCGAGACGGTCGCTCAACCCCGCCAGCAGGCCCTGCACGTCGTCCCAGTCGAGGATTCTCGTTTCCACGGCGCTGCTGCCCTACTCTGCGCCCTCGATCAGCCGCCGCCCGTAGCGCTCACGCAGCGCGACCTTGTCGAACTTGCCCGTCGAGGTCTTCGGCACCTCGTCGACGGGGATGAAGTCGGCGGGGAGCCACCAGCGCAGGAACTGGGGCTCGATGAAGGCGCGCAGCTCCTCGGGGCTGACGCTTGAGCCCGGCTCGCCCACGACGGCGGCCAGCGGGCGCTCGCCCCAGCGCTCGTCCTCGGCGGCGAAGACGGCGGCCTCGACGACGGCGGGGTGCGCCATCAGCGCGTTCTCCAGTGCGACGCTGCTGATCCACTCGCCGCCGGACTTCACCACGTCGCGCGCGCGGTCGGCGATCAGGATCGAGCCGTGCTCGTCGATCGTCACGATGTCGCCGGTGCGGAACCAGCCGTCGCCGACGAAGTCGTCGGCGCGTTCGACGCCGTAGTAGGCGCGCGCGATCGTCGGTCCGCGCACCTGCAGCTCGCCGAGGGCTTCCGCGTCCCAGGGCTGCACCGTGCCGTCCTCGGACACGTGCCGGAACTGGATCAGCGGCTGCGCGTGGCCCTGGCGCGCCCGCACCTCGAGCGTATCGTCCGCGTCGAGCCCGTCGTGCGCGCGCTTGAGGTTGGCGATGCTGCCGAGCGGGTTCATCTCCGTCATGCCCCAGGCGTGCGTGACGTGCAGTCCGTGGCGGTCGAAGCCCTCGATCAGCGAGGGCGGCGCGGCCGATCCTCCGATCAGCATCGAGCGCATCGAGGACAGATCCCACTCGCCGGGCCGCTCGTCGAGCATGCGCAGCACATCGAGGAACACCGTGGGCACGCCGCCGGTGAGCGTGACGCCCTCGTCCGCGAAGAGCCGCAGCAAGCTCTCCGCGCTGAGGTCACGGCCGGGGAAGACCTGCTTCGCGCCCGCGTACGTCGCGGCGTAGGGCAGGCCCCAGGCGTTCGCGTGGTACATCGGCACCACCGGCAGGATCGAGTCGCGCTCGCGGACGCCGACGGTGTCCGTCATGCAGCTCATCATCGCCAGCAGCGAGGTGGAGCGGTGGCTGTAGAGCACGCCCTTGGGACGGCCCGTGGTGCCCGAGGTGTGGCACATCCCGGAGGCCTGCCGCTCGTCCAGCGGCGGCGGCTCGAACGCCTCGGGCTCGTCCGCGATCAGCTCCTCGTAGTCCCGGTAGCCCTCGGGCGTCGGGCCGTCGTCGGGGATCACGATCACGTGCTCCACGGAGACGCGGTCGCGGATCTCCTCGAAGGCCTCGAGCAGCGAGCTGTGGACGAAGAGCGCGCGGTCCGCGGCGTCGTTGACGATGTAGGTCAGCTCGTCGGCGTGCAGGCGCGCGTTCAGCGTGTGCACCACCGCGCCGCTCAGCGGCACGGCGAAATAGAGCTCCAGGTGGCGGTGCTCGTTCCAGCAGAGCGTCGCGACGCGGTCGCCGGGCTCGATGCCGAGCGTGGCGAGGGCGTTCGCGAGCTTGCGCGTGCGGCGCGCGAAGTCGGCGTAGCGGTAGCGGTGGATGCGGCCGTCGGGGAAGCGGCTGACGAGCTCGTTGTCCGGGAACTGGGTCGCGGCGCGCTCGAAGAGCATGGCGAGCGTGAGGGGATGATCGTCGCTCATCAGGCTGTGCAGCATCGGCGCGCCCCCCTTCCGTCGCGCGCGTGAGCGTAGCACTCCCGCGCGCTCCTGCTCCCGCCTGTTCAGCGCTCGATCAGGCTGCCGCCGAGGTCGGGCGACGGGCGATCGAACGGCTGGTAGTCCGCGCGGCGGCGGCCGAGGGCGATGAACGCCTGCGGCCGCCACTCCTCGGGCAGTTCGAGCACCCGTCGCACCTCGTCCGGCGTGTAGAGCGGCGCGGCCATCCAGTAGGCGCCGAGCCCGCGCTCGCTGGCCTCGAGCAGCAGGTTCTGCAGCGCCGCGCCGAACGAGTGCGCCGCCATCGTCCACTCGGCGCGAGTGCGCTCCTCGTCCGGGTAGGTGTTGAGCCCCTCGCCGGCGAGGCAGCCGAGCAGCAGCGTCGGGGCGCCCTCGATGCGGCCTCGCGAGCGTTCGAGGGCGCGGCGGCGCACGGCCTCGTCGAGGCCGTCGGCGACCATGTCCGCCTCCCAGGCCGCGCCCATCGCCGAAGCCAGCGCCGCGCGGCGGCCCTGCGAGATCGAGGCGAAGCGCCAGGGGCGGGTGTGGTGCGGCGCGGGCGCGAGCAACGCCAACTCGACCAGTCCCTCGATCTCCTCGTGGCTCAGGGGCGGGCCCTGCAGGCCGCGGATCGAGCGGCGGCGGCGCAGCGCGTCGGCGAGGCTCATCGTGGGTCCGATCGCGCGCCTGCTAGCATGGCGCGCGGCGCAACACAGAGGCAGCGAGGGGGTACATCGCGATGCGGATCACGCGCGTCTACACCGGCGACGACGGGGAGTCCCACTTCGAGGACATCGAGATCGCCTTCCCGGAGGCGATGGGGCTCGGTATGCGCACGCAGCACTTCCCGGCGGACAGCATCAGCATGCGCCAGGCCAGCATCGACAGCGAGATGGACTTCCACACCGCACCTCGCCGTCAGTTCGTGATCACCGTGGCCGGACGCGCCGAGATGGAGTGCGGCGACGGCTCGAAGCGCCAGCTCGGCGCCGGTGACGTGCTGCTGGCCGACGATCTGACGGGCCGCGGCCACATCACCCGCACCATCGAACTGCCTCGCTGCTCGGTCGTCGTGCCCGTGCCGGACGACTTCGACCTCGACGCCCTCCGCGCGTAGTCCGCGCATCCAGACGGCCTCGCCTGCGGGGGCCCGCCTCGCCGGCCGCTACGTCGCGGCGGGCTCGAGCGGCTGGTTCGTCACGGGGTCGACCTCGAAGGGGCTGTGCAGCCCCAGCTCGCGCCCGATCTCGCGGACGGCCGGCATCACTTCCTCGCCCATCAGCTTCATGCTGCGCATCGCGTCCTCGTGGCTCATCGCCCCCTCGCCGTCCCAGAGGATGATCGAGCCCGGCCGCAGCAGCTCGAGGATGTAGCGCAGCTTCTCGATCACCGTCTTCGGCGATCCGGCGATGATCGTCATGCGCTCGACCTGCTGCTCGTAGGTGCCGGCGGAGCGCTCGATCGTCGAGAGCGTCCCGCTCTCGGGCGGCGGGGCGAGGCCGCGCGAGTAGGCGGTGGCGCGGTTGAGCGCGGCAGCGGGCATCGTGCGGTTGCGCGGCGCGAGGCCCGGCAGGTTCTGCAGGTAGCGATGCACGCCGCCCTGGTTGCCCTCGAGGAACGGGTTCGGCGGCCCCTGGATGTACTTGCGCCCGACCTCGTAGGCGAGCTCATCGGTCGCCTCGACGTGGACCTTGAAGAGGTAGCCGCGGTGCTGCGGACCGGCCTCGTAGCCGTGCTCGCGGGCGTGCTCGGCGTAGAACTCGAAGGACTGGCGGGTCGCCTCGGGCGCGGTGGCGAGCATCACGTAGGGGTAGCGGTGCGCGGCCGCCCAGTCCGTGCTCTCCTTGCTGCCGCCGCCGGGGATCCAGATCGCCGGATGGGGCTTCTGGTAGGGGCGCGCGAAGGGGTTCACGTAGCGGTAGTTGTAGTGCTCACCCTCCCAGCGGAACGGGCCGTGCCTCGTCCAGGCGGCGACGATGAAGTCGTGCGCCTCCTCGAAGCGCTCGCGGTTGAACGGCGGCTGCGCGTTGTGCGAGACGCTCTCGCGCCCCGAGCCGTGCACCCACCCGGTCACGAGGCGGCCGCGCGAGATCATGTCGATCTCCGCCAGCGACTCCGCCAGCCAGAGCGGGTCCTCCCAGATCGGCAGGATGTTCCCAAGCAGCAGGATCCTCGGCTTCGTGGTGATCCGCGCGAGGATCGCCGCCTCCACGTTCATCACGCCGCCCATGCAGGCGGGTGTGCTGTGGTGCTCGTTGAGCATCAGCGCGTCGAACCCGGCCTCCTCGGCCGCGAGCTTCTCGTCGAGGTAGCGGTGATAGAGCAGCGCCCCGAGCCGCGGGTCGTAGTCCTTGTTGCTCAGTCCGAGGTCGAAGTAGGCCTCGCGCGTGGTGGAGCCGAAGAAGCCGTGCTCCTCGTCCTGGTAGGGCCGTTCCGTGAAATGCCCGATCAGCATCGTCCCCGCCTCTCGCGCGCCGCCCGCGAGCGCGTCGCGGACATCCCGGCCCCCGCGGGCCGCGGCTACGGTACCATCCCGGCGCGCCGCATCGCTGGCGCGGAACGGAGCCGGATATGGAACTGGGCGTCGTCTTTCCCACCAACGAGATCGGCAACGACCGGATCGCGATCCGCGACTTCGCGCAGGCCGCCGAGGATCTCGGCTACACCCGCTTCGTCGCCTACGACCACGTCCTCGGCGCCCACCCCGAGCGCCCCGAGGGCGGCGCCTGGCTCGGCCCCTACGGGAGACACGTCACACCTCCTTACACGCACGAGAGCGCCTTCCACGAGCCGTTCGTGCTCTTCGGCTACCTCGCCGGGCTGACCGACCGCCTGGAGTTCATGACCGGCGTGCTGGTGCTACCGCAGCGGCAGACCGCGCTCGTCGCCAAGCAGTGCGCGGAGATCGACATCCTCGCGGGCGGCGGTCGGCTCATCCTCGGCGTGGGGGTCGGCTGGAACTCCGTCGAGTTCGAGGCGCTGGGCGAGGACTACGGGACGCGCGGGCGGCGCATGGAGGAGCAGATCGGCCTGCTGCGGCAGCTCTGGAGCGAGCCCGTCGTGACCTTCGAGGGCCGCTTCGATCGCGTCACGAAGGCTGGACTGAAGCCGCTGCCCAAACGCCCGATCCCGATCTGGATCGGCGCGATGGCCGACATCGCCGTCGAGCGTGCCGGCCGCCTCGCCGACGGCTGGCACGTCCCGCGCGCTTACCGCGGCGACCCGCAGCGGGTCGCCGGCGAGGCCGAGAAGTTCTACGCCGCGGCCCGCGCCGCCGGGCGCGACCCCTCGACGCTGGGGCTGAGCAGCAACCTGCACGCCGTAGGCCTCAATCCCGATCAGCAGCTCGAGCTGGCCGAGCGGCAGCAGGCGGCGGGCGTCACGCACCTGCACTACAGCACCATGGAGATGGGCTACTCGCCCGAGCAGCACATCACCGCCATCCGCGAATTCGCGGAGCAATCCGGCCTGGGCAGGTAACGCCCGAGGGAGCAGCGTGCCCGTTCCTGACCTCGACGACTGGCTGCGCAACTGGCAGCGCCCGATCCTGCGGCGGCTCGGCATCCGCGGCGAGACCGTCGAGCGCGGCTACGCGCGCATGCGCGTCGACCGCCCCGAGGACGCCGACGAGCTGCTGTTCCGCAGCTCGCTCACGATCGCCGCGGACCTGGCGGCGATCTCCGCCGTCAACGCCCAGCGCGACGAGGAGGTGCAGCTCGCGAACGGCACCGCCGAGCTGCACCTCTCGTTCGTCGGGCCGCCCGGCGGCGGCCTGCCGGACGCCGTCGAGGTGAGCGCACGCGTCGCGAACTGGGGGGACTACGCCGCGCACCTGGAGATCGAGGCGCACGCGCCCGGCGGCGAGCTGGTCGCGCGAGGGCTGACCACCTACTCGCTGCGGCCGGTCGCGGGGGCCTCGTGAGCCAGGCGGACACGCCGACCGACGCGATGGCGGCGCTCGCGGCCGAGTGGCGGGAGGGACCGCTGTTCGCGGCCTTCGGCATCGAGATCGAGGAGCTCAGCCAGGGTTACGCGCGGCTCGGCGTCGATCGCGCCTCGCAGCCGCTGCGCGGGGTCCGCAACTCGCTCAACGGCGGCGTGGTCGCCTCGCTGGCGGACGCGGCGATGCAGCTCTGCACCGGCACCGTGCTGCGGCCCGGCGAGCAGCCGGGGCCGACGCTGGAGCTGAGCGTCTCGTTCCTCTCCTCGGCACGCGGCGAGCGCACGATCGCCGCGGCGCGGCTGCTGCGCCGCGGCGGCCGCCTCGCCGTCGGCGATGTCGAGATCCGGGACGCCTCGGACGGCGCGATCAACGCGAAGGCGCGCGTTACCTGCGGCATCCGGCGAGACAGCGACACAGAGCGAAGCTAAGCGAAGACGGGAGACCACCGATGACGGAGCAGAAGCCGCGCTGGGCGGTCGAAGGAGTGCTCAGCGACGAGATGCTCGACCGCCACCGCACGCGGCTCGGCCGCAGCTGGGAGGCCGAGGGCCTGCTCGACCGCTCCGCGATCGAGATCTTCGCGCGCGCGATCGGCGACTCCAACCCGCTCTGGCAGGACCCAGCGTACGCCGCCTCCGGGCCGTACGGCGCGCCGATCGCGCCGCCCGGCGCGCTCTACCGCATCCACCTCGGCAACGCCATGCACGGGCTGCGCGGCGTGATGGGCTACAACATCGGCACCGCCTGGGACCTGCTCTCCCCCGTCTACGAGGGCGACACGATCCGCACCTCGATCGTCTTCGACGAGATCGAGGAGCGGGACGAGTCGCGCTTCGCCGCGCGCTCGATCATCGAGCACTACCGCGGCGAGTGGACGAACCAGCGCGGCGCAGTCGTCGCGCGCTCGCACGTGCGCAACCTGCGCGTCGAGCGCAGCAGCACGCGCCGCAAGGGCCGCGACACGCGGCTCGAGGTGCCACACCCCTGGACGGACGAGGAGCGGCTCGCCATCGAGGAGGCATCGGCGCGCGAGCCGGAGCAGATCCGCGGGCGCGAGCCGCTGTGGTGGGAGGATGTGGAGGAGGGGACCGCGCTGGAGCCGCTGGTCAAGGGCCCGCTGCGCATGTGGGACATGATCTGCTGGTTCTCCGCGCGCGGCATCCTCGACGGCTACTCGCGCTCGATCCGCGGCATCCTCGACACCCCCGCCCTCGGGATGCTGCATCCGGCGAGCAACGCGCGCGAGCCGATCGAGATCGTGCACTTCGACAACGAGGCGGCCCGCACCGCCGGGCTGCCGGGCGCCTACGACCTCGGCGCGGCGCGGCAGTCCTACCAGCTGCAATCGCTGATCCACGCGCTTGGCGACGAGGCCTGGGTCAAGCACAACTCCTGCGACTACCGCCGCTTCGTCTACCTCGGCGACGCGATGACGTTCAGCAACACGATCACGCGCAAGTTCGTCGACGAGGACGGCGAGCACTGCATCCAGGTCGAGGGCTCCGTCTTCAACCAGCGCAAGGAGGACGTGATGCCCTCGCGTTCCGTGATCGCGCTGCCCAGCCGCGAGGAGCAGACGACGCCGGCGCGGCGGCGCGCCCGCGCGAACTGACTCGCGGTTCGATAGGATGCGCCCGGCCGCCATCACGGGCGGATTCGGGCGCGCGAACGGAGGCTGAGATGGCTTCAATCACGGTGGGCAACGTCGAGATCGTGCAGCTCCTCGACCTCAGTCTTGGGTTCCCGTTCGCCAACGTCTTCCCGAACGTGAGCGAGGAGCAGTGGGCCCCCTACTTCGAGCAATACCCGGACTCCGGCGAGAGCGTCGATCTGTGGCGGTCGAACGCCCAGTGCTACGCCCTGCGCTCCGGCGGCGAGACGCTGCTGATCGACACCGGCTTCGGGCCGGGGCCCTTTGACTTCCTCGGCGGCGCGTCGGGGAACCTGGTCCCGGACATGCGCGCGCAGGGCATCGAGCCGGACTCCGTCGGGCGCGTCGTCTTCACACACCTGCACGGTGACCACGTCGGCTGGAGCGTGGGCGAGGACGGCGCGGCCACGTTCGCGAACGCGCGCTACGAGGTGCCGCAGGCGGACTGGGAGCAGTTCCGCGACGAGTTGCAGGTCACCGCCCAGATCGAGCCGCTCGAGGCGCTGGGCGTGATGGACCTCGTATCCGGCGAGTACGCGCTGAGCGACGAGATCACGGCGATCCCGACGCCCGGCCACACGCCCGGCCACCAGAGCTTCGTGATCGCCTCGGCGGGCGAGCGGGCGTTGATCCTCGGCGACGTGATGCACCACCCCGCGCAGACCGAGGAGACCGGCTGGAGCCCGAGCTTCGATGGCGACCGCGCGCTCAGCGCGGAGACGCGCGCGGCGCTGCTGGAGCGCCTGGAGGCGGACGGCGACCTCGTCGCCGCCTGCCACTTCCCGGCGCCGGGCTTCGGCCACATCGTGCGCATCGAGGGCAAGCGCACCTTCCGCGCGCTCTAGCGCCTCGAGGCGCGCGCTGGCGGGTCAGGCGAGCAACGACTCCAGCACGCGGCCGACCTCGCGCGGGTCGCCGTCCGGCATGTAGAGCATCTGCACATCCGCGCCGAGGCGGGCGCGCTCGGCGAGGTGCTCGCGCACCTGCTCGATCGGCCCGATCACCTGGATGCCGGCGATCATCTCGTCGCTGAGGGCGGCCAGCGAGGCCTCGCGGTCGCGCTCGCCCCAGGCCGCCATCGAGGCGGCGATCTCGTCCTCGTGACCGGCGCGGGTGAGCATCCGCCAGTAGAAGTCGCCCATGCGGTTCACGTAGTGATGGACGTGGCTGCGGGCGGCCATCCACTTGCGCTCGTCCTCGTCCGCGTTGCCGTCGAGGATGAAGACGTTGGTGAACGGGGCGATCGTGATCGCGGAGGCGTCGCGGCCGGCGCTGCTCGCGCCCTCGGCGAGTTGCTCGCGCAGCTGCGGCAGCAGCCGCGTCGGCCAGTGGATCGGGAGGATGCCGTCGGCGATCTCGCCGGTCTGGCGGATCGAGCGAGGCGTGATGGCGGCGATCCAGACGGGGACGCGGTCGCGCACGCGCGGGTAGTCCAGCCGGAAGCCGCGCTGCAGCTGGAACAGCTCGCCCTCGTACTCCAGCCGCTCGCCCGCCATCAGCATCTGGAAGATCTCGACGTACTCGCGGATGCGCCGCAGCGGCCGCTCGAACGGCACGCCGAAGTAGTGCTCGATCACGAGGTGCCCCGAGGAGCCGAGGCCGAGCGCCATCCGCCCGTCCGAGATCTGCTCGAGCCGCGCGAACTCCTGCGCCAGCGTCGCCGGGCTGCGCGAGAAGACGTTGAGGATCGAGGGCAGGATCGTCGCGCGCTCGGTGTGCTCGGCGAGCAGTGTCAGCCAGGGAATCGCGGACGGGCCCCACGATTCGCCGCCGCTGGTGATGTGTTCGATGCCGAGGTCCTCGGCGATCCGCACCGTCTCCAGCGTCTCCCGCCAGTCGTCCCCCATCGGCGCCTGCAGTCCGAGCTTCATCGCGGCCCCCTCCCGCGCGTGTTCGCGCGCGCGGGTGAATTCTAGCCCCGCCGCCCGGCGGGGAGGAGCCGCCGGCCCACTCGCGCGCTACCATGCGCGCGACGAGCGAGCGCGCTGCGGCGGAGCCCATGCCCAACCAGTACGTGGCCACCGACACCAGCACCGGCCTCGAGGTCACGGTCACGGGCGAGTTCCCCGAAGATCCCGAGGACCGCGTGCGCATCGCCCGCACCTCGACGCTGTTCACGCGCTTGATGGCGACGATCCTGGCGATGGAGGACGCGACGCCGCGTCGCGAGGGCTTCCGCGCCGTCGAGACGCAGCTCGAGATCGCGGACGCGCTGCTGCGCCGCGAGATGGACGAGGTGCAGCGCCTGATCCGCGAGACGCTGTCCTCGATGGGCATCACCGAGTCCCACCTCAGCGAAATCGAGGCGGAACTGCGCCGCCACCTCGGCGAACTCGGCAACGACGAGGAGCCTCCAGCCCTCGCGTAGCGGAGCGCTGCCCTCGCGACGGTTGCGGGGCAGGGACGGCGGTCGTATGGTTTTCCATATGAAGACGACTCTCAACATCGACGACACCGTGATGAAGCGGCTGCGCGAAGAAGCTGCGCGTCGCGAGACGACCATGTCCGCGCTCGTCGAGGCGGGTCTGCGGCGTATCCTCGATGAGGAGCCTTCGCCAGCCGGCCTCCCGGACGACCTGCCTCCGCTACCGACCCGGAACGGCGGCGAGGCACGAGTCGATGTGGCCGACCGCGAGGCGCTCGAAGCGGTGCTCGGCAGCGACGGACCTTACCCGACGGCAGGAGCGTAGGCAGCCTGCTGGTCTTCGACACCAACGTCCTGCTCTACGCCATCAATGAGGCCTCAGGCTTCCACCGCGCCTGCCTCCGGGTCCTCGACGAGTCGCGCCGTGATCCATCTCCGGCCTACCTCACATGGAACATCTGCTACGAGTTCATGCGGGTAAGCACTCACCCGCACGTGTTTCCGTCGCCGTGGACCATCGAGGAGGCCCGCAGGTTCATTGAGGGGCTGCTCACGTCGCCGGGATTCGACTTGCTCCGGCCTACGGAGCGTCACGCCGCCGTGCTGGCGCGGACGTTGTCCGAGCTGCCGGAGATCCGCGGGAATGTGGTGCATGATCTCCACACGGCGGTACTTATGCGCGAGCACGGCATCAGCAGGATCTGCACACGCGACGCCGACTTCCGTCGCTTCCCGTTCCTGACCGTCCTCGATCCCATGCGCTGACCCCTCGATCCGGAGCCCCCGCGCTGGCGCCGCCGAAGGCGCGGCGCTACGATGGCAACGAACGCCCATTCGAATCGCCGAGGGGCGCCGCCCGCTCCGCTCGACGCCCTCCCCCACCACGCAATCGAGGTGGCCTCTGCCGACCGACCGCATCGCCGTCATCGGGGCACGCGAGCACAATCTCAAGAACATCTCCGTCGAGATTCCGCGTGATCGCCTCGTCGTCATCACCGGACTCAGCGGCTCCGGCAAGTCCTCGCTCGCCTTCGATACCATCTACGCCGAGGGCCAGCGGCGTTATGTAGAGTCGCTCTCCGCCTACGCCCGCCAGTTCCTCGGGCTGATGGAGAAGCCGGACGTCGACTACATCGACGGCCTCTCGCCCGCGATCTCGATCGACCAGAAGGGCGTCTCCAAGAACCCGCGCTCCACGGTCGCCACCGTGACCGAGATCTACGACTACCTGCGGCTGCTCTTCGCCCGCGTCGGCGTCCCCTACTGCCCGCACTGCGGCCAGGTGATCCGCCGCCAGACCATCCAGCAGATCGTCGACGCGATCCTCTCCGAGGCGCCCGGCACGCGCGCGATGCTGCTCGCGCCTGTCGTGCGCCACCGCCGCGGGCAGCACGAGCAGGTCTTCGACGCGGTCCGCCGCGCCGGCTTCGTGCGCGTGCGCGTCGACGGCGTCGTGCGCGACATCGAGGAGCAGTTCGACCTCGACCGCTACCAGTGGCACGACATCGACGTCGTCGTCGACCGCCTCGTCACGCCCGCCGCCGACGCCGAGGACGCCGAGGCGACCCGGCAGCGCATCGCGGACTCGGTGGAGCAGGCGCTCAAGCTCGGCGAGGGCATCCTGCAGTTCGCCCCGGAGGACCGCCCGGAGGAGACCTTCAGCGAGCACTTCGCCTGTCCGAACACGACGCACCCGCCCTACTCGGTAGGCGAGATCGAGCCTCGCAACTTCTCCTTCAACAGCCCGCACGGGGCCTGCGCGGCCTGCACCGGGCTCGGCATGCGCATGGAGCTCGACGCGGAGCTGGTCGTGCCCAACCCGAAGCTGACGATCAACGAGGGCGCGATCCTGCCCTACCAGCGGCTCAGCACCACACTCAGCTGGTATCGCCGCCGCCTCGAGGCGCTCGGCCGGTCCTACGGCTTCGACCTCGACACGCCGCTCGATAAGCTCGACGAGCGTCAGTGGTCGGCGCTGATGGAGGGCGCGGGCGGCGAGCAGATCCAGGTCTCCTACCGCACCCGCCGAGGCCGCGACCGCGACTACTCGATCTCCTGGGAGGGCGTGCTGCCCAACCTCGAGCGCCGCTACCGCGAGACCGAGTCCGACTGGGTGCGCAACGACCTGGAGCGCTACATGGTGGCGGCGCCTGCCCGGCCTGCCGCGGCGCGCGGCTGAAGCCGGAGATGCTCGCCGTCTCCGTCGACGGACGCTCGATCGCCGAGGCCGTTCGCGAGTCCGTCGGGGACGCGCTCGCCTGGATCGAGCGGCTGCGCGCTGAGGACTCGCCGCTGTCCGCGCGCGAGCGCCAGATTGCGCGCCAGATCCTGCAGGAGATCGAGAACCGGCTCACTTTCCTGCGCGACGTCGGTCTCCAGTACCTCACGCTCGACCGCCCCTCGGGGACGCTCTCGGGCGGCGAGGGGCAGCGCATCCGGCTGGCCACGCAGATCGGCTCGGCGCTGATGGGCGTGCTCTACGTCTGCGACGAGCCCTCGATCGGCCTCCACGCCGTCGACAACCAGCGGCTGATCCGCACGCTGACGCGCCTGCGCGACCTCGGCAACACGGTGCTCGTCGTCGAGCACGACGAGGCGATGATGCTCGCCGCCGATCACCTGATCGACCTCGGGCCGGGCGCGGGCGAGCACGGCGGCGAGGTGGTGGCCGAGGGCACGCCGCAGCAGGTGATGCGCAACCGCAAGTCGATCACCGCGCAGTACCTCTCCGGCAAGCGCAAGATCCCGATGCCGAAGACGCGCCGCGAGGGCAGCGGCGAGGCGCTGATCGTGCGCGGGGCCAGCGCGCACAACCTCAAGCAGCTCACGGTCGCGTTCCCCCTCGGGACGATGATCTGCGTCACCGGCGTCTCCGGCTCCGGCAAGTCGACGCTGGTCAACGAGATCCTGGCGAAGCGCCTCGCGCACGACCTGCATCGCGCGCGCGAACGCCCCGGCGCGCACGCGGGCATCTCGGGCCTCGCTCACGTCGACAAGGCGGTCGTGATCGACCAGTCGCCGATCGGGCGCACGCCGCGCTCGAACCCGGCGACCTACACGGGGCTGTTCACGGTGGTGCGCGAGCTGTTCGCGACGGTGCCGGAAGCGCGGGCGCGCGGCTACAAGCCGGGCCGCTTCTCCTTCAACGTCAAGGGCGGCCGCTGCGAGGCCTGCAAGGGCGACGGCTACAACCAGATCGAGATGCAGTTCCTGCCCGACGTAACGGTGCCCTGCGAGGTCTGCCGGGGCGACCGCTACAACCGCGAAGCCCTCGAGATCCGCTTCCGCGGCAAGACGATCGCCGAGGTGTTGCGCATGACCGTGACGGAGGCGCTCGAGTTCTTCGACGCCTTCCCGCGCGCGAAGCGCAAGCTGGAGACGCTGCACGCCGTCGGGCTCGGCTACATCCGGCTTGGCCAGCCGGCGACCACGCTCTCCGGCGGCGAGGCGCAGCGCGTCAAGCTCGCGACGGAGCTATCGAGACGCGCCACCGGCCGCACGGTCTACATCCTCGACGAGCCGACCACCGGCCTGTCGTTCGCGGACATCGAGGCGCTGTTGAGCGTGCTGCAGCGGCTGGTCGATCAGGGCAACACGGTGATCGTGATCGAGCACCAGATGGACGTGATCAAGAACGCGGACTGGCTGATCGACCTCGGCCCGGAGGGCGGGGAGCGCGGCGGCGAGTTGATCGCCGAGGGCCCCCCGGAGCACGTCGCCGCCATCGAGGCCTCGGCGACGGGCCGCTACCTGCGCGCCACCCTCGCACAGCACGGCGTCGTTCCCGAGGGCGCCGCCGCGCCGTCGGACAACGGCGCGAAGCCACGCGCACCCTCGCGCAAGCGCGCGCCGAAGGCGGCGGCGCGAGCGTAGGACGGCGCGCGAAGGAAGCCAAGTGGCTCTGCTACCACCTGAACACAGCTGCCGAAGCTGTGGCTCCAGAACCTTCGGATGCTCATGCACAATCGACCGACCCTTACCCCCCTGCTGGAAGTGCGGCGCTGAGAACCAGGGAGCAGCGCGGAACTGCGACAACTGTCACGCCAAGCCGTTGCCGCCGCCGTGGCCGTGCGACCAATGCGAGTTGAGGGGGTTCAACATGCTCGACTGGCAGGGTTGCGAGGTGTGCACGTACAGGCGGTATCTGCACGACAAGTGGAATCGCAACCACGAAGCACTAATGGCGGACCTGAGGTCTTTTGTGAGTTCGCCGAAGACGAAGTTCTGGAGCGCCCTAGTCCTCGGCCTGGTGGCCCTAGCTGTAGCCGCAGACTTCATTGACAGGCTACTGGGCATCTCAGGCGCACCCTAGATCGACCAGCCGCCGGAACCGCGGGTAAGGATGCCCGTTCCGGCATCGACGATCGGCGAGCGCCGTCGGACAACGGCGCGAAGCCGCGCGCCCTCGCGCAAGCGAAAGCGCGCGGGGAAAGCTACCGCGCGGGCATAGGACGGCGCGCTTAGCGCGCTACCAGAACTTCCACCAGGGCTTGGCGCGACGCACTACCGGCTCGCCTCTCGCCTTCCGGGCGAGCTCGGCCGCGTGCTCGACGGCCTCCTGGCTGGCGCGCGGCACATTCGCGACGAGGCGCGGTACCAGCTCGTAGAGCACGTCCATGTCCTCCGGCGTGAGCCGGTCGCGCGCGACTGTGTGCACAAGGGCCGCGCGGCGCATCGCTATCGCGCCCGGCACGCGCTCGAACGCCGTGTTGTAGGCGTTCGCCACGTCCTGCGCTACCTGGAGATTGTCCGCCGCGAGGCTCAGCCAGGCGCGCAGGCGGCTCTCCGTGAAGTCGGCCAGCTTCTCATCCTCAAGCGCGTACTCGGCGCGGATCATTGACTCGGCCTGCTGCTCGCGCGCAGCCTCGTCGAGGCCGGCCAGGGCATCGAAGCGCTGCCGCATCTCGGAAATCCGCGCCGACGGCTCCGCATCGCTCAGCGCCGACCATGTCATGTCCAGTTGTGCTTCGGTTGTCATCGCTCTTCCCTCTCGCGTCTCGCGCAGGCGAAGCGCTGTACGCTGGCACAGGCGCTGCGGCCTGCTGATCGAATGTTGTCGGATGACCACCATACGCCTCCAACCCGACGACGCGCGCCTCGCCGCGCTTGCCGTCGTCTACCACCTCGGGCGGCCGGGGTCGGAGTTGGATGCGGCGACGCTGCAGCGGCACGAGCTGGGACTGGGGCCGCTGCAACCGGCTCTCGAGGAGCAGCTCGGTCTCGCGGTGACGACGATCGACCTTACGGCGTACCAGCTCTCGCGCCTCGGGGAGGCGCTGCACGGGACGGTCAACGAGCTCAAGCAGTACGAAATGAGCGAGGGCCGCTCGGTCGTTCCCGGCTTCGCCCAGGCGTTCGCGCGCCTCTTCCCCGACCACGCCGCCGAGGAGGGGGGCGCGCTCGACCTCGCAGCGCAGGGGGTGATGCTGCGCCGCCGCCTCGACGCCGCCGTCCGGGAGGCGGCCGCTCAGCTGGAGGCCGCCCGAGCGGCCGAGGCGCAGAGCGCCCGCTCCGCAGACACGCCGTCCGGGGGGAAACGCAGCCTCTGGCGGCGCATCTGGCGGCGCCGAACGGAGTGAACGGGCGAGGAGCGGCGATGCCCGACGGATAGTCGCTTGTCCCGATGCCGACCCGAACCTAGAATCTGGGTAACCGGACCGCATGAAGGGACGCCCTGCGGGATGACCTACTACATCACCCAGCCGTGTATCGACGTCATGGACCAGTCCTGCGTCGATGTCTGCCCTGTCGATTGCATCCACTTCGAAGAGGGTGACGACCGGATGCTCTACATCGACCCCGACGAGTGCATCGACTGCGGCGCGTGTGAGCCGGCCTGCCCGGTGAACGCGATCTACGCCGAGGACGATCTGCCCGACGATCAGTCGGCCTTCGCCGAGATCAACGTGCTCTGGTACTCGGACGCCTCCGCCGCGCGCGCGAAGGTGCCCGCCTAGCACCTCTGCCCGCCCCCCCGGGTGCGGAGACACCGCACCCGGCCCGAGGCGACCCCTGACCACAAGGAAGCGCCGCTCTCGCCGCGCTTCTTCATGTGCGCGAACGCCAGCGAGTGCTAGCGCGACGGCATCGGAGAGCCCTCGAGGATCGGGATGTCGTCGTGCGCCATGCGCTCGGCGCCTTCGCGCAGCGGGTGCGACTCGAGCCGGACGGTGCCGTCGCGCTCGAGGTGGACCATCAGCACGCGGCCGCCGGTGTGACCGGCGAGGCCATCCGGCGCGCCGGAGTAGGCGGCGAGCCCCTCGCCGGCGGCAACGCGCGTCTGCTGCTCCCAGTGGCCCAGCGCGAAGTAGTCGTGGTCCAGCACCGCGAAGTGGTCTTCGTAGATGTGGTACGAGCTGTGGTCGGCGGACATCGGGTGCAGGAAGTGCCCGTGACCGACGCCGATGTGCCAGTCCGCATCGCCCCGCAGGGGAGCATGCTCGAACGGGCGGAAGTCGGGGTCGAGTTCGGTGTGGCTGCGGCCCCACAGCTCAACGCTGAGATCGGGGAGCATCACGGATTCGCCCTCGGGCGTGCGCATCAGGCGCAGGTTGGGGGCCAGCTCCCTGAGGTCCAGCCGGTCGTAGACGGAGCCGGGCCCGACGTGGTCATGGTTGCCCGGCAGCAGGATCACCGGACCGGGCACGCGCGCCAGCTGCTCGCCGGCGAACTGCATCGTGTCCTCCTGGACGCGGGCGTTGTCGAAGAAGTCGCCCGCGATCACCATGAAGTCGACGCGCTCCGTGATCGTCAGGTCAATCACCGAACGGAAGGTGTCGTGCATCTCCTGCCGGCGCTGCCTCGTGCGCTCGGCCGTGCTGTGGTCGTAGGCCCCGAGATGCACATCCGAGGTGTGCAGGAACTTCAGCTCGGTCCGGCCCTGCTCGTCGCTCACTCGTCCCCCGCCTCCTGCACTGTCGGCCGCAGCGCCTCGATCCGCTCACGCAGCGCCTCGACGACGCCGTCGAGGGGAACGCGAATCTGCGACATCGTATCGCGTTCCCGGATAGTAACCGCCTCGTCGTCCAGTGTCTCGAAATCGACCGTCACGCAGAGCGGCGTGCCGACCTCGTCCTGCCGCCGGTAGCGGCGACCGATGGACTGCGAGTCATCGTACTGGGTGCGGAAGTGCGGGCGCAGCAGCTCCCAGACGCGGCGCGCCGTCGGGACCAGCCGCTCGTTGCGGGAGAGCGGCAGCACCGCCACCGTCGTCGGAGCGACGTCCGGGGCCAACCGCAGCAGCACGCGCTTCTCGCCGCGCTCGTCCACCTCCTCGTCGTAGGCGTCGACAAGCAGGGTGAGCAGGATGCGATCGACGCCCGCCGCCGGCTCGACGACGTGGGGGACGATGTGCTCGCCGCGCTCCTGGTCGAAGTAGGTCAGGGACTTGCCGGAGGCGCTCGCGTGCGCCGTCAGGTCGAAGTCGCCGCGGTGCGCGATGCCTTCGAGTTCGCCCCAGCCCCAGGGGTAGAGGTACTCGATGTCGGACGTACCCCGCGAGTAGTGCGAAAGCTCGTCGGGCGTGTGATCGCGCAGCCGTAGCCGCTCCGGGCGCACGCCGAGCGACACGTACCAGTTCAGCCGCTCCCGCTTCCAGTACTCGTGCCACTCCATCGAGTCCGCGGGGTCACAGAAGAACTCCATCTCCATCTGCTCGAATTCGAGCATGCGGAAGGTGAAGTGCCCGGTGGTGATCTCGTTGCGGAACGACTTGCCGATCTGGGCGATGCCGAACGGCAGGCGCCGCCGCGTCGACTGCTGCACGAGCTCGAAGTTGACGAACATGCCCTGCGCCGTCTCGGGCCGCAGGTAGGCGACCGAGGCGTCGTCCTGCACCGGCCCCACGAAGGTGCGGAACAGCAGGTTGAACTGCCGCTCCTCCGTGAACCGCCCGACCTCGCCGCACGAAGGGCAGGCGTTGTCCTCGATGTGATCCGCGCGCACGCGGGCGCGGCAGGCGAGGCAATCGACGAGCGGGTCGGCGAAGCTGTCGACGTGGCCGGACGCCTGCCAGACCTTCGGGTTGGTGATCATCGCCGCCTCGATGCCGACGATGTCGGTGCGCTCCTGGACCATCCGCCGCCACCAGTGGTCGCGGATGTTGCGCTTCATCTCGACGCCGAGGGGGCCGTAGTCGTAGGTGGAGGCAAAGCCGCCGTAGATCTCCGCCGAGGGGAAGACGAAGCCCCGGCGCTTGGCAAGCGAGACCAGCGTCTCGAGCTGGACCGAGGCTGCTGCGGAGGCGTCGTGCGCGGCCTCGGTCACGGGGTGACTCCTCGTTACGTCGTGTGCTGGGCTGACGCTGGTGGACGCAGGGGAGCGTAGCACCGCCCCGCACTGCCCTCAAACGGCGCCTCGCCCGCCGCTCGCGCCGCGATCAAGGCCCGCCCGACGGCCCTCGTGGCATGTTCAGGATGTCGACGGTCAGGACGGCCCGTGCCCGGCGACTGGAGCCTCCGGCCCTGACGGAGTCGCTGTCGGGGTCTCCGTGGGAGCCTCGCCCTCTGGCTCCTCTTCTGCGGAGTCCTGACCGTCGTCCCGGGGCTGCTTCGTTTCTTCGTCGTCCGGCGGTTGCTTCGTTTCTTCGTCGTCCGGCGGCTGCTTCGTTTCTTCGTCGTCCGGCGGCTGCTTTGTTTCTTCGTCGTCCGGCGGCTGCTTTGTTTCTTCGTCGTCCGGCGGCGGGTCCGTTTCTTCGTCGTCTGGCGGCGGGTCCGTTTCTTCGTCGTCTGGCGGCGGGTCAGTTTCATCGTCCGGCGGCGGTTGCGTTCCTCCATCGTCCGGCGGCGGTTGCGTTCCTTCATCGTCCGGCGGCGGTTGCGTTCCTCCATCGTCCGGCGGCGGTTGCGTTCCTCCATCGTCCGGCGGCGGTTGCGTTCCTCCATCGTCCGGCGGCGGTTGCGTTCCTCCATCGTCCGGCGGCGGTTGCGTTCCTCCATCGTCCGGCGGCGGTTGCGTTCCTCCATCGTCCGGCGGCGGTTGCGTTCCTCCATCGTCCGGCGGCGAGCATGACGAGGTCACTACCAGGAGTCCGGCGTCGTCGTAGTCGTCGTCTTGCCAGTCTTCGAACCAGATTTCCTGCCCCTGGATTCGAGGGGTCCAGCGCTCGTATGACTGGTCGTAGACGTATATCCCGAACTCGATCGGCTGGGCGCTCCTGACCGTAGCGTCGGAGCCCACGTTGTCGGTCGTGAGGTTGAGCGACACGGAGTCTTGTCCGGGCACCCGATACAGGAACTCGCTCGTGAAGGCTGCTTCGCCGGCGAGCACGGTGATCGCATAGTCCGTGCATGTCTGGGCGCGTCCCGTGCTGACCGCGTAGATGGCGACCGTGGCCAGCAGCGCCGAACCGGTGATCGCCGCCCAAGTCCACGGCAGCCGCCTTGTCCCAATCACGGGTGCCGCCAGGCGCGGTCGATCGCGCGGGAGCGAGCGCCGGACTCAGAGTGCAATCCGGCAGCCGACGAGGCTGCCGGATTCATTCCCAGCCGCGCTCCCCCATGCGCGTGCGAGGTATCACCGCCGGGCCGGGGGCCCCCGGCGGTGCGGGTCACAAGACGATCAGCCTCCTGGGCATCGTGCCCCTCCCATGGCCCCCGCCACTCCCACTAGATGAACAGCGGCCCGAACACGACCGCCACGATCGCCATCAGCTTCAACAGGATGTTGAGCGATGGCCCCGAGGTGTCCTTGAACGGGTCGCCGACTGTGTCGCCGATGACGGCGGCAGCGTGCGCCACGGAGCCCTTGCCTCCGTGCGCGCCGGCCTCGATGTACTTCTTCGCGTTGTCCCAGGCGCCGCCCGCGTTCGCCATCATCAGCGCCAGCAGCGCGCCCGCGGCGATCGAGCCTACGAGCAGCCCGCCGAGCGCCTGCGGCCCAATGAAGATGCCGACCGCGACGGGCACCACCACGGCGATCGTGCCGGGGATGACCATCTCGCGGAGCGCCCCGTTGGTCGCGATCGTCACGGCCAGCGCCGAGTCCGGCTGCTCCGAGCCGTCCATGATGCCGGGGTGCTCGCGGAACTGGCGGCGCACCTCGTTGACCATCGCCATCGCCGCGCGCCCCACCGCCGCCATCGTCAGCGCGGCGAACAGGAACGGCATCAGCGCGCCGATCAGCACGCCCGCCAGCACGGTCACGTCGAGCAGGTCGAACGAGATCTCGGCGCCGGCCGCGCTGATCACCTGCTGGTACGTGAACATCAGCGCCATCGCCGTCAGTACGGCGGAGCCGATCGCGAAGCCCTTGCCCGTCGCCGCCGTCGTGTTGCCGAGGCTGTCGAGGGCGTCCGTGCGTTCGCGTACCTCGGGAGGCAGCGCCGCCTGCTCGGCGATGCCGCCGGCGTTGTCGGCGACGGGCCCGTAGGCGTCACTCGCGAGCGTCACGCCGAGCGTGGAGAGCATGCCGACCGCGGCGAGCGCGATCCCGTACAGCCCGGCCAGCTCGTAGGTGATGCCGATCGCGACCACGATCGTGAGCAGCGGGATCGCCGTCGAGAGCATGCCGAGGCCGAGGCCGCCGATGATCACGGTGCCGGCGCCGGTCTCTGCCTGCTCGGCCAGCTTCTTCGTCGGCGAGAACTCGAACGCCGTGTAGTACTCGGTCGCGGTGCCGATGATCTGTCCGGCCACGAGCCCGACGAGCACGACCCAGAACAGGTCGTACTTGAGCTCCATGACGGTCACGGCGATCAGCGTGCCGATTAGCACCAGCCCGCCCGCCGAGAAGATCCCGGTGCGCAGCGCCCAGAGCAGCCGCCCCATCGTCGCGTTCTCGTTCGTGCGCACGAGGAACGTGCCGATGATCGAGGACACGATGCCGATCGCCATGACGAGGAACGGCAGTACGAACGCGTCGCCGCCGTAGTCGGCGATCGCGCCGGCGTTGAACACGTCGCGCTGGCCGGCCCCGACGATCGCGATCGTCGCCAGCGACATCGTGGCGACGATCGAGCCGGTGTAGGACTCGAACAGGTCGGCGCCCATGCCGGCCACGTCGCCGACGTTGTCGCCGACGTTGTCGGCGATGGTCGCGGGGTTACGCGGGTCGTCCTCGGGAATGCCGGCCTCGACCTTGCCCACGAGGTCGGCGCCGACGTCGGCGGCCTTCGTGTAGATGCCGCCACCGACGCGCGCGAACAGCGCGATCGAGGAGGCGCCGAAGGCGAAGCCGGTCAGTGGGCCGACATCCTGGAAGATCAGGTAGAGCACAGCGAGGCAGGCCAGGCTGATGCCGACCACGGTCATGCCCATCACGGAGCCCGAGGAGAAGGCGACGCGCAGCGCCGCGTTCAGACCCTCGCGCGCCTTCGCGGTCGTGCGCACGTTGGCGCGCACGGCGATGAACATCCCGATGTAGCCCGCCGCCGCCGATGCAATGGCGCCGATGACATAGGCAATCGCGAAGCGCGGCAAGTCCGTGAACCGCCCGCTACCGCCGTCGAGCTTGTCGAGCACGTCGAGATCCCGGAAGAGCAGCAGCACCACCGCGACGACGGCGACGAAGACGGCGATGAATGAGTACTCCCGCCGCAGGAACGCCGCCGCGCCAACCTGGATCTGCTCGGCGATCGAGCGCATCGTCTCGTCGCCCTGGTCTTCACCAAGAATCCGCCGAGCCAACACGACTGCGAACACCAGCGCGATCAGCGCTGCCGCAATCGCGATCCAGAGGATCTCCATGTCGCCTCCACTCAATGCATATCGAGCCCGTTAAGCGGGCATATTCGCGCAGGCATAGCGCACGCGCTAGGCGCAACATGGTAACACAGGCCTGCTAATGCGCGATAGCACCTATGCAATAGGACGTAGCCGGGGGCGCTGAGCAGATCGGGGCGGAGCTCAGTCCGTTCCGTCTTGCGAGCCGCCCGTTTCCCCAACCACACCACGGGCCTCGAGAGCGTCGAGCCGGTTCGCGAGCCGCTGCTGCTGCGCCGCCAGCGTGAGGTCGCCGCGCGTGCGCTCGATGATGCCGCGCGTCACGTCCGTGGCGCGGCGCAGGTTGGAGGTCATCGCGTCGGGGTAGTCGATCGTCACCAGCAGCGACTGCATCTCGTCCATCCGCTCGAGCATCGTCTCGCAGCGCTCGAGGGCGTCCGCGCGCAGCGAGTCCAGCACGTGGCGGCGCAGCTCGCCGATCGCCTCGGCCAGGCCGTGCAGGTAGGAGACACCGCGCACGCCCAGCGATTCCGGCGTCGGCAGCGGTCCTCCCGCGATCAGCGCGAGCGTGATCGCCGCCTCGGCGTACTCCTTCTGCGCGTCATGGACGAAGCCGGCGTGGGCGATCTGCGGGATCTCGCGTGTTGCGGACGCGGCCTCCGCGAGCGCGGCCCGCGCCTCGCCCAACAGCCGCTCGGCGGTCTCCGTGTCGCCGCGGTGCACGGCGCGGATGCAGTTCGCCGAGGAGCGGACGGCGCCACGGCAGAGCGGCAGCGCGACCTCGCGAGCAGCGTTCATCGCCTCGAGGTCGGCGCGGATCTCCTCGACGGCGCGCGCCAGATCGGCGCCGAAGTCGGCTCCTTCGGAGGGCATGGCGCTCAGGAGTCCTGCACGGAGTCGGGCAGCTCGCCCTCGCGGGCGGCGTCGATCATGTCGCGGGTCTCGTCGGGCAGATCCATCCCGTACTCCTCGAAGCGCTGCTCGACCCAGCGCCCGATCTGGCGCGGGTCGCGGTAGTGGTCCTCGGGCCGGCCGCCGAGGCCGGGCGCGCCGTACTCGTCGATCACGTCCTTGTCCGTTTTCAGCCGGGCAACGGAGGAGATCTGGCGCGTCGTGCGGCTGGAGCCGCAGTGCTCGCAGTCGGGCGCCTCCGGGTCGCTGCGCATCGAGCGCACGAAGAGGCTGGTCAGGCGCTCGCACTCCTCGCAGCGGTACTCGTAGATCGGCAGGCGGCTAGTCCGGGTTCCCGAGGCTCTTCTTCGCCTTCGCCTCCGCCACCCTGTGGCGGAAGGTGTAGCCCGCGTCGATCCGCTCGACGGGGTCCTCGCCGGCCTCGGCCTTCTCGGCGAGCTCGCGGTAGTTGGAGCCGAGCACCTCGTCGTACTCCGCGCTGGCGTCCCGGGCCCACCTCGCGAAGCCGCGCTCGTCGCCGCGTTCGAGGGCGGCCTCGTGCCCGCTGAAGTCGACATCGGCGAGCCGCTGCGCGTCGCTGCGCACGCGGGCGAAGGCGGACATCAGGCGCGTCAGCTGCGTGCCGCCGCACTCCGGGCAGCTCGGCTCGCTCGCGGCCGAGGCCGAGCGGAAGAAGATCTCGACGCTCTGTTCGCAGTCCGCGCAGTCGTATTGGTAGATAGGCATGGTTCAGAAAGTGTAGCGCGCCGCGCCGTCGCCGCAACAGCCCCCCGCAGGCCGCTGCGGAGCCAACGCGCGCCACGGCGATGCGATGATGGGCCCACACCCGGGAGGCGATGATGGTGCTACGGAGCGTCAGGGCCAGGTTCACGGGCGGCAAGCTCGAGCCGCTGGAGCCCCTCGGCCTCGAAGAGGGCGCGGAAGTCTCCGTGACCGTCGCCGAGCAGGTGCACCCCACCGAGGAGGAGGAAGACGCCGCCCTTACCCGCGCCATTGAGGAAGGACTGGCGACCGAGCGCGTCAGCGAGCAGGAGATCACGGCCATCCTGCGGGACCGCTGACCCGGCTGCGCCCCCTCGCCCTCGCCTCACCCCTCCACGGCGCTGCGGATGTGCTGGAACGAGGCGACCGAGCCGTCCGCCGCCAGATCGATCGCCACGAGGTCGATGCGCTGGTCGGCAGGCAGATCCGGGTGCTCCATGCCGTAGGCCGCGGCCAGCTCGCGCAGGCGACGCTGCTTGCGCGCGCTCAGCGCCTCGATGGCGCGTCCCGCCTGGCGCGGCCGCCGCAGTTTCACCTCGACGAAAACGAGCGTGCCGCCCTGCAGCGCGATCAGATCGACCTCGCCCTCGCGGCGGCGCACGTTGCGATCGACCAGCCGGTAACCGCGCGTCTTGAGGTAGTCCGCGGCGAGGCGCTCGCCCGAGCGCCCCAGCCGGTCGGTCGCCCTCGTCATCGGGGCGAGCGGCTCGCCAGCACCTCGCGCACCGGGGCGAAGAGCAGGCGGTGCACGCTGGAGTGTCCGAGGCGGCGCAGCGCCTCGCGGTGTTCGGCGGTGGCGTAGCCCTTGTTGCGCGCGAAACCGTAGCCGGGGAAGCGAGCCTCGAGGCGATCCATCATCGCGTCGCGCGCGACCTTGGCGACGATGCTCGCCGCGGCCACCGAGGGGCAGAGCGCGTCGCCGTCGATCACCGCGTGCTGCCTCGTCGCGCACTCGACGACCTCGCGGCCATCGACGATCAGCGCGTCCGGCGCGCGGTCCAGCTGCTCGACGGCGCGGCGCATCGCCAGCCGCGTCGCGGCGGTCATGCCGAGCTGGTCGATGACGTGCGAGGAGACGACGCCGATGCCGTAGTCGCAGTGGCGGCGAATGTGCGTGGCGAGCTCCTCGCGGGAGGCGGCGTCGAGCAGCTTGGAGTCGCGCAGCCGCCGCACCCAGCCGGCGCGCGAGTAGCGCAGCACCACGGCGCCGGCGACGACCGGCCCGGCGAGCGGCCCGCGCCCGACCTCGTCGACGCCGGCGACGCGCTCGCAGCCCTCGCGCCAGAGCGCGTTCTCAACCTGCCACGTAGGCTTCGAGGTGCGGCGCGGTCGGGCGAGTACGGCAGCCACGGACGCATGCTAGGCGCGGCGATACCGATCAGGCAAGTTATCTGTTGTGGGGGCGCTACCTCAAGTACGCGCAGAGTGCGGGACGATCACCAGTTATTCGCCTCCATGCCGAACCTGCTCCAACCGGACGCCTCCCCCGGGAATCCCGCTGGTGGCTCAGGCCCGTCATAGAGCCACTGATCCGGAGGTCGCGCAGCGCTACCGGTTGCAAAACACCATCCGGTGATGGTGCGGCGTGACGCGTACCAAGCTTGGCCGTCCGCTGACACAGTGATCGCGACACCACGCGGTTCAGGTAGCCCGATCTGTACGAACTGGGAGTCCAGGATCTCGGCGAGATCTGACCGATATCGCTCGCCGCGATTCCGGTACCAGCCCATTTGCGCGGATGCGAGCGACTGAAGAGCTTCCTTCGTTTCACTGAACTCACGCTGGTCGAGTCTCCGACCATCGGCATCGGTTCCTGAAGCACCTGCGAACGTATCGAGCCGTCCGAGAGCGGCGCTCGCCTCGGCTTCGGAGGCTCGGCGCGCTTCCCGAGACCCTCCGATCTTCCGCCGCGCCTCGCGGAATGACGAGGCCTCGGCGATCTCGCGGAGCCGGAACGACTCCATAGACTTCAGTTCCGCAAGCCGCACATGGAAGCTGACGAGGATCGCCAACCTCACTCGCCACGACGCGGATTGTCTGTTCAAGCTGAACCTCGCCCGCGCGAACGCTGTCTCGTATCCCGCTAGCAGGGCTATTACGTAAATCAGGGGAAGAATGCCGATTGTGAGCCAGACGGGGAGGAACAGTGCTCTAAAGACTCCCGGGAGGTCGACTTCGCCCCAAGTCTGAGCAATGCGTACCGCCGCGAACACGAGCACGATGCCTCCCACCAAGGCGAGAAGGGACTCCATCAAGCGTCTCACCGAGGCGTACTCGGGCTTGGAAGCTGCCACAGCAACCATCGCAACGAGAAAGAACACCAACGGCTGGAGCAAGAGTTCAACAAGCAAGCCGAAGACGAAGAGATTGACAAAGAAGGCAAGGAACTCGGTCAGCGCAAGGGTCTGCGTGACCGCCTTCCTGAAGAACTTGGGTTCGCTAGCCTGATCAATTCGCAAGAAGAGGACGGCACCCGCGCCAAAGAACCAGAAGACGGTGTCCGTTGCGAGATCTGGATCCCAGAGACCAATGTACGAGCCCCCACTGCATAGGGCGACTACGGTTGCGAGCAGCAGCAAGAAGGCAGCTGCGAGCTTCGGCTGAAGTAGTGCCCACGCGACACCACCTAGCGCGCTGCGTGTGTCGGAACGCCACAGCATGAAGACACCAATGGAGCCGAGCCAAAAGAGAACCGCGAGTTCACGATCGTTCGGCATGGCTCAGGATCCCCATCCCAAAACGGCCCGGGGAGGGGCCCATGCAATGCGATGTGAGCGAGACCGGGAGGGTGTCCGCTGCGTCGGCTCGCCCTCGCCGCCGCCGGTGCAGGCGAGGGAGGCCGCGAGGGCTGCGATCAGCAGGACGAGGCCGGGGAGAGCCCTCGCTGTCCGCCGAGGCGTCCGGTCCATCGCGCCGCCAATCTCCACACCACGAGCGTACGGCTTCGCCCGGCGCAGCGAAGGGGATGGCCATATCATCCCCTCGACGAGTCCCGTTTCGCCGGAAGGACAACCCCGATGCCGATCGTTCGCTTCGACGACGACCTCGACTGAGCGCAGCGGGGCGCCCTCGCGGGCGCTACGTGTCGGCGAGATACGAGCCGGGCCGCAAGCGGGGCCGGTGATACACTGGATCTGTCGCTGCACGAGCCAGGCCCGCAGCCTGCGAACCGAGGGCGGCCCGTCGCGAGTGCGAGGAGCGGCCCTGGACCATGAGATCCCGCTGGATGCGCAACTCCTTCATCTACCTGATCATCCTCGGCGCGGTCATCCTCGCGGTCGTGATGTTCCTGCGCCCATCCACCAGCTCGCGTGACATCCCTCTCTCGCAGGTCGTCGAAGAGGCTCTGGCCGGCAACGTCAACCTGATCAGGGTCTCCGGCGATACGCTCGAGGTGCACCTGCAGGGCGAGCGCGAGCCGCTCAGCTCACGCAAGGAAGAGGGCACCTCGATCGCCGAGATCCTTGGCGATCGCGGCGTCGCCGTCGGGACCAGCGAGGGCGCGGTCCAGATCGAGGTCGGCGGGCCGAGTCAGTTCGGCAATATCTTCGGGCTGTTCTTCAACTTCCTGCCGCTGATCCTCTTCGGCGGGATCCTGATCTTCATGATGCGCCAGGCGCAGGGCTCGAATTCCCAGGCGATGTCCTTCGGCCGCAGCAAGGCGAGGATGTCCACCGGCCAGACGCCGACCGTCACCTTCCTCGATGTCGCCGGGCAGGACGAGGCGAAGCAGGAGCTCGCCGAGATCGTCGAGTTCCTCAAGTTCCCGGAGAAGTTCGCAGCCCTCGGCGCGCGCATCCCGCACGGCGTGCTGCTGGTCGGCTCGCCCGGCACGGGCAAGACGCTGCTCGCCCGCGCCGTCTCCGGCGAGGCGGGCGTGCCGTTCTTCTCGATCTCCGGCTCGGAGTTCGTCGAGATGTTCGTCGGCGTCGGCGCCAGCCGCGTGCGCGACCTGTTCGAACAGGCCAAGCGCAACTCCCCGGCGATCGTCTTCGTCGACGAGATCGACGCGGTCGGGCGCCAGCGCGGGGCGGGCCTCGGCGGCTCGCACGACGAGCGCGAGCAGACGCTGAACCAGATCCTGGTCGAGATGGACGGCTTCGACTCCAGCTCGAACGTGATCGTCGTCGCCGCCACCAACCGACCGGACATCCTGGACCCGGCGCTGCTGCGGCCCGGCCGCTTCGACCGCCAGGTGACGCTCGACCTGCCGGACGTGAAGGGCCGTCGCGCGGTGCTCGATGTGCACGTCAAGGGCAAGCCGCTGGACACCGACGTAAACCTCGAGACGGTGGCGAGGCAGACACCGGGCTTTTCCGGCGCGGATCTCGCCAACCTCGTCAACGAGGGCGCGATCCTCGCGGCGCGGCGCAACAAGAAGCGCGTCGGGATGGAAGATCTCAACGAGGCCGTGGACCGCGTGATCGGCGGCCCGGAGCGCAAGTCACGCGTGATTACGCCCGTGGAGAAGCGGATCATCGCCTACCACGAGGGCGGCCACGCCGTGGCCGGGCACTTCCTGCCCAAGGCGGACCCGGTCTTCAAGGTCACGATCGTCGCGCGCGGCATGGCCGGTGGCTTCACCCGCTCGATGCCCGCCGACGACCGCCGCCTGCAGGACCGCTCCTACTACGAGGCGCTGATGGCGCAGGCGCTCGGCGGGCACGTCGCCGAGGAGATGGTCTTCGGCGAGCCGACCACGGGCGCGCACGACGACATCGGCAAGGTCACGCACATCGCCCGCGAGATGGTCACGCAGTGGGGCATGAGCGAGCGGCTCGGCCCGCGCACCTTCGGCCGCCGCGACTCGATGATCTTCCTCGGACGCGACATCGCCGAGCAGCGCGACTACTCCGAACGCACCGCCGAGGAGATCGACGAGGAGGTGCGCCGCATCGTCGAGGATGCGCACGAGCGCTGCCGCGCCGTGCTGCGCGAGCACCGCCCGAAACTCGACGAGGTGGCCGCGGCGCTGATCGAGGTCGAGACGCTCGAGGGCGACGACCTGCAGCGGCTGCTCGGCCCGGCGGAAGGCCGCGAGCCGCCGCCCGAGCCGTCGGCGCCCCCGCCCGAGGACGCCGCGGGCGCCGACGTGGGCGAGGACCTGGAAGCGGAGCCGATGGGGCGGCCGGGTCTGGCCTGGGGCCAGTCCAGCGCCGCGCCGCCGTCCGGCGGCGGGTAGCCGCCTCCCGCGCACGACGCGTTCACCCTGTCCAGTGAGTGCACCTGTCGCGGCAGGTTGACGCGCGGCGTTACGCCTCGGGTGATGGCTCCGCGGCGGCTGTGACGGCGTCGGGAGTCCCGGCCGACTCCCGCTCCTCGCGCATCGCGTTGCGGTAGCTCTTGAGGAACTCGCGCTGGGCCACGACGAACCAGATCGCCGCGCCCAGGCCGAGGCCGATGCGCAACGCCGGGTGCTCATCGAGCTTGCCCTCGGGGGTGAGCACCGCCTGCCCGAGGAAGTAGCCGGCGCCAACCCAGGCCGAGTTGGCGATGATCGCGCCGAGGTAGTCGAGCGGCATCCAGATCCGCATCGGCATGCCGATCGCGCCCGCGCCGAACGGGCCCAGCGTCCGCGTCCAGCTGTTGAGGTGGTAGAAGGGAATCAGCCAGAGGGCCTTCCCGCCGACGATCATCCGCCCGATCCGCAGCTGCTTGCCGAAGCGGGAGCGCTCCAGTCGGCCACCGCCCCAGCGCCCGAGCGCGTAGGAGATCGTGTCGCCGAGCATCGTGCCGAGGACCGCGAGGACCCAGATCAGGCCGATCGGCGTGCCCTGATCGTCGGCGAAGGCGCCTCCGAGGAACATCAGGATCACACCGGGGTAGATCAGCCCGAGTCCGACCGTCGCCTCGATCAGCGCCGAGACGAAGACCACGGGCGCGCCGAAGCGATCGAACAGGTCGTTCGCCGCCAGGAACATCTGGTCGGCGATCCAGTTCAGCAGGTCGTACGGGGCGGTGATGACGTCGAGGAACTCCAGGGCAGCCCTCCGCCCGTGGCGCCCGCGGGCGCGCCTTCATTGACGCTCCGCCCCGGGCCTGCCTAGGATCGTTACGGTCGAGCCTGCGATCACTACACGCCAGCGCCGACACAGAGCATCGATCAACCGGAGTACGCCGCCATCTCCTACGCCATCATCCGCACCGGCGGAAAGCAGTACCGCGTGCACGAGGGCGACAGCCTCGCCGTCGAGCGCCTCGACCTGCCCGAGGGCAGCGAGGTCCAGTTCGACGCGCTGCTCGTCGCCGACGGCGACGAGATCACCGTGGGCGACCCGACGGTCGAGGGCGCTTCGGTGGCCGCGCGCATCGACGAGCACACGCGCGGCAAGAAGGTCACGGTCTTCAAGTACAAGAACAAGACGCGGCATCGTAAGCTGCGCGGGCATCGGCAGCAGCACACGCGCATCACCATCACCGGCATCAGCGCGAGCGCGTAGCGAGCGAAGCGAGGACAGCGCGATGGCTCACAAGAAGTCCGGGGGATCCAGCCGTAACGGCCGCGACTCCAACGCGAAGCGGCTCGGCGTGAAGCGCTTCGACGGCCAGCTCGTCACCGCCGGCTCGATCATCGTGCGGCAGCGCGGCACGCGCTTCCACCCCGGCCGGCACGTCGGCGTTGGTCGCGACCACACGCTCTGGGCGAAGGTGGACGGCCTCGTCAAGTTCAGTCCCTACGCCAAGGGCCGGCGCAAGCAGGTCTCGATCCTGCCCGTGGCGGCCGAAGGGTAACGAGAGGCCATGAAGGACAGCATCCACCCCGACTACCACCACGTCGTCTTCGTCGACATCTCCACCGGCGAGGAGTACCTGACGCGCTCCACCATGACCTCGGAGGAGAAGCGCGAGGTCGACGGCGTCGAGGCGTACGTTGTGCGCGTCGACATCAGCGCCAGCTCGCACCCGTTCTTCACGGGCGAGCAGCGCATCGTGGACACGGCCGGCCAGGTCGAGCGCTTCCGGCGTCGCTACGCCCGCACGCAGCAGGCCGAGTAGCGCCGGCCCAACCCGCGACCGCGGTTCCCGCGCTGTCTCTCCGCCTCGGTCATCCGTGGCCTGCGGCCGCGTGCCTGCCGATCGCGCTACCGTAGCACCGCTACCAGAGAGGCCACTCCATGACGGACTCAGGCTCGACCCCGGCGCCATCCGCCGCGTACCGGAGGCGCTGGTGGACCCTCGTCATTCTGTCCACGAGCCTGCTCATCATCGGGCTGGACAACACCATCCTGAACGTCGCCATCCCCACCCTGCAGCGAGAGTTCAGCGCAACCGCCACCGAGCTGCAGTGGATGGTCGACGCATACATCCTCGTCTTCGCCGGGTTGCTGCTGCTGATGGGCTCGCTCGGCGACCGCTTTGGCCGCAAGCGCGCGCTTCAGGCGGGGCTGATCCTGTTCGGCCTGGCGAGCCTCCTCGCCGCGTACTCCGAATCGAGCGCGCAACTGATCGCCGCACGCGCCCTGCTGGGCATCGGCGGAGCGCTGATCATGCCGTCCACCCTGTCCATCATCACCAACGTGTTTCCGAGGGAGGAGCGCGGCAAGGCGATCGGCGTCTGGGCTGCGGTCGCCGGACTGGGCGTCGGGCTTGGCCCCCTCACCGGCGGCCTGCTGCTTGAGCGCTTCTGGTGGGGTTCCGTATTCCTCGTCAACGTGCCAATCGTCGGACTCGCCCTCGTGGCCGGGCTCGTGCTTGTTCCCGAGAGCCGGGATCCACATCCGAGGCCGTTGGACATTCCGGGCGCCGTGCTGTCCATCGCGGCGGTGACGACGCTGGTCTACTCGATCATCGAGGCCCCGGCGCGTGGCTGGACGGACGGGCTGACGATCGCCGGCTTCGTGGGTGGCGCGGCGCTGGTCGCCGCGTTCATGTACCGGGAGACCAGGACCGACCACCCGATGCTCAATCTCGCGTTCTTCAGGAACGCGCGATTCTCCGCGGGAGCGGCCGCGATCTCGATTGCGTTCTTTGCCCTGTTCGGCATGATCTTCGGGATGACGCAGTACCTCCAGTTCGTACAGGGCCACACACCGCTGGAGGCCGGCTTGCGAATGGTGCCGATCGCCGTGGGCATGGCGTTCGGAGCGGGCCTCAGCCATCGCCTGGTCGGCAGGTTGGGCAGCAACAAGGTGGTGGCGATGGGCCTCGCGGGTGTCACGGCAGTCTTCGTGAGCATCAGCTTCTGGCAACCGGACACCGGCTACCTGGTGGTCGGGCTCACCTTCTTCCTGCTCGCGTTCAGCATGGGCAACATCATGGCGCCGTCCACCGACTCGGTGATGGGCGCGGTCCCGGAGGCCAACGCCGGCATCGCCTCCGCGATGAACGACGTGCCACGCCAGGTAGCGGGAGCCTTCGGCGTCGCCGTCATCGGCTCCATCATCAACACCGTGTACGGCAACCGGATGAGTGAGGCGGTGGCGGGATTGCCACCCGAGGCGGCGGAGGCGGCGAGTGACTCGGTCGGCGCGGCATCCAGGGTGGCGTCAGCGTTGCCCCAGGAGGTCGCCGACGGATTGCTGGACGCCGCGCAGGCAGCCTTCACCGACGCACTCGGCGCCGCCGTCCTCGTGGGAGCGGGAGTGGCGCTGACAGGCTCGGTGCTGATCGCGAGGTTCATGCCGGCGCGCCACCTTCCCGATGGGGAACCCGCGGAATCCGGGAGCGAAGCGGCAGTTTCTTAGGCTGTCCTAGCCGGGGCCCCTGCGGACCGTTCGGCCCGCGCGTCGTAGGCTGCGCGCGTGAGCAACACGAGCACGGGTCCGGCGATCGCGGCGAGGGCGAACTACGGCGGCCAGGCTGTCGTCGAGGGAGTCATGATCCGCGGGCCGCACGCCGTCGCGACGGCGGTGCGCAAGCCGGACGGCGAGATCGCCGTCCGCAGCCGGCCGCTCGGTGGCCTCTACAGCGCCAGGCTGCGGCGCGTGCCGCTGCTGCGCGGCGTGCTGGTGCTCTGGGAGACGCTCGCGCTCGGCATCTCCTCCCTCACCTGGTCCTCGGCCGTCGCCAGCGACGAGGTGGACGAGCACGGCGAGGCGAAGCCGCTCGGTGCGGCGGGCTGGGCCTTCCTCGCGCTGATGCTGCTCGTCGCGCTTGCCTTCTTCTTCGCCGGGCCGGTGGTGGCGACGGCATGGCTGGAGCGCCGCTTCCCCGGGCCGCTCGTGATCGCCTTCGAGGGCGTGCTGCGGATCGGGCTGCTGATCGGCTACATCTGGCTGATCGGGCGCTCGCAGGACGTGGCGCGAGTGTTCCAGTACCACGGCGCCGAGCACATGACGATCAGCGCCTTCGAGCACGGCCGCGAGCTGAGCGTGCAGGCGATCCGGCGCTTCCCCAAGGAGCACCCGCGCTGCGGCACATCGTTCCTGCTGACCGTCGCCGTGATCGCGGCGGTCGCGTTCATCCTCGTCGGCTCGGAGCCGCTGTGGTGGCGCTTCGCCTCGCGGCTGGCGCTGATCCCGCTGATCGCCGCCGTCGCCTACGAGGCGATTCGCTTCGCCGGCCGCCGCCTCGACCAGCCCGTGGTGCAGGCGCTCTTCTCCGCCAACATCGCGCTCCAGCACCTCACGACGCGCCCCCCGGACGACGCGCAGATCCAGGTGGCGATCGCCTCGCTCGAAGCCGTCCTCGAGGAGGAAGAGCGCGCCGCGCCCGCCGCACGCGAGGGCGAGCCGGGCTAGGCGATCGTCAGCAGCCCCGGCAGCTCGCTCAGCGACCGCACCCGCAGGATCGAGGCGTCCTCGACGCGGTCCGCGCGATCGAGGAGTACGGCGTGCAGGCCCGCGGCGCGCGCCGGGTGATAGTCGTTGTCGAGGCGATCGCCGATCGCCAGCGTCGTCTCGGGGCGGCCGCCCATGCGCTCCACCGCCGTGGCGAAGAAGGCGGGGTCCGGCTTCGAGAGACCGACATCCTCGGCGTAGTGGGTCGCGCCGAAGTAGCCGTCGAGGCCCACCGAGGCGAGCGGGACGTTGCCGTTCGAAGCCGCCAGCAACGGCAGTCCGCGGGCGCATAGCTTCGCGAGCACGGCCTCCACGTCCGGGAAGACGGTCATCGCCCCGTCGCGCACGCGGTAGTAGCGGTCGTGCACCTCGTCGAGCACCCGCGGCTCGTCGATGTCGAACGCGTCGAGGATGCGCCGGAAGGACTCGCGCCGGATCGCGACCAGCGGGCGGGTTCGCCACGCCGGATCGCGCGCCACGGCGTTGCGCAGGTCCTGCAGCCGCCTGCGGTCCACCTCGACGCCGCCCGCACGCGCCGCGACCTCGCGCGCGACCGCATCGAGACCGGCGTCGAGCCCTGCTCTGAAGTCCACCAGCGTGCCGTCGACGTCGAAGATGACGAGCGAGACGGAGAAGGGCGGGCCGCTCACGGACGGGCGCCCAGTCAGGCGGCCGGCGAGCCGACGAGGCGCGGCTCGGCGCCGTCCGGCTCCACGAAGCAGGAGTGCGCTCCGGTGTGGCAGACGGCCCCGCCGAGCAGCTCGACCTGCAGCACCAGCGCGTCGCTGTCGCAGTCGGTGCGGATCTCCAGGACGCGCACGTAGTCGCCGGAGGTCGCGCCCTTGTGCCACAGCTCCTGGCGGCTGCGCGACCAGAACACGGCCTGCCCGAGTTCGAGCGTCTGGCGCAGCGACTCGGCGTTCATGTAGCCCAGCATCACGACCTCGTGGCTGACGTGGTCCTGCAGGATCGCCGGAATCAGTCCCTGCGCGTCGTAGCGAACCTCGGATCGGTCAATCACGCCCGTCTCCCTCGTCCGCGCCGCCCTCGTCATCCACGTCCTCGACCGGCCGCATCGGGATGCCGCGGTCCGAGAGGTAGCGCTTGAGGTCGGCAATGTCGTACGTCCCGAAGTGGAAGATCGAGGCGGCGAGCACGGCCTCCGCGCCGCCCTCGGTGAGCGCCTCGTAGAGGTGCTCCGGCGTGCCCGCGCCGCCCGAGGCGATCACCGGCACCTCGACCGAGTCGCTGATCGCGCGCAGCAGCTCCAGGTCGTAGCCGGTCTGGTGGCCATCGCGATCCATCGAGGTCACCAGCAGCTCGCCGGAGCCGCGCTCGACCGCCTCGCGCGCCCAGGCGAGCGCGTCGATGCCGGTCGGGGTGCGGCCGCCGTGGGTGTAGACCTCCCAGCCCGCGGCCGGGTTGCCTGCCGAGCGGCGCTTGGCGTCGATGGCGACGACGATGCACTGCGATCCGAAGCCGTGGGCGCCCTCGGTGATCAGCTCGGGCCGTTCGACGGCGGCGGTGTTGACGGAGACCTTGTCCGCGCCCATCTCGAGCATCACGCGCACATCCTCGGGTGAGCGGATCCCGCCGCCCACGGTGAACGGCACGAACACCTGATCCGCGGTGCGGGCGACCATGTCGTAGACGCTCGGCCGGCCATCGGAGGAGGCCGTGATGTCGAGGAAGACCAGCTCGTCGGCGCCGGCCCGCTCGTAGGAGGACGCAAGCTCGACCGGGTCGCCGGCGTCGCGCAGCTCGACGAAGGAGATGCCCTTCACCACGCGCCCGCGGTCGACGTCGAAGCAGGGGATGATGCGCTTCGTCAGCATCGGCTCAGCGCCCCGCCCTCGGCGTTGCGGTCGGCCGCGTCACGCGACGGCCAGCGCTTCGGGAAGCGAGACCTCGCCGGTGTAGAGGGCGCGCCCGACGATTGCCGCCTCGACGCCGCAGTCGGAGAGCCGCCGCAGGTCGTCGAGCGTGCTGACGCCGCCGGCGGCGATGACGGCGATCGAGGTGTCCGAGACCAGCGCCTCGTACATCTCGAAGTTCGGGGAGCCGCGCACGCCGTCGCGCTCGATGTCCGTGTAGACGATGCGCTCGACGCCGACCGAGGCGAGCTGGCGGATGAACGAGGTCGCAGCGACATCGCTGCCCTCGGTCCAGCCTTGCGTTTGCACGATGCCGTTGCGCGCATCGACGGAGACGATCAGCCGGCCGCGCGCCACGGCGACGGCTTCGCGCAGCAGCTCCGGGTCGCGGACGGCGGCGGTGCCGAGCACCACGCGGTTCACGCCGCCATCGAGCGCGGCGCGCAGGGTCTCGATGTCGCGGATGCCGCCCCCGGTCTGCACGGCGGCGCCGACGGTGTGCACGATGCGCCGCACCAGCACGGCGTTGACCTGCTGCCCCGCGCGTGCGCCGTCGAGGTCCACGATGTGGATGCGGCGCGCGCCCAGCGCGGCCCAGCGCACGGCGACGGCGACCGGGTCATCGTCGAACACCGTCTCGCGGTCGTAGTCACCCTGGCTGAGGCGCACGCACTGCCCGCCGCGGATATCGATCGCCGGGATGACTTCCATCAGGCGCTCCCCCCGGCGGCCGTCGCCGCCGCGGGCGCGATCGAGCCGCCCTCGAGCGCGAGCCGCAGGAAGTTCGCGTAGAGGCGCAGGCCGGACGCGCCGGACTTCTCCGGGTGGAACTGCGTCGCGATCATGTTGTCCCGCCCGACGATCGAGGCGAACGACACGCCGTGCTCGGTGCTGGCGATCGTCAGCGCCGGATCGTCGGGGCGCGGGTAGTAGGAGTGCACGAAGTAGGCGTAGGCGCCGTCCTCGACGCCCGCGAGGACCGGGTGCGGGCGCTCTATCCGCAGCGTGTTCCAGCCCATGTGCGGGACCGTCAGCCCACGGGGGAAGCGGACGATGCGACCCGGCAGCACGCCGAGGCATTCGTGCTCCCCGCCCTCCTCGGAGATGTCGAACAGCGCCTGCATTCCCATGCAGACGCCGAGGAAGGGGCGATCGGCGGCGATGTAGTCGCGCAGCGGCTCGACGAGTTTCGCGCGGCGCAGGTTGGCCATCGTGTCGGCGGCGGCCCCGACCCCGGGCAGGATCACGGCGCGCGCGCGGTCCACGGCCTCGGGGTCCGACGTGATGACGGGCTCGACGCCCGCGTGGCGGACTGCCCGCGCCACGCTGCGCAGGTTGCCCGCTCCGTAGTCGACGATGACAACCTCAGCCAATGCCCGGGTCTCCTCGATGTGAGCCTCGATCCGATTCTATCAAGGGCCCACGCTTATATACTCAGCACGATGACCACGCCCGAGCCCAGAGGGGCGGACGAGGCGGCGCGCCGCGAGATCGAGGAGCTGCGCTCCCTCGTCCGCTCCCACGAACATCGCTACCACGTCCTCGACGATCCGCAGATCGGCGACTCCGATTACGACGCCCTCTACCGCGAGCTCGTGGACCTCGAGGCGCGCTTCCCCGAGCTGATCACGCCCGACTCCCCGACCCAGCGCATCGGCGGCGCGGTCGCCGAGGGCTTCGCGGTGGTCGAGCATCGCGAGCCGATGCTTTCGCTCAGCAACGCCTTCGACGGCGACGAGCTGCGCGCCTGGTACGCGCGCGTGCTGCGGCTGCTGGAGGTGGAGAGCGTGGCGCTGGTCTGCGAGCCGAAGATCGACGGCCTCGCGATCTCGTTGGTGTACCGCGACGGCGCGCTCGAGGTCGGCGCGACGCGCGGCGACGGCCTGCGCGGCGAAGACATCACGGCGAACCTGCGCACGGTCCGCGAGATTCCACTGCGCGTGCACGGCGCTGACATCCCGCCCGCCTTCGAGGTGCGCGGCGAGGTCTACCTCTCGCGTGAGGAGTTCGATCGCCTCAACGCGGAGATCGCCCGCGCCAACCTCGAGCTTGCCGAGGGCAAGCGACCTCAGCCGCTCTACATGAACCCGCGCAACACCGCAGCCGGCTCGCTGCGCCAGCTTGATCCCAAGGTGACGGCGCAGCGCCGCCTCCAGCTCTTCGTCTACCAGATCGGCTGGACCGAGGGCGTCGCCCCGCCCGAGAGCCAGTGGGCGGCCTTGGAGTGGCTACGCCGGGTCGGCTTCCGGACGAACCCGGAGGCGAAACCATTCGAGGGCATCGACGAAGCGGTCGAATCGCTCACCCAGCCTGTCGCGAGCATCGAGCGCGCCGTCGCGTTCTGCGAGGCGTGGGTGCGACGCCGTGAGGAGCTGCCGTACGCCATCGACGGCGTCGTGGTGAAGGTCGACGACGTCGGTTACCAGCGGCAGCTCGGGGTCGTCGGGCGGGAGCCGCGCTGGGCGACGGCGTACAAGTTCCCGGCCGAGCAGGCCGTGACGCGGCTGCGCGACATCCAGGTCTCGGTCGGGCGCACGGGGGCGCTGACGCCGTTCGCGGTCCTCGAGCCGGTGGTGGTCGGCGGGGCGCGCGTGAGCGTGGCGACGCTGCACAACGCGGAGCAGGTGCAGGCGAAGGGCCTGCTGATCGGCGACGACGTGATCGTGCAGCGCGCCGGCGAGGTGATCCCGGAGGTCGTCGGCCCCGTCCTCGCCGCCCGCGAGGGCCGCGAGCACGAGCTGCGCCCGTTCGAGGCGCCGGAGCGCTGCCCGGTCTGCGAGACACCCGTCGTCACGGACGGACCGAGCGCCCGCTGCCCGAACCTGCGCTGCCCGCCGCGCGTCGCGCGCACCGTGGAGCACTTCGCCTCGCGCGGCGCGATGGACATCGAGGGCTTCGGCGAGAAGCTCGCGGCCAGCCTCACGGAGCTCGGGTTCATCCGCAGCGTCGCCGACATCTACGCCCTGCCCGAGCGTCGCGAGGAGCTGCTCGCCCTCAAGGGCATCGGCGAGAAGACGCTCGACAACCTCTTCGCGCAGATCGAGGCGAGCAAGCAGCGGCCGCTGCGGCGGCTGCTGGTCGCGCTCAGCATCCGCCACGTCGGCGGCGAGACCGCGCGCGACATCGCGGTGCACTTCGGCGACATGGCGCACCTGCGCGCGGCCGGCGGCGAGGAGATCGAGGCGATCGACGGTGTCGGTCCGATCGTCGCGCAGGCGCTGCACGAGTACCTCGACGACGACGCCAACGCAGCGGAGATCGCCCGCCTAGCCGAGGCGGGGGTGCGCATGGACGACGACACCTCGGCGCGCGGCGGACCGCTGGAGGGCGACATCGTCGTCGTGACGGGCCGCCTCGATCGCTGGGCGCGGAACGAGGCGGAGGCGCTGATCAAGGAGCTGGGCGGGCGCGTCAGCGGCGCGGTCGGCAAGCAGACCAGCTACCTGCTCGCCGGCGCCGGCGGCGGCGCCAAGCGCACGAAGGCCGAGGAACTCGAGACTCTCATCCTCAGCGAGGACGAGTTCATCGCCCGCCTCCGCGAGCGAGGCTGGGAGGGCTAAACCGGGCCGCGGCGGCGGCGCACGAGGCGATGCCCGGCGGGCTATACTGAGCCTGCGGGCGCCTGCGGCGGGGCCCCGCCGGCATCTCTCCCTGCGCACGCGTGGGGCGATCGCTCGTTGGCACAACCGGGATTGAACGCCGCGAAAGGGACTCCCCGTGGCCTTCAACCCCCTGTCCAGCTTCCTCGGCATCTTCTCGCACGACATCGGGATCGACCTCGGTACCGCCAACACACTGGTCTTCGTGCGCGGGCGCGGCATCGTCGTCGACGAGCCCTCGGTGGTCGCCATCGACACGGTATCGAAGCGTGTGCTCGCGATCGGCGACGAGGCGAAGCTCATGGTGGGGCGCACGCCCTCGACGATCGTGGCCGTGCGCCCGCTGCGCGACGGCGTGATCTCGGACTTCGCCGTGACCGAGCGCATGCTGCACCACTTCATCCGCCAGGTGCACGAGCGCTTCGGGATCGGCATCCCCAAGCCGCGCGTCGTGATCGGCATCCCGTCCGGCGCGACGGAGGTGGAGAAGCGCGCCGTCCATGACGCCGCCGTCGCCGCCGGCGCACGCTCCTGCTTCCTGATCGAGGAGCCGATGGCCTCCGCGATCGGCTCCAAGCTGCCGGTGATGAACCCCGCCGGACAGATGATCATCGACATCGGCGGTGGCACCAGCGAGGTCGCCGTGATCGCCCTCGGCGGCATCGTCGTTTCGACATCGGTGCGGGCGGCCGGCGACGCGATGGATCAGGCCCTGATGCAGTACGCGCGGCAGGTCCACAACATGCTGATCGGCGAGCGCAGCGCGGAGTCGATCAAGATCGAAGCCGGGTCCGCCTACCCGCTCGAAGAGGAGGGCCACGTCGACCTGCGCGGCCGCGACCTCGCGACCGGGCTCCCGAAGTCCGTCGAGGTCTCGACGGTCGAGGTGCGGGACGCGCTGGCGCCGATCACGAGCGAGATCGTCCACGCGGTGCAGGCGACGATCGAGCGCACGCCGCCGGAGCTGGTCGCCGACCTGATGCTGCACGGCATCGCGATGGCGGGCGGGGGCTCGCTGCTGCAAGGCCTCGACCGCCGCATCGCCGCCGAGACGCGCTTCCCCACGTACGTGGCCGCGGACCCGCTTCGCTCGGTTGTCCGCGGGTGCGCCGAGACGCTCGAGGAAGCCTCGACGCTGCTGAAGGTGCAGGCCAGGATCAGCGCCCGGCGCCCCGTACGCTGACGCGCGGCGACCAGGGCTCGCCACAGGGGCGATCTGGTAGACTGAGCCACGGCTGGTGAACGGGCACCGACACCACATTTTCACCGGTTCTGACGGTCTGATCTCTGCGTTTCGTGCTCCTCACTGCTGATCGGATCGTGCGGAGGGCATACCCGTGGCTGTGATACGCCACGCCTTCTGGCTGATCGCACTCCTGACGCTCGCGGGCGCCCTGCTCGCCGGCTCGCGGGCACAGGGCGCGGCGGGGTTCGAGGAACGCGGCGGCCTGATCTTCGCGCCGCTGATCGGCGCCGCCGGTGATGTGGCGCGCACCCTCTCCGATGCCGCACAGCACGGAGACAAGATTGACGACCTGAGCGACGAGAACGCCTCGCTGCGCCGCAAGATCGCGCGCCTCGAGGCGGAGAATGCAAGCCTCCGCGAGTCCGTGATCCGCAGCGGTCAACTGGCCGACCTGACCGCCGCCGCCGGAGCGGGGAATGTGGGCGCGACCCTCGCGGCGAGGGTGGTGCTGCGCGATCCGGCGCCCGGGCGCGACGTGATCGTGATCGATCGCGGCGCGCGCGACGGGGTACGCAAGGGGCAGCCGGTGCTCGGAAGCGGTGCGACGCTGATCGGTCTCGTCTCATCCGTGCAGCAGCAGCGGTCGCGTGTGCGTCTGCTCAGCGACCCGCAATCCGCGATCGCGGCCGTCGTCCAGTCCACGCGAACGCAGACGGCGCTTACCGGCAGCCGGGACGGCCTGCGGCTGGAGTTCGCCCCGATCGGCGATCCGATCAGCGAGGGCGACCTCGTGCTCACGTCCGCCCTGATCGGTGGTCTGCCGGGCGGACTGCTCGCCGGGCAGGTGACGGAGGTCGATCGCAGCGGGCAGGATCTGTTCGCGAACATCCGCGTCGAACCGCTCGCGACGTACGACCGGCTCGAGCACGTGCTCGTGGTCACCGAGCCGTCGAGGACGGCGTCAGGGACGGGGACCGCCAAGTGACCGAGTTCCCCGGCGTGCTGCTGGTCCGGCTGCTGTTCGCGTGCGTGGCGGCGCTGCTCGGCGTCGGTGCGGCGCTGATGCAGCTCGGAGCCACGCCGATCTGGATCGATCAGCCGCTCGCGGCGCCCGTGCTGCCTCTGGCAGTGATCGCGGGCTGGGGCGCCGCGCGCGGCCTCGGCGAGGCCGTCCCCGCCGCCTTCCTCGCCGCAATCGTGCTGGGCGTGGCGTCCGAGGAGCGCGCCGGCTGGTTCCTGCTCGCGATGCTTCCGACCGCCGCCCTGCTGCTCCCCGCAGCGGCGCTGCGGCACTGGGAGCGGCTCCTGCTGGCGCCGGTCGCGGCCGCGCTCGGGGTGCTGGTGTTCCAGGCGATGCTACGGTTCTCCAGCGGCCTGGCCGCTCTGTCCGCGCAGCAGCAGAACGAGTTGTTCGAGGGCGCGGCCTGGAGCGCCGCCGCCGCGTTCGCCCTCGCCAGCATCCTCGCCAGCGGAGCGTGGGCGCTGCGACGCGGGCCGGCTCCGGACCCCACGGCACAACGGGGGCTGTTCGAGTGAGCGATCAACGTCTCCGCGTGATGCAGGCCTTCGGCGCGCTCATGCTGATCGTGCTCGCCGTGCAGCTGGTCCGGCTCCAGCTCTACGCCGACGTACCCGCCGACGCAGCCGTCTCGCAGGACTCGCCGGGGAACGTGCGCGGCGAGTTCGTGCGCAGCATCCCCGTCGAGCCGCTGCGCGGGCTGATTCTCGACCGCAGCGGCGCCGTCCTCGCGCACAACGTCGCCACCTTCTCCCTGTCGCTCGTCCCGGGCGAGCTGCCGAGCGAGCCGGCAGCGCGGCTGGCCGCGCTGCGCGCCATCGAGCGGATCGGCCTCGTCCCCCGCTCGGTGATCGAAGAGGCGCTCGACCAGCCGCTGGCGGTAATCGATCCGCTTGCGCCGCTGACGCTGCGCGAGGGCTTCGGCCGCGAAGAGGCGATTGCACTGCGCACGTCCCTCGCCGACGTACCCGCCGCCCTCGTGCGCACGGCGCCGAGGCGCGTCTATGGCGGCGGCGACCTGCTCGCGCACATGATCGGCTACGTCGGACGGATCACCGCCGAGCAGGCAGACGCCTACCTCGACGCCGGGTACCGGCTCGACGCGTTCGTCGGGCGCTCAGGCGTGGAGATGACCTACGAGACCGAGTTGCGCGGGGAGGACGGCCAGCGGCTGGTCATCGCCGACCCGATCGGCCGCGAGTTGCGCAGCCTCGGCGCCGACCCGGCGCGCGGGGGAGCGGATCTCGTGCTGAGCATCGACATGCGGATGCAGCGCGCGGCCACCAAGGCGCTCGCCGAGGGCATCGAGCAGGGCCTCGCGTACGCCGTCGAGGTCGAGAAGCGCGACCCCGAGGACCTCTCGCGATCGGGCGCGGCGGTGCTGCTGGACGTACGCAGCGGCGAGCTCCTGGCGCTGGCCACCTACCCCTCGTACGACGTGAGCGCCTTCGCCTGGCACTCGGGCGGCGAGGACATCGGCGCACTGCTGACCGACGCGACCCGCCCGCTGGTGCACCGCGCGTACATGGACGCGCCGGCGCCCGGCTCGATCTTCAAGCCATTCGTGGGCGCGGCCGCGCTCGAGGAGGGCGTCGCCACGCCGGAGACGAAGATCTTCAGCAGCGGCGCAATCACCATCCGCTCGATCTACGACCCGACGGTCGTCTACACCTACAGGGACTGGGCGCCACACGGCTTGCTGGACTTCTACGGCGGGCTGACGCGCTCCTCGGACGTCTACTACTACTACCTGGCCGGCGGCTACGACCAGGATGACGAGCACTTCGAAGGTCTGGGCGTGGCGCGCGTGGCGGCGTATGCGCGCGCGTTCGGCTTCGGCGCGCCGACCGGCGTGGACCTTCCCGGCGAGTCCTTCGGCCTGGTCCCGGATGCGGACTGGAAGGAAGAAGTGATCGGGGAACCGTGGGTGCTGGGCGACAGCTACAACATGGGCATCGGGCAGGGCTACCTCGAGGTCACCCCCCTGCAGATGGCGGTCGCGACGGCCGCACTCGCCAACGGCGGCGATCTGCTCGTGCCTCGCATCGCGCATGGGCTGCGAACTGCCGCGGGCATGATTCCCTTCGAGCGTGAGGTCGCCGCCACCGTGCCGATCGAGAGCGAGCATCTGGAGGTCGTGCGCGAGGCGCTGCGCCGCGCCGCCGACACGGGCGGGACGGCCTGGCGCGGCGAGCCCGTCGGCATCGAGATCGGCGGCAAGACCGGCACGGCCGAGTTCGGCAGCCGCAACGCCGACGGGCTGCTCGCCTCGCACGGCTGGTACATCGGCTTCGCGCCCTACGACGACCCGGAGGTCGCGATCGTGGTCTACCTCGAGTACGGCGTCGGCGCGACGCACGCCGGGCCGGTCGCCCGCGAGATCCTCACGGCCTACTTCGGGATGGACATCAGCCCGGAGGAGGAGTGGTACTGGAACCGGGCAAGGGTCGGGAGCGTACAGCCGTGATCCGGGAGGCGCTGGCCGGGCCGCTGCAGCGCAGCGACATCACGCTCTGGGCAGCGGTCGCCCTGCTGGCGGCGTTCGGGCTCGTCAGCGTGCACTCGTCCACCCTCGGCGAGCCGCCGCATCCGCTGCTCACCATCGCTGCCCTGCGCCACGCCGTGATCGCGATCGCCGGGGCGGCCATGATGCTGTTCGCGGCGCGGTTCGATTACCGGCTCCTGCGGCCGGGGAGCGCGGCGCTGTACGTCCTCGCCATCGGGCTGCTGCTGCTCGCGCTCGTCGCCGGCGAGACCGAGTACGGGGCGCGGCGCTGGCTGACGGTTGGGGGCGCCACGTTCCAGCCTGCGGAGTTCGCCAAGCTCGCGCTCGTGGTCGCGCTCGCCTCCTACGCGAGCGTGAGAACGCCGAGGTTGCCCGCGCTGCTGGTCACGTTCGTTCTCCTCGCCGGGCTGCTACTGCCGGTGCTGACACAGCCGGATACGGGCTCGGCGCTGATCTTCACGTCGGGCTGGCTCGTCGTCGTGGTCGTCTGGGGCACGTCGCTGCGCATGCTCGGCGGGCTCTTCGCCGGGCTCGCCGGGCTGATGCCGCTCACCTTCGCGCTCGCCGTGCCGGACTATCAGCGAGAGCGCATCGCCGTCTTCCTGAACCCGGAGCGCGACCCCCTCGGAACCGGGTACACGCTGCGCCAGGCGGAGACCGCGCTTGCCGAGGGCGGCATCACGGGCAGCGGCCTGTTCGGCGGCAGCGAGTCGCACCTCTACGGGATCCTCGGCCGCTCGAGCGACTTCGTGTTCGCAATGATCGGCGAGGAGCTGGGGCTGATCGGCACGCTGGCCGTCCTCGTGCTGTTCGGGTTGATCGGCTGGCGGGGGTTGGAAGCTGCGCGCCACGCGCCCGACTCGTTCGGGCGGCTGCTGGCGTCCGGGCTGACCGCCCTGTTGCTCGCTCAGGCGATGCTCAACATGGCGGTGAACGTGCGGCTCTTCCCGGCAACGGGTCTGCCGCTGCCGTTCATCTCGCAGGGCGGCACGGCGCTGCTCGCGACCTTCATCGCCGTCGGCCTGCTGCAGAGCATCTACGCCCACCGCGCCCCGCCTCGCCTCCCCCTCTCCGAGCAGCCCGATCCATCGACGCGGGCGCGCGCACCCTGACGCGACAGCGGCGATGCCGGAACCGGGCCGGGCCTTGCCACCAGTGACCGGCAAGGCGTACGGCTTCGTGCTGCGCGAGGGGGCGGCGGCGACCGAGCTGCTCGTGTTCGAGCACGCGGGCCAGCCCGAGGCAGGCCTGCAAATCCCGGGCGGCACAGTCGAGGACGGCGAAACCCCGCTCGCGGCCGTCGCACGCGAGGTGCTGGAGGAGAGCGGCCTGCCGCTCGAGGGCTGGGAGGCGGTGGCCACGCTGGAGCACGAGGCCGTGCCGGGCTCGGGCTCGCCGGGGCCACAGCGCTGGCACTGCTTTGCGATGACGCCCTCGGCGCCGCTGCCGGATTGCTGGCACCGCGAGCCAACGGGTTCGGCGAGCGAGCGGGGACTGCGCTTCGAGTATCGCTGGATCGCGCTGGCGGGCGAGGAGCCGCTCGCGGGGCTGCAAGAGGAAGCACGGCAGGCGGTGGTCGCCTGGGCAGCAGAGCGCCGCTAGCGCGCACTCCTGCGACCGTTGACCCGACGGCGAGCGATCACACGCGCAACGCTAGGAGGGCCGCCTCGCGGCGACCCTCACACATGGTTGCGGAACGGCTGAACGGCCCCCGCTCAGGGCGTGAGGACGGGCTCCTGCTCCTCCTCCGCCGGGGGCTCAGGCTCCTCCGCCACCGGGGGCTCCGGCAGTGGGGCCCTGGCGATCTTCTCCGCGGTGACCTCGCCGTCGACGTAGTCGAGGCGGATCGCGTCGCCCTCGGAGAACTGGCCCTCGAGGAGAGCGTCGGAGAGGCGGTCCTCGACCTCGTTCTGGATGACGCGGCGCAGTGGCCGCGCGCCGAACACCGGGTCGAAGCCCTTCTTGCCGAGGTGGTCGAGCAGCGGCTTCTCGACCTCAAGGGTGATGTCCTTCTCGCGCAGGTTGTCGCGCAGGTCCTTCAGCTCGAGATCCACGATCTGGCGGATATGCTCCTCCTGGAGCGCGTGGAAGACGACGGACTGGTCGATGCGGTTGAGGAACTCGGGCCGGAAGACCCGCTTCATCTCTTCGGTGACCTTGTCCTTCATCCGCTCGTACATCTGCTCGACGGTCTTGGCGTCGTCGCTCGCCGTGTTGAACCCGAAGCGGCTGTCCTTGCGGATCAGGTCGGAGCCGACGTTGGAGGTCTGGATGATGATGGTGTTGCGGAAGTCCACCTTGCGGCCCTTGGCGTCGGACAGGTGCCCGTCGTCGAAGATCTGGAGCAGCATGTTGTAGACGTCCGGGTGCGCCTTCTCGATCTCGTCGAGGAGGATCAGGCAGTAGCTGCGCCGCCGCACCAGGTCCGTCAGCTGCCCGCCGTCGTCGTAGCCGACGTAGCCGGGCGGCGAGCCGACAAGGCGCGAGACTGTGTGCTTCTCCATGAACTCGGACATGTCGAGCCGGACGATGTTGTCCTTCGAGCCGAACATGAACTCGGCGAGCGTCTCGGCGAGGTAGGTCTTCCCCACGCCCGTCGGCCCCAGGAACATGAACACGCCGATCGGGCGCTTCGGGTTCTTGAGCCCCGCCCGCGCACGGCGCACGGCTTTCGCGACGGCGCTGATCGCCTCGTCCTGCCCGATCACGCGATCGCGCAGGAACTGCTCCATCTCGATCAGGCGCGCGGTCTCCTCTGAGGCGATGCGCGTCAGCGGGATGCCGGTCCACATCGAGACGACGTCGCGGATGTCCTCTTCGCTGACGAGCAGCTCGCTGCCCTCGCGCTCGCTCTGGACCTCCTGCTCGAGCTCCTCGAGCTTGGCCTGCAGGCGCACCTCGCGCTCGCGCAGTTCGGCAGCGTACTCGTACTGCTGGCTGCCGATCGCCTGGTCCTTCTCGCGGCGCAGCGCCTCGAGGCCCTTCGTGGCGTCGCGCACCGAGGGCGGCGTCGAGTGGCGGCGGATGCGCACGCGCGCCGACGCCTCGTCGATCAGGTCGATCGCCTTGTCCGGCAGGAAGCGGTCGGAGACGTAGCGCGCGGACAGTTCAGCGGCGGCCTTGATCGCTTCGTCGCTGATCTGCAGCTTGTGGTGCTCCTCGTAGGCGCCGCGGATGCCCTTGAGGATCTCCACGGTCTCCTCGGTCGAGGGCTCGTCGACGCGCACGGGCTGGAAGCGGCGCTCGAGCGCGGCGTCGCGCTCGATGTGCTTGCGGTACTCGTCGAGGGTCGTCGCGCCGATCGCCTGCAGCTCGCCGCGGGCGAGCGCCGGCTTGAGGATGTTCGCCGCATCAACGGCGCCCTCGGCGGCGCCGGCGCCGACGAGCATGTGCAGCTCGTCGATGAAGAGGATGCAGTTCTTGGCGGAGCGGATCTCCTCGATCACCTTCTTGAGGCGCTCCTCGAACTCGCCGCGGTACTTCGTGCCGGCGACGAGCGAGCCGATGTCGAGGGTGAGCATGCGCTTGCCGAGCAGTGTCTCGGGGGCGTCGCCCTGCACGATGCGGTGCGCGAGGCCCTCGGCGATCGAGGTCTTGCCGACGCCCGGTTCACCGATCAGCACGGGGTTGTTCTTGGTGCGGCGGGAGAGGATCTGCACGACGCGCTCGATCTCGGTCTCGCGGCCGATCACCGGGTCGAGCTGGCTGCTCCGCGCGGCGGCGGTCAGATCCACACCGAGCTGATCGAGCGTCGGCGTGCGCGCCGACTGTCGCCCGCCGGAGCCGGCCGCCGCTGCGCCCTGCGGCTGCGTCTGCGCGAGGATGCGCGTGGTCTCGCCACGCACCCGCTCGAGGTTCACCCCGAGGCTCTCGAGGACGCCCGCCGCGATGCCCTCGCCCTCGCGGACGAGGCCGAGCAGCAGGTGCTCGGTGCCGATGTAGGAGTGGTTGAGCCGGCGCGCCTCATCGACGGCGAGTTCGATCACGCGCTTGGCGCGGGGGGTGAGCCCGATCTCGCCGCTGGTCGTGCGATCGCCGCGGCCGATGATGAACTCGACAGCGGAACGGACCTTGTTCAGTTCGACGCCGAGGTTGGACAGCACCTTCGCAGCCACGCCGTCGCCCTCGCGGACGAGGCCGAGCAGCAGATGCTCGGTGCCGATGTAGTTGTGGTTGAAGCGCTGCGCTTCCTCCTGCGCGAGAGTGAGCACACGGCGGGCCCGTTCGGTGAACTTGTCGAACCGATCCGCCATTCTGCTCTCCCGTCCGCGCGCCATTAAGGCTACCACGGCCCGGAGCGGCGTTCGAGGACGCCACTCGGCCCAGCCCGCAATGACCAGATTACGTCAACCACCGTCGTCGCCGTCACAGCGGCGACAACAGTCGCGCCACTCCGCCCGAGGTCACTCGCGAGGGTGAACAAGGGGCAGCGCGGACCCGGGCCGTGGAACCGTTGGTCTTCGATCCGTCCCGGGGACGCGCCAGGCGTGTTCCCTATTCTTCCGCCGGAGCCTCTGCTGCCGGAGCCTCTGCTGCCGGGGCCTCTGCCGCCGGGGCCTCTGCCGCCGGGGCCTCTGCCGCCGGGGCCTCTGCCGCCGGGGCCTCTGCTGCCGGGGCCTCTGCCGCCGGGGCCTCTGCCGCCGGGGCCTCTGCCGCCGGGGCCTCTGCCGCCGGGGCCTCTGCCGCCGGGGCCTCTGCCGCCGGGGCCTCTGCCGCCGGGGCCTCTGCCGCCGGGGCCTCTGCCGCCGGGGCCTCTGCCGCCGGAGCCTCTGCTGCCGGAGCCTCTGCTGCCGGAGCCTCTGCCGCCGGAGCCTCTGCCGCCGGGGCCTCTGCCGCCGGGGCCTCCGCTGCCGGGGCCTCTGCCGCCGGGGCCTCGTCCTGCGCTTCCTGGGAGGCGAGTTCCTCCCGCGCCTGCTGCATCGCGGCGGCCATCGCCGTCATCGGCGGGGCGTCCGGGCGACGCGGTGCGGCCTGATCGGCGCCGCCGGAGCGGCGGCCGCGCGCGTCGGCGCGTGCCTCCTCGGCGGCCTCTGCCTCGGCCAGACGGGCAGCGTAGCGTTCCTCGACGGCGGTGCACTCGTTCGGGAACTCCGCGCGCGCCTCGTCGGCGACGCCCATGACGCGCCCGTGGTCATCGAAGCGCCAGCCGCGCACCTCGGCTTCCTGCCGGCCCTCGCGCAGCGAGAGCCCGAGGCGGTGCCGGTCGTGCTCGATACGCACGATCTTGAGCGGCACGACGTCGCCCTCGGTGAGGATCTCGTCGGGCGCGTTGATGCGCCGGTCGACCAGCTCCGAGACGTGCGCCAGGCCCTCGACGGGCCCGGGCAGCCGCGTGAAGGCGCCGAAGGCGACGACCTTCGTGACGACGCCGGGGACGACGTCGCCGACCTCGTAACGGCCGATCAGGTCCTGCCACTGCTCCGGCGCGGCGCGGCGCACGGAGAGGGCGATCTTCTTGTTCTCGCGATCGATGCGCATGACGAAGACATCGATCTCCTGGCCGATGTCGAAGAGCTGCTCCGGGTCCGCGTTGCGGTCCCAGGAGAGCTCGGACAGGTGGGCGAGGCCGTCGGCCCCACCGAGGTCCACGAAGACGCCGAAGTTGCGGATCGAGGTGACCTTGCCGCGGCGAACTTCACCCTCGGTGAGCTCGCCCAGCAGCCGCTCCTTCTGCTCGGCGCGCCACTCCTGCATGGCCGCGCGCTCGGAGAGGATGGCGCGGTTGCGGCGGCGGTTGATCTCGATCACCTTCATGCGCAGCCGCCGGCCGACCTGGTCGGAGAGCGGGTTGGCGCCGTCGCTGCCGGGCTTGGCGCCGACGACCTGCGACATGGGGATGAAGGTGTTGACGCCCTCGACGTTGGCGAGCAGGCCGCCCTTGTTGAAGCCCGTGATCTCCGCCTCGAAGATCTCACCGCTTTCGAACCGCTCCTGCAGGATCCGCCAGCCCTGTTCGCCCCGCGCGCGGTCGATCGAGAGCTGGACCTGGCCGTCCTCGGTCTCCGCCTGCATGACGTAGACGAGCACGTTCTCGCCGATGCTGAGCCGGGAGAGCGGGTCGGAGCCGAGCGAATGCATCTCCTGCACGGGCACGACGCCCTCGGACTTCGAGCCGATATCGACGAGGTCGATGAGGACGCCGTCGCGCTCGATGCTCATCACGGGGCCCTCGATGACCTCGCCGCGACGCAGCTGGCGCGGTTCGGGCGCCTCGCCGGCGTCGAGCAGCGCGCCCATGTCGAGGATCTCTTCCTCTTCCTCGGGCTCTGGTGCGGCGGGGGGTGCGGGTGCGATGGTCGCTTCAGGCGGGGGAGGCGGTTCTGGTGCAGCGACTGCTGCGGGAGCGCCGCCCGATGGGTCGGCCTGCTCCGTGATGTCGGGGTTCGTCAAGGTCTGCTGGGCCCTCCTGTCCTCGGTTCGCCGCTGGCGGGCCGTAGAGACGGTCCGCCGGGCAGCCGGGGGATCATAGCACGCGCTGCTGGCACGCTCCGTCGCGCGGTTGGGATGCCAGTCGGAACGTCGCTGGACGCGGAGCGAGCCGGCCCCGCGTGGAACCGGCTCGCATGAGTCCTGGCAGTGGCCTATTTTCCGCACCCGGTTGCCCGGGGAGTATCGTCGGCGCTGCGGCGTTTCACTTCCGTGTTCGGGATGGGAACGGGTGGTTCCACCGCGCTCTAACCACCAGGACCGCTAAGTATGCGGCGCGACGGGCGAGCGAGCAAGATCGCCCAGCCACGAGAGGGGCCAGCGATGGCGCGCAGCGAGACCGCCCAATCCTTCTGGCCCTACATCAGCCATTCGATCGAGAGCATCATCAGCGCGCTCTCCGACCTCGAGGAGGCCGGCGTACCGCTTGACTGGCGCCCTCCGGCCGCCGGCGCGAACAGCGCCTACGTGCTGGCCGCTCATGCCCTCGGCGCGACGGAGCACCGGCTGCTGGACGTCCTCTGCGGGATCGCAGTCGACCGCGATCGGGAGGCGGAGTTCGCCGCGGCCGTTCGCTCCGCGGCGGTGATCGAGGACGAGTGGCGCGCCCTCTCGGCCCGCATCGCCCCGGCGCTCGAGAAGCTCACCGAGGCAGACCTCGCGGCATTGAGGCGCCATCCACACCGGGGCGAGATCAGCGGGCTGGAGCTGCTGATCGTGGTCGCGCGGCACATGGGGGAGCACGCGGGCCAGGCGGAGCTCACGCGGGACCTCGCGCTGGCGGCGGCCCGGGGCTGACGCAAAACGGGCGCAGCGGTTGCTGCGCCCGTGTCATTGCTTGGTAGCGGGAGAGGGATTCGAACCCCCGACCTTCGGGTTATGAGCCCGACGAGCTACCACTGCTCCATCCCGCGACGATTCCGGATCACTCAAGGTCCGGCCCAACCAATCCGATGGTCAGTATAGCGGCTCCGGAGGTCCGGCTGCGGGCGCCTGGGGGGCGTCCGCCGGAAGATGAGCGTGACGGTTGCGGCGGGAACGGCGGGGAATGCGGAGGGCGCCTGACGAAGGGTCAAGCCCTCGACCATTAGTACCACTCAGCTGCACGCATTGCTGCGCTTCCACCTGTGGCCTATCAAGCGGGTAGTCTTCCCGCGGTCTTACCTGGTTAACCCAGTGGGAGGCCTCATCTTGGAGTTGGCTTCGCACTTAGATGCTTTCAGCGCTTATCCGTTCCGGACTTGGCTACCCGGCGATGCCCTTGGCAGGACAACCGGCACACCAGAGGTCCGTCCACCCCGGTCCTCTCGTACTAGGGGCAGCGCTCCTCAAGCCTCCTACGCCCACAGCGGATAGAGACCGAACTGTCTCACGACGTTCTGAACCCAGCTCGCGTACCGCTTTAATGGGCGAACAGCCCAACCCTTGGGACCTGATTCAGCCCCAGGATGCGACGAGCCGACATCGAGGTGCCAAACCCTGCCGTCGATATGAACTCTTGGGCAGGATCAGCCTGTTATCCCCGGGGTAGCTTGTATCCGATAAGCCACGGCCCTTCCACTCGGGACCGTAGGATCACTTTGGCCGACTTTCGTCCCTGCTCGACATGTCCGTCTCGCAGTCAAGCCCCCTTATGCCAATACACGCGTCGGGTGATTGCCATCCACCCTGAGGGGACCATTGCGCGCCTCCGTTACCTTTTGGGAGGCGACCGCCCCAGTCAAACTGCCCACCAGGCGCTGTTCCCATGCTTGCTCACGGGTTAGGAGGACAAACCTGGAAGAGTGGTATTTCACTGTTGGCTCCCCGCCTCCCGAAAGAAACGGTTCACAGCCTCCCACTTATCCTACGCAGTCCAAGCCCGGCCTCCAGCGCCAAGCTGCAGTAAAGCTCCACGGGGTCTTTTTGTCCGGCTGCGGGTAGGCCGCATCTTCACGGCCAGTTCAATTTCGCCGAGTCCTTCGTTGAGACAGCGCCCAGATCGTTACGCCATTCGTGCGGGTCGGAACTTACCCGACAAGGAATTTCGCTACCTTAGGACCGTTATAGTTACGGCCGCCGTTCACCGGGGCTTCGGTTCGCGGCTTGCACCGCTCCCCTTAACCTTCCGGCACTGGGCAGGCGTCAGCCCCTATACATCCGCTTACGCGTTGGCAGAGACCTGTGTTTTTGTTAAACAGTCGCCTGGGCCTGCTCTCTGCGGCCCCGACCATGCTCTGGACGCGAAGTCCATCACCGGCCGGGGCGCTCCTTCTCCCGAAGTTACGGAGCGAGATTGCCGAGTTCCTTAACGAAGGTTCTCTCGATCACCTGACGGTACTTACCGCCGCCCACCAGTGTCGGTTTGCGGTACGGGCACCGCGGTTGCTCGGCAGCGAGGCTTTTCTTGCTGGCATGGACTCAACCGGGTCGCTTTGACTGACGTCTCCGCTTCTCTCCAGCCCTCCGCTTGACCCGGGGGCGGATTTGCCTACCCCCGGACGCCTACGGCTGAAGAACGGACCATGTCCAATCGGCCCGCCCAGCCTATCCTTCCAGGTCACCCCTCCTGCCTCAAACGCAGCCGCGGTGGGGCAGGAATACTAACCTGCTGTCCATCGCCTACGACTCTCGTCCTCGGCTTAGGCCCGCCTAACCCTACGCGGATAAACCTTGCGTAGGAACCCTCGGGCTTACGGTGTCCCGGTTTCTCACCGGAATTACGCTACTCATGCCGACATTCTCACTTCCGCGCGCTCCACCGGAGGTCACCCTGCCGGCTTCACTGCTGCGCGGAACGCTCCCCTACCGACCGCTCCCCCGAGGGGGTGCGATCCCCTGGCTTCGGCACCATGCTTGAGCCCCGCTACATTGTCGGCGCCCGATCACTCGACCAGTGAGCTGTTACGCACTCTTTCAATGATGGCTGCTTCTGGGCCAACATCCTGGCTGTCTTTGCGACCGGACATCCTTTCACACTAAGCATGGATTTAGGGGCCTTAGCCGAGGGTCTGGGCTGTTTCCCTTTCGACAACGAAGCTTAGCCCCCGCTGTCTCACTCCCGTGTTCTCATACACTGGCATTCGCGGTTTGGATGGGTTTGGTAAGCGGTAAGCCCCCTAGCCCAACCAGAGCCCTACCTCCAGTGCACATCACACGAGGCTGCGCCTAAACGCATTTCGGGGAGAACCAGCTATCTCCTGGTTCGATTAGCATTTCACCCCTACCCACAGGTCATCCAACCACTTTGCAACGTAGGAAGGTTCGCGCCTCCACGAGGTCTTACCCTCGCTTCACGCTGCCCATGGGTAGCTCACCAGGTTTCGGGTCTGCATCCCGCGACTGAAACGCCCTGTTAGGACTCGCTTTCGCTCCGGCTCCGCGACTCCCGTCGCTTAACCTTGCCACGGAACGCAACTCGTCGGCTCATTCTTCAATAGGCACGCCGTCACCC
>CBDHDI010000011.1:292500-363723 GCA_965261685.1 Dehalococcoidia bacterium
AAATCCGCGTACTCGTCGCGAATCTCCGCCATCGTCTGGCCGTCGAGGTCGCCGTGGTCCAGCTCGTGGAGCCGCTCGTCGACGGCCGCCTCGAGGCCGAGTGGCCCACCGACGGCGGCAGCGGTCTCGCGCGCCCGGGTGGCGGGGCTGCAGTAGAGCGCGACAGGCCGGTAGTGGCCAAGCGCGTCCGCCGCGGCCTGAGCCTGGCGCCGTCCGCGTTCCGTCAGCGGGTGGTCGATGCGGCCCTGCGTCTGGCCCGCCGCATTGCCCTCGGCCTCGGCATGGCGCAACAGCAGGAAGCGGACGTTCACTGGCTCAGCCCGAGGAACGCACGAATCACCGTGTGCTCACGCACTTCCTCGCGGCTCAGCGGAGGCGATCCCGGCGCGACGTCGTCGCCGTAGAACCCGACGAACCAGAGCAGCAGGTTGGCGTGCCAGTAGATGAAGCCGTTCGGTGGCTCGCAGCCCTCCACCAGCGGTTCGGCTCGCTGCCCCGTCTGCCAGTCGCCCTGCCTCGCCTCGCTGTCCGGGTAGACCCAGAGCACCCAGACCGCGTAGCGCCCCGCCGTGGCGTCCCCCGAGGCGACGAAGGGCAAGCCCTCGACCGCCGCTCCCGCGCATGCGGATGACGGATCGTACAGATCGGTCAGCACGATGCCCCCCGGTGCGAGCGCGCTCACGAGGTCAGACACCGAGTACGGGATGCCCTCGGCATCGAGGGACGTGGGCGTCGCCAGTCCCGTCGGCGCTGCGGTCGCGGTCGGCGTGCGTGTCGCAGTCGGGGTCGCGTTCGGCGTCGGCGTGGGCGTGGGCGTGGGAGTTGCGGTCGCGGTCGCGGTGGGCCTCGCCGCCGCCGGCGAGGGCGTGGCCGTCGCGGTTGGCGTCGCCTCGCCGCCCTCGTCGCCGCCGCCACTGCAGCGGATCGTGATGATCGCGGCCACCACGGCGATCAGGAGCACGACGAAGGCGGCCCGGGACAACGCGGTCACGACGCGCTCTCCGTCGCGGCGGCAAGCGCCGGCTCGCCGAGCCGCAGCGCAGTCCGCACGACGCTCATGGGGCGCACCTCGATGCCGAGCGCCGCGAGGACGGAGGCCGGGCGGCCGGTGCGCTCCTCGTTCAGCTCCAGGTCCATCGCCAGCAGCAGCCGTTCGCCCTCCTCGCGCAGCACGAGGTCGCGGATCGCTACCCGCAGGTCGGAGCGCCGCGTCTTCGCGCCGCGCTGCTCCTCCCAGTCGAGCGTCTCGAGCGCGAGCAGCGCATCGAGCCGCGTCTGCACTTCGGCGACATCGAATGCGTCGGGCGCGAACGAGACCTCGTAGGTCGCGCTGCGGATCTGCGACTGCAGCGAGGGCAGCTCGTGAGCCTCCTCCTCGACGGCGAGCAGCGCCAGTCCCTCCGGCAACACCGCCGCCAGACGGCGCGCGAACTCCTCGGGCGCGATCGGGGGCGACATCCAGACATCGAGCAGCTCGCGCTCGCCGACGGTGCCGACGGGCAGCGGCGCACCGAGCGCGATCCGCGCGTGCGGCGTGAAACCCTGCGTGTACGCGAGCGGCAGCCGCGCGCGTCGCAGGCTGCGCTCCCAGGTGCGCATCAGATCGAGGTGCGCGATGTAGCGCAACGTATCCGCCTTGCGGTACGTCACGCGCAATCGCTGGGGCCGTTCGTCCTCGCTCATCACCCTTCGAGTGTAGCCGTCAGTCGCGCTCTTGCGCCCAGCTGTCCTTCACGCCCTCGAGCAGGGCGGCGGCGGCGGAGCGGGGGTCGCGGCGGCGCGCGGCCACCTCCTCGACGAGGCCTTCGAGGACACCCGCGCGGTGCGCGGCGTCCAGCGCCTCGCGGTGCAGCGCGGCGCGGGCGAGCGAGATCACCTGCGATCGCGCCAGATCGCGGCGCGCCTCCTCCGCGTACTCCGATCCACGCAGGTGCTCCTGGTGCTGGTCGATCGCCTCCACCAGCTCCTCGACGCCCTCTCCGGTGCGCGCCACCGCCTTGAGGATCGGTGGCCTCCAGGCGCGCTCGCCGGCGATGGCGAGCAGGGAGCGGAGCTGCGTCGCGGCGGTGTCGGCGCCGGCGAGGTCGGCCTTGTTCACGACCATCACCTGCGCGACCTCCATCAGCCCCGCCTTCATCGACTGCACCTCGTCGCCACCGGCCGGCATCGTGATCAGCACCGTCGTCTGCGTCGCCGTCGCGACCTCGACCTCGTCCTGGCCCGCGCCGACGGTCTCGACGATCACCACGTCGTAGCCGGCCGCGTCCATCACGTCGACGACGCCGGAGGCGGTCTCGGCGAGGCCGCCGAGGTTGCCGCGGGACGCCATCGAGCGCATGAACACGCCGGAGTCGGAGGTCAGGTCCTGCATGCGGATGCGGTCGCCGAGGATCGCGCCGTGCGAGAACGGCGACGAGGGATCGACCGCGACGATGCCGACGCTGCGTCCAAGTTCGCGTTGCGCTCGCGCCAGCCGCCCCACCAGCGTCGACTTGCCAACCCCGGCGGATCCGGTGACGCCGACCGTGCGGGCGTGGCCCGTGCGCGAGTAGAGCCCCGCGAGAATGGCGCGGCCCGTCTCCGTATCGGCCTCGACGTGTGTGATGGCGCGGGCGAGCGCGCGCCGGTTACCGTCGCCGACGCCCGCGATCAGCTCCGCAGCGTCCACCCGGGGCTCAGGCGGTGGGGTTCGCCGCGTGCTCGCGGACGAAGTCGATGATCGCCTGGGTGTTGGTGCCCGGGCCGAAGACGCCGGTGAAGCCCATCTCCTGCACCGTCGAGATGTCGGCCTCGGGGATGATCCCGCCGCAGAACAGCAGCACGTCGCTCACCCCGCGTTCACCGAGGGCGCTCACGACGCGCGGGAAGAGTTCGAGGTGCGCGCCCGAGAGGATCGAGAGCCCGACGACCTGCACGTCTTCCTGCAGCGCCGCCTCCGCGATCATCTCCGGTGTCTGGCGGATGCCGGTATAGATCACTTCCATGCCTGCATCGCGCAACGCCCGTGCCACCACCTTGGCGCCGCGATCGTGCCCGTCAAGGCCGGGCTTGGCGATCAGAACGCGAATTGCCTGCTCGTCAGCCATCGGGGAGTCTCCTCGCCAACCGTTGTTAGGTTCCCGCGCGCAAGTCTACTACCAAGCGCCCGCCACGCCGCCTCCCGCCACTGCCCACCGTTCCCCCGCCCGCCTGGCGGAGGGTCGGGCGAGGGGACTGCGGATCCTAGACGTACTCCAGCAACTGGATGCGGATGCCGTACGCTTGCTCCGCACCGATCCCCGAGCGCCGCGTCCCCGGCAGGACGCCCGCCTCGGCGTCCGGCACGTCGAGCCCGGCGGCGCGATAGCGGGCAATCTCCGCATCGAGGTCCGGGACCTCGATCGCCACCATCGGGGAGGCGCCTTCCCGTTGCTCCTCGATCGCCTGCACGAGCGGCGAGTCCGGCCCGTTCGGGGCGATCAGTTCAAGCATGCACTGCCCGATCGGGAACTGCCCGATCAGCATCCCGGACGCCTCGGCGTTGAGCTGCGCGTGCTCCTCGAGGCCGGCGACCTCGCCCCAGCGCCCCCGCGCCGCCTCGTAGTCCGCCACGCGGCAGGCGATGTGATCGAAGCCCTTGTCGGGCGAGGCGTGGCGGTCCTCGACCTCGGCGAGTTCGACCAGCACGCCGTGCATCGAGCGCGGATGGAGGAAGGCGATCTCGCCGGCCAGCCCGTAGCGCGGCTCCTCGTCGATCAGATCGACGCCGAGCGCCCGGATCCGCGCCAACTCGGCGCGGATATCGTCGGTGCGCAGGCAGATGTGGTGCAGCGTCGGTCCGCGGCTCTCGAGGAAGCGCGCCACGCCGGTGTCGTCGCGCACGGGCTGGAGCAGCTCAATCTCGTTCTCGCCGACGGGCAGCAGCACGCCGCGCACGCCCTGCTCCTCGACGACCTCGTCCTTCGCCACGCTCAGGCCCATGACGTCGCGGTAGAAGCCCAACGCCTCGTCGGCGTCGGGCACGACGATACCGACGTGGTGGAGCAGGTCGATCAAAGACCGTGCTCCCGCCGCCAGGCGCGGATCGCCTCGATGTGCTCGCCGTCGTGTTCGGAGGAGTCCGCGAGGCGGTGCGGGGTGCGGCCCTCCGCGTAGCGCTCGGGCTCGAGCGCGCGCAGGCCGCGGATCGCCTCATCGTGCTCCTCGCGGGCGGAGCGCAGGCGCGCCATCATGGCCTCCCACGACTGGCCGCGCATCTCCTCGACGGAGGCGGCGTTGTAGGCATCGTCGGCCGCGTCCGGGTCGTCGCGGTTCGGCTCGTAGCCGGGCACCGAGGGCCGCTCGCCGGCGGTGACGGCGCGCAGCGCGTGGCTCCAGCCCTCCTGCCAGCGGGCAAGGTGCGCGAGCACGTCCTGCACGGACCACTGCTGCGGGCCGTACCAGCCCTCGGTCCGCCGCTCGCCGGGCAGCGCGTCGATCGCGTCCAGCAGATCGGCGCGCGCCTGTGCGTTGTGTTCGATGATCGCGTCGACGGCGTCAGGCATCGGACCCCTCACCCGAGCCCTCTCCCCATGGAGAGGGCCTCGGAATCTTCATATCGTCACGACTTCCTGGTACTCGCCCCACTCCTCGCGGAGCACGCCGCAGATCTCGCCGATCGTCGCGTAGGCCTCCACCGCCGCGATCAGCAGCGGCATCATGTTCTGGTCGCTCCGTGCGGCGGCGCGGATGTCCGCCAGCGCGCGCTCGACGGCCGCGCCGTCGCGCTCGGCGCGCAGCGCCGCGAGGCGCTCCGACTGGCGCACCTGCACCATGCGATCGTGCTGCGCCAGCGCCGGCACCTCGAGCTCCTCGGTCTGGAAGCGGTTCACCCCAACGACGATCCGCTCCTCGCGCTCCTGCATGCGCTGCAGCCGGAACGCGCTCTCCTGGATCTCGCGCTGCTGGAAGCCTTCCTCGATGCCCTGCAGCGCTCCGCCGATGTCCTCGATGCGCCGCAGGTAGGCGTTCGCCTCTTCCTCGACACGGTCGGTCAACGCCTCGATGTAGTAGGAGCCCGCGAGCGGATCGATCACGTCGGCCACGCCTGCCTCGAAGCCGATCAACTGCTGCGTGCGCAGCGCCATCTCGACCGACTCCTCGGTCGGCAGCGCCAGCGCCTCGTCCCAGGAGTTCGTGTGCAGCGACTGCGTGCCGCCGAGGACGGCGGAGAGCGCCTGCAGCGCCGTCCGCACCACGTTGTTCATCGGCTGCTGCGCGGTGAGCGTCGCGCCGCCGGTCTGCGTGTGGAAGCGCAGCATCTGCGAGCGCGGGTTCGTCGACCCGTAGCGCTTCGTCGCGATCTCGGCCCACATCCGCCGCGAGGCGCGGAACTTCGCGATCTCCTCGAGGAAGTTGGAGTGGCAGGCCCAGAAGAACGACAGTCGCGGCGCGAACTCGTCGAACGCCAGGCCGGCGTCCAGCGCGGCGTCGACGTACTCGATCGCGGCGGCGAAGGTGAAGGCCAGCTCCTGGGCGGCCGTGCACCCCGCCTCGCGCATGTGGTAGCCGGAGATCGAGATCGTGTTCCAGGTCGGCAGCTCGTCCTTGCACCAGGCGAAGACGTCCGTGATCAGCCGCAGCGAGGGGCGCGGCGGGAAGATGTAGGTGCCGCGCGCGATGTACTCCTTGAGGATGTCGTTCTGCGTCGTGCCGCCGACCTTCGCGAGGTCCGCTCCCTGCTTCTTCGCCGCCGCCACGTACATCGCGAGCAGGATCGGCCCCGTCGCGTTGATCGTCATCGAGGTGGTGACGCGCTCCAGCGGGAGGCCGTCGGTCAGCGTCTCCATATCCTGCAGCGAGGCGATCGCCACGCCCACCTTGCCGACCTCGCCGTCGGCCTGCGGGTCGTCGGAGTCGTAGCCGATCTGTGTCGGCAGGTCGAAGGCGACGGAGAGGCCGGTCTGGCCCTGGTCGAGCAGGAAGTGGTAGCGGCGGTTGGACTCCTCGGCGTCGGCGAAGCCGGCGTACTGGCGCATCGTCCAGAGCCGCCCTCGGTACATCGTGGGCTGCACGCCGCGCGTGAACGGGTACTCGCCGGGGTAGCCGAGCTTCTCGTGGTAGTTCCAGTCGGCCAGATCCTCGGGGGAGTAGAGCGGGTCTACCTCGGCGCCGGACGAACTCTCGAAGTGGGGCAGCCGCTCGGCACTACGCTCGATCGCCTTCGCGTAGGGGCCCTGCTCCCGCCACTCGCGCGCGCTTCTGCTGGCCATGGGCTCCTCCGCCGCTGCGTCGCCACGCCGCGCCCTCGGGAGCGGCCGGCCCGCCGAGTGTAGGCAGCCGCGCGAATCAACGCTAGCGCCGCTCGGCTGCAGGCGGGGAGTCGGGCGTGCGGTCGCCTTCGAGGGCGTCGCGCGGGCACGGTTACGCCTCAGCCCGCGCGGATCAGATCGCGCGCCTCGACGATCGAGCGCAGCTTCGCCTCGGCGACGTCCGAGGAGGCAACGGGGTTGTCGGCGAACGTTGCGAAACCGCAGTCCGGCGCGAGCAACACGCGCTCCCCACCGAAGAGATCGATGGCGCGTGAGATGCGCCGCCTGATCTCCTCGACCGGCTCCACGGCGTCGAGCTTCTGGTTGACGACTCCGACGCCGATGCGCTTGTCCTCGGGCAGGTCGCGCAGCACATCGATCTCGCCGGCGCGCGGCGTGGAGAGCTCGAGGAACAGCGTGCCCACGGCGGCCCGACCGAGGAAGCCGAGCAGCGGCCGGTAGTCCCCCGCCAGGGCAGCCGACTCGTCTGGCGTCCAGTTGCCGCGGCAGATGTGCAGCGCCAGCGACTCCGCCGGGAGACCTCGGACTACCTCGTCCAGCAGGCCGGCCGCGAAGTCCAGCTCCGAGGCCGACTCGAACCGCTCGCTCAGGGCGCCGCACATGAAGCTGCGCGTGCCGCCCTCGCTGCCGTAGACGACCTCCATCAGCACCGGCTCGTCGAACTGCACGAGCGCGGCGCCCGAGGCGAGCAGGAAGTGCGCCTCCTCACGCAGCACGCGCACCACGTCGCGGGCGAGCTCCTCGCGCGTCTCGTACGGGCGGTCGGCGAGGCAGTCGAGCCACATCATGCGCGTCAGCAGGTACGGGCCCGGCAGCGCGACCTTCACCGGGGCGTCCGCGCAGCCGGCGGCAAACTCGAGCTCGTGGACCGCCAGCGAGCGGCTCCGTCCGAGCTCCCCGAAGACCACCGGGTGGCGAACCTCGGAGGCCGGAACGTCGAGGGCGCGGAGCTCCTGCTCGAACTCGCTGGGGTCGTCGACCATCGCGGTGAGGTCGCTGAGCGGGATCAGCTGGCAGTTGTCGAGCCGCCCGCCCACGAAGCTGGCGTAGTTGTCGCGGCGCTGCTCGCCGTCCGTCACGACGTCGGTGCCCGCCCGCAGCTGCGCAGCGACGCTCAGCCGCACCGCGTCGTCTGCCGTGGTCTGGAACTCCGCCTCGCCGAGCCGGCCCTCGAGGCGGTCATGCATCGCCCGGAGCATCCAGCGCGGCCGCGGCCAGCTGCCGACGCCCATCACGGACAGCGGCGCGATCGCCCGCGCGGCGGCCGGCCGCGGAAGCGAGTCCGGGATCGTGACCGCGACCCGATGCTGCTCTCCGATCGTGCGCACCGAGGCCGCCGCAGTGGCGGGGGCCTCGGGAGCTGCGGCCGCCGCCTGCGTGCGATCCGCCAGCGAGCCTTTGCAGACCAGGTAGCTGCGCTGCTCGCCGCGCTTCGTCCATGAGACCAGCTCGTTGCTGGTCAGCCGGCACCAGGCGGGCAGCTCAACCTCGACTGTCGAGTCGGTCGAGAGGATCTCGAGCAGCCCGCCGCGATCGAGCGGATCGATGTGCCGCCGAATCAGCAGCAGCAACCCTCCGCCGCAATCGAGGTTGCCGCCGTCGAAGCTGGCGTCGGGCTCGTGGGCATGCTGCTCGTTCGGGTCCATCGGGGGCGGTCTGTCAGCGGCCGATCACGAAGAGGCGCGCTAGTACGAGATGGAGGGCGTGCCGCCGGCGAGGAACTCGATCAGCTTCGCGCCCCCGACGATCAGCGCGCCATCGACGAGCTTGTCCGCGTCGAGGCCGCGCTTGTTGTAGCAGGGCGCGCAGACGTAGATCTCCCCGCCGGCGCCGGCGAAGGCTGCCATCAACTCGCTGAGGGCCATGAAGCCGTCCTCGTGGATGTCGTCGGCGTAGCCCTGCTCGGCGAGCCGGACGCCCTCCGTGCTAAGGAAGACGACCGTCTCCTGCTCCGAACCGAGTGCCGCGTTCGCGATGACGAAGGCGACCGTCGCCCTGTCGGGGTCGTCGCCCGCGTGGGTCAGGTTCACGCAGAACTTCCCGGGCAAGATTGATCTCCCTCCCTGCGCGCTACGCGCTCCGCTGCTCGATCCAGTAGTCCGGGTGCTCTGCCCGGAGCAGGCGGCGTTTCGTCAGGCGGCACCACGCCGGGATGTCCTCGGGAGCGCCGAGGTCGCGCGCGGTCAGCTTGAAGATCGCCCCGGGGCTGAGCTTCTGCATGCGCATCCTGAGCAGGATGATCACTTCGCCGCATCCCATTTCGCCGGCGTCCCATTCGTCGGCGACGCTTATGTCCTCGATCGCGCCGGAGTGCTGCGAGGGCGGTTCGGGATCAGCCATCGAGCCTCATCCGGGCCACCGTCGTGGCGTCTGCGATTCGGTATAGGAATGGTACGGCGCGACGGCGCTCAGGGCACGTGCGCCTCGGGCGGCCGGCTGCGGCGGCTCACCGCGCCTGGGAAGGATCGACGCGGACCGCGATGATGTCGGTGTCGTGGTACTGCTGATGGCGCACGGACGAGGCGTAGTTGCGCAGCAGCCGCAGCGAGACGTCCTGCTCGACCATCGTCTCCGAGTCGTGCTGCTGGAGCTGCCGGATCCGGTCCTCCATGTTCTCGTCGTCGCCTCCGCCGATGAACTCCAGATCGGCCACCGGACCCTCGCTGGCGGCCAGCACGATCAGCTGCCGCTCCTCCTTGTCCTCGTCGTCGTCATTCCCGGCCAGGAGCCCCTCCAGATCGAGGGGAGCGAGCGTCAGGAGCGTCTCCTCCGCGACGGCGCTGAGCCGGTCCTTCATCGCGCTGTCCCAGCCCCTGCTGTCCGCGAATCTGGCGATGAACGCGTTGAGGTCCGGCAATGCGTCGATGTGGAGTCGGGACTGGAAGCGCATGCGCCGCGGGTTGGTGAACTCCAGGTAGAGGATCATCACGACGGCGGCGAGTCCGCCGGTGGTGATGCCGCTCTTGAGCAGCGCCCCCAACACCGGCCCGAGGTCCGGCAGAGTGAAGAGCTTGAATTGGAAGGCCGCGCCAATCCAGAAGCAGACGCCTGCGACTGCGATCTTCTCGTTGTCCTGTTCGTTCTGGATCACGGTCCGTGCGCCGTCCACGAACAGCGAGCCCGTCACCATGATCAGGTAGCCCGCCATCACCGGCCCCGGGATGCTGCTCAGCAACCCGGACACCTTCGGCAGAAACGCCAGCACGATGAAGAAGACGCCGATGCTGTACCCGAGGCTGCGCGCGGCGACGCCGGTGATCTGCGTGAACGAGATGATGCCCGGGTTGATGGCGTTCGGCACCGTGCCCGCGAGGGCGGCAAGCGCGTTGCTCGCGGCCCCGCCCGCCACCGCTCCCGCACCTGGCGGAAGTCCACGGCCCGGTCCTCCCGCGATGCGACCCGCTGCATGGAGATGGCCGCGCCGTTGGCCTGGATAGAGATGATCACGCCGAGGAACAGGAACGCCGGCAGCAGCGTCCAGAACTCGAGCCCGAAGTCGAGCCCCAGCTCCGGCCGCTCGGCCGGGAGCCCCACCCAGGCCGCCGCGGCGACCCGCTCCGTGTCGAAGATGCCGAGTGCCCCGGCCACCATGCAGCCGACGATGATGCCGACGATCGGCCCCCAGAACCGCAGCAGCGGCGAGCGGCGGAGTGTCAGCGCGGCAGCGACGACCATCGTGACGAAGGCGGTCAGGGAGGCCGCCTCCGGCTCCACCTGCGTGGCGTCGTCCAGCAGGTCGAACACGACGGAGGCGAGGGTGATGGAGAGGATCATCATCACCGTGCCACCCACCGTCGGGGTGACGACACGCCGCAGGATGAACAGCCAGCGCGAGATGGCGAGCTGGGCGACCGCGGCGACGAGCAGCAGCGTCGTCAACGTCGCCGGACCCCCGCCCTGCACCGCGGTAATGCAGAACGGGATCGCGAAGGCGGCCGTGAACATCGGCAGCACCGCGCCGGCGCCGACGAAGCCGAGCCGCCGCACCTGCAACAGCGTGGAGAGGCCGACAACCACCAGCGAGGCGAAGACCATCCACACCACGTACGGCTCGCCCAGGTCCGATGCGTTGGCCACGATCACCGGTGTGACCAGCAGCGTGGCCGACGCGATCAGGCTGAACTGCGCACCGAAGCCCAGGGTCGTGAGGAACGGCGGGCGCTCGTGCGCCTCGTAGCGGGGGTGTCCGGAAGCCGCCGGAACCGCCTCCTGGAGTTGTTGGGGGGAGTCGCCTCGGTGGCGCTTACCTGACGGCGCGCGGCGCCACCTCCGAACCGGCGGTCACACTATAGGCGGCCCGGCCAACCCTCACCGAGCGCACGCCGAGGGCGAGCGAGAGACGAGCGCCCGCAGCGCTACTGGCTGAAGCTGTCGGTGTTCAGCACCGGCTGCGTGCTCCTGCCCCCCCACAGCACGACCAGCAGGTTGCTGACCATGGCTGCCTTCCGCTCCTCGTCGAGTTCGACGACTGGCAACCGGACCTCGCGGAGTACCTCGCCAACAGGACCCTGGAAGATCGCATCCTCACGATCGCCGGAGATTGAGCGCACTCGTCCGCCGCGCGCCGACGTCACCATGATCTCATGATCCTGAGCATGGCGGAACCGAACGTCATCGTGGCGCTGCGAGGCGGCCCCGGGCTATCAGCCGCGCGACGGCCAGCGCTTCTCTACGAGGTACATCGCGATACCGACCGTGGCCACGAAGGCAAGTGTGGCCGCAATCACGGCTGCCACGGGACCAGGCGTGAGTCGGATCACAGCGATGCCGCCAAAGAGGAGGATGGCCTGCAAGACGAGGCGCATTAGCAAAGCTCGGCGCGTTGGCCAAACTCGGCGCGTGCTCATGGCTGGAAATCCACTGCCGTCCCCCGTGACCCGGAAGGCCGAGTCCATTCGTCACGTGCGCACGACGCAGGATCTCGGCCTTCGGATCCTGTGCGGCTCAACCACAGCCACCTGACGGCGGGCGGCGCCACCTCCGAACCGACGGTCAGACTATAGGCCGCCGGCGCGCCCTCGCCGAGGGCACACCGAGGGCGAGCCGAGGGCGAACGAACGATGATCGCCCGCGACGCTAGTGGTTGAAGCTGTCGGTGTTGAGCACCGGCTGCGTACTGCGGTCCCCACAGAGCACGACCAGCAGGTTGCTGACCATGGCTGCCTTCCGCTCCTCGTCGAGCTCAACGACGTTGCGGGCCGACAGCTGATCGAGCGCCATCTGCACCATGCTCACGGCGCCCTCGACGATCTGGGTGCGGGCGGCGATGATCGCGCCCGCCTGCTGCCGCTGGAGCATCGCCGAGGCGATCTCGGGCGCGTAGGCGAGGTGCGTGATCCGCGCCTCCAGCACCTCGACACCGGCCTCGGTTAGCCGGCCCTGGATCTCCGCCTGCAACTGGCCCGCGACCTCCTCGGTATTGCCGCGCAGCGAGAGCTGCCCGTCCTCCTGTGTGTCGTAAGGGTAGTGGGTCGCGAGGTTGCGCACCGCCGATTCGCTCTGGACGTGCACGTAGTTGACGTAGTCGTCCACCTGGAAGGTGGCGACGGCCGTGTCCACCACCCTCCAGACCACGACGGCCGCCATCTCGATCGGATTGCCGTCGGTGTCGTTGACCTTGGAGCGCGTCGTCTCGAAGTTGCGCACTCGCACGGAGATGCGCTGCTTCGTGTAGAGCGGGTTGGCGTAACGCAGGCCCGGACCGCGGACGGTGCCGACGTACCTCCCGAACAGCTGGAGCACCCGCGCCTCGTTCGGCGGTACCGCGAGCAGACCGAGGAAGAAGAAGAGGATGACCGGACACAGCACGCTGGCGACGGTGACCAGCACCCACCCGCCCGCGAGCCAGGTCAGGCTGCCGACCACGATCAGCGCGATGTCCAGCAGCAGCACAAGCAGCAGGATGATCAGCGCCAGCACTCCCGAGGGCGCCTCGCGAACCTGTTCCGTGACCATGGACTACCTCCGATGAACCCAATGCTCGGCGAGGAGACGGCGACGGGCGGCGCACGCATGGAAATGGTGGGCGATGGAGGGCTCGAACCTCCGGCCTCCCGGGTGTAAACCGGACGCTCTGGCCTGCTGAGCTAATCGCCCCGGTGCACAGGCGCCCGCTTGAGGTCGCGCCCTGCCCGCTACCGCCTTCGATGCTAGGAGCGCGCCGATCGACGGGTCAACCGCGCGGCGGTGGTTCGTCCGAGCGGCGACGCAGCAGCGTCCCGAGGCCGACGATGAACCAGAGGTAGCCGCTGATCAGGATCAGCTCGAACACCCCTCGCACGTAGGGGCCGGCCAGCGCCTCCACCAGGTCGCCGCCGACCCAGAGGTTGACGAGCAGCGCGGCGAAGATCACAAGATGCCGCGGCCAGCCCATGATCCCCTCCGGATTCCCCGGACGCGCGCAGGGTACAGCAGCCGATGTCCGACTTCGATGCGACCGTGAACGAGCCCCCCGGCGCAGCCGCGCCCGATGCCGGGGCGGTCGAGCAGCTCAGCCTCCCGGAAATCGAAGAGGCGATCGGCGAGATCGAGCGCCGCATCGCCGTGGCGCTGCGCGCCCTCGGCGAGCGGGCCGCCGACGAGCCGGACGCCGTGGGCCGCTCCCCGCGTCGCGAGGTCGCCGAGCTGGCAGCGGACCTCGAGCTGGCGGCGCTCGCCCTCGCGGCCATCGCCGGCGGCGGCGAGCCGCCTGCGGAGCCTGGCGACCGCCGGGCGGCGCTCGCCGCCGGGCTGATGTACGCCGCGCCGACGATCCCCGCGCTGCTGCAGCGGCTCGACCAGGACCGCCGCCTGCTCGTTTCGCTCGCTCGCTCCGCGGACGAGCGCGTCGGCGGGGAAGACGCGGACCCGCAGGACGAGCGCGCGCTGCGCCGCCTGCTCGTGGAGAGCGGGCTGGGTGCCGCCGCCCGCTGTGCGATGGCGCTCGAGGCCGCCCTCGCTCGCCGCGCCGAGGCCGCCGAGCCGGAACCGGAGCCGCCGCACGGGCCGTGACGGCCGCGATCACATAGAATCGGTCGCGCTCAACACCTGAACCCCCTGGAAGGGAGCCGCCCGGATGCAGTCACGCGCCGTCATCTTCACCGAAATGGGCAAGCCCCTGCTCGTCGAGCAGGTCGACTACGACGACGAGGTCGCGCCCGGCCACGCCCTGGTGCGCAACTTCGCGAGCGGCGTCTGCCACTCGCAGCTGCACGCCCTGCACGGGCACACCAACCCCACGTTCCCGACCGTGCTCGGCCACGAGTCCACCGGCGAGGTCGTCGCCGTCGGCGACGGCGTGGACCACATCGCCCCCGGCGACAAGGTGCTGGTCGGCTGGCTACCGAGGAACCCGCAGCCCGGCACGGGCCGCACCGTCTCCACGGCGCCGGTGCGCTGGAAGGGCGAGGACCTCAACGGCCACGGCGGCATCTACACCTGGTCCGAGCACACCGTCTGCAATGCCGAGTTCGTGCTCAAGGTCCCGGACGAGACGCCGAACGAGGTCACCTCGATCATCGGCTGCGCCGTCATGACCGGCTCGGGCGCGGTCACCAACTCGCTGAACGTGCAGAAGGGCGAGTCCTGCGCCGTCTACGGCGTCGGCGGCGTCGGCCTCTGCGCGATCGCCGCCCTCGCCGTGCGCGAGGCGGACCCGATCATCGCCGTCGACCTCTCCGACGAGAAGCTGGACTTCGCGAAGCACTTCGGCGCGAACGTGCTGATCAACGCGCGCGAGGTGAACCCGGTCGAGGAGATCCTGCGCATCACCGGCGGCGGGGCGGACTACGCCATCGACGCGATCGGCGCGCCGGAGACGACGGGCCAGATCATCGACTCCGTGAAGCCCTCGCAGTGGGACGGGCAGCGCGGCGGGGTCGCCGCGATCATCGGCTCCGGCATCGGACGTCAGGAGATCTCGACGCGGGCGATGCTGCAGGGGGAGAAGACGCTGATCGGCACGCTCGGCGGCTCCTGCGTCCCGGAGAAGGACTTCCCGGAGTTCCTGCGCTGGTACCACGAGGGCCAGCTGGACCTCGATGCGCTGGTCACGGAGCGCCACTCGATCGACAGCATCAACGACGCCGTCGGCCGCCTCGAGCGCGGCGAGGTCTTCGGCCGCAGCATCCTGACGTTCTAGGGGGGCCCGCTCCGACAGTGCAGAGAGCCGTTCGAGGAATCCTTGCCTGACGATTCGGCGCACCTGCTCGCGAGCGCGCAGTGAACCGAACTCCCTTTCGGCGGCGCGCAGCATCGGGGCGTCGATCTCCTTGGGGATGTGTGACGCCCCCTCGAGGACGAGCCGAATCAACTCCGGATCGGCTCCGGCAAACCATGAATCGCAATAGGCAGCGCCGACTCGACGAGCGCGCTCGTCCTCGGGGATGTCCTCGATAGCCCCGGCGGCCACGCCGAGGGCAGGAGGTCGAGGCTGGGGCGCCGCGCGGCGGAAGTGTGGGTTCCAGAACGGCTCGTCAAGCACCAGGTGCTCATCGCACTCGTTGATCAGGGTGAATGACTGGCGGCTCCCGTCCCCCGGCGGGACGCCAAGGAGAACGACCTGGACCCCCAACAACTGCGCGGCAACGACAGCCTCTCGCAGATCCTCGTCGCCTGTGAGCAGGTACGCGGTTGCGACCGATCACTCCCTCGCTAGCGTGAGCAGGTCGAGAGTGATGAGAGTGTCGACCCCCTTCTGCTGCCCATGGATTACACGCCCGAGACGGAGCTTGAGGTTTGGCAAGGATGCGATCCGGTGATGGTCCGCAGTCAGCTCGCCGTGCGGACCTGGAGCACCGTCATGCCAGTATGTGCGTAACTTCGGGAGGGCAGAGAGCTCTCCGACTCGCTCGCTCAGCGCCTCATGAAGGGACTTGTAGTCACAGTCGATGTCCTGCCGCCGGTTGGCGCCCGTGCAGAGACCGCCTGCGCCTACAAGCAGGTAGCCAGCATCAATGAGGAGCGCAGACCTGTCCATATGCGGTTCACAAAAAAGGGGTCCCCGCGAAGGGGACCCGACCAATCAGCCAGAGCAAACCAAGAACTCCGCCCTGACCCGCACATAGTCAGGGAATAGCTCAAAGGTGTCAAGGTTGTCTGGCTGCCGAAGCCCCCTACGGCTAACGCCGCGCCTCGATGAGCTGACGGGTCAGCTCGGCGTGGGCGGCGTGCTCGGCCGTGTGCTGCGCAGTGAAGATCAGCAGATCGTAGCCGGTCACCTCGCCGCGACGAGGGTGCTGCCGAATCGCGTCCAGCTCCTCGTCGGTCAGCGCCGTCAGCTGCTCGGCGATCTCGGGGCGGAGTGTCGCCCAACGTGCGACGGGCGCGCCGGCCGTCGCATCCGAGGCGCGGAACTCGGCATCGCGGTCGCGCGGGCGGGGCTGGCCGCACAGCACCCCGAGCAGCGTCTCATCGAGCGCCCCGAGCATGTGGGTGGCGAGCACGAAGAGGCTGTTCGTCTCCGCTCCCCCCGGTCGCCAGTTCAGTTCGTCGGCCTCGAGGCCATCGAGCGTGGCCACGATCTGGTCGACCGAGTGCTCGATGTAGGACCAGAACCGCGTGCTCGCGCGAGTGCTCATCGGTCATGGCCCCTCTCGCCACGCGACCCGGCAGCAATCGTCGCGCATTGTAGCGGCGGGTCCGGCGCGCGGGCGGGCGCCCCGCATCGACAGCGACGGGTAGGCGAGCCTAAGATCGCGGTCTCGGCAGGGTAGCTCAGTGGTAGAGCAGCGGACTCATAAGCCGTCGGTCGCCGGTTCAAATCCGGCCCCTGCTACCAACCTCCGCGCGGCAGCGGGTAGCGATGGTCCCAGCGGTGCGAACGCTTCACCCGCTTCCAATCAGCGGAAAGAGACAGTCCAGCGCCCATCGGCCTCGATCTCGAGGAAGCAGACACCGCTCGCCCTGAGAACAACGCTCCCACTGACGGACCCAATCTCGTTCGCGACGAGATCAGAGCCACTGCCGCAATGTGCCCAGACGGCGAAGTTGCTGTTGCCCGTGTGCGAGAACTCGACGACACGGCTACTTGGCTCGAATACGCCCGTGACATAGTCACCGCTGCCAGCGAACGGCGGCTGCTCACGGCCAATCTGGCGAAATGCGAAGCTCCAGTTCCCATCAGCATCGATCTCAAGGATGTATTCTTCGTCCCCGATCAACCATCGGGAACCCGCGTATGAGCCGATCTCGTTGACGAGCAGTTCACGGCCCCCGCCCGAGTCATGGGCCCAGACAGCGAAGTTGCCCTGGCCTCCTGAGTGTCGGATATCGAGAATCCAGATCCCTGGCGGCAGGGTGAACGTATCGCTCACTTCTGTACCTCTGCCCTCCACCGGAGGTGGCGTCGCCACGGGCGTGGCCGGTGGTGTCGGGCTCGGGGTGCGTGTGGGCGTGGGTGTCGGGGTCGCAGTTCGTGTCGGTGTCGTCGTCGGGCTCGGCGCGCGTGTCGGCGTCGAAGGTTGCGCCTCCAACCGGGGCTGCGCCGGAGTACCTGACGGTGCCGCTTCCTCGCTCTCTCCGCTCACGGCGATAGCGAGCACGAGGACGACAACTGTGGCTGCTCCTACATATGGAAGCCACGTGTACCGATGCGTCCTCCAGAACATGAACGGGATCGTGAGGAGCCACGCGCCGCTGACCACGATCAGTGTGATTCGCAGCCAACTCGGCCAGCGCTCGGGATTGAGCCGGTCCATCCGCTCCTCCTACCGTGCAGCGACGAGCATCAGAACGCATGGGCGAGCCATGCTCACCCCCTCACCAGCAGCAGCCCTTGCGGCTGGCGCCCCTGACGACCGCGACTCGCCCGGCTCGCCCGCCGGGCAAGCCGAACACACAGCGGCCGCGCTCAGCGGCCCTTCCAGACCGGCTGCCGCTTCTCCGCGAAGGCGCGCTTCGCCTCGGCGGAGTCTTCGGTCTTCGAGAGGATCGCCGTCTGCGACTGCTCGTAGCGGTAGCCGTTCTTGATGTCCATGTTCTCGATCTGGTTCAGCGTGGACTTCACCATCCGGACGCCGAGCGGCATCTTCGTGGCGATCACCCTCGCCTCGGCCATCGCCTCGTCCATCAGCTGCTCCGGCGGCACCACGCGCAGCACCGCGCCCGCCATCAGCGCCTGCTGGGCGTTGATGCGCTGGCCCGTCATGTTCGCCCAGCGCAGCCAGCCGTGCGGGAAGACACGCCCCATCTGGCTCGCCCCGCCGAGCAGTCCGACGTTGACCTCGGGCAGCCCGAACGTCGCGTTCTCCGAGGCGATCAGGAAGTCACAGCACGCCGCGAGGGCCATGCCCGCGCCCAGCGCGTGCCCGTTGATCGCGCCGATCACCGGCACCGCGCACTCCACGATCGCGTTGTAGCGCTCGCGGGCGGCGCGGCTCGTCGCCATCCGCGTACCCGGCGGAGGCGTGGTGCCCGCCTCGCGCGCCCCGCGCTTCACGTCCGCCCCGGCGCAGAACGCGCGCGTCCCCGCGCCGGTGAGCACGCACACCCGCACGTCGTCGCGGTCCGCGAACGAGTCGAGCAGCGCGATCATGTCCCACTCGCGGTCCATCGCGTTCACCGGCGGGTTGTCCATCGTGATGACCGCGATGTAGTCCGATACCTCAAGGTGCAATTCCGACATCTCGTCCCCCTCTCGCGCCCCGCCTGTCCGCGCGCCGCGGCCGCCGAGGCGCCTCGGCAGCCACTATACTGATCACGGGCGGCGCCTCCGCCCCGCCTGGCTGGCGCTGGCGATCACGGGAAGCGACGGCGACCCATGACCCGGGTCCATCAGCCGGAGAGTGGCCTCCAGGGCGCCGATCTGCATCGGCGCATGTACCGCGAGATGCTGCTCACGCGCGAGATCAACGACCGCATGCTCATCCTCAACCGCCAGGGCCGGGCCGCCTTCGCGGTCACCGGCACCGGCCACGAGGCGGCACAGGTCGGCTCCGCCCACGCGCTCAAGCGCGGCGTCGACTGGGTGCTGCCCTACTACCGCGACACCGGCGTCATGGTCGTGCTCGGCATGTCCGCCGAGCAGATCATGCTCGGCCTCTTCGCGAAGGCGGACGACCCCAACTCCGGGGGACGCCAGATGCCGAGCCACTGGTCCTTCCCCGAGCAGCGCGTCATCACGCGCTCCAGCGTGATCGCCGCCAACCTGCCGCACGCCGCCGGCGTCGCCTACGCCTCGAAGCTGCGAGGGCTGGACGAGGTCGCCGTCGCCTACTTCGGCGAGGGCGCCACCGCCCAGGGCGACTTTCACGAGGCGCTCAACTTCGCCGCCATCCACCAGCTGCCCGTGATCTTCTTCTGCGAGAACAACGGCTACGCCATCTCCGAAACGAGCGAGAAGCAGATGTCCGTCCGCCACGTCGCCGAGCGCGCCCGCGGCTACAACGTCCAGGCCTCGACTGTCGACGGCAACGACGTCCTCGCCGTCTACCAGGAGATGCGCTGGAGCGTCGCGGAGCTGCGCCGCGGCCACGGCCCGAAGCTGATCGAGGCGAAGACCTACCGCCTCGTCCCTCACACCTCGAGCGACGACGACCGCCGCTACCGGCCCCGCGCCGAGGTCGAGGAATGGGCGCGCAACGATCCGATCGACCGCTTCCGCACGCGCCTCCTCGAGTCCGACACTCTCAGCGAGGAGGAAGCCGAACAGTGGGCCGCCGAGGTCCGCGCCGAAGTCGATCAAGCCGTCGATCGGGCCTGGGCCGCAGCCGATCCCACGCCCGAGTCGGCACTGCTGCACGTCTTCCAGGAAGCGGGCGGCGAGCCATGACGGAAGCGACCTACATCGAGGCGATCCACGCGGCGCTCGAGGAGGAGATGGAGCGCCTGCCCACGATGGTCATCCTCGGCGAGGACATCCAGGAAGGCGGCGTCTTCCGCGTCACCGACGGCTTCCTCGAGCGCTTCGGGCCGCAGCGCATCCTCGACACACCGCTGGCGGAGTCGAGCATCGTCGGCGTGGCGATCGGGATGGCGCAGAACGGCTGCGTGCCCGTCGCCGAGATCCAGTTCGCCGACTTCTCCTTCCCCGCCTTCAACCAGCTCGTGAGCGAGGCTGCCCGCTGGCGCTATCGCTCGAACGGCGCGGAGAGCTGCCCGATCGTCGTGCGCATGCCCTACGGGGCAGGCATCCAGGGCGCGCTCTACCATTCCCAGTCGCCCGAGGCGTTCTACGCGCACGTGCCGGGCCTGAAGGTGGTCGCGCCCTCGACGCCGCACGACGCCAAGGGGCTGCTCAAGGCGGCGATCCGTGATCCCGATCCGGTGATCTACTTCGAGCACAAGCGCGCCTACCGGCTGATCAAGGGCGATGTCCCCGACGACGACTACGTCGTCCCGATCGGCCAGGCCGCGCTGCGCCGCGAGGGCGGCGACCTCACCGTCATCGCCTGGGGCATGATGCTGCACGAATCCCTCGAGGCGGCCGAGGCGCTCGCTGCCGAGGGCATCGAGGCGACGGTGCTCGATCTGCGCACGCTCGCCCCGCTCGACCGCGAGTCGATCCTCAGCGCGGCCCGCGCGACGGGGAAGATCCTGATCGTGCACGAGGACAACATCAGCGGCAGGCTGGGCGGCGAGATCGCCGCGATCATCGCGGAGCACGCCTTCGACTACCTCGATGCGCCGGTGCGCCGCCTCGCCATGCCGGACATCCCCGTGATGCCGTTCAGCAAGCCGCTCGAGGACTACTGGCTGCCATCGCGCGAGAGCATCGCCGCCGCGATACGCGAGCTGGCGGCCTACTGATGCGAGGCCGCTGATGCCCAGTCTGACCATGCCCAACGTCGGCGAGGGCGTGACCGAGGGCGAGATCGTCCGCTGGCTGAAGCAGCTCGGCGACTTCGTCGCCCGCGACGAGCCCGTCGTCGAGATCGAGACCGGCAAGGCGATCGTCGAGATCCCCTCCCCGTACGAGGGCACGCTCACCAGCATCCTCGTGCCCGAAGGGGAGACCGTCCCCATCGGCACGGCGATCGCCGAGATCACAACCGCCGACAGCACCACGCCCGAGCCCGAGCCGCCGGCCGCGCAGCCAACGCCCGCACCGCCGGCGCCTGAGCCAATACCAGCCTCGAGGCCTCAGCCCGTGCCAGCCGCGGCGGGAGGCTACTCACCCGCCGTGCGCAGGCTCGCGGCGGAGCACGGCGTCGACCTCTCGCTGGTGTCCGGCAGCGGCGCGAACGGGCGCGTCACCCGCCAGGACGTGCTCCGCTACCTTGAGCACCCGGCTGCCGCCGAGGCCGCACCGCCGCCCTCGCCCGTCGCGCCCCCGACCCCCGCGCCCGCGCCACCGCCCTCGGCTGCCGGCGAGGGCGAACGGATCCGGCTGAGCGCGACTCGCCGCGCGATCGCGCGGCACATGTCCGAGGCGCACGCGACGATCCCGCTCGCCTGGATGGCCATCGAGGCAGACGTGAGCGGCCTCGTCGAGCTGCGCCGCCGCGCCCGCGCAGCCTTCGAGGAGGCCCACGGCGTCCGCCTCACCTACATGCCGTTCTTCGTGCACGCGATCGCGCTCACGTTGCGCGAGCACCCCGCGCTCAACGCCAGCTACAGCGAGGACGGCGTGCTGCGCCACGCCCGCCTCGACATGGGCATCGCCGTCGCGACCGACTCCGGGCTGCTCGTCCCCGTGCTGCGCGCCGCCGACTCGAAGTCCCTCGCCCAGCTCGCCGGCGAGCTGCTGGACCTCGGCGAGCGCGCCCGCGCCCGCACGCTGACCCGCGAGGAACTCACCAACGCCACGCTCACGATCGACAACACCGGCGCCTTCGGCTCGCTGATCTCGCAGCCGATCGTCCCGCTCGGCCAGGTCGCGATCGTCACAACCGAGGCGATCCGCCGCGAGCTGCGCATCATCCCCGGCGACGACGGCGACGCCTTCGCCCCGCGCTCCGTCATGAACCTCGCGATCAGCTTCGACCACCGCGCCCTGGACGGCGCCGAGGCCGGCGCCTTCATGGCCGCCCTCAGGACCCGCCTCGAGGCGATCGCGCCGGACGACCCGCTGGGTGCGGGAGCATGACCGACCCCATCGTTGAGCGCCTCACGAGTTACGCGAACAGCCTCGAATACCAGGACCTGCCGAGCGAGGTTGTGCACCAGGTCAAGCGGCTCGTAATCGATTCCGTGGGTTGTGGATTGGCGGCTAGCGATGCCGCCCCCGTGCGTGCGGCCCGAGACCTGGCCCTCGAGGTGCATGGTTCGTCACCGGCGACGCTGCTGGGGACCACCGGCACGACCACGCCAGACATGGCCGCCTTCGTGAACGGCGTCATGGTGCGCTATCTGGACTTCAACGACTCCTACAACGGCAAGGACATCGCCCACCCTTCCGACAACATCCCCGCGGTACTGGCTGCCGCCGAAGCGCATGGAGGGTCGGGCCGGCAGCTGATTGCGGCTGTCGCACTCGCCTACGAGGTGCAGGCTGCCTGGGTAGACAGCTTCCAACTCGCCTCGGGTGGTGTCTGGGATCAAGCCGCCTATGCCGCCGTCTCCGTACCGCTCGGCGCAGGCAAAGTGATCGGCCTGACGCTGGAGCAGCTCGCGGAAGCACTGCGCATCTCCGTGGTCAGCAGCATGACGCTTGGGGAGGCCCGGCGTGGGACCATCTCCCACTGGAAGGCGGCGGCTGTCCCAAACGCGGGCCGGAACGGCGTCTTCGCAGCCATGCTCGCTCGGCGTGGGATGACCGGTCCGCCCGAGGTGTTCTCCGGCTCGCACGGGTTCTTTGCCGGGGTGACGGCCGCCCCTGTCGAGCTTGCCCCGCTGGCGCGCGAAGATGGCAATGACCGCGCCTTCCGGCTCATGCAGTCACGCTTCAAGCGATTCCCGGCGGGGTTCTTTTCCCAGACAGCGATCGAGGGCGCGATAGAGGCACGGGCGGTACTCGGCATCGCCGGCGCGGACGACATCGACCACGTCCTGATCCGGACATTCGAGAGCGGCAAGCGAGTCATGGCGGGCGACCCCACTCGCTGGCGCCCCGAGACGCGCGAGACCGCCGACCACAGCATCCCCTTCGTCGTTGCCTGCGCTCTTCGGTTCGGCACGCTCGAGCCCGCGCACTTCGAGGACGACGTCCTGCGCGACCCGGTGTTGCGGGACCTGATGCAGCGCATCGAGGTCGTGCGGGACCCGGAATGTGACGCCGCCTGGCCGGAGGCCATCCTCAACATCCTGACGGTCCGGACCTCGGACGGCCGTCAGCACACGGTGGCCGTCCCCTACTACACCGGGCACTTCAAGAGGCCCATGAGCGACACCGCCATCGAGGACAAGTTCCGCGGGCTCACGACTGGCCTGCTCGAAGAGCCCCGTCAGCAGACGGCGTTGGACCGCCTGTGGCACCTCGACGAGGAGACCGACCTTGGTCGAGTCATGGCATCGCTTGTGATCGCGCAGCCTGCCTGACCTCAGCGCTGAGCCACGGCTCTTGGCTCCACGGGTTGCAACATCCCGCGCGCGCGGCAACGAGCGCCGCTCGAACCGCACGCTGTCGGGGCCCGGCGCAAGTGGCCGCCGTCACCGACCCGCGTCCCGCCCCGACCCGACGGCCCGCGCAGCGCCCTACTATGCTACGTCGCGCGACGCGCCAGACATCCTGAGAGTTCGGACCGCCGATGGCCCCAGACACCGGCCCGATCACCGCGACCAGCGCGCTGCTCGTGCGGCTGTTCAGCGCCGGCCCCGCCCGCGTCTCGCTAGACGACGGCGCGCTGCGTTTCGAGGACGGCCGCGGCGCGGCTGCCTCCAGTACGCCTGCCGGCGCCATCGACCGCGTCGAGACGCGCCGCTCCTGGTTCTGGACGCGGCTGGCGATCCGCGAGGCCGGCGGCGTCGAGCGCGCCATCGGCGGACTCGACCGGCGCGAGGCGGAACGGATCGCCGAGGCCATCCGCGAGGACGCGGCTCGCGCCGCGAAGACGCTGGCCCCGCAGCTCACCCGGCTCGACTCCCGCCTCAGCCGCTTCCACGCGACGGACCGCTACATCCGCAACTCCCTGAGCAGCGGGCTTCAGGCGGACATCGCCGACGCCGTACGGCAGTGCGGCGGTGCACTGGCGCGAGCCCACTTGCCGCCCCGCGCCGCCGAGGCGCTCTCCCGCCTCGACCGCGTCGCCGGCCTCGACGCGTTCGAGGCGGCGCGGGAGGAGGCGAACTCCCGCTTCGTCGCTGCCAGGGCTCCCGCCGTCGTCGGCGCTGCGTCGGGCGTGCTCTCCTCGCCGCCGACCGGCGAGCAGGCCGCGGCGATCGCCACGGACGAGGACACGACGCTGGTGCTCGCGGGCGCGGGCACGGGCAAGACGGCGGTGATCACCGCGAAGGTCGCCCACCTCGTGCGCAACCAGGGAGTGCCACCGGACGAGATCCTCGTGCTCGCCTTCAATCGCAGGGCCGCCGGGGAGATCCGCGAGCGCCTGCCGGACGACCTCGCCGGAGCGCACGTCGCCACCTTCCACGCCTTCGGCCGCCGCGTCATCGCCGACGTCGAGGTGGCGCCGAGCATGTCGAAGCTGGCCGAGGATGAGGCGAGGCTCATCGCCGCGATCGACCGGATCCTCGTCGAGCTCGTCAGCGATCCGGGGCAGAGCAGGGCGGTCACGAACTTCATCACCAGCCAGCGCGCGGACTACCGCTCGCAGTTCGACTTCGCCACGCCCGGCGAGTACTACGACCATGTCCGCCGCTCAGAGTTGCGGACGCTGACCGGCGATCTCGTCAAGAGCTTCGAGGAACTGGAGATCGCGAACTTCCTCACGCTCAACGGCGTCAGCTTCAGGTACGAGGCGCGCTACGAAGTCGAGTCCGCCACGACGTGGCATCGCCAGTACCAGCCGGACTTTTACCTCCCCGACCAGGGCATCTACATCGAGCACTTCGCGCTGGACCGGCTGGGCCGCCCGCCGCCGGAGTGGACGGGCTACGGCGAGGGCGTCGAGTGGAAGCGAGGCATCCACGCGCAGTACGGCACGAAACTGATCGAGACGTACAGCTGGCAGCAACGCGAGGGCGTGCTGCGCGACACGCTGCGCGCACAGCTCGAGGAGGCAGGCGTCACGTTCGAGCGCGTCTCGCTGCGGGCGCTGCTCGAGCGGCTGGGTCGCTGGCTGATCTCGTGGCTTGCGCAGCTGCTGGCGACGTTCCTCAACCACGTCAAGACGAGCGGCCTCTCGGACGGCGCGCTGCGCGCACGCGCCCACGCGACGGACGATCGAGGGCGCAGCGAGGCGTTCCTCGATGTGTTCGAGCAGGTCCGCTCGCGCTACGAGGAGCTGCTCGGCGACGAGAAGGACTTCCACGACTTGATCAACCACGCCGCGGCGCACATCAGGGCGGGCCGCTGGACGTCGCCCTACCGCTACGTGCTGGTCGACGAGTTCCAGGACATCTCCGCAGGCCGGATGGCGCTGCTCCAGGCGCTCAGGCGCCCGGGCGTCGCCTACTTCCTCGTGGGCGACGACTGGCAATCGATCTACCGTTTCGCCGGCAGTGATGTCGGGCTCGTCCGCGACTGCGGGCGCTACCTCGGCCACGTGCGGGAGCGATCGCTCAGCCGCACCTTCCGCTTCGCCCGCGGGATCGAGGAGCCCTCGACCGCCTTCGTCGTACGCAATCCCGCGCAGACGCAGCGCACGCTGCGACCCGCGGACGGCGTGCGCGACGAAGGCGTCACCGTCATCGCCAGCGACGACCCCGCGCGCGGCGTGCAGGCGGCGCTGCGGGATATCGAAGCGATCGAGGGCAGCGACGGCCCAGCGATCTCCGTCCTCGTGCTCGGGCGCTACCGCGGCAGCCGCGGCGCGCTTCCCCGGCCCCGCCGGGGACGGCTGCGAGTCGAGTTCAGCACCGTCCACGCCGCGAAGGGCCGCGAGGCCGACTACGTCGTCGTGCTCGATCTCAGGGACGCGCGGCGCGGCTTCCCCTCGCAGCACGAGGACGATCCGCTACTCGGCCTCGTGCTCCCTCCGCCGCCCGGGGGCTCCTACCCGCACGCCGAGGAGCGCCGCCTCTTCTACGTCGCGCTCACCCGCGCTCGGCGCGGAACGTACCTCGTCGCCGACCAGCTTCGCCCCTCGGCGTTCGTCGACGAGCTGCTCCGCACGTCCCCCGGCCTGCGCCGCCTCGGCGAGTTCAGGCGCGACAGCACGCCCCCATGCCCGCGCTGTCGCACGGGCCGTCTCGACCTGTCGAGGAGCGGCCGCAGCATGAACTGCCTGAACTTCCCCTTCTGCCGCTACCGCGCGCCGCGCTGCCTGAGCTGCAGGAGGGGCTTCGCGGTGATCTCGGGCGCCTCCTCCCGCTGCACGAACGCCTCGTGCGACGCGCGCCCGCCGGCCTGCGCGTCGTGCGGCGCGGGGGTGCTGGTCACCCGCAAGGGGCGCACGGGCTGGTTCCTCGGATGCACGCAGTACGCCTCGGACCAACCGTGCACGAGTACGCGGAGCCTCGAGGCCACCCGCCGCCGCTGAGACGGGCCGGCCCGCCGCCCTCGCCGCGTTCGCATTCAATCGTAATCGCAACCCCCGAGGTGCTACCCTCCTGGAGTGACAGGCAGCGGACGGTTCTGGAGGGCGCGATGAGCGAGAGTGCAACGGCAGTAGGGTACGCGGACCTCGGGTTGGCGGTCGGAACACCCGACATCAAGTCGGTGGGGGCGATCGCGTTCGGTCCTGACGGCATCCTGTTCGTCGCGGACAACGCGCAGGCCTCGATCTTCGCGCTCGGCTTCGGTCCCGCCGGCCCCGCACCCGACTCGCAGGCGTTCGCGATCGAGAACCTCGACGCTCGCCTCGCGTCGCGCCTCGGCTGCTCGCGCGAGGACGTATCGATCCGCGACATGGCCGTGTGCCCGCTGACGGGCGAGGCCTACCTGTCCGTGATGCGGGGCAGCGGCTCCGACGCCATCCCGGTGATCGCCCGGGTTGGCGACGACGGCCAGGTCACGGACGTCTCCCTCGAGGGCGTCCCCTTCGCCCGCACGACGATCGAGGACGCCCCCGACAGCGGCGACGGGCGTATGGACGTCCAGGTGCTGCCCGACGACAGCGCCGAGGGCGAACAGATCGAGACGGGCTCCGGGGTGACCTTGCGCATCGCGCGAGAAGGCCTGCGCACCGTGACCGTCACGGACATGAGCTACGTGGACGGCCTGCTGCTCGTGGCGGGTGCGTCGAACGAGGAGTTCTCCTCGACGTTGCGCCGCATCCCCTTCCCGTTCAACGGGGGAGCGCAGTCCAACTCGCTCGAGATCTTCCACGTCTCCCACGGCAAGTACGAGACGGCATCACCGATCCGCACCTTCGTGCCCTACAACGGCGACAGCAGCATCCTCGCGAGCTACACCTGCACCCCGATCGTGCACTTCTCGCTGAGCGACATGCAGCCGGCGACGCACATCATGGGCTCGACGGTGGCGGAGCTGGGATCGATGAACAGCCCGACCGACATGGTGTCGTACCGCCGCGACGGCGAGGAGTACCTGCTCGTCGCGACCGCCCGCCTCCCGCTCGTGCGCATCGCCTGCGCCGACATTGAAGCGCAGGAGTCGCTGACCGAGCCCGATGAGCCCCTCGGCGTGCCTCGCGAGGCGTTGAGCCACGCGGGCGTGCTGCGTATGGCGAACCTCGACGACGGCGCCGTGCTGATGCTGCAGCAGGACGGCGACGGCGCCGTCGCGCTGCACTCCTACGAGTGCGCCGCGCTCTAGCCGTCGAGATCCGGACCGGCGCAGCTCAGCGGCGATGAGCGGACGGCGACGGCTTGAGATCGAGCTGTCGACCGCCGAGGGGTCGCACCGTGTGCGGCTCCTTGGCCTGCCCCCGGCGACGCTGCGACGCCTCCGATCGCTGAGCGACGACGAACTCGCGCGCCTGCTACCGGTCTACCCGCGCGAGCACCTCCCCAGCGACAAGCTCGACGTCCAACCGACGGCGGGCCGCTACGAGGTCGGCCCGGACGCGGTGACGTTCGTTCCTCGCTACCCGCTCCCGCCCGGCCTCTGCTACGTGATGGTTGTGCGGGCGGGCGACGGACAGCAGCACGTCGCGTTTCGCCTCCCGGCTGCTCGAGCCGAGCCGACCGCCCGGGTGCTCGCGATCTATCCGAGCGGCGACCGGCTCGTGCGGAACCAGCTGAAGCTCTACGTCCAGTTCTCGACATCCATGAGCGAGGGTCAGGCCGTTCGCCACGTGGCGCTCGTACGCGCCGACAGCGGCGAGGCCATCGAGTCGCCCTTCGTCGCCGAGCCGGAGCTGTGGGATCGCGAGCGCCGCCGCCTCACGCTGCTCTTCGATCCGGGCCGGCTCAAGCGCGGCCTCCGATCGCACGAGGAGGCGGGCTACCCGCTGCAGGAGGGCGTCGCCGTCCGCGTGGTGGTCGACGAGGGTTTCCGCGACGCGACCGGCGCCCCGCTGCGGGAGCGCTTCGAGCAGCGCTACGAGGTCGAGGGCGACCTGCGCGCGCGGGTGGACCCTCGGAACTGGGAGTGCCGCCTCCCGGCGGCCGGGACGGTGGAAGCGCTGGGCGTGCGCTTCGACCGGCCGCTCGACCACGCGCTGCTACAGCACGCCATCGAGGTCAACGACGACGCAGGCCGTCCCGTGCCCGGGCGTCCGGAGATCGGCGCCTCGGAGCGCTCCTGGACCTTCACTCCGGCTGCGCCATGGCCGGCCGGCGAGTACCGGCTGGCGATCGACCCGCGGCTCGAGGACCTCGCCGGCAACTCGCTCGCCCGCGTCTTCGACCGCGATCTCGAGCGCGACGAGGCGCCCGCAGATCCGGCGAGCGAATCGATCTCCTTCGCGCTCTGAGGCCGGCCCGGTCGCCGCCGATTGCAGGCCCTTGCCCCACACCCGTCCGGGTGCCGGACTCCCCCGCTCACCCTCGGGCGTGACTTCGCCTGGTGAGCTCCGTTGGAGGCACCCGTGCACTACGCCTGGGCGATTGCCGGGGCCTGGACGCAGCAGTGGTCGGAGATGGCCACGACGTTCAAGGATCCGCTGTTCTACATCCGGGACATCCCGCAGATCGCCGTCCTCGCCTGGATCATCACGCAGGGCAACGACGCGGTCGTCGCGACCTACGTCGTGGTCGGCGTCGTGCTGCTGACGACCTCCAACCGCTCCCTCTTCCAGATGGGCTGGTCGCTGTCGGGCGAGCTGTTCGGGGGAACGCTCCAGCACATCGTGCTGTCGCGTACGCCGATGGCGCTCGTGGTCTTCGGGAAGGCGGCCGCGACCGCCAGCTCGGCCTTCTTCTCGGGGCTGATCGCACTGCTCGTCGCGTGGTGGATGGCGCGCGACCTGATCGAGGTCGCCGACCCGGCGCTGCTCGCCCTCTCGGTCTGCGTCGCGATCGTCGCGATCATCGCGACGGGCTTCATCTGGGCGCCGTTGTTCGTGCTCGTCGGTGACCGTCCCGGCTTCTTCAACGCGATCATCCCGTTCGCCGTGGTCTTCGGCGGCTTCATCGTCCCCATCGACCTGCTCTCGCCGACCGGCGAGGCCGTCGCGCGCCTGCTGCCGACGGCCTGGACGTCCGAGGCGATCTACTACTCGATCCGCGACGGATCGCCCGAGGCGGGGCGCATCCTCGCGAACCTCGGCGTGGCGCTGGCGATCGCGGTGTTGTACTTCGCCGTCACCTGGGCGCTGTTCCGCTTCGTCGAGCGGCGCATCCGCATCTCGGCCACGCTGGATCTCGGATGATGCGGACTCCCATCGGCAACTTCGTGACCCAGTCGTACCTCTCGTACAAGGCCCTGTTTTTCTGGCTGAATTGGCCCGCGTACACCTCGAACGTCTTCATCCGGCCGGTGCTGCTGATGGCGATGTTCTCGCTGGCCGGGCGCTTCGCGGGCGACGAGGGGGCGGCACAGCGCTACGCGGTCGGGATGGTCGCGCTCGCGGGGATGCAGATCGTGCAGGGTGGCATCGCCCAGGGCTTCTTCTACGAGCGCCAGTTCGGGACGCTCTGGGTGCTGTTCAGCTCCGCCGGCAGCCGCACCGTCGCCTACCTGAGCCGCGGCGTGCTGCACTACGGCAACGCGCTGCTCAGCGCCGCGACGACGCTGGTCTTCGCCTGGCTGCTGTTCGACGTCGCGCTTCCCGAGGCGAACTGGGCCGTCGTCGTCGCCGCGATCGCCCTGATCGCGCTCTCGAGCGTGGCGTTCTGGCTGATGATCGGCAGCTTCGTGATCGTGCTCCGCGACTGGTCCAGTGCGCCGGCGCTGGTGTATGGGCTGATCATCGCGCTCACGGCGCGCTCATCCCGAGGGACGCGCTACCCGCGCCCCTCGGCGACCTCGGCGTCGTGCTGCCGCTGACCTGGGCGCTGCCCGCGCTGCGCGACGCGCTGGGCCAGGGCGAGGCGGATGTGGCGACGGCGCTGCTCGGCGAGCTCGGCGTCGCGATCGCCTACCTGGTCGTGGGTCTGTTCCTGTTCCGGGCTGTGGAGTGGCGCGCCCGCACCACCGGCACGTACGACACGGTGTGAGGAGAGGCGAATGAACGACAGACCGCAGTACGCCGTCGAGTGCGAGGCCCTCGGCCGGGTCTACCGCTTCTCGAGGGGCCTCGGCCGGGGCGGCGCGCAGGAGACCGTCGCGCTCGATGATCTGAACCTGACGATCACCCCCGGGGCGGTGTTCGGCCTGCTCGGCCCGAACGGCGCGGGCAAGACGACGACGGTGCGCATCCTCTCGACGCTGCTCACGCCGACGAGCGGGACCGCGCGCGTGCTCGGGCACGACGTCGTCGAGGCGCCCGCCCGCGTGCGCGAACGCATCGGGCTGATCCTCGGCGGCGACCGAGGACTCTACACGCGCCTCAGCGGACGCCAGAACCTCAGCTACCACGCGGCGCTGAACCACATGGACCGCAAGCGGGCGCGCGCGCGCCGCGAGGAGCTGCTCGGCCTCGTTGGCCTGAGCGACGCTGCGGACACCGCGGTCGAACGCTACTCACGAGGGATGAAGCAGCGCCTGCACATCGCGCGCGGGCTGCTGACCGAGCCAGACGTCGTGTTCATGGACGAGCCGACTATCGGCCTCGATCCAGTCGGCGCGCAGGAGGTGCGGGCGATGATCCCGGAGCTCGCCGCCGCCGGGCACACCATCCTGCTGACGACGCACTACATGTTCGAGGCCGACCAGCTCTGCGACGAGGTGGCGATCATCAACGAGGGCAAGCTGGTCGCGCGAGACACGCCGGCCGCCGTCCGCAGGCGCTTCGCGACCTTCCGCGTCGTCGAACTCGCCTCCGCGAGCCGGACCTCGCACTGGCCGATCGCCTGCAGACGCTGCCGGGTGTCGAGCACGTGCGGGTCGGGTCGGATGGAGCGCTCCAGACCTTCTCGATCCGCATCCCGCCCGACGCCGACCTGCGCAGCGCCGTCGAGGCGGCGGTGGGAGCGGAGAACATCGAGAGCTTGCTGCAGCGCGACCCCACCCTCGAGGAGGCCTACCTCGCGCTGCTCAGCTAGCACCGATCCCGGTCGAGCACCTCGGCTGTCACGAGGTGACGCCTGTCGAACAGATTGCGAGTTCGATTGCGCGCGCTCACAGACAAACCATCACGGCTATCATCGCCCACGCGAGCCTGGCCATGACGATGGGAGCCTTTCCGATGCGTGTCGTCGTATCTCGCGCCGACCTGAGTTCGGCCCCGGCGCAAGAGCTCGTCGAACGACTGAACAGTGAACTCTCCGAACGCTATCCCGAGGAGGGCGCGAACTTCTTGAGCCTGGACCCTTCGGAAGTCACTCCCGGACGAGGCCTGTTTGTTCTCGCATGGCTCGACGGAGTCGCGATAGGGTGTGGGGCCGTGAAACGCCTCGACGAAGCCGACGCCGAGATCAAGCGTATGTACGTGACACCCACCGCCCGAGGACGCGGCGTGGGGCATGCGATTCTCGTGGAGCTCGAGGCCGAGGCCTTGGCGTTGGGAGCGAAGAGGATCGTACTGGAGACCGGGTTACGCCAGCCGGAGGCCGTGGCTCTCTATCGGCGGCAGTCCTTCGACGTGATTCCAAACTTTGGACCATACGTTGGCTCGCCTCTGAGCCTTTGCATGGCGAAGACGCTAGCTCACCCTGAGTAGCATGCCTCGTCGCGAAGCTTGTGAACTGCTAGCCGCGTGACCGCTTCCGAACGCTCCGTTGCCGTGAACGGTGTCTCCCTGTGGACGGCCACTCAGGGCGCAGGACCGCCCGTCGTGCTCTGCCACGGTGGGCCGGGCATCTACGACTACCTCGAGCCGGTCGCAGACATGATCGCCGACCTGGTCACCGCCCACCGCTACGACCAGCGAGGCTGCGGGCGATCCGAAGATCGCGGTCCATACAATGTCGCGACCTTCGTCGCCGACCTCGACGCCCTCCGGGAGCACTGGGGGTACGAGGCGTGGACGGTAGTCGGCCACTCGTGGGGCGCAACCCTCGCCCTGCTGTACGCCATCGAACATCCCGAGCGCGTCGAGCGGCTCGGGTATGTCTCCGGCACGGGCATCGACCCAGCCTGGCGCGACGCATACCGCGAGAACCGCGCGGCGAAGCTTGCCCCCCACGAGCGGCGGCGCCTTCGCCAACTTGAGTCGCTGCGAGCGCAGGCAGGGGGCTCGGAGCTTGAGCGGATCAACGAAGAGCGGGCGGCCCTGCTCAAGGGGACCGAGTACCACGACGTCACCCGCTTCGAGGAACTCCCTCACTACGACCGGTTCCCGCTCAACTACGCCCTGAACGCCGTACTCAACGCCGAAGTGAGCCGCTTGGAGGAGGCGGGGGAACTCTCGGCTCAGGTTTCCCGGATCGCGGCGCCCACGCTCGTCCTCGACGGAGAGTCGGACCCTCGACCAAGGTGGGCGCGGAGGCAGATCGCCGAGCTCATAGCGGACAGCCGCCACGTGACCATTGCTGGCGCGGGTCACGACCTCTGGGTCGAGCAGCCCGAAGCAACGTCGCTCGCCCTGCGCGAGTTCCTCACGTCTCCTGCTCGCGGGTAAGGATCTACCGCTCTGCGACGAGGTGGCGATCATCAACGAGGGCAAGCTGGTCGCGCGAGACACGCCGGCCGCCGTCCGCAGGCGCTTCGCGACCTTCTGCGTCGTCGAACTCGCCGTCCGCGAGCCGGACCTCGCACTGGTGGATCGCTTGCAGGCGCTGCCGGGCGTCGAGCACGTGCAAGTCGGGTCTGACGGAGCGCTCCAGACCTTCTCGATCCGCATCCCGCCAGACGCCAACCTGCGCAGCGCCGTCGAGGAGACCGTGGGGCCGGACAACCTCGAGAGCCTGCTGCAGCGCGACCCCACCCTCGAGGAGGCCTACCTTGCGCTGCTCAGTTAGCTCACGGCGGAGGGGCCAACTCCTCGATCGCAACCGCGCCGCCGGTCAGCGCATTGACGGTGACCCGGCTGCCCCAGAGCAGCGTCATGCCCAGTAGCGGAACCGACTGCAAGATCAGCACATCGCCTGGGCGTCCGTGCCAGGAGACTGACCCGAGGTAGACCCGAAACTCGGAGAGTTCTCCATTGGCGAGCTCGAAGGTTCGCTGACCTCGGGTGGAAGCCCCAGCAGCCGGATGGAATCCGCGGGCAACGTCAGATAACCGGTGAAGCCGGTGTCCAGGACCACATCGAGAGGCTGGGGCCGGCCCTCGCCGTCGAAGACATCGATAGTGACCAGCGCCTGCTGGTCCGCGCTTACCCGTCCCCTATGCATCCTGCTCGGGTATCCGGAAACCACCGACGTGGCTGTATGCCGCGCGGTGGCCGACGCGCACTCCGTAGGTCACGGCGGACGGTCTCCGTTGCAGCAGTCGCCGCGTGGCCGTGGCGTCCCGTGCGTCGATCTCGTAGTCGCCGGTTTCAACGTCGATGACGACGAATGTGCCCTTCTCGATCGGCTGGATCTGAGGTTGGATTTCTTCCCGGTAGATGGCTTCTCCACGGGCTGCCACTTCCCCGGGCTTGTAGTCGCGGACCGCCATCGCGCCCTCCTCGGAGCCATGGTGAAGCATGCCGACGCGCTAACACAGGATATATCGTGGGACCCGCAGCGGTTCGACCGGGCGGCGAAAGCGCTGAAGCGGCTGGCGGTCGGTCGCGCGGGCCCGCGCGCGGCGCGCCGTACCTCGTCGCCGACCCGCTGAGCTAGCCGCGCTGGCGGCGCATCACGCGGTAGATGTTGTTGCGCTGCACCTCGCTCGCGCCCTCGTAGACGCGGGCGACGCGGATATCGCGGTAGAGGCGCTCGATCGGCGATCCGCGCAGGTAGCCGACGCCGCCGTGCATCTGCAGCGATCGGTCGACCACCCGCTGCGCCGCCTCGCTGGCGTAGACCTTGCAGATCGAGGCCTCCGCCGCCACGTCCTCGCCGGCGTCGAGCTGCACCGCCGTGCGGTAGATCAGCGACTCCGCCGCCATCACCTCGATCGCCATGTCGGCGAAGGCGTGCTGCGTCACCTGGAAGTCGCCGATCGTCTGCCCGAACAGCTCGCGCTCGTGCGCGTAGCGCCAACCGAGCTCCAGCGCCTCCTTCGCCACGCCGAGGCACATCGCCCCGATGCCGACGCGCGATCCGTTGAGCACAGAGAGCGCGAGCCGGAAGCCGCCGTCCGCCTCGCCGACGAGGCTCGCACGCGGCGTGCGCGCGCCGTCGAGGATCACGTGCGCCGTCGCCGAGGCGCGCAGGCCCATCTTGTCCTCGAGGCGCGCGACCTCGAGGCCGGGCGTGCCGCCCTCGACCGCGAACAGCGAGATGCCCTCGCGCCCGCGCTCCGGCGCGGTCTTCGCGAAGACGAGGTAGACGCCGGCGCGGTCGCCGTTGGTGACGTACGCCTTCTCGCCGTCGAGGACGTAGTCGTCGCCGTCGGCGCGCGCGGTCGTGCGCAGCGCGGGCACGTCGCTGCCGCCGCCTGACTCGGTCAGGCAGAAGGCCCCGACGGTCTGGCCGGTGACGAGCGGCCGCAGCCAGCGCTCACGCAGCGCGTCGCTGCCGAAGCGCTCGATCAGTGGCGCCGCGAGGCCGCTAGAGGCGGCGATCAGGAGCGCCGTGGAGACGTGCGCGCGCGACAGCTCCTCAAGGGTGATCGCGAGGCCGATCTGGCCCAGCTCGGCGCCGCCCCACGCGGCCGGGAACGGCGCGCCGAGGAAGCCGACCTCGCCCATCAGCGCGATCACGTCGTCCGCGATACGCTCCTGCGCCTCCATCTCCTCGACGCGCGGGCGCAGTTCGCGGTCCGCGAACTCGCGCGCCGTGCGGCGCAGCGCGGCGATCTCGGGCGGAAGTCCGGCGTCGGCGTCCATCGAGGTTCCTCGCTGCGCTCGGGCGGCTCAGTGCGGCTCAGCGCGCGCGGCCGCCGCCGTCGATGTTGTAGATCGCGCCGTTGATGTAGGAGGCGTCGTCGCTCAGCAAGAAGGTGACGAGCGAGGCAACCTCCTCCGGCTCGCCGTAGCGGCCCATCGGGTTGCGCTGCTGGTACTGGCGGTAGGTCGTCTCCGGGCTGTCCGGCGTGCGGCTCGCCTCCAGGCGGCGCATCATCTGCGTCTCGATCGGCGAGGGGCAGACGGCGTTGACCCGCACGCCCGCGTCGCCAAACTCGATGGCCGCCGTCTTCGTCATCCCGACCACGGCGTGCTTGCTCGCACCGTAGGCGACGATGCCCGGGGTCGCGCTCAGGCCCGCCACGGAGGAGGTGTTGACGATCGAGCCGCCGCCGCGGTCGATCATGCCCGGCACCACGTACTTCATGCCCAACCAGATGCCCTTGAGGTTGACGGCGATCACGCGGTCGAACAGCTCCTCCGGGTACTCGGTGAGCGGGTGCACCGTGCCCTCGATGCCCGCGTTGTTGAAGAACACGTCGATGCCGCCGAAGTGCTCCGTGGCGCGCTCGACGTAGCGCTCGACTTCCTCGGCGTGCCGTACGTCGGCCTCGAGGGTCAGCACCTCGGCGCCGGCCTCGCGCACCGGCGCCGCCGCGACGACGAGGGCCACTGCGTCGAGATCGACGAGCACGACGCGCGCGCCCTCGCGGGCGAGTCGCAGCGCCGTCGCGCGGCCGATCCCGCCCGCGCCGCCGGTGATCAGTGCCGTCTTGCCCTCGAATCGCCCGTCCATCGCGTCCCCCGATTCCTGAGGTCTCTCGTTGTCTGGCCTGGTGCAGCCTAAACGAAGGTCGGCTGTTCGTACCCGCCGAGGGCTGCGCGGATCGCCTGGGCGAGGCGGGCCTTCAGGCCGCCAGCGCCTGCACGAGGCGCGCGTCAACGCTGCGGATCGCAGCCTCGGCCGTCGAGACGCCCTCGCGCTCCGCGAGGCGCAGCAGCTCCAGCGTCGTCGGCGCGACGCGCTCGAGGAGCTCCTCCACGCGTGTCGCGCCGCGGCCCGCGTGATCGACGCCGGCGGCGACCACGCCTCCTGAGTTCACGACGTAGTCGGGCGCGTAGAGGATCCCGCGCGCGGCCAGCAGCTCGGCGTCGGCCGGATCGTGCAGCAGCTGGTTGTTTGCCGCTCCGCAGACCGCGCGGCAGCGCAGCTGCGGGATCGACTGCGGATTGAGCACGCCGCCGAGCGCGTTCGGCGAGAGCACGTCGCAGGGCTGCAGGTACGCGCCCTCGAGGGCGATCACCGCGCCGCCGATCTCGCTTGCCAGCGCTGCCGCGACGTCCTCGAACAGGTCCGCGACGGCGACGTTGGCGCCCGCGGCGGCGGCGCGGCGCGCCACCTTGCCGCCGACCTTGCCCGTGCCCACGACAACGACGCGACGCCCCTCCAGCGATCCGTCTCCGAAGGCGAACTCGCAGGCCGCGTGCATGCCGTTGACGACGGTTCGCGCCGTCGGTTCCGAGGTGTCCACGTCGTGCTCGCGTCCCCGCGCGACGCCCGCGATGTGGGCGGTCTCGCGCGCGATCTGCTGCAGGTCGCCGAGCGTCGTGCCGACATCCGTCGTGGTGACGTAGCGCCCGCCCAGCCGCTCGACGAAGCGGCCGAAGGCGGCGAGCTGCCCGGGCGTCTTGGCCGCCCCGTCGCCGACGATCGCGGCCTTGCCGCCGCCGTAGTCGAGGCCCGCGACCGCCGACTTCGCCGTCATCGCCGCCGACAGGCGGAGCACGTCGATCAGTGCCTCGCCGATGTTCTCGTACGCCCGCCAGCGCGCGCCGCCGAACCCGGGACCGAGGACGGTCGAGTGCAGCGCGACCAGCGCACGCAGTCCGGATGCGGGGTCGTGGTGGTAGTAGACCGCCTCGTGGCTGTCGGGGTCGTAGGGGCGGCCGAGGCGCGCGGCGTCACCGCCGGGTGTCCGCGTCGCGGTCCAGCGCAGCAGGTCCGCGTCCAGCTGCTCGGCTCGGCCGAGCAGCCCTTCGAGGGCGGCGCGATCGTCCTGGAAACCGGGGCCGGATGCGTTCTTCATGGTTAAAGGATAGCGCCGCGCGGGCCGAGGATCGCTATCCGTTCCCGGCAGCCGTCGCGAGGATCGAGGCGTGTCCCGAGACGAACGCCGCCGTCGCCGCGCCCAGCGGCGCGCCATCGCGTAGCAGGTCGCCCACCTCGTCCACGTCGTCCCGCAGCGAGGGCAGTTCGAGCCAGGCGACCTCGAGCCCCGCCGCCTCGCCGAGCGCGCGGTGGCGGGCGGCGGATCCGATGCCGAAGGCTGGGGCGATCGCGTCCGGCGGACGCAGCCCCAGCAGCCCCGTGCCGCCGTCGCGCGATGGCGCGACGACGACCCCGCGCTCCCCGAGCGCCTCGATGGCGGTGCGCAGCTCCTCGGGTCGCGCGCGCGGCTGGTCGGCGGGCAACACCAGCGCCGCGCCCGCCTCGCGCGCCCCGGCGGCGGCGAGGGCCTGCGCGACGGCGGCGTTGTAGCCGCCGCCGGCGTCGGCGAGCAGCTCCGCGCCGGCACGTTCCGCCGCGGGCGCGCACCCCTCGTCCGGCGTCACCAGCAGCAGCGGCCCGTCGTGCGCCGCACGCACGGCGATCAGCACGTCCTCGAGCATCGCCAGCACCAGCGAGGCGCGCTGCGCCGGACCCAGCACCGAGGCGAGGCGTGACTTCGCCTCGCCGAGGCCCTTGACCGGCACGATCACGCACAGCGCGCCGGGCCCGGCGCTCACGATGTCGCCGCCTCGACGACGCGCCGCGCCAGCGCCTCGCGCCGCCCCGCGCTGGTCATCATCGTATCGCAGACGACGGCCCGCGGCCCCAGCGCCTCGACGGCGCCGGCGAGCGCGGCGTCGACCGCATCGAGGACGAACACGTCCAGCAGCCCGGCGTAGAGCCGCGCCACTCCGAGCGCGGAGACCTCGTGGCCGAGGCTGCGCATCATCGCGGCGGCGGGGCCCTTCACGGCGTCCCCGCCGACGATCGGGCTGACCGCGACACGCGTCCCGCGCGAGGCCTCGAGGGCCTCGCGCACGCCGGGCACGGCCAGCAGCGGGTCGATCGAGACGAAGGGATTGCTCGGCGCGACGATCACGGCGTCCGCCTCCGTGATCGCCTCGATCACGTCCGGGGCGGGCTTCGCCTCCGCGGCGCCGGGGAAGCGCAGCCCGGTCACGGTCGCCGAGGCGCGCCCGCGCACGAAGTAGTCCTGGAAGGCGCGCTCGCCCTCGGGGGTCGCGACCACGGTGGGATGCGGGTCGTCCGTGACGGGCAGCAGCCGGCAACGCAGGCCGCGCCGCCTCGCCAGCTCCCCCGTCACCGCGCTCAGCGTCTCGCCGCCGCGCAGCCGCTCGCTGCGCCAGACGTGCGTCGCGAGGTCGCGATCGCCGATGCGGAACCACGGCTCCTCGCCAAGCGCCTCCAGCTCGTCGAGCATCGCGAACGTGTCGCCGCGGTGGCCCCAGCCCTGCTCGCCCTCGAGGCCGGCGAGCGTGTAGATCACCGTATCGATGTCCGGCGAGACGTGCAGCCCGCGCCACTGGAAGTCGTCGCCGACGTTGCAGACGACCGTGATCGCCGCCGGGTCCACGACGCGGCAGAGCCCGTCGAGGAAGCGCGCGGCCCCCACGCCGCCGGCCAGCACCGTGATCCGCATGCGACCGCCCCGGTCAGCCCGCGACCGTCCGGCCGCCTAGATGCCGGACTGGTAGCCGGCGTTCTCTTCGATCAGTCGTACCGGCGATCCCGCGAGGAAGGCGGCGATGTCCCCCACCGCGTCGCCGTAGTAGCCGCGGTAGCCCTCCTCGATCACGTAGCCGACGTGCGGCGTCAGCACCGTGTTCGGCAGCCGCCGCAGCGGGTGGTCGAGCGGCAGCGGCTCGCGGTCGAAGGTGTCGAGCCCGGCGCCGGCGATCGCGCCCGCCTCGAGCGCCTCGACGAGCGCGTCCTCGTCGATGATCGGCCCCCGCGAGGTGTTCACGATGTAGGCGCTCTGCTTCATCGCCTCTAGCTCGGACGCGCCGATCAGCCCTCGTGTGCGCTCGCTCAGCTTGAGGTGGATCGTAACGACGTCCGAGCGCGCGAGCAGCTCCTCCAGCGGCGCGAGTTCCGCACCCGCCGCCTGCGCGCGCTCCGTGGTCAGGTTCTGGCTCCAGGCGACGATCTCCATCCCGAAGGCCGCGCCGATCCTCGCCACCTGCGTGCCGAGGTTGCCGAGCCCGATGATGCCGAGCGTCTTGCCCTGCAGCCCCTGCCCCAGCGCGACCTGCCAGCCGCCTTCTCGGATCGCGCGGTCCTCGCGCGGGATCTGCCGCGCCAGCGCCAGGATCAGGCCCCACGTCAGCTCCGCCGTCGCGAAGCCGAGCGAGCCTGTCCCGCACACGATCGCGCCCAGTTCCCGAGCCGCCTCCACGTCGATCGCGGCGTTCTGGCTGCCCGTCGTGATCAGCAGCTCGAGCCTCGGCAGCCTCTCCAGCAGTTCGCGCGGGAACGGCGTGCGCTCCCGCATCGCGACGACGATCTCGAACTCCTGCAGCCGCTCCGCGACCGCCCCGATGTCGGCGAGGTGGTCGGAGAACGTCTGGACCTCGGTCCCTGCCGGGAGGACGGACCAGTCCGCCACCTCCATCGCCACGCTCTGGTAATCGTCCAGCACCGCTACGCGCATCGGAACCTCCTCGCGGACCCTCGCCGACGGGCGCTGCTAGCCCTGACTGCTAGCCCTGACTGGGCGCGTCCGTCTCGTGCCGTTGGTGGTACTCCATACCCGCCGTCGCCGGCGCACGGCCGTCGACGATCGCCTCGGCCCGGGCGCGCGCGATCGCGTGGCCGATGTCCGGCCGGCTGATGATGTAAAAGCGATCCTCGCGGATCGAGTCGATGACGTGCCCGGCGATCTCGTCGGCCGTCGGGTAGTCGGTGCGGCTCTCCGAGACCGCGAGGCGCACGTGGTAGCGCTCCATGTCGAGCTCCGCCTGATCCTCATGGCCGGGATTCACGAAGTCCTCGGGCCTTCGCGTGCGCGTCACCGCGCCGCGGATGTGCGGGATCAGCACGGAGACGCTGACCGCTGCCTCGTCGCGCTTCAGCTCGTGCCAGAGCACCTCGCTCAGCGCCAGCACCGCGCTCTTCGTGACCACGTAGCTGCCGGTGCCGGGCCGCCCCGCGAGGCCCGCCGTCGAGGCGGTGTTGACGATGTGCCCCTCCTCGCCGTTCTCCAGCATGATCGGCACGAAGATGCGCAGCGCGTGGATCATCCCCCAGAGGTTCGCGCCGATCGCCCACTGCCAGTCGCGCTCGCTGGTCGTCCAGACCGACACGTCGCGGGTGTTGATGCCGACGTTGTTGACGAGCAGATGCACGCCGCCGAGTTCGTCCATGACGCGCGCGGCCAGCGCCTCGACGCTCTCGCCGCTGGAGATGTCCGTCTCCACGGCGATCACGCGCGCGCCGCGCTCCAGCAGCTCCTCCCGGGTCGCGGCGAGGGCGCCGACGTCCGCGTCGGCGAGGGCGACCGCCATGCCCTCGCGTGCGAAGCGGCGCGCCATGGCCGCGCCCAGCACTCCGCCGCCGCCCATCACCACCGCGACCTTGCCGGCGAACTCCTGCACCGCACACCCCCTCGCCTCGCGACTCCCGCGCAGGCCATCCGTACCACGCGCCGCCCGCGCTCGTCACGCGCGGCCATCACGCCGCGGACGTGCGCAGGATAGAATCCCCGCAGCCGCCGCGGCGCGTGGCGCGCACGATCAGCCCCGGAGGGAGCCCCGATGCGAGCAGTGATCTTCCATGACGTCGGCAAGCCGATCACCATCGAGAACGTCGAGATCGACGAGCCAATGGCCGGCGAGGTGCTCGTCAAGACCGCCGCCAGCGGCATCTGCGGCAGCGACCTCCACTACTTCGACGGCACCTCCGCGATGCCCTACCCGGCCGTCTTCGGCCACGAGGGCGCCGGCGTCGTCGAGGCGGTCGGCCCCGGCGTCGAGGAGTTCAAGCCGGGCGACCACGTGATCGCCTGCCTCTCCGTCTACTGCGGGGAGTGCGTCGACTGCCTGACCGGCCGCAGCAACCTCTGCGAGATGAAGCCGGAGCGCGGCCCCGACGACCCGCCGCGCCTCTCGCGCGACGGCCAGGGCCTGCACCAGCACGCCCGCGTCGGCAGCCACGCGGAGTACATGCTGCTGCACAAGAACGGGATGGTGAAGATCCGCGACGACATGCCCCTCGACCGCGCCTCGCTGATCGGTTGCGGCGTCACCACCGGCTTCGGCGCCGCGCTGCGCACCGCGAAGGTGGAGCCCGGCAGCACCGTCGCCGTCTTCGGCACGGGCGGCGTTGGCCTCAGCGCGATCAACGGCGCCGTCGTCGCCGGCGCGCGCACCGTGATCGCCATCGACATCCGCGACGACAAGCTCGTGAACGCCACCAACATCGGCGCCACCCACGTCGTCAACGGCGCCGGGACCGACCCCGTCGAGGCGATTCGCGAGATCACCGGCGGCGGCGCGGACTACACCTTCGAGGCGATCGGCAAGCCCGAGGTCGCCCGCCAGGCCTTCGACGCGCTCCGCGCCGGCGGCACCTGCACCGTCATCGGCGTGATGCCGATCGGCTCCGAGATCCGCATCGCCGGGCGCGACCTGCTGCGCGAGAAGAAGCTGCAGGGCTCCTCGATGGGGTCGAACCGGCTGAAGGTCGACATCCCGCGTTATGTCGATATGTACCTCGGGGGCCAGCTCAAGCTCGACGCCATGATCACCAACCGCGGCACCATCGACGACGCCGTTGGCATGTTCGACTCGGCCATCGCCGGCGACGAAGCCCGCCAGATCTTCCTCTTCGACAGCTAGGGAGGCCGCCGTGAGCGATCCCGCCGCGTTCGCCGGCCTCGAGGGCGAGGACCACGTCAGCCTCGCGACGTTCAGGCGCAGCGGGCAAGCCGTCCCGACCGCGCTCTGGTTCGCCCTGCACGAAGGCGCGCTGTACGCGCGCTCGCTGGCGGGCGCCGGCAAGATGAAGCGGATCCGCAATGGCAGCGCCGTGCGGATCGCGATCTGCGACACGGCGGGCGTGGTGAGCGGCCCATGGATCGACGGCGAGGCGCGGATCCTCGACGACTCGGACCCGCTCGCCGCCACCGCCGACGCGCTGCTCGACGAGAAGTACGGGGAGCGCAGGCGCGCGCTCGCTCGCGCACGGGCGGCGGACGTGCGCATGGCCTGGATCGAAGTACGGCCGGCCTGACCTGCCGGGTACCGAGGAGGACGAAATGCCCACCGTCGAAACCGCGCTCGGCCCCGTCGACACGGCGGACCTCGGCTTCACGCTCTCGCACGAGCACATCATCAGCGGCGACCTCGCGGTGCGGCAGAACTGGCCGCACGTGATCGATGTCGAGAAGGAGATCGTGGACGCCCAGGCCCGCCTCGACGAGGTCTGGGACCTCGGCGTGCGCACCGTGGTCGATCTCACGACGGTGGACCTCGGGCGCGACGCCTCGATCATCCGCCGCGTCGCCGAGGGCACGAAGATGCAGATCATCCTCGCCACCGGCGTGCACCGGCGGACTCCTCGCTACTTCGAGCGGCGCACCGCGGACCCGGTCGTCGAGCTGTTCGTGATGGACATCGAGGAGGGCATGGCGGACAGCGGCGTGAAGGCCGCCTGCATCAAGCTCGCGACCGAGGAGGAAGTGACGCCGCTCAACGAGCTGATGCTGCGCGCGGGCGCGCTCACCCATCGCGCGACCGGCGTGCCGATCATGACGCACTCGAACCCCTTCCACGGCACCGGCAGGGACCAGCAGGACGTGTTCGAGGCCGAGGGCGTCGATCTCACGCGCGTCGTGATCGGCCACTCAGGGGACACGGACGACCTCGACTACCTGATGGGTGTGATGGACCGCGGCAGCATCATCGGGATGGACCGCTACGGGACGAAGATCGGCGCGGACACGGAGAAGCGCACCGACGTCATCGCGGAGCTATGCCGGCGCGGCTACGCCGATCGCATGGTCGTCTCGCACGACGCCGGGTCGTTCTCGCTCAACGTGCCGCGCCACATCCGCGACACGCGCTTCCCCGAGTGGAACTACCTCACGATCCCGACGAAGGTGATCCCCGGCCTCCGCGACCGCGGCGTCCCGGAGGACCAGATCGAGGAGATCACGACGGGCAACCTGCGCCGCCTGTTCGAGCAGCAGGGCGCCTACTAGCGCCGCCCCGCGGCGCCATTCAGGAAAGGGCTAGACCATGACCATGACACCCGAAGAGGCGGACGCCTTCCTGCGCGAACCGCGCATCGCCGACCTCGCGACGGTGCGGCCGGACGGCTCGCCGCACGTCGCGCCGGTCTGGTTCCACTACGACGGCGAGACGGTGAAGGTCTTCGCGCGGCCGACGGCGGTGAAGCTGCGCAACATCGCGCACGACCCCCGCGTCTCCATCTCCGTCGCCACACCGGACGCGCCCTACCGCTACGTCATCGTCAACGGCACGGCTACGGTCTCCGACGCCGAGGACATCGCGCAGCTCGTCCACGCCATGGCGCTGAACTACAAGGGCGCGGACGAGGGCCCGCCCTACGCCGAGCAGATCCTGTCGAGGATGAACTTCGTCGTGATCACCGTGACGCCGTCGAAGATCAGCGGCTGGTCGGAGTAGCAGCGCTGGCAGGAGCGGGCCGCTGCGCCCCGTGAGAGACGCGGGCCACGCATTGCAGTCTGCCCGGACGCCGCGTCAACTCGTGCGCGACCGGGATTGCCGGCCAGAGTCCTGCCCTTGCGCTTCCGGGGCGAGCACTGCCGTGGCCTGCTCGATATCGGCGAGCGCCTGGCGGAAGACCACCTGCTTGAGATAGGTCTGGTAGGGCACGCCGAGGATGGCCGCTGCTCGCTTGACGACGGCGATCTGCCCCTTGCCCCAGCGCAGACTGACGTTGCCTGCTCCCAGTTCGCGGTCTGCCTCCGCCTCGAGGCGCGAGACGAGCTCGGACACGTGAGCATCCTCCTCGACGCGCTCGGACACGACCTTCATGTCGAGGGGCTTGCGTGGATTGGCCATCATTCCCTCTCCCGTTCGAAGCAACTGATCACGATCACCGAGCGGTCATGCGCGTGCCGTGTCCAGTAGAGGCCATGTGTCTCGCTCACGGTCTCGAACCGCTGTCTGGCCATGTGTCTCGCTCACGGTCTCGAACCGCTGTCTGGCCTCGTCCCACGGTCCGCTCTCACCTTCGAAGAACGCGCGGACAGCGTCCCGTGGCGTGGTTCCGTGCCGCAGCGTGACATGGAGCACTTGCGGTGCCTCTGCATCGTAGTAGAAGCGAAACAGCTCGCCTCCCGCCTCGATGAGGAGCGCCTCACGCGTCGGCATGACGCGATTGTAACGCACATTGCGTTACATGTGCTTGGCAGTTGCCGTAGCCGGCGCGCAGCGCACACTCGGCGGCGCCGCTGTCCTCGGCGCCGCCTAGCGACGCCACTCCGCGATGTTCCAGAGCTCGCTGTCCCAGGCGTTCATCCGCACGCCCTTCAGGCTGTTCGCGTGCGCGGACACGAAGCCGCGGTTCGCGAGCGGAATCTGGTAGTAGTTCTGCACGCGAATGTCGTTCAGTTGCCTGACCAGCGCCTCGCGCTCCGGCCCGAGCGTGGCCTTCGAGAGCTGGCCGAACACTTCGTCGTACTCGGCGTTGCAGGCGCGGGCGACGTTGTCGTCGCCCCAGCTGTTGTCCCGTGTCGGGATGTGATCGCACTGGAGGCCGGACAGGTGCTGCTGCGGATCGATAGCAGGGCCAGTCGTGTACATCTGCACGTCCGCGAAGAACCTGCGGTACGACTCGTTCGGGTTCGTGGCGGGGTCTCCCCCGAAGAAGAGGCTGGCGTCGTGCTGCACCAACTCCGTCTCGATACCGATCTGCCGCCACCAGTCGCGAACGAGCTCCTGCGTGGCCTGGCGAATCTCGTTCGTCGAGGTCTGGTAGACGATCCGCAGCGGCACGCCGTTGTGCTCGCGAACGCCATCCCCGTCGCTATCGAGGACCCCGCTCTCGTCGAGCAGCCGGTTGGCGCCCTCGATGTCCTGGGGCAGGCAAGCGTCGTTCGCGCTCGAAACGTAGCGTGGAGGCCCCGTGATCAGGTTGCACGTGGGCTCGGCGGCGAAGCCGTAGAGTCGATCGGCGATCAGCTTGCGGTCGATCGCCATCGACATGGCGCGGGGGATCGGTGTGAACGTCAGGAATGGATGCGGGTTGCGCCCCTCAAGGTACTCGGAGCGGTCGTCGCCGAGGGCGGGGTCCGCGTTCGTCTGGTTGACGACGATTCGCTCCACGTCGCTGGCGAACGCGGCGACCACGGCGCCATGTCCGGCCGCCTGCAGCCCGGTCAGCAACTCCGGCGCCACCTGCAGGTTCCAGGCGTAGTCAGCTTCGCCCGCCTCCATCACGGCTCGGGCCGCGGACATCGCATCGCCTCCGCCCTTGAGGACCACGCGATCGAAGTACGGCTCCTCGCCGCGGTAGTGCGGGTTGCGCTCGTACTCGGCGCTCTCGTTGGGCGTGAACCCGGTGATGCGATAGGGGCCGGTGCCCAGCGGGGCGGTGTTCTGCTCCTCGCAGGTCGTCGCCGCCACCCCGATGCAGGCGGCGAACTGCTCCCGGCTGATGATCGGCGAGCCCGCGCTGACGAAGGCGCTGTACGGGTACGGCGTGGGCGCCTCGAAGGTGATCCTGACGGTGAGCTCATCGACGGCCTCGACCGAGGCGATGCCGCCGAACGCGCTGTGCGCGGTGCATCCGGTGGCCTCGTCGACGCAGTAGCGCCAGGTGAAGACCACGTCGTCCGCCGTCACGTCGCTGCCGTCGGACCACTTGAGGTCGTCGCGCAGCCGCCAGGTGATCGACATCAGGTCCCCGGACAGGCCGCCGTTCGCGAGCGTCGGGATCTCCTCGGCCAGTCTCAGCACGAGGTCGCCGTTGGGGTCGTAGCTGGCCAGCGGCTCAAGCGTGAGGGCGCCGGCGTCCCGGTCCTTGTAGCCGGCCGCCAGGTACGGCCCGGGCAGCGTCGGCGCCTGCCAGTAGAGGATCGTCAGCACCCGCTCCTCGTCCGAGGACTGGAACGGCACACAGGCAGCGAACAGCAGGAGGAACGTCAGGCCGAGGGCGAGCGTCGGGAACGTGCGCATCGTTGAGATCCCTGAGACTACGTGTGGGTCAGGCGCGAGCGATGGTGGGCGTGCACAGCGCGCACCGCAAGCCCGGCAGCGGGAGAACGCCGCTACGCCGCCCGCCAGGCGACCTCGCCGCCGAGGACCGTGAGCGCCGGGTCGAGGCGCAGCGCGCCCTCGGCGCTGCCACCTGACATGTCGACCCAGCTCACCGCGCCCTCGACGAGATCGAAGACGGCGGCGTCCCCCGCCATGCCGGGAGCGAGCGAGCCGATCTCGTGCCCCAGTCCGAGGACGGCGGCGGGGCGGGCGGTGCTCGCCTCGACGGCGTCCTCGAGCGGCATGCCGAGCGCGTGCAGGTGGGCGATCAGCTCGTGCATGCGGTAGGTGATGCGGCCGGGCGGCGGGATGTGGATGTCCGTGCTGATCGTCGAGGGCGGGAAGCCCTGCGCCATCGCCTGCCTCGCCACCTCGATGCCGAAATGCACCCCGGCGTGGCCGACGTCCATCACCACGCCGCGCTCGCGCGCCGCCAGCACCTCCGGCCGCAGCACGCCGCGTCCGTCGAGGATGCCCTCGCTGTGCGGGTTGAAGGCGTGCGTCATCACGTCGCCCTCGCCCAGCACGTCGAGGATCTCCGGCAGCGGGATCGGCGTGCCGCTGACGTGCACCATCAGCAGCGAGTCCGAGTCGTCGGCCGCCTTGCGCGCCAGCGCGAGCGCTTCGCGCGCGTCCCAGTGCGAGACGGCGTCGCGCTGCATCCGCACCTTCACGCCGAACAGGAAACCAGGGTTGGCGCTGATCTCCCCGGCGGTCGCATCGACGTCGATCAGCCGCAGGTCGCGCAGCTCGCCGCCGACCGCGCGCGAGGGCGCCAGCCCGACCGCGCCGATATGCAGCAGCGCGAGCAGCCGCACGCGATGCGCGGGGAACACGTAGTCGCGCATCGCCCCGAAGTTCGCGAAGCCCGCGCTTCCGGCGTCGAGGCCCGTCGTCACGCCCGAGGGCAGGCAGGCCTCGTCCGCAGCGACCGCGCTGCCGGTGCCGCCGTGGTAGAAGTGCCCGTGCAGGTCGATCAGCCCCGGCGTCACCAGCCGCCCGCCGACGTCGACGACCTCGGCGGCCGTCTCCGCCTCGATGCGCTCGGCGACGGCGCTGACCCGCCCCCCGCGGAACGCGACATCGCGGGTTTCGTGCACACCCTGCGCGGGATCGAGCAGCGTCCCGCCCCGCAGCAGCAGGTCGTGTTGCGCCGCTGCTGACTGTGACTGGTCGGTCATCTACGCATCCTCCTCGCGAGGCGGATGCGGCTCCGCCGCCGCACGCCATCCCTTGTCGAAGGCATATGTGGACTCCCAGCCCGCCGGGTCGTTGATCTTCACGATCGTGGCATGGTCCGTGCCGATGTGCTCGACGACGTAGAGCCAGTACGCCTCGCCCTTCGCGCGAGCGTAGTCGAACTGGGTGTGCGTGAGGGTGACAGGGCGCGACTCCCACCCTTCCGCCAGCGCCTTCACCTCGATCCAGCGCACCGCCGCTCCGTCCTGGCCGACCTCGCAGAGGTCAAAGCCGGGGTTGTTCGCCGGCATCCGCTTGAGTGCGGGCTCCTGCTTCTGGATCAGTGCAATGGCCTCTTCCTCGACGCCCATCCGCCGCTCGTGCTCGCGACTGCCCTCGGCTGTCCCGACCGACTCTCTCTCCACGCGGATGTACGACTCGAAGATGCGCTCGCCGCCGCTTGCCGGCCCGCTGCCCGTGTTCCTGTACCGGTAGCCGACACCCGCCGTTGCGGCCTCGTCCGGCCTGTCGCCGCCGCCCTCCGCACCGGTGCCCGCGCTCGCATCGCCACCGTCCGGGGGCGGGCCCGCGACGATGCGCTGGCGGCGGACCTCACGACGCAGGGCTTGACGTATCGCCTCCGGGCTGACACCCGCATCCTGCGCCTCCTTCACCGCTTCGAGGGCATCCCGATCCACGCCGGCCTCCGCCGAGAGTGCGGTGAGTTTCGACGGCGGCTCGGGCGGCCGGAACTTGACGATCGATTCGAGGAACGGATCGCGAGTCCAGCCGACGGTCACGAACTCGACGCGATCGGGCGGCTGCAGGCCACCGGACCCGTCGGGCACCCACGCCGTGTCGTTCAGCGTATGGACCGCAGTGGAGTCGAACTCTAGAGCGTACTCCCGGTGGTGGAACCACTTGTAGCGAGCCTTGAAGCCCGGCTGACCAGGACGCACCGCTGCTTCGCGCAGTGCATCCCACAGTAGACCAGCCCTGTGCGAGGGGTCTTCAGGGGGCACCGCCTGGAGGTATTCGAGCAGTTCATCCAGCCCCCGAAAACTCCAATTGGTCACGAGATGCACACGCCCGTCTGTGACTTTCTCTTCCCCGGCCTCTCTGCGCATCTCCGCAAGCCACCCCGTGTCGTAGTCGTACGGAGAGTCATCGTACTGGACGGGAGCCAAGGCCTGCGGGGCTCCGCAGGCTTCGAGCAGCCTCGTCACGTCCTCGCGGCGCAGCGGCTCGTCGACAAGCAGGACGGACGGCACGCCTTCGAACAGCGCTCGCAGGCTCTTCGTCGCCACATACGCATCGCCCGGCTGGACGAACGACCGCTCGCCGGTTCCGGCGTCTACGACGCGGACGAACCGGGCGCCGCGAAGAGCCTCGACCAGTCGCTCGCGCCGCTCCCGCGTTGCAGCTCCAAAAACGTCAGTGATGCGCCGCAAGTCGCCAGCGTACTCAGAGTCCCCTACCGTCTCCGGATTGCGATACTTCGGAATCACGCTGCGGATGAGTTCGTCGACGAGGTCAGGTTCCGAGAGGCCGATTGACTTGAGAAAGTCCAATGCCGGTTTGGAGGCGCACACCGCTCGCCGGACTGTGTTCAAAAAGCCAGATGGCGGATCGGTTGGGACGAACGCCACGGGCCTGGCGCCGAATCCCGGCGCAACGTGGCTCCCGTCCTCAAGCCGGATGAGTGGGACGCTCCAAAGACTCTGACGCCGCACTCCTTCCCTCCTCAGGAACGAGTACAGTCTCCGAATCCACGCATCGGTCTGAGCCTCCAAGAACTCGTCGTTGTACGAAAGAAGCTCCAACAGGTCGGACGTGTCGAATTCCTCGACGCCATGCTCGCTGGTCAGGTAGCGATAGAGAGCGGGTGTTGCGCTCTCAGCGATTTCGCTCGCGAGCCACGCGACAGGTTTGTCTTCGCCTACCAGTTCCGCCAGCTGTCCGCGCGACACAAGATTGCGGATACCCGGCTTAGACGTCAGCCGGGCTTGCGATGCGGGCACAGGACCGCCACGGTAGGCTGGCAGCAGCGGCTCCAACGCCACCGCCTCGCGCACCGCGTCGAACATCGGCTCGAAGGGGCCGCCCGAGAAGCGCTGCCGACTGAGCGGAAGCGCGTCGAAGACGCGCGCCGTGAGCAGACGGCGGTCGCGCAGATGACGAAGGGCTTCCACCAGCAGGCCTGCGGTCTCCTCCACCAGATGGCGGTTCCAGTCGTCGGCCCAAGGGATGGTCTCCCGGCTGGGCGTGGTCCGGTACGGTCCCTGGACGAGCATCCCAAGGTCCGTCTCGATCGCCGTCGGGAAGAAGGCCGCGAGGCGCGAACGATCGACCGCTTCGATAACGTCCGCGCCGGAGTCATCCGTCTCAATCGTGAAGGCGAGTTCGACGTGTCCCACCGGCCTGCCGTCGTGCTGTACGTCGCGAGAGAACATGAGCCAGGACTCTTCTAGGGGGTCTTCCCCCTCCGTCTCAGTGAGCAGCCTGACCCGCCGGACTCCGTCGCTCTCCTCGGCCTCCTCGGCCTCCTCACGCAGGCAGCGGCCAGACCGCCCGCCCTCTACCGACCACTCGATCTCGTTGATCTCGCGGAGGAACAGCAGCGTCCGGGCGTCGAGGCGCTCAAGCTCGGACTCAACCTCGTCGGCGTCATCGGCTTCCCGGAGCGGGAGCACGATAGACGTCTCCACGCGCTTCAGGTCGGCGGGAGGAACAGCGATGGGGAGGACATATCGCTCGATCACAAAATGCTCGTCGCCCGAGTGAATCTCGGGGCGGTCCGTGATAGCGCCGACTGACTTGAACCCGATGCCGAAGCGGCCAATCTCCGTGATCTCTTGCTTCGTACTCACGAGGAGATCGCATACGGCCCGGACGTCTTTCTCGTCGAACAGCCTCCCGAAGTGGGAGAAGCGGACTAAGTCACCCTCCAACGTGAAGCGCACCCGGCGCGAGCCTCCGTGCCCGTCTCGCTGGTACAGCGCGTCCTCAGCGTTCTGGAGCAGCTCGAACACAAAATGCGTGCGGTCGCTATACAGACGCGACACGAGATCCCGGCTCACACGCTCGGCAAGCGCTACATAGTCCTCGCTCTTCTCGTCGCTGATCCGCTGGTAGTCGGAAGGCATGCGTCACATCATCCGGCACGACGCGCGCCTCGAGGGCTAGCGCCCCTGCCACACCGGCTGGCGCTTCTCCGCGAAGGCGCGCGGGCCCTCCTTGATGTCCTCGCTGTGCTGGATCGGCGCGAGGATGTGGCGGGCGATCTGGAGGCCCTCGTGGCGGGTCAGCGTGGCGCCCCGGTAGAGCACTTCCTTGAGCCCGCGCACGGAGAGCGGCGCGTTCTCCAGCAGGATCTGCGTGAACGCCTCGACCTCCTCGATCAGCTTGTCGTCCGGCACCACGCGCGTCGCGAAGCCCATCTCCAGCGCGCGCTGCGGCGTGATGTACTCGCCGGTCAGCACCACCTCGAGGGCGTTCCCGAGGCCGATGATGCGCGGCAGGTCCACCGTCCAGGCGGGCATCAGTCCGCGCTTCACCTCGCGGATGCCGAGCGTCGCCTCCTCGGAGACGAAGCGGAAATCGGAGAGCTGCGCGAGCTGCCAGCCGCCCGCGAGGCAGTAGCCGCGGATCGCGGCGATCACCGGCTTCCAGACGCCTTCCGGCATGCCGCTGCCGACCGTGTGCTTCTTGCTCCAGTCCTCGCCGCGCGCGTCCACCGCGGCGCGCTCCTTGAGGTCCATCCCGGAGCAGAAGGAGCGCCCCGCCCCGGTAAGCACGGCGATCCAGATGTCGTCGTTGTTCCTGACCTCCTCCCAGGCGTCGGCCAGCGCCTGGTTGAGCGCGTAGCTGAGCGCGTTGTGCACCTCCGGCCGGTTCATCGTCAGCCAGGCAACACGCCCCTTGACCTCGAATATCAGCTCGTCCGCCATGTGTCCGGTCCTTCCCTTCGACTCGTTAGCTCGTCGCTACGCTCCCGCGGCGGCGTGTCCCATCCGCTCGAGGGTGTCGTAAGCCTCCTCCATGAGGTCGAACACCACCTGCCGCGCCGGCTTGATCTCCTTGACGAAGCCGACGCCCTGCCCGGCGGCGACGGGGCCCGCCCAGTCCTCGAGGTCCCAGTCGTCCGCCGCCTGCAGCAGCTTGCCACCGACGATGTCCTGCAGCGGCATCGGCAGCGGCTCGGGAGAGCCCTCGGCCTCCCACGCCTCGTAATACTTGTTGCGGACGCCGCGGTTGCGCTTGCCGTCCATCGCGGTCGAGACCCAGGCGTCCTGGTTCTCCGCGCGCAGCAGCCGCTGCTTCTGCCACGGCTTCGTCTCGGACTCGTGCGTCGCCTGCCAGATCGTGCCCGTCCAGACGCCGACCGCCCCGAGGGCGAGCGCGGCCACGATGTGCGCGCCGGTCGTGATCCCGCCCGCGGCGACGATCGGAATGTCGTAGGCCTTCGCCAGCGCGGTGACCTCGCGCACGAGCGAGAACGTGCCCATGCGGCCGGTGTGGCCCGCGGAGTCCTGCCCCTGCGCGATGATCAGGTCGAGCCCGGCGTCGAGCTCGCGCGCGGCCTGCCTCGCGAGGCCGATCAGGCCCCAGACCTTCACGCCCGCCTCGTGCATCTCGTCCAGCACGAAGGCGGGGCTGCCAAGGCCGGAGGCGAAGATCGGGATCTGCTCCTCCATCATGATCTCGAGCTTGGCGCGTGTCGCGGCCAGCCCGCGCAGCCGCGTGTTGCCCCACGGCGGCGGCGTCTTCGGCTCCGGGATGTCGTTTTCATCGATCAGCCGGTCGATGAAGTCCCAGTGGCCCTGCGGGATCTGCTGCTCCAGCTCCTCGCGCGAGCCCTCGACGTAGGAGGAGGGGATGGTGATGTCGACGCCGAAGGGGCGGTCGCCGACGCGCTCCTTGACCCAGCGGATGTTGGTGCGCATCTCCTCGGCGGAGACCGTGCTCTGGCCGAGCATGCCGATGCCGCCCGCGTTGGAAACCGCCACCGTCACGTCGCGCGTGTGCGCGAAGGCGATGATCGGGTACTCGCAACCGTACTCCTCGCAGAGCCTCGTCTGCAGCGGGTCTTGCGCCATCCGTTCCCACCTCCGCGCGCGCCGACGCTCCCGAGGCCGGCGCCGCCGATGATAGCGCCCCACCTGATGCCCGCGACCCACCATCCTCCGAAACGACCCCGTCTGCGAAACTGGGGCGCGCAACCGGGTCGCGGAGCAGCAGGGAGACGCACATGACCGAGCAGCAGGCCGAACGACGGGTCGCGCTGGTGACCGGCGCCAGCCGCGGCATCGGCAAGGCGACCGCCGTCGCCCTCGCCGAGGCCGGCTACGACGTGATCGCCGCGGCCCGCACCCTCGAGGACGGCGAGCCGCGGGAGATGTCGGAGACCGTTCACGAGTCGAACGTGCAGCCCGTCCCGGGCGGCAGCCTGCGCGACACGATCGCGCAGGTCGAGGCGGCCGGACGGCGCGGCCTCGCGGTCCGCTGCGACCTGATGAGCCGCTCCGACATGGACGCGCTGATCGAGACGGCGAGCCGCGAGTTCGGCGGCATCGACGTCTTCGTCAACAACGCGCGCTTCGTGGGGCCGGGCTTCAAGGACCGCTTCCTGGACACGCCCTACGAGGTCTTCGAGGACTCGATGCGCGTCAACGCGCTCGCACCGCTCTACCTGCTCACGAAGATCGTGCCGCTGATGGTGGAGCAGGGAAGCGGGTTGATCCTGCACATCAGCTCGCTCGAGGGCGTCATGGAGACCGCGAAGCTGCCGACGGGGCACTGGACGGGCCGCGGTGGGCTCTCCTACGGGGTCAGCAAGGCCGCCTTCAACCGCATCGGGCCCGCGCTCGCCAAGGAGCTGCGCGAGGACAGCATCGCCGTCGTCAACGTCGAGCCGGGCGACGTCGCAGTGGAGCGCAAGGCCGTGCAGCGCGGCGAGGCCTACGACCCGCGCAACCACGACTCGCCGCTGGCGGCGGCGCGCACCTGCGCGCACATCGCCGCCTCGGCGCACCCGATGTTCTACTCCGGCCTGACGGTGTACGCGCCGGAGTTCGCCGTGGAGCGTGGCCTGATCGAACCCGAGCAGACCGCGCCCGGCCGCCGCGAGGAGTGGGGCCAGCCGGGCCGCATCCTGCCCTTCTACAGCAACATGGCGCGGGAACGCTGAGGGCCTGCCCTGACGTCTTCGGTGAGCCTGCGGCTTCGCGCTATGCTCTTGACGTCCTATGATCGCTAAGTCATACCCTGCTCGCGGCCGGGGACAAGGCGGGCGTGGGCGAGCGGCGCTTCTACAACCAGTTGATCAGACGGGCCGACGAACGGTTCGACGCCCATCTTGACCGGCTGCGTGACGTACGGAGGTGATCATGTCGACACTCGGTGAGCGTTTGGACGGACTGGCCCCGGAGCGCCGCCGGCGCGTGGCGGAGCGCGCGCGCGCCTTGATTGCCGAAGAGATGTCCCTGCGCGACCTGCGCAAGGCGCGGGAACAGACGCAGGCGAGCGTCGCAGCGAAGCTCGGCATCAACCAGGAGAATGTCTCCCGCCTCGAGCAGCGCAGCGATCTGCTGCTGTCCACGCTCAGTAACTACGTCGGCGCGATGGGCGGCAAACTGAGCCTCGTCGCCGAATTCCCGGACCGCCCGCCGATCGCGCTGACCGGTATCGCGGCCCTGGACGAGGAGAGGCCGGAGCCGAGCTAACTCAACCCCCGCAGTGGCGAAGGCTCGCCGCCTCTCCGCAACAGATCCCGTGATGCGATCCGCCGCGCGCCGCGCCCGGCCGCCTGTATCCTCTCCCCGTGACCGCCACGCCGACCGCCGCCGCGCTGGACGAGCGCCTGACACGCTTCGCCGAGGCGCGCGTGGCGCTGCTCGACGCGCTGCGCGGCCTCGACCAGGCGCGCTTCGTGCGCCGCCCGGCGGACCCGGCCGCCAAGGGCGACCGCCGCTGGCCGATCCGTGAGGTGCTGTGGCACGTCGCCGACTCCGATCGCTGCTGGCGCGAGTGGATCGAGGCGGCACTGCGGGGCGAGGCCGTGACCCGCTTCCGCGGCGTCCGCCGCCCCGCCCACCTCAACCTGCTGCCCCAGCTGCTCGAAAGCCTCGATGAGCAGCGCGCCGCCACGCTCGCGCTCTTCGCCGGACTCGCCGGCGACGCCGATCTGACGACCCGGCACGCGACGCCGTCCCAGCCGCGCTCGATCCTCGAGGCGCTGGACCACCTCGCCGGACACGACCGCGAGCACGCGGAGCAGATCGCGACGCTCGCCGCGCTGCCGCCGCAGGAGGAGCGCTGATGGGCACACGACTGCGCCCCGAGGGCACGATGCCGTGGATGCCCGGCTTCCGCTACGGCGCGCTGCTGCCGCCGCTCGCGCTCAACCTGCTCGTGCGCGACACGGAGCGCGCCGCCGCCTTCTACCGCGACGTCCTCGACGCCGAGGTGCACTACCGCGACATCGACTTCGCCGCCGTCCGCGTCGGCCCCGCCGAGGTGATGCTGCACGCCGACCACACCCACGACGAACACCCCTGGAGCGCCGACCTCGCCGAGGGCGCGCCGCGCGGCGTCGGCGCGCAACTGCGGCTGCTCGGCATCGACCCCGACGCCGTCGAGGCGCGCGCCCGCGAGCACGGCGCGGAGCTCGTGGCGCCGGCGACAGACAAGGGCCACGGCTGGCGCGAGACGCTGGTGCGCGACCCGGATGGCTACGAGTGGGCCGTCGGCGTGCTGATCGAGCCCGCCAAGGGGCCGTTCGGGCCGCACGAGGTAGGTGCGTCGTGACGGAGGAGCAGCCCGCAATCCGAGCCGCGCTGTACCCCTCGCTGGCCGGCAAGCGCGCCGTGATCATCGGCGGCTCGCGCGGCATCGGGCGCGCGATCTCGCTGCGCCTCGCCGCCGAGGGCTGCCACGTGCTCGTCAACTACGCGCGCAGCGCCGAGGCCGCCGAGCAGACCGCCGCCGAGTGCCGCGCCCGCGGCGTCGAGGCCGAGGCCCTACGCGCCGACGCCGGCAACCGCGAGGAGCTCGCGGGGCTGTTCTCGCGCGTCGCGGAGTGGGGCGGGGTGGACTTGCTGGTGAACAACGCCGCGCGCGGCCTCGAGCGCCCGAGGCCGGCGATCGCGCAGCGCCCGGGACACCTGCACGCGACGATGGACGTGAACCTGTTCGGCCCCTGGCAGGCGGCGCAGGCTGCCGTGCCGCTGATGGAGGAGCGCGGCGGCGGCGGCATCGTCAACCTGCTCTCGCCGGGCGCCTGGCAGTACATGCCGGACTACTCCGCCGTGGCCGTGAGCAAGGCCGCGCTCGCCTCGCTGACGCGCTACCTCGCCGTCGAGCTCGCGCCGCGCGGCATCCGCGTCAACGCCGTCTCCGCCGGCTGGGTCGAGGCCTCCGAGGGCGAGCACTCCTACCGCAGCGGCGTCTCCGACGCCGTCCGCCCGCACGTCCCGGCCGGCCGCAACGTCGCCCCCGAGGACGTCGCCGCCGCCGTCGCCTGGGTCTGCTCCGGCGAGGCCCCGATGCTCGTCGGCCAGACGGTCCACCTCGACGGCGGGTTCGGCCTCGCGGCCTGGAACGCGATCCTTGACCCGGCGTCCGGCGCGGGCGAGTAGGGCCGGAGGGCGAGTGCCCGCCACGGTCGTCTGCTGGAACATCGCCAGGCGGCAAGAGCCGTGGCGGCAGCTGGCAGCGATGGACGCCGACGTGGCGCTACTGCAGGAGGCCACCCCGCCGCCGCCCGACGTGGCCGCCGAAGTCGACACCGGCCCCCCGGAGCACTGGGACTCCCGCAGGTGGAACTCCGACTGGCACGAGGGCCGCTTCGATCGCGTCCTCGACCGCTGGCCGATGGTGGTGCGGCTGTCCGACCGCGTCGAGGTCGAGTGGTTCCGGCAAGTCGGCCCGATCAGCGAGACGGAGGAGGACGAGATCGCGGTCAGCGGCATCGGCACCATCGCCGCCGCACGCGTGATCCCGCGCGACGCCTCGCCGTTCATCGTCGCGTCCATGTACGCGCGCTGGATCAAGCCGCACCGTCCACCGGTATGCGGTCACGGCCCGCAGCGGTCATAGACGGCGTCATGGGCGATGCGGCGCGTCTCGCGGATCAGGGCCATCCAGCGCCGTGCGTGGTCGGGCGCGGTCGGGGCGAGCGCGAAGGCACGCCGCAGGTCCAGGTCGGCCCCAAAGGCCACGGTCTCCTCGTACGACCACCAGAGTCCGTCACAGGACATGGTGTCGAGGCGCTGGGCAAACACCGCGGCCTCGTAGTGCAGGCGCGATTCGCGGGGCAGGCCAGCCTCGCCGCGCGCCTCGCGCAGGTCCTGGAGCGCGTACACGTTGGCCCGCAAGGCATCGGACGGGGACGGCTCGGCCTCGCCGCCGCACGCGGCGAGCACCATCACGACGACCAGAACTGACAGCCCTCGACCGACCACCTACGTTGTCCCTGGAAAACGAAGAACGCGCCCTCCCCCAATGGAGGGCGCTTTAGGCCTCGTACGCCGCGCCGGCGTCGGCGAGCGCGCGCTGGACCGCCGCCTCCTGCCGCGATCCGAGGAGGCGAGCACCCTCGGAGTCGACGAGCACGATCGTGCCGCGGCCGACCGCCTGGTGCTCCTCGATCTGCACGGAGTCGAAGCGCGTATCGACGATGAAGCCCGTCGGCGCGGTGTGCATGAGGTCCTCGAGCGACTCGGTCAGCACCGAGACCGTCGCGATGCCGTCGAGGTGCCTCAGCGTGCCGGCCATTGCGGCCGGCTCCTGGTCGAGGTGCAGGCCGACGGAGAGCAGCAGATCCTTGACATCGGGATCGCCGCCGGGCATCGAGGGCGCATCGCCGACCTTGAGCTCCTGCGGGTGCGAGGCGTTGAGGGTCGCGCCGATGCGTGCGGCGTCGTCGGGACGCAGGGTCCAGCAGAATCGAACGTTGGTGTCTTCCCCGGCCATGCCCGGAGCCTAGCACGTCTGACCATGGGCCCGCCGGGCTCGCTGCTAGGCTTGGCTCCGGCAGGTCGCTCCCAGGCTGAGGTGCAGGCGACCGCGCGATGGCGGGCCTCCGATGGAATCCCGGACCGACGAGTTGGCCGCCCGGCTACTGCGTTGCCCCGCGGGGTGTGCCTTCCTGCTGACCATCGAGCGGGATCAGGTTCCCGTAGCGCTCGCCGTCACTCCCCCTCAAGCGTTCGCGCGGGCCGCGATGGCCTTGCGCGCCCTCAATCCGTGGTCGCACGACTTCGCACGGGCCGTCCCTGCAGCGCTCTCGCGAGGCGCGCGCCTCGCGAGCCTGGCGCGCGAAGTGGTGGCTCATCCGGAGAGCCGCTGGCCCACCCTGGCGTGTCTCTCCCCGAGGGGGGATTCCGGGCACCGCAGCGCCCTCCGATCCCCTCTCCCCTGGCGGGAGAGACACCCCAGGGTGCTAAGACGTCAAGCGGCGAGCTGCTCGCGGTCGTGGCGGTGCGCCCAGGCGGTGGCTTCGTCGTAGCAGGCGCGGGCCCTCAGGCAGCCGTGGAGGTAGCCGACGAGGCGGTTGCCGAGGGCGCGCAGCGCCTGGTGGTGAAGGTCGCCGGCGGCGCGCCGCCGCAGGTAGAAGTCGTGGCAGCCCGGGCTCGCCTGCAGTGAGCACAGCGCCCAGCGGTCGGCGGCGTCGGAGAGCCGGCGGTTGCGGACGAAGCGCGCCCGCACGGTCCGCTTGCGGCCGGATGCTACGGTCAGCGGCGAGGTAGCGGCGTAGTTCCTGCGGGACTTCGCCGAGTCGTAGCGTTCGGGGTCGTCCCCGAACTCTCCGAGCACCCGGGCGCCGAGGACGACGCCGAGACCGGGCAGGGAGCGGTAGATTGCGGCGTCCGGGTGTTGCTCAACATGGCTCGTGAGCTCGGTCTCGAGCTCCTTGATCTGACGATTGATCTCAGCGATCAGCGCAACCGCCGAGCGGGTGCTCGCGGCGAACGCCCGGCTTACCGCGGGCGGCGCCCCGAGCTGCGGGGAGCGCAACGCGGCGCGGACCGCGGCGGCACGCTGCTCGATGCTGCGCTGGCGGCCGCCGCGGCGGAGGGCCGCGCGGATCTGGGTGCTGCTCAACCGCGCCGCCTCACGCGGGCTGGGCGCCGTGGCCAGCAGCCCCAGCGCGTCACCGTGCGCGAGACTGGGGAAGGCCTGCAGTGCGCCCGGGAAGTACTCGCGCAGCGCGCTGCGCAGCCGGTTCGTCTGGCGGACGCGGTCCCAGATCAGCTGCTGGTGGGCGCGGGCGAGGATGCGCACCGCGGCGGCCTCGTCGCTGTCGCCTGCCACCGGGCGGTGGTTGTGGCGGTCGGTGCGCACGAGGTCGGCGAGCAGCTTGGCGTCGCCGGCGTCGGACTTGGCGCCGCTGAGGTGGTGTCGGTCGCGGTAACGCGCCGCCGAGCGCGGGTTGATCGCGTAGACACGGTAGCCGGCCGCGAGCAGGGCCGAGACCCAGGGCCCGCGGTCGGTCTCGATGCCGATCACGACCTCGCCGGGCTCTGAGGCGTGCTGCGCGACCAACTCGTGCAGGGCGGCGACGCCCGCGACGCCTTCGGGCAGCCGCCTGGCGGAGAGCCGCTCACCCGCCTCGTTCATGAGCTGGATGTCGTGGTGGTCTTCGGACCAGTCGTCGCCGACGTACAGGGCCATCGTGCCTCGCTTCCCTCCGCTTCGTGCTGCTTGCTGCGACCCGCCGGGTTGGTCCTGCGACGGCCTAAGGATGGTCTGAACAACTCGCCTGAGCGAGTGAGTGGATGCGATCATGGGGCGACCCGGAGAGGGGCGCCCCATGCAGCAGCGTTCGTTCGGCAGCGTCGAGTACGAGCACAAGAAGGTCAAGACGAGGCGGCAGACGTTCCTCGAGCGCATGGACGGGCTCGTCCCCTGGGCTGAGCTGGAGCAGCGCATCGCGCCCGTCTACCCGAAGCGCGGCCGCGGGCGCCGCCCCTACCCGCTGCGCGTGATGCTGCGCATCCACTGCCTCCAGCTCTGGTTCAACCTCAGCGACCCCGGCATGGAGCAGGAGCTCTACGACTCCCGTTCGATGCTCGAGTTCGCCGGTCTCAGCCTCTCCGAGCCGATTCCCGATGAGACGACGATCCTGCATTTCCGCCATCTGCTGGAGCGCCATCAGCTGGGAACGGAGCTGTTCGCGACGATCAACGCGCATCTGTCACGGCAGGGGCTGCAGGTGCGCGAGGGGACGATCGTCGACTCCACGATCATCAGCGCGCCGTCATCGACGAAGAACCGGGAACGTGCGCGCGACCCCGAGATGCATCAGACCAGAAAGGGCCGGCAGTGGTACTTCGGGATGAAGCTGCACAGCGGCACGGATGCGCGGACGGGGCTGGTCCACAGCGTGCACACGATGGCGGCGAACATCGCCGACGTGACCGAGGCGCACCGCCTGTTGCACGGAGCTGAGAGCGCGGTGTGGGGCGATGCCGGCTACCAGGGAGCGGAGAAGCGCCCGGAGCACGCGGGGTCGGGGGTGAGCTGGCAGGTGGCGATGCGCCCGGGTCTCAGGCGGCAGTTGCTGCCTGGAGGCGCTGAGGCACAGGCGGAGCGGCGGAAGGCCTCGGTGCGTGCGAAGGCTGAGCATCCGTTTCTCTACGTGAAGCGGCACTTCGGGTACGCGCAGGTCCGCTACCGGGGTCTTGAGAAGAATCGCCAGCGTCTCGCGCTGCTGCTCGGTTTCACGAACCTGCTGCGGGCCGAGCCTCAACTCGCGTGATCGCGGGAGCCGTGCGTCCGGAATCGCTCGTGCGGGCGATCCCGCAGCGGAATCGGGGCGGGATCGCCCCCTGAACCACGGCATCGGGCCCCACAGCGCGGCTCGGCACGCCGATCGACCCGCACCGCGCCCGATACGCCACCTGTTCAGACCATCCCTAATGGAACAGTGCTCGATGGCACGACACCCCAGCAGTGCTGCGGACAACCCGGACGTACCAGCCGGGGCACGGTCTCTCCCTGGAGATCCCAGGGTCTCTGGGCGAGGAAGTGCTCACCGGCCGGCCGGTCCGGAACCAGTCTGCCCGATACACCGGGCTGCTGGTCGAACCCCATTAGGGTTAGGGTGAGGGGGCTTCCGGAGGTGACTCGCGGAGTTCCACTGCGATCGCCTCGAGCACGGGGGTCAGACGCAGCAGCACATCGTCGTTCCAGAATCTCAGGACCCTGTAGCCACGCGACTCGGGCCACCGTTTCGCAGATCATCGTATGCCCATCGGCAGGCTGCGCCGCCGCGCGGCGCCCCCTCACCCCCGCCCTCTCCCGCGAGGGGAGAGGGAGTCGGAGCTGGACGGAATGGACCTCGCGTCCGTCGAGGGTGCGCCCTCGGAACGGGAGTTTCGCAGAGGTCTCCCGAGGGAGAAGGGACGGGAGATGGCGCCGCCCCTACCCCGTGATCGCGCCCTCCGAGGCGCTCGAGACGGAGCGGGCGTACTTCGCGAACACGCCGCGCTCCCAGCGCGGCGGCGGCGGCGTCCACTCCTCGAGGCGGCGGGCGATCTCCGCCTCGTCGACTTCGAGGTCCAGCGTGCGCGCGTCGATGTCGAAGGCGATCGTGTCGCCCTCGCGGACGGCGGCGATCGGGCCGCCCGCGGCGGCCTCGGGCGCGACGTGGCCGGCCATCAGCCCGCGCGTCGCGCCGCTGAAGCGCCCGTCCGTGAGCAGCGCCACCGTCTCGCCGAGGCCGGCGCCGACCAGCGCCGCGGTCACGCCCAGCATCTCGCGCATGCCCGGCCCGCCGACCGGGCCCTCGTTGCGGATCACCAGCACGTCGCCCTCGCGGATCGAGCCTTCAAGCACGGCCGCGAGGGCGTCCTCCTCCTGCTCGAAGACGCGCGCGGGGCCGCGGTGCAGCGTGCGCTCGTAGCCCGCGACCTTCACCACGCAGCCGTCGGGCGCGAGGCTGCCGTGCAGGATCACCAGCCCGCCCGTCTCCTTCAGCGGGTCGCTCAGCGGGCGCACCACGTCCTGGCCCGGCGTCTCGACGGCGTCCGCGGCCTCCTCGGCGAGCGTCCGGCCCGTGACCGTGATCACGTCGCCGTGCACCTTGCCGCCCTCGACGAGCCGCTGCGCGACGAGCTGGATGCCGCCCGCGCGATCGAGGTCGAGCGCGACGTAGCGGCCGCCCGGCCGCAGGTCGCCGATCAGCGGCGTCTGCTCGCTGATGCGGTCGAAGTCGTCGATCTCCAGCGGCACGCCGGCCTCGCGCGCGAGCGCCAGCAGGTGCAGCACGACGTTGGTCGATCCACCTGTGGCCGCGGCGCAGGCGATGCCGTTCTCGATCGCCTTGCGCGTCAGGATCTCGCTCGGCCGCAGCCCGCGCCGCAGCACGTCCATCAGCAGCTGCCCGGCCTCGAAGCCGACGCGGTTCTTGCGCGGGTCGGTCGCGCCGACGGAGCCGCTGCCCATCGGCGCGATGCCGAGGAACTCGAGCACCATCGCCATGGTGTTGGCGGTGTACTGCGCGCCGCAGGCGCCCGCGCCGGGGCAGGCGGCCTCCTCGATCGCGGTGAGCTGCTCGTCGCTGATCGTGCCGGCGGAGTGCTGCCCGACGCCCTCGAAGACGTCCTGGATCGTGACGTCCCGCCCGTCCAGCACGCCCGGGTCGATCGAGCCGCTGTAGAGCGCGAGGCCGGGGATGTCGAGGCGCACGAGGGCGAGCGTCGCCGCGGGAATCGTCTTGTCGCAGCCCACGAGGATGACCGCCGCGTCGAAGCCGTAGCCGACGCCGCAGAGCTCGATCGAGTCGGCGATCAGCTCGCGGCTGATCAGCGAGGCCTTCATGCCCTGCGTGCCCATCGAGATGCCGTCGCTGATCGCGACGGTGTTGACCTCCATCGGCGTGCCGCCCGCGGCGCGCACGCCTGCCATGACGTGCTGCGCCAGCTCGCGCTGGCTGAAGTTGCAGGGCATCGTGCCGATCCAGCTGTGCGCCACCATCACCAGCGGGCGCTGCAGGTCTTCGCTGGAGAGCCCGACGGACTTGAGGTACGAGCGCGCGGGCGCGCGGTCCGGTCCATCGACGACCGTGCGGCTGCGGTGCCGGGGATCGAGCGTCATCTCGCACCTCCCTGAATCATGCCGTCAGAATCGCGCGACTGCGCCGCGGATGCTAGGGGAAGTCCTCGTCTTCGCCCTCGCCCGGTATCTCCTCCTCGTGCGAGTGGCCGTTCGAGCCGGGGCAGAAGTGCGCCCCGCCGCCCTCGAGCGGGCTGCCGCAGAGCGGGCAGCGAGGGCGTCCCGCCGCGACCACCGAGCCGATGCGGGTGACCAGCGAGCGCGCGGCGCTGCGGCCGATCTCCATGCGGAAGGCCGGGGTGGCGCCCTCCGTGAGCGCCTCCTGGTCGTCGGCGAGCAGGCGCACGCGCCCGCCGCCGTCCTCCGTGTAGTCGAGGCCGAGCCGCGCGACCTGGAACTCGACATCGGGGTCGGAGCCGAACTCGCCCATCTCGGGCGGCGCGGCGGGCGGATCGTCGTGCCTCGGTGCGCGGTCGGCGAGCAGGCGCGAGATCGCGCGGCCGAGGACGGTGAGCTGCTCCTTCTCCATCCAGAGTGCGGCGCGCATCGCGCCGGAGCGGGCGCGCAGCCGGAAGGTGCGCTCGCCGGGGGCGCCGAGCGCCTCGGCGTCCACCACGTCCACGAGGCCAAAGTCAATCATCGCGCGCGCGGCCTCGTTGGTTCGTCAGGTCTCCAGGGTGTCGGTCGCTGGAGCGTAGGCAGCGCGCGATCGGCGGTCAACCGGTGGCGGGTAGCTACGGCGGCGGTGACTGCTGCTCTCCGTCGCCGCCCTCCTCCTCACGGCTGAGCGTGCAGACCTCGATCATGACTTCGCAGACAGAGCGGATGTAGCCGGTCACGGTAGTGTTGCCCGTGATGTCGAATGTCAGCGTCTCGCCGTTGTGCGTGGTGGTGACGCCGCCGACCGTCATCTCCCACTCGTCGAGGAAGGTGAGGTCGTCCAGGCTCGCCGTGACCGTGATCTCCGTGTTGGGCGTGTACGGCCCGGACGGGCTCACGCTCACGCTCCCCCCGCAATCCCAACCCCCGCACTCGTCCTGCTCCTCGAGCGAGGCGCTGACGGTGTACGTGGGCACGGCCTCGAAGGTGACGCTGGCCGTCTTGTCAGCGTCCATGGTGAGCTGGCAAGTAAGGCCCGTGCCGCTGCAGTCGCCGCTCCAGGAGTCGACCTGGTAGCCGTCGTTGGGCGTGGCCGTGAGCGTCACCGTCACCGGCGGGTTGGCGTCCTGGTAGTACGGCCCGGACGGGCTCTGGCTCACCGTACCGCAGCAGCCCGACTCCGTGACGGTGAGCGTCCACTCCGCTCTGGGCCACACGGTGATGATGACCGTGAGCGTGTCCTGATCGCTGGCGGCGTGATTGTCGTCGGAGTCGTCGACCGTGAGGATCGATTCGTACCTGCCGACGGCCGTGGCGGCTCCGCGGACCGTCCGCGGCTCTTCGAATTCATGGCCGGGCGGCAGGTTGCCGCTGAGCGAGTAGGTGAGCGCGCCGTTGCCTCCGCTCGCGCCGGGCAGCGTCTGGCGGACGCTCCTGCCCACCGTGGTCCAGTAGGGTACCGACTCCCGGTCGAACATCGGCGCCGTATCTGGCTCCGGCGGTTCGGCGGCGAAGTGGGCCTGCGTGCTGCGCGGGCCGCTCATCGTGAGCGCGCAGCACGCGCCCTGGTCCGCGCAGTCGCCTGTCCAGTGGCTGAAGTCGTAGTCGTCGCCCGCCTCGGCCGTGACCGTCACCCCCGTGCCCACCTCGAACGTCCCGGAGCACGACGCCGGCCCCGAGGCCGTCGCGCAGCTCACGCTCCTGCCCGCGCCCGCCGTCGCCGCCAGCGCGTACGTCGTGGGCGGCGGGGTGGTGGCGGCCGTCACCGCAGGCAGCCTGAGCGGGACGGCCAAGGTGTTCCCCGCACGGTCGGTGACCACAATGGTCAGGTTCACTGCATCAGTCGTCGCCGCGCTCGGCGCGTCGCTGATCACGCCGCTCATGGCGTTGAACGCAAGGCCCGAGGGCAGGGAGCCCATCGTGAGTGCGTAGGAGTGGATGTCCGTGTCCGTCGTCGTCGGCGAGATCGTGACCTCCGTGTTCACGGTCAGCGAGGTGGGCACGTTGTTGTAGCTGACCACCGGAGGAACCGTGTCGACCGTGGCCGTGACGCTCGCCGAGCCATCGGAGAATCCGGATCTGGTTGCCGTCGCGCTGATCGTGAGCCGGCCGTCGCTCACGTAGGAGGCGGCGGCGGGGACCGAGACGGTCCATGATCCCGTGCTGCCGGCCGTCACCGCCGACAGGGCCGTCGTGCCCACCGTGACCGTGACGCTCGCGCCTGCTTCGCTGCTCCCGCTGATGGCGAAGCCCGCAGCCTGCTCGGCCTTGTTGACCCAGGCGCCGGGGAGACTGTCGCCGGCGACCGCGGTAATCGTCAGGGAGGCAGTCGGCGGCGGCGGCGTGGCGGTGGGGGTGGCGCTCTCCTCGTCACTCGGGTCGCTGGCGTCCGCGGAGTTGCGCGCGCGGATCCGAACGTAGTAGGTCGTGCCGTTCGTCAGGCCGGAGATTGTGTGCATGGTCGTCGAGTCTGTGGCGTCGCTGATCGGTTGCCACGAGGTGCAGGAAGCGCTGGACGTGGTCGTCGTGCAGTAGTCGTAGCCGTTGATGCTCGTGTCGCCCGGGTCGTCCCATTCGAGATCGATGCTGCCGTCGCCCGCCGTCGCCGTCAGGCCCGTGGGCGCAGACGGCTCCGTTGGCGTGGGCGTCAGCATGGGCGTGCCGGTCACCGTGGCCGGCGGACCCGCGCCGACGAGCGTTCATGTGGCGCCGCCACTGCGCTTCACCGTCTGCTCGGCGGCCGAGTTGACCGCGCGCACCTGGACGGCGTACGTCGTGTCGTTCGCCAGGTCGCTAATGGTGTAGCTGGTCCTTGCGGTGGATTCCCAGCTCTCCCATGCTCCGTCCGGTGTCTGCCGCGAGCGCACCTGGTAGCCGGTGACCTGCTCGTTTTCAGCCGAAACGAGCTCCGGCGCCGCCCAGCTGAGGTTGAGCGTCCCGTCGCCCTCGCTCACGCTCAGGCTGGACGGCGCGTTGTCCGGCGCGGCGCACTTCTCGACCGGCGTCGCGAGCGGTCCATGCTCGCTCGACGCCGTCCCTGAGGGTCGCGGCGGGTAGATCTTGAAGATCCAGATGTCCGCGCAGAACTTCGGATAAGGGGTCGTGTAGCCGGAACCCCAAAGCGGAGGGTCGAACCCCATGCCGTCGTCTGCCCGCCGGTCGGCGCGATCGTAGTTGCGCCACAGGGCGGTACCCGCGACGTTGCTGTTCGCCTGCTGGTGCAGGTGGTCACCGTAGTTCTTGCAGTTGGCGCCCAATGCCCGGTCCGTCGCCGCGGAGATGATGGCGCCAAGCTGTAACGCGCCGGTGCCGTCCGTGAGCGGCACGGCAGCACCCTTCTTGAGGTTGTTGTCGGGGTCGATGTGCGTGTAGGTCAATCGCGCGATCTGCATGTCGTCACCGTTCGCATCCTGAATCGCGCGGTCGTGGAGGGTTATGCGCACCTTCCGGCAAAACTTATGATCGTCGTCGTCCGTATCGTGGATCGCGCTCACCTCGGCGTAGATGCGCGGCACCCCGCCGACTCCCGGGCTGAGCTCGTTCACCGTCGGGTTCGTCACCACCCGGAACTGTGCGACCACGATGTCGTCGTAGGCGCTGGAGCTGGTACCGCGCAGGTCGATCGAGTTGTTGTTGAGGTGCCACCCGGACGTCATGGTGGCGTTGCCCGCCGCGTCGATGCCCCAGCGCTTCTCGTTCATCGGGTCGCTGTCGGCGACGCCGGGCAGCACCTCGATCTCGTAGGCGGGCGCCGCGCCGCTCTGCGTGTCGGCATCCGTCAGTCGCGCGGGCAGTGCGAACGTCAGCGCGAGCAGTGCGACGGCGCCGAGCGCCGAGAAGACTCCGTACCGCATGGCGCTACTCGAACATGCTCTGAGCGAGCGCGATCAGCTTCGTTGCGTGGCCACTCCAGTGGAGCGTGTAAAGCACGCCCGTCGCCTCGTCCCAGACATGAACCGTCGTGGGGAACTGCTCGGCGGTGATGCTGCGGTGCACCCGCGCGGGCCGGCCCGCGATCTGCCGCGTCTCGCGGACGCTGGTCTGGCTGCCGTCGTTGGTGTAGGTCGCGCTGGCCGCCTTTGGCGAGTACTTCGCATTGATTCCGGAGGCGGAGACGGTGAGGGTGAGGCCGTTGTAGAACGCCTCGAAATACCCCACCTCGACTTCATCGCCGCTCCAGGCGTAGGTGAACGTCCAGCCCTCCGGCAGCTCCGGCTCGCGCCAGTGGGGGAGCGTGCGCGCCTCGGCCAGGCTCGTCGTCTCCGCGAACGGGATCGTCGGGCCCGCCGGGAACCGCGGGCCCACCGGCTTCGTCGCGCCGGTCCAGCCGGCGGGGACGAGCTGGAAGGGACCCTGCACGATTGGGACGGTCAGCGAGGTCCCGCCGAGGTTGGGCAGTGCGCCCCAGGTGACGCTGGCGGTGGAACTGCTGGCGGAGTTCGCGGCGGAGCCGGAGGCGGATCCTGTGGCGATCGCCCCGCTGCAGCCCGTGAAGGCGTACGCTATCGACTCCACCCCGAGCGACTTGCGGGGCACGGTCCCCGCCGGGTCGGGCTTGACCGCGGTGACCGTGTAGCGCACGAAGCAGTCGTCCGCCTCCTTCCACTCGAACGTGTCGCCCGCCTCGACGGTGTCGTAGAGCGCGGCCTGCGAGGCGCCGTGGGCGTCGGACTTGTGGATCAGCAGCGCCATCGTCGTGCCGTCGCGCAGCGCCTCGTAGGTGGTGACGGGCGCCGTCGCATCCTCGTCTTCGGCGTCGTCGTCGGGCATCAGGAAGGCGTAGCTGCCCGCGGTCGCGACGGCGCCGGTGGTGTCGTAGCTGCTGTAGCGCGGGCTCGAGGTCTCGACCGAGAAGACCGTCGTCACGACGGTGGCGCCGATCTCCGGCTTTCCGTCGGGCCGCGGGCGGATGAACGCCCGCGCCTGCTTCAGGTCGAAGGTGATCAGCGTGGAGGCGGCCTCGTCCTCCGTGACCGTGAAGGTGTAGGTCGTGCCGACCGGCTGGATCAGCTGCGAGGCCGAGACCGCCGGCGGGGTCCCGCTCGGGGTCCGCTCCAGGTAGAAGCGCGTCCAGCCCGCGGGCAGGGGCGCTGCCGTCACCACCGTCACCTGCTGCCCTCGCTCGACCTGGTAGCGCCCGTCCGCGTCCGGCGTGAGCAGCGTATCGGCCGGGATGTCGGCGACCTGCGCGTAGTCGCCCGGCGCGCCCCGGTAGACGGCGCGGATGCAGTCGGCTGCGGTCGTCGTCGCGCAGCGGTCGGCGGGCAGCGCCGCGGTCGGCGTGCGCGTGGCGGTCGGCGTGCGCGTGGCGGTCGCAGTCGGCGTCGGTGCGGGCAGCGCCACGACGGTCGCCGTCGGAGTCACGGCCGGCGCGGGCGTCGGCGCAGCTGTCGCGGCCCGTGTGGGCGTGGCTACCGGGGCCGGCGTGGCCGACTCAGCCGCGGTCGCGCTCGCCGTGGGCGGCGCGGGGGCCGCGACCCGATCGTCCTCGCCACTGCCGATGCAGGCGAGCGTCAGCGCGAGGACGGCCGCGAGCGCGAGCAGGAGCACCAGCGAGCGTCGCGCGCCGCGCACAGCCATGGCGATCCCCTCCCGCTGCCCCTTCCACGTTAAACGACGCGGCGGCCGCCGCAGTTCCCGCGCACCCCACCGCGCAGCCCCCAGCGCGCGCCTCGCCTACCATGGGAACCATGACCGCAGCGCCCCCTCCCGACGGCATCGAGGTGCATCAGGACGTGCCGCTCGCGCGGCATACCTACCTGCGGCTCGGCGGGCCGGCGCGCTACTTCGCGATTCCCGAGGATGTCGCGCAGCTCGAGCTGCTGCTCGCCTGGGCGCGCGGCGAGGCGCTCTCCGTGCGCGTGCTCGGCGGCGGCTCGAACCTGCTCGTCGCCGACGAGGGCATCGACGCGCTCGTCGTCTCGCTGCGGCGGGCGGCGGGCTCGTTCCGCTTCGAGGGCGATCGCGTCAGCGCCGGGGCCGCGGTGATGATGCCCGCGCTGAGCCGCGCGGCGGCCGAACGCGGGCTCGGCGGCCTCGAGTTCGCGATCGGCATCCCCGGCGCCGTCGGCGGCGCGCTCAACAGCAACGCCGGCATCGGCGACGGCCGCGCGATCGGCAACCTCGTCGAGTCCGTCGAGGTGATCGGCGGGCGCGGCCGCATGACGCTCCCTCGCGACCAGCTGCACTTCAGCTACCGCCGCTCCTCGCTGCGCGGGGCGGGCGTCATGGTCCTCGGCGCGACGCTGCGGCTGCAGCCGCGGCCGGGCGAGGAGATCGAGGCTGAGCAGCGCGCGCTGCTCGAACACCGCCAGGCCACGCAGCCGACCGCCGGACCGAACGCCGGCTCGATCTTCACCAACCCGGAGGGCGACTACGCCGGCCGGCTGATCGAGGCGGCGGGCTGCAAGGGCCTCGCCATCGGGGCGGCGCGGGTCAGCGAGCTGCACGCCAACTTCTTCGTCCACGACGGCACGGCGAGCGTCGCCGACATGCTCGCGCTGCTGTCCGAGGTGCAGCGCCGCGTCCTCGAGCACTCGGGCGTGCACCTCCAGCCGGAGATCGAGTGGTGGGGCGACGGCCCCCTGCCCGAGCCGTTCGTCGAGCCGGAGCCGGAGGAGCCGGAGGAGCCGGACGCGCCGGACGCGCCGGACGCGCCGGACGGCGCGAATGGCGAGCGCGCGGTGTTTTGAGCGCTTACCCCGCCCGAGGCAGGCACGCGGCCGCACGAGGCGGTTGCTCGCAGCCGGCCCTCCTCGTGGGGCCCCCTACTCCACGCGCCGGATCGACGCCATGATCTGATCGAACAAGGCCTCGCCATCGGGTGAGGTGGTAGCGCGACTGATCTCCCCGCCCGTGTCCCGATCGATGAAGAGCACAGAGCCCGTGTCTGCGTCGATGAGGCGTATGGCGGTGTTCGGCGGATTGCCAGGCGAGATGCCAGGGTCGCGAGCACGGTAGCTGACGAGCAAGTACCCGCTAAGTATGACCCGCTTGCCGGCGGGCACGTCGATGACGTAAGGCAGTCCTTCGTAGAGACGGTAGGTTCCCGCGCCCGCTGGCTCGTTACGGAGCAGCGCGTTCACCCCATCAGGATCCGGAATGCCCGGGCCGACTCCCCACACGAACTCCACATTTCTGGCTGGGCCGGGACTGCCATCGAGCCACCCGCAGTGTCCTCCGTAGAAGAACACGTATTCGAGCCCGAACGTCGGAGGCGTTGTGGTCGCGACGCTCGCCACCTTGAAGCGGAAGCCGCAATCGAGGCCGTTTGTCCGGTAGTCGAAGGTATCGCCGGCCTGCACCGTGTCGTAGAAGGCCGCGCGCGATGTCCCGCTTGCGTCCGCTGGATGGATGCGCAGCTCGACTCCGTCCGCTGGGAGGTGACCGAAGTTGTCGATCGCGCTCGCCGCATCCCCGGGCGTCGTCAGGAAGGCGTAGCTCCCAGCCGTGGCCGCTGCGCCGGTCGTGTCGAGGCGGTTGTAGCGGAAGGTCGTGGGCGATGGCGTCCCGGCCGCCGTGGCATCCGCGGTCGGCGTCGGCGTTGGCGTTGGCGCAGCCGGAGTAGCCGTCGCCGTCGGCGTGGCTGTCGAGGTTGGCGTGGGCGCGGGCGCCGTCGCGGGCAGCGCGGGGCGTTCGCCCGGGCCGCCGCTGCACGCCGCCAGGACGGCCGACAGCGAGAGCACGAGGCCACCCGCGAGTCGGAGCGCCGACGAACGCCTCGCGTTGTGCACGAGCAAGGCGACTCCCTCCAGACAGTCCCTTTGAGGTTAACGATGCCGTCGGGCGTAAGGTTCCGCGGACGGCGAGCGCGCCGTCTTCTGAGCCCTCACCACGCCTCGCGACAGACGCGAGGCCGCGCGAGACGCTAGGCTTGCCCGCGAAGGCGCGCCCAACAGGAGCGAGCGAGCATGACCGAACGACACGTCCTCTACGAGCAGTCAGGCGCGGTGGCGACACTGACGCTGAACCGCGCGGAGAAGCGCAACGCCCTCGGCAACCAGCTGCGCGCCGAGCTGGACGAGTGCCTGGCCCGCCTGAGCGCCGACGACTCGGTGAGCGTGATCGTGATCAAGGCCAACGGCCCGGACTTCTCCGCCGGGATGGACGTCAAGTCCAATATCGGCCTGACGGACGATCTCGCGCTGGCGCAGCGCGGCGTGACCGGGCTCCAGGACCTGATGCTGCGGCTGCGCGACGTGCCGAAGCCGACGATCGCGCAGGTGCACGGGCACTGCGTCGGCCTCGCCACGCAGCTCTGCATCTGCTGCGACATCGTCGTCGCCGCCGAGGACGCGCGCATCGGCGTGCCCGGCTGGCCGAACGACTGGATCGCGGACTGGTGGGTCTTCCGCGTGGGGGCGCAGCGCGCGAAGTTGATGAACTTCACCAGCGGCAGCCTCCTCAGCGGCCTCGAGGCGGTCGAGTGGGGCTTCGCGGCGCGCGCCTTCCCGGCGGATCGCCTCGACGCAGAGACGCAGCGGCTGGCCGCCTGGATCGCGAAGACGCCGGTGGAGATGCTGCGGCTGAAGAAGCACGCCATCAACCAGGCGGAGGACCAGATGGGCTTCCGCACGGTGGCGCGCTACACGGCCACGCAGAACACCCTGATCTCACGCTCGGAGAGCGGGCATACCGGCGGCGACTACGCGCGCGCCCACGGCTTCGCCGCCGCACGCGAGCGCTACGGCCCGCCGCCGCCCGTGGAGTAGCCCTCGCGGGACCCGGTTACCAGGCCCAGGCGTCGTTGTCCTGCGCGAGTGCGCGCAGGTGGTTGATCTCGCCCGCGTGGTGGAGGTCGTGGCGCATCAGCACGTGCAGCCGGGCGGCAGCTCCGGCGCCGCAGCGCCCTCCGATCCCCTCTCCCCTTGTGCGAGAGGGCGGGGGGTGAGGGGTCCGCCGCGCGCCAGCGCGGCGAGGTGGAGCCGCACGTCCCGATCGGATCGGCGGCGCGTTTTCGCGCCGCGACAGCCAGAGCG
>CBDHDI010000012.1:0-87876 GCA_965261685.1 Dehalococcoidia bacterium
CCGGGGTGGTGGTGACGTTATCGTTCTGCCAGACCACGCTGTGGCTCGTCGCCGGCCCGCCCACGCCGAGGATGTAGACGGGCGGGTTCGGCAGCGCGGTGGCGCGCTCCGCGGTAGTGACGATCACCGCGTTCGCGCCGGAGCAGGGCATCACGCACTCCAGCAGGTGCAGTGGGTCGTTGACGTAGCGCGAGTTGACCACGTCGTCGATCGTGATCGGGTCCTTCCAGAGCCCGTTCTCGTTCTGTAGCGCGTTGAAGCGCTGGTCGACGGCGCACTTCGCGAACTGCTCCTGGGTGGTGCCGAACTCGTGCATGTGGCGCGCCTTGATCATGCCGTAGCCGCCGTTGGCGGCGATCACGGTGCCGAAGGGCGCCTCCCACTCGGTGAGCGTGTTGGCGGGGCCGCCGCCGCCGCGCGCGCCCGATCCGGCCTCGAGCCGCGTGGCGCTGGCCGGCCGCGACTGGCCGAGCATGCAGAGCACGTTGGTCGCGACGCCCGAACTCACGGCCATCGCCGCCGTCAGGATCGAGGCGGCGCCGCTCGCCCCGTGGACCGTCATCGAGGAGGTATAGCGGGGCGTGAGGCCCAGCGCCTCGCAGACCTCGAGCGAGTTGGAGTCCTCGCGCGTGATCAGGCCGTCGATGTCCTCGATGCGCAGCCCGGCATCGCGGATTGCGCCGCGAGCAACTTCGGCGAGCAGGCCGTGGGTGCTGCGCTCGCCGTACTGACGCAGTGTCGGGATCTCATAGAACCCGACGATCGCCGCTTTCCCGCGAATCGACATCGCTCGCCTCCTCTCCAGACCCGTGATGAACTCCAAGGTTACAGCCCGCGAGGCGCGCCTGACCACCCGCCGACCGGCCCCGAGGCCGGTAGCATGTCCCGCGCGCGGGCCGCGACGGAGGCGGCCGCGAACGGAGGCGATGATGGACCCCGCGGACCGGCAGGCGATCCACGATCTGATCACGGACTACTGCTACACCTTCGACAGTGGCGACCAGGACGCCTTCGCGGCGCTGTTCAGCGAGGATGCCGTCTTCGGCCGCGCCGGCAGCGAGGTGCAGGGCCGCGAGGCAATCCGCGAACTGGTGCGCAACCGCTGGGTCGAGGAGCCGACGCCGCGCCGGCACATGGTCTCCAACATCCGGCTCGAGGAGCCGGCCGAGGACGGCAGCGTGCGCGGCAAGGCGATGTTCCTGGTGACGATCGCGACGACCGGCGTCGCGCGCGCGCGCATCCTCGCCAGCGGCTGGTACGACGACGTCTACGTGCGCACCGCCGAGGGCTGGAAGTTCGCCCACCGCCTCAACTACGTCGACCCGCGGGCGAAGGCGTAGCCCTCGCTGTTCTGTCGGCGGAGTGATCCGTGGGTGAGGGTTACACCTGGCCTCGTTCGAGGGTGGTGATTCTGGCCTCGTGTCCGCGGACGACCTGCTTCACCTCGGACATATCTTCAAGGAGCACCTTCTGGCCTTCAGCCAACTGAGCTACGTCCTCGCGCAGTTGAGTGACGTCCCCGCGCAGTTGCGTGATGTTCCCGCGCACATCCTCGCGCAGTTGAGTGAACTCCTCGCGCATTTGCGTGATGTCCCCACGCACGTCCTCGCGGAGCTCCGCGAACTCCCCGCGCAGCTCCGTGAACTCCCCGCGCAGTTGCGTGACATCCCCAGCGAGGGGCGCGATCTCCTCGCGCACGACCTGTCGCACGACGTCCAGCGGGACCGATCCGTTGGCGTTCTGCTCCGGCACAGACCCTCCCACTCGCGTGCAGCGTAGCACGCCCGTGTCATTCGATGCGAGCGCGGGCTGCTATGCCCCGGCGAGCGCCGCCTCGGGCGTGAGCCGGACCGCGCCGGACTCCGCGAGGCGGGCGATCTCCGCCTCGTCGTAGCCGGCCTCGGCGAGCAGTTCGGCGCCGTGCTGGCCGAGCAGTGGGGGCGGGAGGCGCAGCGAGGCGAGTCCGTCCTCGAAGCCCCACGGCACGTTGAGCGTGCGCAGCGAGCCGAGCGTGGGATGGCCCTCGATCGTCTGCACCATCTCCAGCGCCTCGGTCTGCGCGTCCGCGAGCAGCGAGCGCAGGTCGTGCATGCGCACGATCGTGTACCCGAGCTCGTCCTGCACGAGTTTGCGCAGCTCCTCGAAGGGGATCTCGCGGGTACGGTCGTTCACCAGCGGCGGCAGCAGGTGCAGGTTGCGCATCAGCTTGTCCGGCGCCTCATAGCGCGGATCGAGGAGCACCTCGGGGCGGTCGATCGCGATCAGGAACTTCGCCCAGGCGCCCTCGTCGCCGCGCATCGTGATCAGCGCGTGGCCGTCGGCAGTCTCGAAGCCGTGGTCGGGCGGCTCGTCGGCGCCGGTGAGCGGGCGGCCGACGCGGTCCTCGACGGCCAGTTCGGCGCTGATCGTCCACTGGTGCATCGCGATGAAGGCCTGCAGCAGCGAGGTCTGCACGTGCTGCCCGAGCCCGCTGCGCTCGCGCCAGAGCAGCGCCGTCAGCACGCCGTGCACCCCGGCGATGCCCGCACCCACCGAGGCGAGGTCGTAGCCGTAGCGCAGCGGCGGCTCGGCGGCGCGGCCGAGGTGCCGGTTGGAACCGACGACGGCCTGCACGTCCAGCTCGCTCGCGGGCGCTTCCGCCAGCGGCCCCTCGGCGCCCTGCCCGCTGATCGAGAGGTAGACGAGCCGCGGATAGCGCGCCGAGAGCTCCTCGTAGCCGAGGCCGAGGCGCTCCATCACGCCCGGCCGGTAGCCCTCGATCAGCACGTCGGCGCCGGCGAGCAGCCGTTCGAGGACGGCCTTGCCCTCGGCGGTCTTGAGGTCGAGCGCAATGCCGCGCTTGTTGCGGTTGAGCTGCAGGTAGAGCGCGCTCTCCGGCTCGCCGTCCTCGGGCGTGTGGAAGGGGCCAATCTCCCGGATCCAGTCGCCGCCGGGCGGCTCGATCTTGATCACGTCCGCCCCGAGGTCGCCCAGCTGCATCGCGCAAATCGGCCCGGAGACGCCCTGCGAGAGATCGAGTACGCGCAGTCCCGCGAGGGCGGGCGCGGGCGTCGCGTCGCTGTCGACCTCTCCCCGGTTGCTCTGTGCGCCGTTGCTGCGCGCGCCGTTGGTCGCGGTGGGGGCCGGCGCCTGCGCGGCCGCGAGGTCGCCCTCGAGCGCGCCGAGCACCTCCTCGGTGTGCTGACCCTGCGCGGGCGAGGGGCCGGTGATGCGCGCGCGGGTCTTGTCGAAGCGCCACTGCGGCTCCGCCGTGCCCATGTCGCCCCAGGGCGTGTCCATGACGCTGAGGAAGCGCTGCCCGCTCGCCTGCGGATGCGCCAGCAGGCCCTCGATCAGCGGCAGGCCCGTCCGCACCTCGGATGCGGGGACGCGGGCGGCGCGCAGCCGCTCGACCCACTCGGCGGCGGGCCGCTCGGCGAATGCCGCCTCGATCAGCGGGATCAGCGCCTCGCGGTTCCCGACGCGCAGCGCGTTGCTCGCGAAGCGCGGATCGGCCGCCAGCTCCGGGCGCTCGAGGACCTCGCAGAGCCGCGTCCAGAGCCGCTGGTTGAGCGCGCTGACGGCCACGTAGCCCTCGGCGGTCGCGAACGACTGGTCCGGCACGATGTTGCTGCGCGCGCTGCCGAGCCGCGGCGGCGGCTCGCCGCTCGCGAGGTACTCGGCGATGCGCGTGGTCGCGCCGAACATCGTCGACTGCAGCTGCGAGTTCTGGATGCGCAGCCCGCGCCCGGTGCGCTCGCGCACCCACAGCCCGACGAGCACGCCCTCGAGGTTCACGGCCGCGCCGTTCCAGTCGATCGAGGGCGTCCCGCGCGAGAACTCGGGCGGTCCGCCGGGCTGGCCGTTGAGGCTGGTCGCGCCGCCCGCGGCCTGCGAGAACCATTCGTTGCTGGTCATGCCGACCATCGGCCCGACCGGGCCGAAGGCGGAGCTCTGCAGGTAGACGAGGCGCGGGTTGAGTTCGCGCAGGCGATCCCAGCCGAGGCCGAGCCGCTCCATCACGGTGGGCGAGCGGAAGTTCTCGACCAGCACGTCGGCCGTGCGGATCAGGTCCTCGGCGCGCGCGAATTCCTCGGGCTGCTTGAGGTCGAGCACGATGCCGCGCTTGCCGAGGTTGTTACCGAGGAAGGTGTGGCCCATGCCGCGCAGCTCGGGCCGGGTGCGGCGCACCATGTCGCCATCGGGCGACTCCACCTTGATCACGTCGGCGCCGAGCCACGCGAGGTACTCGGCGGCGACCGGCCCGACGGCGGCCTGCCCGAGATCGAGCACGCGGATGCCGGTCAGCGGCGCTTCGAGTTCGTCCATGACGCCTCCGGCCGGCCGGGGAGCCCTCGTGTGCGGCGAGTATACGGCGAGGGGCGCTGGACTCGCAGCGGCGGGGCGCGGCAGCCGCTAGGCTGCCCGTGCGTGGGCGGCGCGGAGGAGGACGGGATGATCACCTACGTCGACCACATCGGGATCGTGTCGCACAGCCTCGAGCAGGCGGGCGACGTGCTCGTCGAGAAGCTCGGCCTCGCCTGGGACATCGAGAGCGCGCCGATGCCCGAGGGCAACTACTTCGCCCCGGAGCGCACGCGCATCTTCTTCGTGCGGGTCGGCCTCGGCGAGACGAAGATCGAGATCCTGCTGCCCGACGACGCCGAGAGCGGCATCGGCCGCTACCTCGAGCGCCGCGGGCCCCGGGGCTGCACCACATCGGCTACGGCAGCGACAACGTGATCGCCGACACGAAGCAGTTCATCGACAACGGCCTGCGCTACATGGACTTCGGCGAGCCGATCGAGGACATCACGGCCTCGTTATTCCACCCCAACTCGGCCAACGGCATCCTCACCGAGATCGTCCGCGACCTCCGCCCGGTCCGCTGATCGAGGGCGGGTGCGCGCAGTAGACTCCGCCCATGCCCGACCGCTCGAACCTCGGAGCCTCGATCGCGCGCCTCGCGACGATTGATCGCTCGCGAGGAGTCGAGCCGGCGGAGTAGCGAGGCGGGGCGGTGGACTGGGTGCGCGGTGTGCGAGGTGGGCGGCAACCCGTAGTCTTCGCATGCGCCCCGTCGGCGAGGAGCGCGGAGGAAGACGGGATGATCACCTACGTCGATCACATCGGGATCGTGTCGCACAGCCTCGAGCAGGCCGGCGACGTGCTCGTCGAGAAGCTCGGCCTCGCCTGGGACATCGAGCGCGCCCGGATGCCCGAGGGCAACTACTTCGCCCCGGAGCGCACGCGCATCTTCTTCGTGCGGGTCGGCCTCGGCGAGACGAAGATCGAGATCCTGCTGCCCGACGACGCCGAGAGCGGCATCGGCCGCTACCTCGAGCGCCGCGGGCCCGGGCTGCACCACATCGGCTACGGCAGCGACAACGTGATCGCCGACACGAAGCAGTTCATCGACAACGGCCTGCGCTACATCGACTTCGGTGAGCCGATCGAGGACATCACCGCCTCGTTCTTCCACCCCAGCTCGGCCAACGGCATCCTCACCGAGATCGTCCGCGACCGGCGGCCGGTCCCCTGATCGAGGTGCGCGCCCGCCGAGCGGCGCATAGGCGGTAGACTCCGCGCCATGCCGGACTTGGTGGACCACATTGCGCGTATCGCGGAGGACGAAGCGCTTCCGCAGCGCGTTGAGGAGGCCGCCCGCCAGACAGCGGTCCTTCCCGTCCTCGACGCGCTCGGGTGGGACTGCTGGGATGGCAACCGAGGTAACGCCGGAGTTCGAGATGCGCGGCGGTCGCGTGGACTACTGCCTTCAGGTTCCTGGCCAGCGCCTCGTCCTGATCGAGGTGAAGCGCACCGGCACGGACCTGACCGGACACCAGGAGCAACTCCTGCGCTACGCCTTCGACGAGGGCGTGCCGCTCGCCGCCCTCACCGACGGCCGTGTCTGGTGGCTCTACCTGTCCACGGCAGCCGGCAACTGGGAGCAGCGCCGGTTCTTCAGCATCGACTTCCGCCAGCAGGGGGCCGCCGCCGCCCTCGAACGCTTCCTGAGCCGCGAAGGCGTGGCGAGCGGTACCGCGCTGCGAGAGGCGCAGCGGGAGTTCGAGAGCCAGGAACGCGATCGGCGCGTACGCGCGGCGTTGCAGGATGCGTGGAAGCAAGTGCTCGGCGGCCCCGACGGGCTGCTGCGCGATCTGCTCGCCGAGACGGTGAAGGAGATATCCGGCCACCAACCCGACCCGGAAACGGTCGCTGGGTTTCTACAGGGGATATCGGGCCGCTCCGCCCCCGGCGCCAGCACCGTCACGTGGATCGCCCGCGCGTGTGCATCCATCCCTGCATATGTGGGAGTCATCTTCCTGACCGGCTCCTTTCGCATGCGGCTCTGCATGCCTCGCGTCTGTAACGCGCGAGTTTGCGAACTCGGAGCCGGTCACTCCATACGGTCTAGAGACGGTTCGGGTTGGTCCAGTGGGCCTCGTCGTGGATGGCGAGGAGGTCTTCGCGTGGAGTGTTCGCGAGGGTGGGGATGGGCCAGGCGGGGTCGGGGCGCCAGTCGCGTATGTCGTCGGTGAAGGGCCAGGCGCCACGCTCGATGTCGGCGATGGCGGCTTCACCGTCGGCGCGGGCGCGCTCGGCGACGGCCTCGGAGATCAGGCCGTGCTCGAGCACTCGCTCCAGTTCGTCCTCGTCCTTCCAGCGCCAGTGGCGATCGGCGTCCGCGACGACGTCGAGCCAGAGGTCGCGCACATCGAAGCCGAGGGGTGTGCGGCGGAAGGGCTCCTCAAGGTTCACGTACCAGCCGAGGAACTCCCAGTTGGGTGTCCACCAGACCCAGGTCGCGCGCCACTGGCCCGGGACCATGAGCATGAGCATGTTCCAGCGTTCCCAGACGCTATCGACCAGCTTGTATTCGCCTTCGAGCAAGGGGCGCGGCTGTCCCGGGACGATCGGCAGCGAGAGTACTGTGGGCGTGCCTGCCGGTAGCCAGAGCGAAACGAACTCGGCGGTGTCCTGGACGACGACCATCGGCTTCACGTCGCAGATGACGGGTGCGTATTCGCCACTCTCGACGACGAAGGGGCTGCGGTGGAGGATCGGCTGACCGCGCTGAAAGCGGGCTGGCTCGCCGGACTTGGCCATGGGGGCATGGTAGCAGTCGGAGGGGCTTGCCTGCTAGAATTTCCGGCCCATGAAACCATGACGACCGAAGCAGGAGAGCGCCACTTCCGCTACCTGATGCCCGTGGCCGTGATCTTCGCGGGGGCGCTGATCGTCTCCAACATCATCGCGATCAAGGTGGTGGATATTTCGGGAATGGTGGGGGGCTGGTTCGACTAATTCCAGCCCGCTTCGATCATCGTCTTCCCGATCTCCTACATCATCGGCGACATCCTGACGGAGGTGTACGGCTACGCCACGGCGCGCTCCTCGTCGACTGCGGGCGTGCCGTCGTCGCGCACGCAGTAGCCGTCGGGGACGTTGCTCACCGGGATGCGTCCCTGCTTGGCGGCGCCGCGCTTGCCCATGGAGGCGCGCTCGCGGAAGTTGTCGAGTTCGATCTTACCGATCGCGGCCATCAGGCCGAACGTCTTCATGTCGATCGCGTCCATGACCGCCTCGAGACCGATGCGGTGCGCCTCGACGACCTCCATGAGGGCGGCGGCTGGGTACATGCCGCGGCTGAGGCGGTCCGACTTCCAGCAGACGACGGTGTCGAAACGCCCCGCGGCGGCGTCGGCGAGCATGCGCTGGAACTCGGGGCGCTTCTTCGACCAGCCGCGGCCGACCTCCTGGTAGCGGGCGGTGATGGTGAGCCCGCGCTGCTCGCAGTAGGCCTCCATGTCGCTGAGTTGCTCGGCGATCGAGGTCTTGTCGTCTTCGGCCTGGCTCTTGTCGGAAACGCGCGCGTAGATGGCGGCGCGGCGGCCCTTGGGCCGCTGGAGTGGTGTTCTGGTTCCCGGCATGGCTGCCTCCTCTGAATACAAACAGACCCGCCTCCTGCGGGGGCGGGTCCGCGAGCGGTAGCATGCGGCTCGCATCACCTATCCCGCAGGTGGCGCCACGGCCCGGGGTGTTGACGCACCGCCGGACCGCCTTCTCCTCCGGCGACCCCCGCACCCGCGCGGCAGGAGCAGACAGAAGAGGAGAGAGGCTCATCCCGCCAATCGGCGGCTGATCTCGCAGTCGCATTGCTCGAAGAGGTAGGCGCACCGCTCCACTACCGCGAAATCGAGCGACAACTGCGCGAGCGTGGTGAGTTGGAGTCGGGTGCCACGAATCCGGCTAGTTCACTGCTTGCGAGCTTCAGCCGAGATCCGCGGCTACAGCGGACCGGACGGGGTATCTACGATCTCCTTGCGAGGAGCGAACCCGCAGCGGATTCAAGGAGTCGGGAACGCCCCGCTGAGACATCCAACACTGAGAGCCACGGCGGACAGCGGGACTACAAAGGCAAGCAGGTGGCGGCGTTCTGGCTCGATGGCGAACGCTACGAGGTCAGAAGTTGGCCGCAGCTGGTCCAGGCGCTCAGCGATCGGCTGGTGAACGAGACAGGGGCGGCGTTCTCCGAACGCGTCGCCAACGTACGAGGCCGGACCCGCGCGTACTTCAGCGAGCAGCCCGACGATTTAACTCATCCCCGGAAACTCACGAACTCCAACCTCTATGTTGAGGGAAATCTTGGCCCCGACCGGGCGGCGCGCCTCGCTCGCCGCGTGTTGACGGCAGTCCGCGGCACCGACGACGGCTTCCGGGTCGAACTCGCGGAGTAGCGAAGGCGCGGCGGTGGACTGGGGCGATACGGCGGAGCAGGCCGCGTTCCGCGCCGAGGTGCGTGCGTTCGTCGAGGCGCGGCTGCCCGAGCGCTACAAGCACGACCCCTTCGACAGCGGCGAGCACGGAGCTGGGGCAACGCAGATGCGCGGCAGAACGCCGCGCTTGGCCCGCCCGCGCTACTGCATGTCGCGCAGGCGCGGGACGAAGGCGTAGACGACGAGCGCTACCACCACGAGCAGCAGGGAGAAGCTGCCGAGGCCGACCTGCGGGCCCACGAACTCGGCGATCAGGCCGACGGCGAAGGCGCCGAGGGCCATCGTCCCGACCTGCATCATGAAGACGCTCGCGACGCGGCCGCGGTAGGCGTTCTCCACGTGCGTGTGAAGCAGCACGTTGTTGAGCGCCTGCCTCCCCGCCTCGCCGACCCCGACGACGACCATGATGGCGAGCGACAGGAGGTACGTCGAAGAGGCGGAGAACGCCGTCAGCCCCAGGCCGGCCACCACCACGCTCAGCAGCAGCAGCTTTCCGCGCCGCCTCGGCGCCAGCGAGGCGAGGGCGAGCGCTCCGATCAAAGACCCGAGACCTGCCACGCTCATCACCAGGCCGAGTTGCGCCGCACCCCCGTCGAGCACGTCGGCTACGAACCCCGGCATGAGGCGGATGTAGGGCATTCCGAGGAACGAGGTCGCGAAGCTCAGGGACAGCAGCAGGAACATCGTGGGTGTCCGGAGGATGTAGGCCACGCCCTCCCGAAGCTCCTCGATGGAGCTCGGGGCGCCCTGCGGTCTCGCAGCCGGCTCGCGCTTCGGCACGCGGGCGAGCAGGACGACGGAGAGCAGGAACAGCGCGGTCATCAGTGTGTAGACCCACTCCGCGCCGACGATCGCGAGCATGACCCCGGCGAGCGTCGGTCCGAACAGCCGCATGCTGTTCATGCCCGCCATGTTCAGCGAGACGGCGTTCTGCAATCGGGCGATGCCCACCAGCTCCGCGGGCATCGACTGCAAGGCCGGGAACATCACCCCGCTGGTTGCTCCGTGCGCGACTGCCGCGACCAGCAGGTGCTCGTAGCGCAGCATGTCCGCAAAGAGCAGCGCCGCCACTGCGGCCGTGGTCACCGAGGCCGTGGCCTGTGCCGTCTGCAGCAGCACTCGCTTGGAGCGCCGGTCGGCCAGCACGCCTCCGTAGAGGGAGAATCCGAGCATCGTCACGGCCTGGAACAGCGCCATCGTGCCGAGCGCCGCGTACGACCCGGTCAGCTCGTAGACGAGGTAGCCGCGCGCGAGCATCTGCATGTTCATCGTCGCGTTCAGACTGAGCGCCGCGATGAAGAACCAGCGGAAATCGCGGTCGTGCAGCGAGTCGAAGGTGCGCGCCGAAGTCAGGCCGCCGATCAGGCGCGAGGTCGCCGTGGGCCGTTCGGCGCGCGCGTGCAGGCGCACGCCCCCTCGCGAGGGCGCATCCTCACGGTCGTCATCGCGGCGCGGTGTAGTCGTCGGCGTGTTCCCTCGCGGGCGGCGGGCGACCGGGTTCCGCCATCGCCACCCCCGTCGTCCTCGAGGATTCGAAGCGGCCTCTAGCCTAGCGCAGCCGCACCCCCGGCGAAGCGGGACGGGTGTGCTACTGGAGGTCGCGCACCCTCGGCAGGAGGACGTGTGCGGCGAGCCCCAGCGCGACGAGCAGCAGGGCGAAGCTGCCGAGTCCCACCTGCGGTCCCATCACCTCGGCGAGCAGGCCGACGACGAAGGCGCCGAGCGCCATCGTCCCGACCTGCATCATCAGCACGCTCATCACGCGGCCCCGGTATGCGTCCTCGGCGTGCTGGTGAATCAGCACCACGTTGAGCGCCTGCCGCCCGGCCTCGCCCACCCCGACGATGAACATCAGGCCGAACGACAGCACGAAGATCGAGGAGGCCGAGAACGCCGTCAGCCCGAGGCCCATCACCACCATGCTTGCGAGCAGCAGCCTCCCGCGATGCCGCGGCGGCAGCGAGGCGAGCGCGAGTGCGCCGGTCAGCGAGCCGAAGCCCGCGAGGCTCATCAGGATGCCGAGTTGCGCCGCACCGCCATCGAGCACGTCGGCCACGAACCCCGGCATGAGGCGGATGTAGGGCATCCCCAGCAGCGAGGTGATGAAGCCGATGCCGAGCAGCGAGAAGACCGTGGGCGTGCGGAGGATGTAGGCGAAGCCCTCGCGGAGCTCCTTGATGACATTCTTCGCGCTCATCGAGCGCGGGCGCGGCGCCCGCTTCGGCACGCGGGTGAGCAGCACGATCGAGAGCGTGAGCAGGACGGTCATGAGCGCGTAGACCCATTCCGGATCGGTGATCGCCAGCATGATCCCGGCGAAGGCGGGTCCGAAGAGCCGCATGACGTTCATGCTCGCCGTGTTCAGCGAGACGGCGTTCTGCAACTGGGCCGTGGGGACGATCTCGGGTGGCATCGATTGGCGGGCCGGCATCATCAGCCCGCTGGTCACGCCCTGCGCGAAGGCGGCGATCAGCAGGTACTCGTAGCGCAGCAGACCCGCGAAGAGCAGCAGCGCGATCGCGGCGGCGTTGAGGGCGGCTGCGACCTGCCCGATCTGGAGGATCATGCGCTTGGAGCGGCCGTCGGCGAGCACGCCCCCGTAGAGCGAGAAGATCAGCATCGAGAGTGCGTGGACGAGCGCCATGGTGCCGAGGGCGGCGTAGGACCCGGTCAGCAGGTAGACGAGGAAGCCGCGCGAGAGCATCTGCATGTTCATCGCGGCGTTCTGGCTGAGCGAGGCGAGGAAGAACCAGCGGAAGTCGCGGTCGTGCAGCGAGTCGAAGGTGCGCGCCGAGGTGACGCCGCTGATCAGCCGCGCGGACGCCGTCGGCCGTTCCGCGTCCGCGTCGACGCCCACGCCGCCTCTCGAGGGCGCATCCGGGCGGTCGTCGTCGCGGCGGTTGGCAGTCGTCGGCGCGTTCCCTCGCGAGCGGCCGGCGGGAAGCGGCGGCGCTCATCGTCACGGGAGGATGCGAAGCGAACTCCAGCCTACCGCAGGGTCACGTCAGGCGAACCCGCGTCCGGCGGGTGTGGGGGCGGGGACGGGCTTGCCCCTCGCCCACACACCAGGGGGGAGGGGATGGGCTTGCCTCTCGCGTTCACCCACTCGTCGCGGGACGGGGCTCCGGCGATCGGCTACAGGCCCCCGAAGCCTCCACCGGGGATGTGGGACGACATGTCCCTGTGCGCTTCGCCGATCGCTTCGTCCCTCTGCTGCCGGAGCTTCGCTCCCTCGGCCTGCGCGCGGTGCCATGAGTCGGGGTCCATCCCTTCGGGGAGGCCGAGGCCGCTCGCAACTCGCCCGCGCTTCCCCGGCAGGAGGGCGACGCTGATGAGGGCGGCGATGGTGAAGAGGGCGCCCAACAGGGCCCACAGCCACAGCCGGCGGCCCTTCCTGCTGGCGACGGCGCCCGTCACAGCAGCGAACACTGCCATCAGCACGAGAAGCGGGATCAACTCCATGCGAGGACTCCCTTCGCCCCGGCGCACAACGGCTCACTGAGGCTTGTGAGCAGCCGCGGCCAGCATACTCGGACGGACCACCCGACTCGCAGGGCGCCCTCGTAACCCGGGAGCTGCGGCCCCAGCGTGGCGGGAGCATTGATCCACCCGCTGGCCGCCCCGATGCTCCGGCGGCGGCAGACGGCGCAGCGAGCGGCGGGGACGGGGCGCACGTGGCTACGAACGAACCCGCAACGCTCTCGACCCGCGATCGTGCGCGCGCCGAGTCACGGTGGGCGGTCGCGATGCTGGTCGGCCTCTCGATGACTGCGCCGCTCGCCATCGACATGTTCCTGCCCTCAATGCCGAACATGGCCGAGGAGTTCGAGGCCTCGACCTCCACGATCCAGCTCGCGGTGACGCTCTTCCTGCTCGCCTTCGCGGCGTCGCAGCTCGTCTACGGGCCGCTCTCGGACCGCTTCGGGCGGCGGCCCGCGCTCATCGCCGGCCTCGTGCTGTTCGTCGTGGGCGGTGTGTTGTCGCTGTTCGCCTGGTCGGCGGAGACGCTGATCGCCGGGCGCGTGATCCAGGGCTTCGGCGCCGGGGCGGGCCCCGCGATCGGGCGCGCGATGGTGCTCGACGTGTTCGGGCGGCAGCGCGCCGCGCGGGTCATGGCCTACATGACGATCGCGACGCCGCTCGCGCCGACGATCGCGCCGATCATCGGCGGCATCCTGCAGGATCTCTTCGACTGGCGCGCCGTCTTCGTGACGCTGATTGGTATCGGCCTGTTCCTGCTTGTCGCCTACCGGCTGGTGCTGCCGGAGACGAACGTGCGCCGCGACCGCAGCGCGCTCGGCGTCGTGCAGATGAGCCGCAACTACCGGGAGCTGTTCTCGAGCCGCACGTTCCTCGCCTACGCGCTGACGATGGGGCTGATGTTCAGCGGGCAGCTGGTCTTCATCTCCGGCTCGTCGTTCGTGCTGATCGACGAACTCGGGCTCTCGCCCGGCCAGTTCGGACTCGCCTTCGGATTCGCGGCCGTGGGGATCATGAGCGGGGCGTGGCTGTCGAGCCGCCTGGTGGTGCGCTGGGCGAATTCGCGGGTGGTGCTGCTCGGCGCCGTCTTCGCCGCGAGCGCCGGGGGCGTGATGGCGGCGCTCGCCTGGGGCGGCGTCGCCAGTCCGTGGGCGGTACTGCTGCCGATGTTCGTCTTCGCCGCGGGGCACGGCATCGCCCGCCCGCCGGCGATGGCCGGCGCCATGATTCCCTTCGAGCGCATGGCGGGTCTCGCCTCGGCGGTGCTCGGCTTCGCCCAGATGGCCATCGCCACGGTCTACAACATCAGCTTCAGCATGCTGATCGAGCTGGACCAGGTCGCGCTCGCGAGCGGCATCGCCGCCGCCGCGGTCTGCAACCTCGTCCTGCTGCTGCTGCTCCGTCCGCCCGCCACGAGGGAGCGCACTCCCGCGGCGTCGTGATCGGGGCGCGCGCGATCCAGGGCAGCGTGGCTGCCACGGAGATACGAGTCTCGTGCTACACTGACGCCGTGAGAAATGTGACTATCGCCCTGGACGACGAGACTGCTCGCTGGGCCCGCATCGAGGCGGCCCGGCAAGACACCAGCATGTCGAAGCTTGTCGGTGGCCTGCTGCGCGAGCAGATGGCCGGTGCCGGCCGCGAGGCCGATCGCTACGAGCAGGCGCGCCGCTCCTACCTCGCGCGGCGGCCGAGCTTCCTGAGCGGCGGGAAGGCGTACCCCTCCCGTGACGAAGTGCATCAGCGGTGAGCGTCTTCGTCGACACCAACGTCCTCGTGTACGCGCGGGACAGCGACCACCCCGCCAAACAGGAGCGCGCTCAGGCGTGGCTGGAACACCTCTGGTCGTCGGCTGAAGGGCGGATCAGCGCGCAGGTGCTGAACGAGTACTACGTCACTGTCACCCGTCGGCTCGAAGCCCGGCTGTCGCCGGTGGAGGCCCGCGCCGATATCGAGGACCTCCTGGCCTGGAGCCCGCAGCCGATTGACACCGATCTGGTTCTGCGCGCCCTTGAGATCGGGGAGGCTGCGCAGCTTTCCCACTGGGACGCGCTGATCGTCGCCGCCGCCCAGCGCAGTGGCTGTACGCATCTGCTGACGGAAGACCTCAATGACGGGCAGCAGATCGACACCGTCGCCGTGATCAACCCGTTCGCGCACGAGCCGCCTATTCGCTGAGTTGCACCAGCGAACGCATCGCCCGCACCGTCCCGTTCGCGTCGGCTGCCGCGTGTTCGACGCACCCTGCCCGCCCCGCCTCACCCCGACCCTCTAGAATCGTCCGGCTGCCGAACGAGCGCCCGAATCGACCGGGAAGGATGCACCCGATGCCGCCAGCGACCGGAACGCCCGCCTTCGAGGATCTGCCGACCATGGACGAGGGCAGCGAGGAGCGCCACGCCTGGGATGTCTGGGGGCGCGACGACCAGGTCGGGGCGTTCAACCGTTTGACCCCGGAGCACGTGGTCGCCGCCGCGCGGCTGGTCCGCACGGGCAAGGTGATCAACCTTGATCTGCCGCTCAACGAGCCGGACCCGCCGCTCAGCGATCGCACCCGCTTCGTCCACCACATCGAGACCGGCCGCCAGACGCGCGACGACTGGCTCGATGGCTTCTACCTGCAGGGCTCCAGCCAGTGGGACGCCCTCTCACACGTGCGCTACCGCCAGTACGGCTACTGGGGCGGCCGCCAGGACGAGGACGTCAACGAGGGCCGCGAGTGCGGCATCGACCAGTGGGCGGAGCGCGGCATCGTCGGGCGCGGCGTGCTGATCGACGCCAAGCGCCACTACGACTGCGCGCCCGACGAGCGCTTCGCGATCACCGGCCCGATGATCGAGGAAGTCGCGGAGGCGCAGGGCGTCGCGATCGAGCCCGGCGACACGCTGCTGCTGAACACCGGCTGGCTCGAATGGCTGCTCTCGCTCGACCTCGACACGCGTCTGGGCATGCAGGGGTCGGTCGCGCCGAACCCGGACGGGATGCAGGCGCCCGGCCTCGACGGCGCCCGGGAGACGGCGGCGTGGCTGTGGAACCGCGGCATCAGCGCCGTGGCCGCCGACACGCACGCGATGGAGGCGCTGCACGTGAAGCCCGAGGAGGGCTTCCAGCACCGCCGCCTGCTGCCGATGCTCGGCATCGCCATCGGCGAGTACTTCAGCCTTGCCCCGCTCGCGGCGGACTGCGCGGAGGACGGCGTCTACGAGTTCATGCTCGTCTCCTCGCCGCTCAACGTCCCCGGCGGCGTCGGCTCTCCGCCGAACGCCTACGCGATCAAGTAGCGGCGCGGCGCGGGAGGCGTTCCGGACATGACCGAGCCGCTGCTCGACGCGGGCGCCCTCGATGGCGTGCGCGTGCTCGAGGTGGGGACGGCCATCGTCGGGCCCTACTGCGCGCAGAACCTCGCCGACCTCGGGGCGGAGGTGGTGAAGATCGAGCCGCCGGGCGGCGATCCGGTGCGGCTGCTTGCCGGCTTCGCGCCGAACGAGAGCAAGCTCTTCCACACGCTCAACCGCGGCAAGCGCAGCGTGGTCCTCGATCTGCGTGGGGAAGCCGGGCGTGAGGCGGTGCGCCGCCTGATTCCCGGCTTCGACGTGTTCGTGATCAACACGCGCCCCGGCGTACCGCAGCGGCTGGGCATCGACTACGAGACGCTGCGAGGGCTGCGCGAGGACCTGATCTACGTCGAGCACACGAGCTACGGCACGCGCGGCCCGGACGCCCAGCGCCCCGGCGGCGACGTGGTGATCCAGGCCTACAGCGGGCTGATGGCCGCCGAGAGCAAGATCGACGAATTCGGCGCGCCGCAGCGCATGAGCAGCACGGTGCTCTCCGACTATGCCGGCGGCATCGCCGGCGCGATGGGGGTCTGCGCGGCGCTCTATCGCCGCGAGCGCACCGGCCGCGGGCAGTACATCAGCGCGCCGCTGGTGGCGGCCGCCGTCTCCTTCCTCTCCTACTACGTCTCCCGCCTGCCCGCCGTCGACGCCGTGACCAGCGACCCGATGCTGGAGCGCGTGCGCGCCGTGCGCGAGGGCGGCGGCGGCTACCGCGAGGTCCTCGAGGCGCGCGGGCTGCAGGTGCTGACCCAGAACGCGGCGGGTCTGCTCTACACGAACGGCTACTCCGTCCGCGACGGCGCGATCGTGCTCGGCGCGGTCAGCCCGGAGAACCGCGACCAGATCCGCGCCGCGCTCGGCATCGAGGACGACCCGACCGCCGATCCGGACTTCAACGCGCTCGACCCCGACAACGGGCCGGTGATCGAGGCGGTCCGCGAGCGCATCCGCTCCGTCATGCGCGAGCGCACGATGGACGAGTGGATGGAGGCGCTCGACGCCGCCGGCGCGCCCGCCTCGCGCGTCAACCTGCCCGAGGAGGTCGCCGACGAGCCGCAGCTCGAGGCGCTGGGGCTGCTGCTCGACCTCGAGCATGAGCTGACCGGGCCGGAGCGCATGGTCGGCGCGCTCGTCGAGATGTCGGAGAGCGCGACCGGCGCGCGCCGGGCCGCGCCGACCCTCGGCCGCGACACCGTCGAGGTGCTGACGGAGGCCGGCTTCAGCGCCGCGGAGATCGAGGCGCTGACGGCGTAGGCCGCTCGCTCCGCGCCCCGAGGCGGCGGGCCGCGGCTTGCGACCGCCTGCGGTATAAGGTGAGCGCCGCCGGAAGGATGGGCAATGGCAGAGCCGCACGACAGCGCGCCCGTGGACACCGCGCCCCTCGACGACGTGCGCGTCCTCGATCTCTCCGAGGGCATCGCCGGGCCGTTCTGCACCAAGCTGCTGGCCGCCCTCGGCGCCGACGTGATCAGCGTCGAGGCGCCGGGGCGCGGCGACCGCGCGCGCTCGTACGCGCCGTTCCCGGACGACGACCCGCACCCGGAGCTGAGCGGGCTCTTCCTCTACCTCAACACCGGCAAGCGCAGCGTCACGCTCGACCTCGCGCAGGCTTCCGGGCGCGCGCTCGGCAGGCGGCTAGCAGGCTGGGCCGACATCGTGATCGAGGACTTCGCGCCCGGCCGCCTCGACGCCTGGGGTCTCGGCTACGAGGCGCTCGATGCGGCGCACGAGGCGGCGGGGGATGTGGGGCGGCCGGGAGTGATCGTGGTCTCGGTCGCGGACTTCGGGCAGAGCGGCCCGTACCGCGACTGGCAGGCGACGGACCTGACGGCGCTCGCCCTCGGCGGCTCGCTCTACATCGCCGGCGACGACGACCGCGAGCCGCTCAAGATCGGGGGGCGGCCGGCGCAGTTCTTCGCCGGGCTCTCCGCCTTCAGCAGCGCGCTGGTCGCGCTCCACTACCGCGACGCGAGCGGCGGCGAGGGCCAGCACGTCGATGTCTCGATGCACGAGGGCATCGCGACCGCACAGGAGTACCCGGGCGCGGCGTGGGCCTACAAGCGCGAGATTCGACCTCGGGGCAACAGCCACGCGCCGATGTTCGAGGTGGACGACGGCTGGATCGGGCTGATGTTCCCGCAGGCCCGCTGGTCACGCTTCTGCGAGCTGATCGGACGGCCGGATATCGAGCACGATCCGCGCTTCAGCGGCGCGCGGCAGCGCCGCGACCACATGGACGAGCTGCGCGCGGTCGTCGCCGAGTGGACCGCGGGCAAGCGCAAGGCGGACCTCTACCACGCGGTGCAGGCGGTGCAGGCGCCGGCCGGCTACGTTTGCACCGCGCCCGACCTGATCGAGTCGCCGCAGTTCATCGAGCGCGAGTTCTTCAGCGAGCTCGATCACCCGGCGGCGGGGCCGCTGCTCTACCCCGGCCTGCCGCTGCGCTTCGGCACGGTGCGCCCGCCGTTGCGCCGCGCGCCGCTGCTCGGCGAACACAACGCCGAGGTCTACGGCGAGCTGCTGGGCTGCAGCGCCGCCGACCTCGCGCGGATGCGCGGCGCGGGGGTGATCTAGTGACGGCCGAGCCGCGCGGACCGGGCGCCCTCGCGGGGCTGCGCATCGTCGACCTCTCGCAGGTCTGGGCGGGGCCGCTGGCGCTGAAGCTGCTCGGCGACATGGGCGCGGACGTGATCAAGGTCGAGTCCGGCCGCCGCACGGACACCGCGCGAGGCGACCCCAACCCGCAGGGCAGCACCGCGATCTACCCCGACGACGAGCCCGGCCCCGAGCCGTGGAACCGCGCGGGGCTGTTCAACGACCGCAACCGCAGCAAGCGCGGCATCTGCCTGGACCTCACCATGCCCGAGGGCATCGCGACGCTGAAGCGCGTCGTCGCCGCCTCGGACGTGGTCGCCGAGAGCTACCGCTTCGGCGTGCTCGAACGCCTCGGCGCGGGCTACGAGGCGTTGCGCGCCGTGAAGCCGGACATCGTCTACGTCTCCTTCTCCAGCCAGGGCGCGACCGGACCGGAGCGCGAGTACGGCTCCTACGGCGCGATTCTCGAGCAGACCGCGGGCATCGCCTCGATCACCGGCTACCGCGACGGCCCGCCGACCAGCTCCGGCACCTTCTTCCCCGACCCGGTCGTCGCGATGCTCGGTGTCGGCGTGATCCTCGCCGCCGTGCGCGGCCGCGACCGCACGGGCGAGGGCTCGTTCGTCGATCTCTCGCAGCGCGAGGTCACGACCTCGATCGTGCCGGAGATGCTGATGGACTACGCGATGAACAGCCGCACGCGCGGGCCGCAGGGCAACCGCCACGAGGTCCATGCCCCGCAGGGCGTCTACCCGGCGGCGGGCGAGGACGCCTGGATCGCGATCACCGTGCGCTCGGACGCCGAGTGGCGCGCCCTCGCGGAGCTGATCGGCGGCACGGAACTCGCCTCGGACGCGCGCTTCGCGACGCTGCTGGGGCGGCGCCGCCACCACGACGAGGCGGACGCGCTGATCGCCGCCTGGACGCGCGAGCGCGAGCCGCGCGCGACGATGGAGCAGCTACAGGCGCTCGGCGTGCCTGCCGGCATGGTGCATCGTGGCGACACGCTGATCGAGGACCCGCAACTGGTGGAGCGCGGCTTCTGGGAGCCGGTGACCCACCCGGCGGCGGGCCGCATCCCGCACCTCAGCCGCCCCTTCAAGCTGAGCCGCACCCCCGGCTGGACCCCGCGCCACGCCCCGATGCTCGGCGAGCACACCACCGAGGTGCTGCGCGACGTCGCCGGCCTCTCCGAGTCCGAGATCGCCGACCTCGACGCCCTCGGCGTCACGCGCAACGTGCCGGATGCTGCTGCGGGGGGTTGAGGGGGAGGGGGAGGCGTCGTCGGAGGTAGCGGGTGCCGATGATCTGAGTCCTAGAGAGCAATTCCTTCGCAGTCCACAGGGACAGTCGCCGGACCCCGGATACTCACTGCTCCGGCGGGAAGCAGGAGGTACAGTTCGTCATCCTCGAGGCTTGTCTCACCGTCTAGGCAGTGCTCGTTGTCGACGAACAAGACGTAGCACACGCGACCACGCTTCCGACTCGACTGATACATGATTCCATCGATCGGCATCATCCCTTCCTCAGCGCTGAACACGCGGCGGAAGTACTCGGTAACGATTTGTGTTGGCACATACTCAATGTGCTCCTGGCCATCCTTCCGAATCGGTTCAGCAATGGCTCTGCCGAACTCTTCGAGGAGGCGGACCTTCTCCCGCAACGGCCTGACTGATTCATCAAAGAGGCTCGGGAGAGGGTTCTGGCCAGTGAGGTCGATGAGGCGAAGAGGCCGCGATGGCTTGAACGCGGCAACGCTTGCTTTCGCGGTCCCGGAGGGATCCCGCGATTCCTCGTAGACTTCGGCAATAGCCGTGCTCTCATTATCCGACGCATAGAACATCGGGATTCCAGCCGGACTCATCCGGTTCGCTGCAGTTGCGTGCTCGAGTGGTGCTGTCCCAATCTCCTGAGCGCTCCCAAACGTGTTGCCGTGAAGGGAGAGGCGGGCTCGGTAGAACGTCTGGTCCGTTCCAATCTCCCGAATGAGTCCCAGCGTGCGAACCGCCTCGCCCACATATGCGGGCGTCTCACTGACGCTCATCCCATTGCCAGACACGGGTCCACCGCCAGTCTCGTCGGCAGGTTCAGTTGGGAAGTAGTAGCGGCTCTGGTGTTTCACATGGGCTACGAAGTGTCGCCACCCGGAGATGAACTCCTGACTCTCTGACAATCCGTAGGGATCGCGGGGGCAAAACATGCGACCATCAAATGAATCGGCGAATTCGAAGTAGAGCTTCTCGCTATTGAATAATGCTAGGTCTTCAACCAATTCGTAGCTGTCAGACCAGATCCCAACTAGCGTCTTGTCTTCACTGTCGTAGGGGTACCAGTTGTTGGCTTCGTCGTACTCGGCCGACAACCCCTCGTTCATGAAGGCGAACAGGTCGTTAACGGGGACGGCCAGCGGTACCTCTCGTGAGGAGCGGTCACAGTAGGTGCAGGCGTGCTCGCTGGCGCTACATTGAATCCATTCCTTCAAAAAGGGCTCCTCGACACACTCATCGCAAGCGAAAGCGTCGTCTACGAATGTCCAGCCCTGCAGTTCCTGTCGGGTCAAGCGATCCTTGGCGAAACCCACAGCTAGCCTCCCGGCAGCATCAGCCAGGCCGCCTACGTAGCGTCGTCGAGGTAGCGGTCGCCGATAATGTCGGTGTCGAGGAGTTGGGCGTAGCGCTCGTCGCTGACGCCGAGGAGGTCCTGCAGCACCTCGCGGTTGTGCTGGCCGAGCAGCGGGGCGTGGCTGCGGATGCGCAGCGGGCGCTCGCGGAAGCGCGCGACCGGGGCCGGGTAGCTGTGCGTGCCCGCCGCCGGGTGGTCGACTTCCTGCCAGAAGCCGCGCTCCCGCAGGTGCTCGTTCTCGCGCAGCTCCTCCTGACGCAGCAGCTCGGCGGCAGGCACGCCCGCGGCCTGCAGCCGCTCCATCAGCTTGCGCGCTACGTGCTGCGAGGTCCACGCCTCGATCAGCGGCTCGAGCTCGTCCTGATGCTCGTAGCGCACCTCGAGGGTGGCGAAGCGCGGGTCGCCGGCCAGTTCCGGCTCGCCCATCTCGGCGGCGAGCGCGGCGAACTGCTCGTCGCTGGCGACGGCGATCGCGATCCAGCGGCGGCGGCTCGACTCGGTCTGCTCGCCCGGCGCGTCCGCGCAGCGGAATACGCCGCTCGGCGCCTTCGAGGGGTGGCGGTTGCCGAAGGTGCTCCGCACGCGCCCGTTGAACGAGTAGTCCATCAGCGCCCACGAGATGTGGTGCAGCCCGGCCTCGACGTGCGAGAGGTCGATCATCTGCCCTCGACCCGTCCGCTCGCGCGCGAACAGCGCCGCCTGGACGGCGAAGGCGACGTGGATGCCGGCGTTGGGGTCGCCGTGCGCGAGGCCGGGGGTGAAGGAGGGATCGCTGTCGCGATAGCCTCGCAGGTAGGTGTGGCCGCCGAGCGCGTCCATGGTGGGCGCGAAGCCCTTGAACCTGCGGTAGGGGCCGGTCGTCCCGAAGCCGGGGAAGCGAGCCTGGATGATGCGCGGATTGAGCTCGGCGAGCCGCGGGTAGTCCAGCCCGAACTTCTCGACGACGCCCACTGCGTTGTTCTCGATGTAGACGTCGGAGACGCGCACCAGATCGCGCAGCAGCCCGATGCCGTCGGGCCGCTCGATGTCCAGCGTGATGCTCTTGTGGTTGCGCTTGGAGTAGTTGAAGTGGGCGTTGCGGTTCCAGAAGCCCTCGCTCGGGTCGCGGTCCCTGTAGAGCGCGCCGAAGGGGCCCTGCAGGTAGAGCTCGGGCAGGTTGCGATAGTTCGAGCGCGTCGGGTTGACGTGCTGGATCGACTCGATCTCGATCACCTCGGCTCCGAGGTCGGCGAGGATCAGGCTGGCCGCCGGCCCCGCCCAGACGATCGCCTGCGAGAGCACGCGCACGCCCTCGAGGGGCAGCCTCGCCCCGGAGCGGGGTGCGGGCGCGGCGCCGGATGCTCCGTCAGACGACATTGCGCTGCCTCAGGATCGAGACGTCCTCGGGGCTGTAGCCGAGCTGCTCTGTGAGCACCTGCGTGGTGTGCTCGCCGAGCAGCGGCGCGCGGCGGATCGAGGCGGGCGTCTCGCTCATCTTGAACTGCGCGCCGGGGTACTCGCGCGGGCCGGTCTCCGGGTGGTCGAGCTCGACGAAGTAGCCGCGCGCGCGCAGCTGCCGGTCGGCAAAGAGATCGGCGGTGGTGTTGAGCGCGGCGACGGGCACGCCCTGCGCCTGCGCGGCGTCCATCACCTCGATCTTGGTGCGCTCCAGCAGCCAGGGGTAGATCAGCGCGTCGATCTGCGGTCCGAACGCCGGGTCGAGCAGGTTGTCCGAGTAGCTGCTGTCGTCGATCAGATCCTCGCGGCCGACCATGCGGCAGAAGCGGTCCCACCAGTAGGGGTAGCAGAGGAAGTTGACGTAGCCGTCCTTGCAGGGCAGCTGGCCGCCGTAGACGCCGATGGGGAAGGCGCTGGCGCGCAGGTTGCAGTTCTCGGTGACGAACAGCTCGCCGCCGTAGGAGTAGGCCATCAGGTTCTGCGAGGCGCGGTCGAGCGAGCTGGCGAGGATCTCCTGGATCGAGAGGTCGACGCGCTCGCCCTCGCCGAAGCGCACGCTCGAGGTGATCGCGCCGAGGCTGTAGGAGGCGGACATCGCTCCGGCGAGGAAGAGCGGGGCGTAGAGCCAGGGGCGGGTCGGCTCGCGGCCGGGGTAGGCGGTGATGGCGAGCCCGCCGCCCATCGCGTAGAGCAGCATGTCGTCCGCCTCGAAGTCGCGGTACGGCCCGTGCTGCCCGAAGTTCGAGATCGAGACGAGCGCGGCGGCGGGGTTCAGCTCGGCGAGCTGCTCCTCGCTCAGGCCGAGGCGGGCGAGCGTGCCGGGCCGGAAGTTCTCGACGACGGCGTCGCTGTCGGCGGCGAGGCGGCGCAGGATCCGCTGTCCGCTCTCGGTCTTGAGGTTGAGCGTGAGGCTGCGCTTGCCGGTGTTGAGGTCGAGGAAAAGGCCGCTGCGCTCGGGGTGCGGCTCGTCGTCGGGGAAGGGGCCGGCGCGCCGCGCCGGGTCGCCGCCCTCGGGGCGCTCGATCTTGAGCACGTCGGCGCCGTAGTCGCTGAGCAGCTTGGTGCAGTAGGGGCCGGCGACCCCCTGCGTGAGGTCGAGGATCCGCAGTCCCTCGAGGGCGCCCTCGCTCATCGCTGCTCCTCCCGGACCGCGGCCGCGGCGGTTCCGCGCCCGGACTCGTGAGTCCGGATCGTGCGCTGGACTATAGATGCAGCGGCGCTTCACGATGAAGCGCGAGGCGGGGACGAGGGGCCGGTGCCCGCCCTCGCGCCCTCGCGGCCCGCCAGCCGGGATACACCCTGTACTCATGGCATACGACCTGGAGATCACCTCACGGGAGTGCGATGGCGAGTCTGACCGCCCGCCGTTGCTGTTCGTGCATGGCGCGGGCCACGGCGCGTGGTGCTGGGACGAGCACTTCCTCGACTTCTTCGCCGAGCACGGCTTCGACTCGTACGCGCTGAGCCTGCGCGGCCACGGGGAGAGCGGAGGCCGCGAGCGGCTGCGCTGGACCTCGATCGCCGACTACGTGCGCGATGTCGAGCAGGTGGCGGCCGGCCTGCCGCGTGAGCCGGTGCTCGTCGGGCACTCGATGGGCGGCCTGGTGGTGCAGAAGTACCTCGAGGCGCGCGAGGCGCCCGCCGCCGTGCTGCTCGCGCCGCCGTCGGTGCGCGGACTGCTCGGCTCGGCCCTGCGGACATTGCGCGAGCATCCGTGGCTCTCGCTGCAGGCGCTCCTCAGCGGGACGGCGCGCAGGCTGTTCGCAACGCCGGAACTCGTCAGCAAGTTCTTCTTCTCGCCGGAGCTGGGCGAGGAGCAGGTGCGTGAGTACGCGGCCCGCATGGGCAGCGAGTCCCTGCTCGCGCTCCTGCAGCTGATCTACACCCGGCCGGACCGCGCACGGTTCCGAGGCACCTCGCTGCTGGTGCTCGGAGCAGCCCGTGACTACTTCATCGGGCCGCCCGCGATTCGGCGCACGGCCGAGGCGTACGACGCCGAGGCCTTGATCCTCCCAGGCGTCGCGCACGACTTGATGCTGGATGCTGGCTGGCGTCAGGCCGCCGAGGCGATGCTGGAGTGGCTGCAGCGGACGCTGGAGCCGGAAGCGCGGGCCGGCGCCGATCAGTAGGCGCCCTGCGCCTCGAAGATGCGGCGCGGGTTGGCGACGGTCATCGCCTCGATCTGCTCCTCGCCGACACGCTGCTGGTACCAGCTATGCCTCTCGCGTGATGCCTGCCAGCCACGCCAGGCTGCTGGCGCCGGTGAGGAAGGCCGCCAGAGGCACGAGCATCGCAATCTCGTTCCGGATGATGACGTCCGTCCCGCTGTCGCTCCCGCCCGCCTCGGCGTACACGTCCACAGCAAGGAACGCGAGGGTGAGGCCGATGGCCACCGCCAGCATGGGCAGCGCCGAGAGTCGCCACTGCCGGAACGCCGCCATCACACCGAAAGCGGGCAGTGTCAGGAAGGCGAAGTACACGACCCATTTCCCATCCGACACCGGGTAGTTGTCGCGAGTGTCGATGCCTGTGACGTCGGAGAAATAGGATGGATAGTCGACTTGGATGGGGACGGGGATGTGATAGTACGGCACCTCGGCGAGGGGGGCGAACACGCCCAGGAGCGCGGCCACCACGCCGAGGGCGGCCAGCCCCAGACACCATCGCTGCGTCGTGGTCAGGGTGGCGATGCCGCTCGGGATGGATGGCCCCCTTCGAGGGTGCAGAGTACACAGGTCCCCTCGAGCACGTGCGGCGAGGTGTCGTGACTGAGCGCGATGCGGTCGGCATAGAGGCGCGCTGCTGACGCCGAGGCGATGGTGCTTCCGGGCCTCGCGCACAACATGATGCTGGAGTGACTGCAGCGGACGCTGGAGCCGGAAGCGCGGGCCGCGGCCGACTCAGTAGGCGCCCTGCGCCTCGAAGATGCGGCGCGGGTTGCCGGTGGTCATCGCCTCGATCTGCTCCTCGCCGACGCCGAGGCGGCGCAGGGCGGGGACTACGACGTTGGGGACGGTGAGGAAGTTCGCCTCCGGCAGCGCGCGGTCGAGGATCTCGCGAGGCACGCCCTGCATGTGCGGCGAGGTGTCGTGGCTGAGCACGATGCGGTCGGCGTAGCCGCGCGCACAGAGCTTCGCGATGGTGTCGATCCGCTCCTCGGTGGTCGCGCCGAGGCCGGATCCGAAGCGGTCCATCCCGATCGCGCTGCCGCGCTCCATCAGCCCGCTCAGGTAGTCGAGGTCCGTCGAGTCGCCGGAGTGGCCGATCACGACGCGCGTGAGGTCGACGCCCTCGGCGGCGAAGACGCGCTGCTGGTCGGCCCCGGAGCCGGCGAACGGGTTGCTGTGCGTCATGATCGGGACGCCGCTCGCGCGGTGCGCGAGCGCGATGGCGCGCAGTTGCAGCTCGTCGTCCGGTTCGTACTCCTCGGTGGCGATCTTGAGCGTGCCCGCCCGGATGCTCGTGCCGGCGATGCCGACCTTGATGTCGTGCAGGTAGAGCTCCACGACGGGGTCCGGCGTCCTGCGGCGGAAGTAGTTCGGCACCCTGAGGTGCACGCCCGTGGCGGCGATCACGTGCAGCTCCGTCCGCTCCGCCACCTCGGCCATCAGCCGGATATCGCGCGCGAGGTCCACGGTCGTCACGTCGACGATCGTGTCGACGCCGGCCGCGCGCGCCTGCTCGCAGAAGGCGGCGGCGGCGGCGACCTCGGCCTCGCGGTCGAAGAGCTGCGGGTAGTTGGCGTAGAGCGCGGGTGTCTGGAGGAAGAGATGCTCGTGCATGAGCGTGAAGCCGAGCGCGCTCGTCTCCAGCTCGCCGCGCAGTGTGGGAACCGTCGCCATGCCGCGCACCTCCCGTTGCGCCGCGCATGGTAGCCCCGCGCCGCCCCCTGCGGCGGCGGGCCGTATGATTCCAGCGACTTCGGAAGAGGGTTCGGAGAGGGGCTGACATGCCGATTGACGGGTTCGAGGCTGGGCTCAAGGTGCGGCGCGAGGTGCTGGGCGACGAGTACGTCGATCGGGCGTTCGAGGGCGTCACGGACTTCGATCGCGGGTTCCAGGAGTTCGTGACCGCGGTCGCCTGGGGCCAGATCTGGACGAGCGAGACGTTGAGCCGCCGCGACCGTAGCCTGCTGAATCTCGGGATGCTCGCGGCCGTCGGTCGCTCGACCGAGCTGGCGACGCACGTGCGCGCGGGACTCGGCAACGGCCTCACACCGGCGGAGATCGCCGAGGTGTTCCGGCAGGTCGCGGTCTACTGCGGCGCCCCCGCCGCGCTCGAGGCGATGCGCATCGCCAAGCAGGTGCTGCGCGACCAGGGCCTGGACGCGTGACCGCGCCAGCCACCGGCATGGTCGCCATCACCGGCGTCACGCTGATCGACGGCACGGGCGCCGACCCCGTGCCGGGCGCGAGCCTGGTGATCGAGGACGGGCGCATCGCGAGCGTCGGCAGCCTCGACCGGTTGCCGCAGGACGCCGAGGTGATCGACGCCTCGGGGATGACGCTGCTGCCGGGGCTGATCGACTCGCACGTGCACTTCTACAGCTCGTGGAAGTCGATGCAGCAGCGCGCGCTGACGCCGCCGACGCTCGCGACCTTCGAGGCCGCGCAGAACGCGCTCGCCACCCTCGACGCCGGGTTCACCGCCGTGCGCGAGGCGTCCGGATCGCCGGCCGGCTTCAAGCTCGCGGTCGAGCGCGGGCTGATTCCGGGGCCGCGCATGCGCATCGCCGTCGGGGCGCTCTCGCAGACGGGCGGCCACGGCGACGGCGTGCTGCCGAGCGGCGTGCGCTTCTGGCGGCACTGGGGCCCGGAGTGGATCGAGACGATCTGCGACGGCCCGGACGAGGTGCGCAAGACCGTACGCGCCCTGCTCCGCGTCGGCGCGGACTTCATCAAGCTGCACGCCACCGGCGGCGTGATGTCGCCCTCGGACGAGCCCGGCTCGCCGCAGTTCACCGAGGAAGAGATCGCCGTGATGGTCTACGAGGCGCGCATGGTCGGGAAGACCTGCATGGCGCACGCGCAGGCCACCGCGGGCATCAAGAACGCCGTGCGCGCGGGCGTCGAGTCGATCGAGCACGGCTTCTACCTCGACGACGAGGCGATCGCGATGATGAAGGAGCGCGGCGCCTTCCTGGTGCCGACGATCCACGCGCCTCGCAGCATCGTGCTGCGCGAGGAGGCCACGCCGGAGTCGGTGCTGCCGCAGTCGCTGCGCAAGGCCTACGAGGTGATCGACGCGAACGCGGAGAGCTTCCGCGCGGCGCACGAGGCGGGCGTGCGGATCGCGATGGGCACGGACGCGGGCGTCGGCGTGCACGGCACGAACGCCTGGGAGCTGGAGCTGATGGCGCAGCACGGCATGACGCCGCTGGAGGCGATCGTCGCGACCACGAAGACCGCCTCCGAGTGCATCCACATGGCGGACGAGATCGGCACCCTCGAGCCGGGCAAGCTCGCCGACCTGATCCTCGTCGACGGCGACCCGCTCGAGGACATCACGCTGCTGCAGGACCAGGAGCGGCTGCGGCTGATCATGCAGGGCGGCCGCGCGCACAAGGACACGCTCGCGGCCTGACGCGGGCGGGCGTCGCGAGGGGAGTGCCCGGTGGCTGTGTCCTCGGCGGATCTGGTGCTGCTCTTCGACGTCGATCACACGCTGATCGACGGCGCGGCGGTGAAGGCAGGGCTGGACGCGGCGATCGCGGCGGCCGCCGGCCCCGAGGGCGTCCGGCGCTTCTGGCAGGCGTACGAGGCGGTCCGCGGCGAGCTCGGCCTCGTTGATCTCCCCGAGACCCTTGAGCGCTTCGCGCGCGAGGCCGGCGACGCTTCCCTCGGCGACGCGGTCCGGAAGGCGGTCTGGAACCTCGACTTCGCGGGCTGCCTCTTCCCGGGCGCGCTCGACGCCGTGGAGCACGCGCGCGGCCTCGGCCTGCCGGTGATTGCCTCGGACGGCGACGAGCGCTTCCAGCGCCACAAGATCCGCGCATCCGGCCTCGATGCGGCGTTCGAGGGCCGCGTGCTGATCTTCGAGCACAAGGAGCAGGAGACCGAGGCGATCCGCGCGCGCTACCCGGCCCGCCGCTACGTGCTGATCGAAGACAAGCCGCGCATCCTTGCAGCCGTGAAGTCCGCCCTCGGCGACCTCGTCACGACGGTGCTGGTGGAGCAGGGCCCGTACGCTGGCGCGGGCGTCGCCGAAGGCGAGCCGCCGCCGGACGTTCGCCTGCCCTCGATCGCTGCGTTCAGCCGGTTGGATGCGGCGGCGCTGCGTGCGGGGGCGAGCTAGAGGTCAACCCGCCGGCAGCGGCGGGCGAGGAGCGCGACAAGGCCGGGAGGCTCACATGGATCCGAGCGAACGATTCCCGATCACCCTCGGCGAGGCGATCTTCTCGCTGCGGGCGATCCGCCGCGTCAAGCCCGACCCGATTCCCGAGGACGACCTGCGCGACATCCTGACGGCGACGATCCAGGCCCCCAACGGCGGCAATGCCCAGCCCTGGCACTTCCTCGCCGTGCGTGACCCGGAGCTGCGGCGGCAGCTCGGCGAGCTCTACCGCGAGGCGTGGTGGGCGAAGCGCGCCGATCAGGGCATCCACGGCCCCGAGGACATCGACCAATCGAATGGGACGATGGTCTCGGCGATGAGGCTGGCCGACGAGTTCGGCGCGGCGCCGCTGATCGTGCTGCTCTGCGCGACCGACCAGGGAGCGAACGCCATGGCATCGGTCATTCCGTCGGTGCAGAACCTGCTGCTCGCCGCCCGCGCGCTCGGCATCGGCGGCACGATCACGACCCTGCACGCCGTGGTCGATGAGCGCGCAAAGGAGCTGCTGGGAATCCCCGGGGAGATCCAGATCGTCTACGCAGTGCCGCTCGGCTACCCGCGGGGCAGCTTCGGACCGGTCACCCGCAAACCGCTCAGCGAGGTCGCCTCAATCGACCGCTGGGACAACGCGATCGGGTAGCGGCCGCCGGTGGGGCAGATGATGCGGCTCGCCTAACCCTCGGGGACAACCCTCACCTGGTCGGCGATGAAGTCGCTGGTCCCCCAGCCAGTATCCGGATGGCATCGAGGGCCCGACACAAGTGTTCGCTGAATCCCGGGCCGGCCTGACCCTCTGGCAAGTACCTCCATAACTCGAACATCTTTGCATGGATGCGGAAAACCTCCCTGACATGCGATAGCTCGGGCATGGAAAGGTCGGCTCCGATCGATCTCACGGATCGCGAAGAGGAGACGAGACGCATGTAGACTCGGTTCAACTGACCCTGCGTATCTTCTGAGAGCTTGTCGAACAGCTCCGAAAGGTCGTGAGTATTGGCAGCCAATTCGTTTGGGTTCTCGATCTCATGGAGCAACTTCAGGCCTGTTTCTACGGCCAGTGGTAGCAGGATACTGGCGGCCAGCAGATTGCCTGTAGATTTGTACCTTGCGTCACTCCTGTCTGGCCTGACGAGTTCTTGAGGGAATTCTGACGTGCGATGCATTAGCCCATCGATAACTTCGCTCAAGTCCTCCATTACCAGCATGGCTGTCTCATCGTTCAGCCGAGTCTGCTTCTTCGTGCTACGCAGAGGTTGCCCGACCCCTTGCTCGAATTTCACTATCGTGATCTCGCTGCGGCTGTCCCGGCCCGCTTCTCTAGGCATGAGCTAGGGTGCCCCCTCTCCTGGGTGCCCCCGTGGGTGCCACCCTCGAATACAACGGATGGTGCCGACACACTCTCTGGGGCCGGCTGTCCCATCGTTCTCTGCTGCTACGCTCGTTCCACGTCGCCTCTCGCTACGCGCGCTTATCCTCTCCCACCTCCGAGAAGTTGGTGATGGCGACCTCGCCCTCGGGGAACTCGGCGACGATCTTCAGCCGGCCGCCGACCGCCTCAATGTAGGAGCGGAGGCTGGAGACGTAGATGTCGGCGCGCTGTTCCAGCTTGGCCACGGCGGGCTGGGTCACCTGCAGCGTCTCCGCCAGGTCCTGCTGGGTCAGCGCCCGTGCCCGGCGCAACTCGTTCAGCGGCATCTCGGCGAGCAACTCGCGCTTCATCGCGTCGATGCGCCGACGGCGTTCAGGCGTGATGTCCTTCGTCAGTTCCCGGAATGGGTGGCGTCCGCTCATTCGATCACTCCCTCCCGTCGCAGCTCGCGCAGGTGCTCGTCGTAGAGGTCGTCGGCCCGTGGCACGTACTCCTCGTAGAAGCGGTCGTTGCCGGTCTTGTCGCCGCCGATGAGGAGGATGGAGGTCCGCCTCGGGTCGAAGGCGTACAGGACCCGCAGGGGCTGGCCGGCACTCTGCGCTCGCAACTCGCGCATCACGCCATGGCGCGAGCCCCGGATGTCGGAGGAGTAGGGGTACGGCAGGTTCGGTCCGTATTCCATCAGCAGCTCGACCCTCGCGGTCACGGCATCCTGGTCGCGCTCCGCGATCTCCTGCCACCAGTCACCGAACTGGTCTGTGTACTCCACCTCCCACGGCATAGAGTCAGTATATGACTATTAGGGAATGTTTGGGAATGCTGCTCTCCAAGCGTGAGCTGCAATAGCCGAGGAGCCCAGCACCAGTATGTCGCTAGGTCGAAACCGAAGGCACTACGAGTGCGTGCGCAGGAAGGCGCGGATCTCCTCGAGGGTGGCGGCAGCCGGGTTGGCCGTCGCCGCTGGCGGCGCCGGGTAGCGATGGCGCTCGCGATCCGCCCTCAGCGGGCTCGGCGCAGCTCGGGCGAGAAGGCCGTGATGGCGATCGTCAAGACAGCGAGCAGCAGGCCCGAGGCCGCCGTTGTCGTCACTACGCCCAGCGACGACGCGACGGCGCCGTGCACGAGCATCGCACCCGGCAAGACGCCGATCGAAATCATGAGCACGCCGAGCACGCGCCCGCGCGCCTCAGGCGGCGCGAGCAGCATCGTCAACGTGCTCTGCATCACGCCAAACCCCGAACCCCCTATGCCGGCGATGAAGACCAGCAGTAGCGCGAGTGCGAACCCGCCGCTCAGCGCGAACGCGGCGAGTGCCACCCCGAACAGCACTGTCGCCACCAGGTAGAGCATTCCCTTCCAGCGGAAGTCGCCTCGCGAGGCGATCCCGAGGGCGCCGAGCAGCGCCCCCAGCCCGTTGACGCCGACGATCAGCCCCAGTCCCGCGGCGCCGACGTTGAAGACCTCCTCGGCGAAGACGGGCAGGAATCCGATGATCACCGGCCACGCGAAGATGTTCGCCAGCACCGTGACCAGCAGCAGGGCGCGCAGCGCGGGGCTTGCGAGGGCGTAGCGGAACCCGTGCGCGACCTCGGCCGGCGCCGCCCTCACGGCAGAGCGAGGACCCCGGCGAGCGTCCTCGAGGCGGAGCAGGGGCCACGATGCGGGCAGGTACCAGGCGGCGCAGAACCACAGAGCGACGTCCGCCCCGAACGTCGCGATCAGCACACCCGCTGCCGCTGGAACGACCATGCGGCTGCCCAGCATCCCCGCCGCGGTGAGCGCGTTCGCGCTCGAGACGCGTCGCTCGCCCACGAGGTCGATTGTGAGCGTGAACCGTGTCGGCATCAGCGGCTGCATGGTGAGGCCGACGAGCGCCGCGGCCACAACGACGTGCCAGTACTCGGCTCTATCCAGCGTCACGAGCAGCGCGATACCCGCCCCGCTGGCGAGCGCGAGCGACTGTGCGCCGATCAGCAACCGCGGACGGTGGATGCGGTCCGCGAGCAGGCCGCCGAGCGGCCCCAGCAGCATCGGCGCCAATCCGGCCGCCGCCGCCGCGGAGACCGCGAGCTCCGAGCCCGTGATGTCGAACGCCAGCCAGGCGAGCACGACTAGCTGCCCCCACCACGCGCTCGATGCGAACAGCGTGCTCCACCACAGCGCGCGGAAGTCCGGGTAGGCGAGCAGCGGCGTCAGCGTGTTCGCAACCAGCGAGAGGCGGCCGGGAGCGATCCCTACGCGCATGCGCTGCGCCCACGACGCGGGCGTTGCGTCGCCGCCTCGATGGAGGTCACGGCACTACGAGTGCTCGCGCAGGAAGGCGCGGATCTCCTCGAGCGTGGCCGGGAGGTTGGCGGCGGAGCGGCAGTCGACGGCGAGGCAGCGGGCGTGCGGGGCCTCGGCGCAGATGCGCTCGGCGATCGAGGTGGGGTGGAACTCGTCGCTGCCGGGCAGGATCAGCAGCGGCGCCGGGCAGCCGCGCAGCCACTCCTCGCCGACCGTCATGTAGGGCGGGTCGTCCGGCCAGTAGGCGTCGCCGAGGCGCTCGACGATCGCGACGTAATCCGCGGGCGCCATCGCGGTCAGCTCTTCGCGGAAGGCCGGGTCGACCTCGATCCGCCGCGAGAACGGCCCGCCCGCGTTGTTGGTGACGAACTGCGGATTCTCGAGGGCGCTCGCGACGACGGCCGCCATGCCCTCGGCGCGTGCGAGCTCGACCGTCGGGCGGAACATCTCCATGAATGTGCCGAGCGAGTTCGTGTGGTCGATCCCCACGGGGCTCTGCCCCACCGCCGAGGCGACGCGATCGGGCGGCTCGCGGATCATGCGCAGTTCGTAGGCGACGCCGATGCAACCGCCCATGAGGTGCGCGCGCTCCACGCCGAGCGCGTCGAGGACGGCGAGCTGGTCGCCGAGCGCGAGGTCGTAGGAGAACTCGAGCGGGGCGTCCCAGCTCTCGCCGGCGTGGCGCTGGTCCATGCCGATCACGAGCCGCTCGTCCGCGAACTCGCGCGTCGGGTCTATGTCGCTGCGATGCCAGAAGTCGATCTCGGAGCGGACGCCGCCGGGCGCGATTAGCAGCAGCGGCGTCGCGCCGTTGTCCGGCCCCCAGGTGTCGTAGTGGATCCGTGCGCCGTCGGGTCGCTCGATGAACGGCATCGGCTCCTCCTCAGCTAGCTGCGCGGCAGACCGAGGCCGCGCGTGGCGATGATGCCGCGCTGGATCTCGGACGAGCCGCCCGCGATCGTGCGCGAGATCGTCGTCACGTAGCGCAGCGTGAACAGGCCCCGCGAGGGCGCCCGCTCGTCCTCGGGGTCCCAGAGGTTCGAGTAGAGCCCGAACACCTTCGCGCCCGTGCGCGCGGTGCGCTGGTCCAGCTCGACCATGAACATGCGCGAGGTGGAGGCCTCGTAGTTCGGGATCAGCCCGGCGTTCTGGATCGAGATCACGCGGAACGAGAAGTTCTGGCAGACCTCGGTCTCGATGTAGCGGTCGGCGACCTCGTGGCGCAGCGTGCCGACGCGGCGCGCGTAGGCGGCCGCCGGCCCCGAGGTGGCGTCGCGCACCAGCCGCCGGATGTAGCGGCGGATGCGCACGGCCTCGGAGATGTTCGAGCGCTCGAAGTCGAGCAGCGTCATGCCGACGTACCAGCCGCGATTCTCCTCGCCGAGGATGTTGCTGGCGGGGACGCGGACCTCCTCGAAGAAGGTCTCGTTGAAGCCGTGCTCCCAGGCCATGTTGATCAGCGGGCGGATCGTCAGGCCCGGCGTGTGGATGTCGTCGATCAGCAGGAAGCTGATGCCGCGGTGCTTCGGCGCGTCCGGGTCGGTGCGCACGAGGGCGAACAGCGCGTCGGCGTGGTGTGCGTTCGAGGTCCAGATCTTCTGCCCGTTGATCACGTACTCGTCGCCGTCGCGCGTGGCGCGCGTGGACAGCGAGGCGAGGTCCGAGCCGGCGCCCGGTTCGGAGTAGCCCTGCGCCCAGAGGATCTCGCCGGAGAGGATGCCGGGCAGGTAGGCCGCCTTCTGCTCGTCGCTGCCGTGCACGATGATCGTGGGGCCGAGCATGCTCACGCCCTGCCCGCCGACATCGGGCGCGGCCGCCTCGGCGACCTCCTGCTTGAAGATGAACTGCTCCATCGCGCTCAGGCCGCCGCCGCCGTACTCCTTCGGCCAGTGCGGGGCGAACCAGCCGCGCTCGGAGAGCGCCTCGGTCCACTCGTTCGCGGCCTGAGTGCGCTCCGGATCGCCGGAGGCGCGATCGGCGACCCAGCCGCCCTCGGGGCCGTGCTCGATGCCGACGCGCACGCGCTCGCGGTACCACTCCGGCAGGCGCTCCTCGATCAGCGTGCGCACCTCGGCGCGAAACGCGGCCTGCTGCTCGGTGTCTTCCCAGTCCATCGTGCCTCCAGCGGTTGCGTCGGGTAGCGAGGGCGTTCCGCGGCATGGGGCGCGGCGCGCCGGTATCTTAGCGCCTCGTGGCCTCCCGACGCGGGCGGCCCGTCCGGGAGGTGCGCGCCGAGCAGCGCTCGATCGGCGACTACACCGCGCGCATCAAGGTCAGCGAGCGCCCGGCCCCACGTCGGCCAGCTCATGGACAACACCCTGATCCGCGAGGAGCCGGGCTTCGCCCCCTGCTATACCATCGAAACAGACCTCGCCGACTACATCGAGCGCATCCGCAGCGCTCTGGATGTGACGGGGCGCTGACAGACCGGCACCTGCAGCAAGAGGGAGGCCAGTATGCCACAGCTCAACTGCTACAAGCTCAAGTCTGAGCCAGTTGACGGCGGAACGGATAACTTCGATCGATGGATCGATCTCAAGGCGACCGACGTGACATATGGGCCGATTACACGCCGGGGATTCCGCGCGAACTTGTACGTGCGGAGTGGTGCCCCCATGGTTCCGGCATGGACCAAATTCGTCGGCGCACCGTTCGACAATCCGGACTGGGTGCCCGGCAGGTACACCTCTGCAGCCCTTGTGGTAGAGACAGAAGATGGGGACTGCTTCGCGTTTGCCTTTGGTCCTGGCGGCCGGTTTATGATTCGCCCTGACGGGTACGACCGAGCGTTCGGACTTCGTACGGCGCTCAACCTGCTTTCGGAAGGGGACGGAGGACCCGTCGCGGAAGCGCCAGAGCTTCGTGCGGTCAATCTCAGCAGAATGGGCACCAACACACGGCGATCACAGCAGCAGCTTTCAAAGAGCTCATCCATCAGTGAGTTCGAACTCGACACGCTGCAGGACATCTTTGTTGCTGCGACCGGACGTCCACAAGAGGTTAGCAAATGGGGAACAACGGTGACGGGGCGAGAGTCGCTCCACATAAGTCTGGACTTGTCTTTCGACGAGCTAGGCGATCTTTGTAAGGATCTGAGTGCCGCAAGCGTACGGGAAGACTATCAAGCGCACTTTCGATGGGTTGACTACTTCCAGCCTGTGTCCGACCAGACGACCCAGCAAGAATTGGTGGACTCAGTCCTCCGAGCATTCAAGGACCAAGACTGGGAGAGTCTCGATCTTGCACCGCCTGATCTCTTGGACTGGAGTCAGGTCGCGGGGTTCCACTATCACTTTGACCGAAAGCCGAGAGGTGGTTCTGTTGTCCTTCATCCGGAACTGAGAATTCAGGACTACTTTCGTGGTGTCCAAAGGGAAATCGACAGGGTTGATTGGGCGTATCTTAAGACACATGACATCACAATCCGCGATGGTGATCATCGGAAGTTGCATGGGTGGCCGGTTTGGCGTTGGCTCAATGGCACGTTCACCCTAGAGGAAGGCACGTTCGTACTTGACTCGGGAAACTTCTTCTCTGTTGACCAAGCATATCTTGAAAGCCTGAACGCAGAGATCGATGAGATCCCGATTACGAGCTTACTGTTCCCTCATGCACTGAGTGGAGAGCAAGAGGGAACCTACACCGAGCGGATCGCTGCGGATCTCGCACCGTGTCTTGTCCTCGATGGAGACCTGGTGCGTAGGGGTGCGGGCGAGTCGCCGGTCGAGCTGTGCGACTTGATGACCGCTGATCGACGTCTCATTCATATCAAGAGACACTTCGCTTCACGTGGCATTAGTCATCTGTTGGCGCAGGCGACTGGTTCAGCTGAGATGCTACAAATGGACCGTGAGTTCCGTGAGCGAGCGGCGACATTGATTTCGAAGCACGATTCCGAAGCCCTGTTCGAGGGGTGGTTCTCTGATGCACCGTTCGAAACTCGGGCGTTCGAAGTCGTCCTAGCCATAATCGGGAGGTGGAATGGGCGTTCCGCATCCAAGGCGTTACCGTTCCTGAGCAAGGTGAATCTCCGGAACGCAGTCCGTCGCTTTCAGAGTAGCAACTACGGATATTCGCTTGCGCCGATCGGGGTCGGTGAACTTGGCGGGTAGGAAGTCTAGTACGCCACTCCGGCGTCGGCGAGGGCGGCGTGCTCCTCGGGGCTGAGGCCCAGGATCTCGCGGTAGACGTAGTCGTTGTGCTGGCCGAGCGCCGGGGCGGGGTGCATCTCCGGGCGGGCGCCGTTGACCAGCCAGGGCATGGAGAGCACCTCGAGCGTGCCGAGGCGGGCGTGGTCGACGGTCGTCCACATGCCGCGCTGGCGGACGTGGGCGTCCTCGTAGAGGTCGCGCACGTTCATGCTCGGCGACGCGGGCACGCCCAGCGACTGCAGCTCGGCGACCAGCTCGTCGCGATTGCGGCCGCGCGCCCAGTCGGCGATCGCCGCGTCGATCGAGGGCTCCTGCGCCTTGCGCGCCTGGCGGTCCCAGGCGGGGTCGAGCCGCCAGTCGCCGATGTGTTCGGCGAGACGGCGCCACTGCTCGTCGCGCTCGACGGCGAGCACGACCCAGCCCGGGCGGTCGCTGTCCTCGCACTCGTACGAGTTGTGCGGGGCGAGCACCGGGTGGCGGTTGCCCATCGGCTCGTCGACGGCGCCGCGCAGCTGCCATTCGATCAACTGGTCGCCGACCAGCGTGGTCCCCACCTCGGAGGCGGCGAAGTCGATGAACACTGCACTGTCCGAATGGTCGCGCGCCATCAGCCCGACGATCGCGGCGAGGGCGACCGAGGTGCCGACGCGCTGGTCGAGCGGGCCGCGGTACTCGCTGGGGGTGCCGACGTCGTAGCCGCTCAGCGCGGACATGCCGGAGGTCGCGCCGAAGACGGCGGCGTAGCCGGGCATGTGGCCGTCCGGCCCGGTCTCGCCGTTGGCCGAAAGCGAGACCATTACGATGCGCGGATTGACCTCGATCAGCCGGTCGAAGCCGAGGCCGAGCCGCTTCACGGCGCCCGTCCGGAAGCTCTCGATGATCACGTCGGCGCCGGCGACCAGCTCGCGCACGATCTCGCGCCCGCGCTCGTGCGCGAGGTCCACCTGGACGCTCTGCTTGCCCATGTTGACCTCGTTGAAGCGGTAGCCGGTGTCGACCCAGTCGCCGTACTTCAACTCGTCGAGCATCACGGTCTTGAGGCGGCGCGCCTTGCGGAACGGGTCGGTGCGATTGAGGCTCTCGACCTTCACGACCTCGGCGCCCAGCGAGGCGAGGATCATGTTTCCGTAGGGCCCCGCCTGGTACCAGGTGAGGTCGACGATGCGCTTGCCCGCGAGCCAGCCGATCGGCCGCGCCGGCGGCACCGCCAGCTGCGGCTTTGGGGCGCCGGAACGGATCGCGGGCGCGCGATCGCCGTCGAGGGCGGCGAGCGTCGCCTCGGTGTCCGCGCCGAGCCGCGGCGGCGCGGCCCCGGCCGGTCCCGGCCGCCAGGCGCGGTCGCCGCTCGCGCCGCCCCCGGCCGCGCCGTGCGCCTCGCGCACGATGTAGGGGTGGGCCGGCACGTCCTGCGGCTCGCCGTCCGGGTAGCTGACGGTGTCGAAGAAGTCGCGGAAGCGCATCTGCTCGCAGTGGAAGATGTCTTCCATCGTGCGAACCGGCCCGCCGGGGACGCCGTGCTTGCGCAGGGCCTGGTAGATCTCGTGCTTGCTGCGCTCCTTGAGCCAGACGGCGAAGAGGTCGTTGAGCTCGCCGGTGTGCTTGATGCGGTCCTCGGCGGTGGAGCCGAGGGTGTGCGCCCACTCCGGGCTGTCGACGGCCAGCACGAGGCGTTCCCACATGTGCTGCTCGGAGGGGTAGATCTCCACCCAGCCGTCGAGGCACTCGACGAGGCCGAGCACCGGGATCTGGCGCGTGGCGCGCGTATCGATGAAGCCGTCGTTGGGCCACTTCACGATGTCCTGGCGGCTCAGCGCCATCGCCGCTTCCTGCCAGCTCAGCTCGACGACTGCCGGCTCGCGATCACCGGCGAGCCAGCCGAGCATCGTGAGGCCGGCCGCCGTGCCCGCGTCCAGCTCGGCGACGCGGCTGGGGACGCGGACCGGCTCGCGGTCCGGGTAACGCAGCCAGCTGAGGCCGCCGGGGAAGGCGTACGCCTCGCCGCCGGTGTGGTGGGCGGTGAGGTGCGTGGCCTCCCAGCCGGCGTGATCGCCGAAGCGCCCGAAGGGCGTGAGCGAGACCGCCAGGCGGCAGCGCCCGCTGCCCGGCAGCGCATCGAAGTCCAGCCCGATCTCGTCCCAATGGCTCGCCTCGTGCCCGTCGAGCACGATCTCCGCGCTCGCCAGCAGCCGTGCGAGGTCGTCCCGCCCCTCGGGCGTGGTGTCGTCGATGACGACGCTGCGCTTGCCGGCGTTGGCGTAGGCGAAGAGGGCGGAGCAGTCGGCGCCGGGGGCGGTGAAGCCCTCGAAGCGCGTGCGGTCGCCCTCGGGCGGCTCGATCTTGGTGACCGTGACGCCGAGGTCGGCGAGCAGCCGTCCGGCGAAGCCGATCGCGGCGCTCTGGCCGTACTCGACGGCGCTCACGCCCTCGAGCAGAGCGGGCGCGGGGACGAGCTGCTCGCTCACGTCGGGGCTAGTCCTGCAGTCCGACCATGCGGAAACCGTGCGTCGACGACACCGGCTCGAAGGGCGACGGCCCCACGGGCACGACCTTCTTGTCGCCCTCCCAGGTTGGGTACGGCGGCTGGTTGCCGGTCGGCAGTTGCGGGTTCCCGGCCGCGCGCGAGGGCAGCAGGATGATCGCCTGGCCCGGCGCGGTGATCTCGTTGAGCTGGTTGATCGCCTGGAAGTCGCAGACGACCTGGTACTCGCCGTCCTCGATGCGCTTCTCGATCACCTCGCCGGTGAAGGTCTGGAGGTCGCCGAGGATGTTGAACTTGCGGATCTGGACCCAGATGCGCTTCAGCCAGGCGTCGTCGCCCATCCAGTTGGTGAGGAAGTTGCAGGTCCAGCCGACGCGCTGCGCGCCGTAGTCGTAGGCGGCGGGCACGCCGATCTCTCGCGCGAAGTCGTCGTCCCAGTGGACGCGCTCGACGACGTCCCAGACGCGGCGCGGATCCTGCGTGTAGGCGCCGGGGTGGCGCATGCGGAACTCGTGGTCGGACTTGCCGGTGCGCGCGTAGGGGCCGCCCCAGCCCATCTCCCAGGCGACGCCGTCGGTGACGCGGAAGGGGCCGCGCACCATCTCGCCGAGGTCGTCGCCGACGTTCACATCCTCCCAGTAGCGGGGCTCCGGGCCGCGCCAGGTCTCGCGCGCGTAGGCCTCGTCGATCTCGGCCAACTCCTCGTCGCTCCAGACGCGCGAGTCGCGGAAGACGGACTTGCGCTCGCGCGCCGCGTCGCGCTCGGTGCGCATGCGCCAGCCGAGCATCTTGGCGACCACCTCGTGGCGCTGGTTGCGGAACAGCGTCTCGACCATCTGGAGGATCTGGCGGCTGCCGGTGAACTTGCCGTCCTTCTCGTAGAAGCCGGCCTCGTAGGCGACCTTGTAGATGGTGTCGCCGGCGAGCATCGGCTGATACCACTCGAAATCGCGGCCGGCGAACATGCCGTGGACGCCGGGCAGGGCGCCGCCGCGCCCGGCGTCGCGCTCCTCGGCGGTGATGTCGCGGCCCTCGGGCTCGCCGGTGGCGAGCAGGATGCCGGGAGGCGCGACGGTGTCGCCCCAGCGGCTGGCGCGCGCGTGGCCGGCGTCGACGTAGAGCGGGTTGAGGTCGCCGGTGGCGATCGAGTAGCCGCGTGCTGCGTCGGCGTTGATCTGGGTGTACTTGCCGCGGTCGTCGCGCTTGGCGGGGATGCCGACGCGCGCGCGCATCGCCGCGACGCCCTCGTCAGTGATCTTCGGGTAGCGCCGTTCGGTCGTCGTCATGGATTGCCCTCTCCACTCGTCATGTTGCCCGGCGTCGCGGGGCGCGCTCCGGCGACCGCTGCGCGGGACGCCAGACTACCAGAGCGCCCGTTGCAGGCGAGGGCTGGCGGGGCGCCGGGCACGTCATGCGCTTGCCCACGGATCGATCACGTCGATGCCGCAGCCGTGGAAGCCGCCGCTGTCCCTTGTGGCGACGGATGCCCCGAGCGAGCGGGCGATCGCGGCGATCTGGCAGTCCAGCTGGCTGATGGGATGCCCGGCGGCTCGGCGGGCGGCCGCTATCTCGGCGTAGGCGCGTGCGGCGGCGCGGTTGAACGGAAGAATGCGCCCCGCGAAATCCTCCCGCAGCACTCCCTCGATCCCGGCGAGCAGGCTGTTGCGGCGTCGCCCTTCGGGCAGGATCTCGACGCCGTAGCGCAGCTCGGCCTCGCTGATCGTCGAGAGGAACAGGTCGGGGGCTACCTGGCGAGCAATCCAGTCGGTCACGCTGGTGTTCGGGGCAGGCAGCATCAGCTCCGACACGACGTTGGTATCGAGGACGATCATCGCCCGTGCCTCAGTCGAATCGGGGCGGCTCGCGCATCGGCTCACGGGGTGGCAGTTCCAGTTCGACGCCGCCGAGGGGTGCGAACCGGGCGCGAATGGCGCTCGCCAGATCCTTGCCTGTCGGAGAGTCCTCGTCCAGCGCCGCGCGCAGAATGTCCCGCGCCTCCTGCTCCATGGAGCGGCCGTTCTCAGCTGCGCGGATGCGCAGCCGCCGCTTCAGTCCATCGTCCAGGTTGCGCACCGTGATGCTGGCCATCGTGAGTCTCCGTCAGCATTGCTGCACAATCATAACATGATTGCGTTGCGAGCACTGCATCATTCTGTAGCGCTCCTGGGCCTCGCAGGAACGTACCGTCGCCCGGTCAGCGTCTACACACCGACGAGGACGAAGCAAGGCCAGGCCCTCCCCCTGTACTCAGGGATAGCGCACAACCTTGAATGCGAGCGAGGCTCGTTCAAGGTTCGCCGGGCTCGCGAAGCCGTCGCCTACCCGTTGGGGTGGATGATGTTGCGGACGCCCTCGCCGCGCTCCATCACCTCCACCGCGCGGTTGAAGTCGCTCAGCGGGAAGCGGCCCGTCACCAGCTCGTCGAAGCGCAGCTTGCCCGCCATGTAGAGGTCCACGTAAAGCGGGATGTCGGCGTTCGGCCGCGCGGCGCTGAAGCCGCTGCGGCGCAGCGGGCCGCGCAGCGTGCTCATCCAGGGGATCGAGACCACGGCGTCGCCGGAGAGCGCGCCGATCACGATCGTCTCGCCGCCCGGCCGCACCATCTGGATCGCCTGCATGACCGTCTCCGGGAGGCCGATCACCTCGAAGGCGTAGTCCACGCCTCCGCCGCTGATGCGACGCACCTCGGCGATCGGGTCCTGCTCCGCGGCGTTGATCGCGTGCGTCGCGCCGAACTCGCGTGCCTGGTCGAGGCGGTGGTCGAGCAGGTCGATGGCGATGATCGTGAGCGCGCCCGAGAGCGCCGAGGCCTGCACCGTGTTCAGCCCGAGGCCGCCGACGCCGATCACGGCGACGCTGCTGCCGGCCTCGACCTGCGCGTCGTTGAAGACCGGCGCGAGGCCGGAGGTGGCGCCGCAGCCGAGCAGCGCGATCGTCTCCAGCGGCGCGTCCTCGCGCACCTTCACCGCGCTCGACTCGTGGACCACGGCCTCCTGCGCGAAGGAGGAGACCGAGGACTGGTGGCTGATCCGCTGCCCGTCGAGGCTGAGCCGGCTGGTGCCGTCCAGCAGGTTGCCGCGCTGGGCGTTGGCGAGCTTGCGCTCGCAGTTGCTGAAGCGCCCGGCGCTGCATGCGCCGCAGCCGCCGCAGTAGGGCCCGAAGCTGATCACGACGTGGTCGCCGGGCGCGAGGTCCGTGACGGCCTCGCCGATCTCCTCGACGATGCCGGCGCCCTCGTGGCCCATCACCATCGGCGTCGCCGAGGGCAGGTGGCCGTGCAGGCGGTGGATGTCGGAGTGGCAGAGCCCGCTGGCGACCACCCGTACGCGCACCTCGCGCGCCTTCGGCGGCGCGAGATCGACTTCCTCGATGGCCGGTTTCTGGCCCAGCTCATGGAACACGACGGCCTGCACGGTGGTCTCCCTTCGCTCGCGCCCCGGCTGCGAGGCGCACCGCGCGCAGTCTAGCGTCGCGCGCGCGGCGGCGGGCGTCAGAGGGGGAGCGTGCGTGAGATCTCCCGCAGGCGCTTGCGCCGTTGCTGTGCATCGGGCATCGCGCTGTTGACCAGCTTCCAGAAGTCCGGCGAGTGGTTCTTCACCGTCAGATGAGCCAGCTCGTGAACGACGATGTATTCGATCAGTGCGGGCTCCAGCATCATCCCGCGCCAGCTGAAGCGCAGCGTGCCATCGGAGGCGCAGCTTCCCCAGCGCCGGCGCTGATCGCGGATCAGCACCGGCGATCGCGCTCCGGAACCCAGCCGCGGCCACCAGCGATCGACGCCGGCCGGGTAGCGCTCGGCCGCCCGAGCCGCGTACCACGCGATGACGGCGTGCTGGATCTGCTCGTCGCGTTCACCGTCCTCGATGTCCCCGGGCACGGCGATGCGGAAGGTCCGGCGATCGAGCCGGACCTGCGGCCAGCGCACGTCCGCGCGCTCGATGACCATCGGGACGTGCTGGCCCAGGTACGGCAGCGTCTCGCCACTGACGAATCGCTTCGTCGCGGGTTCCGGGACTGCCTCGGACATGCGCTTGAGGATCCAGGCCGCCCGCTCGCGAACGATCGCCCGCAGTTCGCCGTCCGGCGTTGCCGAGGGTGCGGCGACCTGCACCACGCCGCCGTCGATCTTGATCTGGACGGTCTTCCTGCGCCGGGCGCTTCGGCGAATCTCGTACTCGATGACCGTATCGCCGATGCGGACGCTATCCCGTTCCTTCACCGGCCACGCCTCCCCGGCAGTCTCGCCTCGCTCGCTCGGCGGTGGCTAAGTTGTGAACTGGTTCATCAGCCCGATGTTGGCGTGCAGCGTGCCTTCCTCAATGCGTACGAGGTTCTGCTCCCGCAAATAGTTGATGTCGCGCGTCAGGGTCTTGTTCGTGGTGCTGGCATAGAGCGAGGCAGCGGGGTGCTCCCGAGCGCGAAGCCTGGTCAGGGGGATCGGGCCGCCGATCGTCCAGCGCACGAGCTCGAGCCGCCGTTCGCCGACCCTGGAGCTTAGTCCTACATCCTCGAGTAACGTCTGCCGAGCGTAGTCAGTGAACGCGAGCCCCCGCAGGAATCCCAGCGTCTCGGCGTGTACCTGCTCCAGTTCCTCGCGCAGACCGCGGAGCGCGAATGTCACGAACTCAGTGAGGTCCACGAACTCCGATCCCTCCTTGCCGTGCACGAACCGCGTTCGGTCGAGCAACTCCATATATTCCGGGCGGTGCTGGTAGTAGAAGTTGGCGAGCGAGTAGAAGCCGAACGAGTTGATGCCACTGCGGTACAGGACGAAGCTCTCCACAGCCCGCGATGTGCGGCCGTTGCCGTCGCCGAAGGGGTGAACGCTGATCAGGTAGAAGTGCGCCGCGACCGCGCGAACGCACTCCGGCCAGCTATCGCGATCGCGGGTCTCAGGGAACCACTCGAAGAAGCGATCCATGAGGTCGCACACCTCTTCCGGAGGCGGGGCCACGTAGTCGCCCGCGACGACCGGGTGTTCGCGGTAGACGCCCGGAGCGTTGCGCCCGTAGTCGATGTCGGCCGTCGTGAGTCGGTGAATCTCACGCACATGCTGTTCGGTGAGATCCTGGTCCGGCGCGTCGTTCACGGCGCGCCGGATGTAGTCCATGGCCCGCGCTGCGTTGCGGGCCTCGGCCTCCTCGCGGGCGCGGGCCGTGCCGAGCACGGGCCCGTCGTCCGGGTCGGCGGCCAGAATCTCCTCCACCTCGCCTTCAGTGAGGTTGGCGCCTTCGATGCCCGTGGTGCCCCGCACCGCGCGCATGATGTTCAGCCGGTCGACTCTACCGCGGAGCGCCGGAGGCATGGGAATGCTGCCAACCAGCCCGGCGAGCGCCTCGACGCGAGCCACCAGTTGAAGCAACTCGCGGTCTCGCAGATCGACCGAGGCGTGGAAACGGATGTCCCAGCGAGGCATGTTCGCTCCACTCTGACCGGCGTTTGCCCCGCCGGTGTCCTGCATCCTGTCCAGTCAATTGTCCACCAAATTATCAACGGGTACAAGTGAAATATAGCTATACGCGCTTTCCGATGTCCACCATGATGTCCCGTACGATGTCCCAAGATGTCCTGCGACGGATCGTTCGGTGACCCGTCTCTCGCCTTCACGCTGCGCTAGCCGTTAGGGGCGTCACCGGGCGGCGTACCGACCAGCCCCGAGCCGACCGGGCGCTTCTCCGGGCTGCGGTTTCCTGAGGACTGGATGGGGGCCTGCCCGGCTGGCAGGTGTCCTGGCCAGTCGCTGGCGTGGGCGCGGGAAGCCCTCGATCGATGGCGTCAGGCGCCCCGGCCAGCGTCCGTCAGGCCGGCCCTACGAGGGCTTCGAGCTCGTGCGCGGCCGTCTCCCAGCCGCGCATCGCGGAGTCGAGCCGCGTCTGCAGATCGCGCTGGAGGCCCTCGTCCGCGCGGATCTCGTCGAGCGTGACGCGCGAGTAGTAGTCGTTGTCGGCGAAGCGGGCGGCGATCGGCGCGAGCTGCGCCTCGACCTCGGCGATCTCGCGCTCCAGCTTCTCGACGCGGCGCGTGAGCCGCTCGTGGCGGCGGCGCTGCTCCTTGCCCGCGGCGTAGCCGCGCGCGCCGTTGCCGCCGCCGGACGCCGCGCGGCGAGCCTGGCGCGGCGCCGCGATGGCGCCGGACAGGAAGTCGTCGCCGCGCCGCTCGAGGTACTGCTCGTAGCTGCCGGCGACGTCCTCGAAGCCGTCGGGGCGCAGCACCAGCACGCGCGTCCCGACGCCGGCGACGAAGTGGCGGTCGTGGCTGACGAAGACGAGCGTGCCCGGGTAGTCGCGGAGCGCGCGCATCAGCGCCTCGCGACCCTCGAGGTCAAGGTGGTTGGTTGGCTCGTCGAGCACGAGCAGGTTGGGCTGGCGCAGCATCAGCGCGGCCAGCAGGAGCCGGGCGGACTCGCCGCCGCTGAGGCTGCCGATCCGCTTGTGCACGTCGTCGCCGCTGAACAGCATTCGGCCGAGCACCGCGCGGAGCTTGCCGTGCTCCGCCTCGCCGGTGGCGCTGCCCAGCCAGGCGAAGGCGCTCTGCGCGCCGCGCAGCTCGGAGTCGACATCCTGCGCGAAGTAGCCGAGCTGCGCCTCGTAGCCGAGCTCGGCCGTGCCCTCGTCGGTCTCGATGATGCCGCTGATGATCTTGATCAGCGTCGACTTGCCGACGCCGTTGGGTCCGACCACGGCCAGCCGGTCCCCGCGCTGCAACTCGAAGGAGATGTCACGCAGCACGGTCTGCTCGCCGTAGCTCTTGGTGAGGCCGCTTACGCGCAGCGGCGTGCGGCCGGAGGGGCGGCGCTGCCCGAATTCGAAGCCGGGCGTGCGCCGCGAGCTGCGGCGGATCTCGGGCAGTTCCATCTTCTCGACCTGCTTCTTGCGGGCGCTGGCCTGGCGGGCCTTCGTGGCCTTCGCGCGGAAGCGGTCGATGAACTGCTGCATCTCCTCGATGCGCCCCTCGGTGCGGGCGATCTCGGCGTCCTTCTGGGTGACCGCGAGCTCCTTGGCGCGCTCGAAGGCGTCGTAGTCGCCGCTGTAGAGCCGCAGCTCGGAGTAGTCGAGGTCGGCGATCGTGTCGCAGACGGCGTTGAGGAAGTGGCGGTCGTGCGAGACGACGACGAACGCCCCCGGGAACTCCCGCAGGTAGCCCTCGAGCCACTGGATCGAGGCGATGTCGAGGTGGTTCGTGGGCTCGTCGAGCAGCAGCAGGTCGGGCTGTGCGAAGAGCGCCTGGGCGAGCAGCACGCGCAGCCGGAAGCCGCCCGAGAGCTCGCTCATCGGTCGATCGTGGCGCGCGTGCTCGATGCCGAGGCCGCTGAGCAGGGCGGCGGCCTGCGGCTCCGCCTCGTAGCCCTGCAGCCCGGCGATCGTGACTTCGAGGTCGGCGAGGCGCTCACCGGCCTCCGGGGTGATCGCGTCCCCGCTCTCGCCGAGCAGGTTCCTTTGCTCCTCGAGCGCGGCCCAGAGCTGCGGGCGGCCCATGAGCACGACATCGAGCAGCCGCATCTCGTCGAAGCGGAACTGATCCTGGCCGAGTGTGCCAACGCGGAGCGCCGCCGGGCGAGCGACGGACCCGGCATCCGCGCTGAGTTCGCCGGTCATGAGGCGGATCAGCGTGGACTTGCCGGAGCCGTTCGCCCCGACGAGGCCGTAATGGCCGCCGGGATTCAGTTGCCAGTTGACGCCCTCGTAGAGGAGCTGGCCGCCGAAGCGCATGGTGAGGTCGCTGAGCGTGATCATCGTGCCGCCATCTTTGCCCCTTCGGCCGCCTCGCGCGAGCAGGCCCGGATACCGACGGCCGCGCGGGCGCCGCGAGGTACCCTGAACGTGGTAGCGGCAGGTGCACGTTGCTTGCAGGCCGTCAACAGCCGGATCGGTCGCGGACGGGAGCCCGGTGAGCACGAACGGCACCTACGACGTGATCGTGATCGGCGTCGGGGGCATGGGCTCCGCGACGGTCTACGAGCTCGCGAGTCGCGGGCTGCGCGTGCTTGGTCTCGAGCGCTACGACGTGCCGCACGACCTCGGCTCCTCGCACGGGGTGAACCGCATCATCCGCCTCGCCTACTTCGAGCACCCCTCTTACCCGGGATCCACCGAAGAAGAGCGCATGAGCGGTTGCGGTTGGGTGCTCCGCTGTAGCTGGGACAATGGTTTTTGACCGAATCACGTCACAGCCACAGGGAGCACCCATTCGATGCTACCAACGAGCGACCCCGACCGGATAGACATCGCCTTCGACGACGACCGCCTGGTGGCCGATGCGGGGCTGCTCCTCCCGGCCACGCTCGCCCAGCATCTCGGTTTGCAAGAGCTCGCCGACAGCTACCTCGACCTCGGTGACGCGCCGGGCCGGGCGAACGCCGGCGACAAGCTGCTGACCCTGGTCGCCTCGGCGCTCGCGGGCGGCGAGTGCATCGACGACGCCGCTGCGTTGCGCGCCGGCGGGACGGCGAGCGTGCTCGGTTGCACCGTCAAGGCGCCGTCCACGCTCGGTGTCTTCCTGCGCAGCTTCAGCTGGGGCCACGTCCGCCAGCTCGACCGCCTCAGCCGCGAGTTGCTCGCCCGCAGCTGGGCGGCCGGAGCGGGCCCGGGCGCGGCGCCGTTCACGATCGACCTCGATTCGACGATCTGCGAGACCTACGGCCTGGCGAAGGAGGGCGCCCGGCACCACGGCTACACGGGCGTGCGCGGCTATCACCCGCTGCTCGCCGTTGCGGCCGGGACGGGTGACGTGCTGATGGCGCGGCTGCGCGAGGGCCGCGCCAACACCGCCCGCGGCGCCGCCCACTTCCTGCGTGAGACGGTGGCGCGGGTGCGCGACGCCGGGGCGAGCGGGCAGCTCACGGTGCGCGCCGACAGCGGCTTCTACAACCACGCCGTCGTCGCCGTCTGCCGCAAGCAGGATGTCCGCTTCTCCATCACCATTCGCCAGCAGCCGAACGTACGCACGCTGATCGAGGCGATCCCGGAAGAGGACTGGACGCCGATCCCGTACTGGCTGCCGGGCGGCGCGGATGTCGCCGAGACGACCTACACGCCGTTCCAGCACAAGGAGGATGCCACCGCGGTGCGGCTCATCGTGCGGCGCGTCAAGCCGACGCCCGGCTCACAGCTCGCGCTCTTTGCGAACTATAGTTACCACGCCTTCATCACCGATCGCGCCGGGGAGCTGCTGGAGCTGGAGGCCGACCATCGCCGTCACGCCGAGATCGAGAACACGATCCGTGACCTCAAGTACGGCGTCGGGCTGAACCATCTCCCCTCGGGCCGCTTCGGCGCGAACGGGGCGTGGCTCGCGGTGCAGGTGATCGCGCACAACCTCGCCCGCTGGACGGCGCGGCTCGGGCTCGGCGAGGGGATCGTGACGACCAGGACGCTCAGGCGGCGCTACTTCGCTCTCGCCGGACGGCTCACCCATTCTGCACGGCGCTGGACCCTGCACCTCGCGAAGCGCTGGCCCTGGGCTGGCCAGTGGGCAGCCGCCCTGGCGCGGTTACGGGCGTTACCGCTCCCGGCCTGACGCTCGCTCACAGCGCCAACACGGGTCCGAGGCTCGCGCCAGCATGCCCGCGCACGCCTCGCGCACCCTCGCGCCGGCGCCCTCAGCGCCCCCGAGCCGCGCTGAGCGACGCTGAGCGACGGCTCCTCGCTCCGGCACCGCCCGGCGAACGCCGGCACGCCCGCCGAACGCTCCGGCAGCCCGGCAGCCCGCCCCTTCAAGCTTCGATCGGTGGATTCGAGCTTACGTGCCGCTGCTGCGACGCTCCTACGAGCGCTGGCGCGAGCTGGAGGCGGCGAGCGGCGAGCAGTTGCTGCACATCACCGGCTCGCTGGACATCGGCCCCGAGGACGGCATGGTCTTCCCCGGCTCGCTGCAATCCTGCATCGATCACGATCTGCCGCACGAGGCGCTGACCAGCGCCGAGCTGACGCAGCGCTTCCCGGCGTTGCGGGTCCCCGAGGACTGGATGGGCCTCCATCAGCCGGACGGCGGCTTCGTGCTGTCGGAGCGCTGCATCGTCAACCACGTCTTCGCCGCGCAGGAGCGCGGCGGCGAGGTGCACGCCCGCGAGCAGGTGCTGGAGTGGCGCAGCAGCGGGGATGGCGTGCGGGTCGAGACCAGCCGGGGCTCGTACGAGGCGGGGGCGCTGGTCATCACCTCGGGCGCCTGGGCCGGGCCGCAGGCGCCCTCGCTGGACGGTCTGCTGACGCCGGAGCGGCAGGTGATGGGCTGGTTCCAGCCGAAGCGCCCGGAGCTGTTCGCGCTCGGAGCCTGCCCGGTGGTGATCGGCGAGTTCGAGGAGGGGCTGTACTACTCCTTCCCCGTGTTCGGCATCCCCGGCTTCAAGATCGGCAAGTTCCACCACCTCGGCGAGGCGACGACCGCCGACGGCCTCGACCGCGACTGCCGGCCCGAGGACGAGGCCGTGCTCCGTCAGGCCGTCGCCCGCTACTTCCCCGAGGCGAACGGGCCGACGTTGTCCCTCAGGGCCTGCATGTTCACGAACACGCCGGATGAGCACTTCATCATCGACGCCCTCCCCGGCTCACCGAACGTCTTCGTGGCGGCGGGCTTCTCCGGCCACGGCTTCAAGTTCTGCAGCGTGGTCGGCGAGATCATGGCCGACCTCGCCACGCGCGGCGAGACGGACCACGACATCTCGCTCTTCCGCCTCGGCCGCTTCGAGGCGAGCGGCTAGCCATGGCCACGACCACCAGGACCTTCGAGCCTACGCACCGCCATGCGCGCGTGAACGGCATCCGCATGCACTACGTGGAAGCGGGCGAGGGGGAGCCGGTCGTCTTCCTGCACGGCTTCCCCGAGTGCTGGTACTCGTGGCGGCGGCAACTTCCGGCGCTGGCCGGGAGCTACCGAGTCATCGCCCCTGACCTGCGGGGCTACCACGAGACGGAGGCGCGCCCTCCGTACGACAGTGGGACGCTGCAAGCGGACGTGCTCGGGCTCCTCGAGGCGCTGGGGCACCGCAGCGCGCACATCATCGGGCACGACGGGGGCGGGGCCGTCGCGTGGTTGCTCGCCATGAACCATACCGAGGCCGTGCGTTCGCTCGCGATCCTGAACATGCCCCACCCGGCCCTCTTTCGGGCGGGGCTGCGGAGCCTCGCGCAGCTCCGGCGGAGCTGGTATATCGCGTTCTTCCAGTTGCCCTGGCTGCCGGAACGGGTGCTCGCCTGGCACGGGTACCGGCCGCTCACGCGGGCGATCTTCCGGGGTATCCCCCCTGGCGAAGAGCGGACCAGGGATCTGGCCTTCTACCGCCAGAGCTGGCGAGAGCACGGGCTCACGGGCGGAATCAACTGGTACCGAGCCATCCCGCGCAGCCTTCAGCGCCTGCCCGACCCCATGCCCATCATCGACACGCCCACGACCATGATCTGGGGTGAGGACGATTTCGCGCTGGGGAAGAACCTGACGGTAGGGACGGAGCGCTACGTGCGCGATCTGGACCTGCACTACCTGCCGGGCGTCGGGCACTTCGTGCAGCAGGAAGCGCCGGACCGCGTGAACCAGCTGCTTCTCGCGCACCTGGAGCGTGCGGGGAGCGCCGGCCCTGCCTGAGGACCACGAACACGCCCGACCTCGCCACGCGCGGCGAGACGGACCACGACATCTCGCTCTTCCGCCTCGGCCGCTTCGAGGCGAGCGGCGACCAGGGTACGAGTCCGGGCTCACGCGCCTGATGCGGCTGCACTACGCTGCGCCTCGCCTCGGAGGGTGGGGCGACCGTTGAGAATCACCGACGTCAAGGCCGTCTATCCGAAGTGGAGGCGCCTCCCCGTGGGCGTCTGGCAGTCGCATTTCTGGCAGATCGTCGTCCGTGTCGAGGCGGACAATGGCACGGTCGGCTACGGGTACGGCGGCGGCGGCGAGCCGGCCTGCCTGGTCGTCAACCGCCACTTCCGCGAACTGGCCGTCGGGTGCGAGATCGAGACCAGCGAGGACATTCGAGCGCTCTGGGACCGCATCTACGCGCTGTCGCTCCCCTATGGCCGGACGGGGCTGCCCGTGATGGCGCTCAGCGGCCTCGACCTGGCGCTCTGGGACCTCCTGGGCAAGGTGCAGGGCAGGCCCGTGTACGACCTGCTGGGCGGACTGCGCAAGCCGAAGGTCCGGGCATACGCCACGGGAAAGGCCTTCGAGCGCTACCGCGACCTGGGCTACACGGCGGCGAAGTTCTCGCCCGCCGGATCGGCATCGGAGACCGACATCGAGCAGACGGCGGCGCTGGCTCGCCAGGCGCGATCGCTCCTCGGCGGCGACGCGCTGGAGACCGGCCGCGCCCTCCTCCCGGTAGCGGCGCCACCACTTGGCGACCGTCGCACGAGAAACCCGGAAGCGCCGGGCGACCTCCGCCCGCGACCAGCCGGCCTCGACCTCCAGAACCATCTCCAGCCGGGTGGCCGGAGTCAGACGCGCGTTAGGATGTGCCACGAGGGGCTCCTCTCTGCTACTGGTGCGTTCGTTTCACACACACAGCAGCAGGCGGAGCCCCTCACCTGTCAACAACCTAATGGGGTCCGACCCGTCGCCCGAGTGATCCGGGAGACTGGTCCTGGACCCTGCCAGTTGGTGAGCTCTCCAACAACCTGAGGCCGTTCTCGATCTCTAGACGTAGACCGAGCCCCGGCTGGCATGTCTGGGTTGCCCGAAGCACTCATGGGGTGTCGTGCCGTCGAGCACTGTCCATTAGGCCGTCGCGGGGCTCAACCCACCGGGTCACGTCCAGCAGCTCGAACCGGAAGGGGCGGAACACGATGAACCTGTATGTGGGAGACGACTGGGCCGAGGCCCACCATGACGTGCATCTCATGAACGAGGCGGGCGAACGGATCGCCGCGAGGCGGCTGCCCGAAGGCGTCGAGGGTGTAGCCGCGCTGCACGAACTCGTCGCGGAACACGCCGCGGAGCCCGGTGACGTCGTCATCGGCATCGAGACCGACCGCGGGCTCTGGGTCTCGGCCCTGGTTGCGGCCGGCTACCACGTCTACGCGATCAACCCGCGCTCGGTGGCCCGTTATCGTGAGCGCCACCACCTCGGTGGTGCCAAGTCCGACGCCGGCGACGCGAAGGTCCTCGCCGATCTGGTACGCACGGACCGACACAACCACCGCGAGGTCGCCGGCGACAGCGACGAGGCTGTGGCGGTGCGCATCCTCGCGCGCGCCCACCAGCAGCTGATCTGGGACCGGACCCGGCAAACCAGCCGGCTCCGCAACGCCCTCAGGGAGTACTTCCCGCCGGCCCTGGGGGCCTTCCCCGACCTCGCGCATGGCGATGCGGTGGGGGTGCTGGCGACGGCCCCGGAGCCGCGCGAGGCAGCGCGGCTGACCATGCCGCAGCTCCGGGCCGCCCTCCGCCGCGGCGGCCGCCGACGCCACATCGACCGCCGCGCCGGCGCGATCCGCAGTGCGCTGCGGGCACCGCAGCTCGATGTGGCGCCCGTCGTGAGCAGGGCGTTCGCAGCGACCACTCGTGCGGCGGTTGGCCAGATCGGCGAGATCAACCAGCGGATCGAGGAACTCGAAGCTGAGCTGGCGGGCCATTTTGAGCAGCACCCGGACGCCGCGATCTGCCGCTCCATGCCCGGACTCGGTGTCGTGCTCGGCGCCCGGGTGCTCGGCGAGTTCGGGGACGCCCCCGAACGTTACGAGTCGGCGAAATCCCGCAGGGACTACGCCGGCACCTCGCCGCTGACCGTAGCATCCGGACGCAAGCACACCGTGCGTGCGCGCTTCGTCCGCAACCGGAGGCTCTACGACGCCGTCGACCAGTGGGCGCTGTGCTCGCTGCAGGCGAGCCTGGGCTGCCACGACTTCTACCGGAAGCGGCGTGCCGCCGGCGACCTCCACCACCAGGCGCTGCGCGCGCTCGCCAACCGCCTCGTCGGCTACCTCCACGGCTGCCTGCGGACCCGCACCCGCTACGACGAGGCCATCGCCTGGGGACACCGCGCAGACCACGAACAGCTTGCCGCTTGACGTCTTAGCACCCTGGGGTGTCTACGTGGGAACTACATCTAGCTCCGCAGGCGCCCCTCACCTGCGTCGCCCGGGGCTACTCGCCCTGCTGCGAGCCCAGGAGCCGCTCGACCTCGGAGCGGTCCGGCATGGCGTCCTGTGCTCCGCGTTTCGTGACAACCAGCGCGCCGGCGGCGGCGGCGAAGCGGACCGCACGCTCCAGCGGCTGCCCCTCTGCGAGGGCTATCGCGAGCGCGCCGGCGAATCCGTCTCCCGCGGCGACGGTATCGACCGCGTCGACCTCGAAGGCGGGGACGTGTCCGGCGCGATCATCCGATGCGTACACGACGCCCTGCTCACCCAGCTTCACGATGGCGGTCCGTGCGCCTCGCGAGCGCAGGATCCGCGCCGCCTCTCGTGCGGAGTCGATGCCGTCGACGGTGACGCCGGTCAGCAGCTCGGCCTCGGACTGGTTCGGAGCGATGATCTCGAAGGCGGCATAGACAGAGCCGGGCAGCTCCGAGGGCGGCGCCGGGTCGTAGATGACCCGAACGCCCATCCGGCGAGCGATCGCGGCGGCCTCGAGGGACACGTCGAGCGGGATCTCCATCTGCAACAGGAGCGCGTCCGCGCACTCGAGGGCGCGGCTCGCGGCCTGCAGCTGGAGCGCGTCGCACGCCATGTTCGCGCCGTAGATGCCGACGATGTAGTTCTGCCGCTCATCGTCCAGCAGGATGACGGCGATGCCGGACGACATGCCGGGCGTGGTCATCACGTCTTCGGCGCGCACCCCGCTCGCCTCGAGGCTTGCGAGCAGCATCGGCCCGAAGGTGTCGTCCCCGACCCTGCCGATCATGCGAACGTCCGCGCCGAGCCGGGCGGCCGCGACGGCCTGGTTCGCGCCCTTGCCCCCCGGCAGGGTGGCGAAGCTGCTCCCCATCACGGTCTGGCCGGGCTGAGGCAGCGCCGGGGTCGTGGCGACCAGGTCCATGTTGATGCTGCCGAGCACCACGATCCGGGGCCGATTCGCCATCGCCACGTCTCCTCCGCGCGATCGTTGCGCGGCAGACGCCCGATTCGCAACGGGTGCGCCGCACAACCAGTCCGGGTTGCCGGCGCCCCTGCGGTTTCCGGGTCGTCCGCCGCGTCCCCTGACGGCGTATCGTGCGGGTAGGATCGCGGCCGGAGCAGAGGGGGAGCCATGAGCACCGTCGACTTCATCCAGCGCAGCCTCGAGTTCACGCACGCGGCGCTCATCGACGCGCGCAACGGCACCGACGAGCAACTGCACTTCGTCCCCGAGCGCGGCAGCCACTCGATCGCGTGGTGTCTCTGGCACACCGCGCGCGTTGAGGACCTGATCATCAGCCGCGTCGCGGGCCAATCCCAGGTCTGGAGCGAGGAGTGGGCCGGCCGTACCGGCCTCCCCTTCGAGGGCTTCGGCACCGGCATGTCCGACGACGACGCCCGCGAGGTGCGTGTCACCGACATCGCAGCCCTCGGCGGTTACCAGGACGCCGTCTTCGAGCGGACCGCACAGTTCCTCGGCGACGCCAGCGACGAGGACCTTGAGCGCGAGATTCCTGCCCGCAACGGCAGCGAGAGCGTCGCTGAGGCGATCTCCCTCCACATGATGGGCCACTTCAACGGCCACCGCGGCGAGATCAACACCCTCAGGGGCATGCAGGGCCTGCCCACGGTCATGGCCGCCCAGGGCACCCACTAGCGCGCGGGTCGCGATCCGGGAACGGCTCACCCGCCTGGCGCTCGTGACATCGAGTCGAGGGAGGGAGGACCCGACGATGGAGATGCTGAAGCGGCTGCTGGCCGTCCTGCTGGTGGCGACGGCGATCGCCGTGGCGCTCAACCTGATCCTCACGCCCGTCTACCACGACGGCTCGCCGGACTATCCGGTCTGGGAGATCGTCAACTGGTTCATGGCGGCCTCGACGCTGGTCGCGCTGGTCGTGAGCTTCATGCGGAGGCGCGACCTCGGAAGCGGCGAGGAGCCCGGCGCCCTCGAGTACGTACGGGTCACGGTGCTCTACTACGGCTCGATCGTGCTCACCATGCTGTTCTTCTGGGGCTGGATCTGGACGCTCAATCCGGACAGCGAGACGGGCGACGCCGTGACCTCGCACCTCATCTACTTCCCGCTCGTGGACTCGCTCTTCGTCATCGTCGCGCTCGCCGTCGGCCGCTACCTCTGGAACGAGGCCGGCGACTGAGCAAGGACGCGCGATCCGCCGCCTTGCGAGCGGAGCATCAGAAGCAGGTGTCACCGAGAAGCCACGCTCTGGCAATCAGAACTCGGTTATCGCCGGAAGCTGGCCTTCGGCGATGTTGATCCAGTGACGACGTGTAACTACAATAGTGTAGTGCGGGAAGGGGCAACGACTGCGTTGGACCTGGGATCCGGCCAAGAGCAGGGCGAACCGCCGAGCGCACGGCCTCAGCTTTGAAGCTGCGGTCTTCGTGTTCAACGATCCTGTGTCCGCGACGCGGGAGGACCCGTATCCAAGCGAGCAACGGTGGCGAACCGTTGGCATGGTGGGCAGTCAAGTCGTGATGGTGGTCCACACCTGGCCTGACGTCGACCCGGCTACCGGGGAAGAGAGCGGGCGCATCATCTCCGCACGTAAGGCGACGAAGCATGAAAGGGCGGCTTATGAAGAAGGACAAGACTGAGCTGCCGGTGGACGTTCAGGCACAGCTGCGGGCCCTCGAGGCGCTCCCGGACGACCAGATCGACACGACCGGCATCCCGGAGATACTCGACTGGTCCGACGCCAGGCGTGGCGTCTTCTACCGGCCCGTCAAGAAGCAGATCACGTTGAGGCTCGACGCGGTTCAAGGCCCGTGCTCGTAACGGTCGCGGCTACCAGACGGACATCAACCGGACGCTCCGCGAGTACGTCCGCGGGGTAGACCGTTCTTCCCGGGGCGGGGACTGAGTCCGCCCGGTACTGCGCTTCCCGCAGCAGCCGAACACCAACCGCTTGCTCTGCGGCAGACGCCGGACCGCGCGTCATCGCCCGGCCAGCCAACTCAACGGACGCTGCGGGCACCCCCAGCGTGATGCACGCAGTCCACACTCTGTACGATCCTGATGATGCGATCCGCCCCCTTGCCCGCGGTGCGATACTTCGGCCAAGGCGAGGGGGTGCGGCATGGTCTCAGCAGGCGCGGTCGAACTTGGGAGCGGGGCGTTCCGGTACGAGGCGCTCGCCACGTGGGAGCAGCTGCCCGACGGCATGGCCCTCCACGAGTGCGCCGGCGTCGCCGTCGACGCCGAGGATCTGGTCTACCTGCTCACGAGGAATGTCGATAACCCGGTCATCGTGCTCGAGCCGGACGGTGGTGTCCTGCGCAGCTTCGGGGAGGGCGTGTTCACGAACCGCACGCACGCGATCAGCGTCGGGCCGGACGGGTTCCTCTACTGCGCCGACGACGGCTCGCACACGATCACGAAGTGGACCCGCGAGGGCGAACTCGTGCTCACCATCGGCGAGCCGGGTGTGTCCTCGGAGCGGCATAGCGGCGAACCGTTCAACCGCCCGACGGACGCCGCCGTCTCCTCGAACGACGGCTCGATCTTTATCAGCGACGGCTACGGCAACGCGCGCATCCACCGCTACTCGGCGGAGGGCGAACTGGAGCTGTCCTGGGGCGGGCCCGGCATCGACGTGGGGCAGTTCATGGTGCCGCACAACCTCGCGATCGACGAAGAGGATCGGATCTACGTCGCGGACCGCGAGAGCCATCGGGTGCAGATCTTCGACCGCGATGGCGGGCCGCTCGCGATGTGGAACAACATCCACCGCCCCTGCGGCATGACGATGGGCGGGGACGGCCTCCTCTACGTCGGCGAGTTGAACGGGGTCGCGCTCATGGAGGGCGCCCTCGGCATCGGACACCGCGTGAGCATCTACAGCCGCGAGGGCGAGTTGCTGGCGCGGCTCGGCGATCCCGAGGAGGGCGAGGAGGCGGGACGCTTCATCGCGCCGCACGGGATGGCGGTGGACTCGCGCGGCGACATCTACGTCGCCGAGGTCGCGCACACGATCCGCGGCCGCCACCTCGACCCGCCTCGCGAGCTGCGCAGCATCAAGAAGCTGCGGCGGCTGGGGTAGCGGGCCCTTCGCTGTCTCTCGGGCGTGACTCGATCACATCGATCAGGATCCGGCAGTGATCGCTCGGCCCCCAGTCGCCGGGGGCGTTAATCGCATCGACGCTCACGCGATGGGCGATGGAGCGGGAGACGAACACGTAGTCGAGCTGCAAGCGCGCGTCGGCTGGACTCTGCCCATGGAGCGGGCTGTAGAAGGTGGGGGCGTGCGGTCCGACCAGGGGCAGTCCGATCCGCAGCATGTCGGCGAACACCGTCGATTCACCGTCCGGCCACGTTGTCAGATCGCCGCCTACGATGTAGGGGAGATCTGCGCCGCAATACTCGCGAACTTCGCTAATCATCCTCGGTACCCGCACGGCCGCCTCGCTTCCCGTCTCGACTGACACGAGGCCCAGCCGTTCGCCATCCGGCAGCGTGCAGATTGCGACGCCCAGTCGGGCCGGGGTGTCGATCGCCGAACGCGGCGTCGCCGCGGCGATGATGTCTGCGACCGGCACACGTTCGATGCCGATCTCGTCGGAGAGACGAACGACCGCCCGGGCTCCCTTCCAGCCCCTGTGGGTCCAGGGACCGGGACCTACATCCAGCGCGGTGGCGACTTCGGGCGGGGGCGTGCAGGCTTCCTGCAGGAGTGCGACATCGGCGTAAGCGTGGCGCTCGCGCAGGAAGCGCCAACTCGCCCGCTTGTGCTGCATGTTCCAGCAGACGATGCGCATCAGAGTCCCTCACGTCGGCGCGGATCAACTCGACCGGGTTGCTGAGAGTACGGCGTCGCCGAAGATCTCACCGTCGCCCCGATCGAGGTGCAAGGGTGCGCCCGGTAGAGGCCCGCGCGCACCTCCGGCATGCAGGTTGCCGTTCGGCGCGGAGTCCCTTACCGTGAAGTAAGGACACGTAATCCTTACGTAAGGCAGCCATGACAACGGCCAAAGTAACGAGCAAGGGTCAAATCACGATCCCGAAGCCGGTGCGGGATCGGCTCGGGCTGCGCTCGGGCGATAAGGTGGACTTCATCGAAGAAGGAGGCGTCTGGCGCATCCGAAAGGAAGAGGCCGAGTCTCCGTTCGAGAAGTACCGCGGCTACCTGCGACACCTTGAAGGCCGCGACCCCGACGAGCTCGTCGAGGAGATGCGCGGGCCGTGATCTCGGCCCTCGACACGAACGTCCTGCTCGATCTCCTCATCCCCGGCGCGTCGCACGCCGAAGAGTCCGCGCAGCGGTTGGCCACGGCCGCGAGGTCCGGCGCCGTCGTGATCTCCGAAGCGGTCTATGCCGAACTGGCGGGGCGCTTTGAGGCCTCCGCCGACATTGAGCGCTTCGTCGACGATGCGGGCATCCGCCTGGCGCCATCGAGTCCGGCGACGTTGCAGCGCGCCGGCAGCGCCTGGCGCAGCTACGCGCGGCGGCGCCAGCGTTCGCTGACCTGCCCGAGCTGCGGTGCGGCTCATCCGGATCGCTGCGGGGCATGCGGTGCGGGCATTCAGGTGCGGCAGCACATCGTGGCCGACTTCATGATCGGTGCGCACGCTGCACTGCAGGCCGACCGGCTGATCACTCGCGATCGGGGGTACTACGGACGGTACTTCCCCGATCTCGAACTCGGCTGATTCGCGCGGCTATGCGAGTTCGTAGAGCGGCGGCTTCGACCACTGCTCACTCGGCGGATTCTCCTGACGGCGGATTTCATCACGACGCCGAGCCGTCTCGAGGCGTTTGGCCTCGCGGAGGATGCGGTCACGCTCGCGCTCGTGTTCATGCTCGTGCTCGATCGCCCGCTTGCTGCGGGCGCGCTTCGGTGTGCCCTCGTACTCGGTGATGCGGCCCTCGTCGCGGAGCTGATCGAGGTGGCTGCGCACGTTGCCGTCGGCGGCGCGGCGGAGGCGAGTGTCGATCTCGTCGCCGTAGACGCGCAGCATGATGTCCCAGCTGCTGAGCTGTCCCTCGCCCTGCAACACCTCGATGATCTGCCGCTCGCGCAGGTTTCGGTGATCGACGTACATCTGGAGACGCTCGCGCGGGTCGTTCACGATCTTGCCGTGGCCGGGGCAGATCACCTGCAGGTTCGGCAGCTCCAGCAGCCGCGCGAGGCTGCGCCGGTACGCCCCGAGGTCCCCGACCGTCGTCGTCGAGGAGCCGAGCAGCGTGTCGCCGGTGAACAGCACGCCCTCGTCCTCCAGGTAGTAGCAGAGCGAATCGACGCTGTGGCCCGGCGTCGTGAGCACCTGCAAGCGGACGCCGCCGCCCATGTCCAGGATGTCGCCGTCGGCCAGCTGATTGACCTGGCGGGGGATGCGGCCCTTGAGCAGACGCCGCCCCCCCTTGGGGATCGAGATCTCGGCGTCCAGGAACTCCTTCGCCCACTTGAGGTTGCCGGAGTGATCGGCGTGATGGTGGGTGATGGTGGCGACGCCGATCTCGGCGTGCTCGGTCGCCGCCAGGTAGCCCCGCAGGAACCACTGGTAGCGCTCGATCGCCTCGCCCGAATCGATCGTCAGCGACTGGCCGCCCGGCGAACCGACGAGGTAGATCGAGGTGAAGTCCGGGTGCATCACATTCTCGTCCGGCACCATTGCGGCGCGCACGGATGGGCTGATCTGCATCGGTTCCTCGCCTCACGTTCCGGGTGCCCGTCCGGGCGCCGATCGCCCGGAGCATAACGGAAAACGCGACCGCCGACGCCGCCTGCGCCTGCGCGTCGCCGCGGGCGCTGGTTGGCGGGACCGCGAGGAGGGCGGCCGTGAGGCCGCACTCCTCCTTCGCGCTGTTCCTATACTGGAACGGCTGCCTGCGCGGCCTGCGGCCTCCCGCCGCGGAGCAGGCGGATGCGAGCGGGGGATGCGCATGACCCTCCCGGCAACGGCCCGGCAGACGGACGAAGAACGCCTCGAGGGCGTCGTGCGGCTGTGGCGTGCCGGCCTCGTCGAGTACGCGCGCGCGCTGGAGTGGCAGCACGCGCGCGCCGCGGCGCTCGCCGCCGGGAGCGAGGGCGAGGCGCTCGCACTGCTGGAGCATCCCCCCGTCTACACCCTCGGCGCGCGCGGCGACGACAGCCATCTGCTCGCGACGCCGCAGGTGCTGGCCGCGTTCGGAGCCGAGGTCGTGCGCACGGACCGAGGCGGCAACGTCACCTTCCACGGCCCCGGGCAGCTCGTCGCCTATCCGATCCTCGACCTGCGCGGCCGCGGCGTCGGGGCCGCCAGCTACGTCCGCTCGCTCGAGGCGATCATGATCGAGGCGGTCGCGCGCTTTGGCGTGAGGGGGGAGTGCGTGCGAGGGCGGCCCGGCGTCTGGGTCGACGGCGCGAAGCTCGCCGCCGTCGGCGTGCGCGTCAGCCGCGGCATCAGCCGCCACGGTCTCGCGCTCAACGTCTCGACCGACCTCGAGTGGTTCGCGCGGATCGTGCCCTGCGGTATCCCGGACATCGAGGCGACCTCGCTGGAGCGGCTGCTCGGCGCGGCGCCCGCGATGCGCGAGGTCGAGGACGCGCTCGCCGAGGCCTTCGAGCGCGAGTTCGGCTGCCGGCTCGTCGCCGGCTCGTGGGACGACAGCGTGGCCGCGCCGGCCGGACGGGCCGCGCCGGCCGGGGCTGCGTCGTGAGCGCCCGCGGCGCCTCGGGCGGCGTCGTGGCGCCGCTCATGGAGCGGCCATTCCCGCGCAAGCCGTCCTGGCTGAAGGCGCGCTTCCCGGCGGGCGAGCGCTTCTCCGGCATCAAGTCGCTGCTGCGCGAGCACGATCTGCACACCGTCTGCGAGGAGGCGCGCTGCCCGAACATCGGCGAGTGCTTCAACGCCGGCACGGCCACGTTCATGATCCTCGGCGACATCTGCACGCGCGCCTGCGGCTTCTGCGACGTGACCTCCGGCCGGCCCGAGGGCCTCGATCTGCTGGAGCCGTTCCGGCTGGCGCAGGCCGTCGAGCGGCTGGGCCTCGACTACGTCGTGATCACCTCGGTCAACCGCGACGATCTGGAGGACGGCGGCGCGGAAGTCTTCGCGGCCTGCATCCGCGCGATCCGGCGGCGCCTGCCGGAGACGCAGGTGGAGGTGCTGATCCCGGACTTCGAGGGCAACTGGGACGCCCTCGCAACCGTGATCGAGGCGCGGCCGGTGGTGCTCAACCACAACACGGAGACGGTGCCGCGGCTCTACCGGCGGGTGCGCCCGAAGGCGCGCTACCAGCGCTCGCTCGAGCTGATCCGCCGCGTCAAGGAGCTCGACCCGGAGATGACGACCAAGTCCGGCATCATGCTCGGCCTCGGCGAGACGATGGACGAGGTGCGCCAGGTGCTCGACGACCTGCGCGAGCACGACTGCGAGCTGCTGACCGTGGGGCAGTACCTGCGGCCCTCGCTGAAGCACCTGCCGATCGAGCGCTTCTGGCACCCGGACGAGTTCGCCGAGATCGCCGACTACGCGCACGCGATCGGCTTCCGCCACGCCGAGTGCGGGCCGCTGGTGCGCAGCTCCTACCACGCCGCCGACCAGGCCAGCGCGGCCGCGCCGGCCGGGCAGGGAGGGACGCCATGACCATCGACGCCATCGAAGCCGCCCAGACCGACGGCCAGCTGGCAGCGGGCGACAACGGCGCCGACCTCGAGGCCGCGCGCGCGGCGCTCAGCGCCGAACTCGACGCGATCGAGAGCGAGGAGTGGCGGCGGTCGCTGCACGAGGTCTTCTTCCGGCGCGGGCCGGAGCGCGTCGCCGAGCTGCTGCAGGATCTGCAGCTGGAGGCGCAGAAGGCGATGGCGCCGCTGCCGGTGACCTCGCGCACGCCCTACGTGAACACGATCCCGCCCGGCCGCGAGCCGCCCTACCCGGGCAACCGCGTGATCGAGCAGCGCATCAAGAGCTTCGTGCGCTGGAATGCGATGGCGATGGTGGTCGAGGCCAACAACCGCGCCGAGGGCATCGGCGGCCACATCTCCACCTACGCCTCGGCGGCCACGCTCTACGAGGTCGGCTTCCATCACTTCTTCCGCGGCGCGGACGACCCGAGCGGCGGCGATCTGGTCTACATCCAGGGCCACGCCTCGCCGGGCATCTACGCCCGCGCCTACCTCGAGGGGCGGCTCAGCGACGAGCAGCTGCTCAATTTCCGCCGCGAGTTCCACGAAAGCGGCGGGCTGCCCTCGTACCCCCACCCCTGGCTGATGGAGGACTTCTGGAAGTTCCCGACCGTCTCGATGGGTCTCGCGCCGCTGATGGGGATCTACCAGGCGCGCTTCATGCGCTATCTGGTCGATCGCGGGCTCAAGGAGCCGTCGGATGCGAAGGTCTGGGTCTTCCTCGGCGACGGCGAGACCGACGAGCCCGAGGCGCTGGGTGCGATCTCGCTGGCCGCTCGCGAGCGGCTCGACAACCTGATCTTCGTGATCAACTGCAACCTGCAGCGCCTCGACGGCCCCGTCCGCGGCAACGGCCAGATCATCCCCGAGCTCGAAGCGGTCTTCCGCGGCGCGGGCTGGAACGTGATCAAGGTGCTGTGGGGCGCCGAGTGGGATGCGCTGCTGGCGCAGGACCACGACGGCCTGCTGGCGAAGCGCATGGGCGAGGTCGTCGACGGCGAGTACCAGAAGTACACGGTCGCCGGCGGCGCCTACGTCCGCGAGCACTTCTACGGCGTGGACCCGCGCCTGCTGCGCATGGTCGAGCACATGAGCGACGACGAGCTGTGGTCGATGCGCCTCGGCGGCCACGACCCGGCCAAGGTCCACGCCGCCTACCACGCCGCCGTGCGCCAGCGCGGCGCCCCGACCGTCGTGCTCGCGCGCACGATCAAGGGCTACGGTCTCGGCGAGGCGGGCGAGGGCAAGAACATCACCCACCAGCAGAAGCGGCTCAACGAAAGCGAGTTGATGCTCTTCCGCGACCGCTTCGGCATTCCGCTGAGTGACGAGGAAGTCGTCAGCGCGCCGCTCTACCGCCCCGACGACGACAGCCCGGAGGCGCGCTACCTGCAGCAGCGCCGCCGTGCCCTTGGCGGCTTCCTGCCGCTGCGCCGCACTATCTCCTGCGCCGGCATGTCGCCCGCCGAAGCGGTCTTCGAGGAGTTCCTCGGGGGCTCCGAGGGGCGTGACGTCTCGACGACGCTCGCCTTCGTGCGGCTGCTCTCGCGGCTGTTGCGCGACGAGACGGTGGGCGATCTGATCGTGCCGATCGTCCCCGACGAGGCGCGCACCTTCGGCATGGAGACGCTGTTCCGCCAGGCCGGCATCTACTCGCACGTGGGCCAGCTCTACGAGCCCGTCGATGCCGACAGCCTGATCTACTACAAGGAGACGACCGACGGGCAGATCCTTGAGGAGGGCATCACCGAGGCGGGGTCGCTGGCCTCGTTCATCGCCGCCGGCACGGCGTCGGCGGTGCACGGCGCCTGCACGCTGCCGTTCTTCATCTTCTACTCGATGTTCGGCTTCCAGCGCGTGGGCGATCTGATCTGGGCGGCGGCGGACTCGCGCACGCGCGGCTTCCTGGTGGGCGCGACGGCGGGCCGCACGACGCTGCAGGGCGAGGGCCTCCAGCACCAGGACGGGCATAGCCACGTGCTGGCCTCGGTGGTTCCCAACCTGCTCAGCTACGACCCGGCCTATGCCTACGAGGTGGCGCTGATCGTGCGCGAGGGCATCCGCCGCATGCACGAGCTGCAGGACCCCGTCTTCTACTACCTGACCGTCACCAACGAGGCCTACCCGCAGCCGGCGCTGCCGCCGGACGCCACCGAGGGCGTGATCCGCGGCATCTACCGGCTGCGCACTGCCGAGGGGCGCGGCCCGCGCGTCCAGCTCTTCGGCAGCGGCGCGATCCTTAATGAGGTCGTCGCCGCGCAGGAGTTGCTCGACGAGTGCTACGGCGTGGCCGCCGATGTCTGGTCCGTGACCAGCTACAGCGAGCTGCGCCGCGACGCGATGGACGCCGATCGCTGGAACATGCTGCACCCCGCCGAGCCGCCGCGCCGCTCCTACCTTTCCGAGGTGACCGCCGACGCGGCCGGCCCGTTCGTCGCGGCGACGGACTACCTCAAGTCGCTGCCGGACGCCGTTGCCAAGTGGCTGCCGGGACGCCTCGTCTCGCTCGGCACGGACGGCTTCGGGCGCAGCGAGACGCGCGAGGCGCTGCGCGACTTCTTCGAGGTGGACGCGAAGCACATCGCGCTCGCCGCGCTGCACGCGCTCGCCCTCGACGGCGAGATTCCCGCGGGCGTGCCGAAGCAGGCGATCGAGGAACTCGGCATCAATCCGGAGAAGGTCAACCCGCGGCTCGTCTGAGCGAGCGCGCCGCCCGACGGGCTGCAGGAGGACGCATGGCCACGGACTACCTGCTGCCCGACCTCGGCGAGGACATCGAAGAGGCCGAGGTGATCGCGGTGCACGTGCGCGCGGGCGACCGCGTCGAGCCCGAGCAGGCCGTGATCGAGGTCGAGACGGAGAAGGCGAATCTCGACGTGCCCGCGCCCTACGCGGGCGCGATCACCGCCGTCCACGTCAGCGTCGGCGACATGGTCAAGCCCGGCCAGGCGATCGTCACGATCGAGGGCGAGGACGGCGCGGAGCCGGCCGCCCCGGCCGCCGCGGCTGCGCCCGCAGCGACAGCGCCTCCGCCCGGCGCCGCACAGCCCCCGCCCTCCGCTGCAGCCCCGGCCCGCCCGCCGGCCGCCTCCGCGCGGCCGTCCGCCGTGGCGACGCCCGTGCTTCCGTCCGATGGCGGACAGGTCCCCGCCTCGCCCTCGGTGCGGATGTTCGCGCGCGAGATCGGGGTGGCGATCGGCGAGGTCCCGGGGACGGGCCCCGGCAGGCGCATCTCGATCGACGACGTGAAGGTCCACGCACGGCTGATGCGCAGCCGGGCGGCTCCTGCCGAGGAGCCACCGCGCGTACCCGCGCCGACCTCGTCGCTGCCGGACCTCTCGCAGTTCGGCGAGATCGAGCGCGAGCGGATGAGCGGGGTGCGCCGCACGACCGCGCGCACGCTCAGCCAGTCCTGGTCGCAGAGCCCGCACGTGATGCTGCAGCGCAAGGCCGACGTCACGGACCTCGAGGCCCTGCGCCGCGCGAACCGCGAGCGCGTGACGGCGGCCGGTGGCGCACTCACGATGATGCCGATCCTGATGAAGGTCGTCGCCGGGGCGCTGCGCGAGTTCCCGCGGCTCAACGCGTCCATCGACGTGGAGAGCGAGGAGATCGTGTACCGCCGTTACGTCCACGTCGGCGTCGCGACGGACACCGACCACGGGCTGATCGTTCCCGTGGTGCGCAACGCCGACCAGAAGAGCATGACCGAGCTGGCCATCGAGATAGGCAAGGTGGTCGGGCGCGCGCGCGATCGCAAGAGCACGCTCGATGACCTGCGAGGCGGCACCTTCACGATCTCGAACCTCGGGGGCATGGGGATCGGCTTCTTCAACGCGGTCCTGCTGCCCCCGCAGGTGGGCATCCTCGCCGTCGGGCGCGCCGAGCTGGAGCCGGTCTGGATCGACGGCGAGTTCCAGCCCCGGCTGCGCATGCCGCTGGCGATCAACTTCGACCACCGGCTGATCGACGGCGCCGACGGCGCGCGCGCCCTCGCCTGGATCGCCGAGGCGCTGGAGCAGCCGCAGCCGTACATGCTCGAGGAGTTCCCGGAGACGGCGGCGGAGGAGGAACCGGAGTGAGCGACGCTGGCAGCGACCTCGTCGTGATCGGCGGGGGGCCGGGCGGGTACCCCGCGGCCTTCCTCGCCGCCGACATGGGCATGAAGGTCACCCTGATCGACGACGCGCCGAACCCCGGCGGCGTCTGCCTCTACCGCGGCTGCATCCCCTCCAAGGCGCTGCTGCACGTCGCCGCGCAGCTCGAGGAGGCGCAACAGGCCGCCGAGTGGGGCGTCAGCTATGGGCCGCCCTCGATCAACCTCGACAAGCTGCGCCAGTGGAAGCAGGGCGTGGTCAACCGCCTGACCGGCGGGCTCGGCCAGCTGACGAAGCAGCACGGCGTCGAGTTCGTGAGCGGGCGCGCCCGCTTCGACGGCCCGCGCTCCGTCGTGGTCACGCCGGCCGAGGGCGAGCCGCGCACGATCGGCTTCGAGTACGCGATCGTCGCGACCGGCTCGCTGCCGGCCACCGTCCCCGGCCTCGCGCTGGACTCGCCGCTGGTGCTGGACTCCACCTCGGCGCTGGAGCTGGAGCGCGTCCCGGAGACGCTGCTGGTCGTCGGCGGCGGCTACATCGGCCTCGAGCTGGGCAGCGTCTACGCGGCGCTCGGCTCGCGCGTCACGGTCGTCGAGATGACGGCGGGCCTGCTGCCGGGCGTCGATCGCGACCTCGTGCGCACGCTGCAGCGCCGCCTGCGGAGCAGCTTCGAGGCGATCCGGCTGGAGACGACGGTGCTCGCGATGGAGGAGGCCGAGGGCGGCGTGATGGCCCGTCTCGCCGGCACGGACGGCGCGCCCGCGGACGAGCTGTTCGCCCAGGTGCTGGTCGCCGTGGGCCGCCGTCCGAACAGCGCCGGCCTCGGGCTGGAGCAGACGGGTGCGGCGCTCGACGGGCGCGGCTTCGTCGAGGTCGACGCGCAGCTCCGCAGCGCGGACGCGGCGATCTTCGCAGTCGGCGACGTGGCCGGCGAGCCGATGCTCGCGCACAAGGCCACGCACGAGGCGCGTGTCGCCGTCGAGGCGATCGCGGGGAAGCCCCTGCCCTGGGACGCCCGCGCGATTCCCGCCGTGGTCTACACGAACCCGGAGATCGCGTGGGTGGGCCTGACCGAGGCGGAAGCGGCGGATCGCCGCATCGAGGTGCAGACCTCGACGCTGCCGTGGCCCGCCTCCGGCCGCGCGACGACGCTCGGCCGCACCGACGGCGCGACAAAGCTCGTCGTCGAGCCGCACACCGATCGCGTGCTCGGCGTCGGCATCGTGGGCGTCGGGGCGGGCGACCTGATCTCGGAGGCCGCGCTGGCGATCGAGATGGGGGCCGTGGTGCAGGACCTCGAACTCACGATCCACCCGCACCCGACGCTCGGCGAGACGCTGATGAACGCCGCCGCCGCCTTCTACGGCCGCAGCCCGGACTACATCGGCCGGCGGCGCGGCCACGAGAGGAACTGACGGCGATGGACCTGGAGTTCGCCTTCCTGAGCGATTTCGCCGAGGAGTCCGGCGGGAAGCTGCACGCCCTCGGCATCGGCGTGGACACGATCCACGCCGCCGAGGTACCCGCGCGCCACCCGCAACTCACGATGGTCGCGCAGATCCGCTACTCCGTCGCCGAGGCCGGGACGCATCGCCTCGAGGTCAGCGGCTACGACGCCGACGGCAAGGAGATCATCGATCGCATCCAGGGCGACATGCCCCTCCCGCCGGTGACCGGCGGCACGAGCGGGACGGCGCGCGTGCTGGTGAACCTCGTCGGCGTGAACTTCCCCGGCTACGGCGATCACTCGTTCCACCTCGTGCTCAACGGCATCGAGGTCACCCGCGCCTCGGTTCGCGTCGCGCCGCCGCGTGGCGGGGCGGGGGAGGGTTCCTGACGGCGCGTGCGGCGGTATCCTCGAAAGGTTCTCGCAGCGGGGTGTTGGGGATCCAGGATGAGAAGACTCGTTCTCCCGTCGGCAGCCTTCGTGGCCATCGTCCTGTTGGCAGGCGGCGCCGCGATCCTCACTGCTTGCAGCGAGCCCGCCCCGCCCACGGCCACGTCTGAGCCGACTGCCACAGCCCCGAGGGAGGCCGCCGCGCCGGTGGCCAACCCCTCGCCACCGCCCGCGCAACAGGCCGCCGCCCCGACGACCAGCCCCTCGCCCAGTCCGGCTCCCACGACGGCCGAACCGACCTCGACTCCAACCGCCTCGCCGCCGGCGGGCTCTCGCACCGTCGTCGTGACGACGAGGGAGGAGGAGGCGGACTCCGACTCCAAGGACTTCACCGGGCTCAGGCCATCGGACCCGAAGCCTCCTCGGACCGATCCGCAGCCCGCCGCGGCGGCGGCGCGGGCGGCAGACGCGGTGACGCCCGAGAAGGAAGAGCAGCCGTACACCTGGTACGACGGCGACCGGATCAGGAAGGTGTGGCTGCACAGCGACGGCGCTGAGCCGGTCTTCCGCACCGAATCCGGCGAACTGATGACGCTGCCCGGCGGCGTCGTGCTGGTGCTCGACGTGTCGTGGGACGAGGCGGCCGTCGAGGGCTTCTTCGCGGAGCACGGAATCGCGCGGAGCAGCGTGACGGAGCAGTCGTTCGGCGCGAACGCCTTCCTCGTGGATACCGAGCCCGGCTTCCCGTCACTGGAGCTGGCGAACACGCTCGCGGTGCAGGACGGTGTGCGGATCTCAAGCCCCAACTGGCGAAGGGAAGTCGAAACGCGGTGAGGTGGCTCTCGCTGCTCGCGGGCTGTGCCGCACTCTCCGTGCTGATGGCGGCGGGTCAGGCCGGGGCCCAGACGCTCGGGGCTCCCGCCTTCAGCGAGGTCAAGGTCGGGACGAACTCGTTGGAAATTGCCTGGAGCGCGGCCGACGACGGCGGCTCGCCGATCGTCGCCTACGACCTGCGCTACATCCGCAGCGACGCCACGGACAAGGCCGACCCCAACTGGACCGTCGAGGAACCGCGGGCGATGGAACGCTGGAGTACGAGCTGAAGGACCTGCCCGACGGCACGAAGTATGACCTCCAGCTGCGCGCGGACAACGGCGCCGACGGCCCGTGGACCGACACCCGCGAGGCGACGACCCGCGACCACAGTGGATCGAGGTCCGGGGCAACGTCGCTGGGCCTCGGTTCCTCCGTGCCCGGCAGCATCGACCCGAGCGACGACGAGGACTTCTTCCGGATCGTGCTCACGAGCGAGACGGACCTCTGGGTCTACGCCGGCGGCAGCGACGATACGGTCGGCGAGGTGCAGGATTCGAACGGAGCCGTGAAGGCCTCTAACGGCGACGGCATCCTGCTGGACGGGCGGCTGAACTTCTCGATTCGCGCCGAGCTCCCGGCGGGGACCTACTACGTCAGGGTCACGAGCTTCGCGGCGCGCGAGACCGCCGCGTACACGATTCACGCCCGCGCGGCGACGGACCCGGGCAACACGAAGGAGACGGCGACGCCCATCTCGCCGGACTCCATGACTCCGGCTCGGATCGGCCCGGAGGGCGGCGAGAGCGGTGCGAACTACTTCAAGCTCGAGCTGAACCGCCCCACGGACATCTGGGTCATGGCGGTCGGCAGAGTCGACACCTTCGGCCAACTCATTGATGCCGACAACGACAGCGTCCTCGTGCAGAACGATGACAGCGAGTTCCCTGACAACGAAAGCGGGTTCATGCTTCGGAGGCGGTTGGAGGCGCGCACGTACTACATCAAGGTCAGGGGCTACCTCGATGACGATACCGGGCCCTACACCCTGTTCGTGCGGACCGCGACCGAGCCCGGCAGCACATCCGCGACCGCCAGGACCATGTCGCTCCGCATCCCGGAGACCGGTCGGATCTCGTCCCCCGGCAATACGGACTACTTCAGCCTCACGCTGGAGGAGGAGACCTACATCTACGGGTACGCCCTCGCGTTCGGCGGCGACCCGCTTCCGCTCACGCCGACGATCTTCGACTCATCGAACACCGCCGTGGACGACCTGTACGTCATCCCGCACGAGGTCTGGGCCGGCAACGGGGCTCGCGAGGTCAGCTTCTCCGTCTGGGGCAAGCTCGACGCGGGCACGTACTACATCAAGATTGCCCCGTCCTCCGGCGACACCGGCCGATACCTGCTCCAGATCCGTGTGTCCGCCTACGGCAGGGCGCTCGAACGCTGCACCGGCCTGACGACTGCGCAAAGCGACCCCTGGTACGGATGCCAGTGGCACCTGAACAACACGAACCAGTTCCCGCGAGGGGCGGGCCGCGACATCAATGTCGAGGAGGCCTGGGCCACGACGATGGGGGCGGGCATTAACATCGCCGTCGTCGACGACGGGCTGCATTACGCGCACGAGGACCTCGCGGACAATGTCCTCACGGCGCGCAACCACGACTACTTCGGGGACGATGTCTTCGACCCGCTCGAGACGCACGGGACGCAGGTGGCCGGCATCATCGCGGCCCGCGACAACGGCCTCGGCGTGCGCGGCGTGGCGCCCCGGGCCAGCATCTACAACTACAACGTGATCGAGTACGGCTTGCCCTCCGACGTGAACGCAGGAGACGCCATGACGCGGAACAAGGCTGATACGGCTGTGTCCAACAACAGCTGGGGGCCTCCGCGGATGCTCGGCTTCACGTCCGCGACCTGGGAGGGGGCGATAGTAAACGGCGTGACGAACGGCTTCGGCGGGAAGGGCGTGTTCTACGTCTTCGCCGGCGGCAACGATCACCTCGAGGGCCAGGACTCCAACCTCGACGAGTACGCGAACCACTACGGCGTCACCGCGGTCTGCGCCGTCAACTACAACGACGTGAGGACCGCGTACTCGGAGCGGGGCGCGAACCTCTGGGTGTGCGCTCCATCCGGTGACCGGACGCGGGGCATGCCGGGGATCGCGACCGCGAGGAACGGCGACCGCTACACGGATTCGTTCTCCGGCACGTCCGCTTCGGCGCCGATCGTGTCCGGAGTAGCGGCGCTGGTGCGCGCCGCCAACTCCGATCTGACCTGGCGCGACGTGAAACTGATCCTCGCGGCCTCCGCCCGCAAGAACGACGCTTCCAACAGCGGCTGGGAGCGGGGAGCGCTCAAGTACGGCTCAACCAGCGCGCGCTACAACTTCAACCACGAGTACGGCTTCGGCGTGGTGGATGCCAGCGCCGCCGTCGCCCTGGCGCAGAACTGGACGAACCTGCCGACGATGCGCGAGATCGAGGTGCAGTCGGGTGACCTCGACCTGGCGATTCCCGACGCGCCGACGTCCGGGTCCCGCACCACGGTCACGACGAGCCTGACGATCGACTCGTACGTGGGGTTCGTGGAGTTCGTTGAGGTCAACGCCGAGTTCGACCACCCGTCCTTCCGGGATCTGCTGATCTTCCTGGTATCGCCCTCGGGTGCCGAATCGCGGCTGGTCTTCGCCGCCCAGACAACCCTCCACAGGTCTGACGGTACGACCGAAAAATTGACGCACGCGCTGACGGAGAGCTTCCGGTTCGGTTCGGCGCGGCACCTCGGCGAGAACGCAGCCGGCACGTGGACGCTGCGCATCACCGACGCCTACGAGAACGACGTGGGCACGCTCAAGTCCTGGAGCCTCAAGATCTACGGGCACGGCTCCACGGCCGGCGTTCCCCTTGTCACCACGACGCCGGTCAACGAGGCGCTCGCCGTCGAGTGGACGGCCCCCGATGACACCGGCGACCCCGACTCGGAGATCACCTCCTACGACCTGCGCTACGCCAAAGCCTCGGACACGTCCAGTTCGCGATGGACCCTCGTGCGGCGCGCCTGGATCCCGGCCCGCGGCGACCTGCGCTACGTCATCCGCAACCTCGTGAACGGCACCAAGTACGACGTACAGGTGCGCGCCGTCACCAGCGAGGGCGATGGCCGCTGGTCCGAGATCGCGAGTGATGAGCCTGCGTTGGGGAACACCGAGCCGAAGTTTCCCGGAGTCGAGACCGGCGAGCGGAGCGTGGACGAGAACACGCCCGCGGGACGCAACATCGGTTCGCCCGTCGGCGCCCGGGACGACGACCTCGATGCGCTGACGTACACCCTCGGCGGCGGCCTCGCGAGCTTCTTCGACATCGTCGGGACCGGCCAGCTGCGGACGCGGGAGCCGCTCAACCACGAGGGCCGGGATTCCTACCGCGGGACCATCATGGTCAGCGACAGCAAGAACGCCGACGGCGAGGCAGACACCGCGATCGACGCCGTGATCAGCGTGACCGTCACCGTCGACGATGTCGACGAAGCTCCCGAGGTGTCCGGGCGCGCCAGCATCGAGATCGCGGAGGACAGCGGCAGCTTCGTGGAGTCGTACTTCGCGACCGACCCCGAGGGCGACACCATCGGCCTGTCGCTGGTCGGGACCGACAGCGGCGACTTCGAGGAGTTCGGCAGCGGCGTGCTGCGCTTCCTCGCCACACCCGACTACGAGAACGCGGCCGACTCGAACCGGGACAACGCCTACCTCGTGAGGGTGGAAGCCACCGACGGGACGAACGTGGGCACGCTGGACGTGACGGTCAACGTCACCAACGTCGAAGAAGCCGGCTCGATCTCGCTCTCCTCACTGCAGCCGCAGGCGGGAACCCGACTCACCGCGACACTCAGCGACCCGGACGGCAGACCCTCGGCCGTCACGTGGGAGTGGGAGCGGTCGCCGAACGGGTTCAGCAGTTGGACGCCCATCGACGGCGCCGCTTCGGCCTCGTACACCCCGACCGACGACGACGTGGGCGACTACCTCCGGGTCATGGCCTCATACACGGACCCCGAGGGCTCCGGGAAGAACGCGCAGGCGGTCTCGGCCAATGCCGTGCAAGCGGCTCCGATAGTAGTGAACAACCGGCCCGTGTTCCCCTCCACCGAGACCCGCGAGCGGAGCGTGGACGAGAACACGCCCGCGGGACGCGACATCGGCGACCCCGTTGAGGCGATGGACGATGACAACGACACGCTGACCTACAGCCTGGACACAGGGAGCCTCGCGTTCTTCGACATCGACGAGGGGAGCGGCCAGCTGTGGGCGAAGGCCGCCCTCGACCGCGAGAAGCGGTCGAGCTACTCGGTGAGGGTCACCGCCACCGACCCGTCCCGTGCCTCCGCCACCATCACGGTCGCCATCACCATCGTGAATGTCGACGAGGACCCGGTACTGACCGGCGACGCCGTCGTCAGCTACGCCGAGGGTGGTACCGGCGCCGTGTTTACGTACCGCGCCACCGACCCGGAGCGCGAGACGATCAGCTGGTCGAAGTCGGGGACCGACAGCGACGACTTCGAGATCAGCGACCGGGGCGTGCTCAGCTTCGTGACGCCGCCCGACTATGACGCGCCGGCGGACGCCGGTGGCGACAACGTCTACCGGGTGACGGTCGCGGCATCCGACCCGGCCGGCCGCAGCGACTCCATCGACGTGACCGTCAACGTGACCGAGGTGGACGTGACGCGGCCTCCTCTGATCATCTTTCCGAGCATCGGCGGCGGCGGTGGCGGCGGGGGTGGCCCCTCCGGGCCGACTCCGAGCGACGAGGACTTCGAGTGGAACGTGACGCGTGACATCGAGGAGCTCGAGTCCGGCAACGACTGGCCCACCGGCGCCTGGTCCGATGGCGCCATCCTCTGGCTCGCCGAGAACGGCTCGGGCGCCGATGACGCCGTCTACGCCTACGACCTCGAGACGGGCGAGCGCGTAGAGGACGTCGAGTTCGCGCTCGCCGAGACCAACCGCGCGCCGCGCGGCTTCTGGTCCGACCGCACGACGGTGTGGGTCTCCGATAGCGGCCAGGAGCGGCTCTTCGCCTACGACCTCAAGAGTGGGGAGCGCGTCGAGGAGCGCGAGATCGTACTCGCCGAGGCGAACGCTGACGCTCGTGGGATCTGGGCGGCCGACGGAACGATCTGGGTACTCGACGGCACCGACGACGCTGTCTACCGCTACGACCTCGAGAGCGGCGAGCTTGTCGCCCAGTACGCCCTCGACTCCGCCAACGACGACCCGCACGGCATCTGGTCCGACGGCGTTACGATCTGGGTCTCCAACCACGACCCCAAGCGGCTCTTCGCCTACCGCCTGCCCGTGCCCGATGACGACGAGGACGCAGCCGAGGACGCAGAGCTCGAACGCGTCCGCGATGAGGAGTTCCCCAACACGGTGCTGAGCCGGGCCGGCAACAACAGCCCGCGTGGCATCTGGTCCGACGGCGACGTGATGTACGTCGCCGACCAGAACGACGACAAGGTCTACAGCTACAACATGCCCGCCGCCATCGACGCCCGTCTCGCCTCGCTGACGCTTCTCGGCGTGGACATCGGCGAGTTCGCAGCCGCCCGCGAGGAGTACGAGGGCGTCGCCGCCGAGGGCGTGACGGAGACGACAGTGATGGCGGAGGCGCTGCAACCACGCGCGACGGTCGCTATCGATCCGCCCGACGCCGACGAGGACGCGGAGAACGGGCGCCAGGCAGCGGTCGCGGACGGCTCGGAGATCACGGTCACCGTGACCTCCGAGGACGGCAGCCGCACCCGCGTCTACAGCGTGCGCATCGGCGGCGCGGCGGAGGAGTCAGTCGAGGAGGACGCCGGAGTGCGGGAGCCCTCGGCGGACTGCCTGCGCGGTCTGACCAGTGGCCGCTTCAGCCTGGTCATTTTCGAGGGCGGCAGCATCGCCGACCTCGAGGCCTGCGCGAGAAGCCTGAACGTCACAGCGCTCTACACGTCGCTAGGGGATGAGTACGTGCCGTACATCCTGGGTGCGCCGGCGTTCGTCAACGAGGAATTCGTCGGACTGTTCCCGGATGGAGGGCTCCCCGTGACGCCGCTCGTCGCTCAGCGCGAGCCACAAGCGGAGCCGTCTGCGGCGGATTCGGATAGCGCGGGCTCCTGAGGACTGAGCCGCTCCGTTAGAAGACGACGATTCCGCGACCGAAGACCTGGCCGCCCTCGAGTCGTGCCGTCGCCTCGTTGATCTCGTCGAGCGAGTAGCGTTCCGTGACGAGTGCGTCGAGGTCGAACATGCCCTCGCGGTGCCAGCGCAGGAGCTCCGGCACGTCGCGCTCCGGCACGGCCGAGCCGAGCATGACGCCGATCAGCGTCTTCTGGCCGATGACCATCTCGCCGGTCGGCACGCGCACCATGTTCCCGGTCGCGATCATCGCGGCAGTGCCCCCGCGTTCGGCTCCGCGGCGGCCCTTCGCCGCCTCCACGATCTGCTGCGTGGTCCCGCGCGCGCCGATCGCGTCGATCGCGTAGTCGACGCCGCCGTCGCTGAGCTCGCGGATCCGCTCGACCGGGTCTCCCTCGCTGGCGTTGACGACGTCGGTTGCGCCGAAGCGCCGCGCGAACTCGAGCTTCTCGTCCGACAGGTCGACGGCGATGATCGGCTCGCACTCGCGCACCCGCAGCGCAGCGATCGCCGAGAGGCCGACGCCGCCGGCGCCGAACACGGCGCTCGAGCGGCCCGGCTGCGCGTCCAGGGCGTTGAGCACCGTCCCGGCCCCGGTGAGCACGCCGCAACCGAGCGGCGCGACCACGTCCGGGGGCGTCTCCGGCGGTACTTTCACCACATAGTCGGCGTCGAGCAGCGCGTGCTCAGTCCACGTGTAGACGCTGCTCCGGTGTCCGTCGAGCTCCTCGCCGCGCCACCTCACCGAGCTGGCCGACGACGGCGTGGCCGCGCCCGTCGGATCGCCGTCGCGCCGCACGAGCGAGGTGATGATGCGATCGCCCGGCGCGACGTGCGTGACGCCCTCGCCGACGGCGATCACCTCGCCCGTGCCCTCGTGGCCCATCAGCGTCGGCTTCGTGACCTCGCGCCAGCCGCGCAGGTAGTGCAGGTCGGAGTGGCAGACGCCGGTCGCGGACATCCGCACGAGCACGTCGCCCGGCGCCGGGTCTCCGAGTTCGACCTCCTCGACAAGGATCGGTGCTTCGGCCTTCGTGAAGATCGCGGCTCTTGATCTGGTCATGACTGCTCGCTTCCCGCCCACGCTCGCCCGGGCCCGGCGAGATCTCCGGCGATCACTCTAAGCGGCGCGACTATCGGTGCGCGATGTGCGTTCGCCCGCGGAGTTGTGCGCGACGAGCAGCGTAGGCGTGAAAGGCGTGAGCCCTCTCGCGCGGCCTACCCAACCGCACGTCTCACGAACGAATCGAGGCCGCCAGAGCGTTGACTTCGTGCTCGAGAACGGCTTCCACCTGGCCGCTATCGACACCGGGGAACCAATCCAGAAACTCTCCGGTCGACGCGCCGGCCTTGAGGTTCTCGAAGAGAGTGGATACAGGCACGCGGGTTCCGCGAAACACCCAGGCCCCGCTGAGCTTGTCCGGGCGACGTTCGACAGCGGCGCAGGTCTCCCAGCCCATCGCTATACCTCCAGCTCCTCCGGCGGGCGGAACTCGACGGTCTCCTCCGCGACGACGACGGGCTCGATGGTGGTGACGCCGCGAGCCCTGAGGTCCTCGATGATCGGGTCGATGAGTTCGTCGGGGACGGAGGCGCCGGCGGTGAGCCCGACGATGTCCACATCCTCGTACCAGGCAGGGTCGATCTCATCGAGGCCGTCCACTCGGTAGGCGGTCGCGCCTGCGTCCTCGGCGACCTCGCGCAGGCGGACGGAGTTGCTCGAGTTCGGCGAGCCGACGACGAGCACGAGGTCGGCGCGCGCGGCGATGGTGCGCACGGCGAGCTGGCGGTTGGTGGTGGCGTAGCAGATGTCGTTGCGCACCTCGGCGCCGGGATACCGCGACCGCACTTCGTCGATCACCTCGGCGGTGTCGTCCTCGGAGAGCGTGGTCTGCGTGACGACGAAGACCGGGCGCTCGTTGGAGCCGAGCCGGACGACCTCGTCCGGGCTCTCGACGATGCGAATGCGATCGGGCTCCTGACCGAGGGTGCCGGCCGTCTCGTCGTGGCCGCGATGGCCGACGAGCAGGACGTCGTACCCGTCCCGCACTGCCTTGCGCGCCTCGCGATGGACCCTGGTCACCAGCGGGCAGGTCGCGTCGATGATGCGCAGGCTCCGGCGCTTCGCCTCGTCGACGACGGCGGGCGAGACACCGTGCGCGCTGAAGACGATGCGCGAGCCCTCGGGCACCTCGGTCACCTCGTCGACGAAGATGGCGCCGCGTGCGCGGAAGCTCTCGACGACGTGGCGGTTGTGCACGATCTCGTGGAAGGCGTAGATGGGCGGCGGCTCGCGGTCGAGCACGGCGTCGAGGACGTCGATGGCGCGCACGACGCCGGCGCAGAAGCCGCGCGGCTCGGCCAGCAGCAGTGTGTGCGGCATGCGGCGTCCCCCTGACCCGGCCTACGTGCGACCCGGTCGCACTAACCATCGTAGCATGCCTGCGGCTGCTGCCCGGCCGTACGAATCCGGCACATATGTGGTCATATTCGCCGCTCCCGGTGCCGGCGCGAACCCGGGCAGGCGCCGGGGATAGGCCCTGACGGGCGAGGCACGGCGTTATGCTTTCCGGGCTGGGGAAGACCATGAGCGAGATCATCTTTGAGGTCGAGGAAGCGCCCGAGGGGGGCTACACCGCCCGTGCGCTCGGCTACTCGCTCTTCACCGAAGCTGGCACGTTCGACGAACTGCGCGAGATGGCTCGTGATGCCGTTCGGACGCACTTCGACGAGGACGACGCTGATCGCCCCCTGGCGATCCGGCTGCATCTCGTGAGAGACGAACTCATCCCGGCGTGAGCCTTCCTCGCGATGTCTCCGGGGACCGTCTCGCGACCCTGCTTCGGCGATACGGGTATCGGATCGTGCGTCAGCGCGGAAGCCATGTGCGCCTCGCCGGCGAGGCTGCCTACCGGTTCGCGACCGCCGGATCTACAGCTCCAGCTCCTGCGGCGGGCGGAACTCGACGGTCTCCTCGGCGACGATGACGGGCTCGATGCGGGTGACGCCGCGAGCCTTGAGGTCTTCGATGATCGGGTCGAGGAGCTCGTCGGGGACGGAGGCGCCGGAGGTGAGGCCGACGACGCCGACACCCTCGTACCAGGCGGGGTCGATCTCGTCGAGGCCGTCCACGCGGTAGGCGGTCACGCCTGCGTCCTCGGCGACCTCGCGCAGGCGCACGGAGTTGCTCGAGTTCGCCGAGCCGACGACGAGCAGGAGGTCGGCCTGCTCGGCGACCTTGCGCACGGCGAACTGGCGGTTCGTCGTGGCATAGCAGATGTCGTTGCGGATTTCGGCGTCGGGGTAGCGGTCGCGGATCTCGTCGATCACCTCCGCCGTGTCGTTCACGGACAGCGTGGTCTGCGTGACGACGAAGACCGGCCGCTCCACCTCGAGCGCGGCAGCCTCCTCCGCGGTCTCGACAATCTGCGTGCGATCGGGCGCTTCGCCCTGGGTGCCGACGGTCTCATCGTGGCCGCGGTGGCCGACGAGCAGGACATCGTAGCCGAGCCGCACGGCGCTCTTCGTTTCCAGGTGCACCTTCGTGACCAGCGGGCAGGTGGTGTCGATCACGCGCAGACGGCGCTCCCGCGCCTCCGCGACGACAGCGGGCGAGACGCCGTGGGCGCTGAAGACGATGCGCGAGCCCTCGGGCACCTCGGCGATGTCGTCGACGAAGACGGCGCCGCGGGCGCGGAAGCCGTCGACCACGTGGCGGTTGTGCACGATCTCATGGAAGGCGTAGATCGGTGGCGGCTCGCGGTCGAGCACCGCGTCGAGCACATCGATCGCGCGCACCACGCCCGCACAGAAGCCTCGCGGCTCGGCGAGCAGCAGCGTGTGCGGCATGCGTCGGCCTCCTGCGAACTCCTGCGTTCGGTCCGGGTGCGGCGGCATTGTAGACGCCGCTCGCGCACGGGGCGAACGGTACGGCGTCTCACAGTAGTCGGAGGACGAAGCGGGCTACGCCTCGGTTCCCGCCGCACCATCAGCCTCGGGGCCACCGTTGTCCCCGGAGCGGTAGGTCATGCGGTAGAGATCGGCGTAGATGCCGTCGAGGGCGATCAGTTCGTCGTGGGCGCCGATCTCGATGATCTCCCCGTCGCGCATCACGACGATGCGGTCGGCGCTGCGGATCGTGGAGAGCCGGTGGGCGATCACGAGCGAGGTGCGGTCGCGCAGGATCGTCTGCAGCGCCTGCTGGATCAGACGCTCCGAGTGCGTGTCGATGTTCGCGGTCGCCTCGTCCAGGATCAGGATGCGCGGCTCGGCGACGACGGCGCGCGCGAAGGCGATCAGCTGACGCTGCCCGACCGAGAGATTGAGTCCCCGCTCGTGCAACTCCGTGTCATAGCGCTCCGGCAGCCGCTCGATGAACTCGTTGGCGCCGACGGCGCGGGCGGCGTCCTCGAGCTCCGAGTCCGTGGCGTCGAGGCGGCCGTAGCGGATGTTGTCGGCGATCGTGCCGGAGAAGAGGTACGGCTCCTGCAGCACCACGCTCATGCGCCGCGTCAGCGAGGCGCGCTCGATCGTCCGCAGGTCGTGCCCGTCGATCAGGATCTCGCCGTCCTGGATGTCGTACGAACGGTTCACGAGGGCGCTGACCGTCGTCTTCCCTGCCCCGGTGTGGCCGACGAAGGCGATGGTCTCGCCGGCTTCGATCTGCAGGTCGAACTTGCGCAGCACCGGGACGCCCTCGACGTAGCTGAAGTCGACCTTGTTGAAGTCGATCCGGCCTTCGACGTCCGGCAGGGAGACGGCGTCCGGGGGGTCGACGATCGCGGGCTCTGTGTCGAGCACCTCGAAGATGCGGTGCGCGCCGGCCATGGCGCGCTGGAGCATCGTGTACTGGAGGACGATGTCGCGGACGGGGTTGAAGAAGCGCTGGATGTAGAGCAGGAAGCCGACGGTGAAGCCGAGCGCCTCGCCGGCGCCGAGGCTGCCGTTGAAGACGCGGATGCCGATCACGATCAGCACCATCCCGGTGGCCATGGTCGCGAGCACCTCGACGGTGGGGATGACGCTCGCCTGCAGTCGCACGGCCTGCATGTTGGAGTCGCGGTGGCGGCGGTTGAGCAGCTCGAAGCGCTTGAGGTTCTCTTCCTCGCGGTTGAGGGACTGGACGATGCGCACCCCGGAGACGTTCTCATTGATCGCGCCGTTGACGATCGAGATCGCCTGTCGCACGCGGATGAAGGCGCGCGCGGCCGGCGTCTGCCACCAGGCCATGAAGGCGAGCAGCAACGGGATCACGGAGAGCGACACCACGGCGAGCAGCGGGTCCAGCCAGAACAGGAAGCCGACGATCAGCGCCAGCCCGACCGCATCCGCGAGGATGTTGAGGAAGCCCGTGGTGATCAGCTCCTGCAGCGTCACCACGTCCGAGGTGACGCGCGACATGATGCGCCCGACCTCCTCGCGGTCGTAGAAGCTGAGCGAGAGGCGATTGAGGTGCGCGAACATGTTGCTGCGCATGTCGCGCAGGATGCGGTGCCCGACGTAGCCCGTCATCAGCCGCTGCACCGCGCCGGAGATGAAGGAGATGGCCGCGAGCACGACGAGCAACAGGCCGTACTTGACGATCTCCGCGTCCACCGCCGCGATCGCGGCGGCGTCGCCGGAGCGTAGCTTGTCGACGATCGACTGGGTGGCGGTCGCCATCACATACGGCTGCGCGTAGGAGGCGATCGCGAAGACGAACATCGAGATGACCGCGATCACGGCCCGGAACTTGTAGGGGCGGAGCATCGGCACGATGCGCCCAACCAGTCTGGGGTCGTAGACGCGGCCCAGATCCTCGTAGTCCCAGCCGTCCACGGCGCGGCCCTGGCGGACGCCGCGCATGTCGCCGCTCCAACCGCCGGCCTGTCCGCCGCCCCAGTAGGCCACTAGCCGCCGCCCCCCGCCGCCGCCGCGTGCTCGCGAGTCTCCCCGCCCGGTCCGTCATCGCCGAACGGCCCCTGCGAGGCGGCAGCGCGCGCTTCCTCCTGGTCGCGCAGTTCAAGGTCGTAGATCTGGCGGTAGAAGCCGTCACGCTCGAGCAACTCGTCGTGGCGGCCGCGCTCGACGATCACGCCGTCGTCGAGGACGAGGATCTGGTCGGCCTCCTTCACGGTGCGCAGGCGCTGCGCGATCACGAAGGTGGTGCGACCCTCCATCAGCGCCTCCAGCGCTTCGTGAATCTCGTACTCGGTGCGCATGTCCACCGAGGCCGTCGAGTCGTCGAGGATCAGCACGCGCGGGTTGCGCAGCAGCGTGCGCGCGATCGAGATGCGCTGGCGTTGGCCGCCGGAGAGGGTGACGCCGCGCTCGCCGACCCAGGTGTCGTAGCCCTCCGGCATCTCCTCGATGAACTCGTGGATGCGTGCGGCCTTCGCCGCCTCGATGACCGCTTCGTCGGTGGCGTCGAGCTGGCCGTAGCGGATGTTGTCGCGAATGGTGCCGATAAAGAGGAACAGGTCCTGCTGCACGATCCCGATCGCCTCGCGCAGTGAGTCGAGGGTCACGTCGCGCACGTCCTGACCGTCGATCGAGATCCGCCCCTCGCTCACGTCGTAGAAGCGCGGCAGCAGGTTGACGACGGTGGACTTGCCCGAGCCGGTGCGCCCGAGCAGCGCGATCGTCTCGCCGCGGTTGGCGGTGATTGAGATGTCGCGCAGCACGGGCGAGGTGGCGTCGTACTGGAAGGTGACGCCCTCGAAGCGCACGTCGCCGCGCTCGACCTGGATCGGGACGGCGTCGGGATCCTCCTGGACGGCGGACTCGGCGTCGAGGATCTCGAAGATGCGGCTGCCGGTGGAGTGGGCGCGCGCGAACATCATGATGATCCAGCCGATCGAGCGCACCGGCACCTGCAGCAGCGTCAGCCAGAGCAGGAACGCGGCGAGCTCGCCGGTATCCATGCGGCCCGCCTGCACCTCGGTCACGCCGAGCCAGAAGACGACGGCGAGCGAGAGCAGCCAGAGGGCCTGCAGGAACGGCTCATTGAAGGCCTGGAACTTGCTGGTCGAGTAGGAGTGGACGAACAGCTCGTCGACCTTCTCGTCGAACTTCGCCTGCTCGAACTCGGTGCGCGAGAAGGCCTTGACGACGCGCTGGCCGGTGAGGTTCTCCTGCAGCACGTTGGCCATCTGGCCCTGCAGGTCCTGCACGTAGAGCCAGATCGGCCGCAGCTTCGCCGAGGCCCAGGTGCCCTGGATCGCGACCAGTGGCGCGAAGGCAAGCGCCGCCAGCCCGACCTTGGCGTTGGCCGTGATCATCAGGGCGTAGACGGCCGCGCAGAGGACGATCACGTAGAGGAAGCGCAGCACGCCCATGCTGACGAACATGCGCACGCCCTCCACGTCGCCGGTGGCGCGCGACATGATCTGCCCGATCTGCGCCTGGTCGTGGTAGGCGTAGCTGAGCCGCTGCAGGCGGTCGTAGATGTCGTTGCGGAAGTCGAGCGCGATCTCCTGCGAGATGCGTTCGCCGAGGTAGGCCTGACCGTACTTGAAGAGGCCGCGGGCGATGCCCGCCAGCAGCAGCACGGCCACCGCCAGCAGCAGCGTCGCGATGGTGCCTCGCGCGATCGTCTCCTCGACACCCCCGGCGCCCTCCTGGGTGGCGATGTCGAGTCCAGCGTCGATGGCGACGCCGACGAGGTAGGGTGCGACGACATCGAGCGCGGCGGCCGCGCCCAGCACGACAAAGGCCAGCGCAATCTGGCCCTTGTAGGGCAGCGAGCGTGCGACGAGGCGGACCAGCACGGGCGTGGATCGGCCGGACAGGCGCGCCGCTAGCCGCGTTCGAGTCTGCTGCAAGGCTGTCACTACCGTGAGTCTACGCTTAGGTACGAGTGAAGGCGACCGCGCGACACCCCGCGTCCACACCGCGACGCCGGAGCGGGCCCTCGATGGTCACGGTTCGCCCGTCGCGGGATGCGTGGCTAGGCTGGTCGCTTCCTCGCGACCGCGAATCGAGATGAGGCTGAGTGCCGGCAGACGCGACTCCCCGGTTGATCGGGGGCGGCCAGTTCTTCTACGGCTGGGTGATCGTGATCACGGCGGCGATGGTCGCCTTCAGCAGCGGCCCGGGGCAGTCGTTCGTCTTCTCGATCTTTGTGGACTCGATGATCGAGGACACCGGGTTCTCACGCTCGACGATCTCCGGGTTGTACGCGGTCAGCACGGGCGTGAGCGCCCTGATGGTGGTGGCGGTCAGCCGGCTGGCGGACCGCTGGGGCGCGCGCCTGAACCTGATCCTGGTGGGCGTCGCCTTCGGCGCGGCCTGCTTCGGGATGGCGTTCTCGGTCGGCCTCGTTGCGTTCTACCTCTCGTTCGCCGGGCTGCGGGCGCTGGGGCAGGGATCGCTGACGATCAACGCCGTGCTGCTGGTGAACCAGTGGTTCGTGACGCGCCGAGGGCGGGCGATCGCGCTGATGGGGCTCGGCTTCCCGCTCTCCAACGCCGTGCTGCCCCCGCTCAGCCGCTTCCTGATCGACGCCTACGGATGGCGCGAGGCCTACGCGCTGCTCGGTGTGCTGGTGATGCTGCTGATCATCCCCGCGGCCGTCTTCCTGGTCCGCAACCGGCCGGAGGACGTGGGGCTCTTCCCGGACGGCGCCGACCACCCGCCGCTGATCGAACAGACCCGTACCCACAGCCCCGCCGCTGCCGCGGCGCGGCCGGTGATGCGGTCGCTGGCGTTCTGGATGCTGGCCGCGCCGCTGGCCACGCCGGGGTTGGTGGTGACGGCGCTGGTCTTCCACCAGACCTCGATCTTCGAGCAGCACGGCCTCAGCGCGACACTCGCGGCGGCGGTCTTCGTCGTCTTCGCGGTCTCATCGGCCGCGACCTCCATGGTGGTGGGGTTCGTGGTGGAGCGGGCGGGGCCGGCCAGGCTGTTCGTGTTCTCGATGTGCGCGCTGTTCGTGGTCTGCGGTCTGGCGCTGGTGGTGAACTCGCCGTGGATGGCGGTGCTGTACGCGGCCGGCATGGGCGTCACCGGCGGATCGCAGCGGATCGTGCAGGGCGTGATCTGGGCGCACTACTACGGGCGCTTCGGGCTGGGCCGGGTGCAGGGCGCGGCGATGATGGCGGGCATCACCGGCGCGGCGGTCGGCCCGCTGCCGCTGGCGCTCTTCCGCGACCTGACGGGCAGCTACGACGTGGGCGTGATGGTGATGGCCGCACTGCCGCTGCTGGCGATCGCGACCGTGCTGATCGGGCGCCCCGAGCGGCGGATCGAGGCGAGCATCGCCCAGCAGGCTGCGGAGTAGGCGCGCCTCGCGACGGTCGCATCCAGCGGGCGCGCGGGCTAGGCTGGATGGGCGAGTGGGAGGAGCAGGCGATGGCAGGCCTCGGCAGGCTCTTGAAGACGCCGCAGCCGTCCGGCAACGTGCCCGATCCGGCGGACTGCGCGCACGAAACCCTCACTCCTCGCTGGAGCGGCCCCGAGGTGATGGACGACGACTCCAAGGCGATGGGCTTCGTCTGCCACCGCTGCCATGCCGAATTCCTGCCCTACCAGGTCCGCGACCGCCGGCCCCTCGCCCGCTAGCGCTTCGGGCGCGCCCGTGTACTCCGCTCCACTCAGTCGCCCGCGCCATCGAGGCGTCCTCGTGGCCGTCGCGGCGCTCGTGCTGCTCGCCGCCGCTGCCTGCGGCGGCTCCGCCGAGGACGCCGGCGAGCCGGTCGATCGCGAACCGGTGGTCCCGGATCACGAGGTCAGGGGCCTCGGGACGTGGTTCAACTCGGAGCCGTTCACGATTGCCGAGCAGCTCAATCGCGGCAACATCGTGCTGATCGACTTCTGGACCTACACCTGCATCAACTGCGTGCGCACGCTCCCGTATCTGCGCGACTGGCACGAGAAGTACGCCGACCTGGGGCTCGTGATCCTCGGCGTGCATAGTCCGGAGTTCGACTTCGAGTACGACGCGGAGAACGTCGCCGAGGCGGTCGAGCGGCTCGGCGTCCTCTGGCCGGTGGCGCAGGACAACGACTTCGCGACGTGGCGCGAGTTCGAGAACAACTACTGGCCGGCGAAGTACCTGTTCGGTCCGGGCGGCGACGTGGTCTACCAGCACTTCGGCGAGGGCGACTACGAGGAGACCGAGCGCTTCATCCGCGTCGCGTTGACCGCGGCGGGCCACGACGTCAGCGGCGTCAGCGCCGGGCTGGCCGCGCCCGAGCCGGAGCGCGACCCCAACGCTCGCGACCAGACCCGCGAGCTCTACGGCGGCTACGCCCGCAACTACACCCGGCAGGGCGTCTACGCCGCCCAGGTGGAGTACTACGACGGCCCCGACGAGGAGCGGCTCTACAGCGACATCGACACCACCGAGCAGCCGCGGGTGCACCACCGCTGGTACGTCCACGGCCTCTGGCGCAACGAGCGCGAGGCGATCGTCCACGCACGCCAGACCGAGGCGCTCGAGGACTACTTCGCGCTCATCTTCCGCGCGCGCAGCGTGAACGTGGTGCTCAACCCGCCTCGCGACGAACCGTTCGACGTGGTGATCGAGATCGACGGCCGCCCGCTGCGTCCCGAGGAGGCAGGCGCGGACGTGGTCTTCGACGCAGAGGGTCGCAGCCTGATCCGCGTGGACGCGCCGCGCCACTATGCGATCGTCGAGCTGCCCGAGTGGGGCGAGCACGAGCTCACGCTGGCCTCGACCTCCGACAACTTCGCGATCTTCGCGCTCACGTTCGGGAGCTACCTCGAGGGGGCGTGAGCGTCGCTCGCGAACCGCCGCGGGAGAGCGCCCTCTAGCAGCCCCAAGGCTTATCCTTAACGCGCCGTCTCTGCGAGACGCGGGGGTTCGTGGAGGTGTCGTGTGACGCTCACACCGCATCCGGTCCGGCAGATTTCTGGCATCGCACGGAGCGTCGCCCTCGTGGGCCTCGCCGCCGCGCTGTTGCTCGCCGCCTGCACCGGCTCGGATGACGGTGACAGCAGCGCGCTTGCGACCGCGACGCCCGCGGCCGCGGTGGCGCCAACCGCGACAGCCACGCCCGAGCCGACCGCGACTGCGACGGTCGCGCCGGCTGCGACCGCGACGCCCACACCGACGCCGACGCCAACACCGACCCCGACGGCCACACCGACGGCGACGCCCGAGCCGACCCCGACGGCCACACCCGAGCCCACGCCGCCGGCGACGCCTGAGCCCACGCCGCCGGCGACGCCCGAGCCCACGCCGACAGCGACGCCCGAGCCCACGCCGACAGCGACGCCCGAGCCCACGCCGACAGCGACGCCCGAGCCCACGCCGACCGCGACGCCTGAACCCACGCCGACAGCGACGCCAACGCCCGAGCCGACGCCGGAGGGCCCGAGGATCGTGCCGGAGCACGAGGTCACGGGCCTCGGGACCTGGTTCAACTCGGAGCCGTTCACGATCGCGGAGCAGTTGGAGCGCGGGAACATCGTGCTGATCGACTTCTGGACGTACAGCTGCATCAACTGCGTGCGCACGCTGCCGTACCTGCGCAGCTGGCACGAGAAGTACGCCGATCGCGGCCTCGTGATCCTCGGCGTGCATCGCCCGGAGTTCGCCTTCGAGCACAGCACGGAGAACGTCGCCGCGGCGATCGAGCGGCTGGACGTGACCTGGGCGGTGGCGCAGGACAACGACTCCCGGACCTGGAACGAGTTCGAGAATCGCTACTGGCCGCACAAGTTCCTCTTCGACACGACCGGCAAGGTGGTCTACAGCCACTTCGGCGAGGGCCGCTACGCCGAGACGGAGCGCCAGATCCGCCAGGCCCTCACCGCGGCCGGCCACGACGTCTCCGACATCCCGGTCGGTACGGTCTCCAACGCGGATCGCGAGTCAGGCGTCCGCAACCGGACCCGCGAGTTGTACGGCGGAACCCGCCGCAACTACCACAGCAACGGCGTGTACGCGGCCCAGGAGATCTACTACCTCCGCGGCAACCAGGAGCTGCTCTACGAGGACGAGACGGCGCCGGAGGACCGCGTCAACCACAAGTGGTACGTGCACGGCCTCTGGCGCAACGAGAGCGAGGCGATCGTTCACGCGCGCGAGACAGAGAACCTCGAGGACTACTTCGCCTTCATCTTCCGCGCGCGCAGCGTCAACGTGGTGATCAGCCCTCCGGAGCCCGAGTCGTTCGAGGTCTACATCGAGATCGACGGCCGCCCGCTCACCTCCGAGGAGGCCGGCGAGGACGTGGTGTTCGACGATCAGCAGCGCAGCTTCATTCGCGTCTCCGAGCCTCGCCACTACGCGATCGTCGAGTTGGACGCCTTCGGCCAGCACGAGCTCAAGCTGCGCTCGAACTCAGATAACTTCGCGGTCTTCGCGCTGACCTTCGGCGTCTACCTGGAAGGGGCGTGATCATGCCAATCCGCCACGCATTCACCGGACGAACGCGCGCCCGGGCGTCGCTGGCGCTCGCGGTGCTCGTCATGGGGACGCTCGCCCTCGCCTGCGGCGACGGCGCATCGGACGGGCCGGCGGCGCCCGCGACGGCAACGGCCGCCGCCCCGGCCTCGGCGACGGCGACCCCGACGAGCGGGGCGACGGCCACGGCGGCCACCGCGGCTCCGGCGACCTCGACCAGCGCGGCGGCGGCTGCCGCCGAGGCCACGCCCGAGGCCCGGACCTCCGTGTTCGGCGACGAGGGCTTCGAGGACAGCTACCCGCAGTTCACGGACGACGCCGCCGGGCTCACGCTGGTGTTCGGTACCCCGGACCTCGGCGTCGGGCCGCAGCGCGTGGCCTTCGTGCTCAGCGACGAGACCGGTATCGTGAAGCTGCCGATCGCCTCGCTCTCCGGGAGCTTCGGCGGCGGCGAGGCCCAGACCGTGATCGCACGCTACTACGACTTCCCGGAGGGCATCCGCGGGCTCTATGTCGGCGAGCTCAACTTCGACCGCGCCGGTGAATGGATGATCGAGGTGAGCCTGCCGCGCCCCGACGGCTCACGGGCGACGATCAGCTTCCCTGTGACCGTGGCCGACCGCACGAGCGCGCCGGCGGTCGGCGATCCCGCGCCGGCCAGCCTCAACCGCACGCTCGCGGACGTCGAGTCGGTGAACCACCTGTCCACCGGCGCCGAGCCGGACCCGGCGCTCTACGAGCTGACGGTCGCCGAGGCGCTTGAGGCGGGCCGCCCGTTCGTGATCGTCTTCGCCAGCCCGGGTTTCTGCACCAACGCGCTGTGCGGCCCCCAGGCCGAGATCCTGACCGCGCTGCGCGAGCGTCACGGCGATCGCGTGAACTTCATCCACGTCGATCTGTACGAGAACCCGCTGGATATCCGCAGCATGGGACTGCAGGTGGCGATCGAGACGCCGCTGCTTCGGGAGTGGGGCCTGCGCACGCCGGAGTGGACCTTCATCGTCGGCGCGGACGGCCTCGTGGCCGGGCGATTCGAGGCGTTCGCGCCGGAAGCGG
>CBDHDI010000013.1:0-8649 GCA_965261685.1 Dehalococcoidia bacterium
GGGCGACACGCGCCACTACCGCGTGGCCGCGCGCAACGCCGACGGGGCCGCGGGACTCGGGCCCACATCGGAGGTGGTGCGCGGGATCGTCAAGATCAGGGGGCGGGTGTCCATCTCGGTCGAGCCTGGCGAGATCGCCGAAGGCGAGTCGACGATGTGGACGGTCACGGCAACGACCGAAGAGGACGAGGCGCCGCCGAGCGACTTCACCATGGAAGTGCAGGTCGTGTCGGAGGACGTGGATGGGGAAGCGAGCGAGGAGTTGGAGGACTATACCGCGGTGTCGGATATGGTGGCGTTCACGCCCTCGGAGTTCAGCCGCGAACCGGTGAGCGGTGTGGGATACCGCTACGTCGCAAGGAAGACCGGAAGCGCCGACAGCGTCGAAGACCGAACGGTCGAAGAGGACGAGCGCTTCAAGCTGAAGCCATCGATCGAGAGCGGCGGGGCCGGCTGGATCGTCGGAACGAGGGAGACGGAAGTCACCATCGTCGACACCGACGAGTGGAACCTCGTGATGACGGCGACGCCTTCGGAGATCGTCGAAGGCGAGACCGAATCGATCACCGTCGAGATCAAGGCAACGCCGGAAGAAGGCGCCGGGTGCCTGGTGGCGGACCCGTTCACCTTCGAGATCGAAGTGGGGGGCACTGCGCTCGCCGGCGACCGACTACACGATGGAGGGTGCGCCGGAGGCGGGCGCGAGACAAGTCGACGGATGCGAATGGCCCGACCAGCAGAGGCAGTGGACGGTGTCGCTCGCGGCACTGCTCGACCGCGAAGACCACGAAGACGACGGCGACACCATCACGTTCACACCGGTGGTGACGGAGCAACTCGGCACCGAGAGCGCCGGCGACGCTCGGCAGCGGCAACGGTGCGGATCAACGAGAGGCACGAGATACTGGTGAGCAGGACGAGCCTGAGCGTCGAAGAGGGCGAGAGCGCCGAGTACGCCATCGAGGTGACGGCGGAGCCGAGCGGCGCCCTGCGTCGTGAGGCCCGACAGTCACGGGAAGCGGCGATGTCTACGGTCTCACCGGAGCAGGTGACCTTCACGCCGGACGCAGGTGACCTTCACGACCAGCACAACTGGAAGAGCCCCGCAGACCGTGACCGTCTCGGTCGCACGCGACGACGACGACGACGACGAGGAAGGCACGATCGTGCACAGCGTCTCGGGTGCGAACGAGTTCCCGCGCGACGTCGAAGACATCACGATCGAGGTATTCGACGCCGAGTCGCCCCGAGAGGACGGGACGGTGCGGCTCCGAGAAGGACGCACGTACGCGGACGGGCGGGCCGACGGGCGGCTCGAGGTCGCGTTCAACCGCCAGTGGGGCACCATCTGCGGGGATCGGGCGCGCGACCCCGGAAACCTCGCTCCGGTGCTCGCGTGCCGCTCGATGGGATACGGGACGGGACGCACGACCCCGAACCGGAACTCGCACGCGTTCAACGCGGGCGACACACCGATCATCCTCGATGACGTGCGCTGCTTCGCAGGCTCGACCCACTGGACCGGAAGCCCCCCGACGAACATCGGCGACTGCTTCCACGCGGGGTGGGGCCAGAATAACTGCACGCACCGCGAAGACCTCTGGCTCGAGTGCTCGGGCGAGCGCGGGGGCGGAGAGTTGCTGCTGGTCGAGCTGCCGGCGCTGTCGGTTGCGGACGCGGCAGGAAAAGAGAAGCCTGCAGGCGTCATCCCGGGGCAGCAGGTGACCTTCGAAGTGACGCTGAACCCGCCGGTGACCGGCGGCGCGACCGTGACCGTCGGCTACACGACCGCAGACGGAACCGCAAAGGCGGGAAGCGACTACACGGCGAAGTCCGGAACACTCACGTTCAGCGCAGGCAATCCCGCCCCGGTGCAGAACCCGCACGGACCGGACGGCGACATGGTCATGGTGCGCGAAGTCACCATCACCATCACCGACGACGACATCGAGGACACCAGGGAGCACTTCTACCTGAGGCTCGACAACGCGGTGAATGCGCAGCTCGCCAAGGCCGAAGCGTTCGGCACCATCTACAACAGCGAGCCGCTGACGGCTGTGATCACCACCGACGTGACGAACCACGACGCAGAGACGCCCTTCGACGTCGATGTGGAGTTCTCCGAAACCACCACGCTCGATGCGCAAACGCTTCGAAACGGGATCGAGATCACCGAAGGGTCGGTGACCGGGGTGGAGAAGAGCGCGGAGCCGCGCACCTGGACGGTGACGGTCGAGCCCGAATCGACCGAGGACGTCGTGGTGACGCTCGAGGAGCACGACGACTGCGCGGCGGCAAACGCAATCTGCACCGAAGGCGGCAAGCCGCTCAGCGAGACCGCGACGCTCACGGTCGGGGGGGCGATGCGAACGCCGCAGATCGTCGGTGCGCCGCAGGTGGGCAGCACGCTCGAAGCCACCTTCACGCGCGGGACCGGGAACGGCGTCGCATACCAGTGGCTGCGCAACGGCGCTCCGATCGCCGCAGCGACGGGAAGGACCTACACCCCGACCGGTGCCGACACCGCAACAACGCTCAAGGTGCGCACGACCCGGGGGGACGAATTGCAAACGAGCGACGCAACGCAGCCCATCTGGCCGCAAGCGACGGCAGCGCCGCCTCGCGAAGGCGAGGAAGAGCTCCTCTCGACCACCATGACCCTCGAATTCCAGCAGTTCGGGAGCAACACCGCAGGGTACGGGCGCATCTACGGAGAATCGTTCGGGGAGCTCGGCGAAACGCGGTTCGACGAGAAGGGGAACACGAGAGAGATCACCGCGTTCCTGATGAACCACTACGGAACATTCGTGCTCGGGACCACCGGGACGCTGCCGAGAAGGAGGGGACTCGTCGCCTACTGGAACGAGACTCGCATCGCCAACCTCACCGAACGGCCAACCGCGGCAGGAAAGCCCGTGCTGGTCGCAGACGTCCCCGAAGGCGAGATCGACTACATGCGCTTCATGGACGGATCGGCCGATGGGCTCGAGGTCGCGATAGCGCTGCGACGGATCGAACAGGCAACGACGACGGTGACGGCGGCGCGCGTCGCATCGAGCCCCGGGGACAACGGGGTGTGGGACGGAGGCGAGAACGTCGAGGTCGCCATCGGGTTCACCACAGCGGTGCGGGTGAGCACCGCGAACGATGCGAAGCCGAGCGTCGAGATCGTGCTCGGCGGCATGCGGCGAAGCGCCAGCTACACCGGTGGGTCGGGAACGCGGACGCTGCACTTCGCCTACGAGGTGACGAACGCCGACGGGGCGCCTGCGAAGGCACGGCTCGTGTCGAACGGCCTGCGGGCGAACGGAGCCCGGATCGAAGACACCGACGGCGAAGAGGTCGACCTCGGCTTCTTCGTCGCACCGTGGGTGAGCGACGTCTGGCTCGCGCAGGACGCCTCGGGAGACAACGTGTGGACGCCTGGCGAGAGCGTCGAGGTCTACGCGAGGTTCAGCGAAGCGGTGACGGTCGAGAGCGGGCCCCCGAGGATCGGGATCACGATCGCAGGAGCCACGGTCAGGCTCAACTACCGCGAAGGCTCGGAGACCGACACGCTGAGATTCGCGCACGTGCTGCCAGGGGGCAATCCGGACCTCACCGAGATCGCGATCGCATCGAACGCGATCACGCTCAACGCAGGGAGCATCGAGGGGTCGGAGTCGGGCCTTGCGGCAGAGCTCGAGTACGAGGGCACCGAGGCGACCGGGGACGGGAACGGGCGAAGGACCGATCCGCTCACCGTCGCGTTCCACGATGTGCCCGAAGGGCACGCAGGAGCGGAGTTCACGTTCGGCGTCGAGCTCAGCGAAGACGTGACGCTCAGCGACGCGGGCCTTCGCGATCATGCACTGGCTGCGAGCAACGCGGCGGTCACCGCGGTCGAAGCCGTCACGGGCAGGGAGCGAAGGGCATGGCGCGTGACGGTCGCACCGGCCGGCACCGGAGACGTCACGGTGACGCTGCGCGAAACCGCGCAATGCTCGGCCCCGGGCGCGGTGTGCACATCGGACGGGCGCAAGCTCTCGAGCGCGCGCTCGGCAACGGTGCCGGACACACGATCGGGCACGATCGCCTTCACGGTCGATCTGGAGGACGTGCCGGCCGAGCACGACGGCGAGAGCGCCATCGCGTTCAGGGTGACGTTCAACAAGGAGCCGGTCGACTACAGCTACGTGACGCTGCGCGATGCGACGATGCGCATCGCGCGCGGCGGGACACGCCTCACGCCGAGCGTCTCGCGCGTGACCCCGGGGCAAAACGACGCCTGGAACGTCACCGTCGGCCCCGAAGGGACCGAGGACGTGAGCATCGCCATCGGGCCCTTCGCATCGTGCGCGGACGCAGGCGCGGTGTGCGCGGCAAACGGCGAGGTGCTCTCGAACGCGGTCTCGAAGACGATCCTCGGGCCCCCGGGGCTCTCCGTCGCCGATGCGCGGGTCCACGAGGCGGCGGGGGCGACGCTCGACTTCGCGGTGACCCTTGCGCGGGCGTCGGGGTCGACGGTGAGGGTCGACTACGCGACCGCCGACGGCACTGCGACCGCGACCCAGGACTACGAGGAGACGTCGGGCACGCTCACCTTCGCCCCGGGCGAGACCGGAAAGACGGTGTCGGTGCCGGTGCTCCAGGACGGGCACGACGAGGGCGAGGAGACGATGACGCTCACGCTCTCGAACCCGCGGGGCGGCAATGCGTGGCTCGCCGACGCCACCGCGATCGGCACCATCGAGAACTCCGACGCGATGCCGAAGGCGTGGCTCGCGCGCTTCGGGCGCACGGTGGCAAGCCAGGCGATCGAGGCGGTCGAGGGGCGGTTCGCGGCGGCGCGAGAGCCCGGGGTGGCGGTAAGCGTTGCGGGCCAGGCGCTCGGCGGCGTATCGCCCGAGGACCTCGACGCGCTCGAGGAGCGCGAGGCGGAGAAGCGTCTGGAGGCGCTCACCGACTGGCTCGCCGGCGAGACCGACGGCGAGGACGCGCAGGGCGCGGAGTCGCGCGCGCTGAACCAACGCGACCTTCTGACCGGGACCTCGTTCGCGCTCACGGGCGGGACGCCCGAGGGCGGGTACGCGTCGTTGTGGGGCCGGGGCGCGGCGTCGCGCTTCGACGGGCGCGAGGGCGAGCTCACGCTCTCCGGCGAGGTGACAAGCGCGATGCTGGGCGCGGACTGGATGCGCGAGCGGGGCATGGTGGGGATGATGCTCATGCACAGCCAAGGCGAGGGAAGCTACCGGGGCGAAGGCGAAGGCGAGGTCTCCTCGACGCTGACCGGGCTCTACCCCTACGGGCGCTACGAGGTGAACGAGCGGGTCGCGGTGTGGGGGGTGGCGGGCTACGGCGCGGGCGAGCTCGTGCTCACCCCGACCGGGCATGTGCCGCTCGAGACGGAGATGGATCTCGTGATGGGCGCGGTGGGGGTGCGGGGTGTTGCGCTCGAGGCGCCCGCCGAGGGCGGTCTCGAGGTGAGCGTCACCTCCGGCGCGATGGCCGTTCGCACGAGCTCCGAGGCGGTGCGCGGGAGCAATGGCGGCAACCTCGCCGGCGCGCAAGGCGACGTCACGCGCCTTCGGCTCGGGCTCGAGGGGACGTGGCGCGGGATCGGGAGCGACGGCGGCGCGACGTTCGTGCCGAGCGCGGAGGTGGGGCTTCGCCACGACGGGGGCGATGCCGAGACCGGATTCGGTGTCGACGTCGGCGGCGGCCTGGTCTGGTCGCACCCGGGAAGCGGACTCTCGGGCGAGGTGAGCGCGCGCGCTCTGGTGAGCCACGAGGCCGGGGGCCTGCGTGAGCGGGGCGTTGCGGGCTCGCTCGCCTTCGACCCGGAGCCCGAGTCCGAGCGCGGCTTCTCGCTCACGCTCACGCAAACGATGGGCGCGCAGGCCTCGGGCGGGATGGACGCGCTGCTCGGGCGGGGCACGCTCGAGGGGCTCGGCGCGAACGACGGCGCGGACGGGCTCGGCAACCGCCGCCTCGAGCTCAAGATGGGCTACGGCTTCGGCGTGTTCGGGGACCGGTTCACGGCGACGCCCGAGGCGGGGCTCGGGCTCTCGGAGAGTCACCGCGAGCTGAGCCTCGGCTGGCGCCTGGGGCTTGCGCGAAGCGGGCCGGTGTCGATGGAGCTCGGGCTCGAGGCGACGCGGCGCGAGGCGGCGAACGACGACGTCAGGCCGGTGAACGCGCTGATGCTGCGCGGATCGCTGCGCTGGTGACGGGCGTCGCGCGGCGGGATCACCGGTGTCGGTATGGCGAGCGGCGGGCGCGGCGCGGGCATGGCGGTTCCTCAAGCGCAACACCGAGTTCCACGAGGTGTGTGCGGCGCTCGCGGTTGAGGCGCCCGAGCTCGAGGACGCGCCGTTTGCGCTTCGCCGCCAGATGCGGGCCGAGCGCGGGCTCGGGCGCTTCGGCCTCCACGCCCTGGAGGACCCGTTCGCGCTCGACGGCCCGTGCTCGCCGTTCTGGACGGTGGCGCCGATGCTCGACGTCGAGGCGGTGCGCGAGGACGGGCCGGGGCTCGCGGCGCTCGCGCGCGCGGCGGGCACGGCGCTCGCGGGGCTTCGCCTCGCCGGCGGGGCGCTGATCCTGAAGCTCGAGCGCGGCGCCCGCGCGCAGCAGGTGCGCCTCGCCGAGGGCGCCGCGTTCGACCCGTTGCGCGACAACATCGAGGTGCGGCTGCGCCCGGGGGCTGCGTTCCCGGGGCGCCATGCGCGCATCGGCGAGCTGTGGAGGCTGCTGTGCGTGCCGGCCCCTCGGCCGGGGCGGAGGCGGGGGCCAGGGATCGCGAACTTCTGAAGGCGCTCGACCTGGAGCGCGCGGGACGCTCCCAGCCCGAGATCGCCGCGGCGCTGTGGGGTCCCGAGGCGCTCGAGGGCGTGTGGGACGACGAGAACAAGTACCGCACGCGGGTGCGCCGCTGCCTCGCCCGGGCGCACTACCTCGTCGACGGGGGCTACCTGAAGCTCGCGGCGCGTCCCTGAATCGAGCGTGCCGCCGCGGGCGGCGACGCCGCCCCACCCCTCCCCCCGCGCAGACTCTCTCAGTCCGCTCGGACCTCGCGGGGCGCGTGGGCGTCGCAGCGCGTGGATGCGCGGCGGTCCGTCGACGGCGTTCACCGTGGCGCGCGGCACCGGCACCGATGGCGCGGCGCCGGGCGGCGTTCGGAGGCCGGTCGGAGCGCCCGGGCGCGATTCCCTGCATTTTTTTCTCTCCTTCGGCGCCGGCGCGCGCAGGCCCCCCGTGGCGGCGCGCGGCGCGCGCGTGCGCGCCCTTGGCGTCCGGGGCCGGTGGCGCCAAACGCGTCTCGAGGGGGGGTCGATTTCCGGAAAAGCGAAATTCGACCCCTGCCGCCGCGCCGCTGCGTTCGTTCCAATGCGTGCCGGTCCGCACGGGAAGGCGCTGCCCCCCCGGGCGGACGAACCAGGGCCGGCAACGGCTGCGGACACGTGAGGAGACGACCATGAACGACGAACGCAAGTACCTGTCCACGCGCGAGGCGGCGGAGTATCTGGGGCTGTCGGCGCGCACGCTCGACCGCTACCGGGTCTCGGGCGAGGGGCCGGTGTTCCACCGCTTCGGCGGGCGGGTGCGCTACACCCGCGACGACCTCGACGACTGGGCGAAGGCGCGCCGGCGCGCCTCGACCGCCGACGACGGCACGGTGCTCGATGGAGCGGCGCCGTGAGGCGGGCGACGGCTGCGCGCACGGGGCATCGGGCCCCGCTCGCGCTCGTCGTTGCCGCGCTCGGCGCCGGGGCGCTTGCGCTCGGCGTCGACCCGGCGTTCGCGACCACCGACAGCACGTTCGATGCGCCGCTCGAGACGGTGCAGGACATCGTGGGCGGCACCGGCGGGCAGCTCGCCGCGGCGCTCGCCGTGGGTGCTGCGCTCGTCGGCTCGGTGCTGCGCTTCAACGCCATGCAGCTCATGGGCGCGATCGGGGTCGGGATCGCGGCGGGCGCGGGCACCGGGATCGTGACCGGGCTCGTCGGCACCGCGATCGTGTGAGGCGGCCGTGAACGACACCGCGCGCCATAGTATCCCGCGCCGTCTCGACGATCCGGAGCGCTGGCTGTTCTGGACCGTCGACGAGGCCGCCGCGCTGATGGGCCCGGCCCTGCTGGGCCTGGCCGCGAACCAGTTCGTGCCGGGTCTCGTCGCGGGCTTGGGCGGCTGGCTGGCGCTTCGGCGCGTCAAGCGCGGCGGCGGGGCCAACATCGCGCGCTACGCGCTCTACTGGTTCCTGCCGGATTTCGTGCTGCGGCTCAAGGCGACGCCTGCGAGCCATCTGCGGCGCTTCGCCGGATGAGGGGGGAGCGGTGAGGCACGCGCTGATGGAGACCGGGATGCGCCGCGCGCGCGACATCCGCCTCGCGCTCGGCGCCCTGCTCGGGCTGTCGATGGCGGCGAACCTCGCCTTGAGCGTCGGTCTCGCGAACCGCGAGGCGGTCACGGTGCTGGTGCCGGCGGTCTCGGGACCGGTGTGGGAGGTCGGCGGCGGGCGCGCGGGCGCGCGCTATCTCGAGGACATGGCGCGCACCGTGGCGGTGACGCTGCTGACGCTCACACCGGAGAACGCGGGCCACGTGCGCGCCGCCGCCGCGCGCATCGCTCACGCCTCGGCCCGGGGCGCGATCGGCGCCTGGGTCGAGGCCG
>CBDHDI010000014.1:0-9330 GCA_965261685.1 Dehalococcoidia bacterium
TTCCGCCCGGCGCGCGTGCTGCTGCAGGACTTCACCGGCGTGCCCTGCATCGTCGACCTCGCGGCGATGCGCGACGCGATCGCCGAGATGGGCGGCGAGGCGAGCCGCATCAACCCGCTGCAGCCCGTCGACCTCGTGATCGACCACTCCGTGCAGGTCGACGAGTACGGCAGCGCCGCCGCCTTCCTGCTGAACGTACGCCGCGAGTTCGAGCGCAACCGCGAGCGCTACCAGTTTCTGCGCTGGGGGCAGGGCGCGCTGGACGGCTTCCGCGTCGTGCCGCCGGGGACGGGCATCGTGCACCAGGTGAACCTGGAGTACCTGGCCTCGGCGGTCATGTCGATGGACGGCGCCGCCTATCCGGACACGCTGGTGGGCACCGACTCGCACACCACGATGATCAACGGCCTCGGCGTGCTCGGCTGGGGCGTGGGCGGCATCGAGGCGGAGGCCGCGATGCTGGGGCAGCCCGTCTCGATGCTGATCCCGCAGGTCGTCGGCGTGAGGCTCAGCGGGCGGCTGCCGGACGGCGCGACCGGCACGGACCTCGTGCTGCGCGTCACGGAGCTGCTGCGCGAGCGCAACGTCGTCGGCAAGTTCGTCGAGTACTTCGGCGCGGGCCTCGCGGCGCTGCCGCTCGCGGCGCGCGCCACCGTCGCCAACATGTGCCCGGAGTACGGCGCCACCGTCGGCTTCTTCCCCGTCGACGACGAGACGCTCGCCTACATGCGCTTCACGGGGCGCGAGCCGGCGCAGGTCGAGCTCGTCGAGCGCTACTGCCGCGAGCAGCGGCTCTTCCGCACCGAGCAGACGCCGGACCCCGAGTACTCGGAGCTGCTGGAGGTCGACCTCGGCGGCATCGAGCCCAGCCTCGCCGGGCCGAAGCGCCCTCAGGACCGCATCCCGCTCACGGCGGCCGCCGAGTCCTCGCGCGCCACGATCGCGGAGGAGGTGGCCGCGGGCGCGGGCGCCGGCCCCGTGCCCGTCGAGGATCACGGCGTGACCTACGAGCTCTCCAGCGGCTCCGTCGCGATCGCCGCGATCACGAGCTGCACCAACACCTCGAACCCCGAGGTGATGGTGGGCGCGGGGCTGCTCGCGAAGAAGGCCGTCGAGCGCGGGCTCTCCACCCCCGCGTGGGTGAAGACGAGCCTCGCGCCCGGCTCCAAGGTGGTCACGGACTACCTGCGCGACGCCGGCCTGATGGAGCCGCTCGAGCAGCTCGGCTTCAACCTCGTCGGCTACGGCTGCACCACCTGCATCGGCAACTCGGGGCCGCTGCCCGAGCCGGTGGCGCAGGCCATCGACGACGGCAAGCTCGCCGTCGCCGCCGTGCTCTCGGGCAACCGCAACTTCGAGGCACGGGTCCACAACAAGGTGCGCTCCAACTACCTCGCGTCGCCTCCGCTGGTGGTCGCCTACGCGCTCGCGGGCCACATGAACGTGGACCTCACGCGCGACCCGCTGGGCACCGACGGTGAGGGCCGCCCCGTCTACCTCAGCGAGATCTGGCCCAGCCCGCAGGAGGTGCAGGAGACGCTGCGCCGCTCAGTGCGCGCCGAGATGTTCCGCTCCGAGTACGCCGATGTCTTCACCGGCGACGAGGAGTGGCGCGATCTCCCCGTGCCCACCGGTGAGCGCTTCGCGTGGGACGAGTGGTCCACCTACGTCCGCCGCCCGCCCTTCTTCGACGGGATGCCGCGGCAGCCGCAGGCGCCCGGCGATGTGCACGGGGCGCGCGCGCTGGCGCTGCTGGGCGACTCGGTGACCACGGACCACATCTCGCCCGCCGGCGCGATCGCCGACGGCTCGCCGGCGGGCCGCTACCTGCAGGAGCACGAGGTGCCGGTGCGCGAGTTCAACACCTACGGCGCGCGCCGCGGCAACCACGAGGTGATGATGCGCGGCACCTTCGCCAACGTGCGGCTGCGCAACGGCCTGGTGGAGCGCGAGGGCGGCTGGACGCGTCACCTGCCCTCGGGTGAGGAGATGACGATCTTCGACGCCGCGCAGCGCTACCGCGAGGAGGGCGTGCCGCTGATCCTGGTCGCCGGCCGGGAGTACGGCTCGGGCAGCTCGCGTGACTGGGCCGCGAAGGGGCCGGCGCTCCTCGGCGTGCGCGCGGTGATCGCGCAGAGCTACGAGCGCATCCATCGCTCCAACCTGATCGGGATGGGCATCCTGCCGGTGGAGCTCCTGCCCGGCGAGTCGTTGGCGACGCACGGCCTCGATGGCACGGAGAGCTTCGACGTGGAGGGCATCGCGGGCGGCATCACGCCGGGGCAGGAGCTGTCGGTGCGCGCCGCCGCCGACGGCCGCGAGGCGCGCTTCACCGCGCGCTGCCGCATCGATACGCCGGTAGAGGCGGAGTACTACCGCCACGGCGGCATCCTGCAGTACGTGCTCCGCGCCCTCCTCGCCTCCTAGGCGGCGTGCCGCTGCACTCTAGGGGCTTCCGCTCTCTGCGGAGTCGGACCGTGTCAGCGAGAGACGCGTGGCGGGCGAGCGGGCTTTGCGGAACGCTGGCTGGCCCGACGCGGCGCCGGAGTTCGATCGTGCGGAAGCAGGCGCGGCAGACCTAGCGGTCGAGCGGCACGCTCGCGGCGCGCGGCCGGACCGGCAGCTCCGGGCGCTTCGCGAGGATGAAGAAGATCGAGCCCGCGCCCGCGGCCAGCGCGAGCACGGTGAACCCCACCTCGTAGTTGCCGGTGCGGTCGGCGAGGAAGCCCGCCAGCAGCGGGCCGCCCATCATCCCGACCATCACGATCATCGAGGAGAAGCCCATGATCGTTCCGTACGAGGTCCGGCCGAAGTAGTCGGCGCGGATCGCCATCATCAGCGGCCCGCGCGTGCCCCACGCCAGCCCGTGCAGCACGGCGAACGCCACCACCATCCACACCGAGCTCGCGAAGGCGAGCAGCAGCAGCCCCACCATGTGCATGGCCATGCAGGTCACGATGATGCCGCGCTTCTCGAAGCGGTCGCCGAGCGAGGCGCCGCCCACCTGCCCCACCATCTGCATCGCCGTCAGCAGCGAGACGACGAGCGCCGCCTGCCCCAGCGAGTAGCCGTGCCGCTCGGTCAGCTGCAGGACGAGGTGCACCATCACCGCCGAGACCACCAGCAGCGCCGAGCCGTGCCCCAGCGATACCATCCAGAAGGCGCGGGTGCGCATCGCCTCGCGGGCGGTGAAGTCGTCCGGGTCGCGCACCGGCTCGACGTTCGCGCCGCCCTCGCCCTCGCCCGCAGGCGTCGGCTCGAGCGGGCGGCCGTCGACGGTGTAGCCGTATGGCTCGGGGCGGTGGCGGATCACGAACGAGAGCGGGATGCCGATGGCGATGATCGCCACGCCGGAGCCGAACGCCGTCTCGCGCCAGCCCCAGCCCTCGATCGCCAGCACGGTGAGCGGCACCAGCAGCCCGCCGATCGCGAAGCCGACCTGCGAGATGCCGAGGGCGGTGGAGCGACGGCGCTCGAACCAGTTGACGATCGAGACCGTGATCGCCATCGGCCCGCCCAGCGAGGACCCGACCGCGATCACGAAGAACGTCGCGTAGAAGGTGAGCGGCGAGTTGAGCTGGCTGAACAGCATGAAGCCGACGCCGAAGATCACCAGCCCCACACGCATGATCGCGGGCGGGCCGAAGCGGTCGAGCATCCAGCCCTGCAGCGGGCCGAGGAAGCCGCTCTCCCGCGCGAGCCAGTGAGAACGCGCCGGAGACCAGCGCGCGGCTCCACCCGAACTCCTCGCGCAGCACCGCCGCGTAGGTGCCGAACGCCTGCATCAGCAGGCCGGCGAACATGATCTGGATGCCCGCGCCGGCCGTGACGATCCACCAGCCGTAGAAGGGGCGACGCAGCGTTAGCGGGCCGACGCGCCGTCCGCCCCCCCGGCCGACGAGCGCCGCACCGGCCGCGCCGTCGGAGCTCGCGCTGGCGGCGGGCTCGGCGGGCGCGGGCGCCGCGCTCGGCTCCGCCTGCGCCACGGTGCTAGCGCCCGCCCTGCGCGAACTCGCGGCAGCGGATCGCGCGCTCCAGGTCATCGTTCGCCTCGCGCAGCAGCCGCGCGAGCAGCGGCTCCGCCTCCACCTCGGCGAGCAGCAGCCGCGAGCGCTCCAGCAGCTCGCGCTCCACGCGGTAGCCGGGGAAGAGCTGGCCGAAGAAGGCCTGCGCGAACTCGTGATCGCGGTCGCGCGCGACGCCCGGCAGCGCCTCGAAGAAGCGCTCCACGTAGGGCGTGAGCAGCTCGCGCTGTGCCGACCAGTGGAAGCCGCTCATCGCCGCGACCGTGAGGTGCAGCGAGCCGTAGCCCTCGCCGATGAGGCGCTCCCACGCCGCCGCCTTCGCGCCCGGGTCGGGCGGCGCGGCGTCGATGCGCAGCAGCGCCCGCTGGCCGCGGTCGGAGGGGTCGCGCGCGCGCTCGGCGGCGGCGCGCTCCTCGGCGCCCGCGAGGCCGTAGGCGGCGTAGCGTGCGGCGATCTCCCAGCGCATCGCCTGGTCGATGGCGAGCCCCGGCACCTCGATCTCGCCGTCGGCAAGCCGCGCGGTGCGCTCGATGTCGTCGGGGGCGAGCGCGATCTGGATCAGCGCACGCGCCCACAGGATCTGCAGGTCGCCGGGCGGCAGCCCCGGCAGCAGCTCCCACGCCCGCTCGAAGAAGGCGTGCGCCGCCGCGAGCTTGCGATCCTCCGGCACGTAGCGCGCGATCGCGCCCTGCGCCGTCGCCAGCAACGTCTCCACCAGCTCGACGTCGCGCTCCACCCCGAGGTGGCGCGAGACGACCTCCAGGTAGTCGAGCGAGGAGAGCTGCTGGTCGCGCACCATGTCCCACAGGGCGCGCCAGCTGAGCTGCCGCGAGAGCGGGTCCGCGATCTCGGGCAGCCGCTCGCGCGCGAAGGCGAGCGAGGCGTCGTCGAGCGCGAGCTTGGCGTAGGCGTGGTCGTCGTGGTTGGGCAGCACGAAGAGCGGCGCGGGACGCCCGGCGGCGGCCGCCACCTCGGCCTCGGCGCCGTCGATCGCCGCGGGCAGCGCCTCGACGGCGAGGCCCGTGCCGCCATCGTCGGCCTCGCGCCACAGCCCGAGCTCGAGGTGGTGCGGCCGCAGCGTCGGGTAGCCCTCGGGCGCGCTCTGCGTGAGCGAGAGCCGGGCGATGGCGCCGCCCGCGGCCTCCCAGCGCGCCGCGAGCGTGTTCAGCGAGGGCGTCTCCAGCCACAGCGCGGCCCACGAGTGCAGGTCGCGCTCGCCCCCCGCCTCGCGCGTTCCGTCCTGCGCCATCCTGGCTGCTGCAGGGCGTCGAGGAACTCGGCCAGCGTCGTGTTGCCGAAGGCGTGGCGCCGGAAGTAGAGCCGCATCCCCGCGCGGAAGCCCTCGATGCCCATCGCGGCGACGAGCTGCTTGATGACGGCCGCGCCCTTGCCGTAGGTGATGCCGTCGAAGTTGAGGAAGGTCTCCTCGGTGCTCGCGACCTCGCCCGCGATCGGGTGCGTGGTCACGAGCTGGTCCTGCCGGTAGGCCCACGCCTTCATCCCGGAGTTGAAGGATTGCCACGCCGTGTCGAAGCGCGTCGCCTCCGTCAGCGCCAGGTAGGCCATGTAGGTGGCGAAGCTCTCGTTGAGCCAGAGGTCGTTCCACCAGCGCATCGTCACGAGGTCGCCGAACCACATGTGCGCCATCTCGTGGAGGATCACCTCGGCGCGGGTCAGGCGCTGATTCTCCGTGGGCGGGTCGCGGAAGATCAGCCGCTCCGAGTGCGTCACCGCGGCCACGTTCTCCATCGCGCCGGCGTTGAACTCCGGCACGAAGACCTGGTCGTACTTGCCGAACGGGTAGGGGTAGTCGAAGAACGCCGCGAAGAAGTCGAGGCCCTGCCGCGTAACCTCGAGCACCTCGGCCTCGTCGAGGAAGCGCACGAGCGAGCGGCGGCAGTAGAGGCCCAGCGGCACCCCCTCGTGCTCGTCGCGGATCGCGTGGTAGGGGCCCGCGATCAGCGCGAAGAGATACGTCGCGATCGGCGGCGTCTCCGCGAAGCGCCAGCGTCGCCGTCCCTCCCCGGGCTCGCCCCGCTCCTCCGGAGCGCCGTTCGCGATCAGCTCCCACGCCTCGGGCGCCGTGACCGAGAGCGCGAGCCGCGCCTTGAGGTCGGGCTGGTCGAAGCAGGGCAGCAGCCGGTGCGCGGCGTAGGGCTCGAAGTTGGTGTAGAGGTACTCCTCGCCGTCCTCCGGGTCGGCGAACTGGTGGAAGCCGTCGCCGGTGTGGTCGTAGGCGCTCTCGTAGCGCACGCGGACGATGTGCTCGTCGCCTGCCGCGAGCGCCGAGGCGGGCAGCGCGAGGCGGTAGCCCGTCCACGCGGGCTCGACGGCGGCGCCGTCTACCTCCAGCGCCTCGATCGTGCCGCCGCGGAAGTCGAGGAAGCTGTCGCCCTCGCCCGCGAGGCGGAAGCGGATCGTGACGTCGCCGCGGTAGCGCTCGGCGCCCCGCGTCAGCTCCAGCGCGAGCTCGTAGGAGACGTCGGAGACGCGGGCGGCGCGCGCCTCGGCCTCGACCTGCGTCAGCAGGTCGCGCGCGGCGCCGGCCGCCACCGCGGCGCTGGCTTCGCCGGCCGGCTCCCCGGGGGGGCGGCTCGAGCGGGCGGACGGCGACGGGCTGGGCACGGGCGGCCTCTCCTCGAGCCTGGGCGGGGCACCGATGATAGCGAGCCCTGCCGCGTACGTCAGGGTCGCCGCGGCTCGGGCCTCGGCGGGCGCGGCCGCGCCGCTCGGTCCGCGCCGCCCGTGCTACTCTCCCGCGCCTCCACTGGCGAGCGGCAGCGCCGCGCGACGAGAGAGGCAGCCGATGGCCACCGCGGGTGAGCTACGAGAGGCGATCGGCGCGGCGCTGCCGGGGCTGCGCGCCGCGATCGAGGGCGCGGGCGAGGCGTGGGAGCGCGTCCCGCCGCCGAGCGCCGCCGCCACGGAGTCCGGCGAGGCCGACTGGTCGCCGCGCGAGGCGACGGAGCACGTGATCCGCGCGGACTACTCCTTCGCGGGGGCGATCGCGGGCGCGATCGGCGCCGAGGTGCCGGAGCGCCCCGAGCTGGCGCTCGCCTCCGCCGCGGAGGCGAGCGCCGCGCTCGATCGCTCGGCGGCGGCGCTCGACGCTGCTCTCGCCTCGCTCACGGACGCGCAGCTCGACGCGCCGACGCGCTACGAGCGCCCCGTGCAGTGGGTCGCCGAGCTCGCCGTCAGCCACCGCCGCGAGCACGCCGGGCAGATCGGCGCGGCGCGCCCGCCCGCAGGCTAGGTGTAGTTCCCACGTAGGTTGTTGACAGGATGAGGGGCCTCGCCCGCTGCTGTGTGTGACAGCACGGCAGTAGCGAGGAGAGGACACCCTCATGGCCCATCGTAACGCGCGGCTGACGCCGCTGACCCGACTCGAGCTCGTGCGGGAAGTGGACGCCGGCTGGCCCCAGGCTGAGGTCGCTCGCCACTTCCGCGTCTCCCGCCACACCGTTGCCAAGTGGCTGGGGCGCTTCCGGGCGGAGGGAGCGGCAGGGCTCGAGGACCGCAGCTCCGCCCCGCGCGCGCATCCCCGGCGCACGCCGCCCGAGCTGGAGCGACGCATCTGCGCCGTGCGACGCACGCAGGGATTCGGGCCGCATCGCATCCAGTGGGCGCTCGGGGTCGCCCGCTCCACGGTCTACGCCGTGCTGCGGCGCCGCGGCCTCAACCGGCTCGACCGCCTGCACCGCGTCACCCGGGAGCCGGTCCGCTACGAGCACGACGCCCCCGGCGACCTGCTGCATCTCGACGTGAAGAAGCTCGGGCGCGTCCCCGAGGGCGGCGGCAAGCGAATGGCGCCTGGCTTCGCCGAGACGCGCTCCGGGCCGCATTCGCGGCGTTCGCTGGGGCTGGAGTACCTACACGTCGCCGTCGACGACCACAGCCGTTACGCCTACGTCTCCGTCCTGCCCGACGAGCGTGGCGCGAGCTGCGCCGCCTTCCTCGAGCAGGCGCTCGCGGCCTTCCGCCGGCGTGGCGTGCGCGTGCGCCGGGTCCTGACCGACAACGCGAAGGCCTACACCGTCGCCCGCAGCTTCCACGGCGCCGCCGCTGCCGCAGACGTGCGGCTGTCGCACACGCGGCCCTACCGCCCGCAGACGAACGGCAAAGCCGAGCGTTTCATCCAGATCCTGCAGAACGAGTGGGCCTACGCCCGCCCCTACCGCTCCAACGCCGAGCGGCTGCGCCAGCTCCCACGCTGGCTCTACCGCTACAATCACCGCCGACCGCACGGCGGCGTCGGCGGGGCCGTCCCCGCCTCCCGCCTGTGAACAACCTTCCTGGGTAGTACAGCTAGCGCTCGCGAGCCCGGGGCGGAGCCGGCCGCGTGCGGGGCGTCGCCGCCGCGGCCTGCCCGCCGCCTGCCGGCTGGGCACGATCCACAGCCGCAGCACCGCCACCACCGCAAGCGTCGCAGCGAGCCCCCACCACGTCAGCGCGTACTGCATGTGCGGGGATCGTGTTGTGGAACGGTACGTAGCCGGTCTGCGGCAGCTCCGCGCGCGTCGGCGGGGCGGCGAGGCCGCTGGGAAGCGGCGCGTCTCCCTCGATCAGCCCCCACCCGACCACGGGGTAGGGGAGCGTCTCCCCCATCGAGGTCGGGCGGAACGCCGTCCAGCCGGCGTTCGCCACCAGCCGCGCGGAGCCGCCGCTGAGGTCGCGCGCCATGCCGGACGCCGCGCCCGCGGGCTCCCCGGCGAGGCGGGCGCGCACCTCCTCGCGCAGCTCGATCGGGTACCAGCCGCGGTCGACGAGCAGCGCCGGCCCGCCCTGCTCCGGCAGCAGCGGAACGACGAGCTGCTCGCCGCGCGTGCCGAAGCGCACGCGGTTCGTGACCACGAGCGCGCGATCGAGGTCCCATGTGCCCTGCATGCGGACGCGCCGGAAGTCCAGATCGGCGAGCGGCGGCGCCTCGTCCGCGCGCCCCAGCTCCAGAGGCGGCGCCGCCGTGCGCCCGCCCAGGCGGTCGCCGAGCTCCTGCTTCTCCTGGTGCCGGCCGAACTGCCACGCACCCAGCGCGATCAGCACGCTCAGCACCGCCAGCAGCAGCGCGATCACCGCGGGCGCGGGGAGGCGGAGCGTCACGTGTCACCTCGCGTCGGCGCCGGGGGCGGAGCGATCGAGCGCGGTCCAGTCTCGCCGCCGCCGCCCGTTCGCGCTCGCGCGAGGGCGAGCCGGCCGCCGGGACGCCGGCGTCGGGGGCGGCGCGCCCGCCCCCCCCCGAGGCGCGCTCGCACGTCGGCGCTGGCACGCTCGTGCGGCGCGTCACGAGCGTGCCAGCGCATCCGCCTAG
>CBDHDI010000015.1:0-18657 GCA_965261685.1 Dehalococcoidia bacterium
GGTCGGACGGTCAATCCGCCGCCATCCTGTTCCCCGGAACGTGCGGTGATCGGCGGGCCCCGCCCGGCGAGTCCTCGCAGGCGGAGTTCCTCGCCTGCAACAGCCAGGAGATCCGAGTGCTACACAAGCACGAGGTTGTTGCGGTGCACGGCCTCGTCGCCGTAGTCGTGGCCGAGCAGCTCCTCGATGCGGTCCGAGTGCTCGCCGCTGATGCGGCCCAGGTCCTCGGCGCCGTAGTTCGACCGGCCGCTCGCGATGTGCGAGCCCTCGGCGCTCTCGATGCGCACGACGTGCCCGCGCTCGAAGTCGCCGCTGGTCGCGACCACCCCGGCGGGCAGCAGCGAGCGGCCGTGCCGCACGAGCGCGCGGACCGCGCCCTCGTCGATCGTGATCGTGCCCTGCACATGCATCGGAGAGAGCAGATAGCGGCGGCGGCTCTCCAGCCGGTCCGTTGTCGGCGCGAACCAGGTGCCGACCGGGACGCCCCGTATCGCGTCGCGCACGACGTGCTCGCGCCGGCCGTCCGCGATCACCGCGTGCGCGCCGGACTGCGTCGCGAGGCGTGCGGCCTCGACCTTGGTGCGCATTCCGCCGCGGCCGCGCTTGCCCGGCCCCCTCGCGAGTGCCTCGATCGCCGCGCCGATGTGATCGACGTGCTCGATCAGCCGTGCCGAGGCGTCGAGGCCGGGATCGGCGGTGTAGAGGCCGGCGATGTCCGTGAGCATCAGCAGCAGATCGGCGTCGACGAGGTTGGCGACGTGCGCGGAGAGGCTGTCGTTGTCGCCGATCGTCGCGTCCTGAATCTCCTCCACGGAGACCACGTCGTTCTCGTTCACGATCGGCACGACGCCGAGATCGAGGAGCGCGAGCAGCGTGTTGCGCGCGTTGAGGTAGCCCTGCCGGTCGGCGAGGTCGGCCCCGCCGAGCAGCGCCTGCGCGATCGTGACCGAGCGCGCGGCGAACAGTTCGTCCCAGAGCGAGAGCAGCGGGCCCTGACCGATGGCGGCCAGCACCTGCCGCCGCGTGAGGTAGTGCGGCAGCGCGACGGCGTCGTCCCCGGCGCGCCTCGCGCGGGTCGCGGCGAGGCGGTCGCGTCCGGCCGCGATCGCGCCGGACGTGACGAGGATCAGCTCGCAGCCGCCCTCGAGCGCCTCGGCGATCTGGTCGGCAATCGCGGACATGATCGTGCGGTCCAGCCGCTCGCCGCCGCCGGTCAGCAGGTTGGTGCCGACCTTGAGCACGACGCGGCGATGCTGCGGCTCGGGCGCCCGCCCGCCTGCCGCCGCGCTCGACGCCTCGCTGCTGGTCTCGCTCACCGTGCTCCTCGCTCGTTCGCGCCGTGCGCCCGCAACTCGCGCTCCGATCATAGGATCACTGCGCGAGCCGCGAGGGTCGAGGCGCGTACTCTAGCGCTGGCCTCGCGAGGGGAGACCGCATGCGAGCCGAGACGATCGCCGGGACTACCGGCAGGTGGCTCGGTCACCTGCCGGTGTTGCTCTACCACTGGCTGTTGCTGCTGTGGCAGGCGATCGTCAACTTCGGCAAGGATCGCGTGCCGCAGATGGCGGCGGCGATCTCCTACTTCGCGCTGCTCTCGATCTTCCCGTTCCTGCTGCTCGCGCTCGCGATCTTCGGGCTGGTGCTGCGCGACGGGGAGCTGCAGCAGCGCGTGCTTACGGAGATCGTCGCGGCGCTCCCGATCGAGGCACCCACCATAGAGGAGGCGCTTGGCAACCTCGCGGGGAGCGGCGCGAGCATGGGGGTGTTCGCCCTGGTCGGGACCGTGATCGCGGCCACTGCGCTTGCTCGCTCGCTGCGCGGCTCGCTCAACGTCATCTTCCGGGCCGAGGAGCAACGCCCGCTGCTGCTTAGCTGGCTCGTGGACATGACTGTGCTGCCGGTGCTCGGCCTGTTGTTCATCACCTCGCTGCTGCTCTCCACCGTCTGGCGGTTCGCGCAGGCGGTGGCCGACGACCTCGGGCTCGAGGAGGTGGCGCCGCTCTGGGAGCTGGGCGCGCTCGCGATCCCGGCGCTGCTGAGCTTCGTCGGGCTGCTCCTGCTCTACCTCTTGCTGCCCAACCGCTCACTGCATCTGCTCGATCTCTGGCCGGGGGCGCTGATCGCGATGATCGGCTTCCAGGTCGGCACGTTCGTCTTCGCGATCTACTTCGAGAACTTCGGCGCGTACGACCTCATCTACGGTTCGCTCGGCGGTGTGATCGCGCTGCTCGCCTGGGTCTACGTGAGCTCGCTGATCCTGCTCTTCGGCGCGGAGGTCGCCGCCGAGGCGTCCCGCCGGCGCCGCGAGCAGGAGGCCGAGGGCTGACGCTCGTCTCGCCTCGACGCCCGGCTGCCATGAGGAGATGACCTCGCCCGCCGCCGGCCCACCCGAGGCAGCCGCCGCCACCCGGCACAACGGGAGAAGCTGGTGATGTTGTCCTGAAGGACGGCGGGAATCTCGCCAGCCATCCACTGGGGGCCTGGGCATGTAGCCGCATTGGGTCAGGCGAACGGACCGCGCGTCATTCCAGCGTTTCGAGCAGGGCCGGGAGGACGGCGAGGGAGGGGATGGTGAGCGTGCCCGGGGGTGGTTCCGCCGTCCCGACGAGAGCGGTGCAGGCGCCGACTTCGTGGGCTACGGCGAGGTACTCGGCGGTGTCGTCGAGGACCAGTGCGCGGGCGGGATCTACCTCGGCGAGGGCGAAGGCGCGCTCGTAGTAGGTGCGGTTGGGCTTCATGGCATTGACGAGGTCGGCGCCGAACAGGAAACCGAAGCGGTCGAGGATGCCCATCGGTGACAGGTAGCCCTCAAGCTCCCAGGAGGCCTCGTTCGAGGCGGTGTGGAGCGTGTAGCCGGACTCGGCCAGCGCAACGACAGTCTCGGAGGCGCCGGGATGGGCCGCCCGTACCCGCGGCATGATGTAGAGGGCCGCCTCGCGGGCAAGGGCGCCGCAGGCGTCTCCCCTGGGCGGGGCGATGCCGACGTGCTCGCACATCGCGGTGAGCCACGCCTTCTCGTACGCCTCGAGACCTCGCTCGTAGTCGTCGGCGAGGGCCATCCGGTCTTTGTGCGCGGCGAATACCGGCCGAAAGACCGCACGGTTCGCCTCGGCCCACTCCTGCGGGGTGCCGCCGAGCCGGGGCGCGAAGAACTCGGCGACAAGCCGCTGCCACTCCGGGGCACGCCGGGTGTTGTCGTTCAGGACGCCGCCGTCGTCGATGAAGAGGGTGAGGTTGGGCACCAGTCGATGGTGGGAAGGGAAACGGAAACGGGCAAGCGTGGCTACGCTGCGCCGCGGACTGGAGACTGACGCCTGACGCTCGTCTCGTCCCCGGGCTCAGTCCGCCTGCTGCTCGCTCCGCAGGTGCTCGATCAGGCCGTCCACCGTCTCGAAGGCGGCGGTGTGGAAGAGGCCGAGGAAGGGGCTGACGTGCTCCGGCGCGCCGGGGAACTCGCAGAGATAGAGCGGTTTCCGCCGATCGCGGGCGTGCGACATCTCCGTGAACACGCCCGGCGACACCTTGTCGGTCGGGTAGTAGACGACCACCATGTCCGCCTGGTCGATCAGCTGCAGATCCGTCGCCACGGTGTGGCTCACGAGGTAGGGCTCCGCCTCGTGCTCCATCTCGGCGCTGATCGACGGTGCGCCGTCGTCCTCCTCGCGTGCTTCATCCGGAGGCGCGCCCGCCTTCGTCTGCGGCAGATCCTCGATCGAGAGCGGGTCGAAGACCGCGAGGCCGGCCTCGTCGCGCAGCCGCGCCGCCAGCTTGCGGGCGCCATCGATCAGCTCCGTGCTGCCTGACTGGAGGATCGCGGTGATCGGGTAGCTGAGATAGGCGCTGCGCGCGGGCGGCCTGCGCGTGAGCCGCGCCAGGCCCTCGGCGGGGTCGCGCCGCGCCAGCAGGTAGAAGGGCGCGCCCTCGTACTCGGCGAGCATGCGCGTGAGCGCGACCTCGAAGTCGCGCCAGAGCGCCACCTCGGCAAGGCGCAGGCGGTTCGCCCACTCCGGCCGCTGCGCCAGCGCCCGCCACACGTCCGGCGTGTCCAGCACCACCGTCACGAAGGCCGAGATGCGCCCCGCGAAGTGCTCCTTGATGAAGTGCATGTCGAGGCCCGGCATCAGCCGGCCGTTGCGCAGGAAGCAGGCATGGGTGGAGACCAGCACGACGTCGGCCGTCGTCTCCTCGATCATGCGCAGCATGTTTTGCAGCGCGTAGCTGCGATGCAGCCGCAGCACGTCCTCGTTGCCGTCGAGCAGCTCCGTGCGGCTGGCGCCCACCTTGAGGTGGTCAGGCAGTTGCTCGAGCAGATCGCCGATGTCGAGCACCAGGCAGCTGCGGCCCTCGGCGCGGATCGCCTCGGCGGCCTCGTTGACGTAGTCGGTGCGCTGCGACCCGCTGATGCCGGTGCACCAGACGAGTGTCCGCTCGTCCGCCGTGTCGGGCATCAGGCCACCTCCGCCTTCCACAGCACGAGCGTAACGGCGTGGCCTTCGATCTTCGTCCCGTTGCTCGCCGCGCCCGCGGGGGCGCCGTCCGCTGCACGCTCCAGCGAGAGCGCCAGCGTCTCCGCGGCGATGTAGTCGCCGTGCGCCGCGGCGACGGCCGCGATCGCGTCGTCGCCCTCGAAGCGGACGTGGATGCGGTCGCTGACGGCGAGCCCGGCCTCGCGGCGCAGATCCTGCAACCGCCGCACGAGGTCGCGCGCAAGGCCCTCGGCCTCGAGCTCCGGCGTCAGTTCCGTTGCGACGAGCGCGAGGTGGCCGCCGTCCTCGGCGGCGCTCCAGCCCTCGGCGGCCTCGACGGCGACGCGCAGCCCGCCGGGCTCGATCGTGTAGCCGCCCGCCTCGACGGGCTGGCCGGCCCGCATCGTCGCCGCCGTAGCGGCCGGGTCGAGGTCGGCGATGGCCGAGCGCACGGCCGGAAGCTCGCGGCCATGGATCGGGCCGAGCACGGGCAGGTTGGGCGTGATCGCGTAGCTGACGCGGTCGCCCGGCGTCTCCTCGATGGTCACGGTCTTGACGTTGAGCTCGTCGACGATCTGCTCCGTGTGGCGGGCGAGCGACTCGCGCTCGGCGGCCGTGCGTGGCGCCAGCACGGCGGAGGCGAGCGGCTGCCGCACCTTGATGCCCGCCTTCGAGCGCGCGGCGCGCGCAAGCGAGACCATGCGCTGCACGACCGCGATGTCGCGCCCGAGCTGCTCGTCGATCGCGGCATCCTCCACCTCGGGCCAGGGTTCGAGGTGCACCGAGTCCGCGGCGCCCGGCCTGCGCCCCGCCTCGAGGTTGCGGTGCAGCGCCTCGGCGAGGAACGGCGTGAACGGGGCGAGCAGGCGCGCGATCGTCGTCAGGCACTCGTAGAGCGTGTGCAGCGCCGCCTGCGTGTCCGCCGAGTCGTCCGACTTCCAGAAGCGCCGCCGGCTGCGCCGCACGTACCAGTTCGAGAGCTGGTCGATCAGCTCCGCGATCGGCCGGGCGCCGTCGAGCGGCTCGTAAGCGTCGAGGGCGTCCGTGACCTTGCGCACGGTGGCGTGCAGCTCCGAGCGCACCCAGCGGTCGAGCTCGTTGCGCGCGCCCTCGGGGGGTGCGGCGGCCGGATCGAAGCCGGCGATGTTGGCGTAGGTGACGAAGAACGAGTAGGTGTTCCAGAGCGTCGAGAGCACGCGCCGCGAGGCCTCGCCGACGAGCTCCGAGGAGAAGCGCCGCGAGTTGCCGGGCGGCGCCGCGGCGTACATGTACCAGCGCAGCGCGTCCGCGCCGTGGGCGTCGATCACCTCCCACGGGTTCACCACGTTGCCGCGCGACTTGGACATCTTCTGGCCTTCGCCGTCCTCGATCAGCCCGACGCTGATTACGTTGCGGAAGGCGACGCCCTCGGGGACCTCGTCGATCGCGTGCAGCAGCGTGGCGATGGCGTGCAGGGTGTAGAACCAGCCGCGCGTCTGGTCGACGGCCTCGCAGATGAAGTCGGCCGGGAAGCGCGCGTTGAACACCTCGCCGTTTTCGAACGGGTAGTGCCACTGCGCGTAGGGCATCGCGCCGGAGTCGAACCAGGCGTCGGCGACCTCGGGCGTGCGGCGCATCTCGCCGCCGCAGTCCGGGCAGTCGAGGGTGATCTCGTCGATGTAGGGGCGGTGCGGATCCTCGGGCGGGCCGTCGAGGCCGCCGCGATCGGCCAGCTCCTCGAAGGAGCCGATGCAGTCCGTGCGGCGGCAGTCCTCGCAGCCCCAGAAGGGCAGCGGCGTGCCCCAGTAGCGCTCGCGCGAGAGCGCCCAGTCGACGTTGCCGTCGAGCCATTCGCCGAAGCGGCCGTCGCGGATGTGCCCGGGCACCCAGCGGATCTGCTGGTTGTTCGCGACCAGGCGGTCGCGGACGGCGGTCGTGCGGATGTACCAGCTCGGCTTGGCGTAGTAGAGGACGGGCGTGTCGCAGCGCCAGCAGAACGGGTAGGTGTGGCGGATCGTCCCGCTCGCCAGCAGCAGCCCGCGCGCCTCGAGGTCCGCGGTGATCGCCGGATCGGCGTCCTTCACGAACTGCCCGGCCCACGGCCCGCCGATGAACGCGCCGTCCAGCCCGACCGGCTCGAGGAAGGTCAGCCCCTCGGCGCGGCCGAGCGCGTAGTCCTCCTCACCGAACGCGGGCGCGATGTGCACCACCCCCGTGCCGTCGTCCGTCGCCACGAAGTCCGCCGCGACGACGCGCCGCGCGGGCGCCTCGGAGGGCTCGACGAGCTGCGTGTGGCCGCCCTCGAAGGCGAGCGTCTCGACGCCCTCCCACTCGCGCGACTCGAAGAGCGGCTCGTACTGCAGCCCGACGAGCGCCGAGCCGGAGACGCGCGTGAGCAGGACGGCGCCCTCGCCGGGCAGCGTGTCGCGGAGGCGGTCGTTGGCGAGGAGTAGCCGCTGCCCGCCGGCCTCGACGAGCGCGTACCCGGCCTCGGCGGAGACGGCGAGCGCGGTGTTGCCGGGCAGCGTCCACGGCGTGGTCGTCCAGGCGACGACGTAGGTCGGCGCGCCGTCGCCGAGGCGCAGCGCCGGGTCGGCCTCGGCGTTGGGGGAGCCCTCGGCGTCTCCCGCCTGCAGCTCGAAGAGGACCGTGACGCTGGGGTCGGGCGTGTTCTCGCGGTAGCCGAGCGCGATCTCGTGGCTGGAGAGGCTGGTGCCGCAGCGCGGGCAGTGCGGGGTGACGCGATAGTCGCGGAAGATCAGGTCACGGTCCCAGAGCCGCCGGAAGATCCACCAGCAGGACTCGATGTACTCGTTGGCGTAGGTGACGTACGCCTCGCCCATGTCGATCCAGCAGCCGACACGGTCGGTCATCCGCTCCCAGTCGGCGACGTAGCGGAAGACGGACTGGCGGCACTGCTCGTTGAAGGCGGCGACGCCGTACTCCTCGATCTCGCGCTTGTTGCGCAGGCCGAGCTCGCGCTCGACCTCGAGTTCGACGGGCAGGCCGTGCGTGTCCCAGCCGCCCTTCCGCGGCGCGCGGTAGCCGCGCATCGTCTTGTAGCGGGGGATCAGGTCCTTGAAGACGCGCGCGAGGACGTGGTGCACGCCGGGCGTCCCGTTCGCCGTCGGCGGGCCCTCGTAGAACGAGAAGAGGCGGTCGGCCGGGCGCTCCTCGATGCTGCGCTCGAAGATGCGCTGCTCGCGCCAGAACTCGAGGATCTCCTGCTCGAGATCGGGGAAGGAGACGCGCGGGGGCGCCGGTTCGAACTGCGTGCGTACGGCCTCGCCGACCATCGCTCGTCCTCCTCGCGCGGTTGCGCCGCGCCTCGTCACGCGGGCGTCAAAACGCCCGCCCCTTGCGGGACGGGCGTGGCTGCCCGCGGTACCACCCGCGTTGCGCCGCATCCGGCCCGTGCCGGTTGGCGACGCCGCTTCACGCGCCGCCCGGCGAACCGGAGGGCGCTGCCCCTGCTAACGGTGGGCGCTCCGGCCGAGCCTACTGACTGCCGGCCCTCGGTCGTCGCGAGGCGCCGCTGCGTTCGGTCGGCGGCTCGGGAGTGATCTTCGCTCGTCGCGGCTGCGTCCGGCTCGCACCGTCCCGGACTCGCTTGGCAGCCTGCTGCGGTGGGCTACTGTCTCCGTCTCAGCCTGTCCATCGAGTCTATGGCCGCGATCGCGCGGCGATCAACGCCGCGACGAGTGGGAGCGCGGCGGGTCGTCACTCTGTCCAGTGGAGCGCGCGAGCTTCTGCCGTCGGGTCGGCAGTGGCAGGCGTTCGAACTCCCGGTCGTCCTGGGGTATCTCCAGCAGCAGACTGGCCAGCGTCGGCGCTGCGGTGTCATCCAGCCAGCAGGGGCGCTCGTTCTCGTCCACAGTCAGCGCAACCTTGGCGCGCGGGCGACGCTACGAGCTCAGCGAGAGCGACGAGGCCGGACCGGCGCCCTCGGGCCGCTCGGACTGGTGTCCGCTGCCCGAGATCTGGGAGGCGAGCCGGGCGGCGGCGGCTTCTTCCACCGCCTCCTGCTCCTCGCGGACGGAGTTGTAGCAGCCGGAGCAGAAGACGGGCCGGTCGCCGCGAGGCAGGAACGGCACCTCGGTCATCTGCTGGCACTTGGCGCAGTTGGCGACGTGGAGCTGGCGCGGGGTGCGGCCGCCCCAGGAGACGTAGGTGCCGTAGACCGGAGCGAGTTCGCGGTCCTCAGGGCGCATTGCCTTGCGGTTGGCGCGGCAGGCGGGGCAGCGCACGGGGTCGTGCTGCAGGCCCTTGCTGGAGTAGAACTCCTGCTCGCCGGCGGTGAAGACGAAGCTCGCGCCGCAGTCGCGGCAGTTCAGCTCACGGTCGCTCGGCACTGGCTCCTCCTCTGCCCACGCCCGATCTCTGTACCTGTCCCGGCTCCCGCCTCGGCACGCTCGCCCGCGACGCGTCGGTCGCGCTCGCGATGCGGCCTTGTCGGTGTGGGGCCGGAATCGGGGCGGTCTTCAGTATACGGCTTCCGGTGGGACGGGGACGGGGTCACCCGCCCACGGCTCAGTCCGCGGTCTGCGCGGCCTTGAGCTGTGCCGCGAGGCGGCTCTTGCGCCGTGCGGCGGCGTTACGGTGGATGATGTTGTGGGTGGCGGCGCGGTCGAGCGCGGACTGGGCCTTGCGCACGTACTCCGCTGCATCCGGATCGCCGTCGCTGATCGCCTCGCGGGCGTCGCGCACGCGGCGCGAGGCGCTCGTGCGCAGCGGGCGGTTGTGCGCCGCGCGCCGCTCGTTCTGCCGGATCCGCTTCTTCGCCTGACTCGAATGCGCCACTGCTGCTCCCTCGCCCCTTCGCGGCCGTCAACGTTAGCGCCCATGCGCGCGAGCGTCTATCGGCGGCGCCATGGCCCGGACCCGGAGGTGCTTGATGAACGCCCCCGGTCGCGCCGCAACTGAAGCGGGCTCAGCCCCCCAACCGCCCTACGTCGCGCTCTCTGCTGGAGACGGCTGGACTGCGGCCAGTCCCGTCACAGCACCTCGTACGCCCACAGCTCGTACCAGATGTCCGGCTCGCCGTGCGGCATCGGCTGGAACGGTGCGCCGCGTTCGAGCAGGCGCCACTTCCCCGTCGCTTCGAGCGCGGCCTGTCTGACGTCGAACCCGCCCTCGCTGTAGTAGTCCGTCCGCATCGAGAACACGACCGTCCCGCCCGCCCTCGTGACCCGGATCAGCTCGTCGAGCGCCTCCGCTGGAGCGTGGCCGATCGTCAGCACGCCGATGCACGTCACGCCGGCGAACCCGGCCGCCTCGAAGGGCAACGGCTTCCCCAGCTCCCCGACCACGAGCTCCTCGTAGACCGACTTCTCCTCCGCCGTCGCCAGCATCCCCGGCGACATGTCCAGCGCCGTGATGCGCTGGAACCCGAGGCGGTCCAGTTCCTCGCCGACCATTCCCGTGCCGGCCCCGGCGTCGAGCACCCTCGCTCCCTTGTCCGCCACGTACGTCGCCAACAGCTCGGCCCCGGCCCGCGGGGCGCTGAAGCCCAGCGTCTTCAGGTCCTCGTCGTACTCCGCCGCCCAGCCGTCGTACTCGCTCGTCAGCTCCGCGTAGTCCCTCGAGGCGTAGACCCGCTGGATCCGCTCCGTGCGCGCCTTCTCGCTCGTCATCCGCAACCTCCGAACCGTGCCCCACGATGCACGACGCCCTCCTTCGCCAGCAATGCCGATGCTACAGCGCGCCCGATGGCCCGCCGGGGCACGGGCGTGGGAAGATGGCTCGCGATGGCCTCGATGCCCATGGGCGGAATGTTGCCGCGCGTGCTCCGGATCCTGCGCCGGGGGCTGACGCCGCGAACCGCCGCCGGCGCGGCCGGCATCGTCGCCGGCGGCTTCATCGCCTCCAGGCTGCTCGGGCTGCTGCGTTCCGTGGCGATCGCCGAGGCGTTCGGGACCGAGCCGGAGCTAGGCGCCTACTGGGTCGCCTTCCGGCTGCCGGACACGATCTTCCAGTTGCTCGCCGGCGCCACGCTCTCCGCCGCCTTCATCCCAACCTTCAGCCGCGTCGTCCTGCGCGAGAGTGAGGACGAGGGCTGGTGGCTCGCCTCGAGCGTGCTCAACCTGATCGCCGTCGCCACCTTCGTCGCCGCCGCGCTCGGGTTTCTGCTCGCACCGCTCGTCGTGCCGCTGCTGGCGCCGGGACTGGGCGAGGCGAGCGGCCGCGAGGCGGAGCTGAGCGCACTGGCGGTGGAGCTGACGCGGCTGATGCTGATCTCGCCGTTGCTGTTTGGCATCTCCGGCATGGTGACCGGCATCCTCAACGCGCGGCAGCACTTCCTCGCTCCGGCGATCGCGCCGCTGCTCTACAACCTCGGGATCATCTTCGGCGCCGTCGTGCTGGCGGAGCGCTGGGGCGTGCATGGCCTTGCCTGGGGCGTGGTGATCGGCGCCAGCGGCCATCTGCTGGTGCAGTTGCCCGCGCTGCGCTCGGTCGGGATGCGCTGGCAGCCCGCGGTCGACATCGCTTCCGCGGGCGTGCGCGAGGTGCTGCGGCTGATGGGCCCGCGCGTGATCGGGCTGGCTGCGGCGCAGGTCAATCTGCTGGTGGTGATCTTCTTCGCCTCGTTCATCTCGGACGAGGCGATCAGCGCGATCAACTTCGCCTTCCTCGTGATGCTGCTGCCGGTCGGCGTGATCGGGATGGCGATCTCCACGGCGGCCTTCCCGCAGCTCTCGCAGCAGGCCGCGCGCGAGGATCTGCCAGCCCTGCGCAGCTCGCTCGATGCGGCGCTGCGCATGATCCTCTTCCTCGCGATCCCGGCCTCGGCGGGCCTCGTGCTGCTCGCGCAGCCGGGCGTGCGGCTGCTGTTGCAGCGCGGCGCCTTCGACGAGGCGTCGACGAGCCTGGTCGTGGCGGCACTGACGATCTACGCGGTCGCGGTCTGGGCGCACGCGGCGATCGAGATCCTCAGCCGCGGCTTCTACGCGCTCTCCGACACGCGCACCCCGGTGGTCTTCGCGCTGGTCGGGATGTTGATCAACGTCGCGCTTTGCGCCGCGCTCGTGGGGCCGCTCGGCATCCGCGGACTCGCGGCGGCGGCCTCGGTGGCGGCGATCGTCGAGGTGCTGTTACTGCTGCAGGCGCTGCGCACCCGCATCGAGGGCTTCGACGCGTCGGCGATCACGGCGTCGGCGTGGCGCACGCTGCTGGCAACGCTGGTGATGGCGCTGACGCTGATCCTGCTGCTGATCCTGCTGCGCGCAGCGGGCGCCGATCCCGCCGAGCTGCTCGGGTCGCTGGTGCTCACCGTGGTCTGCGGACTGGCCGGGCTTGGCGCCTTCCTCGGGGCCGCGGCCGCCCTCGGCAGCCGCGAGCTTCGCGCGGGCCGGCGCTGGCTGGCGGGCCTCGGCGGCGGCGGCGAGTAGCAGCCCCCGCCACGCGCTGCGATACTGCGAGGCGCGGGCCCGCGGCCCGTTCCCTGCGACGCGACTACGACGAACCGGACAACCCATGCGCGCTACGATCTTCGAAGCACCCGGCCAGATCTCCGTCCAGGACCGCCCCACCCCCGAGGCCGGGCCGGGCGAGGTGCGGCTGCGTACGGCCGCCTCCTCCCTCTGCGCCTCCGACGTGCGCGTCTACAAGGGCGAGAAGCACGCCCGCGCGGGCGTCATCCCGGGCCACGAGATCGCCGGCGTCGTCGACCAGGTCGGCGAGGGCGTCACGGACGTCGCCGAGGGCGATCGCGTGGTGATCTGCCCGATCGTCTCCTGCGGGCGCTGCCGCTTCTGCCAGACGGGCAAGCGCAACCGCTGCACCAACCGCCAGACGCTCGGCTATGACATCGACGGCGGCTTCGCGGAGTCGCTGCTGGTGCCCGCGGAGATCGTCGGGCGCGGGCAGGTCATCGCCGTGCCCGACCAGCTGCCGCTGGACGTGGCGGCGCTGACGGAGCCGGCGGCCTGCGTCACCGCCTCGCTGGAGCTGTGCGCGATCGGCATCGGGAGCTCGCTCGCGATCATCGGGGCGGGGCCGATGGGGCTGCTGCACGTGCTGCTCGGCCGCGCGGCCGGCGCCTCGCCGATCATCGTCAGCGAGCCGGTCGCCGAGCGGCGCGCGATCGCCGCGCGCTGGGGCGCGGACCTCGTGCTCGATCCCGGGAGTGACGACGTGCCGGGCGCCGTGCGCGACGCGACGGGCGGCAGCGGCGCCGATGGCGTCGTGCTGTCGGTCGGCGCCCCCGCTCTCGTCGGGCCCTCGCTGGATCTGGTGCGGCCGCAGGGCGTGGTGAATCTCTTCGCCGGCTTCCCGCCCGGCGAGGCGGTGCCGTTCGATCCGAACCTCGTCCACTACGGCGAGGTGATCCTGACCGGCTCACAGAACGCGACGAGCGACCAGTACCGCCGCACCGTGGCGCTGCTGCCCCATGTCGCGCACATCGACGAGGTCGTGACGAATCGCTACGGGATCGAGCATGCGCCGCAGGCGTACGCCTCGAGGCTGGCGATGGAGGGGCTGAAGTCCCTCGTCGAATTCCCCGGCGTCGATGGCTTGTAGCAGTGCTGCGCCGTTGGGGTGGCCACTCTGACCGGGACGCGCAGGAGCGCGATCAGCCCACGGCGTACGGCGCCGACCCCGACGACGAGTCCGCTCCGGCCACCCTCGGCCGCAAGCTGCGCGCGAGCCGTCTGGAGTCCGGCTTCACGCTGGAGCAGGCCGCCGAGGAAACGCGAATCAGCTACGGCTACCTCGATGCCATCGAGACCGACCGCTTCGACGTACTGCCCGCGCCCGTCTACGTGCGCGGCTTCGTGCGCCTCTACGCGCGCTTCCTGGGCATCGACCCCGAGGACGCCATCGATCAGTTGCCGCTTGAGATGCCGACGCCGCCGGGCCTTGAGCCGCTGCCCGGCCTGCGGCTGCGCGAGGGCGTGGGCGCACTGCCCTCGGTGGGGCGCCGCTGGCTGCTGCTCGCCGTCGCGGCGGCGGGCGTCGTCGCCGCGGCCTTCTTCTTCGGCGCGCCGCCGTTCGGCTCCGCTGGCGAGGATGAGGAGCCCGACGGCGGCACCGCCATCGCAACGGCCTCGCCCACTGCCGAGGCAACCGGGACGCCCGCGGCGGGACGCATGCCCGACCTCAGTGGCGTCGAACGCAGCGAGGCGGAGCAGACACTGGGCGACCTCGGCGTCACCTACATCGTGATCGAGGTCGAGAGCGCCGAGGCGCCCGGCCGGGTCTTCGTTCAGATCCCCGCGGCCGGCGAGCCGCTGGTGGCCGGCCAGAGCGTCACACTGATCGTGGCCAAGCCCGCGGCGTCCGGGGAGTAGGTCACCGACGTGCGCTACCACCTCGTCACCCTCGGTTGCGCCAAGAACACCGTGGATTCGATGCGGCTCGAGCGCGCGCTGCGGCACGCGCGGCACCAGGCGACGGCGTCGGCGGACGAGGCCGACCTGCTGCTCGTCAACACCTGCGGCTTCATCGACGACGCCAAGGACGAATCGCTCGCGGTGATCGCCGAGCTGGACGCGGCGCGACGTCCCGATCAGCAGATCTACGTGCTCGGCTGCCTCACCCAGATCGCCGAGGAGGAGGTGCGGCGCGCCGTGCCGGCCGTCGACGCGACCTTCGGCGTCGAGGCCTGGGACGCGGTCGCGGCCTCGCTCGGGTCGGGCTCGCCGGACTTCGATATCCCGCAGCCGGCGCCGCTGGCGACGGGGCCGAGCGCCTATCTCAAGATCTCGGACGGCTGCGACCGGCCGTGCACCTTCTGCATCATCCCGACAATCAAGGGCCGCATGCACTCGGAGCCCGATGACTGGCTGATCGCCGAGGCGCGGGCGCTGGCCGCCATGGGGGTGCGCGAGCTGGTGCTCGTCGCGCAGGACTCGACGGCGTACGGCGAGGATCGCGCCGAGCGCGACGGGCTGGCGGTGCTGCTCGAACGCCTTGCCGAGGCCGTCCCGGAGGTGCCCTGGCTGCGGCTGATGTACGCCTACCCCGGTCGCGTCACGCCGCGCCTCGCGGAGACGATGGCGCGGCTGCCCAACGTGACGCACTACCTCGACATGCCGTTGCAGCACGGATCGCCCAGCGTGCTGAAGCGAATGCGCCGGCCGAGCCTGCGCGTCGCCCGTCGCAGCCTCGCGACGCTGCGCGAGGCGATGCCGGACGCCGCCCTGCGCACGACCTTCATCGTCGGCTTCCCCGGCGAGACCGAGGCCGAGTTCGAGGAGCTGCTCGACTTCGTGGAGGAGCAGCGCTTCGATCACGTCGGCGCGTTCACCTACTCGCCGCAGACCGGCACGCCGGCCGCTGGCCTTGGCGAGCCCGTGCCGCACGAGCTCGCGTCCGAGCGCTACGGCCGGCTGATGGAGCTCGCGCAGCAGATCTCGATGGAGCGCAACCGCGGGCTCGTCGGCAGCGAGCTCGAGGTGCTGATCGAGTCCGACGAGCCGAGCGTGCAGGAGGACGGCTCGCGCTTCGTCGTCGGCCGCAGCTACCGCGACGCGCCCGAGGTGGACGGACTCGCCTTCGTGCGCGGTGCGTTCGCGGCGGGCGAGTTCGTGCGCGTGCGCGTCGACACCGCACTCCCCTACGACCTGGTCTGCACTCCGCTCACGTAGCGCGCCGCAGCCCGGAGGCGCTGCGCGCCGCTCTGGCCCACCCACCCGCCCTCAATGGATGCGGGGCTGCGCCCCGCGCCCCCTGTCGTGGGGGCGCAGCCCCCACCCCCCTCGGCCCCGCCGCCTCCGTGACTCCGGCTCCCCCTTCCCGTCATTCCGGCGAAAGCCGGAATCCAGTCGGGGCATCGGCGAGGCGCGCCCCTTCCTCCGGCCGCGGGAGGGCGGGGGTGAGGGGGTCCGACGCACGCCGGGCGAAGCCTTCGATGGCGGATGGGGCCACGAGGCGCCCGCACGTCCTTTGTGGGGGGCTGCGCCCCCACGCCCCCCTCGGAGCCCCGGAGGTGCAACAACCGATCAAGCCGGCAGTCAGGCCGCGAGCCCCCTCACCCCCACCCTCTCCCCCAGGAGAGGGGGCCGGAGGCGGAGGGCGCAGGTCAGCCGCGCCGCCGCTTGGACCGCGGCGGACGCCGCTTGGCGGTGGGGTAGATGTCGAGCGCGGACTCGGGCGCGACCGCTTCGTCGAGGTGACGGAAGGCGGCGGCCCCGATCATCGCCGCGTTGTCCGTGCAGAGCGCCGGCTCCGGGATGAAGACCGGGACCGGCGATGCCTTGCGCACGGCCTCCCGCAGGCGGCCGTTGGCGGCGACGCCGCCGGCGATCAGCAGCGACGCGACGCCCTCGCGCTCGGCCACCCGCGCTGCCTTGCGCGAGAGCACGTCGGCGACGGACTCCTCGAAGGCGCACGCGACCTCGGCGGGCGGAAGGTCGGGCTCGGCGGCGACGCGCTGGGCGACGGCGGTCTTGAGGCCGGAGAAGGAGAAGTCGTCGCTGCCGGGCATCCAGGCGCGCGGCAGCCGCAGCGTGCGATCGGTCGCCGTCGCCGCCAGCCGCGAGAGCGGCGGGCCGCCGGGATAGCCGAGGCCGAGCAGCCGCGCCACCTTGTCGAAGGCCTCGCCGGCGGCGTCGTCGCGCGTCCCGCCGAGGCGCTCGAAGCGCCCGTGGTCGAGCATCAGCAGCAGCTCCGTGTGCCCGCCGGAGACGACGAGGGCGAGTGCGGGCAGCGGCGGCTCCTCGGGGCCCAGCCAGTTGGCGCAGACGTGGCCTTCGAGGTGGTCGACCGGGATCAGCGGCAGCCCGCGCGCCCAGGCGAGGCCGCGCGCGGCGTTGAAGCCGACGACGAGCGCGCCGGGCAGCCCCGGTCCCGCCGTGGCCGCGATCGCGTCGAGGCGATCCCAGCCGCACTCCGCGTCGGCGAGCGCGCGCCGCACCACCGGCAGCAGCGCGCGCAGGTGCTGGCGCGCCGCGACTTCCGGCACCACGCCGCCAGTCTCGGCGTGCAGCTCCTGCTGCGAGGCGACGACGTTCGAGAGCGCGCGCCGCCCGTCAACGACGACTGCCGCCGCCGTCTCGTCGCACGAGGACTCGATCGCCAGCACGGTGGTCACGCGTTACAGGATATGCCTGTGCGATCTACGCGGTAGCGCCGGCCCTCGTCACTCCCCCTCCGCCGCCTCGGCGGCGGGATCGAACGCCTCGATGGTGGTGCCGGTGAGGACGTAGAGCGTGCCGCCGTCCGGGGAGAGGGAGAGGGCGCGGATGTCGAGGAAGGCGGGGTGGACGAACTGGCGCAGGAACGCGCCGTCGTCCCCGCCGCCGACGATGCGGCGGCCGCCGCGGTCGGCGACGTAGAAGGCGCCGTCGGCGGCGTTGCGCGCGAGACCGACCGGCGTGTTGAGCGGGCGGTCGATGCCCTCCAGCAGCGGGCCCAACTGACGGCCGAGGTGGAAGCGACGCACTGTATCGCCGACCAGCAGGTGCAGATCGCCGTCGACGACGAGCCGCAGGGCGCCCTCGTGCGGCCCGCCGCCTGCCGCCGTCGGGCGCGGTAGCGTCCCGCCGATCAGGCCGGTGCGCTCCGTGTCGAAGCCCGCGTCGACGGGGCGGTAGCGCCAGACTTCGGCGCCGACGCTGTCGAGCACGTAGAGGTTGCCCTCGTAGGCAGCGATCGCATCGATCGCTCCCAACTCGTCGGCGTCGCGCAGTGGCAGCGCGGCGGGGATCTCGCCGGGGACGAGGGCGAACAGCCGGCGCGTCTCGTCGATCAACAGCAGCCGTTCGCCCTGCCCGTCCCAGGCGATGGCGATCGGGCGGGAGGCGATCGCGTCACCATATCTGACGCCGGTGGCGGTAGGCCTCGCTCGAGTCCTCGCGGCCCTCCGGATCGATCGCGAAGACGCGCCCGCGATCGCCGTCGAGTAACCACAGCCAGTCGTCGCCGAGGACGAGATTGGCGGGATTGAGCGGCGCGGTCAGCGAGCCCGCGAACTGCAGGACGCGGCGCAGGTCCTCGACCTCGACGACGCCGTTCAGGTCGTCGAGTTGCTGCTGCACGCTCGCTTGCAGCTCCGGCACGCGGGAATCCTCGATACCGACGGGCGCGCGCCTGCTCGAGTTCGGTGACCGCCGATTGCAACTGCTGGCGTTGCCAGGCGATCTCGTCGTTGCTGGCCGCTGCTGCGATGTAGCCGTTGGCGGCGGCGAGGCGTTCTTCGACCTCGGCGACGGGATCAGTCTCGAACAGTGAGGGCACGGAGTAGGTGGCGCCCGCCGCCAGCACGGCGGCGAGCAGGAGCAGACCGGCGACCAGCCAGCGCCGCCGCCCGCCGCGGCGCTCCGGCGGCGCGAGGGCGGCGCAACTGCGGCATCCGCCGCCTCTGCCCGGACCCGCCCGCGCCGTGGGGCGAGGTCACCATCGGCGCCGGGGGCTGCGCCACGGCGTCGTCGAAGTCGGGCGTCCGGGCTGCGGAGTTGGAGAGATCGATCTCCACGGGGGCGGGTTGGGCATCGACATCCGCGATGTCGGCGATCAGCACCGCCGTCATGTCGCGCACTTCGCGGGTGCGCTGGAAGATACCCGCGAGGGCGCGGTCCGGTTCGCCCTCCAGCACCTGACCGATTGCGGCGGACCCGGCAACTTGCTCGGCGGCGCTGCTGAGGATCAGGATCTTCGTCCCCTCCAGCGGCACCCCCGTGAACAGCGGATCGAGCGGTTGGTCTCCCCCGAGGGGTTGCGCGGCCGCATGGCCCTCGCTGCTGAGGCGGTGGACGCCGTCGGGCGCTGCGACGTATACGAGGCCGGGCCCGACCTGGGCGACAGTCGCGTTGTCGCCGCGTAGCGCCACGCAGGTCACGCCGATGGAGATGCGGTGCTCCCTCAGCGATCGGCTGTTCCACTCGGCGAGGTTCCGGTGCGCCTGGCGCAGCGCGCGCAGCAGCCCGCCGGTGAGCGAGAGCGACTCCGAGGCGAAGAGGTCGGCGACGGCGCCGGCGACCTCCTGGCAGAACTCCGCCGAACGCTCGTCGGCGGGGTCGGCGAGGACGAAGAGGTGCACCCGCTCCTCGTCGCCGAAGCGCAGTTGCTCGGCGAGCCACGGCCCGTCCTCGCGCACGGCGCCGCCGACGATCGCGTAGCGCCCGACCCAGGTTCCCATTGGTCCGATCCGCTGGCCTGATCCGTGGGGAGAGTGGCGATCATTCGCCGCGCACGCCGACGGGGCGCCAGTCGCGCCCCGCCGTGTCCATCATACCAGTGGCGTGGCGAGCGGAGCGGGGCGCGCATCGCA
>CBDHDI010000016.1:0-11191 GCA_965261685.1 Dehalococcoidia bacterium
TTCACGTGATGTGTGCGGCATTGCCGTCCTTCACGTCTCGGCTCGTCGTCGACCACTGGAAGTTTGAGTTGAACCTGATGCCGTACGGCGGGTCGATGTAGATGCATTGCACCTTGCCGCGCAACCCCTCGCGCTCAGCCAGCGAGGCCATCACCTGCAGGCTGTCGCCGAGAATCATGCGGTTCGACCAGTTGGCGTCGTGCTCGTAGAAGCCCGTGCGGTCGGCGCCCTCGGGCAGGCCGTTGAAGTCGGCGAACAGGTCTGCCTGGTACACGCCTTCCGTGATCGCGTCGTCCTTCGCGGCCTGGTCGCTCCTGCGGCGCAGGTCGTCGATCAGCACCTTGGGGTGGACCTTCTCCTGGATGTAGAGCGGCGGCGCCTGCACGACGAGGTCGGAGAGGTCCTGCTCGTCCTTACCACGCCAGACGAGCTGCGGGTCGAGGTCGCGGTTGCGGCGCGCGTAGGCCACCTCGATGGGGCTGCGGTCGTCGTCCTCCATCGCGGAGCTGTACTCGGCGGTGGGGATGTTCGTCCGCTTCGCCTCGTCGTGGCGGAGCGTCTCGACCTGTTTGGTGCGGCGCTGTCTACGTGGCATGTGCGTTGTCCTCTTCGTCGTGTTCCGCCAGGAGTCTGCGCAGTTGAGGCATCAGGTCCGGGACGCTGCGGCTCACCATGACCCATATCAAGTTGTCATCTGTGCCGAGGTACTGGTGCATGATCACGTTTCTCGCGCCGACGATGCTGCGCCAGGGGATATCGGGATGCGAATCGCGGACGGACTCGGGGATGTGGGTGGCCGCCTCGCCGATGAGCGCGAGGTTGTGCAGGGTCGCATGGTAGGTGCGCGCGTCCGCCAGGAAGGCCGCCTGCTCCATCGCGTCCGTGAACTCGATAACCCGCGCACAGGCTTCCAGCATGTCGCGCACGTAGAGATCCCACGGCCGGTCCTCAGACACGAACCGCCTCGGCCTCGACGTACGGGCGCAGCTCGGCCCGCAACGCCTTGTCCGTGACGAGGTCGACGGGCCGGCCAAGCAGGTCCTCGATGTAGAACTGGACGCCGAAGTAGCACTCCGGGTCGGTCGGCCGGTCGAAGCTCACGAGGATGTCGACGTCACTGTCCGGTCGCGCCTCGTCGCGGATGGTGGAGCCGAACAGGGCGAGTTCGAGCACGCCGAAGCGTTCGGCCATCACGGGCTTGTGCTCGCGCAGCAGCGCCAGCACCTCGCTCTTCCTCATCGCCTGCTTGACCATCCCCGTCCTCCCGGGCTGCGACCTCGTGCTGTCTCTATCCTCCCACGAGCGGGGTGGCGCCGGCGGCGCCCGTGGCAGTCTCGATCATCCGGTCGAAGTGCGCTTCGAGTTCGACCTCGAACTCGTCCTGCATCGCCCACACGTCGGTGAACTCCGCGAACGCCCAGCGCCCGTAGCTGCCGACGTGGTTCACGCCGGGCACCCAATACGTGTCCATCGTCGACTTCTTCACCTTGGCGTCTTCGCCGCGGTACCCCTTGATCTCGACCACCAGGTGCAGCAGGTCGTCATCACCGCGACCGTCGTCGAAGAGCACGATGAAGTCCGGAATGTAGCGGTGCGGCTCGGCCCCGAGTAGGTACGGCACCTCGAGCCCGAGGCCCTGGTTCTTCACGTAGGCGCGGACGCGCGGATGCCTCTCGGCGATGCGGCAGAACTCCGCCTCCCAGTCGCTGTCGCAGACGACGTAGTTGACGTGGGACCGGCGCGGGTCCGTTCGCCAGCGAGTCCGCTTCGAGGTGGTGAAGCGAACATGCCGCGTCGAGCCTGAGACGTTGTACGGGTCGAGCACGGCCTTGATCGGCCGCTCGCCCAGTAGCGCACGGTTGATGCCCTGGGTGATCCGCTCGCATGCGATGTCCGCGAGGCTCTGGTACATCAGCTGCGCCGGATACGTCCCGCCCTTGCAGACGAGGTGTTGCTCAAGCCACTGGCGCGTGATGCGCTTCAACTGCCCAAAGAGATGGAGCTTCGGTTCGCCGCCCGGGTCGCGCCACTTCGTCTCCACCAGCCGGCGCGCGAGATGAAACTGGAGCGTCGACGGTCGCATGTCGCCCGTGTGCACCAGGTTGAGGTCGACACCCTCGCCGATGATGCCCTCGTTGCGAGTGATGGACGGTCCGATGACTTCGGGCGTCAGCTCGAAGGTGGAGTCATCCGTGAATTCCGCCTCGAGCCGCTCGCTCGGCAGCTCTACCCGGTAGCCCTGGACGCGCGGGAAGCGGATCTCGAGGTCATCGCGCTCGGGCGAGACCGCGCGGACCTGCACCGTCTCGCGCGGCGGCGTGGGCTTGGCGACGACCGGCTTGGCCGTGAAGTCGAACGGGATGCCGAGGACATCGGCGTACTCGACATCGAAGAGCCCGTCCTCGTTCAGGTCGTAGGACTGTCGGCGCAGCGCCCGGCCGATCACCTGCTCGCAGAGCAGCTGCGTGCCGAAGGCGCGCACGCCGAGCACGTGCGTCACGGTGTTCGTGTCCCACCCCTCGGTCAGCATCGAAACCGACACCACGCAGCGGATCGACCCGCCGAGCTGGCCTGGCTTGCCGACGGTGTTCATCACCTCGCGCAGCAGGTCCTGCTCGCTGATCTTGTCGGCCGCCGCGCGGTCGCCCGTGCGCTGCACCTGCTCGCGGCGAAAGCGCTCGATTTCTTCGGCGGCGGCCTGTCGGAAGTTGCGGTCGAGTCCTTCCCCGGACTCGAGCTGCTGGCTGTCGATCAGCAGCGTGTACGGCCGGGGGTAGGGGTTACCGTGCTCGTCGTAGTTCCGGAAGAGCTCGAGGCGCCCGTTCTCAAGGGTGGTCGAGCCATCCTCGTTCTCCCGGTGGAAACCGGAGATGTAGTCGTAGACGAGCTTGGAAGTCGCCGTGTTGTTGCAGACGACGATGAAGCACGGAGGCGCCTCGGTGTCGGCGTCATCCCAGAGCTTGAAGACCTCGGCATAGTGGCCGTAGAGGGCCTCCAGCGCGGTCTGCAGCTCGACGGGGATGCTGAGCGGGTCGAGCGCCCCCGCCTGGCCGCGACCCTTCCGCGGCATCTTCCGCCTGATGTGCTCCCAGAGTTCGCGAAACATCGGCATCTCGCCGCCGGGAATGTTGTCGGCTACCGGCACCCGCGGGAGTTTCACGATGCCGCATTCGATGGCGTCAATCAGCGAGAAGTCGCTCATGGTCCACGGAAACAGCGTTCCCTCGGCGTAGCCGGAGCCGCGAAGGAAAAACGGCGTCGCCGACAGGTCGAGGACGCGCCGGAGCCTGAGCTTGCGGTTGACGGCCTCCAGGCCGGAGATCCAGAGCCGCGCGGCCTCGCGGTTCTTCTCGGCCTCCTTGCGTTCGTCGCCGGTGAGTTTCCCCTCGTCGGTCTCGCCGGGCTTATCGCGGTAGCAGTGATGCGCCTCGTCGTTGAACGCCATGATGCTGCGCATGCCCATCAGCCCGGGCATCACGCGCTGGAGCATCTGTCCCTCGGTCTCGATCGACTGGATCTCGGGTCCCCGGCCCTGGAGCAGGGAGCGCCCGCCCTTCGAAAGGTCGAGCGTCTCGCGCAACTTGAAGGCGTGGTAGTTGGTGATCACTATCCTCGCCTGCTCGAGGTCGCGGAGCATGTCGCGAGGGACGAGCTCACGGCTCTCGTAGTAGCTATCAGGGTCATTCGGTTGAAGGACGCGCAGGCGGTCGCGGATCGTGATGCCGGGCGTGACGACCAGGAACCCTCGCGTGAAGTTCCGACTGCTCGGGTGCCGTACGGCGTTGACCGTTTGCCAGGCGATGAGCATTGCCATCACCGTGGTCTTGCCTGCTCCTGTCGCGAGCTTCAGCCCCAACCGGGCAAGGTCGGGATTAGACTGCTCGTTCGCCCACTCAAGGCGCTCCCGGATCTCGATCACCGCGCGCCGACGGCTCTGCGGCGCAACCTCGGTGAGCCAGATAACGGTCTCCACGGCCTCGACCTGGCAGAAGAATGGCCGGATGTCACTGAAGTCGTGGTGGCGCCAGTGTTTCAGGAGGCGCGCGGTCTCTGGCGTGACGTTCCAGTCGGATTCGGGAGAGGCGCGCCACCGGTCGACTTCGCGCCTGAGCACGTTGATGGTCGATGTAGGGTCGTACTCCTGATCCTCGGTGGAGAGGCCCTCCCCCTCGTCGAGAATCATCCGCTGCTGCTGCGCGCGACCGCGCTGCCTCCGAGGCTGCGGGACAGGCGTGATGTACGCCGCTGGCCGCCTCTGCTCGGCGACCTGGTTCGTCGGCTGGCGCTCGTCGTCGAGCTCCCAGTGCCGCGCCGGGTACTCGTAGGGCGAGTTGAGGACGGGCGATTCGAAGAAGCGGTCAGTCATGGCGCACAGTCTAGCAGCGTCGCTATGACGTACCCTCGGCTTGCTGGTGGACACTCTCGGGGGACAGGTGGACTGCAACGCGCGTACGAAGTGCGCCGCGTCGCATCGGGGCCGACGCTGGCGCGCGTGGTCGCGGGTGTTGTGGTGTGACGGCCTGCTGGTTTGCGGCCCAGCGATCACGTTGACCGCGAGTGGATGAGACTCCCCAGCAGCGGAGCCGACCGGGAGGAGCGCTGCCTTGGGTCGATTGTCGCGAAGGAGACCACGTGACTGAGTACAACGACAAGATGAGTGAACTGAACGACGTGGCGATCGAAGCCATCAAGGAAATGGTATCCGTCCACCGAGCGGCGGTTGGCAAGCTCAGCCCGACTGACATGGCCGGGATACAGAGTTTGAAGCAGCAAGCGGCACACAGGTTCCAGCACATTGAGCGCTGGGCGGCCGAGGCCTCGCATGAGATCAGCCTGCCATCAGTGGATGGCGGGGCGTTCCCAATTCAGTAGTTTCGGACAGGAGCCCAGCCCTACCGCCACCCGAGGCCGAGGGTGAGGACGCGGCGGAGGAGGCGCAGGCGCGCGGCGCGCACACGCCCGACCGTCACCCGCCGCCAGCGCAGCTGGTCGTGGCGGCGGGAGGGATGGAGCGGCTCGGTCTCCGGTGGCAACGCGAGCCCGTGCTCGCCGATCAGGGCGAGCTCCAGCTCCCAGCGGCGCTCCTCGGCCCGCGCCCGGTCGACGGCGCTCCCGCGCCGCGCCTTCGCGCCCCGCAGCCGCCGCCACTCGAACACAAGTTCGGCGGCTTCACCGAGGGCTGCCTCCTCGCCATCGAGCGGCTCGAGGCTGACCACGCCCGACCCGGTGCGCGCCGCGGCTTACAAGCGCCGCTGCGGGTGCCGCTGAGCCACTCGGCGTCCGCCTTCTGCGCGTTGCTCGGCTCTCTGGCCTCCGGCTCTCTCTCGGGTCTCGGGCCGGCAGCTCCGTGCGCGGCTCGCCGGCCCGTTTGTTCTCCGGGCAGCTCCAGCCCATCGGCCCGCTCGCGCTCCCGGTCGAGCGCATCGAGCGCATCCGCGCACTGCGCCTCGGCCACCTCGAGTCTGCGCGTCAGCTCCGCCGCCTGCACCCGCCCGCGCGCCTTCGCGATGTCGCCGACGTGCCAGCTATGGGACTGGCTCGGCCTCGATCAGCCCCCCGACGAAGTGGAACGTCGCGAGCAGGGCCGATCTGTTGCGGTACTGCGAGAGGCCAGCGCGCTCCACGGCGCCCCTGAGCCAGGCAGTGCCGCCATCGCTCGGCCTCCCAGCATCATCCCACTGGTCATACAGGTCGACGACGCTCGTGGAGCCCCACATCGGGCCGTCCCACGGCGTGCGCCGCGGGTTCCCGGACGAAGCCGACACGAAGGTCAGCCCCGCGTCGTCGGCGTAGAGGTCGAACGGGTGACCCCGCGCGACTGTCCGGAGGCGCACGCCGGTTCCGATCCTGCTCAACATCAATTGCTTGTTCACGCGCCATCTCTCCGCGATCCGTTGCGGTTAGACCAAGCGAAGTTCCTTGTTCCGGGAGTCACGGAGGTCGAGGCTTGTGGGGCTTCCGCGCCTCTACATGGCCCCCAGCGTTCTCCCGCGCGGGAGGGTAGCATGGCTGAAGGCGCGGGAATCGCCTCGTCGACCGAGGGGACGCGCTGCATGAGCCAGTCGGCGTCCAGTCACTAACCGCCTCCCTGAGAGTGCGAGCTTACGCCGCGCACGTGGCGCCCTCGTTCGCCAGGAAAGCGCTGAGTGATTCTACGTCAGCACGCTCAGCACCCCAGCCTCGCCGTTCCGCGAGCGATCCGCGTCCCGATGCTAGATCGAGCAGCGGGGAACGGACGGGGGCACGGCGGGAGGTGCGGTTGCTGCCCCGCGCTTCGGCATGGCTGCCAGCGAACGCAGTGACGGCGATGCGCCGCCCGCACCTCATCACACTTCGTCTCCGCCGGCTCACTCGCCGGCCGGACGGGGACGGCCACGCCGGGGCGCGGCAGGGGCCTCCGTGGGCGACCGGCCGGCATCGCGCCCGGGGTGAGCGCACGCGCGGCGAGCGATGATGCGCGCGAGTATACGCAGGCCCGCGAGTCGCACCCGCTCGTGCTCGACGCCCGGTGCTCGCCGCATCGCCTCGCTCGTCTTCCCCGGGGACGCATCGCGCCGTCCGCGATCGCGGAGGGACCTGCTCCTCGGACTCCAGCGTGGACGGGCGAGGGGCGGAGCACAGTCCCGTGAATCGGACTTCATCCGTGCAATGTCTGAGGGGGGTCACGTCCCGCAAGTTGGTGTCACAGTGCACCATCCTTATCAATTGCTAGCTGGCAGCTTGCAGCAGCACCTCCTCGCCTGAAGTGACCTCGCGCCCGGGCGGGTGCAGCAGCGTCACCATCGTCATGTAGCGCCTCGCCACGGCCCACTCGTCGTGCTGCTCGGCCAGCAGCGCGCCGACCAGCCGCACGACCGCGGCGCGGTTGGGGAAGATGCCGACCACGTCGGTGCGCCTGCGGATCTCGCGGTTGAGGCGCTCCTGCGGGTTGTTCGACCAGACCTGCTTCCAGTGCGCGACCGGGCAGGCCGTGAACGCCAGGACATCCGGCGCCGCCTCGGCGAGCATCGCCGCGGCCGCGGGGAAGCGCGCCTCCAGTTGCTCCACGACGCGGGCGTGCTGGGCGTGCACCGCCTCCGCCGACGGCTGTTGGAAGATCGTGCGCACCGTCGTCGCCACTAGCCCCTCGGCGCTCTTCGGTACCCGCGTCAGCACGTTCCTCATGAAGTGCGTGCGGCAGCGCTGCCACGAGGCGCCGCCGAAGACGGTCGCGATCGCCGCCCTGAGGCCCTGGTGGGCGTCGGAGGTCACGAGCTCCACGCCGGAGAGCCCGCGCGCCACCAGCCCGCGGAGAAATGAGAGCCAAGACGCCCCGTCCTCGCTCGTGCCGACGTCAATGCCCAGCACCTCACGCTTGCCGTCGGCGTTGACGGCCGTGGCGACGACGACGCTGACCTGGGCGATACGGCCCTCCTCGCGCACGCGCTGGGTGAGCGCGTCGAGCCAGAGGTAGCGGTACGGACCGCCGTCGAGCGGCCGCTCGAGGAAGCTCGTGACGACGCTGTCGAGCTCGGCGCAGATGCGCGAGACCTGGCTCTTGGAGATGCCCTCGCAGCCGAGCGAACGCACGAGGTCGTCGACGCGGCGGGTCGAGACGCCCTCGACGTAGGCCTGCTGCACAACCGACAGCAGCGCGCGCTCAGCACGGCGCCTGGGCTCGAGCAGGGCGGGGAAGTAGCTGCCCTGGCGCAGCTTCGGGATCTGCAGCTCGATGCTGCCGGCGCGCGTGTCCCAGCGCCTCGGCCGGTAGCCGTTGCGCCGGGTGATGCGCTCGGGGCTGCGCTCGCCGTAGGCGGCGCCGGCCTGCTCTGCGACCTCGGCCTCCATCACCGCCTCGGCGAGCACCGCGACCGCCTCACGCAAGAAGTCGAGGTCACCCCCGGCCGCCTGCTTGCGGAGCAACTCCAACAAGTTCACGCTCTCCCTGACCACCGTAGTCCTCCTTCACGTGACTAACTCCTGTGTGAAGGATGGCGCGGTGGTCTCCTACGTCCACCTCTGTGACACCACTTGCTGGGACGCTACTCTGAGGGGACCGAGAGCCGATAATGCCGGCGCCGATCGGTTCCCGAGCGGCCGTTGCGGCTCGCGGCGTGACAGAATGGGTTCTATGGTCTCCCCGACCGCCTCCGAGATCATGACATTGATCGACCGCGCCCCGTGGCGCGAGGCGGTGACCTACCGCAAGACGTGGCCCCATGGGTGTGACAGCCTGAAGTGGCCCCACCTGGGGCCGAAATGATGATCGAAAGTGGCCCCACCTCCGACCGATCCAGTGACTACGCTCGGGTGAACGTGAATCCCCCGCAGCGAAGGACCAGGAGTGTCGAAGGTGGAGCTGTTTGAGCATATCCGAAGGGACCGCCGCGATGAGGGCGTCTCCATCCGTGGCCTGGCGGACCGCCACCGCGTGCACCGGCGCACGGTGCGGCAGGCGCTGAAGTCGGCGCTGCCGCCGCCGCGCAGCCGGCATCCGCGTCGGCGCCGCGGCTCGGTGCGCACCGCGAGACGATCCGCGAGTGGCTGACTGCCGACCTCAGCGCGCCGCGCAAGCAGCGCCACACGGCGAGACGGATCTGGCAGCGCCTCGTCGACGAACGCGGCGCGACCGTCGCCGAGTCGACGGTGCGCGCCTACGTCGGCCGCGTGCGCCGCGAGCTCGAGTCCGGCAGGGTGACGGTGACGATCCCCCAGCTGCATCCGCCGGGCGAGGAGGCGGAGGTCGACTTCGGCGGGGTCAGCGTCTGGCTCGACGGGGAACTGACCGAGCTGTCGATGTTCGTCATGCGGCTCTCGCACTCGGGGCGGGCGGTCCACGTCTGCTTCCCGGGCGAGGGCCAGGAGGCGTTCCTCGAGGGACACACGATCGCCTTCGGGCGCCTCGGCGGGGTGCCGCGGCGCGTCCGCTACGACAATCTCAAGGCGGCCGTGACGCGCGTGCTCGCCGGACGCGACCGCATCGAGAGCGACCGCTTCACCGCACTGCGCTCGCACTTCGGCTTCGACGCGTTCTTCTGCGAGCCCGGCATCGCGGGCGCGCACGAGAAAGGCGGCGTGGAGGGCGAGGTCGGGCGCTTCCGCCGCCGCCACCTCGTGCCGGTCCCGCGCGTCGAGAGCCTGGCCGAGCTGAACGCGTTGCTGGAGGCGGCCGACCGCTCAGACGACGCCCGCCACATCGCCGGCCGGCTCGCCACCGTCGGCCGGATGGCGGAGGCCGAGCAACCTGCGCTGCGGCCCCTCCCCGCCGAACCCTTCGACCCCACGGTCGCGCTGCGCGCGAAGGCCGACCGCAAGGCGCGCATCGCCGTGCGTGGCTCGCGCTACTCGGTCCCCGCCGCGTATGCGGGGCGGACGGTGGACGTGCGCCTGGGCGGCGGGACCGTGACCGCCCTCCTCGGGGGCAGGGTGGTCGCCCGCCACGAGCGCAGCGCGCACAAGGGGGCCGAGATCCTCGTGCTCGACCACTACCTCGAGGTGCTGTCCCGCAAGCCCGGGGCGTTGCCCGGCTCGAGCGCGCTCGCGCAGGCGCGCTCAGGCGGTGGCTTCACCGCCGCGCACGAGCGCTTCTGGGAGCGTGCCCGCCGCCGTCTCGGTGACGGTGCCGGGACGCGTGCGCTCGTCGAGGTGCTGCTCTTGCATCGCCACCTCCCCGCCGCCTCGGTGCACGCTGCGCTCGATGCGGTGGAGCGAATCGGCGCGGTGGACCCGGCGCTGGTGGCCATCGAGGCGCGCCGCATCGCCGACGGCCGCCGCGAGACCGCCGTCGTGGAGCGGCCGGCGCTCAGACGCTTCGAACGCCCGGCACCGAGCCTGGCCGGCTACGACGCGCTGCTCGCCGCGAGCACGCGATGAGCACGCCCGTGACCGAGCAGGCGGCGGCGCTTCAGGTCGAGGCAACCAGCCGCGCGCTGCACCTCCCCACCGTGCGCCAGCAGGCCAGCGCGCTCGCCGAGGCCGCGCTGCGCGACCGGCTCACCCATCTCGCCTACCTCGCCGAGGTGCTCTCAGCCGAACTCGACGACCGCGATGCGCGCCGCCGTGAACGCCGCGTCCACGAGGCGCGCTTTCCCCGGCTCAAGCTGCTCGCCGACTTCGACCTCGAGGCGGCGCCCACCGTCGACCCGCCGCTGCTCGCCGCGCTCGAGCGCTGCGAGTGGATCGACGCGGGCCAGCCCGTCGTGCTGCTCGGCGACAGCGGCACCGGCAAGTCGCACCTGCTGATCGGCCTCGGCATGGCCGCCTGCCAGCGCGGGCTGCGGGTGCGCTACACGACCGCGGCCGCGCTCGTGAACGAGCTGGCCGAAGCCGCCGACGAGCGCACGCTCTCGCGCGTGATCGCGCGCTACGGCCGACTCGACCTCCTCTGCCTCGACGAGTTCGGCTACGTCCACCTCGACCCGCGCGGGGCCGAACTGCTCTTCCAGGTCCTCACCGAGCGTGAGGAGCGCGCGTCGGTGGCGGTCGCCTCCAACGCCCCGTTCTCGGAGTGGGGTCAGACCTTCGCCGACCCCCGCCTCGCCGCCGCGGTCGTCGACCGGCTCACGTTCCATGCCCACATCATCGAGACCGGCAGCGAATCCTATCGCCTGCGGGTCACCACGTCCGCGAGGGGAGGTGCCCAGACGAGCTGATCATGACCACGGAGGTGGGGCCAGAACTGATCATCACGGTGGTGTCCCCATCTTCTTCGTCAAGGCCCTCGGGCTCCTGAAGCCAGCTGAGTTGACGCCATCAAGCGGCGACCGGCTGGTCGTGCGGGACCTTCGCCTGATACGGCGTGCGCGAGCGGAGCATGGCCAGGATGACGTCGCAGCGCCGACGCGCGAGGCAGATGACGGCGGCGTTGTGTCTCTTCCCCTCGGCTCGCTTGCGGTCGTAGAACGCCCGCGAGACGGGGTCGCGCAGCGAGGCGAAGGCGGAGAGGTACATCGCGTTCTTGAGCCGGTGATTGCCGCGGCGGCTCCGGGTCTGGCCCCGGATGCTGCTGCCGGACTGGCGGGTGACCGGGGCAAGGCCGGCGTAGCTGGCCAGCCTCGATCCGTTCGCGAAGCGGGAGATGTCACCGATCTCGGCCAGCATCCGCGCCCCCGTCCTCGGCCCGACCCCCGGCAGGGAGCCGAGGATGAGGCCGAAAGGGTGGGCCTCGAAGAGCTCCCCGATCTCGGTGCCGAGCCGCTCCCGCCGCTGCTGC
>CBDHDI010000017.1:0-6545 GCA_965261685.1 Dehalococcoidia bacterium
GCCTGTCCCGCGGCACGCAGTGCTCGGGGTCGGGGGTGTCCAATGACGCGAGGGCGCGGCAGCGCCCGTCGGATTAGTGCAGTGTCGGCGAGGGCGGACAGCCGAGCAGCGTGAGCCAGTCGTGGACCCGCTGTCCGGTCAGGCACTCGTGAGCGCTAGTCCCCTTGTGCCGTCCCCAGCGCCGCGTGCGCAGATTGAACCAGGCACGGAACAGGTCGAGAAAACCCTGGGTGGCACCTTTGTGCACATAGAGATAGGGGCGCAGTGCCGCATTGAACCCCTCGATGGCACTCGAGGCGCGATGGCGCTGGTGCAGCACCGCCTCGATGGCATCGAGCAGCGATGCGCTCGCCGCGCCGAGCTGGTCTTGCAGTGCCCCGTAGGCGGCGAGCAGATGACGATACAGCGCACGATACCGGGCGCGCGCAGGACGCTTGTGCAGCGCCCGGACCAAGTACCAGCAGATGCACGCCAAGCTCACCGCCTGCGCCGACCAGGGCTCGGCCAACGCCTCGAGCCGGGGCAACACGCTCTTCTGCGCCAGCGCCAGACCCGGTGCCCGGTTGCGCAAGTACTTCGCAAGCTTCGCGCACTCCCCCACCCCGAGCGACTCGATACGCAGCGCCACCCCCTCAATCAACGCCTGCACGTGCTCGGGGCGAAGCAGCTCGCCGGTGTGGAGGTCGACACATTCCAGCGCCCCACGCAGCGTGTCCATCGCCGCCTCGAACTCATCGAATCGCTCGATGGCCTCGGCGCACTCGCGCCGCGCCCGCCTCAGGGCGTGTTTGGCCTTGCACCGGCGCGCCTTGTCGTGCGCGCGTATCTTGCCCAACCGCCCCAGCGCCTCACCCTCGCGTTCAATCGCTGCATAGGCGCGCCGCTCCATACGCCTGCGCACCTTGTGCATCTCGTAGAGCACATGAAAGCAATCGTCGCGCTGCTCGGCGTGCGGAAACACCTCGCTCACCCCCGCGGCAATCCCCTTCGCCGCATCCTTCACCACCACCGACAGCCCCAGCCCCTGCGCCTGACCCTCGCGAAGCAACTCACCCCACGCCTCCCCATCGCGCGTCGCACTCAACGACAACCCGAACAGATACCCCGAGTCGAGGTCCACCCCGGCCAGCACCGGCTCGCCCTGGCTGAACATCTCATCGAGCGCCCCGGCATCGACCCCGCCGAGCGAAACTTGCGCGTTGAACCGCGCCGCGCGTCCCTCGGCCTCCACCAACATCTGCTGAATCGTCCCGTATGAGACTTTCACCCCGGGATAGAGCAGCGGCACCAAGTCCTCAATCGGGCGGATGGCGTTGGGCGCGAGCACACGCAACGCCACCACCGCTCGGCGAAGCTGTGCGTCATCGACCCGCACATCGACCGCCGCACCCTGGAGCAGCGGCGATTCAAAATGGCTGCGAAGCACCGATTCCGCCGCCGCCCCAACGGCGTACACCGTGGGCCGCGAAATCTCATACGTCTCACTCAGCGCCGTCTTCGAACCGTGGGCGTGTTGTCCTGCCACCGCCGCTGCGGCACACTGAATCTTCTGGGAAGTCGTCAGGTCGGTGCGCTGGAGTACGGTTGAGCGTGCTCACGGTATCTGATGGTCATGCGATCGGATTATTTGATGGGATTGGGTCGTTGACCCGAGCGATGCCGGGCCGGGTGTCGCGATGGAGACCCGGTGCGCGATGGGGCGTCGAAGGGGGCGGTTCCCGTGAGCGGTTCCCTGGAACTCCTAGAGGGGATGGGGGAACCGGGAGCTGGGAACCGCAGGGCATCTGGATGGCGGGTGGCGTTGGCGGCGTCGCTCGGTGCAGGCTATTTCTTCGTTGCGGTGGTGGCGATACGGTAGCCACCGTCGGCGGCGTACTCGATGCACCCCTCGCGCACGAGTGTCGCGAGGATGGTGCCGACGGTCGTGTGCCGGGTCGCGGCGCGCTCGCGGATCTGGCGCTGGGAGAGCGGCTGTTCGGCGTCGGCGAGCACTGCGATGATGCGCTGTTGGGGGGTTTCGCAGTGCGGCGCATCGTCGTGTGCGGTGTCGTGGCGCAGCCGCAACGCGGCGCCGTGGCCGTCATCGGCAAGTTCGAGCGCGATATCGTTGAGGCTGGCGGCGGCACGGTGCTCGACGCTCATGACGATTTGCCCCTTTCGTCGGCGCAGGTACAGGTTGCTGTCACCCCAGGCATGGAGTTCGGACGACCCGCGCAGAGCTTGGCCGGGACGTGTGGCGGCGCTCTTGCGGGCGTGGTGCACGAGCACGACGGCGGTGTAGAACCGTCTCTGCAACTCGCGCAGGAAAGCGAGGATGGGGGCGATCTCGGCGACGGCGTTCTCATCGACGCGGTGCAGGCGCACCAGGGGGTCGAGGACAAGCAGGCGTGGCCGGATGCGCTCGACGGTGTCGTGCAGGCGCTGGCGGTCGCTTTCGAGGTCGAGGCGCAGAGCCGGCACGTCGATGACGGCGATGTCGAGGTGACGGAACGGCGTGGTGGCGGCGCGGGCGATGTCTTCGAGCCGGGTGCGCACGATGTGTCCGGCGTCCTCGGCGGCGAACAGCACGACGGGTCCTGGGTGTGCGGTGGGGAAGTGACGCAGGCACGCGACGCCCGAGGCGACGGCCACGGCGAGGTCGAGTGCGAGGAAGGATTTGCCGCACTTGGGTTCGCCGCCGATGATGCCGACGGCTTCGCGGCCCCACAGCGTGTCGATGAGCCAGTGCTGGTGGCGGGGGCGGTCCTCGAGCTCGACCGGGGTTCGTGTGGGCAAGGCGCTCACCGGCGCGCCCTCGTGCGCTTGGGGGTCTCGCCCCAGGTGTCGAAGAAGAGCTTTTCGTCGAGGACCTCACGGTCGAGTTCGGCGGCGCTGGCGAGCAGCGTGTCGGCCATGACGGTGAGCGTCCTGGGATTGCCACCGGCATGGGCGCACAGGGTGTCCTTGAGCCCGTCGGTCATCAGCGCGGGGTTGCCGGCGCAAGCGAGGAGGTGGTCGAGGAGCTGTGCGAGGTCGCAGGGCTCGGCGGGGAGCATGACGAGGCGCTGACGGAGACGCGAGGCCAGCGGGAGCAGGTCCGGGGTGCGCAGTTTGTCGAGCAGGCGGTTGTCGCCCGAGAGGACGACGGAGAGGATGGCGCGCGAGTCGAAGTCGGTGGAGGCGAGCAGGCGCATCTCGGTGAGCACGGTGTGCTGGAGTTCCTGTGCCTCGTCGATGAGCAGGAGCGGTCGCATGCGGGTGTCGTCGAGGTGGGCACGCCAGCGCTCACGCAGCATCTTGAAGCCGTTCCAGCGATTGTTGTGCACCAGCGAGATGGCGAACAGCTCGCCCATCTCGCGGTAGAAGTCGGCGAGGCGCGAGGAGGGATGGGTCAGCGCTGCGACGCGCAGCCCCTCGGTGCGTTCGGTGCGTTTGGCGAGCAGGCGAAGGGCGACACTCTTTCCGGTGCCGGGCTCGCCGGTGATGAGGGCGAAGCCGCCCTGTCGTACCAGATGATGCTCGACGCGGCGGCAGAAGCTCTCCACCGCGGGGGTGGGCATGAGGCTCTCGACGGGCAGGTCGGTGGCGAAGGGATTGAACTTCAGCCCGTAGAGCGTGAGCAGTTCGCGGTTCATGAGGTCTCTCCCCGATCGTTGTCCTCGCCCGGACCGGGCGTCTTGTCATGGGGCAGCCAGGCCGGCGGCAGGCCCGTTGCGGCCTGGGCGTCGAGCATGCCCTTGAGCAGCGGCGGAAGTTCGCCCGCCCCCGCGCTGGCGCCGCCATCGTTGCCGCCGGGGCTGGTGGGACGGCGCACGCCATCGGCGTTGGCGCGCTTGTCGAGGGGGTACAGCGTGCACAGCCGCTCGCCGCTTCGCCCGTCGACGAGGTCGACGCTGGCGAGGTCCCAGCGCGCGTAACGGACCCAGGTCTCGCGCAGGTGGCGCCACGGCTGCGGCACCTGGTAGCGGATGCCCTCGACCGAGACGGTTCCGTCCGAGCGCCGCAGCGTGCGCTTCCTGGTGATGCGGAAGGCCGCCTTGAGCTCGGCCGAGCCGGGGCAGGGCCTCGATGCGTCGACGCTCCCGGCCAGGCGTTGATGCGGCGTCATGGCGAGTTCGCGGTGCTTGCGGCGGTGATAGTCCTGCTCGAGCCAGGCGACGGTGGCGTCGTTGAGCCTCTTCAGGGTGAGCGCGTCGACGCCTTCGAGCATCGCCATCAGGCGCGATTCGACGGTGCCCCAGAACGACTCGATCTTGGCGTTTTGATGAGGACTGTAAGCGAGCGTCGTGACCCCCGCGATGCCGAGTCGAAGCAACCCCTCCTCGACCTCGCCCGCGGTCATCGCCGCGCCGTTGTCGGTCAGCAGGGACCTCGGCAGGCCCCGCTTCATGAAGGCCTGGCACAGCCCGTGGACGAAGACCTCGGCGGTCTCGGCGAGGTACCACTGCAGGTGGCAGCCCAGGCGCGAGTGGTCGTCGAGGAAGCCGAGCAGGATGGGCGTCTTCCACTCGCCCGAGGCGGTCAGCACGCGGCGCTTGCCGCTGTGCATATCGGCGTGCCACAGGGCGTGGCTGCGCGAGACCTCGTAGCTCAACACCTCGCGGGCTTCGACCGTCGGCCTGGCCTCGCTCTCATGCCACTTGCGCCGGCGCTGGCGCACCAGCCCGCGAGCCCGCATCGCCCGGGTCAGCGTCGCGTAGGACGGCATCGGGCCGAGCTCGGGGTCGCCGTCGACCAACGCCGCCAGGTTCTCGTGGTGCAGTTGCGCCGACCACGACGGATGCGCCCGGTACTGCTCGCGCAGCGCCTCGACCAGCGCCGGCGACATCGCGCGCTGGCGCCCGGCATCGGCGCGCGGGCGCCGCTTGAGCGCGCCGACCGGGTCGTTGTCCGCCGCCCGCGCCTGGTAGTACCAGCGCTCGATCGTCGAGGCCGCGAAGCGCACCGGCCCCTTGCCCGAGGGGTGCTCCCATTCGCGCTCGACCAACCGCTCGAGCTCGGCGCGCAGTTGCCCCGCCGGCGGCGGCGAGGCCAGAAGCGGCCCGACCACCGCGAAGCGCAGCCGCGCCCACCGGTCGCGACGCTCGCCCGCGTCGTTGCTGTTCATTGCGCCACCCCCCCTCGCTGCTTCGTGGAGGTGGCGATGATGCGGCGCCCTATCCGTGCATGACAGAAACGCTTTCTGCGGGCGAAGCCGGACCGGCGCCGAGCGTGCAAACCCCGGTCCACGGCATCAGCCAGACCAAGCTGCGCAGCAGCCGCGAGCGGAAGCTGCGCCCCCGCATGATGCGCAGCAACCGGCGCAGCGCCGGCTCCTCGGGCGGCGCCGCCAGCTCGCCGCGCTTGGCCCGCCACTCCCGGGTCTCCGGAAAGGCCTCCAGCCACCAGCGCCGCCAGCGCTTCAGCGTCGCGGGCGCAACCCCCCAGCGCCGCGCGACCGTGTGCAGGCGCACGCCGCCGGCCACAGCCAGCGCGCTCACCACAAGGAACAGCGGCGCCACGCGGAAACGCCGCCCGAAGAAACGCACCGACGGCGGCTTCACGCGGCGCCGGCAAACCGAACAGCACAAGCTGAAGCGCCGCACGTCGTCGCGAAGAGCCGCCGCCAGGCCGTGCGGCTTGCGCGGGTAGGTCGCGCTGTGAAGCGCGCAGCCGCAGCGCGGGCAGCCCGCCTCCCGGCTGGCCTGCGCCTCGGCCGCGTCGACCTGCGTCAGGAAGGCCCACACCCGTGCGTTGGAAAGGATGGAGTGGTCAAACAGTTTGTGCGACATTGCGATCGTCTCAGTTGATCTAGCCGTCACCGAGACAAGCCCCTCGGCGACCTTTTTGCAAGATCGCCGGGGGGCACCCAACCCAAAACCTCGATTAATCCGAGCCGATCAGCCCCTGATCGCCGCTGAAAGCCTGCGCGCGCTCACGGTCATTGACTTGCTCCTGTGGATGCCGAGTCTTTGTCACCTCGAATCATCTCACGGGCATCGCCCGACGGCTTCCCTTCTCACTCCCTCCCTCCAGCACCTGTCCGGCTCAGCAATTTGTAAAGCAGAATGACCAGTCCCCTCTGTGTCAAGGGTCCTGACCTCGAATATAACCCACGTGCCTCGAGGCCAGGGCAGGTCAATCCATGATGTCTAAGGTCCGCTCTCGGCGTCGAGCGCTAAGCGCGGAGTCTCGTGGGATAGAGGTTCAACGGACGGGCGTTGGTGCGCTCCGCGGCCCCGGAGTTCCAGTCGTAGTCGCCGGTCAACACGATATGTTCCCATCCCAACGGCGAGACGTGCCGGAGCAGGGTCGGGTCCGGCATCGATCACGCCCGACCCGGTGACCGCCTGTGCGTCATTCGCCTCGACCGGCTCGGACGCTCACTCAAGGAGCTGCTCGAAACCGTCGACGGCCTCAAAGCCCACGGCATTCACCTGGTCAGCCTCGAGGAGCGTCTCGACACCTCGTCGGCGGCCGGCGAGCTCGTGTTCCACGTCTTCGGCTCCATCGCGCACTTCGAGCGCCGGCTCATCTCCGAGCGAACCCGCGACGGCATCGCCGCGGCCAGGAAACGCGGTCGAACA
>CBDHDI010000018.1:0-82474 GCA_965261685.1 Dehalococcoidia bacterium
GCGCCCGGCGAGTCGTTCGAGATCGGCCGCTACACGGTCGACTACATCGGCCTCTCCGAACGCGCGGGCGTGGCGAACGGCATCGACTCCGAGGTGGTCGCGGTGCTGCGCGTGGAGGATGCCGGTAGGTTCGTCGCGGTCCTCGAGCCCGGGCGGCGCTTCTTCGACAACTTCCCGGGCCAGCCGCTGACGAAGGTGGACATCGAGTCAGGGCTGCGCGAGGACCTCTACCTCTTCCTCCAGGGCTGGGACGAGGAGGGAGTCGCGGAGATCAGCGCCTTCGTGAACCCGCTGATGATCTGGCTCTGGATCGGCGCCGGCGTCTACGTGGCGGGCGGCCTGGTGGTCTTCGCGCCGGTGAACGCCCCCGCGCGGCAGCGCCGCGATCTGCCCTCGGCCGGACCCGCCGAGCCGATCGCGGAGGCCTGAGATGCAGGCTGAGCGGAGCCGCGCCCGATGAGTCCGGCCGTACGGCGGCGGGTCGCCCTCGGCGCGACGCTGGCAGCGGCGATCGCGATCGTCGCGCTGGCGGCGCTGCTGGCGCTCTCGCCGCCCGGCGGCGAGGCAAGCGCGCCGGACCCGGAGGCGCAGGCGCTGCAGCTCGAGCGCCAACTGCTCTGTCCGCGCTGCACGAACGTGCGCCTCGATACCTGCGAGCTGCAGGTCTGCGACGACATGCGACGCGAGATCCGCGGTCAACTGGCGGCAGGAGCGAGCAACGACGACGTGCTGCTGTTCTTCTCGACCCGCTTCGGCGACCGCGTGCTCGCGAATCTGCCGCGCTCCGGGTTCAACCTCGTGCTCTTCGGCTGGGTCGCCGGCTCGATCGTGCTCGTCGCCGTCGGCGGAGGCATGACGCTGTGGCGGCTGCGGCGCAGCGCCCGGCAGGTCGCCGCGGGCGGCGCGCCCTCCGAGGTCGACGAACGCTGGCTCGACGAGCAGCTCGACGCGAGCGCGGGGCCGGGAGGCAGCGGCTGATGGAGTGGCTGGTGCTGGTGTTGCTCGCGGCGCTGGCGGCGCTGCTGATCGGCTTCCCGCTGCGGCGCGCGCCCGCCGGGGCGGCTTTCGAGGCGCCCGCGCTGGACGTGCAGCGCGAGGAGCGCGCGCGGCTCCTCGCGGATCTGCGCGAGCTGGACGACGACGCGGCGAGCGGCCGCATCTCCGCCGCCGAGCGGCTCTCCGGACGGCGCGCGCTGGCGCCCCGCCTGCGCGCGCTGACGGAGGCGCTGCGCGCGGAGGGCGACGACATGCGCGCACCGGCGTGATCCGGGCAGGCGCGCTCCTGCTCCTCGCGCTCGCCCTCGGCGGCGGCGCGCTGACGGGCTTCGCTCCGTCCGCAGCCGGACAGACCCCCGATGGCGAGATCCGCGGCCGGCTCGTCCAGGGCAGCGCAGGCGGTCCCGCGCTCGACGGCGCCCCCGTGCAGCTCATCATCCTCGGCGGTGCGGGCGGGCTGGAGACTGCGGACACCGTCAGCGGCGAGGGCGGCGCGTTCCGCTTCGAGGCGCCCGCCGATCCGCAGCGCACGTACGTCGTGCGCGTCGAGCACCAGGGCGTGCAGTACCTCTCGCCGCCGCTGCTGCTCTCCCGCGAACTGCCCACGATCGAGATCGAGTTGACGCTCTTCGAGGCGACCGGCGAGCAGCCCGAGCTGCGCATCGAGTCGACGCTCGTGACACTGCTCGCGCTCGACCGCACGGCCGCCCAGTTGACGATCGAGCGCGTGGACGAGGTGACGAACCCGGGGGACCGCATCTACGTCGGCGACGACGCGGGCGTGACGCTGCGGCTGCCGCTGCCAGACGGCGTCGTCGGGGCCTCCGGCGCGGGGACGGACAGCGGGTTCGCCGTCGAGGGCGGCGTGCTCGCGGGCACGACGGCGCTGCGGCCGGGCGCCAGCACGGTCGTCACGCGCTACGTCGTCGGCTACGATCGCGTCGAGGATGCCTACAACCTGCGGATCACCGCGCCGCTCGCGACGGAGCAGATGGAGATCGAAGTGCCCGCCCGCTTCATCCAGAACCTCGAGCCGCTCGACGCGAGCGCGCGCGCGGACTCGCGCGAGGTCTCCGGCGAGCGCGTCGAGGTGATCACACGCGAGGGCGCCCGCCCCGGCGAGAGCGTCAGCGTGCGCCTCGAGGGCCTGTCGGGGCGCAACGCCTCGAACCCGCTCGCCGGGCAAGGCGGGGCGTTGGCCGGCGTGCTGCTGGCGCTCGCGGTGACGGGCGGCGGAGCGCTGTTGCTGCTGCGCGCACGCGGCGCCGCAACGGGAGCCGGCGCGTGATCGAGGCGCGCGGGCTGACCAGGCGCTTCGGCAGCACGCTCGCCGTCGACCACGTCTCCTTCGAGGTCCCCGCGGGCGCCAAGGTCGCGCTGCTCGGCGCCAACGGCGCGGGCAAGACGACGCTGCTCGCGCTGCTCTCCACGCTGCTCTCGCCAAGCGAGGGCGAGGCGACCGTGGCCGGCCACGACCTTGCCTCGGACGGCTCGGCGCTGCGCGCCTCGATCGGGGTGCTGACGCACCGGCCGATGCTCTACGAGGAGCTGACGCCGCAGGAGAACCTGCGCTTCTTCGCGCGCCTCTACTCCGTCGCCGACGCCGACGAGCGGATCGAGGAGCTGCTGCGCGCGGTGGGCCTGTGGCTGCGCCGCGACGAGCCGACCGCCGTGCTCTCGCGCGGCTTCCACCAGCGACTCGCGATCGCGCGCGCGCTGCTGCACCGCCCGCCCGTGCTGCTGCTCGACGAGCCGGAAACGGGCCTCGACCGCGAGGCGCTCGAGGTGCTCGACCGGCTGGTGCTGCACGCGCCGGGCCTGACCGTGCTGGCGGCCACGCACCTGCGCGAGCGGGTCGCGTCCTGGGCGGACGGCGTGCTGGAGCTGGAGCGCGGGCGCGTCCTCGAGAGCAACGCCGCGGCAGCGCCGGGCGTCGCGGCGAGGGCTGCGCGATGAACGCGACCACCGCGGTGCTGCTCAAGGATCTGCGGCTGCTCTGGCGGCAGCGCTCGGGCTGGCTCTCGGCGGCGACGTTCGCCGCGATCAGCGTGCTGACGTACTCGTTCGCCTTCGACCTCGCGACCGGCGACGTGCGTCCGCTGCTGCCGGGCGTGCTCTGGGTGACGTTTCTCTTCGCCGGGATCATCGCCAGCGGGCGCTCGTTCGCGGCAGAGGCGGAGCAGGGCACCTTCGACGCGCTGATGGTCTCGCCCGCGCCGCGCTCGGCGATCTACGGGGCGAAGCTGCTCAGCAACCTGATCGCGCTGCTGCTGATCGAGGTGGCCGTACTGGTGATGGCGACTATCCTCTTCAACACCGCCCTGCTGAGCGCGGAGTTGATCGCGATCATGACCGTCGGAACCCTCGGCTACGTCAGCCTCACCACGCTGCTCTCGACACTCGGGGCGCGCGTGCGCTCGCGCGAGGTGCTGATCCCGGTGCTGGCGCTGCCGCTGCTGACGCCGCTGCTGATCGCCGCCGTGCGCGCGACCGGCGGCGCCCTCGATCTGCCGACGGGCGGCGATCCCTGGCTGCTACTGCTCGCCGGCATCACCGCCTGGTTCGCCCTCGGCAGCGTGGTGCTGTTCCCCTTCGTGGCGGAGCAATGACGGCGCAGGCCGGCAGCGACGCGTCCGCGGGCGGCGGCGTCCTCCGCCTCGCCATGACCGCGCTGCGCCCGCTGGTCGCGGTCTACGGCGCGCGCTGGACGCTGCTGCCGCCGCTCACCGGCGCGGCGATGCTCGCGCTGCTCGTCGGCGCCGTGATCGTCGCGCCGCGCGAGGCGATCGAGGGCGAGGTGCAGCGCATCTTCTACATCCACGTGCCCTCGGCGGTGGCCGCCTATCTCTGCTTCTTCATCGTCTTCGTCGCCTCGATCGCGCTGCTCTGGACGCGCAACCTGCGCTTCGACGCGATCGCGCAGTCTGCCGCCGGGGTGGGCGTGCTGTTCACCGCCCTGACGCTCGCCACGGGCGCGATCTGGGGGAAGCCGATCTGGGGCGTGTGGTGGGCCTGGGACGCGCGCCTGACGAGCACCCTCGTGCTGCTGCTGATCTACGTCGGCTACCTGCTGGCGCGCAGCCTCTCCGACCGTGGCGACGTGCAGGCCGCCCGCTACGCCGCGGTGTTCGCGATCCTCGGCTTCGTCGACATCCCGATCATCAACCGCTCCGTGGGCTGGTGGCGCACGCTGCACCCGGACCCGATCGTGACGCGCCTCCCGGGCGACCAGGCGCTGCCGACCTCGATGCTGGTGGTGTTGATGCTCGGCGTGGTGGCGATCACGCTGCTCGCGCTGTGGCTGATGGCGCTGCGCGCCGAGGTCGAGCAGATCGCCGTGCGCAGCGACGATCTGCGCACGGTGGTTGACCGCCAAGAATCGCGGCGGGCGGGGGCGGGCTGATGGACTTCCTGGAGTTCCTCTTCGCCGGGTTCGCGGTCTTCTGGGCCGGGCTCTTCGTCTACCTGCTCTGGCTGCAGGCGCGGCTGCGCTCCGTGCAGCGCGAGCTCGAACGCCTCGAGGAGCGCCTCGCCGAGAGCGAGCGCGCGCAGGCGGAGGAGGAGACGGCGAGGTGACGCGCTATCAGTGGCTGGTCGTCGTCACCGTGGCCGCGACGCTGCTGCTGATCGCGATCGGCGCGGTCGTGCGCACCACCGGCTCCGGCCTCGGCTGCCCGGACTGGCCGCTCTGTCACGGCCAGCTGCTGCCCCCCGCGGAGCGGACCGCGATCATCGAGTACACGCACCGCACGGCGGCGGCGATCGTCGGCCTGCTCGTGCTGGCCACCGCCGCGGTCACGCTGCTGCGCCACCGCGAGGACCGGACGCTGCGCAACCTGGCCATTGCGTCCCTGCCGCTGTTGGCGTTGCAAGCGTGGCTCGGCAAGGTGACGGTGGAGCGCGAGTTGCCGCCGGAGATCGTCACGCTGCACCTCAGCATGGCGCTGCTGCTGCTGGCCGTGCTCTCGCTGATCGCGGCCTTCGCCTTCCTCGGGCCGGAGCGCCGGCGCATCGAGGATCCGCAACGCGCGGTCTATCTGCGGCTCGCCATCTCCGCCTCCGTGATGGTCGCCGTCACGCTGATCGCCGGCTCGTACGTCGTCGGCGCGGGCGCGACGAACGCGTGCTCGAGTTGGCCCGGCTGCCCGGAGGCGCCCGCCCCGTTCCTCGACGGGTTGCGCCTGCAGCACATCCACTGGATGCACCGCCTGATCGCGCTCGCCGCCTTCATCGCCGTGGTGCGACTGATCTGGCAGGCGCGCGACCTGCCCGACGAGGACGAGTTGCTGCGCTCGGCCGCGTGGGGCCTCGGCGCGCTCTACGCTGCGCAGATGCTGATCGGCGCCGCGAACATCTGGACCGACTTCTCGAGCGCGGCGCGCGCGGTGCACCTCGCGGGCGGCGCGGCCACCTGGGGGCTCTGCGTGCTGATCGTCGCCGCCGCGATCTACCTCCCCGGCCGCGACGCCGCGGCCCGCGCACCCTCGGCGCTCGCGCGGGGACCGGACGCCGCCCGTGCGTAGCGAGGCGTCGGCGGCGCGCGCGGAGACGGCCGCGCCTCGCTCGCTGCTCGACACGGTGCGCGCCTACATCGCCCTCTCCAAGCCGCGCATCATCTGGCTGTTGCTGGTCACCACCGTCCCCGCGATGGTGCTCGCCGAGCGCGGCTGGCCCTCGACCTGGCTGATCGTCGCCACCATGATCGGCGGGACGCTCGCCGCCGGGGGCGCGAACGCGATCAACCAGGTGGCCGACCGCGACATCGACGAGTTGATGCACCGCACGAGCGCACGACCGCTGCCGACGGGCAGTCTGACGCCCTCGCGGGCGCTGGGTTTCGGGCTGGCGCTTGGGGCGATCTCGGCAATCTGGCTGACGCTGACGGTGAACCTGCTTGCGGCGCTGCTCGCGCTCGCCGCGCTCGGCTTCTACGTGCTGGTCTACAGCTACTACCTGAAGCGCAACACCACGCAGAACATCGTGCTCGGCGGCGCGGCCGGCGCGGCCCCGCCCGTGATCGGCTGGGCGGCCGTGACCGGCGAGGTCGGCATCGAGGCGCTGTTCCTGTTCCTGATCGTCTTCTACTGGACGCCGCCGCACTTCTGGGCGCTCGCGCTCGTCCTCTCCGACGACTACGAGCGAGCGGGCGTGCCGATGCTGCCGGTCGTGCGCGGCGAGGCGGAGACGAAGCGTCAGATCGTGCTCTACACGCTGATGCTGATCGGGCTCACGCTCGCCTTCACGCTCATCGGCGGCCTCTCCCTGATCTACTTCGCGACCGCCGTCGGCGGGGGTGCGGCCTTCCTCTATCTCGCCATCCGGCTCGCGCGCAGCGAGGGCATCGCGGACGCGATGCCGCTCTTCCACTACTCGATCGCCTACCTCGTGCTGCTCTTCGCCGCGGTCGCCATCGACGAGCTGGTGCTCGGCTAGTCAGTCCCGCCCTCGGCGCCTCGCTCCGCCCGCTCGACCTCGTCGACCCATGCGGGATGGTGCTCGCGGGCCCAGTCGCGGCGGACGCGGCCGAGGGCCATGCCGCGCAGCGACTCGCGCGTGGCGGGGTGCAGCAGCGCCAGGTAGAGGTGCGCGATCAGCGGAGGGATCGCGATCAGTGCGAGCGCGGTATGCCACGGGAAGACGCCCTCGACGAAGCCGACGTCGAACACCGACTTCGTCATGTAGTTCACGCCCAGCACCACGCCGCTCGCCGTCAGCCCCAGGCTGAGCGTCAGCGAGGCGAGCGCGTTGAGCTTCTGCCCGGCGTTGAACTTGCCGGCGCGCGGCGGCGTCGAGCGCGATCGCAGCGCCCTCAGCGCGGTGTGCTGGAGCCACAGGTAGTCGTCGATGCCCGCGCGCGTCAGCTCGCGCAGGTCGGCGCGCAGCGCGTGGCCTGCCGGCGTCGGTGCGAGCAGCGGGCCGAGCACCGCCGCGAGGCCCGCCACGAACGCCCCGCCGAGCACGACGTGCAGCCAGGCGAAGACCCGCACATCGGCGAGCTGCAGCGCCTTCGCCTCCGGCCAGAAGTTGGTCACGCCGCTCAGCAGCAGCAGCACGTAGAGCACGCCGAGCGTCCAGTGGATGCGCCGCGAGGGCGACTCGAAGCGCTCGATGAAGTGAGGTCCGGAGCGCGGCGCGCCTCCGCCGTCGGCCCCGGCGGACGCGGTCAGGCCTCGATCCATGCGTCGACCTGCCAGCCGCGCTGCTCCCAGTAACCGATGTCGCGGCGGTCCCGGAACTCGATGCGGGTGAGCCACTTCGCGCCCTTGTAGCCGTACATGCGCGGCATGATCAGCCGCGCGGGCGGGCCGTGATCGGGCGTCAGCTCCGCGCCGTCCCTGCGGTAGGCGACGAGCGCGTCGGGCAGCAGCGCCTGCTCCATCGTCAGCGAGTCGCGGTAGATCTCGCCGAGCGAGTGGAAGGTGACGAAGCCCGCCTCCGAGGTGGGCCGCACGAGGTCGGCGATCGTCTGGAACGAAACGCCGTCCCACTGCACGTCATCGACACCCCAGCCCTCGACGCAGTGGAAGTCGCTGACCTGTCGTACGGCCGGGAGCGCCAGTAGTTCGCCGTAGCTGAGCGTGAGCGGCTGCTCAACGAGGCCGTCGATGGTGAGGCGGTAGGCGGTGGCGTCGAACTCCGGCCGGGGCCGCTCGACGGTGTTGATGCGCCAGCCGCCGGTCAGCGAGCCGAGCGCTCGCACGGCGGCCCAGCCAGCCACGGCGCCCCCGGCGAGCAGGGCGAGGAAGCGCCCTCGCGAGAGCACGCGCCCCGCAAGGGCGGTCGCGCCGCTGCCTGACTGCACCGTCCCGGAGCTTCGCTCGTCCATCCGCGCACCGGCCGTTCGTCTGTCGTCGCCCACCCGTCGAGGGTCAGACCGTCCTCAACCAGCGTATCAGTGCAGGGCGGCCCTGCGTGCGAGGGCTGTTAGCCGCCGCGGATGCGCTCCAGCAGCAGATCCTCGAGCGAGAAGTCGAGCTCCAGGGTCTTGTCCATGCCCTCGTTCATGAACCATTCGAAGGTCTGCTCGACGGCGGAGCGGAAAGTGTACTCCGGCTCCCAACCGATCTCCTTCATCAGGCGGTCGATCGAGAAGATGACGTTCTGGTTCCAGGGGTGGATGTTGGGCGCGGATCGCTGCACCAGTTGCGAGACCCGCGTCAGCCAGGCTCCGCCGCCGGCGCCCCGGCGGTCCTCGAGCGGCCCGCCGCCGAGCGGGAGCTTGTCCGCCCAGAGATCGTCCATGAGCTCTGCGGGGACCGAGATCTTCTCCGGCGTGACGCCGATCACGTCCGCGATCGTGTCGATGTAGCCCTCGTCGGTGAAGTAGTCCTTGCCGGTGAGGTTGTAGCGCTTCCCGAAGGTGTTGGGGTTGAGCATCATCATGCGCAGCGCCTTCGCCTCGTCGTCGACGTGCCCGATCTGGCCGAGCGTGCTGCCGTCGCCGGGGACCAGCGCGGGACGCCCTCGCAGCAGGCGGACGAACATCCGCTGCTCACGGTCCTTGATCATGTTGTGCGGCCCGAAGACCGAGGCGAACGGGACCTGGCTGGCCGGGAAGCCGTGATCGCGGTACGCGCGGACGAGGTACTCCTCGCACGCGATCTTGTTGCGCCCGTACTCGATCTGCTTGTCGGAACGGTCCACCGGGTGGGTCTCGCGGATCGGGAGGATCTTGGCGTGGGCGTAGATCGCCGTGGAGCTGGCGAAGATGTAGTGCCCGGTCCGGCCGTGGAAGGTCTCGTCCATGCTGCGCACGTCGTTGAGGGTGTACGCGCTCATGTCCTGGATGCAGTCGAACTCCTCGCCTGCGAAGACCTCGCGCATGCCCTCGTGGTCGGTGCGGTCGCCGTAGAGGCGGCGCACGCCGGGGGGCAGCACGGCCTCCGTCACGCCGCGGTTGAAGGTCGTCACCTCGTGACCGTGCTTGACGAGTTCATGGACGAGCGCGAGCCCGTTGAACCGCGTGCCGCCCATCACAAGAACCCTCACGAGGAACCTCCGCTTCACGCCGCGTCATCGGCGGAGGCCTAGTCTACGCTGCCCAAACGTGCGTAATGTGGTCCGCCGTCACACTAGTCCAGCGGTGCGATTCTGCCGGGCGACTCCAGGCGCTGCGCCCGGGCCCAGGCCTGTTGCAACTCTGTCTGGCGCAGCGAAGCCCACTCGATCACGAGCCCGTGTGCACGAGGAGAAAGACGTCCATGCAGCACAGCGAGGCTCTCGATCCCCACCAGCGCTTCAGCTCCTCCGTAGCGCGCGTGGAAGTGAGGCGGCCTGTGATCGTCGAATACATGCGAATCACGATGCCGTAGAAGCGGCGGAGTTCAGGCAGGTTCGGCCGGGAGTCCTGCTCCCGGCATGACCTCCGCGACGGACTTGCCCGTCAGCCTCATGTAGAGGGCGTCCGGGCAGAGTTCGATCTCCTGCCCCCAGGCGACCCCTCCAGCCGGTGCGATATGCACCGTCTCGAAGCAGGCGCGGTCATCCCAGGCCTTGAACACGCCCCGGCCAGCCAAATGTGAGAGGTCTACTTTCCCCTCGGCGCCGTCCAGGTACCGGAGCCATACCCGGTATCCCTCTCGCGGCTCCACGGCAGTTGGCCGGATCATTGCTTCGCTCCCGTGCTAGCCCAGGCTAGCCCTCGACCTCGAGGACGCGGAAGCGCAGCCGGCCGACGGGCGCCTCGACGAACACCTCGTCGCCGGGGCGCTGGTTGATGACGGCGTGGCCGACGGGTGATTCGACGGAGATCTTGCCGCTCCCGGGGTTGACCTCGCTCGGGCTGACGAGCTGGAAGGTCTGCTCGCGGTCGAGGTCGAGGTTCAGCACCTTCACGGTCGAGCCAACGTTGGCGCGGCCGCGCTTGGTCTCCGGATCGATGATCACGGCGTGGCGCAGTTGGTCCTCGATCGCGCGGATGCGCGCCTCGAGGTGAGCCTGCGCGTCGCGTGCGGCGTCGAGCGGGGCGTTCTCGCGGAAGTCCTTGTCCGCCATCGCGGCGCGTAAGGACTCGGCGATCTCGGGACGGCGGCCCTTCAGCTCATCGAGCTCCTGCTCCAGCGACTCGAGACCCTCGATCGTTACGTAGTAGGCGCCGCCCAGCTCGGCGGTCGCGCCGGCGCCGCCGCGCGCGCCCCCGCCGCCCTCGCGCAGGCGCAGGGCCGGCACGAGGTTCTGCTCGGAGAAGGCGAGCCGCGAGGCGTAGGCGAGGAAGGCGCGCAACGGCTCCAGCAGCGTGCTCATCTCATCGTCGAGCTCGGACGGCTCGTCGTCGGTGGCGAAGGCCTCCGGGAAGCGCTCGTGCAGGTACTCGCCGATCTGCTCGGCGGCGAGGTCGGCCATCGGGTGGTCCGTGCCGAACCACTCGACGAAGCGATCGATCTCGGCGCGCTCCTGGCGCGCCTTCTCCGCCTCGATCGCGTTGAGGAAGTGTGCGCTTGCGTCGCCAACGCTGATAGCCTCGGCCATGGCCGGCGCCTCCCTGCTTGTGCGGTGTGAGGGCGCTGTGGACAAGCCGCGCCCGGTTGCTGCTCCGGGTGCATGGTCGTGCCCGGCCGGAGCAGTGTAAAAGATCGATAGCAGATCGGCGAGCGCGCATGTCAGCAACGGAGCGCCTCGACGTACTTGGCACCGAGGCGTCCCGCCTCGGCCTCGAACTCGACGCGGAGGCCGAGTCGCGCTTCGCACGCTACCTCGCACTCATCGAGGAGTGGAACGAGCGCGCGGGCCTGACTGCGATCAAGGATTCCGACGCGCTCCAGCGACGGCTCTTCGGCGAGTCGCTCGCGCTGCTCCTGGCGCTGCGCGAGGCGGGCATCCTCGCAACGGGAGCGGGCAGCGCGGTCGTCGACATCGGGAGTGGCGCGGGCGTGCCGGGCATCCCGATGGCAATCGCCGACCCCTCGCTGGCGCTCACGCTGATCGAGTCGCACGGGCGGCGCTGCGAGTTCCTCGAGGCCGCCGCCGACGAGCTGGCGCTCGACGGCGTCTCCGTGCAGCGCATGCGCGCCGAGGAGGCGGGGCGCGAACCCGCGCTGCGCGAGGGCTTCGAGCTCGCCGTCGCACGCGCCGTCGCGCCGCTGCCGGTGCTCGTCGAGTACGCCCTGCCGCTGCTGCGGCCGGGCGGCGTGCTGGCGACGCCGAAGGGCAGCCGCGCCCGCGACGAGCTGCGTGAGGCGGGACCGGCGATCGAGGCGCTCGGCGGTAGCACCACGGAGCCGCTGCCACTCTCGCTTGCGGAGGGCGCTGCCGCGCAGCTCGTCGTGCTCGTGCATCGCAGCGGGCCGCTGCCCGAGCGCTACCCGCGCCGCCCCGGCATCCCCAGCAAGCGCCCGCTGTCCTGAGCGGGCGAGCCGTGGGCAGCAGCGCTCAGGCCGGCAGCTCGCCGAGCAGGCACTCGTAGACCTCGTGCGTCGCGATGTCGAAGCAGACGAACGTGACGGTTTCGGGCAGCGGGTTGGAGCCGAGGAAGGCGAGCGTCTCGCCGATCGCGATCCTCGTGGCGCGTTCCAGCGGGAAGCCGTAGGCGCCGGTGCTGATCGCGGGGAAGGCGACGGTCGCCGCATCGTGGTCGCGGGCGAGTTCCAGGCTGCTGCGGTAGGCGTCGGCGAGCAAGTCGGCCTCGCCCCGGCCGCCGTCGGCCCAGATCGGCCCGACGGCGTGGATCACGTACGTCGCTGCGAGATTGTAGCCGTAGGTGATGCGCGCCTCGCCGGTGGGGCAGCCGCCGATCTCGCGGCAGGCCTCGAGCAGTTCCGGCCCGGCGGCGCGGTGGATCGCCCCGTCCACGCCGCCGCCGCCGAGTAGCGAGCTGTTGGCTGCGTTGACGATCGCGTCGACGCGCTGCTGCGTGATGTCACCCTGCTCGAGACGTATGCGATCGCGCATGGCCGCCCTCTCTCGCTCTCTCGCGCTGTCCCACGGGCATTCTAGGAGCGCCGGGTACCCTCGCGCGCCTTTTGCAGGTTCGCGATAGACTTGCGGGGCGGGCCTGTAGCTCAGCTGGGAGAGCGCCACACTGGCAGTGTGGAGGTCAGGGGTTCGAGCCCCCTCAGGTCCACCAGACTGGACAAAATCGAGAACCTTCATCCTGAGGTTCCGCTTGGTACCAGGCCAGTAAGCCGGGATCCACCGAAGAAGAGCGCATGAGCGGTTGCGGTTGGGTGCTCCGCTGTAGCTGGGACAATGGTTTTTGACCGAATCACGTCACAGCCACAGGGAGCACCCATTCGATGCTACCAACGAGCGACCCCGACCGGATAGACATCGCCTTCGACGACGACCGCCTGGTGGCCGATGCGGGGCTGCTCCTCCCGGCCACGCTCGCCCAGCATCTCGGTTTGCAAGAGCTCGCCGACAGCTACCTCGACCTCGGTGACGCGCCGGGCCGGGCGAACGCCGGCGACAAGCTGCTGACCCTGGTCGCCTCGGCGCTCGCGGGCGGCGAGTGCATCGACGACGCCGCTGCGTTGCGCGCCGGCGGGACGGCGAGCGTGCTCGGTTGCACCGTCAAGGCGCCGTCCACGCTCGGTGTCTTCCTGCGCAGCTTCAGCTGGGGCCACGTCCGCCAGCTCGACCGCCTCAGCCGCGAGTTGCTCGCCCGCAGCTGGGCGGCCGGAGCGGGCCCGGGCGCGGCGCCGTTCACGATCGACCTCGATTCGACGATCTGCGAGACCTACGGCCTGGCGAAGGAGGGCGCCCGGCACCACGGCTACACGGGCGTGCGCGGCTATCACCCGCTGCTCGCCGTTGCGGCCGGGACGGGTGACGTGCTGATGGCGCGGCTGCGCGAGGGCCGCGCCAACACCGCCCGCGGCGCCGCCCACTTCCTGCGTGAGACGGTGGCGCGGGTGCGCGACGCCGGGGCGAGCGGGCAGCTCACGGTGCGCGCCGACAGCGGCTTCTACAACCACGCCGTCGTCGCCGTCTGCCGCAAGCAGGATGTCCGCTTCTCCATCACCATTCGCCAGCAGCCGAACGTACGCACGCTGATCGAGGCGATCCCGGAAGAGGACTGGACGCCGATCCCGTACTGGCTGCCGGGCGGCGCGGATGTCGCCGAGACGACCTACACGCCGTTCCAGCACAAGGAGGATGCCACCGCGGTGCGGCTCATCGTGCGGCGCGTCAAGCCGACGCCCGGCTCACAGCTCGCGCTCTTTGCGAACTATAGTTACCACGCCTTCATCACCGATCGCGCCGGGGAGCTGCTGGAGCTGGAGGCCGACCATCGCCGTCACGCCGAGATCGAGAACACGATCCGTGACCTCAAGTACGGCGTCGGGCTGAACCATCTCCCCTCGGGCCGCTTCGGCGCGAACGGGGCGTGGCTCGCGGTGCAGGTGATCGCGCACAACCTCGCCCGCTGGACGGCGCGGCTCGGGCTCGGCGAGGGGATCGTGACGACCAGGACGCTCAGGCGGCGCTACTTCGCTCTCGCCGGACGGCTCACCCATTCTGCACGGCGCTGGACCCTGCACCTCGCGAAGCGCTGGCCCTGGGCTGGCCAGTGGGCAGCCGCCCTGGCGCGGTTACGGGCGTTACCGCTCCCGGCCTGACGCTCGCTCACAGCGCCAACACGGGTCCGAGGCTCGCGCCAGCATGCCCGCGCACGCCTCGCGCACCCTCGCGCCGGCGCCCTCAGCGCCCCCGAGCCGCGCTGAGCGACGCTGAGCGACGGCTCCTCGCTCCGGCACCGCCCGGCGAACGCCGGCACGCCCGCCGAACGCTCCGGCAGCCCGGCAGCCCGCCCCTTCAAGCTTCGATCGGTGGATTCGAGGTAAGGTTCCTCACTGGCCGACTCACTTCCCCGCCGCGACCGAGGGCCTTTACGCTACCGCAGAGGGCGAGCGCCCCTCGGAGCCTTCCTCCGAGCAACTTCCGGGGACCAGGGCCGAAGCCGGTTGTCATTCCGAGCGCGCCTTCGCGGAGGAGCGCGCGTAGGCGCGGGAGGGTTGTTACTGCCCTCGAGGCTCCGTCGCCGGAGGTTGGGCGAGAAGGGACTGACGCATGCCTTCCGACTACGCGCGGATCAGCCGAGAGAACGAGAGAAAGTACGGGACCGACATCGGGCGCATCGGGCCGACCCTACTCGGGAATCGCTATGCCGACCGTACTCACTTCGTGTTCGAGTTGCTCCAGAACGCCGAGGACGCGCGAGGGCGGTCGAACGGGCGCGCGGGCTCGCGCCGGGTGCGGTTCGCCCTGGCGAACGGTGCCGTTCGCTTCTCGCACTTCGGGGAACGGTTCACGCCCAAGGATGTGCGGGCGATATGCGGCATCGTCGAGGGCACAAAGGAAGACGATCTCACGGCGATTGGCCGCTTCGGCATCGGCTTCAAATCGGTCTACGCTGTCGCAGACCTCCCGGCGATCCACTCCGGCGATGAGCACTTCGAGGTCAGAGACTACGTCCACCCTCGCGCCGTTGCGCCGATCCCGCTGGATGACGGCGAGACTGTCATCGCGCTCCCGCTCCGGGAGCGCGACGCTGATGCGCCCGGCGAGGTAGCCGAGCAGTTCGAGCGCCTCGGAGAGGCGCGGACGCTGCTGTTCCTTCGCGAGATCAGCGAGATCGAGTGGTCGGTCGAGGATGGGCCGTCCGGCTGCTGCCGACGCGAAGAGACCGTAGAGGGCGAAGGCGTGCGTCGGGTCAGGCTGCACAGCGAGATCGCCGGCGAAGACCCCCTGGAAGAGTCCTGGCTCGTCTTCTCTCGCAGCGTACAGCACGACGGCAAGTCGGCCGGGTACACCGAACTTGCCTTCAAGCTCGCGCCGGATGGCTCCGGCGAGGACGTGATCGAAACGGTCGATCGTTCGCGCCTCGCGGCCTTCTTCCCGACGGAGATTCGGACGGACCTCGGGATACTCGTTCAAGGGCCGTACCGGACCACACCGAACCGGGAGACCATCCCCTGGGCCGACGCCTGGAACCGCCACCTGGTGACGGAGACCGCGACTCTGCTGGTGGACGCCCTCTGCTACCTCCGCGACCGCGGCCTTCTCGGAGTCCACGTCTTCGACGCGCTCCCGCTCAACCGGCGTCGATTCTCCGGCCACTTCTTCGAGCCCATGTTCGACGCTGTGCATGAGGCGATACGGTCGGAGCCACTGCTGCCGGCCCACCGTGGCGGCCAGGTGGCCGCATCGCAAGCCTGGCTGGCGCGTGGGCAGGGTCTCCGCGAACTCATTTCAAGAGAGCAACTGGCGACACTGGTCGGCGCGGACGCGCCTGTCTCGTGGCTCTCGGACGACATCACTGCTGATCGGGCGTCACGGCTCCGCAGCTACCTGATGGACGAGCACGACGTGAGGGAGATCGAGGCTGGGAGTCTGCCACCGCTCCTCGACAAGGACTTCCTGGAGGCCCAGAGCGACGAGTGGATCCGGCGGCTGTACGAGTTCCTGAGCGGACAACCCGCTCTCCGCCGCCGCTTCGCGAGCGCGCCCCTCATTAGACTTGACGACGGGACGCACGTCACGCCGAAGATCGGCGGGGAGCCTGTAGCGTACCTTCCCGTGAAACCGCCCTCCGGCTATCCGACGGTTTGCCGCCCGGCGTGTGCGTCCCGGTTGGCGCTCGCATTCCTCAAGTCGCTCGACCTGCGGAGGCCCGACCCAGTCGATGAGATCGTGAACCACGTCCTGCCGCAGTACAGGGAGACGGACTTCACCGCCTCCGGGGGCGAGTATGAGCAGCACCTGCAACGCTTCCTCCGAGCGTTCGGAACCGACTCGAGGGAGCGGCGCGAGCGGCTGATCGAGGCTCTTAGCGACACTTCCTTCGTCCGCGTCGTGGACGCTGGAACCGGCGAGCGGTCGTTCATCCGCCCGGAGGACGCGTACCTCGCGACGAGGCGACTGCGTGATCTCTTCAAAGGCGTGCCGTCCGTCCTGCTCGTCGACGAGCCGCTGCGCCGCGATGAGGTCACAAGGTTGCTCGAAGCCTGCGGGGCTGTGCGGGGGTTGTATCCCGTGAGCTTATCCGAGATTGAGGACTGGGATCCCGAACAACTCGGGGAGATGCGCAAGGAGGCCGGGGAGGAGCGCATCACGCGCTCGCGCGCGGAGAGCTTAACCAACTGGGAGTTTCGGGGACTGGACCAACTGCTCGAGTATCTCCAGACGTTGCCTCCCGAAGACGCTTCGGACAGGGCTGGCCTGCTGTGGGAGGCTCTACGGAAGGCCGCATCGCGTCCCGGCCAGCCCGGGTTCAGGGCACGCTACGAGTGGTTCTACACGACGAATCGGTCGTATAAGTTCGACTCCACGGCCGTGCAAACGCTGAACTGGGAGGCTTGGGTGCCGGACGGGTCCGGCGGCCTACAGCCGCCCAGTCGTGTCGAGTTCGCGAGCCTCGGTTGGAGGCGGGGCGAGTTTCCCGAATCGATCATCAAGTTCCGGCAGCCTAAACGGCCGTCGCCGTTTGTCGAATTTGCAGAGGCGCAAAAGATCGACCCGGAAGTTCTTGCCGCTGTCATCGACGCGACGCGGGAAGGGGATCTCAGCGCTGACGAGCTCCGCGAGGCCGTGCGTGAATACAAGGCGAGCCGTGCCTCCACTGATTCGACCTCTCGCGATGCGCACAAATGGGGAGCTGTTTCGATCACATCCGGCGTCGGTGACGCTGGGAACACGGGCGGTGGGCCGACAAGCGGCGGCGAGCGCGTCTTTGAGACGTACATCCGCGTGGAGAGAGAGTCGGTCGGGACAGCCGAGGGCGGTCCCGAACACGGGCGGCGGATGGGCGTCGAGGAAGCGGCGATCGCGCTGATCCTGGATCGGGAGCCCTCGCTTAAGCGGACCCCGCCGAACAATCCCGGCTTCGACCTCTACGAGGTCGGCGAGGACGAATTACCGGTGCGCTGGATCGAGGTTAAGGCGCTGGCGGAAGGGTGGGAGTCGCACCCCGTCACCCTCACGCACACGCAGTTCGAGTACGCCCGCGAGAAGGGCGAGGCGTACTGGCTCTACGTCGTTGAGCACGCTGGCACGGACCACACCGCGATCGTGAAGATCAACGACCCGGCGGGCAGGGCGTCCACCTACACCTTCGACAAGGGTTGGCGCGTAGTGGCTGCTCCTGCGGCCCCGCCTCTGCCGTAGAGGAGTCCCCCTCCTGCCCAGACACCAGTTAGCCGGGGGGGGCCCCAACAGGCCGGCGTGCTCCCGAAACCATGGCCGCCGGGATGGCAGGCTGCGGGCCCCAAGCGCAACTCGCGAGCACATTACCCAGCGTGGCGACGGCGCGGCGGGTGTCCTGGTCGGAGTCGGTCACGATCAGCGTGACGCGAGGCCGCACGCCGTAAACCCATGCGTTCGCTGGGCCTGATGCGGTAGCGCATGTTGGCGGTGCTCAACATCGGCCCCTGCCGCACCCCGCTAGAACGTGCCGCCTCGGTCACCGTCGCGATACCGCACGACGATGTTGCTCGCCTCTCCCTTCCGCGTGTTCTGGACGATCACCCGGACTGGCGTCAGTCCGCCGATCGTGGAGTTCACCGTCCCGCGAGGATCCTGTTCTTCGCCGTCAAGTTGGCGACGGGTTAGGCGGCCCGGCTCAAGCCATCACCGGAGGGCTGTGATGACCACTCGTCGCCACACGCGCCGGCACGGAACTGCGGCATGACGGGCGAGGCCTGCGAGGTGTGCGGGGGAGAGCTACGCCCCTCCCTATCTGGCGGGACGTACTGCTTCACCGAGTGATACGCACAGAGGGTTGAGCAGCACGTCCCGGTGTCCGAGCGCGGCGAGCCGGATCGGACATGCCCGATCTGCCTGCACCGCCTCGCCGACGGCTCGCACGAACCCTCGGTCTGGTTCGCTCCGCGCTGCGGCCACCAGTGGATGCTCCCGGACTCGCCCCTCGGGAGGGGGGACCGGGCCACGGCTGAGTGACCTGCAGCCAACACAGGAGCAGGTGCGCTACCTCGACGCACTGATGGCGCGCCACGGCTACGCGGGGGACTTCGACCGCCTGGTGGCGGACGCCGCCGCGGCCGGCCGCTGTGAGGCCGGGCTCGATCCCAGCGCGCCGCTGTCCGATCACCGGTTGTGCGGTCAGCTGATCGGCTGGCTGAAAGACTGTGGTGAGTAGGAGGCCTGCCATGAGCACGGAACACAGTCACGAGCTCGGGCGACCCGTGCGCCGTGCGCACTATGCAATCCGTCGCAACGACGAGTCCGTGCGACTGGACGGCTGGCGGCTCGTCGGGCCGCCCGGCCGCGCCGCGGTCGTCGCGCGCGAGCTGGCGGCTGCGGAGCGCCGCGCCGCGCGCGCGTTGGGGTGACCTGCAAGCCCTTCGAGACGGGGCGCGATCTCGTCTCCGAGGAGCTGGCCCGGATCCACCGTGCCTGCGCCGCTCACTGGGAGCGCGAGCAGCAGCACCACGAGGCCCTGCTCGACGAGGCGGCCGGGCCGGCGTGAGGGCGTCGCTGCCGGCGCGGCCCGCCCCGCCGACGGTCATGATCTCGGGCAGCTCGGTGCCGCGCTCGGAGAGGTACTGTGCGGTCCCCGGCGCAGCGAGTGCCCGCGGTAGCGCGGTGAGCTGATCGGCTGGCTCACGCCGCGCGATCGCGAGTAGCGCGATGGCAACGGAGGCGGCCGACGGGATGCAGGCTGCGCGAACCGGCTGATGGCCTTCGGCTGCGCCCTGATGCTCATCGGCCTGCTCATCCCCGTGTTCGCGATCGTGGTCACGCTCGGCCTTAAGCTCCTCGACTACGGCCGCGCTCGCGAACTCGGCCGTGCACCAACTCCGCACCTCTGAGCACGAGTTGGACCGGCTCGGTGCGGAGCGCGAGCGCGAGGGCTGGTGGACATCCGACCTCTCGCCGTTGGCGTTGGGCGCGGGCAGGATGGCGTACGCGCTCGCAAGCCGATGGCCGTGTGACCGGCTGCGATCGCGCCTCTACGAGCTGGACGGCGACGCGGAACTCGAGGGGCAGTGGGCGCGTACCTTGAAGGAGCACTACTCATGCGCTGCGGTCGGGACGGATGCGCTCGCGTTGCGTCCCGTCCGTCCGCATCCTCGGCGTGGGGCCGGCGGGAGGGCGGGAGTCAGCGAGCGCGCGGCGCGCGATGATGCGCGCGAGGGCGCGCAAGCCCTCGATGCGAATCCGCTCCTGCTCGTCGCTCAGCGCTCGCTGGGTCCTCACCGCCGCCCCGTCTCCCGGCGGGCGCAGCGCCCGCCTCGTTCCGCCGCCCTGCGTGCGCAGGACGGATGTTCTTCCGGCTCCAGCGTCGGTGATCGATAACGGCGTGACCATCCCCTATAAGGGGATATCGCGCGTGAAGTCCCCCTGCCGGGGGCTGTGGCCCATGCCTGGGGCGGATTTCCATGTCAGCGGGCTGTACAGAGGACAGACGTTGGTAACGATGGGGCAGTCGTCCCCGAAACCCCAGTGGCGCCAACGGAACGAGCGCCCCTACAGGTGGGGCAGGCCGATCAGTTCTTGTACAGTCCCCGTTCCCACGGGGTTGGGGCGGGAAATGGGGCAGATGAGGCAGCCCCGAAGTGTCGTCGGTCAGCGACTCCGTCAGTAGCTAACGATTCTGTCCTTCCATGAAGGAAGTGACATTGCACCAGCAGGAACAGGCACGGCTCCATGTACTCAACAGCGTCCTCGCCGAGGAGATCACGATCGGGCAGGCGGCGGAGTTGATGGACCTCAGCGAACGCCACGCCCGCCGGCTCCTGGCCGCCTACCGCGAGCTCGGCGCGGGGGCGCTCGCCCACGGCAACCGCGGCCGCCGCCCCCGCGGTCGTCACGGCCGCGAGCCTGCCCGAGGGCTACACGCGCTTCTACCTGCAGCGGAGCCCGCTGGAGACGCCCTCGCCGGTGAGCCGGGAGCGGCTGGTCCCACCGCTGGGGACGACCTACACGTTCACCACCGCGCTGGACGAAGCCGGCGCCACGCTCATCACCTTCGACCTAACGGCGGCCCGACCGCCTTCCCGGCCGAGGCCGGGCGTGAAGCCCGAGCTCGGCGACGTCGTGGTCACGACCGTGTTCTCGGTCGCGACCACGGCCCCGCGATACAGCACGTACGACACCACTGGCGCAGTGGCGACGCCGGGCAGCTACGCGTTCCTTTCCGACCCCGACGACACGACGACCGCCGTCACCACCTACGAGGCACTCGTTACCCATATCCAGCCTCCCCCAAAACGCAATCTGAGTGACACAGCGATGCTTACCGCACTGGGAGCATTGGTACTTCAGCTTTCTACAGATAGGACACAGAGGATCAGTTTCATTCAGATCCCAGTCATGTCCTCCCTGCGTGCTCTCGTGCTTCATTCGTAAGATACAGGAGCATTGTAGAAGTCTGGGTAGTCGATGCACCTATCAACAGTATCCCAAGCACCTTCTGTAAGGAGTCTCTTCGTGTCGGCTAAAGAGTTTACATCCGCGCCCTGTGTTCTCACTACGAGTCCTTGGGCAATATTGTAGTATCTTGCTTGACACCGCTCCCCGAATGGCTCTAGTTGGGTATGGTACCAGTAAAACTCAGGATACCTCGCAGCCAAACCGCAGCCTGTATCAAAAGGCTGTTGGTTGCAGCGGATTTCAGTCCAGTCCTCTGAGACTGGTACTATCTCTGTTCTGTCTGAATACCTTTCATAAGTATATATGAAGAAGTCGAAACTTGACAATACGACCAGCTTATTCTGACCCGTACCTGTACAGTGATCTACGTGAAAGTTGTACCGGGTGATCCCGTTGCTGTTTGTCTTGTTGACGTGATGTGTCCCTGCAGGACAGTAGCTTTCAGGCATTGGCGCGATCGGTCCTTCTGCAGGTGTAGCAGAGGGAGTAGCAACAGGCTCAGGAGTCGGGGTTGGCGTTGGGACCGCAGTAGCTTCCGGTGTAGGGATGGCAGTCGCCAGCGGCGTAGGTGACTGAGTAGCAACCACGTATTCGGTAGCTGTAGGTACAGGAGTTGACCGAACTGCAGCAACCGACTCACCCTCAGGGTCGGGACTCAGTGCCAGCAACCAGCCAGAACAGTGACCGACCATGAACGAGACGACAACCAATATGATCAGGCGGTGTTTGCGCACGATCAGTCAGTCTTCTTAGGAGTTCCCGCCAGAGAACCGAGGACTGCAACCGCTTTCAGACCAGCACCAACTGCGATTGCGAGTAAGCCAACTAAGAACGCGAGGCCCGACAGAGCAGCAACAGCAGTGCTCGCCTCTGCAGTTCCAGTATCACCTACAAGAACAGCTCCCAAGCCACCGCTCAAGGCGATAAGACACACCGGAAAAGTGACCAGAAGGAGTGCTAGTCCACCCCACAGAAGCAAATGTGCGATCTGATTCGTTAGTGCGACATCCTGGGTAGTGACGAGGTGCCCCCTTGCGGCTTGGAACGTGAGCTCCTCGCCACGAGAAAGCAAAGTCCACAGGTAAGCAGCAAGAGGGCATGAAAGCCCACGCTCGCTCTACCTATGGAATGCAACCCGTGGCGAGGTCACCTTCAACGGTACATCCGCCGTCAAGTCGATTTGGAGAAGTCGGGTAAACGAGTTAGCCTTTGAGGTGAGGGGTGGAGCCGAGAGTTTTTATAGTTGCACCGCAAGCCCACAAGGCTCCACCCCGCCCGCACCCGAAAGGAGGTGATGTTCTCTACAGCTTCCCCCGCCTCGAGCGACAGGGATGATGTGATCAAACATCGGCACCGCAGCGCACGCAGCGCCCCTCGTCCCGCTGCCAGACGAACATCCGCACTTCATCCGGGATGCGGTCGCGGCGCGCCTCACAAGGTCGGCGTCACGAGCCTCGATCTTGCGCAGGCGATCGACTTCTGTTGCCGCTTCCGCTCCCGGTCGTACAGGGTCACGCACTTCCTCGGCCGACATGCCCTCGTCGTCCTCGTAGTACTCGTCGCGGTACCACCAGAGCGCCGTGGAGCAGGGGCAGCAGCGCCACGGGCGCGGTGGCCTGTGTCCGCTGGCTCGTACTCTGCGAGGCGGACGTACTGATTGAAGAGCGCTCGGATAGTGATCCAATCAGCGCCCGATCCATCCCAGCATCTCCGGCGACGGGGCCGCGGAGACTGGGGGGAAGGGATGCTCCGAGTGGAAGACGTGCACGTGTTGCGACACAAGGTGCTGGTCGAAGGTCTGAGCCGGCGGCAGGCGGCCCGGGAGATGGGGATCAGCCGCAACACCGTGCGGCGCTACCTGAGGCTGCCCGAGCCGGTGCGGGTCGAGCGTGAACCGCGGCGGAAGCCGGTCCTCGAACGGGTGCAGCCGCGGCTCGACGCGCTGCTGGAGGAGTGGTCGGGGCGGACGACGGCGAAGCAGCGGCTGACGGCGACGAGGCTGCACCGCCAGCTGCGCGAAGAAGGCTACGAGGTCGGCGAGACGCTGGTACGGAGCTACCTGCGGGAGTGGCGGCGCCGGCGCGCCGAGGTCTACGTGCCGCTGGTGCACCGCCCGGGCGACGAGGCGCAGGTCGACTTCTTCGAGGTCACCGTCGAGGTGGGAGGCGAGCGCCGCAAGGCCTGGAAGTTCCTGATGCGGCTGATGTACTCGGGGCCGCGACTTCGTCCGGCTCTACGACCGCCAGGACCAGGTCGCCTTCCTCGACGGCCACGTGCGGGCGTTCGCCCACTTCGGCGGGGTGCCCGCGCGCATCGTCTACGACAACCTCGCAGCGGCGGTGCGGCGCGTGCAGTTCCCCCGGCGCCAGCTCACCGAGCGCTTTGAGGCGCTGGTGAGTCACTACCTGTACGAGCCGTGCTTCGCGCGGCCCGGCGAGGGCCACGATAAGGGCGGGGTCGAGGGGCGCGGCAGGGGGCGTGCGGCTGCAGCACCTCACGCCGATTCCCCGCGGCGACTCGCTGGCCGAGCTCTCGGACTGGCTGCAGGGGGAGGTGGACCGCCACGCCGCGCCGCGGGTGCATGAGCGCTTCGCCGAGGAGCGGCCGCTGCTGCGCCCCGGGCCCGGCGTCGCGTTCGAGGCGCGGCGGGTGCAGCCGGTCTCGGTGAGCCGCAGTGCGCTGGTGCGCGCCGAGGGGGCCTGGTACTCGGCGCCGAGCCGCTGGGCGGGCCTGCGGGCGACGGCGCTGATCGGCACCGACGAGCTGACGCTGCGCTGCCGCGGCGAGGAGGTCGTACATCCCCGACAGCCCTTCGGCGGCCGCCGGGTGGACTACCGGCACTACCTCGGCGAGCTGGCGCGCAAGCCGCAGGCGGTGCGGCAGGTGGCGCCGGAGCTGGTCGCGGCGCTGGGCGAGCCCTTCGGGCGGCTCTGGACGCGGCTGGAGCGCGAGCAGGGCGCTCAGGAGGGGGCGCGCACCCTTGCGCGGTTGCTGCGGGCCGTCCACGAGCACGGCGAGGAGCGCGTGCGCGACGTCCTGGAGCAGGTCCTCGAGCAGGAGCGCTTCGACGAGCTCGCCGTGCAGCGTCTGCTCGCCTCGGCCCGGGCGCCGGAGGCAGTGACGGTGCCGGAGCCGCTGCCGCGGCTACGAGGTCGAGAGCGTCTCGGCGGCCGTCTACGACCGCCTGCTCGCGGCGGCGGCGCCGTGAACAACGCGGCTCGCGCGGCCGTGCTCGAGGCGCACTGCCGCGAACTCAAGCTGCCCACGATCCGCCGCGAGTACCCCGCGCTGGTGCGCCAGGCCACGCACGACGGGTGGGACTACGAGGAGTTCCTCGTGCAGTTGCTCGAGGCAGAGGTGCTGGCCCGCCGCGATAGCGCGGTCGCACGCCTGCTGCGCCAGGCGCGCTTCCCCGACATCAAGACCTTCGAGCAGCTCGACTGGGACGCGCTCGGGGGCGTCGAGCGGCCACAGCTCGCACAGCTCGCGACCTGCGAGTACATCGAGCGCGCCGACGACGTCGTCATCGCCGGGCCGATCGGCACCGGCAAGACGCACCTCGCGATCGCGCTCGGCGTCGAGGCCGCCCGCCGCCGCCACCGCGTCGCCTTCATCCGCGCCGCCGACCTCGTGCGCGAGCTGGTCGAGGCACGTGACGAGCTCACGCTCTCGCGGCTCCATCAGCGTTACCTGCGGGTCGCGCTGCTGATCGTCGACGAGCTCGGCTTCGTGCCCTTCGAGCGCACCGGCGGCGAGCTGCTGTTCAATCTCCTCGCCGACCGCTACGAGCGGCGCTCGACGATCGTCACGACCAACCTCGCGTTCAGCGAGTGGGTGCAGGTCTTCGGCGACGAGAAACTCACCACGGCGCTGCTCGACCGCCTCGGGCACCACGCCCACATCCTCACCACGCGCGGCGCTTCCTACCGGACGCGTCACAGAACACAGACCTGACCAACGAAGGACTCAGCACCAAGAACGTCAGCAGCGATCGTGGCGCCGGAGTGGATCAACATCCGAGCGCTGACCTGGATCGCTATCCGAGCGCTGTTGACACCTGTCAAGGGGCGGAACGAGCTTCTGCAGGCGCGACTGGCTTAGCACCACCGCGACTACCGGCTCGTTCGCGATCAGATTCTCCTGTCTGCCATAGTCGAGTACGAACGCCCCGTGGTCGTCCAGGTCATCCTCTCGCGTGACGGACACGCGGCCGGTCACCCGCCGGAGGGTCATGTTCCACCTCCTGCACGCCGCCGGCTGACTAGACCGTATGGAGTGACCGGCTCCGAGTTCGCAAACTCGCGGGTTACAGACGCGAGGCATGCAGAGCCGCATGCGAAAGGAGCCGGTCAGGAAGATGACTACCACATATGCAGGGATGGATGCACACGCGCGGGCGATCCACGTGGCGGTGCTGGCACCGGGGGCGGAGCGGCCCGAGGAGTGGCAGCTGGCGAACGAGCCGAAGGCGGTGAAGCGGCTCGCGCAGCGCCTGCGGCGCATGGCGCCGGGGCCGGTCGTGGCCTGCTACGAGGCCGGGCCGGGCGGCTTCGCGCTGCAGCGCCAGCTCGAGGCCGAGGGCATCGAATGCCAGGTGATCGCGCCGGCGCTGATCCCCAGGCGGCCCGGCGACCGCGTCAAGACGGACCGCCGCGACGCACGGAAGCTGGCGGAGCTGCTGCGCGCGGACCTGCTCACGGCGGTGCATCCTCCGACCATCGATCAGGAGGCGGTGCGCGACCTCTGCCGGGCGCGCGAGGACGCCGTGACCGACCGCACCCGGGCGCGCCACCGCCTGGCGAAGCTGCTGCTGCGGCGCGGCATCGCCTACGACGGGCGGAACTGGACGCTGCGGCACCGCCGCTGGCTGCTGACGCTGCGCTTCGAACACCCGGCCGCGCAGGCCACCTTCGACGACTACCTGCGCGCGCTCGAGGGCGTGGAGGAGCGGCTGCGCACGCTGGAGCAGGAACTGGCCGCGTGTGCCGCCAGCGCCGACTACCGCGAGGCGGTGGGGTTGCTGCGTTGCTTCCGCGGGGTCGACACGGTGACGGCGATGACGGTGCTGGCCGAGCTCGGCGACGTCACGCGCTTCGGCAGCGCCCGGCAGCTGATGTCCTACCTCGGGCTCACGCCGAGCGAGTACAGCAGCGGCGCCCGTCAGCGGCGGGGACCGATCACGAAGACAGGGAACAGCCACGTGCGCCGCATCCTGGTGGAGAGCGCGTGGCACTACCGCCACCCGCCGCGGGTGGGGGCAGCGCTGCGCAAGCGCAGGGAGGGCCAGCCGGGCTGGGCCGTGGTGCTGGCCGACCGGGCGCAGACCCGGCTCTATCGCCGCCACCGGCGGCTGGCCGCTCACGGCAAGCCATCGGTGGTGGCGAACGTGGCCGTCGCCCGCGAACTGGCGGGCTGCCTGTGGGCGGTGCTGAACATCGGCGCCCGGCAGCAGGCGGCGGCCTGATACAACGCGCCCGGTCCGCGGCGAAGGCGGAGCTGGCGATACGCCGTTCCGGAGCAGGAGGGGGTGGATGAGCGAGGGCAGGCTCAGGAGGACGCGCGGTACAGCTATGCGGCAGCGGCGCCCGGCGCCGCCAACCCGCGACTCTAGACGGCGACCCCTCCCGGCGAAGCACGGTCATGCGGCAAGGCCTCGGGCAACCCGCGAATATCAGAGTGACACGTCGTCGAAGCAGCGCCCTCGTTCGTCGGGTCGGCGCCGGCGTCGAGCAGGTCGTCGTCGCGGAAGGAGCGCAGCGGCACGTACTCGGGGCCGCCCGAGCGCAGCGTCAGCGACCACGCCTGCTCGTCCCCGGTAAGCAGCAGCGGGTCCTCGTCGGGCGGTACCTCGTGGATGCGCGCCTGCGGGTAGCGGGTGGCGATCTGCCCGCGCACGACCTGGTCGCTCTCGCAGCGCGCGAGCAGCGTCACGCCGTCGGCGTCGCCCACCAGTTCGAGCGCGAAGGGCTCGGGCACGGCGATCGAGCCGAGCAGGTTCTCGACTGCGAGCAGCGTGCGCTCACCCGTGCGCGGCGGCGTCAGCGCCAGCAGCGTCGGCGGGTCGTTTCGGCGCCTGAACAGGCGCAGGGGGTTGAATCGCACGTTGTCTCTCCATTCCCTACCGGTCCGTTCCGGGTGTCTGCGCCGCGCGCCCGTAGCTCGCGGCGTCAACGATCGAGTGTGGCCGCCGGGCGTCCGCCTTTGAATGGCCTGCAAGGGGGCCTGTCGGGAGGCCCCCTTGCGGGGCCTCTACGTCGCGGCGCCGATCGTGCTGAGATCGGTGGTGTGGCGCTGTGCGGACGTTCGGGGCCTGTACAGGGAAAGGCGTGGATTCCCGCAAAGGGAAGCGCCGTCGCGAGTGTTGCGTCGCAAGGTGAAAACGGGTGTCGGGGGCGGCCGGCTGCATCACAGCAAGCACTTCGGTGTTCGGCCGTGTTCCGGGCCACGCGGACAGAAGTGCCCACGGAGGGAACCCCGATTCGGGGCGGTTGCGCAGGGTTGGCCTGCTCCTTCGCAGCACCTGATGGGCGCAGAACCGGGCCGTGGCCGGGGGTGGGCGCGGGCAGCCCGGGAGGCAGGGGCATGGAAGAGCAGCACCTGGACGACAACAACGGACTGGACGCCGCCATGCGGCGCGAGCTGCGGCTGAGCGCGCTGCTGCGCGACCTCGTGGACGAGCGCGGCCGGCTGGAGGCAGCAGCCGTGCTGGGGGTCAACTACAAGACCCTGGCGCGGGCCGTGAAGCCGGGCCGGTTGACGTCCCACATGAGCGACGCACTGGCGCGGCTGGAGCTGTCACGAGAGGAGCGCACCGAGGCGGCGGAGCCGGAGCGCGCCACGGAGCTGGAGCAGCGCGTGGCGCAACTGGAGGCCGGCATCGAGTCGCTGACCGGGGAGCTGCGCGACGGGCTCGCTGAACTCCGTGTCGGCCTCAATGAACTGCGCGAGGCCGTGCGGGACGGGGCGCGGAGCGCGGGCGCGGCCCGGCCACTGGTGGCCGCTCCGGCCGGGGAGCGAACCGTCGCGGATGGGAGGCCGGCGCTGCCGGGGCTACCGCCCCGGAGGCCGCCGGCGCTGCGGCGTGCGTTCCCGGACGTGGTCACGGTGGCGCCCGCCGACGATGATGCTGCGGTCTACGGCGATGCGTGGCCGCTCGTGGAGGAGTGGCGCAGGCTGCGGGCCGGTCATCCCACCGAGGGCCGAGGCGTGCGCTGGCTGGAGACCGAGGAGCGCATCCTCGTCCTGGCGCTGGCCATGCTTGAGGAGCACGGGCTCACGCTGCCGCCCGAGACGCAGCCGCTGCGCGGCTTCGCGCGCAAGGGGCCGACGACCTGGCGCAGGACGGCGCTCTACGACACGCAGCGGGCGCTCGTGTGGGCGAAGCTGCGGCGCTGGGTGCGGCGGGTGCTCACGCTGGGGCTGTGGTGGAACTAAGCCGGGATCCACCGAAGAAGAGCGCATGAGCGGTTGCGGTTGGGTGCTCCGCTGTAGCTGGGACAATGGTTTTGTACGAATCACGTACCAGCGACAGGGAGCACCCATTCGATGCTACCAACGAGCGACCCCGACCGGATAGACATCGCCTTCGACGACGACCGCCTGGTGGCCGATGCGGGGCTGCTCCTCCCGGCCACGCTCGCCCAGCATCTCGGTTTGCAAGAGCTCGCCGACAGCTACCTCGACCTCGGTGACGCGCCGGGCCGGGCGAACGCCGGCGACAAGCTGCTGACCCTGGTCGCCTCGGCGCTCGCGGGCGGCGAGTGCATCGACGACGCCGCTGCGTTGCGCGCCGGCGGGACGGCGAGCGTGCTCGGTTGCACCGTCAAGGCGCCGTCCACCCTCGGGACCTTCCTGCGCAGCTTCAGCTGGGGCCACGTCCGCCAGCTCGACCGCCTCAGCCGCGAGTTGCTCGCCCGCAGCTGGGCGGCCGGAGCGGGCCCGGGCGCGGCGCCGTTCACGATCGACCTCGATTCGACGATCTGCGAGACCTACGGCCTGGCGAAGGAGGGCGCCCGGCAGCACGGCTACACGGGCGTGCGCGGCTATCACCCGCTGCTCGCCGTTGCGGCCGGGACGGGTGAGGTGCTGATGGCGCGGCTGCGCGAGGGCCGCGCCAATACCGCCCGCGGCGCCGCCCACTTCCTGCGTGAGACGGTGGCGCGGGTGCGCGACGCCGGGGCGAGCGGGCAGCTCACGGTGCGCGCCGACAGCGGCTTCTACAACCACGCCGTCGTCGCCGTCTGCCGCAAGCAGGATGTCCGCTTCTCCATCACCATTCGCCAGCAGCCGAACGTACGCACGCTGATCGAGGCGATCCCGGAAGAGGACTGGACGCCGATCCCGTACTGGCTGCCGGGCGGCGCGGATGTCGCCGAGACGACCTACACGCCGTTCCAGCACAAGGAGGACGCCGCCCCGGTGCGGCTTATCGTGCGGCGCGTCAAGCCGACGCCCGGCTCACAGCTCGCGCTCTTTGCGAACTATAGTTACCACGCCTTCATCACCGATCGCGCCGGGGAGCTGCTGGAGCTGGAGGCCGACCATCGCCGTCACGCCGAGATCGAGAACGCGATCCGTGACCTCAAATACGGCGTCGGGCTGAACCATCTCCCCTCGGGCCGCTTCGGCGCGAACGGGGCGTGGCTCGCGGTGCAGGTGATCGCGCACAACCTCGCCCGCTGGACGGCGCGGCTCGGGCTCGGCGAGGGGATCGTGACGACCAGGACGCTCAGGCGGCGCTACTTCGCTCTCGCCGGACGGCTCACCCATTCTGCCCGGCGCTGGACCCTGCACCTCGCGAAGCGCTGGCCCTGGGCTGGCCAGTGGGCAGCCGCCCTGGCGCGGTTACGGGCGTTACCGCTCCCGGCCTGACGCTCGCTCACAGCGCCAACACGGGTCCGAGGCTCGCGCCAGCATGCCCGCGCACGCCTCGCGCACCCTCGCGCCGGCGCCCTCAGCGCCCCCGAGCCGCGCTGAGCGACGCTGAGCGACGGCTCCTCGCTCCGGCACCGCCCGGCGAACGCCGGCACGCCCGCCGAACGCTCCGGCAGCCCGCCCCTTCAAGCTTCGATCGGTGGATTCGAGCTAAGGCCGCCTCTCCGCCTTGCGGACACGCGCCGGGGGAACCGCATCCACGCGACAGAGGGGGAGCGCGCACGCCCGTTCAATCGTCGTAGCCGGGCGAGCAACCGTTCGATCTCCCGAGTCTGGACATCAAGAACGGCACGATCCTTGAGAACGTCTACATCGGGAACCATGACCACGCCGGCGAACCTCGACCGGCGGTTGCCCCCCAGGCGAACCACTCGCGCCCTCACCAGTTCGGTGACCCCGGCCGCTGCGGCTGAGCGCGACCTCGTAGTGAGGTGGGCAAGGTCCTGCTGCCTGACCGCCGGTGCTGCGATCCTTGGCGTGATCGGCACCCAGGAGTGCCGGCCGGGAAACAAGGCCGCCGCCACAACGTGAGTGAGGGCTGCCGCTGATCGCCAGCGATCTCCGATAGAAGCGTGATAGGCACCGCATCACTCGCGCCCGGTCACCGGGGCAACAGCGTCACCATCGTTATGTAGCGCCTCGCCCCGACTAGAGGTTAGGGACCATCGTTTGTGTTTGCAGAGCGCACATCATATCTGTCGCAGTAGCAGATTCACTCTCCAAGAGAGCAAACAAATTGCCATTCCAATTGTGGCGTTTGGCACTTGGCAGAATGCTGGGACTCTGTAGCATTCTTGCGGGTACTGACGAATCAATGAATAAGCGGAATCACTGGGAGCGGCGATAGAAAGCGCGTTGCACCCACCGAGAGCAGGGGACGGATGTTGGCGGCAGGCCGATCATGATGCTCAGCCGGGCGGCGATCGCACTGGTGTTCGCCGTAGGCGCCCTCTGGTTCGCCACTGCCGCGTCCGCGGCTGACAGTACTGGAAGGACTGGGGTTGGCTTCGCTCCCGAAGGCGTGAGCTACCACAGCGTGGGGAGGGCCGGGCCGCCGGACCAACGACGGCCCGGCCAAACGACGACTCAGCCGTCCGCGCCCAGCGACCTGACCGTCGATCCTCTCCCCAAGCGTCGCGCGAAGCTCAGTTGGGCATACCCGGCGCCACCAACCGACCGCGCCGACTCTTACACGGTCCAGCTCCGAAATGCGTCCGGGAGCTGGGACCCCAAGCAGACCGCCACTGCGTTGCTGACCTCCTACGAAGTCAACCTGGACAGGATCGTCGGCGACGCGGGCCTGGTCCAGAACACGCAGTACCAGTTCCGCGTGAGGGCGACCGTGGGAGGCCGCGATAGCGGCTGGAGCGAGACGATCTCGATCATCGACAGTCCGTTGCTGCAGAGCAACGCCTACGCCTACGTCGGTGAGCGCGATTCAAGCGTTTCCCCAGCGACGGTGACGGCATTCCTGCGCTGGACCCCCGTTGCGGGGGCCAGCTACGAGGTCCGGTACCGGGAGGTCCGCGGCGATCACTGGGACACCGACTGGACGCCGGCGAACAGCGGCCCCTGGCTGACCGCCGGGGTCCGCGTCGGCGAGCAGAAGTCGTCGGGTCAGAAGCTGGCAACGATCAGCGGACTAGCCGACAACGGCGACCTCTACGCGGTGCAGATCAACTACGAGACGGCTTCCGGAGAGAAGGTGTTCTCGGGGAGGGACGCCTACATCTGGGCGTCCTCGCAGAAGCCCGACCGTGGAGGCAGTTCGAAGCAGCGCGTGGCCACCTTCCCGTACCACGGCCACTTTGCGAGCAAGACCTACCTCTACAGAGTTTGTGCCAACGAATTCCCGCCAATGACGAACCCGGACGCCTGGATCAGCATGATCGACGGGGCCATCGAGACATGGCAGACCGCCACAGCCGGCCAGGTGAGCACCACCCGCCTCGGCAACCGCTGCGACCGCCCTGTTTGGGCTGATGTCGACATTCCCAGTTCGGGATTCGAGTGCGATGTGAGAACGGGTGTCATCCTGGGGCTGATCGAACGTATTCCCATTATCGGCCCGATTGTCGACGCTGCGTTGGGGGTTGCAGAGGATGTCTGCGAGGCAGTGAACGCCATTGGGGACTTCAACCAGAAGGTGCTGACGATCTTCGCGATCTCCGAACAGAGCGATGATGTTGTCGAGAACATCTACCGCTTGCTCCAGGGGAACGAGGGTGATGCGGAGATGAGCGAGGTCCGCATCATCGACGATCCAACCGGCAATGACCGCGAGTTCATCACGAGCATCTACAAGCTCTGCATTGTGAGCGATGCCGGCGGGTGCACGGTCTCGCCCGCGTACGCCAGCGACCAGAGGGGCGGAGTTCCGGCAACGTCTGCTGACATCTACCTGAACTGGGAGAAGATCAAGGACAGGACCGGAGCTGCGACAACCATCGCCCCGGCCTCCGCGCAGTTCAACGCCTGCATATGGCCGCACGGCACCACCAGTTTGAGTTCGTACGCGTGGAGATTGGTGGTCCACGAGGCGGGGCATGCGCTGGGTATGTCCGGGGCGTCCGTTGAACGAAGCGCGCTCGATGCCGTTCTGGGCGCGCTCGAGGAGAGCGATGTCGCGGGCATCAGCGCGATTCCCGACATCGTTGCGGCAATCGCTGGGCCTGATCTGGACTACGCCACATCGCATCCCACAATCGCCTCGTCGGCATTGAACTACGATAGCCGGGTCGCGGGGGCAGCGGATGAGCCGGACTGCTTCCCCCATCCTCTGGACGTGCTGGCTGTCAACGCTCTCTATCAGGATCAGTACACCGATCCGTTCTTTGGCCCATTCGAGATAGAGACCACGATCTCCGGAACCGGTCAGATTACGAGGTCACCCAGCCGCACGACGTACCCCGACGGCACGGAGGTGACCCTGACGGCGAGCTGGAACAACGCCACGCATACCTTCGACGGCTGGGGCGGAGACTGCGAGCACCGCGCGACACTCACGACCTGCCAGTTGACAATGGACGCGGGCAAGTACGTTTCTGCCGTCTTTGGCGGGAGGGAACCGGACACCTCGCCGTCGTTCGGCGCGACTCGCACGTTCACTCTGAAACGCGCGCCCGGGGCGAGCTTCAGCCATATGGGCCTTCCGACCGCGAGCGGCGGCAACGCTCCGCTCTCCTACGCCCTTCCCAACAGGCCAGATTGGCTTGCTTTCGACCCCGACCCACCGCGGATCTCGACTACCGAACGGATCCCCGCGAGCGCCGCCGGGAACACATACGAGATGACGCTTACGGTCAGCGACTCCGACGGCGACACAGACACGCTGGCCGTCGCTGTCGAGGTCGAGGCGATCAGCGGGAGGTTCGATGTCACCGGTACCGGTTCATCGGAGTCCGCAGCTCGGACTGCGGCAGGCAACGCGGCCGGGGTCCGGGCCGAGCAGTTGGACGCCGTCGCGTACTGGCGCACCGCAGACTCAGTCGAGTCTGAGACAACCACGATGGGCTTCAGTACCGCTTCCGGCTCGTACACATGGTCGCTTGAGCAGACACTGCGGCACGACGGCGTCGGGCCGTACGACAACGCAGCGGACGCGGAGACTGCCGCTAAGGCCGCCGCCCGCGCGGCGATTCCGCAGGGCGCGACCGTCGTGAGCGTCACCATCTACGCCACGGAGAACTATCCGTTCCTCGGCGGTTATTTCTCGGGCGCCGACGTCACCTATAGCCAATCGGGTTCACTGACGGCAAGCGGCACGGGCAGCACTAGCGCAGCGGCGGAATCCGCTGCCTTGGCTGACGCCCAGTCCCAGGCACCGGCCGGCGCGGTCGTGAGCGTCGTCTCAGTCACCACCGCTGAGAACACTTCGACGACCTACACCGCGACGCAGACCTGGACCTGGAATGCCGACCAAGACATTCGGCCGAACCAGGTGACGATCAGATTAGCGGTCCGCGACTGGAACTACACCGTGGTGATCTGGCCGGTCGCGACGGCGGCCGTCGAGACGGTCACGCAGGGTGTTCCGCTTCACGCCATCTGGTACTACCGCGCCGCGGACGACGAGTGGGATGTCTACATACAGGGCGCGCCGGACTTCGTGAACTCGCTGGACGAACTCGTGCGCGGTCGGCACTACTACACGAGGGTTACCGCTGCGCACGCCTGGGTGATCAGCACTGCGGCGGCGGCGAGCAGCCGTACGGCGGACGACACTGACGGCACAGCCACGTCTGCCTCGGGGTGGTCAGCGCTCGTCACCTGCGACGCCGGTCCAGGTTCTGTCCGCCTCGCGACGGCACCCACCGAAGCGAAGGCCATCAGCGCCGCCCAGTGGTTCATCAGTTCTGCGCAGGGTTGCGGTGGCGCGGGCACCTACACGGTCTCGTCGAGGCCCTGACCGGGGATGCGGAGTGTGCTGATGGACCAGGGATCAGTTCGCAGCGGTGGCTGCTGATGTTCGCAAGTGCGTCCGCGCTGGCGGTGGCGGCCGCCGTGGCGGCCATGATCGCACTGCCGGTCCTGTCCCCGGACTGCGGCGGCGAGAGGACCCGCAGCCAGAACTTCGCCGCCGAGCCCGTGAGCCTGGCCAACTGGGGCTCGGAGTGGAACGCGCAGCACGGTCACTACGGTCCGGCCTGGGGATACGACGGCGACGATCTCGTGATCGTCTTCCGCTGGTCCGAAGGGCGCCGCACCCGCGGGGGAAGCCTCTACACGGTTCGTGAGGACGGGACGAACCTGACCCTGCTGAGCCCGTCTGTCGGCGACGGCAACGGCATTGGGGGCTCACGGATCGCGTACGACACGTCGCCCGCGGTCTCCCCGGACGGGACGCGTGTCGCTTACGCCACGCTGCGCCACAGCGTGTCGGAGGGACGACTCGACATCGTGACCGCGGCACTCGACGGTACGGAGCGCGAGCAGCTTACGCGGGATCGCGAGTCACAGCACGAGCCGTCCTGGTCCCCGGACGGGGCGCGCATCGCGTTCCTGTGGCGTGGCGCCCTGCACACGATGGCGGCAGACGGCTCGGATGTCCGCAACCTCGCGGGGGAGTTGTGGGCCGTCCCGGAGCCGCCACCGTGGTCGCCGGACGGAACGCGGCTGGCCTTCCGGGAGTCGGTGACCGAAGACCTGTACGTCGTGGGGGCAGATGGCTCGAACCTGACACGGGTCGCGGAGGGCCCGCTTGGGCGGCCGGCCTGGTCCCCGGACGGACGGCTCGCATTCGTCACCGGGGTGGAGGTTGGCGAGGGGCGGTTCGTGGTCCCGACGGTCCCGCCCGCGAACCCGGTCCCCCGCGGCGAGAGGTCCATTGTTGTGATGGATGCTGATGGCAGCAACAGGGAGGTCCTGCTCGAGGGCGGCTACCCGCCGTTGCTGTGGTCTCCCGATGGGACCGAGGTTCTTGCCAAGTACATCGTCCAACGTGAGGGGCCAGACGCGATCGGCGTGTATGCGATCTCCGTCGACGGGGAGCACGCGATGCGTCTCGTCGCAGAGACGGGTATGAACGAAATCCTGCGTATGGCCTGGTCTCCGGACGGCACGCGACTCGCCCTGTTGATGAGCCCGTCCCTGTACGCCAGCGGGGGTCGCCGCACAATCAACAACCTCGATGCCGACGTTGTGCTCTACACGATCAAGCCTGATGGCTCGGACCGGCAGGTGCTGGTGCGTGAGGATCGGGAGGGCAAGCTGGAGGCAGCAGACGGGAAACGGCCATGAGGTCGCGAGGCGCGCTTGCGCTCGGAGTGGTACTGGGACTGGTTCTGCTCCTCGGCGGCTGCCGCAACGATCCCGCCGGGACGGCTACTCGCGCGCCCGCAGCGGGCACGCCTGCCTCGCTGGTCGCCGAAGCCAGAGTGAACTCACCGGCCGCCGAGGCGCCGGGCGACCCCATCGGAGTAGTGGAGCCCGCGGCCGAGGCCAAGCCCTGCGCCGACCCCGGCGCGTGTGTGCCGCGAAACGTGCACGCCCTGGATCCGTTCAGGACGATTCCGTTGTTCACGCCCGTACCCGCCGGCGTGTCGATGTCGAGTCCCGAGAAGGCCAGCGTGGAAGACGTGCTGGAGCAGGGATTGCGGCTGACGGAGTCCTCGCCTGTACACCTTGCCTTCCGGGGGACCGCCGCCAGCGCCTCGGTGCGTTGCGAGTGGCGCGGGATCGCCCGTACGGCGGCGCAGCGCGAGGCAACCATCCGCTCCTGGCTGGGCCTCGACGAGTCCCTGCCGCTGCCCGCGCCGGCGAGCATCGAGCGGCTGTTCCTCGCGATCTTGAACGCCGCTGACCTCGTGGACCCGGAGAGCGCGCGGGCGAGCTTCCGCGCGCTGGCGCGCGGAGGCGTGAACCACGACTTCCAGTTCCTCGCCTGCTACGTCGACTACACCGTCAGCGAGTACGTGCTGGGCGCGGGTCCGACGACGCTCACGGTGGTGTACGACCGGATCGCGGAGAGCACGTCCTACGACCTCTACTGGCGCGCGCACGCGGCGGGCGAGTACGGGACAGAGGCGCTGCTGACCGAGGCGCAGCACGAGGCAGGCAGGGAGGCGCTGGTCTGGGCGGCGGAAGAGGGGCTGGCCGCCCTGCTGGGCGATCGCGAGGCGTTGCTCTTCGTAGCGCCGTTGGGCGCCCACAACGCGATCGCGGTCGAGGCCTGGCAGGTCGTGGACCAGTGGGACCTGCAGACGGTGGACGGCACGGTCAACGCCGTCCGCTACGGGGCCCTTGAGGGCGACCCGGAGCACACACAGACCTTGGCCGCGCTGAAGACGCGCATCACGAGGGCCGCAGCGGCCGACGCCTTCGCCAATGACCGCATCACGAACGCCAGCGGGCTGAGCGGCGCTTACCGGACCATGGGCGCCTACGGGGACATTGACCCAAGCGACGGGGCTACGACGACGTTCACGCCTGCGCCGCCGCCGGCGGCGCTGACGTGCGCGAGCGGCACAGCTGTGACGGACCCGGATGAGCATCGCGCGCTTGTGCGCGACTGCGAGGTGCTGCTGGACGGCAAGGCCGCGCTGGCCGGCACGGCCACCCTCAACTGGAGCGCGACCACCGCCATCGCTGGCTGGACCGGAGTGACGACGAGTGGGACGCCCGAGCGCGTGACGGGGCTGGCGCTGTCCAGCAAGAGCCTGAGCGGGAACATCCCGGCGGGACTGGGCGGGCTCTCCGCGCTGACGACGCTCAACCTCTCGAGCAACAGCCTGACGGGGGCGATCCCGGCCGAGCTGGGCCTGCTGCGGAACCTGACGGAGGTGAGGCTCTCGGGGAACAGCCTGACGGGCTGCATCCCTGCGGCGCTCAAGTCGGTGGCGACGAACGACCTGAGCTCGCTCTCGCTGCTCTACTGCTCGCCGCCCGCGCCCGCCACCCCTGCGGCCGGCACGACGGCGGAGGACAGCGTCGCGCTGAGTTGGACGGCGGTCTCGAGCACGAGCAAGTACCGCGTGGAGTACCGCCACGACCTGAACGACCGCTGGACCGAGGACAGCGCCAGCGTGACGGGCGCCTCCCACACCGTGGACGGACTGCGCTGCGAGCAGACCTACGCGTTCCGCGTGAGCGCCTACGGGAGCGGGACCACCTACACGGCAGCGTGGAGCGCGCCGTCGCTGCCGCTGCGCCATACGACAAGCACCTGCATGCCGCCCGTCTTCGGCGCCGAGTCCTACAGCTTCACGGTCGCCGAGAATGCTGCGACCGGCGCGGCGGTCGGCACTGTCGTGGCCACCGATCCCGGCGGCGTGACGTACGGGATCAGCGAGGGCAACGCCGAGGGCACGTTCACGATCGACGAGAGCACGGGGGCGATCACCGTGGCGGGCGAGCTGGACCACGAGACCGTACCCAGCCTCTCGCTGACCGTGGCGGCGTGGGACGCCGCGGGCGGCGTGTCCAGTGTTCCCGCGACCGTCACAGTCACGGACGTGAACGAGGCGCCGGTCGCCGAGGACGACGTGGCCACGACCAGCACGGGCACGGCCGTGGCCATCGACGTGCTCGCCAACGACCGCGACGAGGACGCCGGCGCGACCCTGTCGGTCACGGCGGTGACGCAGCCCGCCAACGGAGCGGCGACCATCAACGCCGACGGCACAGTCAGCTACACCTCAGAAGTGGCCTTCGTCGGAGCGGACGCCTTCACCTACACGGTGTCAGACGGTGCGCACTCCGCGGACGGCAGCGTGACGGTCACGGTGACCTCCTTCTGCCTGAACGGAATCGTGGTGCCCGACCCGGCCGCCAACCCCGGGCTCGTCGCCGACTGCGAGATCCTGCGGGCGGCGAGGGACACGCTGCGCGGCACCGCGACGCTCGACTGGAGCGCGGACACCGCGATCGCGGACTGGACGGGGATCACGGTCGACGGTACGCCACAGCGTGTGACGCGCGTGAGGCCGACGCGCCAACGACTCAACGGCACCATCCCGGCACAGTTGGGCGGCCTCAGCAAGCTCGAGGACCTGCAGCTCTCCGACAATGCCCTGACGGGCCCGATCCCCGCAGAACTGGGGATGCTGAGCGAGCTGGATATCCTCTACCTGTTCGATAACGAGCTGAGCGGCGCGATTCCCGCGTCGCTGGGAAACCTCGCCAAGCTACGCTTCCTCGGGCTCCGCGACAACCAGCTCACGGGGCCGATTCCGGCCACGTTCGCGACGCTCTGGGAGCTGCAGGACCTGCTCCTGAACAACAACCGGCTCACGGGCGCGATCCCGGCCGTGCTGGGCGACCTCGGCCTGCGGAGCCTCTACGTGGCGGGCAACAGCGAGCTGACGGGCTGCATCCCCGCGGCCCTGAGCAGCGTCACGAACAGCGACCTCGCGACGCTCGGACTGGACGACTGCGCGGCAGAGCCGACGCACACGCTGACGACCTCGTCGAGCGGGAGCGGGTCGATCTCGCCGCGGCCGGGGACGCACAGCTACCGCAGCGGGGCGCTGGTGCGGGTGGTGGCGAGCGCGGGCAGCCTGTTACGGGTGGCGTCGTGGGGCGGCGACTGCGCCGCCATCCCCGTCACGGAGCCGGCGTGCGTGCTGACGATCGACTCCGACAAGACGGTGAGCGTGACGTTCGAGCGGATCACGTACACGCTGACGGCGATGGCGACGGGCGGGGGGAGCGTCACCCCCGACGGGGCGACGACGCACGCCGAAGACCGTGAGGTGACGCTGACCGCGAGTTGGGATGCGGCGACGCACTCCTTCATAGGCTGGGGCGACGACTGTGCCGCCAGCGGCACCGAGCCAACCTGTACGCTCACGATGGACGCGAACAAGACGGTGACGGCGACGTTCGCGCGCACGACCTACACGCTCACGACCTCGGCGGGCGCGAACGGGAGCATCTTGCCGGCCCCGGACACACACACCTACGCGAGGGGCACGAGCGTGACCGTGACGGCGACACCCGACGAGGGCTACCGCGTCGCCGCGTGGGGCAACGACTGCGGCGACAGCGGCAGGGCCCCGAGTTGCGTGCTCACGATGGACGCAGACTGGACGGCCAGTGTCACCTTCGAGCCCGTCGAGCGCACCTTGACGGTGACGGCCACGGAGGGCGGCAGCGTCGAGCCGGGCGGGACGACCGCGCACGACAACGGAGCCGAGGTGACGCTGACGGCGAGTTGGAACGACGCCACGCACAGCTTCACGGGCTGGAGCGGCGACTGCGCCGACAGCGGCACGGCCTCGACCTGCGTGCTGACGATGAACGCGGACAAGACGGTGACGGCGACCTTCACGGCGCTGCCGGCGGACCGCTGCGCGACGCCGTCGGACGCGGACTGCATCCGCGCCGTCTACGTGGGCGCGCCGGGCGACTACGCCCAGGTGACCAACATCCCCGCCGGCGTGCTCCTCGCGCCGGGCGGCGACGGCCGCTACCCCGTCGAGCGCGGGCAGCGGATCACGGTCGTCACGGCGGCCCCGCTGCCGGAGGGCTACACGCGCTTCTACCTGCAGCGGCGGCCGTCAGAGGGCCCCGCGCCGACGACCCACGAGCAGCTGATCGCGCCGCTGGGGACGACCTACACGTTCACGGTGACCGCCGACGCGGCCGCGGCCTCGCTGATCACCTTCGACCTGACGGCGGCACGGCCGTGGCCGTTGCCGAGACCGGGCCAGAAGCCGGAACTCGGAGACGTGACCGTGACCGCCACGTTCGCCACCGGGGAGGTGGCGGCAGAGCCCAACAGCCTTGCCACGGGGGCGCCTGCCATCACCGGGACGCTCCAGGTGGGCGAGACCCTGACGGCGGACACGGCGGGTATCGCCGACGCCGACGGGCTCACCAACGTTTCGTACAGCTACCAGTGGCTGGCTGACGACGCGAACATTCAGGGCGCGACGGACCCCACCTACACCCTCGGCGAAGACGACGAGGGCGAGACCATCAAGGTGCGCGTGTCCTTCACCGACGACGCGAACAACGAGGAATCGTTGACCAGCGCCGCAACGGATGCAGTGGCGGCCCTGCCGGTGCCCGGCCGGCCGCTAGACCTGGACGGCGAGGCCACGGCTCAGGGGATGGAGCTGACCTGGTCTGCGCCTCCCGGCGACACCGTTGTCGAATACGTGATCTATCGGGCCGAGCTCCAAAACGGCCAACTCCACGGACGACCAATGACGAAGTACGCCACCATCGATGCGACCGGCGCGGGCATGGCCTACACCGATGCTGACGTGGAGGCGGGCGTGGAGTACCGCTACAGGGTGGCGGCGGTGAATTCCGCCGGGGAGGGCAAGAAGTCCACCTGGCTCGATATAGCGGCGCAAGATTCTTCATCGTCGCCACGATGGATCGGCGGGACGCCTCTGCGCGGAGCGGCTCAACGGCGTCGTCGGGGGCCCCGGCCAACGCAAGAGCCCGCACACATGGAAGTCGGGGCGGGATCGGCATCCCACCCGACTCTCCCAACCCGTGGGAGCGGACAGGCGACGGAGGTCGGGCTCCTCGCCCCCGGCGGAGTCCAGATGCCAGACGGGCTCGGTGCTCCCGCAGAAGGGAGTACTGACCCGCTCTGTGGGCGCCACACCTCGACAGCGCGCTGACCACAGTGGCCCCGGCCAACACGGCACGTGACCGAGACTTGCCGCCTGTCGGCTGTGCGGCAATTGTCAACAGCGCTCGGATAGCGATCCAGATCAGCGCTCGGATGGTGATCCACTCCGGCGCCACGATCCCTGCTGACGTTCTTGGTGCTGAGTCCTTCGTTGATCAGGTCAGGTCTGTGTTCTGTGACGGGTCCGGTAGGACGGGCCGCGCGTGGTGAGGATCTGGGCGTGGTGCCCGAGGCGGTCGAGCAGCGCCGTGGTGAGCTTCTCGTCGCCGAAGACGCGTACCCACTCGCTGAAGGCGAGGTTGGTGGTGACGATCGTCGAGCGACGCTCGTAGCGGTCGGCGAGGAGGTTGAAGAGCAACTCGCCGCCGGTGCGCTCGAAGGGCACGAAGCCGAGCTCGTCGACGATCAGCAGCGCGACCCGCAGGTAGCGCTGGTGCAGCCGCGAGAGCGTGAGTTCGTCGCGCGCCTCGACGAGTTCGCGAACGAGGTCGGCGGCGCGCACGAAGGCGACGCGGTGGCGGCGGCGGGCAGCCTCGACGCCGAGCGCGATCGCGAGGTGCGTCTTGCCGGTGCCGATCGGCCCGGCGATGACGACGTCCTCGGTGCGCTCGATGTATTCGCAGGCGGCGAGCTGGGCGAGCTGCGGCCGCTCGATGCCCTGCAGCGCGTCCCAGTCGAGTTGCTCGAGGGTCTTGAGGTCGGGGAACCGCGCCTGGCGCAGCAGGCGTGCGACCGCGCTATCGCGGCGGGCCAGCACCTCTGCCTCGAGCAGCTGCACGAGGAACTCCTCGTAGTCCCAGCCGTCGTGCGTGGCCTGGCGCACCAGCGCGGGGTACTCGCGGCGGATCGTGGGCAGCTTCAGCTCCCGGCAGTGCGCCTCGAGCACTGCCGCGCGAGCCGCCTCGCTCACGGCGCCGCCGCCAGGAGGAGCCGGTCGTAGACGGCCGCCGAGACGCTCTCGACCTCGTAGCCGCGCAGCGCCTCGGGCACCGTCACCGCCTCCGGCGCCCGGGCCGAGGCGAGCAGGCGCTGCACGGCGAGCTCGTCGAAGCGCTCCTGCCCGAGGACCTGCTCCAGGACGTCGCGCACTCGCTCCTCGCCGTGCTCGTCCACGCTGCGCAGCAGCCGTGCGAGGCTGCGCGCCCCCTCCTGCGGGCCCTGCTCGCGCTCCAGCAGCGCCCAGAGCCGCCCGTAGGGCTCGCCCAGCGCCTCGACCAGCTCCGGCGCCACCTGCCGCACCGCCTGCGGCTTGCGCGCCAGCTCGGTGAGGTAGTGCCGGTAGTCCACGCGGCGCCCGCCGAAGCGCTGCCGGGGATGCACGACGTCCTCGCCACGGCAGCGCAGCGTCAACTCGTCGACGCCGATGTAGGCCGTCGCCACAAGCCCCGCCCAGCGGCTCGGCACCGAGTACCAGGCCCCCTCGACGCGCACCAGCGCGCTGCGGCTCACCGAGACCGGCTGCACCCGCCGCGGCTCGAACGCGACAGCGGGCTCGGGGCGCAGCAGCGGCCGCTCCTCGGCGAAGCGCTCCCAGACCCGCGGCGCGGCGTGGCGGTCGACCTCCCCCTGCAGCCAGTCCGAGAGCGCGGCCAGCGAGTCGCCGCGGGGGATCGGCGTGAGGTGCTGCAGCCGCACACCCCTGCCGCGCCCCTCGACCCCGCCCTTGTCATGGCCCTCGCCGGGCCGCGCAAAGCAGGGCTCGTACAGGTAGTGGCTGACCAGCGCCGTGAACCGCTCGGTGAGCCGGCGCCTGGGGAACTGCACCCGCTGCAGAGCGGGACTGCTACCGCCACCACAGGCCGAGGGTGAGCACGCGGCGCAGCAGGCGCAGCCGTTCGGCGCGCACGCGCTCCCCGTGCACGCGCCGGAGCGTCACGCGGCGCCAGCGCAGCTGATCGTCGCGGCGGGAGGGATGGAGCGGTTCCGTCTCGGGCGGCAGCGCGAGCCCGTACCTGGCGATCAACTCGATCTCGATCTCCCAGCGACGCTCCTCGGCGCGTGCCCGCTCGACCGCGCTGCCGCGCTGGGCGTCGTCGCCCCGCAGGCGCCGCCACTCGGCCACGAGCGCGGCGGCTCCGCCGAGAACGGCCTCTTCGCCCTCAAGTGGCTCCAGCGTGACCACGCCGGGCCGGTGCGTGCCGGGGTCATCGTGTGCCGGGGCAGGAGCCCGTGAGCCGTCAGCGTCCGGCTCCTGCTCCCGGTTCGGCTCTCCTGCCTGCGACCCTGGCTCCGGTTTACCGGGAGGCTGCTTCGTTCTCGGCTCGCCGGCCTGCTGCTCCTCCAGCGACGCCAGCCGGCGCTCCAGTGCATCCGCCCGCTAGCGCTCCTGTGCAAGCGCGTCGAGCGTGTCCGCAAGCTGAGCCTCCACCGCCTCGACCCTCCGCGCCAGCTCCTCGCCCGTCACCGCTGCCGCCTCGGCGTCCGCGGCCGATTCGGCGTGGTGCGCGGCCAGCAGCGCTTCCCGCACGACCCGTGAGAGCGTCTGCTCGTCGAGTGCCCGCGCCAGCGTGCGGTAGTTGAGGCCGACGTCCCGCGCCGCTTGGACCCGCCCGCGGGCCTTCGCGATCTCCCCGGCCCAGCGCAGCAGCTCCTCGTCAGAGACCGGCTCGCCACCACCGTCGCCACGACGCTTGGGCTGTTCACCTGCCTCCATGCCGCCCTTGCGATAGCAGGACAGAGACCTCATTGATCCCAAAACACGCCTCCCGGTACGGTCGTATGTGAGCAAGTCGGAAGCAGGTGATGGAGAATGGATGGCGACACTGTACCGGTGGGACAGGACGGCCCGCGAGTGGCTCGACCACCGCAACGGGCCTTGGGCACCCCTTCTCGGCTGTCCCGTGGCGAGACTCTTATTCGCCCGAGGAGACTTCACCCAGAGCGACGCCGCGTGACTTATCGTGCTGGAGGTCGGGGAGCGCGGAGGCGCGGCCTACTCTGTTAGACCGTGACCTCAGGATCGTGACGCTGTTGGCCAACAGACCCAGCAGCGGCGACCTCCTATGAGAACGGCCGTGTCTACGTCACCTGCGGCGGGAACCTTGTCCTCGCCAGAAAGTAGCTGTAGTTGAAACTCCAGGAGTTTCGAGACGACCTGAAACGCAGGTTCGAGGAGCGCCCAGAACCGGATGCTCCCGGGTACCACAGCTACACTGTGTCCGCAGCGACATTGCTCCGAACGATTTGCGGCGCTTTGGAAACGAGCGACCTCTCCCTGAGAGACACACGGACGGGTGAATCTCATACGCTCTCTACTATTCTAGGAACGATGATCCACCTTGAGCACTTCATCCTAGGAGAGCAAGACGTCGATGAGATCCAGATCGCTTCGGATCGGAAGGGACCGTTCCATCTGAAGTCGAGCGAGTATGAGCAGATCGTCGAGTCCATTGCATCTGACGATTTGTTTGTCCTTGACCGATTGATTCGCAAGGCCATAGCAGGGCTCAAGAAGGTGCTGATAGACGAACAAGACAGGGACCTCTACCACACCCTCGATCAGATATGCTATGTACTTGCCATGATTAACACCATGACTAAGGCTGGACAGATTCCCGAGCTGCCAGAAGATATTGAGGTCGAAGGCGAGCGTATCGACTACACAGCAGTTGCTGACCCGCACAATAGAATCTACCCGGTGGCGCTCCCCCTGCGTTGGATCGCGACTGGATACGGGGTAATCTGGATTCCAATACAGTGCGCGCGGAACGAGAAGTCTGGTGATCTTGCGTTGGCGATGTCTGAGATCACTATGGGAAGTCTCCTGACTAAACAGCCTAACGTTGTGTTCTATCGTCTGTCCTCATGGCTGGGTGCATTTGAACGGTCGCACAAGTCCCTGTTTTGTTTCACTGAGAGTTGAAACAAACATCACCTTCTGCCTTTTCTCGATCACAGGGAGATCGGTTGCGGCAGCATTGTCCCTCCCCACATCCGGGCGAAGAGTGCGTCGAGCGCCCGACTGCGCCCTCGGGCCGGAGTCGTTGCTCGAGCTGTCCCAAACGGGCCACGTGCCGCCAGGCATCAGGGTGCGTCATCCTGCGGCCATGACGGGGCCGCGCTCGGTGCGTTCAGCGACGGTCAGTCAGCGGGCTACTGCTACCAGAGCCAGAGCGTGAGGATGCGGCGGGCGGCGCGCTGCTGCCCCGCGTTCGGCGTGGCGCCGGTGACGCAGTGACTGCGAGGCGCTGAGATTGACCACGGGCCGTTGCCGCCACCCCCCCTGCGGTCCCAGCGAGCCGGACCGGCGATGCGCGCCGCACGCGCCTCATGCCGCGTCGTCTCCGCGGGCTCGCTCGCCGGCCGGACGGAGACGCCCGCTCCGCGGCGCAGCATGGCCCTCCCCCGGCGACCGGCCCGCACCGGGCCCAGGATGAGCGAGCGCGCGGCGCGCGATGATGCGCGCCAGGATGCGCAGGCCCGCGAGGCGCGCCCGCTCGTGCTCGTCGCTCGGTGCTCGTCGCATCGTCACGCTCGTCTTCCCCGAGGAGCACCGCGCCGTCTGCCGATCGCGAAGTGCCCCGCTCCTCGGACTCCAGCGTGGCCGGGCGAGGGGCGGAGCACAGTCCCGTGAATCGGACTTCATTGGTGAAAGCTGTCTCAGCTCGAATCCACCGATCGAAGCTTGAAGGGGCGGGCTGCCGGAGCGTTCGGCGGGCGTGCCGGCGTTCGCCGGGCGGTGCCGGAGCGAGGAGCCGTCGCTCAGCGTCGCTCAGCGCGGCTCGGGGGCGCTGAGGGCGCCGGCGCGAGGGTGCGCGAGGCGTGCGCGGGCATGCTGGCGCGAGCCTCGGACCCGTGTTGGCGCTGTGAGCGAGCGTCAGGCCGGGAGCGGTAACGCCCGTAACCGCGCCAGGGCGGCTGCCCACTGGCCAGCCCAGGGCCAGCGCTTCGCGAGGTGCAGGGTCCAGCGCCGGGCAGAATGGGTGAGCCGTCCGGCGAGAGCGAAGTAGCGCCGCCTGAGCGTCCTGGTCGTCACGATCCCCTCGCCGAGCCCGAGCCGCGCCGTCCAGCGGGCGAGGTTGTGCGCGATCACCTGCACCGCGAGCCACGCCCCGTTCGCGCCGAAGCGGCCCGAGGGGAGATGGTTCAGCCCGACGCCGTACTTGAGGTCACGGATCGTGTTCTCGATCTCGGCGTGACGGCGATGGTCGGCCTCCAGCTCCAGCAGCTCCCCGGCGCGATCGGTGATGAAGGCGTGGTAACTATAGTTCGCAAAGAGCGCGAGCTGTGAGCCGGGCGTCGGCTTGACGCGCCGCACGATGAGCCGCACCGCGGTGGCATCCTCCTTGTGCTGGAACGGCGTGTAGGTCGTCTCGGCGACATCCGCGCCGCCCGGCAGCCAGTACGGGATCGGCGTCCAGTCCTCTTCCGGGATCGCCTCGATCAGCGTGCGTACGTTCGGCTGCTGGCGAATGGTGATGGAGAAGCGGACATCCTGCTTGCGGCAGACGGCGACGACGGCGTGGTTGTAGAAGCCGCTGTCGGCGCGCACCGTGAGCTGCCCGCTCGCCCCGGCGTCGCGCACCCGCGCCACCGTCTCACGCAGGAAGTGGGCGGCGCCGCGGGCGGTATTGGCGCGGCCCTCGCGCAGCCGCGCCATCAGCACCTCACCCGTCCCGGCCGCAACGGCGAGCAGCGGGTGATAGCCGCGCACGCCCGTGTAGCCGTGCTGCCGGGCGCCCTCCTTCGCCAGGCCGTAGGTCTCGCAGATCGTCGAATCGAGGTCGATCGTGAACGGCGCCGCGCCCGGGCCCGCTCCGGCCGCCCAGCTGCGGGCGAGCAACTCGCGGCTGAGGCGGTCGAGCTGGCGGACGTGGCCCCAGCTGAAGCTGCGCAGGAAGGTCCCGAGGGTGGACGGCGCCTTGACGGTGCAACCGAGCACGCTCGCCGTCCCGCCGGCGCGCAACGCAGCGGCGTCGTCGATGCACTCGCCGCCCGCGAGCGCCGAGGCGACCAGGGTCAGCAGCTTGTCGCCGGCGTTCGCCCGGCCCGGCGCGTCACCGAGGTCGAGGTAGCTGTCGGCGAGCTCTTGCAAACCGAGATGCTGGGCGAGCGTGGCCGGGAGGAGCAGCCCCGCATCGGCCACCAGGCGGTCGTCGTCGAAGGCGATGTCTATCCGGTCGGGGTCGCTCGTTGGTAGCATCGAATGGGTGCTCCCTGTGGCTGTGACGTGATTCGGTCAAAAACCATTGTCCCAGCTACAGCGGAGCACCCAACCGCAACCGCTCATGCGCTCTTCTTCGGTGGATCCCGGCTAATATATGTCACGGTCTGTCATCATACCGGGGCGGCGAGAGAAGGGAGCGGAACTCCAATGGCAGGTAGTCAATCCATCAGCGAGCAAGCGTGCGCTCGCGGCCGGGCAATCGTCCCAGGCTCGAGCCAGGCGAGAGAAATGGCGCGCGCGGCCATCGGCACCACATGGCATACAGCAGAGGATCTGGCGGTGCGGGCGTTGGCCACCGATGCGCCGATTTGGCCCGAGTATCCGCACCCATCGGCGTGGGGGTGGCTCTCGAACAAGCGTGGACGTGAGCGGGTCCGCCCCATCGTCATTGAGGCCCGCAAGCGCGATGGCGAATGGCACTACCGCGCCAGCGGGCCTGCGGACCCCCTGCCAGGCGGCCATGTCTTGGTGAGAGATGTCAAGCGCAGGCTCGACTTCGCTATCGAACACCTGTCCAAGAGATGCGACGGCGGCACACACCCGAACGGACATACGATGGCCGCTCTCGAGGCCGTGCCCAGCATCACGGCGGCTCGGAGGTGGCTGGCCGAACGAGAGATCCCATACGCGGTGCGTATTGGCGAAAGCGACCTGGTCGATGGGCGGGAGGGTGCCGATCCCGATAAGCCGGGACCGCCGCCGCGACAACGCGATCAAGCACGAAAGGATGCAATCGAAGACCGCGCGATAAAGGAAGCCGAGCGGTACTTCAAGGCCCAGGGATGGCGCCCGGAGGATGTCTCCAAGTGCGGACTGGGCTACGACATCCGCTTCACCCGTGGCCGCGAAGAGCGCCATGTCGAGGTGAATGGCACCACTGGCAGCGGTGCTGTCGTGAACCTCACGCACAACAACGAGGTCGTCCACGCACGGGAGTGCGCCGACGCAGTTCTTTTCGTGCTGTCGCGCATCGAAGTGTCTTATGACGACGACGGCAATCCCATCGCTGGCGACGGGATGAGCAACGTGTTCGATCCGTGGGTCATCGATGACGGCGAACTGACACCACTCGCCTACTCTTACCGCCTGCCAACGCGAGACTGATGGCGAGCGGCTGATCTCATGGATGAACGGCAAGAAGCTTCTGCGGGACTTCATTCGAACTCGGCCACGACATCATGCCCCGGAACCGCCGCGAGGCGTATGGCCCACACTGGAGCCGGGTCGCGGTTCTGTCTGTAACGCACGCGCGCCCCGGAGGTGGGGCGCTGTGGTCTCCGGGAAGGAGAGATGATCGTGAGCGACGCTCAGGAAGTGGCGGGCAGTGAGCTATCCATCGAGATTCAGGTCCACCCGGTCTCCGGGAAGGAGAGATGATCGTGAGCGACGCTCAGGAAGTGGCGGGCAGTGAGCTATCCATCGAGATTCAGGTCCACCCGGCCAACAACGCCGTTGCGAACTGGCTCGCCGGCGTTCTGGCCGTGGATATCGCCGCATCGCAAGATGCGAGTGCCAGCAGCACCGATCGCGAAGTAGGCACGATGGCGGAAGCACTCAGGGCTAGCCTGCGCCCCGTGCTGGTCCGCGGAGGGTCGCTGGCGCGCATCCCGTATCTCAGCTCGGAGGCACGCCGGCAGCTTGCTGCCAGGCTCGACCGACACGGGCAGTTCGCCACGACCCAGAACGCTGGCTCCGCCAGCACGCTGGCGCGTGTCGTCGCAGCAGTGCTCCGGTCCGAGGTCGCTGACCTTGTGCTCGGGCGGGTGGACCCGGGCGGGGTCTTGTTCAACGAGGATCTGGACCCAGCGAAAGACCTGAACCGGCTGCTCGCGATCGAGAAGATCGTTGAGGAGCAGGTCCGCGCGGTTCTGCCCGCCGGCCGGGTGGTGGATAGAATCGACCGGCCGAGCCTTTTTCGATTCAGCATCAACTGCGGCGACGGGGGGCTGGACAACCTCGCCGTCGATTACCACGTCGGCGAGTCTTCCGAGGCATCGTAGCCTGGTGTCCGGCGGCGGGCAGAGTGCGTCGCTCGGCCTCGGCGATCGCGAGGGTGACGGCGGGCGAGGGGGCGGTGCGGCCCGAGCGCCAGCGGATCATCGTTCCGCCACGCGGGGCAGCTGACCGCCTCGACGCGGCGCTGACTGCTCACCGCAGCCGCCCTGCGCCGGCTGATGCGGGAGGCGGGGCTGGGCGAGCGGGAGCTGTTCCGTGCGTATCCCATCTCCGCGCGTTGGCGGCGCGTGCTGCTGGAGCGCCTCGACACCGTCGCGGTCGTCTACCGGCTCGCCTCGGCGCTCTCCGGCGCGGGTGCGATCAAGCGCTTCCGCTGGTACCGCGGCCATCCGCTCGACGTCGCGATCGAGCTCGCGGACGGGCGCACGGCGGGCGTGATCCGGCTGGGCGCGGCGGTGGAGTGGACGGCCTTCAGCGAGCGCGTCGGGCGGCTGGCGGCGGGCGCCCGCCACGGCGAGGCGATGCCGCGCGCGCTGCTGGCCCTGGTCCCGGACGCGGTGCGGCTGCGCCGCACGGCCGCGCTGCTGGCGCGCCTGCCCGCTCCCGCCTTCCTCGCGCTCGAGGCCGCAGCGGCCGCAGCGGACGGGCGCGATGCCGTCTGGCGTGCGGCCTCGTCCCCGGCCCCGCTGAGCCTGCGCGCGGCGGTCTCCGCCGTGCGACCGGGCGGCGCGCTGCCCGCCGAGAGGCCAGAGGCGAGACCCGCGCTGCCGGACGATGTGGACGTCGGCGCGGGTGCGGCCAGCGCCGAGCACCTAGCTCCCGCCGTCCTCAGGCCCGCCGAGAAGCGTGTCCTCGACTGTCTGGCGGACTGGCCGTGGATCGCTCCGGGCGATCTCGGCGCACTGCTGGGCGTCTCCGCCTCGCGTGTCTCACGCCTGCTGTCGCGGCTGGACGAACTGGGACTCGTCGTCCGCGTCTCCCTTACCTTACTGGACGCCGCCTCGCGCTGAGCGACCGCGCACTGGCGCAGTTGGCCCGCCGCGACCGCGCCTCCGTGGCGCTCGCGCGCAGGCGCTGGAGCGTGGAGCCCGGGGGGCGCTGCGCTCCGTCCATCCTGACGCGTTCGGAGTCCTGCGGTGCGGGGACGGCGCGCGGCCGTTCTTCCTGGAGTGGGAGCGGCGCGCGCTCCACCCCTCCACGATGGCGGCCCGGCTCGCTCCCTACCTGCGCTACTACTCCACGACCCGGCCGCTCGACGACCACGGCGCGACGCCCGCCGTCCTCGTGGTCTTCGAGGACCCCGTGGCGCCCGCCCACTTCGTGCGCCTGGCTCGAGACGAGATGGCGCGCACGCGCGTCAACGCGCCGCTCTGGGTGTCCTCTGCGGAGGCGCTGGACGCTGCCGGGCCGCTGAGTGAAGTCTGGCGCAGCCCCGGTGCGCCAGAACCCACGTGTGCCTTCGCCTGACGGAGGGCACGACGTCTGTCAATCGCCAGGGTCTATAGACCACCCGTCGCCACAGTCATTAGACCACCCGGGCAGCCGGTAGGGCGGCTTGGTATCAGTGAGCAGTACGTCTCGTCAATCAGCTCCTTCCTGCGTCTCGAGCAGCGCGCGGTGCGGTGAGAGTCGCTGGCGGTAGCTCTCGCCCTCGATCACGATCTGGTAGCTGGCGTTGGCGAGCCGGTCGAGTGCGCTGTTGCCGAGGATCGGGTCGTCGAAGAGGCCGAGCCACTCCTCGACGGCGCGGTTCGAGGTGATGACGAAGCTGGAGCTGCGGTGGCGCCCGATAATCAGCTCGTAGAGGTCGATCGACTGCTGTGCGCTGAGCCGGTGCAGCCCGAGGTCGTCGAGGATCAGCAGGTCGGGGGCGAGGAAGCTGCGGAAGGCCTTCTCGGTGGAGTGGTCGACCCGGGCCTGCGCCAGCTCGCGGAAGTACTGGTCGGCTGAGACGAAGCGCACGCTGCGCCCGGAGCGCACGGCGGCGTAGCCGAGCGCCTGGGCGAGGAAGCTCTTGCCGACGCCGACGGGGCCGACGAGCAGGACGTGCTCGCGGCGGTCGAGGAAGCGCAGCGAGCAGGCGGCGTCGAGCAGCCTGCGGTCGAGCCGGATGGAGGCCGACCAGTCGAAGTCCTCGAGCCTGCAGAGCTGCTCGAAGCCGGCCTGGCGGAGGCGCAGCTCGAGGCGCCCGTGGTCGCGGCGGCTCACCTCGTCGGCGAGGACGATCTGCAGGAAGTCGGCGTAGTCGAGCCCGTCGCGGCGGGCGAGGGCGATGCGCTCGGGCAGGGTGTCGAGCATCGGGCCGAGCTTGAGGCGCTTGAGCAGCGGGCGCAGCTCGGCGGTCGTGGCGGTCATCGTGAGGCTCCTGTCGTGGTCTGCGTGGCGGTCAGTGCAAAGACGGCGCCGGGGCGGGCGAAGCGGCCCGGCGGCGGCGGCAGCGGCTGCGACGGCGCCGTGGTCTCCTGCTCGAGGGCCTCGACGAGGATGCGCTCGACGCGGCGCACGTCGACGAGGTCGACCTCGAGCGCGCGGCGGCAGGCGGCGTCGAGGCGGGCGGGGGAGTAGCGCTCGGCCAGGCGCAGCAGCTTGTGGCCCTGCCGCAGCTTCGCCCAGGGCAGCGGCCCCTCGAAGAGCCGCTCGGCGAGTGCGCCCACAGCCTCGCCCAGCTCGGCCGCGCGCCGCTGCAGCTGCTCGGGCGCACGCAGCGTGTAGGGGCTGAGCTCGGCCGGGTAGTCGTTGGGGTCGGTGGCGCGCCCTCCGCGCTGCTGGCGCGGGTGGACCTTGAGCAGCGCGCCGCGGTGGTAGATGCGCACCAGCTTCGCGCCGAGTTGCACCTCCACCTTCTGCCCCGGCGGGCAGAGCTCCGACGGCACCGAATAGAGTGCGTACTGGCAGGCGACGTGGTGGTCGGCGTGGACCGTCGCCGTACGCCAGTCGGGGACCTCGTAGGGCTCCCCGTCCCAGGGGGCGAGCAGCGGGCGCTCCTCCTCCTCGAAGACCTCGAGCGGGCGTTTGCGGGTCGTCCCGTGGATGCGTTGCCCCGCCACCTCGAGCGACCAGCGCCGGGCGGCGTCGCGCAGCTCGGCGAGGTCCCGGAACTGCGCGCCCTTGAAGAGGCGCTCGCGCACGTAGGGGACGCTGCGCTCGACCCGAGGCTTGTCGCGAGGCTTGCGCACGCGCGCGGGGTCGCTGATGAAGCCACGCTGGCGGGCGTACTCCAGGAAGCCCCGCGTGAAGCGCGGGTGCAGCGCGTCGGCCCCGGCCACGGCGGCCGGGAAGTTGTCGATCACGAGGTAGCGGGGCACGCCCTCGAAGCACGCCCAGGCCGCCTCCAGGCCCTCGACCACCGCGTGCAGCGTCTGGCTGGTGGTGGGCCAGACGAAGCAGTGCCGCGAGTAGCGCCAGACCACGATCAGCGCCCAGACCGTGCGGCGCCGCCCGCTCTCGGGGTCCGGGATGAGGCCGAGCCGGCCGAAGTCCAGCTCCGCGACCTCACCCGGCGGCCCGTCCTCCATGCGCACGGTCACCGGCTGCCGGCGACCCCAGCCGCGGCGGGCGATGAAGCGCCGCAGCGAGCTGTAGGAGACCTCGCAGCCGCGCTCGGCGAGCAGTTCATGGATCCGCGTCACCTGCAGGCGCTCGGCCTGCAGCCAGCGCTCGATCTGCTCCGCCCAGGGCGAGAGCAGCTGCTCGCTCGGTACCTCCGCGCGGCGCGGGCCGGTGCGGCTCAGCGTCGCCAGCTGGGCGAGCTGCTGCTCACTCGGCTCGGGGCCACCTGGCTGGAGCCCGGCCGCCTCGGCCGCCGCGATGTAGCGCCGCACCGTCACGCGCGACAGCCCCGTGCCGCTGGCGATGCGACGCTGGCTGAATCCCGCCTGCCAGCGGCGGATGATTTCCCTGCTCTCCACTCGATGCACCTCCCGGTAGGCCATCGCTGCTCCCTCCCCTGGGGATACAGCCGATGGTGGCCCTACCGGCGACCGGGCTGGTCGCGATGCCCTGGCGGGGGCGGATCAATGATCCTGGCGAAGTGGTGTCGACGGTCAGCGATTTCGTCAGTAGCTAACTGGTCAGATTGGCATGAGGGCCGGTCTCCTCCTCAGGGGGATACTCGTCCCCGAAACAGCGGCCTCGATTGGGCCAGTAGCGGCTCTGCGGAGCCTTGACGAGGTAGGAGACCGGCCATGCAGCAGGATATCGCAACGACGCGGAGCATTGAGGGCAGGGAAGGGTCAGGGGTCACCATCGGCCTCGACGTGGGCGACCGCTACACACACATCCACGCCCTCGGCGCCGGCGGGGAGGTGATACGCGAGCGGCGCGTCCGCACCACGGCGGCGGCGCTGGGCGCAGCGCTGACCGGCCTCCCCCCGGCGCGGGTCGTGCTCGAGGCGGGGCCGCGCTCGCCGTGGCTGAGCCGCGTCATGGCGGACCTCGGCCACGAGGTCATTGTCGCCAACCCCCGCCAGGTCGCGCTGATCGCCCGCAGCCAGCGCAAGACCGACCGCCTCGACGCCGCGTGGCTGGCGCGGCTGGGGCGCTTCGACCCGGAGCTGCTCGCCCCGATCCGCCACAGGAGCGAGCAGAGCCAGTATGACCTCGCTGTGGTGCGCGGCCGCGACGCGCTCGTGCGCTCCAGGACGCTGCTCATCAACCACGTGCGCGGGGCCGTCAAGGCCTGCGGCGCCGCGCTGCCGTCATGCACGGCCCGGGCCTTCCACCGCAAGACGGCGGAGCACATCCCTGACGGGCTACGGGCGGCGCTGCTGCCGCTGGTGGAGGCGATCGGCGAGCTCACCGCGCACATCGCGCGGGCCGACCGGGAGATCGAAGCACTGTGCGAGGCTCGCCCCGAGACCGCGGCGCTGCGCCAGGTCAGCGGCGTGGGGCCGATCACCGCGCTCACGTTCGTGCTGACGATCGAGGATCCAGGGCGCTTCCCGAAGAACCGGGAGGTGGGGGCCTACCTCGGACTCGTGCCCCGGCAGCGCGAGTCAGGAGAGCGCGCGCCGCAGCTCGGCATCAGCAAGAGCGGCGACGCGGGCCTGCGGCGACTGCTGGTGCAGGCCGCGCACTACATCCTCGGCCCCTTCGGGCCCGACACCGACCTGCGCCGCTGGGGTGAGCGCTACGCGGGAACAGGGGCGGGCAACGCGAAGAAGCGCGCGGTCGTGGCCGTCGCGAGGCGGCTGGCGGTGCTGCTGCTCGCGCTGTGGAAGACAGGCGAGGTCTACGAGCCGCTTCGCCACGCCGCTGTCCGGGAGGCCGCGTAGCGGGGAGCGGCTGCCGCAGGCGGCACCGCTAGCGACGACCGAGACCGAGCGGAAAGCGGCAACCCGGACAGGAGCGAAGCGTTCGAAGCCTTGCGCGTGATGCCGAACCACCGGGCGACTGCGAAGATTCGCTTGTCCCATCGAGGACGTTGGTCAGCTGGCAGCGCCCCCTGGAAGCAGGATGTGCCTTCATGCACCGGGCCCGATGCGCGGCCCACGGAGAGTGCGGATAGAAGCTCGGCACAGGCTCCGCTCCCGGACATCACGAGCAGCTCAGCATGGACCAAGTGTCGCGCCACGGCGCCACGCCGGACGAGGCCGCCACGTCGGCCTTGCAGAAAGACCGTCCCTCATAGAAGCGATTCTGTCCTTCCATGAAGGAAGTGACATTGCACCAGCATCAACAGGCACGGCTCCACGTACTCAACAGCGTCCTCGCCGAGGAGATCACGATCGGGCAGGCGGCTGAGTTGATGGACCTCAGCGAACGCCACGTCCGCCGGCTCCTGGCCGCCTACCGGGAGTTCGGCGCGGGGGCGCTCGCCCACGGCAATCGCGACCGGCGCCCTCACAACGCCGTCCCCGAGGCCGTCGCGGCTGCCGTCGTGCGCCTCGCCGCCACGCGCTACCCGGGCGCCAACCACACCCACCTCACCGAGCTGCTCGAGGAGCACGAGGACCTCGCCCTCAGCCGCCCCACGGTGCGGCGCATCCTGACGCGGGCCGGCATGCCCAGCCCGAGGCGGCGCCGCCCGCCACAGCACCGCGTGCGGCGCGAGCGCATGCCACGGGCGGGGATGCTGCTCCAGGTCGACGGCAGCCATCACGCCTGGCTCGAGCAACGCGGCCCGCGCTTCGCCCTGCTGCTCGCCGTCGACGACGCCACGGGCGCCGTCGTGCACGCGCTGTTCCGCCCCGCCGAGGACGCCCGCGGCTACTTCCTGCTCATGGAGCAGGTGCTGCGCCGCTCAGGCATCCCGCTCGCCCTCTACAGCGATCGCCACGCCGTCTTCCGGGCCTCCGCCCAGCAGCGCGCGGGAGGCGAGGCGTCGACCCAGTTCGCGCGGGCGATGGCGGAGCTGGGGGTCCGCCTGATCTTCGCCCGCTCACCGCAGGCCAAGGGCCGGGTGGAGCGCATGGCGGGCACGTTCCAGGACCGCCTCGTGACCGAACTGCGCCTCGCCTCAGCATCCACCATCGGCGAGGCGCAGGCCGTGCTCGAGCGCTTCCTGCCGCGCTTCAATGCGCGCTTCGCCGTCGCCGCCAGCCAGCGCGAGCCGGCCTGGCGGCCGCTCGACCCGGCACTCGACCTCGGCGCCATCCTCGCCTTCCGGCACACCCGCAGCGTCGCGCGCGACAACACCGTCAAGTACCACTGGCGCACGCTGCAGCTGCTGCCCTCAGCGCAGCGGCCCAGCTACGCCGGGGCGCGCGTGGACGTGCTCGAGCGCCCAGGCGGCGAGCTCGCGGTGCGCCACCGGGGGGAGACCATCCCTTCGCGGCTCGCCCCGCCCCGCTCAGGCGTGCTGCGCGAGCGCCGCTCCGAGCTGGCGCGCGACCCGGCGCTCGAGCGCCTCGCTCTGGGCCTCGGCTCCGGGGTGGCCCCGCCCGACCAGCCGGAGCTTCCTGCCGCGGCGAACGGGACCGCCGCCAACGGTGCCTCACGGCAGGCCCGGGTCAAGCCGCTGCGCCCGCCCACCCCGCGCCAGCAGACGCTCTGGAAGGCCATCCGCCAGGCACAACTGCAGGGGCTCTCGATGCGCGCCACCGCCCGCGTGCTGGGCATCTCGCGCAACACCGTCCGCCGCTATGTGCTCGCCGGCGGCCCACCCGGACGCCAGGGTGCGGCATCATCTACCGAGCAGCGACCAGCGCGAGAGGACATTTTCGCTGAACCGTTAAGCGGACAAAGTCGCTGACCGTCGACAGAAGTGGATCAATGACCCTGGCGATCTCGCCGTTTTCCGGTCTATAGATCCTGGTGATTCACAACGTCAGCTACCTGCTGCGACACTGAGACCACCGTCACTTGGCGTACACCTGTTCTGGCAGCGCAGGCAGGCCTCATGCTATGCCGTCCCTTCGGATTCGCTCTCCGACGGGCTGCACCCGTTCGTTCGGCGGCGCGTCAGGCCACTCCTCGGGCGAGTGGTCGGCGCAGCGGCCCGGGTGCGTGAGTGTGCGGCGCGCGATGATGCGTGCCAGGACGCGCAGGCCATCAAGGCGGATCCGTTCCTGCTCGTCGCTCAGTGCTCGCTGCGTCTTCACGCTCGTGTCCTGCGGACGCGACGCGTCCGCCCTCGATCGCCACTATCATCGCAGAACGCCTGTTCCGCCTGACTCCAGCGTCGGAGATGTAGGACGGCGAGACAATCCCTCCGAGGGGACTTCATCCGTGAAGCTGTCTCGGAAGACGGGTGGATCGCGGGTCAGCGCGCGTGCGCGCTCGGCTCAACGTCGTGCCGCCGAGTTTGTGAACCTTCCGCCGCCGCTGCGTCGGAGCGATTGGAGGAGGTGCGGCTGCCCGCCAACAGCGATCGGATCGGCGATCGGACGAGGGTTCAGGCGTTGGTCGCGGTCACGATGCTGGACCTCGCGCCGGAACTACTCTATCTGTAGTGCCTGGTAGAACGCAGCGTTGACCTCGAACGACACGTCCCCCCAACCCCGCTCTTCGGCAAGATGTTTCGAAACCTCGCGAAGCATGCGCCGCGCATTCTCGTCATCCGAAAATGTATATCCGGTAGCTGTCTGGATCCCCAAGAAATTCACATCACACAGAAGGTCCAGGTAGAATTCTACGTCCTCCTCTGGGACTTGGGCCCTCTCGATCCGCGATCGCACGTCCGTCTCACTAAGTACCCTGGGTGCACCAGCGAATTCGAACAGGACCTCCTCCATCCTCTTCCGTTGCGGGTCATCCTCCGCCAAAACGGAACCGAAGACGTAACGAGAATACTTGGTACGCGCTTCCAGCATATCTTCTGCCGTTACCGCTTCGTGGCTTCTATTGACTGCTGTAGCGATGGCCTCTTTGGTCAGAAAGATCACGTCCCGTGGCCTCGCGAGGGTATTCTTGAAAATGAACTCCTTTGCGCTGAGTCCAACCACGCTCTGCGGGAACATGTTCGCCCACACCTCGTCCGCCTCGACTCGCGAACGCCCACCACGAGCCAGTCGCTCATCAATGACCCGAACCAGTAGGTCGCGGTCATTCCATACGACTCGACGTATTGGCCACTTGTCTTGCTCGCTAGCGAGTGGCGCAATGTATGCAAATATGTCACTTCTTATGAAGATAGTCAGAGAGAGATTGACTTTTCTTTGTCGTTGCCTCTCAGCTTGAAAATCGTCAACGATGCTGTTAGTCATTCGCAGCAATCCCAAAAGCAGCTCAGAAAGGACTGTCGTTCCTTTGCCAGCGCTCCATTGGTCATCAAGATTATCGATCAGTACTGCGACGCGCTCCTTTTCTGCCAGGACCGCGCCTAACATGCGCCGCAGTGGCCCTAGGTGGTTTATGTGGAGATGTTCACTAATCCGAGCACGCTGCTGCTCCACATCGCTTAAGTCGGCGGTCCCAGAGAGTGCGCCTACGGCGCGATTGACTCGCTGGGAGAAGGGGGATAAGAATATGTCGCTGTTACCTTCGACGTGCTGAACGAACCGCTCCTCATCGTCGGTTTGCGGTAAGTGAACCGGCCTGCTACGGATCGAACTCAAGACGCTGGCTGCAAGTTCACTGTATAACAGAAACTTCCATAAGCTCTCGATGAGAAAACCATGCTCGGCCGTCCGCCAATCCTCGGACAAGAGTCGGATCAGGCCGTCGACTTCGTAACCGACAGGCTTTATCGTGCAGACATGGTTCCGGGTGGAGCGTCCGAGGGCCTCTTCGAGCGCGATGAAGGCCGCCGTCTTTCCAGTACCGCGGCGTCCGACGAACACAGAGACATCGGACTCCAGCGCGTCGTAGAACGCCCGTGTCTCCACAAAGTAGTCATCCAGACTCGACCGTTCGTTCTCCGCGACTGGTTCGCCGAGCGACAGGTCGCGGAGCTGTAGGGTTGGCGAACCAGGGACGCTTGCGTCCGCCGGTCGTCGCGGACGCCTACGCGGGGGCGCCATAGTGTCTAGCCATGCCTGGAAATGACCAACGGCCTGGTGGGCCGTCTGATGGGACTTGAGTAGGGCTTGGTAGTCGGTCGGACACGTGAATGGCGTGTGGGCTAGCATGAGAACGGGCTTTTGCATGCCATGGGCTAGCCCTGCAACGAAGGATGCTTTAGCGTTGTGGTTGGACGATTCCACCTGATCGTCCGACAGAAGGTGGATCAGAACTGCATCCGCGTGGCTAATCTTGTCGGCGTACCACTCCAAGGTTGCGCCGGCGTTCTCTCGAGGATCGTCTAGTATGAGAGAATGGGAAAATACGGATGAATTGATCGCCTCCCGGATAGAGATAACAGATTCAGTATCATAGCTGGGCTTGACATACAGAAGCGTTGGGAATTCAGAGAGCGGTGTTTGGGCGCGGTACGTCTCAGCGAGCAAGAACTGCTCGGGAGTTGCCCACGGCCGATCGCCCAAGAATGCCCGGGCGAGACCCTGATGATTCTCGTATCCGGCGTAACCTGCCCCGAGCATTCCCGTGTATCTGTGGTTGTAGTCTATGGTCGCATTGTGAATGGATGTGTCGAGAGATATCCATATCCTCTTGAAGCGGGCTATCGCGTAGCCGAGTTCGAACGCAACGTTGTCGTTGAGATAAGTCACATCACAGGCGAACATCTGCGCGCGGTCGATATTGCTCGTGATTTCGGGAAGTAGACGCATGCCTGACACATACATGTCTGGCCATGGTCGGAACCGCAGGTTCGCGGCTTTGACTTGCTGGGAGGAGTTGAGGTCAGCGATAGCCGCGCTGATTGTCTCTGGCAGTGCGAGTGGCTGCGACGGGTAGGCGTAGAATACGTTCTGCCGCTTCCGAGCCCCCTGCGACGCTTGCCGGCGTTGCGTGCGGGAGCGGCCTCGCCGTCGTTTTGTCATGAACGATGACCCCCACTCGAGAGGGCGGGCAAGGCAAGCGCCGCAGCGCTCGAGCGCCCGCACGCACCGCGCCCTGCTCGTCTTGACAGGATATCGGCGAGTGGCAGTGTATTGTAGCCCGAGACAGGCCGCATCTGAGGATAGCCTGGACATGCCGGATCCGGACGAGGGCGTCGGGTAGCCGGGAGCGCGGGGCGCCGTGGGCGCCGTGGGCGCCGTGGGCGCGCTAGAATGGAGCGGCGCGGGAGCGAGCGGACATGACGACGACGACCGAGGCGAAGCTGCTGACCGCCGCCGACCTGCTGCGGCTCGACGGCGAGGGCGTGCGCGGCGAACTGATCCGGGGAGTGCTCTGCGAGACCATGCCGACGGGACAAGTGCACGGCAAGATCGTGACGCGCCTCGTGATCGAACTGGGCGCCTTCGTTGAGCCAGATGGACTAGGGACGCTGGTCGCCTCGGACTCGGGCGTCTGGCTGGAGCGCGACCCGGACACGGTGCGTGAGCCAGACATCGCCTTCACGTCGGTGGAGAAGCTCCCTCTGGACGCGTGGAACACGGGCTACGCCGAAGTCATGCCCGACCTTGTGGTCGAGATCGCCTCGCCAAGCGACAGCCGCCGCGAGGTGCACGACAAGGCGCGGATGTGGCTCAGTCACGGCGTGCGCCTGGTGTGGGCGGTGCACCCCGGGACGCGCACGGTGGACGTGCACCGGACCGACCACGTCGCGGCGACGCTCGGCGATCAGGACTCCCTCGACGGGATGGACGTGCTGCCGGGCTTCACCTGCGACGTGAGCGCCGTCTTCGGTCGTCCCGCCCCAGAGCAGTCTTAACAGGAACTAGCATGACCGCGAGCGCGACTGACCCGCCGCTGGCAAGCCAGGGCCGCAGACTTGCCGGGGCCGTGCTCGACGGCCTGATCTTCGTCCTCACCCTCGGCATCGGCTGGATCGTCTGGTACCTGGTCGCGGCGCGCGGTGGCCAGAGCCCCGCGAAGCGGCTCCTGGGCACGCGCGTCATCCGCGAGGACGGCGCGGTGGCCAGCCTGGGCTGGATGCTCATCCGTGACCTCGCAGTGCGTGTCATCGCCTTCGGCGCGGTCAACCGCGTGTTGGTGGCCGTGCTCGGCGAGGAGGCGGGCGGGGCGATCTACGGGCTCGCCTTCGTCGCAGCGACGCTGTGGTGCGTGTCGGACGCGAACCACCAGTGCCTGTGGAACAAGATCGTGTGGACGCGCGTCGTGTACGGCCAGCGCGCCCCCGCCAGCGCCTGAGCGGGCCGCCGCAGGATCCTGCCCGATCTCCCGGTATTCGCTGGGATCCCTTCGGCGCTTCGGCGTACACTTGTTCTGACAGCACACCGAACCTCGCCGAGCCTGTAGGCGAGCAGCGCGGCAGGGCGGCGCCAGTCCGGCCGCGAGACAAGGAGTCCGAACCGATGACCGAACGCACCGACCCCACCCCGGCAGCCCTCTACGCCCGCGTCTCCAGCGACCGCCAGGACGTCGACCTCTCCGTCGCCGCCCAGCTCCGCGCGCTCCGCGACCACGCCGAGAAGAACAACTACCTCGTCGTGCGCGAGTACGTGGACGAGGCCGAGAGCGGGCGCGTCGCCGACAGGCCCCAGTTCCGCAAGATGCTCGACGAGGCGAGCGGCCCGGAAGCCCCGTTCCACGAGATCCTCGTCTGGAAGTTCTCGCGCTTCACCCGCAAGCGCGAGCACGCCGTCGCCTTCAAGTCGATGCTGCGCCGCCGCGGCGTGCGCGTCGTCTCCATCACCGAGCACGCCGACGACTCCCCCACCGGGAAGCTCATGGAGGCGATCATCGAGAGCGTGGACGAGTTCTACTCGGACAATCTCGCGGAGGACGTCGTGCGGGGCATGCGCGAGGCCGCCTCGCGCGGCTTCTTCCTCGCCTCGCGCGCGCCCTTCGGCTACACGCGCGTCAAGGTCTCGGACGGAGCGAAGGAGCGTCCCACCCTCAAGGTCGACCCGGCCGCCGCCCCAGTCGTGCAGGAGGTCTTCGAGCGCGCGCTGCGCGGGCAGGGCCTGAAGGAGATCTGCCGTGACCTCAACGAGCGCGGCGTCACCAACCGCGGCCGGCGCTGGCAGAAGAACGCCCTCCACTACCTGCTCAACAACGAGGCGTACACGGGGACCGCCGTCTGGGGCAAGACGAGCAGGACCGGCAAGACCCCCGACCCGGTGCGCGTCGAGGACGCGTGGGAGGCGCTCGTCTCCCGGGAGCTGTTCGACCAAGTGCGGCAGGCGCTCAGGAGCCGCGCGCCGGCCATCCAGCGCCCGGCGCGCGTCGGGAGCAAGTTCCTGCTGAGCGGTCTGCTGCGCTGCGGGCTGTGCGGGAAGGCCTACGTCGGGCAGGGCGCGAAGAGCGGCAAGTACGGCTACTACGTCTGCGCGACGCTGCACCGCGAGGGCGCGGGCGCCTGCGAGGCGCGCTACCTGAACGCGGAGCGGGCGGAGGGCTTCGTCGTGGAGAAGATCCGCGAGCGCATCCTGACAGACGAGACGATTACCGAGCTGGTGACGCTCGTGGCCGAGGAGATCGACGCCATGGCCGGCGAACTCGGCGGGAAGCTGCAGGCGATCGAGGCGGAACTCGCCGACGTGCAGAGCCGGCTGCTCAGGCTCTACGAGGCGCTGGAGAAGAGCGACCTCACGCTGGAGGCGCTGTCGCCGCGCATCCTCGCGCTCAGGCAGCGCGAGGACCAACTCGCGGCGGCGCGGGAGGATGCGGCCAAGCAGCTGACGCAGCGCAAGGTGGAACTGCCAACGAGCGAGGAGATCAAGGCGTACGTGGCGGACTTCCGCAGCTTCCTGGAGGAGGGGACGTTCCCCGAGCGCAAGGCGCTGATTCGCAACTTCGTGCAGGGCATCGAGGTGACGGGCGACGAAGCCGAGCTGAGCTACACGATCCCGATGCCGGCGGGCGGCGTGACGAGCGAGCGGGCGGCGGTTCTTCATTTCGTCCAGTCAGGCCCACCAGACTTGACGGTAGACAGTACCGGGCCGCCGAGGGCTACCTCCTCGGCCTTCCCGCCGCGCAGGCGACTGTCCTCGGGCATCGGGATCGTGTAGCGGATCGTGGCGGCGCCGGGGGCGACGGCGATCTCCTTCACGAACGAGTGGATGAAGGCCTTCGACTCCGTCAACTCGCTCGTCCCGAGGAATTCCCGCATGTCCTCCGCGTAGGCCGTGATCGTGTCCACGTCGTCGAGCACCTCACGCCGCTCCGAGAGCGCGGCCCGAGCCTCCGAGGCCGCCCGCTCCAGCCGCTCGCGGCGTTCCTTGTGTTCACGCACGCGCGGGAGCACGTCGCTGATGTCCAGCTCGGTCGTCTCCATGAGGTGGTAGAGGCGGTCGAGGCGGCGGCGCACGTCGGCCAGCTCGGACTCGATCGTCTCGAGCTGCTTGCGGCGCTCGTGCGCCACGCCGTCCATCTCCTCGCCGACGAGGCGCACGAGGTCACGGATGTTGGACTCGGTGAGGACGTTGGCGCGGAGCTGGTCGACGACGAGGCGCTCGAAGCGCCGCGCGTTGAGCCTCGGGGCATCGCAGGCGCCCCGGCCGCGCTTCATGAGCGACTGGCAGACGTAGTAGGAGAACTTGCCGCTCTTGGAGTCCTGCCCGGAGAGGGCGCGGCGGCAGCTCCGGCACTTGACGAGCCCGCTCAGCAGGTAGGTGCTGCCGACGCGGCGCGGGTGGGCGCGCTTCGGCGCGCGGGAGCGCATCAGCGACTGCACGCCCGTGAAGAGCTCCTTCGAGACGATCGCCGTGAAGGCGTCCTCGATGCGCACCGGCGGCGCGCCGTCCTTCGCGCCCACGCCCCACAGCAGCGTGCCCGTGTAGACGACGTTGGTGAGCAGGATGTGGACGCCGTTCTTGGACCAGGGGCGTCCGGTGGGGTTGGCGATGGCGTCGGCGTTGAGGGTGCGCGCGATCTCGGTGATGCCCTTGCCCGCCTCGGCGAGGGCGAAGATGCGCTCCACGACGGGGGCGGTGTCGGAGTCGGGCTCCAGCCGGGGGCGCTTCTTCGCGCCGTCCTGCACGTAGACCTTCGTGTAGCCGTAGGGGGTGCGGCTGGCGACCCAGAAGCCGCGTGAGGCGGCCTCGCGCATGCCGCGGGCGACCTCCTGCGCAAGATTTTCCGAGTAGAACTCGTCGACGCTCTCGATGATCGCCTCCATGAGCTTGCCGGTAGGGGAGTCGTCGGCGTGCTCGGTGATGGAGACGACGCGGATGCCGCGCCGGCGCAGCATCGACTTGAAGGCGACGGCGTGCTCTCGCTTGCGGGTGAAGCGCGAGAACTTCCAGACGAGGATCTCCTCGAAGGGCGCGTCCTCGGCGCTCGCCTCGTCGAGCATCCTGCGGAACTGTGGGCGGTCGGCGACGCGCCCGCTCTCGGCCTCGTCGACGTACTCGCGGGCGACGAGGTAGTTGTTCTTCTCGGCGTAGTCGCGCAGCGCGCGGAGCTGGGCGGCGATGGAGAGGTCGACATCCTGGCGGTCGCTGGAGACGCGGGCGTAGAGGGCGGCGGGGACGGGGTCGGGGCGCTGCTCGGGCATCGGTCACTTTCCCTTCTGGAGCGGGTCTCGCTCACATGGTAACGCACCCAGTCACATAGTTGTCGGCTTCCTGTCGCATGGCAGTAAGTGATTTCGGAGATTCGCTGCGGAAGGGGGCTGAAACACGTTGAAGGGCCTCGCTTGCGCTGCTACGTTTCAGCGGACCAGAACGGTCGTACTCACCCGGTAGCGAGTACCCCTCCCACTACCCGGATAGAGCGATGCGCAGCCGATCCGCAGACCCCCGACGCCACCTCACCAAGGAGCAGGACGAACAGCGCCTGCGCGGACTGCGCGCCCTCGCGCGGCTGATCGTGCGCGCCCACCTCGCCGCCGGCGCCGGCGGCGAGGCGTCCCCCACCGGCGCGCGCGCCGAAGCCGAACCCGAGCCGACCGCGGAGGAGGACCGCCATGCCGAGTAAGACGGCCCGCTCGACGGTGGAGGTCAAAGCGCAGGCGGTCTGGGAGCGCATGGCGCGCCTCAGCCTCACCCAGAACGCGCTCGCCCGGCTGCTCGACATCACGTCCGGTCACCTCTCGCTCATCCTGAGCGGGCGCAGGCGCCCCTCCGCCGCGCTGCGCGCGCGGATGCTGCGCCTGCTCCGCGCCTCCTTCGACGATCTCTTCTACGTGGTGCACCCCGATGCGTAGGGCGCCGGCAGCCCCCGAGACGGCCTTCCCGCCCGGCGTGGCGCTCCTCCCGGAGGACTTCGCGGCGCGGCTCGTGGCGGTCAAGGAGCGCACCGGCCTGCCCTGGGAGCGGATGGCGGTCTGCATGGGCGTGGATCCCCGCCAGCTCTGGCGCTGGCGCCAGGGCGCCTCGCCCGGCGGCGGCGCGATGCTCTCGCTCGTGCGGCTCGCGACGCTGGTGCCCGGAGGTCTGGCCGCGCTGCTGGGCGAGGAGCTGATCGTCGTGCGCCCGGAGCGGAGGCGCTGATGGGACGCCGTCAGCAGCACGTCTACCACACCGAGCCGGCGCGCTTGCCGCCGGACTTCCCCGAGCGCCTCGATCGCCTGCGCCGCGAGGCGGGGCTGAGCTGGCGGGGGCTGGCGCGGGCGCTGCGCGTCGACGTGCGCACGCTGCGGCGCTGGCGCAACGGCACGGCGCCCGGCCCCGGCCATCTCTACGCGCTGATGGTCTTCGCACTGGAACGCGGCCTCCTGCACTGCCTGCTGCCGGGCGCGGCGCTGCTCGTCGACGAGGCCGAGGCGGTACCGCCGCGGCTGCTCCCGAAGGGCGACACCCCGTGAGCGCCTCGAGGCGGCGGCGCGAGCGGATGCGCGTGCTGGTCGGGGCGATCGCCCGCTACCGGGCCAGGCACGGCTATGCGCCGAGCATGCGCGAACTGATGAGGGCGACGGGGCTCTCCTCCACCTCCAACGTGGCGTACTGGCTGGACGCGTGCGAGCGCGCGGGCCTGATCGTGCGTGCGCCCCGCCTGGCGCGCGCGGTGACCCTGACGGCGGCGGGAGAGGCCATCGCCGGACCGGCCGCGGAGGAGGCAGCGCCGCCCGCGGCCCAGGGGCGTGCGGCGTAGCGGCGGCCCCGCGCGCGGGGCTGCGCCCGGTTCAGCTCCCGGCGCGGCGTTGCCTGCGCCGCTCCGACTTCACGAAGCGGATGTAGTTGCGGATCGACTCGATGTCCTCCATGGGGAGGCCGCTGACGGCGTCGCGGAATGAGACTTCGGCTTCCCTGAGCATCTCCGCCTCCGCCTCGTCGCGGCCCTCGAGCGCCGCGACGCTCGTCGCGCAGTGGTAGGCGATCGCGGCGAGGTTCGCGTGGTTGGGCTTCATCCGCCCGGCCTCCCAGCACCAGACGCTGTGCGGGCGCACGCCGACGAGCTCGCCGAGGCGCTTCTGCGTGAAGCCGGCGCGCTCGCGGGCCACGCGCACGCGCGCGCCGAACTCCTTCCAGCGGTAGCCGCCCGCTGCTGTCATCCGCTCCTCCTCGGGCCGCTCCCCGCCCGCTTCATGATAGAAAGTCCGTTCTCGCTGTTGCGATGGCATGCAGCGCATAGCGTAGACCGCAGCCACGGGGCTGCTCGCGTCCGTGCCTGCGGGCGCCCGCGTGACGGCCGATCGGCGTGGCGCCGGACGACCCGGAAGGCGGCTGCGGGCAGGCGCTCTCGCAGCGGCCTGCGCGGCTCGGCGAAGTGCCGCGGGGCGGGCGATCCGCTCCGCTACCCGATCCAGTATGCAATATCACAGAACGTGCGTGCTATCATGACTCCGCTCCGCCCGGGGGCGGTCGCGATCGGGTATACGGGGACGTGACCATGCGGGTGGCGGCGTTGTCCGTCGAGAGCGCCGCCGGCGTTCGCCGTGAGCTCCGTGATCACCGCGAGCACGCATGGCAGACCAGCCAGGAGGAGAGCCATGCAACGAGACCACGAGGCGGAGGATGACCGCCGCTCACCCGGGGGCGACGAGTTCCCCAACCTGCTGGAGACCCTCACTTCAGAGGAGCTGCGGCAGATGCTGGAGCGCGTGAACGCCGACCTCGCGGCCAGCCCCGATGATGTCGATTCGCTCTGCGTACGAGGCCTCCTCCACCAGCGGCTGGGCGACGACCGCCGCGCGAAGGAGGACTTCGGCAGGGCGCTCCAGCTTGCCCCGGGCAACGCCGAGGCCCACCGCTACCGCGCGCACGCCAGCGCCGAGCTGGGGGAGCACCAGACGGCGGTGGGGCACTACGACATGGTCATCCAGCTCGAGGCGGGGGATGCCGTCACGCACTACAGCAGGGGCGCCTCACTCGCTGAACTGGGCGATATGGCCGGCGCGCTGCGGGACTTCGACAGGGCCATCGAGCTGAGCCCCGACGACCCGGACGCGTACTACAACCGGGGCTGCACGTACGCCGAGCTGGGCGAGCCGGACAGGGCGGTGGAGGACCTGAGCCGGGCGATCGCGCTCTCGCCCCGGCTCACGCTCGCGTACCACCACCGGGGTCTCGCCTACCGCGAGCTGGGGGAAGCGGAGCAGGCGATCAGGGACTTCGGGGCCGCCATCGAGCTGGAGCCGGTCAACAACGTCTCGCGCTACGCGCGGGCGGTGTCCGAGCTGCAGCGCGGCGCGCACGACTTCGCGCTCAGGGACCTCGACGCGGTGCTGGCCGTCGACCCCGACAATGCCGAGGCGCTCCATGCTAGGGGGATCACGCTCGGCGCCCTGGACCGGCCCGACGACGCGATCGCGGACTTCGACCGGTCGTTGCTGCTCGATCCCGACAACCCCGTGACCCTCGCCGCGAGAGGGTTCGCGCACGACAACCTCGGTCAGTACGACCGCGCCGTCGAGGACTACACGCGGGGCATCGCGATCGACCCGGCCGACCGCAGGGTGCGCTTCGCCAGGGGAGTCGCCCGCATGTATCTCGGCGCCGACGAGGAAGCGATCGAGGACTTCAACGCCATCCTGGAGGTCAACCCCGACGAACCAGGCGCCCTCTACGCGAGGGGGGTGGCCCGGCAGTCGCTGGGGAGGGACGGCGAGGCGGCCGAGGACTTCGACAGACTCTCCGAACTCGCCCCGGAGGAAGACCCTCGAGGCGACGCTCCTGGACTCCCGCCCGACGCCGACGCATGACTGTCACGCGAGCCTGCCGGCGTTGCAGTCTCCCTACGGCAGGAACAGCCGGCATGCCGACGCCGCCTCGCGCGAAAGGGGTGCGCCCGTCCTCCGCGTCGCTCTCGTCCTGAGGCCGGTCGCACCGGCGCTCCGACGTGCTGATCGCTGAACCGGGCGCCGGCAAGACAACGGCATTCGAGTCCGAGACCCGTGGCGTCCGGGGCCGGTTCTCACGCAAGGGCGCCTACGGGTTACCGGACGGCTGGGATCGCGCCGTGCGACAGCAACGTGCGGAACGACGAGAGGGGCTGTCGTTCCGCACGTCGTAGGGCATCGCGCAACCTCCCCCAGTGCACAGCCGGAAGAGTTTCCCGTCTTGTCGCCCCTTACTGACCCGGCCCGCTGACGGTCATCTCCAGCCTGTTGGACAGCTTCTTGTCGTCCTGCGTGCAGATGGCGCCTGCCGGGGCGCAGTGCGTGGGTATGGGGAGCACGATGGTCACCGTCCCGTCGCCGTCGGGCTGGAGGGTTATCTCCCATCCGGCGTTCTTGCCCCTCTCAAGCCGCCGTGCCTTGATCACCTCGCCTGCGGTGACGTCGAAGGCGTGGTCCCGCAGGGTCTTGTAGCTGAGGCCGAATTCCTCGCTGAAGCGCAGTTCGAAGGTGAAGGCGGCGTTCCCGTCGTGGCTGGCGGGGACCTGGCTCGTCCGGGCCGTCAGCGCCTCCTGCCGGGCCACGGTGGCCGAGACCGCCCGCGCGAGGGGCTGTTCGTTCGCGCACACGGCGTTCGCCCCGGCGCAGTCGCGCACGGGAAGCGTGATCGTGACGTCGCCTGCCTGTGTCGGCTCCACCGTCACCTCCCAGCGCTTGCTCCGATCGGCGCCGTTCGGGTCCAGCCTCCTCGCCCCGGTCACCTCGCCGCCGCTCACCTCCAGGATGTCGTTGACCACTGTCCTCCAGCTCGTCACCGCCACCTTGTTGAAGTACAGCTCGAAGGTGAACGCCGTTGCGCCGTCGTGGTGGTCCGGTACGTTCCTGAACTCGGCGGTGAATGGCGTGATGGCCGCCGCCACCGGCGCCGTCGCCGCGCTGGTGAGAATCTCTGGGTTGCCGGCGTCATCGTCGAAGGTCACCCGGACCTTGACGGCTTGCCCCTGCTCGCTGGACGTGAGGGTGTGGCTGGACCCGGTGGCGCCGGTGATGTCGGCCGTTCCGGCGATCCACTGGTAGGTGAACGCGGCGTTGGCGGTCCCGTCGGCGTCGGATATGCCGGCGGTGGATGCGGTCAACGTCCGGCCCACCTGGACAGTGCCGGTGATGGTGGGGGCGCCCGTAGCCGGGGTGTTCGACTGTTGCTGGTTCCCCTGACGTGGGACAGCGACCTCCACGGCGCTGGACAGCATCCTGCCGTCTGGTGTGCAGATGGCTCCCTGGCCGGTGCAGTTGGTTGTTGCGGGGAGGGACACGGTCACCCCGGCGTCTCCGTCCGGCTCCACGGTGATTTCCCACCCCATGCTGCTGGGAGGATTCAGACGGCTGGCGTTCACGATATCACCGCCCGTCACCGTGAAGGCATGGTCCTGCAGCGTCTTGTAGCTGATTGAAAACTCCTCACTGAGGCGCAGCTTGAAGGTGAATGCGGTCTGCCCGTCATGGGAGTCCGGCGCGTCGTGAATGGTGGCGGTCAGCGGCGGCAGGGCCACCGCGAACGTCGCTGCACTGATGAGCTCCTCGCTGTTGCCCGCGTCGTCGGTGAATCTCACCTTCACCTTGATGCTCTTGCCCTGCTCGCCGGACGTGAGGGTGTGGCTGGACCCGGTGGCTCCGGCGATGTCTGCCGTTCCGGCGATCCACTGGTGGGCGAAGGTGGCCAGGGTCAGCCCGTCGGCGTCGGATATGCCCGACGTGTCCGCCGTCAACGTCTCCCCCACCTGGGCCGTGCCGGTGATGGCGGGCGCTCCGGTGGCCGGGCTGTTGGCGGCCTCCTTGTCCGGCTCCTTCGGCTCGCTGTTCTGCGACCGCGGCCCGGACACCGCCTTCCCGGCATGCGAAAGATCGGCGTCTACGCTCGTGGACTGGCTGCGCGCTTCTTCGCGTTCCGTGCTCCTGTTCCCGCGTAGCGCTCACCCCAGCGACGCAGATCGGTATCCGGCCCGAAGGGACCGAGGATGTAGTGCGCAGCCTGCACCAGCAGCCGGCGTAGGCCTGCGTCGCCGCTCTTGCCGATGCCGAGTTGCGGCGCGCGCTCGCCCGAGTCGCGCTGCCGCGGCACGAGCCCGAGGTAGGCCCCCACCTCACGGTTCTGCGGGAAGCGCCCCGGGTTCTCGATCGTCAGCACGAACGTGAGCGCGGTGATCGGCCCCACGCCGGTGACCTGGCGCAGCGCCGCGGTCTCGGGGTGGGCCTCGCACAACGCCTCGACCTCCCGCCCGGCCGCCGCGATGCGCACGGTCAGCTCGCCAATCGCCTCCACCAGCGGCAGCAGCGCCGGGCGCAGCCTGTCGACGAGCAGCGATTTCGTCAGTGCAAGAGAGCAGCGACTTTGTCAGTCCCGCCGTCTCCGTCGGAGGATGCCGCGGTGCCGGTCTGGCGTCCAGGCACGCCGTTGGCCCGGACGTAGCTGCTGACGGTGTCGCGGGAGATCCCGAGCAGCCTGGCGGTTGCCCGCATCGAGAGTCCCTGTAGCCGCGCCTGCTGGATCGCCTTCCAGCGGGCGCGCTGTCGGGGCGTGGGTGGGCGGAGCTGCTTGCTCCCGGGCGCGGGCTTCACGGCGGCCCCGTTGGGCGCACCCTCCGCCGCCGGGACGGCAGGCGCCACGGGGAGCCGCCGGGGTGCTCCTCCGGAACCGAGCCCTGAGGCGATGCGCTCGTGGTCGGGGTTCCGGGCCAGCTCGGAGCGCGCCGCCCTCAACACCCCGGCGCGCGGCGGCGCCTCGCGCGAGGCGATCGTCTCCCCCTGGTGCAGGACGGAGAGCTCGCCGCCCGGCCGTTCCAGCACCTCGACCCGTGCCCCGGCGTAGCTGGTCCGCTCGCGCCCGGGCAGCAGCTGGAGCGTGCGCCAGCGATACTTGACCGTGTTGTCGCGGGCGACGCTGCGGGGGTGCCGGAAGCCGAGGATGGAGGCGAGCGGGAGCGCGGGGTCGAGCGGGCGGTAGGCCACCGCGGGCTCTGCCGCAGGGACCCGGAAGCGGGCGTTGAAGCGCGGCAGGAAGCGCTCGAGCACGGTCTGGGCCTCGGCGATGGTGGAAGCCGAGGCGTCGCTGAGTTCGGTCACCAACCGGTCCTGGAACGTCCCTGCGGCACGTTCCACGCGGCCCTTCGCCTGCGGTGAGCGGGCGAAGATCTGGGTGATCCCGAGTTCCCGCATCGCCCGTGCGAATTGGGTTGCGACCTTCAGGCCCCGCCGTCCGTCGGAGGAGGCTTTGAAGACGCCGTGGCGGTCGCTGTAGAGGGCGAGCGGGATGCCGCAGAGCCGGACGATCTCCTCCAGCAGGAGGAAGTAGCCGCGCGCGTCCTCGACGGGGCGGAAGAGGGCGTGCACGGCTGCGCCGGTCGCATCGTCGACGGCGAGCAGCAAGGCGAAGCGCGGACCGCGTTGCTCGAGCCAGGCGTGGTGGCTGCCGTCGACCTGGAGCAGCATCCCCTCGCGGGGCATCCGCTCACGCCGGACACGGTGCTCGGGGGGCCGGCGGCGGCGGGGACTCGCGATGCCGGCCCGCGCCAGGATCCGGCGGACGGTCCAACTGCTCACGTCCAGGTCCTCGTGCTCCCAGAGCAACTCGGCGAGGTGGGTGTGGTTCGCTCCCGGGTAGCGGGTGCTGGCGAAGCGCACCACGGCCGCGGCGACGGCGGCCGGGACGGCGTTGTGCGGACGGCGCCCGCGGTTGCCGTGCTCCAACGCGGCGGTTCCGCGCGCACGGTAGGCGGCGAGGAGCCGCCACGCGTGTCGCTCGCTGATGCCCAGGATCTCGGCGGCCTGCGAGGCCCGCAGATCTCCGGCCATCACCCCTTCGAGTACGTAGCGTCGTGCTTCTTCGGACTGCTGCACCTGTCACCCCCTGCTCGCTGGCTGGGGACTGACAGAATCGCTGCTCCGTTAACTACTGACCGAATCGCTGCTCAACGACATTCCGATCGCTCTAAAACCCGACCGCTGATCGGTCTAAAACTCGGCCACTCCAGGGCATGGCCCACCCTTGTGTCGGCGGGAGCCGGACGAGGTTGGGAGGAAGGGGATGCTCGGAGTGCAGGACATCTACGCGCTGCGGCACAAGGTCTTCGTCGAGGGCAAGAGCCAGCGCCAGGTGGCGCGCGAGATGGGGCTCGCGCGCGACACGGTGCGGCGCTACCTCGCGACGCCGCTGCCGGAGCCACGGAAGCGCAAGCGGCCGCGGCCGGTGCTGGAGCAGGTGCGGCCGCGCCTGGAGCAGTTGGTCGAGGAGTGGTCGGAGCGCACCACCGCGAAGCAGCGCATCACGGGCCGGAGGCTGCAGCGGGCGCTGCGCGAGGAGGGCTACGAGGTCGGGCTGACGCTCGTGCTCGAGTATCTGCGCGAGTGGCGCCGCACGCGCGCCGAGGTCTACGTGCCGCTGGTCCACCGCCCGGGCGAGAGCGCGCAGGCCGACTTCTTCGAGGTCAGCGTCGAGCTCTCAGGCGAGCGGCGCAAGGCCTGGCTCTTCCTGATGCGGCTGATGCACTCGGGGCGCGACTTCGTCCGGCTCTATGAGCGCCAGGACCAGCTCGCCTTCCTCGACGGTCACGTGCGGGCCTTCGCCCACTTCGGCGGGGTGCCCCGGCGCACGGTCTACGACAACCTCGCAGCCGCGGTGCGGCGGGTGCAGTTCCCGCGCCGCGCCCTGACCGAGCGCTTCGCGGCGCTCGCCAGCCACTACGGCGTCGAGCCCTGCTTCGCGCGCCCCGGCGAGGGGCACGACAAGGGCGGCGTGGAGTCACGGGGCAGGGGCGTGCGGCTGCAGGTGCTCACGCCGATCCCCCGCGGCGACTCGATGCATGAGCTCTCGGAGCAGATGCAGGGGGAGGTCGACCGCCTGGCGCCGCAGCGGGTCTGGGAGCGCTTCGCCAGCGAGCAGCCGGTGCTGCGCCCCCTGCCGGATGTGGCGTTCGAGGCGCGGCGGCTGCAGCCGGTCTCGGTCAGCCGCAGCGCGCTGGTGCGCGTCGAGGGCGCCTGGTACTCGGTGCCGGAGCGCTGGGCGGGGCTCTCGGTCATGGCCTGGGTGGGCGTGGAGGAGGTGACGCTCAGCCTCGGGACGGAGATTCGCGGTAGGAGCGCCGGTTGCCCGGCGCCCCCCGCACAGATCCGGACGTGCGCGCTAACCCGGGATCCACCGAAGAAGAGCGCATGAGCGGTTGCGGTTGGGTGCTCCGCTGTAGCTGGGACAATGGTTTTTGACCGAATCACGTCACAGCCACAGGGAGCACCCATTCGATGCTACCAACGAGCGACCCCGACCGGATAGACATCGCCTTCGACGACGACCGCCTGGTGGCCGATGCGGGGCTGCTCCTCCCGGCCACGCTCGCCCAGCATCTCGGTTTGCAAGAGCTCGCCGACAGCTACCTCGACCTCGGTGACGCGCCGGGCCGGGCGAACGCCGGCGACAAGCTGCTGACCCTGGTCGCCTCGGCGCTCGCGGGCGGCGAGTGCATCGACGACGCCGCTGCGTTGCGCGCCGGCGGGACGGCGAGCGTGCTCGGTTGCACCGTCAAGGCGCCGTCCACGCTCGGTGTCTTCCTGCGCAGCTTCAGCTGGGGCCACGTCCGCCAGCTCGACCGCCTCAGCCGCGAGTTGCTCGCCCGCAGCTGGGCGGCCGGAGCGGGCCCGGGCGCGGCGCCGTTCACGATCGACCTCGATTCGACGATCTGCGAGACCTACGGCCTGGCGAAGGAGGGCGCCCGGCACCACGGCTACACGGGCGTGCGCGGCTATCACCCGCTGCTCGCCGTTGCGGCCGGGACGGGTGACGTGCTGATGGCGCGGCTGCGCGAGGGCCGCGCCAACACCGCCCGCGGCGCCGCCCACTTCCTGCGTGAGACGGTGGCGCGGGTGCGCGACGCCGGGGCGAGCGGGCAGCTCACGGTGCGCGCCGACAGCGGCTTCTACAACCACGCCGTCGTCGCCGTCTGCCGCAAGCAGGATGTCCGCTTCTCCATCACCATTCGCCAGCAGCCGAACGTACGCACGCTGATCGAGGCGATCCCGGAAGAGGACTGGACGCCGATCCCGTACTGGCTGCCGGGCGGCGCGGATGTCGCCGAGACGACCTACACGCCGTTCCAGCACAAGGAGGATGCCACCGCGGTGCGGCTCATCGTGCGGCGCGTCAAGCCGACGCCCGGCTCACAGCTCGCGCTCTTTGCGAACTATAGTTACCACGCCTTCATCACCGATCGCGCCGGGGAGCTGCTGGAGCTGGAGGCCGACCATCGCCGTCACGCCGAGATCGAGAACACGATCCGTGACCTCAAGTACGGCGTCGGGCTGAACCATCTCCCCTCGGGCCGCTTCGGCGCGAACGGGGCGTGGCTCGCGGTGCAGGTGATCGCGCACAACCTCGCCCGCTGGACGGCGCGGCTCGGGCTCGGCGAGGGGATCGTGACGACCAGGACGCTCAGGCGGCGCTACTTCGCTCTCGCCGGACGGCTCACCCATTCTGCACGGCGCTGGACCCTGCACCTCGCGAAGCGCTGGCCCTGGGCTGGCCAGTGGGCAGCCGCCCTGGCGCGGTTACGGGCGTTACCGCTCCCGGCCTGACGCTCGCTCACAGCGCCAACACGGGTCCGAGGCTCGCGCCAGCATGCCCGCGCACGCCTCGCGCACCCTCGCGCCGGCGCCCTCAGCGCCCCCGAGCCGCGCTGAGCGACGCTGAGCGACGGCTCCTCGCTCCGGCACCGCCCGGCGAACGCCGGCACGCCCGCCGAACGCTCCGGCAGCCCGGCAGCCCGCCCCTTCAAGCTTCGATCGGTGGATTCGAGCTAACGCATCCGGCTCCTGCCTTGAGTGTTGACGGCAAATCGCTCCGTCGGCCACGGGTGGAGGATGGTCACGGGGGGCCAGTACTCCCGGCGCAAGGCGTCCAGACGTTCCCATGGGTAGCGTGCCCGCTGCGACCTTCGGCGGATAGTCCGCATCCAGAGCCGCCGCAGGGACCACACGAATTGCGACAGCGACGGGCCGCTTGTGGGCACCGCGTAATAGCCAAGCCATCCGCGAAGCACCCGAGCAAGCCACCGTGCTGTCACCACCGGGTCGTCATGCATGCGCCTACGCAACTCGGCCTTGATGGCCTTGAGGGTCCGTCGCATCCGCTTCGGGACCGGTTTCCGGCCCAGACCGAAGCGCCCATTGCGCTTTGTCCGGCAGTAGTGCGTGAAGCCGAGGAAGCCGAACGTCTCCGGTCGGCCCTCCCCGCGCTCCCTGCGGTTCGCTCTCGCGAACCTGCCGAACTCCAACAGGCGCGTCTTCTCCGGGTGCACTTCCAGCCCGAACGCTGCGAACCGCTCCCCGACCGCCTCCATGAATCGCTCCGCATCGCTGCGGTACTGAAACCCCAGGACGAAATCATCGGCGTACCTCACGAGATACGCCTCGCCCCGGACCTCCCGCGGCCGCCATTCCCGCGCGAACCAGCCGTCGAGCACGTGGTGCAGGTATACGTTCGCCAGCAGCGGCGATATCACCGCCCCCTGCGGCGTCCCCCTCACCACGTCGACCTCTAGCCCCGCGTCGATGACGCCGGCGTTCAGCCACTTCCGGATGAGACGCAACACCCGCTGGTCCCCGATACGCATCTCCAGAAACTGCATCAGCTGCTCCCGGTCGATGCTGTCGAAGTACTGGCGGATGTCCACCTCCACTATCCAGTTGACCTTGCGCCGCTCCACCGCGTAGGCCAGCGCGTCCAGCGCGTTGTGCGCCGAGCGCCCCGGCCTGAACCCGTAGCTGAATCCGTAGAACTCCGATTCGTAGATCGGGTTCAGGATCTGCTCCACCACCGCCCGCTGGACGATCTTGTCCTCCAGCGAGGCAATACCCAGCTGTCGCATGCCCCCGTCAGGCTTCGGTATCTCTACCCGCCGAACAGGGGCCGCCCGGTACGCTCCACGGTGTACGCGACCGTGCAGGTCGAGCAATCGCTCGTCCAGCCCGTCCCCGTACTCGCGCCACGTCATCCCGTCGGCGCCCGGAGCTGCGTCCCGCTTGAGCGCGAGATACGCATCCCGGAGCGCCTCCGGCGTGATGTGGTGCAGGAGCGCGGTGAGCCTCTCCCCCGGATTCCTCTTGACGAACTGCCGTATCCGCTCCGCTCCGGGTGACACCGCCCCCCGACTCTGCGTCCGGACCGTGCCGGTGCTTCGCGGATTCCTCTCGGCCGCGGCCCTTCGCTCCAGTGGCTCCGCCGGGGCTCGCGCCCCCTTGTTCGCCGCCTTCATCGCTACTACGGCCGCGTCAGACTGCTGCGCGTCGTGCATCATCGGCTCCGGTTGCTTCCCTTCCCGATGCGGTCCCGGCGTACGACACGCCGGGACGGCGCGCAGCCCTCCCCGGTCCCGGTGTTGGACGTGCATGCGTGCGTGAGTTCTTTGACACCGCGGAGCCCGGCGACGGCTCGCCCTGTGGCGCCGTAACCGGTGTTGCCTTCGACCATACCAATAGCCTCGGCACTCCGAATTGCCCTTTTCGATGCTCGATAGCTCCGCCCGCATACCCCGCTGCCGACGCTTCGCGTGTCGCCTCGCGACGACCCACGCACGGCTCGCGGAGCGGCATGGAATGGCTCATTCCTTTGCCGCAGAGGACTTCCACCTCCTGCCCATCCACCAGTTAGCCGGGCGCTCTGGCATGAGGGCCGGTCTCCTCCTCAAGGGGGATACTCGCCCCCTGAAACAGCGGCCTCGATGGGCCAAGAGCGGCTCGGAAGAGCCTTGACGAGGTAGGAGACCGGCCATGCAGCAGGATAGCGCAACGACGCGGAGCATTGAAGGCAAGGATGGGCCCGCCATCACCGTCGGCCTCGACGTGGGCGATCGTTACACGCACGTCCACGCGCTCGGCGCCGGCGGGGAGGTGATACGCGAGCGGCGCGTCCGCACCGCGGCGGCGGCGCTGGGCGCAGCGCTGACCGGCCTCCCGCCGGCGCGGGTCGTGCTCGAGGCAGGGCCACGCTCGCCGTGGCTGAGCCGCGTCGTGGCGGACCTCGGCCATGAGGTGGTCGTCGCCAACCCTCGCCAGGTCGCGCTGATCGCCGGCAGCCAGCGCAAGACCGACCGGCTCGACGCCGCGTGGCTGGCGCGGCTGGGGCGCTTCGACCCGGAGTTGCTCGCCCCGATCCGCCACAGGAGCGAGCAGAGTCAGCACAATCTCGCCGTGGTGCGCGCCCGCGACGCGCTGGTGCGATCGAGGACGTTGCTCATCAACCACGTGCGCGGGGCCGTCAAGGCCTGCGGCGACGCGCTGCCGTCGTGCACGGCCGTGGCCTTTCACCGCAAGACGGCGGACCACATTCCCGACGGGCTGCGTGTCGTTGAGCAGCGATTCGGTCAGTAGTTAACGGAGCAGCGATTCTGTCAGTCCCCAGCCAGCGAGCAGGGGGTGACAGGTGCAGCAGTCCGAAGAAGCACGACGCTACGTACTCGAAGGGGTGATGGCCGGAGATCTGCGGGCCTCGCAGGCCGCCGAGATCCTGGGCATCAGCGAGCGACACGCGTGGCGGCTCCTCGCCGCCTACCGTGCGCGCGGAACCGCCGCGTTGGAGCACGGCAACCGCGGGCGCCGTCCGCACAACGCCGTCCCGGCCGCCGTCGCCGCGGCCGTGGTGCGCTTCGCCAGCACCCGCTACCCGGGAGCGAACCACACCCACCTCGCCGAGTTGCTCTGGGAGCACGAGGACCTGGACGTGAGCAGTTGGACCGTCCGCCGGATCCTGGCGCGGGCCGGCATCGCGAGTCCCCGCCGCCGCCGGCCCCCCGAGCACCGTGTCCGGCGTGAGCGGATGCCCCGCGAGGGGATGCTGCTCCAGGTCGACGGCAGCCACCACGCCTGGCTCGAGCAACGCGGTCCGCGCTTCGCCTTGCTGCTCGCCGTCGACGATGCGACCGGCGCAGCCGTGCACGCCCTCTTCCGCCCCGTCGAGGACGCGCGCGGCTACTTCCTCCTGCTGGAGGAGATCGTCCGGCTCTGCGGCATCCCGCTCGCCCTCTACAGCGACCGCCACGGCGTCTTCAAAGCCTCCTCCGACGGACGGCGGGGCCTGAAGGTCGCAACCCAATTCGCGCGGGCGATGCGGGAACTCGGGATCACCCAGATCTTCGCCCGCTCACCGCAGGCCAAGGGCCGCGTAGAACGTGCCGCAGGGACGTTCCAGGACCGCCTGGTGACCGAACTCAGCGACGCCTCGGCTTCCACCATCGCCGAGGCCCAGACCGTGCTCGAGCGCTTCCTGCCGCGCTTCAACGCCCGCTTCCGGGTCCCGGCGGCAGAGCCCGCGGTGGCCTACCGCGCGCTCGACCGCGCGCTCCCGCTCGGCTCCATCCTCGGCTTCCGGCACCCCCGCAGCGTCGCGCGCGACAACACGGTCAAGTACCGCTGGCGCACGCTCCAGCTGCTGCCCGGGCCCGAGCGGACCAGCTACGCCGGGGTGCAGGTCGAGGTGCTGGAGCGGCCGGGCGGCGAGCTCTCCGTCCTGCACCAGGGGGAGACCATCGCCTCGCGCGAGGCGCCGCCGCGCGCCGGGGTGCTGAGGGCGGCGCGCTCCGAGCTGGCCCGGAACCCGAATCACGAGCGCATCGCCTCAGGGCTCGGCTCCGGAGGAGCACCGCGGCGGCTCCCCGTGGCGCCTGCCGTCCCGGCGGTGGAGGGTGCGCCCAACGGGGCCGCCGTGAAGCCCGAGCCCGGGAGCAAGCAGCTCCGCCCACCCACGCCCCGGCAGCTCGCTCGCTGGAAGGCGATCCAGCAGGCGCAGCTGCAGGGGCTCTCGATGCGGGCGACCGCCAGGCTGCTCGGGATCTCCCGCGTCACCGTCAGCAGCTACGTCCGGGCCAACGGCGTGCCTGGACGCCAGACCGGCACCGCGGCATCCTCCGACGGAGACGGCGGGACTGACAAAGTCGCTGCTCTCTTGCACTGACGAAATCGCTGCTCGTCGACAATCGGAACAAGCGGCGGATGACTTCCCTGATCTCCACGCAATGCACCTCCCGGTAGGCCATCGCTGCTCCCTTCCCTGGGGATGCAGACGATGGTGGCCGTACCGGCGGCCCGGGTGGTCAATAGACCCTGGCGAAGTGGTCAAAAGACCCTGGCGATCTCGCCGTTTGGTGGTAAATAGATCCTGGTGTCAACAGCGCTCGGATAGCGATCCAGGTCAGCGCTCGGATGTTGATCCACTCCGGCGCCACGATCGCTGCTGACGTTCTTGGTGCTGAGTCCTTCGTTGGTCAGGTCTGTGTTCTGTGACGCGTCCGGTAGGAAGCGCCGCGCGTGGTGAGGATGTGGGCGTGGTGCCCGAGGCGGTCGAGCAGCGCCGTGGTGAGTTTCTCGTCGCCGAAGACCTGCACCCACTCGCTGAACGCGAGGTTGGTCGTGACGATCGTCGAGCGCCGCTCGTAGCGGTCGGCGAGGAGATTGAACAGCAGCTCGCCGCCGGTGCGCTCGAAGGGCACGAAGCCGAGCTCGTCGACGATCAGCAGCGCGACCCGCAGGTAACGCTGATGGAGCCGCGAGAGCGTGAGCTCGTCACGTGCCTCGACCAGCTCGCGCACGAGGTCGGCGGCGCGGATGAAGGCGACGCGGTGGCGGCGGCGGGCGGCCTCGACGCCGAGCGCGATCGCGAGGTGCGTCTTGCCGGTGCCGATCGGCCCGGCGATGACGACGTCGTCGGCGCGCTCGATGTACTCGCAGGTCGCGAGCTGTGCGAGCTGTGGCCGCTCGACGCCCCCGAGCGCGTCCCAGTCGAGCTGCTCGAAGGTCTTGATGTCGGGGAAGCGCGCCTGGCGCAGCAGGCGTGCGACCGCGCTATCGCGGCGGGCCAGCACCTCTGCCTCGAGCAACTGCACGAGGAACTCCTCGTAGTCCCACCCGTCGTGCGTGGCCTGGCGCACCAGCGCGGGGTACTCGCGGCGGATCGTGGGCAGCTTGAGTTCGCGGCAGTGCGCCTCGAGCACGGCCGCGCGAGCCGCGTTGTTCACGGCGCCGCCGCCGCGAGCAGGCGGTCGTAGACGGCCGCCGAGACGCTCTCGACCTCGTAGCCGCGCAGCGGCTCCGGCACCGTCACTGCCTCCGGCGCCCGGGCCGAGGCGAGCAGACGCTGCACGGCGAGCTCGTCGAAGCGCTCCTGCTCGAGGACCTGCTCCAGGACGTCGCGCACGCGCTCCTCGCCGTGCTCGTGGACGGCCCGCAGCAACCGCGCAAGGGTGCGCGCCCCCTCCTGAGCGCCCTGCTCGCGCTCCAGCCGCGTCCAGAGCCGCCCGAAGGGCTCGCCCAGCGCCGCGACCAGCTCCGGCGCCACCTGCCGCACCGCCTGCGGCTTGCGCGCCAGCTCGCCGAGGTAGTGCCGGTAGTCCACCCGGCGGCCGCCGAAGGGCTGTCGGGGATGTACGACCTCCTCGCCGCGGCAGCGCAGCGTCAGCTCGTCGGTGCCGATCAGCGCCGTCGCCCGCAGGCCCGCCCAGCGGCTCGGCGCCGAGTACCAGGCCCCCTCGGCGCGCACCAGCGCACTGCGGCTCACCGAGACCGGCTGCACCCGCCGCGCCTCGAACGCGACGCCGGGCCCGGGGCGCAGCAGCGGCCGCTCCTCGGCGAAGCGCTCATGCACCCGCGGCGCGGCGTGGCGGTCCACCTCCCCCTGCAGCCAGTCCGAGAGCTCGGCCAGCGAGTCGCCGCGGGGAATCGGCGTGAGGTGCTGCAGCCGCACGCCCCTGCCGCGCCCCTCGACCCCGCCCTTATCGTGGCCCTCGCCGGGCCGCGCGAAGCACGGCTCGTACAGGTAGTGACTCACCAGCGCCTCAAAGCGCTCGGTGAGCTGGCGCCGGGGGAACTGCACGCGCCGCACCGCCGCTGCGAGGTTGTCGTAGACGATGCGCGCGGGCACCCCGCCGAAGTGGGCGAACGCCCGCACGTGGCCGTCGAGGAAGGCGACCTGGTCCTGGCGGTCGTAGAGCCGGACGAAGTCGCGGCCCGAGTACATCAGCCGCATCAGGAACTTCCAGGCCTTGCGGCGCTCGCCTCCCACCTCGACGGTGACCTCGAAGAAGTCGACCTGCGCCTCGTCGCCCGGGCGGTGCACCAGCGGCACGTAGACCTCGGCGCGCCGGCGCCGCCACTCCCGCAGGTAGCTCCGTACCAGCGTCTCGCCGACCTCGTAGCCTTCTTCGCGCAGCTGGCGGTGCAGCCTCGTCGCCGTCAGCCGCTTCTATGAGGGACGGTGTTTCTGCAAGGCCGACGTGGCGGCCTCCTCCGGGTACGGCGCTCCTCCGGGTCGCTGCGAACCGCTCGTGATGTCCGGTAGTGGAGCCTGTGCCGAGCTTCTATTCGCACTCTCGATGGGCCGCGCATCGGGCCCGGTGCATGAAGGCACATCCTGCTTCCAGGGGGCGCTGCCATCTGCTTCGCGTCCTCGGAGGGACAAGCGGCTGTCGCAGTCGCCCGTGTCCGGCATCACGCGCGAGGCTTCGCTCGCGCTCGGGTCTTCCTCCTGATCTCCGGTCTCCGCCGCCTGAGGCGCGCCTCGCCGCTACGCGGCCTCGCGGGCCATGGCGTTTCGCAGCGGCTCGTAGACCTCGCCTGTCTTCCACAGCGCGAGCAGCAGCACCGCCAACCGCCTCGCGACAGCTATGACCGCGCGCTTCTTCGCGTTGCCCGCCCCTGTCCCCGCGTAGCGCTCACCCCAGCGCCGCAGGTCGGTATCGGGGCCGAAGGGACCGAGGATGTAGTGCGCGGCCTGCACCAGCAGCCGCCGCAAGCCCGGGTCGCCGCTCTTGGCGATGCCGAGCTGCGGCGCGCGCTCTCCTGACTCGCGCTGCCGCGGTACGAGCCCGAGGTAGGCCCCCACCTCCCGGTTCTTCGGGAAGCGGGAGGGGTCCTCGACCGTCAGCACGAACGTGAGCGCGGTGATCGGCCCCACGCCCGTGACCTGGCGCAGCGCTGCGGTCTCGGGGTGAGCCTCGCACAGCGCCTCGACCTCGCGGCCAGCCGCCGCGATGCGCGCGGTCAGCTCGCCTACCGCCTCCACCAGCGGCAGCAGCGCCGGGCGGAGCCCGCCGGGGATGTGGTCGGCCATCTTGCGGTGGAAGGCCCCGGCCGTGCACGACGGCAGCGCGGCGCCGCAGGCCTTGACGGCCCCGCGCACGTGGTTGATGAGCAGCGTCCTGGTGCGCACCAGCGCGTCGCGGGCGCGCACCACGGCGAGGTTGTGCTGACTCTGCTCGCTCCTGTGGCGGATCGGGGCGAGCAGTTCCGGGTCGAAGCGCCCCAGCCGCGCCAGCCACTCGGCGTCGAGGCGGTCGGTCTTGCGCTGGCTGCGGGCGATCAGCGCGACCTGGCGAGGGTTGGCGACGACCACCTCGTGGCCGAGGTCCGCCACGACGCGGCTCAGCCACGGCGAGCGCGGCCCCGCCTCGAGCACGACCCGCGCCCGCGGGAGGCCGGTCAGTGCTGCGCCCAGCGCCGCCGCCGCGGTGCGGATGCGCTGATCGCGCACGACCTCCCCGCCGGCACCGAGCGCGTGAACGTGGGTGTAGCGGTCGCCCACGTCAAGGCCGATGGTGACCCCTGACTCTTCCTTGCCCTCAATGCTCCACGTCGTTGCGGTATCCTGCTGCACGGTCGGTCTCCTACCTCGTCAAGGCTCCGCAGAGCCGTTCTGGCCCATCGAGGCCGCTGTTTTGGGGGCGAGTATCCCCCTTGAGGAGGAGACCGGCCCTCATGCCATCTGCTTCGCCGTCGTCCGCCCCGACCACTCCTCCAGCAGCGCGTCGAGCCGCGGCTGCACCCGTTCGAGGACCGGCTTCCGCCGCGGTTCACGCTCGACCCGCACCGGCTCGGGCAGCCTCAGGTAGCGCCGCACGGTGTTGCGGCTGATCCCCATCTCCCGGGCCGCCTGCCGCCGGCTCAGACCTTCGACCAGCACCTTGTGTCGCAACACGTGCACGTCTTCCACTCGGAGCATCCCTTCCCCCCAGTCTCCGCGGCCCCGTCGCCGGAGATGCTGGGACACGCCCCGCAATGGATCACCATCCGGGCGCTGATTGGATCACTATCCGAGCGCTGACTTCACCTGGCGATTCACAGCAACCCCGTGAACTTGCGTGCCAGGCCGCGTCTGGCCGATGCGCCAGACGCGGCCTGAGGCCTGCCGCATCGTGTAGACGCTGCAAGCCGTTTCCGTACCATCGTGGAGAACTCGATGAGATCGAGCCATGCGATATGTGGCGCCGGCATCGACGCGCTCCGGGCCGTGGTGGAGGCGTTGCGGCGCGTGCAGGCGGAGGCGCTGCCGCGGTGGGAGCGG
>CBDHDI010000019.1:0-297237 GCA_965261685.1 Dehalococcoidia bacterium
GGCCGACACCGGCCGCACGCGGCGCCACCAGGTGCACTGGCTCGACGCCGGCAACGACGAACTCCTGGAGCAGCTGCGCGTTCTCAACGGCTACGACACCGACCTCGCCGCCGACGCGACGCGGCTCTCCAACCGCCTGCGGGATGCGCTCACCAGTGTTTCCCCGGCCCTGGAGCGCGTACTGGGCCCCAGGCTCCACAATGCGGGGGCACGGGACCTGCTCGCCCGCTACCCGACACCGCAGGCGCTGGCCACGGCGGGTCGCGGCCGCATCGCGCGGACGCTCCGGAAGCGCTCGCCGCGCCTCGCGAAGGCGCTCACCGAGGCCGTCACCGGGGCCCTCGACGCCCAGACCGTGGTCGTACCCGGCTCGGTCGCGATGGGTCGGGTGATCGCCGAGGTCGCGACCGAGCTGGATCGCATGCAGCAGCGGCGGGAGCGGCTCGGCACCGAGATCGGGGAGCTCTTCGAGGCCCACCCTTTCGGCCTCATCCTCGGCTCCCTGCCGGGGGTCGGGCCGAGGACGGGGGGCGCGGATGCTGGCCGAGATCGGTGACATCTCCCGCTTCGCGAACGGATCGAGGCTGGCCAGCTACGCCGGCCTTGCCCCGGTCACCCGCCAGTCCGGCAGCAGCATCCGGGGCCAGACCCGGAGCCGCCGCGGCAATCACCGGCTCAAGAACGCGATGTACCTCTCCGCCTTCGCCTCGCTGCGCGACCCCGTCTCGCGGGCGTTCTACGACCGCAAGCGAGCCGAGGGGAAGAGACACAACGCCGCCGTCATCTGCCTCGCGCGTCGGCGCTGCGACGTCATCCTGGCCATGCTCCGCTCGCGCACGCCGTATCAGGCGAAGGTCCCGCACGACCAGCCGGTCGCCGCTTGATGGCGTCAACTCAGCTGGCTTCAGGAGCCCGAGGGCCTTGACGAAGAAGATGGGGACACCACTTGGAGCCGTTTTGAGTGTCGACGGTCAGCGACTTTGTCCGGTTAACGGTTCAGCGAAAATGTCCGTTTGGGTGGTCGCTGATGGTAGATGATGCCGCACCCTGGCGCCCGGGTGGGCCGCCGGCGCGGACGTACCTCCTGATGGTGTTGCGTGAGATGCCGAGCAGCCGGGCGGTGGCGCGCATCGAGAGTCCCTGCAGGAGGGCCTGTTGAATCGACTTCCAGCGCGCCGCCTGCCTCGCGGTCGGCGAGCGCAGGACGGTGGGCGCAGCGGCGTTGACCATCGTGCCGTTGGTCGTAGCCGGGTGCGCTTGCGGGCGGGGTGGACCGCCACTGGGGCCGAGGCCGGAGGCGATGCGCTCCAGCGCAGGGTCGCGCGCCAGCTCGGAGCGGCGCTCGCGCAGCACGCCTGAGCGGGGCGGGGCGAGCCGCGAGGGGATGGTCTCGCCCCGGTGGCGCACCGCGAGCTCCCCGCCGGGGCGCTCCAGCACCTCGACGCGCGCACCGGCGTAGCTGCGCCGCTGCGGGGAAGGCAGCAGCTGCAGCGTGCGCCAGTGGTACTTGACGGTGTTGTCGCGCGCGACGGTGCGGGTGTGCCGGAAGGCGAGGATGGCCCCGAGGTCGAGTGCCGGGTCGAGCGGGCGCCAGGCCGGCTCGCGCTGGCTGGCGGCGACGGCGAAGCGCGCATTGAAGCGCGGCAGGAAGCGCTTGAGCACGGCCTGCGCCTCGCCGATGGTGGTGGCTGAGGTGAGGCGCAGTTCGGTCACGAGGCGGTCCTGGAACGTGCCCGCCATGCGCTCCACCCGGCCCTTGGCCTGCGGTGAGCGGGCGAAGATCAAGCGGACCCCCAGCTCCGCCATCGCCCGCGCGAACTGGGTGGACGCCTCGCCTCCCGCGCGCTGCTGGGCGGAGGCCCGGAAGACGGCGTGGCGATCGCTGTAGAGGGCGAGCGGGATGCCTGAGCGGCGCAGCACCCCCTCCATGAGCAGGAAGTAGCCGCGGGCGTCCTCGGCGGGGCGGAACAGCGCGTGCACGACGGCGCCCGTGGCGTCGTCGACGGCGAGCAGCAGGGCGAAGCGCGGGCCGCGCTGCTCGAGCCAGGCGTGATGGCTGCCGTCGACCTGGAGCAGCAGCCCCGCCCGTGGCATGCGCTCGCGCCGCACGCGGTGCTGTGGCGGGCGGCGCCGCCTCGGGCTGGGCATGCCGGCCCGCGTCAGGATGCGCCGCACCGTGGGGCGGCTGAGGGCGAGGCCCTCGTGCTCCTCGATCAGCTCGGTGAGGTGGGTGTGGTTGGCGCCCGGGTAGCGCGTGGCGGCGAGGCGCGCCACGGCAGCCGCGACGGCCTCGGGGACGGCGGCCGCGGTTGCCGTGGGCAAGGGCCTCGGCGCCGACCTCCCGGTAGGCGGCGAGGAGCCGGCGGGCGTGGCGTTCGCTGAGGTCCATCAACGCAGCCGCCTGCCCGATCGTGATCTCCTCGGCGAGGACGCTGTTGAGTACGTGGAGCCGTGCCTGTTCCTGCTGGTGCAATGTCACTTCCTTCATGGAAGGACAGAATCGCTTCTATGAGGGACGGTCTTTCTGCAAGGCCGACGTGGCGGCCTCGTCCGGCGTGGCGCCGTGGCGCGACACTTGGTCCATGCTGAGCTGCTCGTGATGTCCGGGAGCGGAGCCTGTGCCGAGCTTCTGACTTGTTTGAATGTCCACAGCGCGCCTCGCCACGATTCGTGGTTGGGTGACCGCAGGGCACGGCCGGCAGGCTCCCTGCTTCTTGCCCACCGAGGACGGTGTGGCTCTCGCATAGCCTGCCCGCCGGCCGTGCCCGCACACGGCGTAGCTCGATAGAGGCCTGGTCATCCCTGAATTCAGGTTGCTCGCCGTGTCCAGCATGCACGAGGCACAGGAGGCAACGTTGGTCACCATCGGCATCGATCCACACAAGCGCACCCACACGGCGGTCGCAGTCGACGAGCACCGGCAGCAGCTCGGCGAACTCCAGGTGGTCGCCTCCCCGGCGATGACCCCGACGCTGCTCCGCTGGGCCTCCGCATGGCCGGCCCGGCGCTGGGCGATCGAGGGCAGCGACGGGCTCGGACGGCTGCTGGCGCAGCAGCTCGTCGCTGCCCGCGAGACGGTCGTGGACGTGCCGCCCACCCTGGCGTCGCAGGTCCGCCTGCTGCGCACCGGTCACGGCCGCAAGACGGACCGGCTCGACGCGCTGAGCGTCGCCGAGATCGCCGCATCGCGCGGGGACCTGCGCCAGGTCGTCAGCGACGGGGAGACGACGGTGCTGCGGCTGCTGGCCGACCGCCGTGATGAACTGTCCCAGCAGCGCCGCCAGGCGGTCAACCGGCTCCACCGCCATCTGCGGGACCTCGTACCCGGAGGTGCACCGACCTCGCTGACCGCAGACGGCGCTGCCCAGGTCTTGTCACGGCTCCGGCCGCGCGACCCCGTCGCCATCGAACGCAAGCATGTCGCGCGGCAGCTCATCGCCGAGATCCGTCGGCTCGACAAGGAACTCAAGGACAACCGGCAGCGCACCTGCGAGGTGGTGGAGGCCTGCGGGACGACGCTGACCGACGTCTTCGGGATCAGTTACGTCCTGGCCGCCAAGATCCTCGGGCACACCGGCGCCATCGGACGGTTCGCCACTGCCGACGCCTTCGCCAGCTACACCGGCACAGCCCCGATCGAGGTATCCAGCGGAGATGCCGTCAGACACCGGCTGTCGCGTGCGGGCAACCGGAAACTCAACACCGCACTGCACCTGGTGGCCCACGTGCAGCGCATGCACCCAGGCCCCGGGCACGACTACTATCGCCGCAAGATCGACGAGGGGAAGAGTCCCAGGGAGGCCATGCGCTGCCTGAAACGACAACTCGCCAAGGTCATCTACCGCCGGCTCCGTGATGACGCCGAACACGCCGAACACGCCCAGCTCGCGGCCGCCGTTTGACATAGAGGCGCTATCCGCACTCTCCGTGGGCCGCGCATCGGGCCCGGTGCATGAAGGCACATCCTGCTTCCAGGGGGCGCTGCCAGCTGACCAACGTCCTCGATGGGACAAGCGAATCTTCGCAGTCGCCCGGTGGTTCGGCATCACGCGCAAGGCTTCGAACGCTTCGCTCCTGTCCGGGTTGCCGCTTTCCGCTCGGTCTCGGTCGTCGCTAGCGGTGCCGCCTGCGGCAGCCGCTCCCCGCTACGCGGCCTCCCGGACAGCGGCGTGGCGAAGCGGCTCGTAGACCTCGCCTGTCTTCCACAGCGCGAGCAGCAGCACCGCCAGCCGCCTCGCGACGGCCACGACCGCGCGCTTCTTCGCGTTGCCCGCCCCTGTTCCCGCGTAGCGCTCACCCCAGCGGCGCAGGTCGGTGTCGGGCCCGAAGGGGCCGAGGATGTAGTGCGCGGCCTGCACCAGCAGTCGCCGCAGGCCCGCGTCGCCGCTCTTGCTGATGCCGAGCTGCGGCGCGCGCTCTCCTGACTCGCGCTGCCGGGGCACGAGTCCGAGGTAGGCCCCCACCTCCCGGTTCTTCGGGAAGCGCCCTGGATCCTCGATCGTCAGCACGAACGTGAGCGCGGTGATCGGCCCCACGCCGCTGACCTGGCGCAGCGCCGCGGTCTCGGGGCGAGCCTCGCACAGTGCTTCGATCTCCCGGTCGGCCCGCGCGATGTGCGCGGTGAGCTCGCCGATCGCCTCCACCAGCGGCAGCAGCGCCGCCCGTAGCCCGTCAGGGATGTGCTCCGCCGTCTTGCGGTGGAAGGCCCGGGCCGTGCATGACGGCAGCGCGGCGCCGCAGGCCTTGACGGCCCCGCGCACGTGGTTGATGAGCAGCGTCCTGGAGCGCACGAGCGCGTCGCGGCCGCGCACCACAGCGAGGTCATACTGGCTCTGCTCGCTCCTGTGGCGGATCGGGGCGAGCAGCTCCGGGTCGAAGCGCCCCAGCCGCGCCAGCCACGCGGCGTCGAGGCGGTCGGTCTTGCGCTGGCTGCGGGCGATCAGCGCGACCTGGCGGGGGTTGGCGACAATGACCTCGTGGCCGAGGTCCGCCATGACGCGGCTCAGCCACGGCGAGCGCGGCCCCGCCTCGAGCACGACCCGCGCCGGGGGGAGGCCGGTCAGCGCTGCGCCCAGCGCCGCCGCCGTGGTGCGGACGCGCCGCTCGCGTATCACCTCCCCGCCGGCGCCGAGGGCGTGGATGTGTGTGTAGCGGTCGCCCACGTCGAGGCCGATGGTGACCCCTGACCCTTCCCTGCCCTCAATGCTCCGCGTCGTTGCGATATCCTGCTGCATGGCCGGTCTCCTACCTCGTCAAGGCTCCGCAGAGCCGCTACTGGCCCAATCGAGGCCGCTGTTTCGGGGACGAGTATCCCCCTGAGGAGGAGACCGGCCCTCATGCCAATCTGACCAGTTAGCTACTGACAGAATCGCTGACCGTCGACATCACGGTGGGGCCAGAACGGGTTGTCATTCCCAGCTGCAGTCGGCCCATTCAGGTACCCCCTTGTGGCGCGGATATCGGCTACTCCCCGATGGCGTGCCGTCATGTTCGTCGTCAGTTCCTGCCCCAGCACTCGACGGAGCCATCGGTCCTCACGCCGCAGGTGTGGAGCGCCCCGGCGCTGACAGACGTGAACATGCCGTCGGGTGGGGAGGCTTGGCCATCGAGGTTCAGGCCCCAGCACTCGACGGAGCCATCGGCACGGAGTCCGCAGGTGTGCTCAACCCCGGCACTGACCGAGGTGAAAGAGCCTGTGGGCCATGGTGCGAACCTACGGTTCTGATCACCCCAGCAGGCGAGCAAGCCGTCGGCTCGGACGCCGCACGCGTGTCCGTCGCCAGTGCTTACGGAGGTGAAGGAACCCTCGGGCGGTGACCAATCCCGAAATCTGCGGTCGCTCCAGCAGGCGACCGACCCATCAGTCTTGACCCCGCAGGTTTGACGTAAACCAACACTGACGGAGGCGAATGTATCGTCGGGTTGCGTGGTTGTTAGGGGGCCTGACGCCTGACCCCAGCAGGCAACCGAGCCGCCGGTTCTGATCCCACAGGTGCGAAACCAGCCGGGGCTGACGGAGGTGAATGCACCGTCGGGTGGCGAGGCTTGCCCGTAGCTGTCATCGCCCCAGCAGGCAACCGAACCGTCAGTTCTGATCCCACAGGTGTGAGAACGCCCGGCGCTGACGGAGGTGAATGTACCGTCGGGTGGGGTAGACTCCCCGTCCCAGTCATCACCCCAGCAGGCGACCGAACCGTCACCGCTTAGCCCGCAGGAGTGGTAAGCCCCTGCACTGATTGAGGTGAAAGAGCCAATGGGTGGTGACGAGAGGCCAGTGTAACCGCGTCCCCAGCACGTGACCGAGCCGCCAGCCGTGATCCCGCAACTGGACTCGAGCCCTGCGCTGACGGAGGTGAACGCACCGTCGGGTGGCGAGGCTTGCCCGTAGCCGTCATCGCCCCAGCAGGCAACCGCACCGTCTGTCCTGATCCCACAAGTGTGGTCCCAAGTGGCGTGGATGGAGGTGAAGGAACCCGATGGCGGCGAGGCCCTCCCATTGCTGTCATCGCCCCAGCAGGCAACCGAACCGTCCGCCTTGATCCCACAGGTGTGCTGGCTGCTAGCGCCGACAGAGGTGAAGGAGCCTGGGGGCGGCGAGGCTTGTCCAAAGCTGTCATCGCCCCAGCAGGCAACCGATCCATCAGTCCTGACCCCGCAGGTGTGACGGTGACCAGCACTGACGACAGTGAAGGAGCCCGCGGGCGGCGAGGCTTCCCCGTAGTCATCAGAGCCCCAGCAGGCAACCGAACCATCAATCCTGACCCCGCAGCTGTGCCACAACAACCCGTTGCTGACGGACGCGAATAAGTCCGCCTGTATACGGTCGGGCGACCGCCCCCCCCAGCAGGCAACCGAGCCGTCAAGCATCAACGCGCAGGTGCGTGTCCCCCCGGTAGTGACGGAGACGAACCGCTCACTCGCAAAGCGGCCAGGGTTGGCTAGTCCCTCAAGGCTGCTGCCCCAACAGAGGACCAAACCGTCGGTCTTCACACCGCAGACGTGGAAGGAGCCAACGGCGATGGATGTGAAGGCGGCAGTCCTGTAGTCCGTTGACTGCGGAACTGTGGCCTGCGGCGTGGGGGTCGCCTGCGGCGTGGGGGTCGCCTGAGGTGTGGCGGTCGCCTGGGTTGTGGCGGTGGCCTGCGGTGTGGCGGTGGCCTGCGGTGTGGCGGTCGCCGTTGGCGTGGCGGTGGCCTGCGGCGTGGCGGTGGCCTGCGGTGTGGCGGTCGCCGTTGGCGTGGCGGTGGCCTGCGGCGTGGCGGTGGCCTGAGGTGTGGCGGTCGCTTGCGGTGTGGCGGTCGCCTGGGTTGTGGCGGTGGCCTGCGGTGTGGCGGTGGCCACCGGACGTGCTGCGGTGCCACGGGACTCTTGGTCCTCGCAGGCGGTGCCCACCAGCGCGAGTAGCGCGATGAGGCAGGCCCCCGCGACGAGCGCGACCGTCTGTAGCGTGTTCTTCAGCCCGGCGAGTGGCGGCAGTAGGCCCATCGAGGTGCCCCCTTGTGGCGCGGATATCGGCTACTCACCACAAGCCGCCAGGTACCCGGCTTAGAGCCTCCAAGGGGGCGCGGACAGCCTCAATCCGAGAAGGCCTCTTGCCCGGTAACGACGCGGCTGTGGTGAGCCGTAGTCAGCCTGCGGGGCGGCGGCGCATCGTGTCAATATGCGAACGACAGTTCCAACGCGCTACTGACGGCGGAAATCACCCGTGCGAGGGGCGCCACAACGATGCGATGGACGAGCGCGCGTCCCGAGGCGTGGACGCGCTCGTCCTGTGGCGCGCCTCTATCTCAACGCGGTGAATCGACTCGAACCAGTGGTGGTAGTCGAACAGATCGGAGGCCGAGCGACCGTCCAGCTCGCGCGTCTCGCGCAGCAGCTCCGCCATCAGCGGCCGCACCTCTTGTAACCCCCCAATGGAGACGCGAAGCTGGCGCGTTCGCCCGGGTAGACGGCGACGCACGCGTTGACGACCTCTACATCCTCGGTGACCACTCTGGAGGGTCGGCAGCGGCTGCTCCACGCTGTGCGCGACGCGAACGCTGTCGGCACCAGGAGTGAGATCGAGCTGCGCGAGCCGCTGTCACCCGACACCAGCACCCTCGGACGCCGGAAACCGCCGCCCGCCCTGCGCCTCCCCGACGGGCGTAGAGCAACGTACTGGGGCATGCTGGACTGCGAGGGAGAATCCCGATGAACGTCCAGTACGTGGTCGTGTACGAGCGCGGCGAGGAGAACTACTGCGGGTATGTCCCGGATCTCCCCGGCTGTACCAGCGCCGGCGACGACCTGGAGGACATGAAGCGAATGATGCGCGAGGGCATCGCCGTCTACATCGAGGCCCTCATGGATGACGGCGACCCTGTTCCCCCTGCAACGAGCTCCGTCGCCGACGCAATGGTGGAGCACGCCAGGCTCCTCTCCGAGCCCCCCGGCGAGGAAGTAGAAGCCATGATGGCCGAGGAAGGGATCGACCCGCCGGCCGACGCCATCGAGACGATCTTCAGCGTGCTCGAGGTCGATGTGGAGCAGGAACTGGCGGAGCTCGAGAAGTACTGGACGCTGCTCGCCGACGTGACCTGTCCGCACTGCGGGAACGAGTACGAGGGCGAGTTCCAGGTCTACTTCATGGGCGAGACGGGCTCCAATGCCCACTCCTACCCGATGAACCAGCCCGTTGCGGAGCTTCTCGGCATGTCCGGCCGCCAGCGAGAGATGCAGTTCATGGGCGTCTGCCCGAACGGTGAGTGTCGGGAGTGGGATGACTGGCGCTTCGAGGTCGAGGACGGCAACGTCGTGAGGGCCTGGCCGCTCGACAGCGCCGGCGCCTGATCACGAATCTCGGCGGTCCGGGCGGCGCGCGCTCGGACCGCATCAGTGGATCTGCTACCGGGATTGCGGTGCGTGCATCACGACCGAGGGTTGCCGAACGCTTCCCCGACTTCGGAGGCCACGATCTGCACGCTCGCTGGTGCGTGCTACTTCGCCGAGCTTGAGGACTTCACCTGTGGCTGCCCCGCAGCGTGCAACGTTGCGGGGGCAGGGTGATACGGTGCTGACAGTGGTATACTCCTACTGTACCGTCAGCGACACAGCCCAGGAGTAGCGCTCTCGTGACGTCCCAACCCGACCTGGAGCAACGTATCAGGGAGTTCGACCGCGAGCTCGACGACGAGCAGTTGGAGATCGCCCTCGTGGCGTTGGCGCAGCGCCGCGGGCGCGGCGCCCCGCGCATCCTCGCGCGGCTCGCAGACACCTGGCCGGCGGAGCAGGAGGCGTTGCTCGACGCAGCGGCGCGGTTGGCGGCGCGGCACGAGGCGCTGACGGGAGACACGGGGCGGGTTCGCAGTCTGCTGGAGTTGCTTGCGAGCCGGCACGAGCTCGCGCAGCGGCTCGGCGGAGCACCCCGCCGCGTGCTTGACGAGCACGAGCGCGCGCTGCTGCTCCAGGCGCAGGTCGAGGGCGAGGCGCTGCGCGCGATCTGGGACGAGCCGATGATCGAGTCCCGCGACGCCGCGCTGGCGCTCGGGGCCAAACCGGAGAACCGCGAGCGGGTGCGACGCTACCGCGAACGCTCCTGGCTGCTCGGCCTGCCGTCGGGTCGCGGCTATCTCTTCCCGGCGTTCCAGTTCGACGCCGCACGCCGCGATGTGGCGCCCGAGGTGCAAGCGGTCAACGAGCAGCTCGACGCGGCAGGCGATCCGTGGGGCGTCGCCTCCTGGTGGATCTCCAGTAACGATCGCCTCGGGGTCAGGCCGCGCGACCTGGTCGGCACGGAGCGCGCCGGCGAGCTTGCAGCCGTAGCCGGCGCTCTGACCCGGCCTCTCGGCTAGCGGGAACGCGCGGTTGCCGCCAAACGTCCCGCCGCCGTCCCGTTTCGATGGCGCACCGCAGCGGCTGGTGCTGCCGGCCGGCACGGTGCTGACGCGCCTGCACGATGCAGCTTTCGACGTCGCCGCCTTCAATCCGACCGTGGCGCGCAACGCCCTCGAGGGCGGGCGCTTCGACTCCACGCCCGAGGACCCGTACGCCTTCCTCTACGCTGCCGGCGACGACTCCACCGCCGTGGCCGAGGCGCTGCTCCGCGAGCTGCCGATCGACGAGCGCGGGGGTCGTTTGCTGCCCCGCCGACGACTCGACGGCCTGCGCATCGGGTGGCTGCGCACCACCCGTGACCTCGCGCTCGTGAGCCTGCGCTCCGGCCGCGACCTGGCTGCGCTCGGACAGGATGGCTGGCTCACGGTCGCCCCCGCGGCGGAATACGCGATGACACGCCGCTGGGCGGCGGCGATCCGCAGCTGGGACACGGAGGCAGCGGGGTTGAGCTGGAGGTCCCGGCTCGAGCCGGACGGCATCGCCTACGCGTTCTTCGCCGATCGCTGTCCCGGCGACGCGCTGGCGGAACAGCAGGACGGCCTGCCCCTCCCTCCGGGGGATCGCGAGCTTGTCGGTGGCGCGGCGCGGCGCTACGTCGAAACACTGCTCGCCGAGTACCGTGCCGTCTTGACCTGAGATTCGGTGGCCGGTGCGGGCGCAGGAGGCGGCTCAGCGACCGACTTCAGGCACGTTCTCTGGTGGTGCACTCTCGACCATCTGACATATGAGAAGGTGCATAACGTGGAACGTTGACAGTGTCAGGGGCCATCAGCCTCCTGAACCTTTCCGCGACAGGCCGCTTCCGGGACATCGCCGTCGCGCTCGGCTACGAGCTCGCAGTCGCCGACTACGTCGGACTCTCGGCCCGGCCGGTCAGGGAGGGCGAGTTCTAGCGACCAGGACTACTTCTGCATCCAGCCGACACTGAACCCGACAGGAGGGCTCCAACATTGAACCAGGCTGACAACTCTGAGCGCCCCTTGCCCAACAGCTACTGGGTCATTCCCGGCCGCTTCGCGGCCGGCGAGTACCCCGGCGCGAAGGATCCAGACGAAGCTGCGGCCAGGCTGCGCACCCTGCTCCTCGCAGGCATCGACCAGTTCATCGACCTGACCGGGACCGCCGACAGGCTGGAGCCGTACGCTGCGATCGCGGCCGACGAGGCTCGCCGACTCTCCCGGCAGATGGAGCATCAGCAGCACCCGATCGTCGACCTGGGCGTGCCCGGCAGCCCGCGGGAGATGGCCGACATCCTCGACGCCATCGACGGCGCGCTTGATGACGGGCGGACCGTCTACCTGCACTGCTGGGGAGGCGTCGGGCGGACCGGAACTGTCGTCGGCTGCTGGCTCGTCCGGCACGGGGCGACGGGAGATGAGGCCCTGGGCCGGATCGCGGAGTGGTGGAGGGGCATGGAGAAGGCGTACCGTCAGCCCCGCTCCCCGGAAACAACCGAGCAGCACGCGTACGTCCGCGAGTGGACAGAGCCCTCGCGGGAGGAGAGCCCGATGGATGAGATCAGCACGCAGGCCCGCTTCCGGGGCTGCCTGCTCGGTCTGGCGGCGGGTGACGCGCTCGGCACGACGCTGGAGTTCAAGTCGCCCGGCACGTTCGAGCCGATCGACGACATGGTCGGCGGCGGCCCGTTCAACCTGCAGCCCGGCCAGTGGACCGACGACACCTCGATGGCACTCTGCCTGGCCACGAGCCTGATCGAGCGCGAGGGTTTCGACGCCCGCGACCAGATGCAGCGCTACGTCCGCTGGTGGCGGGAGGGGTACCTGTCGTCCACCGGACATTGCTTCGACATCGGCACCACCGTTCGCGCCGCACTCTCACGGTTCGAGCGCGACGGCGACCCGTACGCGGGCTCCACCGATCCGGATTCAGCCGGCAACGGTTCGCTGATGCGGCTGGCGCCCATAGCGATGTACTTCGCCGCAGACGTTGAAGATGCCGTCGAGATGGCCGCCTCCAGCTCCTTGACGACGCACGGGGCGCAGGAGGCGGTCGACGCCTGCCGCTACTTCGCCACGCTCCTGGTCGGCGCTCTGGAAGGCGACGAGAAGGAGACGCTCCTCTCCCGGAACTACTGGCCAGTCTGGTGGGACCAGGAACCCGAACCGCTGGCCGAGAAGATCGCCCGCATCGCCGAAGGGTCGTTCAAGGATCGCAACCCGCCGGAGATCAAAGGCACGGGCTACGTCGTCGACGCGCTCGAGGCTGCGCTCTGGGCCTTCCACCACTCGAACGACTTCCGCGAAGGCGCCCTGCTCGCCGCGAACCTCGGCGACGACGCCGACACGACCGGCGCGATCTACGGCCAGATCGCCGGTGCGTACTACGGGGTCGACGGCATCCCGGCCGACTGGCGGGATCGACTGACGATGGCGGCGGAGATCACGGCGCTGGCCGACGGCCTCCATGGCCACGCCCAGGAGCACATGCCACCCGAGCCAGACGTAGGACGCGTGCAGCCATTGGCATCGACCACCGAACGGTCGGGAGAGATCGCCGGCGTGCACGTCCGCTGGGTCAGTGTGATCGTGTCGGGGCACACCGTGGAGCAGGTGCTGCTCTACGACGTCGCCGAGGCGGAGGCCGTGTTCGGCCGTCCCTTCGACGCTGAACTAGATAACGAGATTCAGATGCACATGTTCGCGGTGGATCGCATCGCGACGGACGAAGTGATGCACAAGGTCGCCGCCGCCGCGAGCTACGTCCTCGACGGCAAGTGCATCCGGACCGCGAAGATCGAGCACTGCAACGACATCAAGCCGGGCAGCGCCAGCTGGTCATGGTCCCGCGCCGACGGAACCCCGGTGGCGCGTGAACCCTGGAGTTGCGTCCGGGGCCAGCCCCCAATCTCCCATCGCGAACTGACCAGGCCCGTGGGTGACGAGGACTTTGAGGACGAGGATCTTGCGGACGAGGAATCTGAGGAAGAGGGGTCTGCCGGAGTTCCGCGCGCCGTAGTCCGTGAATTCGAAGCCCAGTTGGACGAGTACATCCGCGACTGGAGGACAGGGCTTGAGCGCGCCCTTGCCAGGTTGGACGATCCCGAGCACCCGGAAGTCATCGTGAGAGAGCAGGCTGCCGACGAGAGACTGATCGTCGTGCGGAGCCCACCACGCTTCGTGACGAAGCCAAACGGCCAGCAGGTCCCGATCGACGACGAGGGCTGGGGACTCACGAGGAGCGGGCGGCGTGACCTGCGCTACAAGGGGCCGCTCGGTCCGCCGCTTCCCTGAGCCGTAAGCGGAGGCGGGTGGCTTGGCGCTCGCTACAATCGCGGGTGATGGGCGAGTTGGTGATGGTGTGCGGGCCCGCCGGGTCCGGGAAGACCGGGCGGCTCGTCGAGCACGCCGCGAGGCGCTACCAGGGCGACCGCTTCGCCCCGACGCTCGTGCTCGTGCCGACTGCGCGGCACGGCGACCAGTTCCGCCGCCGCCTGGTCGCGGCGTGCGGCGTCGCGCTCAACCTCGACGTCTCGACGCTGGCGCAGTACGCGCGCCTGCACGCCGCCGGGCGGACGCTGTCGCGTGAGGTGGCGGCGGACCTGCTGCGGCGGGTCGCGCTGGAGCGTATCGCCTCGGGCGGGGCCGGCCGCTTCGAGCCGATCGCCGACAAGCCGGGCCTGCACGCACTGATCGCCGAGGCCGTGGCGGAGCTGGTGGCGGCCGATGCCGAGCCCGCGGCACTCGAGGCGGCCGCCGCGGGCACGGAGAGCGCCGACCTGATCGCACTCGCCGACATCTACGCCGCCTACCGACACGAGCTGGCCGAGCGCGGGTGGCGCGACCCCGGCGAGGCGCCGTCGCTGGCCGCCGAGACGATCGAGGGCGCTCCCGGGCTACCGGGCCTCGTGCTCGTCGACTCGTTCGAGTTCCTGAACCCGCGCGAGCAGGCGCTCGTCGCCGCCCTCGCGGAACGCACCCGCGTGCTCGTCGCCATCGATCGCGAGGCGAGCGAGCGGGCGCGCTGGACGGCCTCGCGCCTCGAAGCGCTCGCCGGCGGCGCGGCCATCGAGGAGCTGCCGCCGCACGACGGCGCCGCCGGCACCAGCGCCCAGCGCGCCTTCGACGCCGAGGCGCAGCTGCGCGGGATCGCGCGTGCGATCAAGCAGCGGCTGGGCGAGGAGGACGCGCTGCGGCCCTCGGACGTGGCCGTGGCCTTCCGCCAGGCGTCGCAGCACCTCGCGCTCGCCCGCCGCGTCTTCGCGGAATACGACCTGCCGTTCGACCCCGCCGCGGGCGAGCGGCTCGGCTCGCGCCCGTTGGGGACCTGGGTGCTGGCGCTGCTGCGCCTGCCCGAGCACGACTGGCGGCTCACGCGGCTGGCCGAGCTGCTGCGCTCCGCGTTCCTCGATCGCAGCCGCTGGGGCATTGAGGGCGACACCGTCGACCACCTGCTGCGCGTCGGGCGAAGGCAAAACCTGCTCTCGGGGCTCGAGCAGCTCGAGCGGCTTCCGGGCGCGCTCGAGCGTGAGGCCGAACGCGCCGACGGCGATGGTCGCGCTGCCTACGCCGTCCGCCTGCGAGCCGCGCGCGACGGCCTCGAACAGGCCACCGAGGCGCTGAGCGAGCTGCTCGGCGGCGGCTATCGACCGGCGGGCGAATGGGCGGCGGCGCTCGATGACGCCCTGCTCGGACCGGGCGGCCTCGTCCGCGCCTCCGTCGAGGGCTACGAGAGCCTCGAGGTCGAGACCGCGGCGCTGCGCGCCGACCTCGACGCGCTGCGCGCGATCGACGAGCGATTCGGCGGGACGCCGCTCACGCTCGAGGCGTTCGCCGCGGAGCTGGAGCGCCGCATGCAGCGGCCCGCCGTGCTGCTGCGCGAGGCCGGCGGCGTCCTGTTCGCGCCGATGCACACGCTGCACGGGCTGCGCTTCGCACACGTCTTCATCGGCGGTCTCGCGGAGGGCGAGTTCCCCGCCCCGCGCCGGGCCGCCCGCCTGCTCGATCGCGAGGCGCGCGAGCAACTGGGCGAGGCGGGCCTGGAGCTGCCGCCGGAGCCGCGCTCGACGGAGGACGAGCTGTGGCACTCCGCCTCGTCGCGCGCCGACGTGGCGACCTCGCTGTGGCGGCCCCGCTTCGATGACGCCGGCCGGCCCGTCCCGGCCTCCTGGTACTTCGACGAGCAGGAGGCGACCGACGAGCCGGGCGAGGTCGAGCCCCACGACGCCGCCTCGCAGCGTGAGCTGGCGGTCACGCTCAGCGCGCGCTGGCAGGACGGGGAGCGGCGACGGCCGGAGGAGCTGGCGGCCTGGCCGGTCGTGCGCGCGGCGGCGCCGATCGAGCAGCAGCGAAGCTCTTTCGCAAACGCTGGCCGCCACGAGGGCGATCTGACCTCGCCGGGGGGCGCGACGGAGCGGCTGGTCGGGCCGGAGGTGCGCTGGAGCGCGACGCGCATCGAGAGCTACCGCACCTGCGCCTTCCAGTTCTTCGGCCGCTACGGGTTGAGCCTGTACGAGGTCGAGGACGAGCTCGCCGAGGCCGACGCGGCGATTCGCGGGACCGTCATCCACGACATCATGGAGGCGGTACTGGGCCCGCTCGTCGACGACAAGCGCCCGCTCGTTCCCGCGACAGCGGACGAGGCGATCCGGCGCATGCGCGAGCATGGCCGGAAGATCTGGCTGGACGCACCCGGCAAGTACCACTTCGGGCGAGCTGCACTCTGGCGTCTCGACTGGGACGCCATCGCCGACAACCTCGAGCGGCTGATCCGCCGTGAGGCGGAGTGGAACGAAACACACGGCACGACGGCGGTCCACGGGCTTGAGGAAGAGGTCAACGTCGCCCTGCCCGGCATCGAGCCGCCGCTGCGGCTGCGCGGCAATATCGACCGCGTCGATGTGGGGCCGGGCCTCGCGCAGATCGTCGACTACAAGAGCGGCCGCGGGATCGCCTTCAGTGCGGTCGCGAGCGGCGAGCGCCTGCAGCTCCAGCTCTACGCGCTCGCCTCGCGCGAGCAGCTCGGGGTGGAGCGGCTGATCGCCCGCTACGCCTACCTCGACCCCCGACAGAACGAATGGGCGCTCGACAGCGCGAACCCGGACCACGCAGCGCTCATCGAGGATGCGGCAAGGCACGCCGAGGTGGTGCGCGCATCGGTGGCCTCTGGCGACTTCCGGGTGAACCCGCAGGTCACGCCCTGCCCCAGCTATTGCGACTTCAAGTACATCTGCCGCGTCAACCAATTCACGAGGTCGAAGTGGACCTGACCACCGAGCAACAGACGATCATCGAGGCGGAGGCATCGGACCTCGCGGTCTCGGCCGGCGCGGGCAGCGGCAAGACGCGCGTGCTCGTCGATCGCTACGTGCAGCTGCTGCGCGACTGCTCGATCCCGCAGATCGCGGCCATCACCTTCACCGAGGCGGCCGCCGCCGAGATGCGCGACCGCGTGCGTCGCGAGGTGATGTCGGACCCCGCGCTGGAGCAGCACCGCGCGCTGCTCGACGAGGCGGCGATCGGCACGGTGCACTCGCTGGGCCTGCGGCTGCTGCGCGAGCACCCCGTCGAGGCGGGGCTCGACCCCGCGGCCGCCGTCCTCGCCGACGACGAGGCGGAGTTGCTGCGCCGCGCCGCCTGCGTCGAGGCGATCGATTCGGCCGCCGAGGCCGGAGACGGGCGCACCGCCGCGCTGCTCGGGCTCGGCGTCTTCCACGCTGGCCTCCAGCTCCCGCGCATGGTCGCGCAGCGGGACGCCGTCGCGGCTGCCTTCGCGGCGATGGGCGCCGACAGCGCCGGCTGGCCCGCCTACGTGCGCGCGGTCCTCGACGCGCACTACGGGCCGCAGCAGGGGGCGCTGCGGCGGCAGGCCGAGGAGATCGCCTGGCAGATCAGGCGCGACGCCCGAGGAGTCAACGAGAGCCTGGGCGCGGTCGTGCAGGCGGTACTGCCGCCGCTTACCGAGGCCGGCGAGGCGGACTCCTGGCCGGACTTCGCTGCCTCTCTCCGTGAGGCGGCCTCTCACGTACGACTCAACGTGGGGCGCAGGAGCCCTCCTGACTCAGACGTCAAGGACGCGATGCGAGAGCTACGCGATGATGTTGCCGCTGAGGCTCAGCGGCTCCCGGCCTGGAACGAGCACGACGGACCGGCCCTCGAGGTGCTCGCCGGGCTGCGGGCGCTCTTCGAAGACGCGGTGCGGCGCTACAAGGCGGCGAAGCAGGCGCAGAACGCGCTCGACTACCTCGATCTCGAGCTCGGCGCCGTCGCGCTGCTGCGCGACCACCCGGCGGTGGCCGCCGGGGTGCGCAAGCGCTTCCGCCACCTCATGGTCGACGAGTCGCAGGACATCAACCCCGTGCAAGCGGAGCTGATCGAGCTGATCGCCGGTGGAGACAGCGACGGGCCGAGGCCCGCGCTCTTCCTCGTGGGCGACGCGCGGCAGTCGATCTACCGTTTCCGTGGGGCGGACGTGCACCGCTTCAGGGCGTTGCAGGACCTCGTGGACTCGCGAGGGGGGCCGCTGCTCGCGCTCAGCCGATCGTTCCGCAGCCACGACCACCTGGTCGGGCGCATCAACGAGCTCTTCGGCGCGGTCTTCGAGGGGACGGACCTGGACCTCGGGGCGCTGCCGCCGATGACGGGCCGCCCGAGCGAGGCGCCGGGCAGCGGTCCCTACCTCACGCTGACGCAAATCGGGAACACCGCGCCCGACGGCGGGCGGTCGTCAGACCACAGCCGGCGGCGCGTCGAGGCGGATGCCGTCGCCGGGGAGATCCGCAGGCTGCTCGACGAGGGGCAACTTGTCTGGGACCGGCACGACGACCGGATGCGCCCGGCGCGCCCCGGCGACATCGCGATCCTGCTGAGGCGCTTCTCCAACGTGCATGTCTTCCAGCAGGCCCTCGACACGCACGGCGTAGCGGCCGCGACACCGAGCGGCACCGGCTTCTTCACTCGGCAGGAGGTGCTCGACTGCATCAACCTGCTGCGCTGGCTCGCGGAGCCGCAGGACGAGCTCGCGCTCAGCGGGGTGCTGCGCTCGCCTTTCTTCGCCCTCGCGGACGACACGCTGCTGGCGCTGCGCGGCGAGCGCGGGAGGCCGCTCCGGGCGGCGCTCGCCGATCCGCCCTCGGAGGTCGCCGGCGACGATCGCGCGCGCTGCATGCACGCCTCCGAGACACTGGCCGAGCTGCGCCTCGCCGCCGCCTCGCTGCCGGCCGACGCGCTGCTCGAACTGGCGCTCGAGCGCAGCGCCTTCGAGGCGTCGTGGGCGCCGCTCGCCGGCGGCGAGCAGGCTCGCGCGAACATCCGCAAGCTGCTCCGCATCGTGCGTACCCTCGCCGGGCACCCACTCTCCGAGGTGGTTACCTACCTCGAGCAGCGCCGCGACGACCTCGACCCGCGCGAGGGGCCGGCCACGCTCGACCGCCCGGACGCGGTGCAGCTGATGACGGTGCACAGCGCGAAGGGGCTCGAGTTCCCGATCGTCTTCGTGCCGGAGGCGCACCTCGCCTCGATCCGCTCCTGGGACGCCGTGCGCTGGTCTCGTGAGGACGGCGTCTCGGTGACTCTGACGCCCGACGAGGACGACACGACGCGCCCCCGCCCTGGCTTCTACGCCCACCTCGCGCGGCGCGACGGGGAGGAGGACGCCCAGGAGCACCGGCGCCTGTTCTATGTCGCCGCGACGCGCGCGGGTGACCATCTCTACATCTCCGGCGACGAGTCCAGAAGGGGCGGCAGCGGCTGGCTGCACGAGACGCTCGACGCGCACGAGGGCGGCGCCCTGCGCGAGATCGAGCTGCGCGAGCCGCTGCCACCAGACACAAGCGCCCTCGCCCGGCGGCAACCGCCGCCCGTCCTGCGACCCCCCGCCGCCTCCGAGGAGCAGGACTACGTCCCGCCGCTGCTGGAGCGGCCGCCCGTCATCCCGCTTCGCGCGAGCACGCCCGTGACCGCGCTGCGCCCTCCGCAGCCCGACCGGCAGCAATACGGGCGCGGAGACGGCCTGGCGTCGCTGCGCGGTACGGTCGTGCACCGCGCCCTCGAGGTCTCCGGCGGCGCGCCCGACTCCCTCGACGACGAGAGGCTGGCCGAGATCGTCCGGGAACAGAGCGAGCGCGCCCTCGACGACGCGACAGCGCAGACGCTGGCCGGCGAGGTCCGGGAGATGCTCGACCTCTTCACGCGCTCACCGGTCGCCGACGCGCTGGCCTCGCCGGACGTCGAGCGCTGGTTCGAGCTGCCCTTCGCCTGGGACTGGGACGGCGTGCCGGTCCACGGCAGCATCGACCTCGTCTACCGCGACGCGGTCGGCTGGCACGTGATCGACTTCAAGAGCGACCGGCTGGACGGAACCTCCGCGCAGGAGGCGGCAACCCACTACGCCGTCCAGATCGGCCTCTACCAGCGCGCCCTCGAGGCCGCCGTAGGCGAGCCTGCGAGCGCCGCCCTGCTCTTCCTGCGCAGCGGCGAACTGGCGAGCCCACCGCCCGCCGAGGTCGAGGCAGCCCTCGCCGAGACCCGCGAGCGCGTCGACGCCGGCGTCCTGCTCGAGCCTACCGATGCCGGGTTCCTCGACGAGCCGGAGTAGGGCTGGTGTCAGCACGCCCGGGTTTCGAGAGGGACGGGCGTCGGCGCTACGGGGTCGATGCCGAGCTCCTTGCATCCTTCGAGATACGCGTAGATGGAACAGCGGAACTCGCGCTTGAAGCCCTCGACATAGCTTCGAGGGACACATGTGCTAGGTTCAGGGAACGCCGCTTTCTCCCCGGGCGCGCCGGAGGCTGCCCGTGCACGTGTACCCGGGTTCGCTTGACGATCTCTCTGGCGAGACGGTTCTGTGGAGGTACATGAGCTTTGCACAGTACATGTCACTGCTAGAGACGGAGTCCCTCTTCTTCTCCAGTATTGCCAAGCTGGACGACGAGTTCGAAGGCTCACTCCCTCTGGGCAATGCGGAGCTGCGCCCGATCATGATGACGGGAGTACCCCCACGGAAGCACGCAACACTCCTGAGGGAGGTTCAAGAACTCGCCAAGGCATCGAGGCGGTCGATCGTCGTAAACTGCTGGCACCGATCCGAGCGTGAGTCCGCGGCAATGTGGAGACTGTATGCCGGGTGGCGCGAAGGTATCGCAATCAAGACGACTGTTTCGAGTCTGAATCACAGCTTCACAGGCGGAGGTGCGCAGCCGTTCGTGCTGCCGGTGCACTACGTGGACTTTTGTGAAGACACCATCGACGAAACGAACTTCTTCACGCGCTACCTCACGAAGAGTAAGAGCTTCGAGTTCGAGTCCGAGGTGAGGGCGATCGAGATCGACATACCCATGAAGGACGGCGAAGTCGACCAATCACCGGAGGCGCATCAGCGCCCCGGCGTCACGCGCGCAGTCAATGTCGGCAGACTCATCGAGGAAGTGATCGTCGCTCCTGGCGCGGACCCGTGGTTTGTCGAGCTCGTTCAACGGGTTACAGCTCGACCTGTGCCTGCGGCCCCGGTGAGGCCCTCCGCTCTCTCGGCAGCACCACGTTGGGGTTGATGTGGTCGTGCACACCGCCCGGCGCCGCCGCAGGCGCCTCTGGCCCTCGCTCGCTGCAGCATGGCGGGCGAAACCGGAAGAGATCGTTGCGGGACACGGCTCGAAGTGGATCGAGTACGCATCCGCTAAAGTGGGTGTTCGCGAGGTCACCAGATCGAGGTTGACGAAATAGGGCGTAGTGGGTACTATGTAGTACACATGACATTCGGTACCCATGTCCGTGCCGTTCGCGAGGGCTTTCGGCGTGAGGACCGGGCCTTCTCCGTACGCCAGGTGGCCTATCGCATCGGCGTCGAGCCGGCCTACCTGAGCAAGATCGAGCGCGACCAGGTGGCTCCACCGTCCGAGGCCACGATCCGGCGTCTCGCGGACGAGCTGCGCGAGGATCCGGACGTGCTGCTGGCCATGGCCGGCAAGGTGTCGAGCGATCTCCAGGCCATCGTCCTCAAGCGGCCGCAGCTGTTCGGTGACGTGCTCAGGCAGCTGCGGGACGCCCCGGACCACGCCATCGTCCGGGTCGTCCGCGAGATCAGGGACGGCGACTGGTAGGCGGCCGGCCGCGTCGAAACGACCACCACGCAACGACAACCACGAGTAGGAGAGAGTCGTGATCGAGCTTCGAGATGACCGTCTGATATTCCGGTTCCCCGAGGTGCACGAGGACGCCAGGCTGGAGATCGGATTCCAGCGCACGCTGCGCATCCCGGACGACAACCGCGCCTACCCCCTGCCTCCGGGCCTGGGGCCGTTCCCGCTCAACCACGTCGACGACTACCTGGAGCGGCTGCCTGCGGAGTGGAGCAGGCGCGGCGAAGTCTTCCTCCCGATGTACCAGGCCGAGGCGCTGTGGCTCTACTTCAGCGGGAGCTACCCGATGGCCGTGAAGGTGGCCGCCGGAAAGATCGATGCGCTGACCGGGGAGCCGTGGACGAACGAGCTCTCCGAGCGGCCGCAGGACTACCTCGTGGTTCCCGGGCAGCCGTGGCTGGACGGCTTCTGCGTCGAGCAGGGGCTGATCCGGCAGTTCGTGGCGATGCCCCTTGGGGCGGGCTACTCGGCCGAGGAGCAGCTCACGGGAGAGGCAGAGCACGGCGGTCTGCAGATCGCCGTCTATCCGATGCAGGCGTCGAGCTACGAAGCGATGCAGGCGGCACGTCCCCGCGAGCACCTCTACGCTGCGATGGCCGCCCCCGCCCCCGACGATGAGATGGGCCTCGCGCCCGGCGGTCTGATGCGCCAGGAGATCTACGAGGCCCCGCACGGCTTCGATGCGTGGGACATGTCGGTGCGCTCCCGCTGCTTCGTGCACATCCTCAACAGCGTCCAGTTCCTCGGCGTGACGGTCGGCGAGCCGCCTCACGAACCTGTGAGCGCGCAGGACTACTCGGCGGCCGGGCTGCCGTGGTTCGAGTACTACGGGGGTGACCTGGAAGCCCTGGCCGGGGCGACGAAGCTCGCCGGCCTGGACAGCGTGGCAGCGAAGAGCGTGAAGCTGGGAGATGGAATCGTGCCCGACAACGAGCCGGTGACCCCGCTGGTCGTCGGACTCTCAGCCCGGCCGGCCAGGGAGGGCGAGTTCTAGCGATCAGGACTACTTCTGCATCCAGCCCGACATTGAACCGGCCGGAGGTCTCCAACATTGAACCCAGCTGACAACCCTGAGCGCCCGCTCCCCAACAGCTACTGGGTGATCCCGGGCCGCTTCGTCGCCGGCGAGTACCCGGGCGCGAAGGATCCGGACGAGGCTGCGGCCAGGCTGCGCACCCTGCTCCTCGCAGGCATCGACCACTTCATCGACCTGACCGGGACCGCCGACAGGCTGGAGCCGTACGCCGCGATCGCGGCCGACGAGGCTCGCCGCCTCTCCCGGCACATGGAGCATGAGCAGCACCCAGTCGTCGACCTGGGCGTGCCCGGCAGCCCCCGCGAGATGGCCGACATCCTCGACGCCATCGACGACGCTTTGGACGACGGGAGGACCGTCTACCTGCACTGCTGGGGCGGGGTCGGGCGAACCGGCACCGTCGTCGGTTGCTGGCTCGTGCGGCACGGGGCGACGGGAGATGAGGCTCTGGGCCAGATTGCGGAGTGGTGGCAGGGCATGGAGAAGGCGTACCGCCAGCCCCGCTCGCCAGAAACGACCGAGCAGCACGCGTACGTCCGTGAGTGGACAGAGCCCTCGCGGGAGGAGAGCCCGATGGATGAGATCAGCACGCAGGACCGCTTCCGGGGCTGCCTGCTCGGTCTGGCGGCGGGCGACGCGCTCGGCACGACGCTGGAGTTCAAGTCGCCCGGCACCTTCGAGCCGATCGACGACATGGTCGGCGGCGGGCCCTTCAACCTGCAGGCCGGGCAGTGGACCGACGACACCTCGATGGCCCTCTGTCTCGCGACGAGCCTGATCGAGCAAGACGGGTTCGACGCCGCCGACCAGATGCAGCGCTACGTGCGCTGGTGGAGAGAGGGCTACCTGTCCTCCACGGGAAGCTGCTTCGACATTGGCACCACCGTTCGTGCCGCACTTTCCCGGTTCGAGCGGGACGGCGACCCGTACGCAGGCTCCACCGATCCGAATTCAGCCGGCAACGGTTCGCTGATGCGGCTTGCGCCGGTGCCGATGTCCTTCGCGTCGGACGCCGCCGCGGCTATCCGCATGGCCGCCGACAGCTCCAGGACGACTCATGGGGCGAAGGAGGCGGTCGACGCCTGCCGCTACTTCGCCGGCCTCCTTGTCGGCGCACTCGAGGGCGTCGACAAGGAGACGCTCCTCTCCCCCGGCTACTGCCCGGTCGAGGGCCCTTGGGAGCGCGAGGCACTGGCCGAAGAGATCGCACGAATCGCTGACGGGTCGTTCAAAGATCGCAACCCTCCAGAGATACGGGGGACCGGGTACGTGGTCCAGTCACTGGAGGCCGCTCTCTGGGCCTTCCACCACTCGAACGGCTTCCGCGAGGGAGCGCTGCTGGCCGCGAACCTCGGCGCCGACGCCGACACGACCGCCGCCATCTACGGCCAGATCGCCGGTGCGTACTACGGGGTCGACGGCATCCCGGCCGAGTGGCGGGATCAATTGACGATGGCGGCTGAGATCACCTCGCTGGCAGATAGCCTCCATGACCACGCCCAGGAGCACATGCCACCCGAGCCAGACGTAGGACACGTGCGGCCAATGGCATCCACCACCGAACAGTCGGGAGAGATGGCCGGCGTGCACGTGCGCTGGGTCAGCGTGATCGTCGAGGGTCACACCGTGGAGCAGGTGCTGTTCTACGACGTCGCCGAGGCGGAGGCCGTGTTCGGCCGGCCCTTCGACGCTGAACTAGACCACGAGATGCAGATGACCATGTTCGCGGTGGATCGCATCGCGACCGACGAAGTGATGCACAAGGTCGCCTCCGCCACGAGCTACGTGCTCGACGGCAAGTGCATCCGGATCGCGAAGATCGAGCACTGCATCGACATCATGCCGGCCAGCGCCACCTGGGGCATTTCTCGCGCCGACGGCACCCCCGTGGAGCGCGAACCCTGGAGTTGCGTCCGAGGCACGCCCCCGATCTCCCATCGCGAACTGACCGACCCCTGGCGATCATCTGGGCCTTGAGGGGGTGCCGCGCACCGTAGTCAGTAATCCAAAGCCCAAGGATTGCGGGCTCTGGGGCACGACGGGGCGGCCGTCGTCAGGAGCGAGCTTGTCGGATGGCTTGCTTGAGTCTTTCCGTGATTCGGCTCCCGCGCCGCCTGAAACCAAGGTCCTCCATCATCTCCCACAGCAGATCCTCCTCGGTCCGCAGGAGGGTGTCGGACTCGATCCAACGGACCAGTTGGACGAGTTGCGGCAACGGGTAGTCGGTGATCGCTTCGAAGCCGCGTGCTCCTCTCCGAGGGACACGTGGGCGAGCGCCGCGTTGTGGCGCTGCGACAGTTGCCGCCGGCGGTGGCTGCGCTGGAGGAGCCTCGGGGCGATCAGGCCCCTGGTCGACGGCTTGGCAGGCCTGCTTCCAGGTCGCTTCCGCCTTGTCGAGCTCGGCCTCGCGATCGCGGAACCATGCCGTGGACCAGATGCGGTGGAAACGCCAGCCCTTGCCTTCGAGTACCTGCTGCCGGAGACGGTCGCGGGCGCGGGCGGTTGGAGTGGAGTGATAGCTGGCACCGTCGGCTTCGATGGCCAACACCATGCGCCCGGGCTCATCAGGATGCGCACAGGCAAAGTCGATGCGGTAGCCGGAAACGCCGAATTGGGGAGTGACCGGGATGCCGCGCCGCTCGAGTCCATCCTTGATCGAGAGCTCGAACGGGTTGAGCGGAACATCGCTCACGCCCGAGCCGAGCTCCTCGCCGCCTGAGGCAGCGTATTCCAGGTACTGGCGGAGGAGCACCGCGCCCTTGGCGCTCGAGCGGCCCGGGTCCATGTCGCGGTGGCTGAATGAGGAGACGAGCGTGAGCCGCGAGCGGGCGCGCGTGATGGCGACGTTGAGCCGGCGCTCACCACCCTCCTGCAGGATCGGTCCGAAGCGGTATGGAAGGTTCCCGTTGGCATCCTTGTGGTAGCCAACGCTCAGGATGATCGCGTCGCGCTCGTCGCCCTGGACGCGCTCGATGTTCTTGACGAAGAACCGCTCCTCGTTCTGTTCGGAGAAGAAGTCATCGAGCGACGGGTCGTCGAGCTCACCGAGTCGGCGCAGGAGTGCGTTGTCGATGTTGTTTGCGTGGTGCTGGCCGAACGCGATGACACCGAGCGTCTCGTCTGGAGATTCGCGGGCGTGCTCGAGAATGAGCTCGACGACCCGCTCCACCTCGTCGGGATTCGAACGCGTGCCCGTGACGCCCGTGAGGGGGCGGAAGGGTACGAGGTGGTGGGAGATAGGACTCCGGACGATCGCCCCCGGGAAGGCCGTCAGCGAGCCGCCGTAGATGTGGTTGTTTGAGAAGGCGATGAGTCGGTCGTCGCGGCTGCGGTAGTGCCACTGGAGCATCTTGTCTCGCAAGAGGGCATCGGCGGCATCCAGCAACGACTCGATGTCGCCTGTGAGCGCCACCACATCCTCGTCGTCCTCGTCGTCGTCTCCACCGGCGTCGCGCCCGAAGAACGTTGTGGGTGGAAGCTGACGGCTGTCTCCCGCGATCACCGCCTGCGGGGCTCGGGCGAGGCTCCCGATGGCCTCGGCAGGAGGGATCTGGGACGCCTCGTCGAAGATGACCACGTCGAACAGCTGCCGGTTTGCCGGGACCATCTCGGCAGCGAGCACCGGGGACATGGTCCAGCAGGGCCGCAGCGCGGAAAGAACGTGGGGAGCGCGCGCGAAGAGCTGCCGAACGCTGAGGTGCCGGCCCTTCTTCGCAGCCTCCCTCCGGATCAGCACGGTCTCCTCGGGATGGACGTTCATGGTCTCGATGATTGCCTCGGCCGTGAGCCGGTGCACGCGCTGCGGGGTCGACTCGAGGTGCTGGTGATCGGCCTCGGCGAACTCGTCGCGTCGACGGGAATGCCCCTCGCTATCGAACGTGGACAGGCGCCGATCCTCGAACTCGAGGTCGTCCAGCACGCGCCGCAGCCAAGCATGCTCGACGGATCGGGGGGCCAGTTCGATGGGGATGTCTCCGCCTACGTGCTCCAAGACGGATGTAATGCCGGCGTCACGAGACCGCGCTTCGAGCTCGCGGATTCGGGGAAGGTTGGCGACGACCTGAGGATCGGACGCGAGCCGCTCAAGGGTCGCGGCGAGGTGCCCGTGAGGAACTTGCTCGAAGTCGCCCAGCCCTGCGACGCCACGGATGGCTTCGAGAGCGTCTAGGAGCGCCGCCACGCGGTCCCCCACGCTCGCCATCTCGACGGGAAGGCGCGGCTCTCCCGATCCCGTCCGCCGCGTCCACTCGGTGATGTGCGCTCCCGCTTCTTCGACCAGGTCGAGGGCCGCAGCGGCCGAGAGCTTCTCGGCATCCCGGTGTGCCGTCTGGACCGTGCTTCTGGCCGTGCGGTAGTCGCCGGAGAAGAACTGGGCACGCAACCTCGCCCAGCGCGACCCGCGCGCCGGCGCCAGCGCCGCGCCCAGGCCGACGTGGTCGAGTCCATAGAGGTCGGGGCCGCAGCGCTCCAGCATCAGCGCGATCTCGTTCAGGAAGTTCGCCGCCTCCAGCCACCCGGCCACTGTCGTCGGCCTCGCAAGACCGAGCTCGTCCATTGCCACAAAGAGCGCGTCGCGGGCCGCGGGCAAGCGCGCATGGGCGAGGTCGCGCACCAGATCGAAGGCCGCGCGCGCCTCATCGCTGGTGGAGATGGTGCTGCGCGACCACTCGGGATGTTGATCCGCGAGCACGTGGCCGCTGAGCTCGATCCACTCCTCGATCTCCCCGGTGAGCCGCTCATAGCCATCCCGATCGAGGGCTCGCGCGGCCTCGCCTGAGAGGCGGATTTGCGTGCGGGCGGCTTCCGGGATGGCGATGATTCGCTGCTGCATCTCGAAGACGGAGAGTTGCCACGGCTCGCGTGACTCGTGCAGGGCGGAATCGTTGGCGACCAGGGAGTTGCGGCGTTGACGCAGACGCTTGTGCAGGCGGGAGTAGTCGCGGGCAGGGATCGTGGCGACGTGCCCGAGCGAATCGGCAAGCGTCCGCGCGAAGTCACGCCGGGACGTGACTCCGCCATGCATGTCCATGATGATGTCGCCGAGCCCGACCTGGTCCAGGCGCTTCGTGACAGCTTCGATGGCGGCGCGCTTCTCGGCCACGAAGAGGATGCGCTTGCCCCGGGCGATGAGGGCAGCGATGAGATTCGCGATGGTCTGTGACTTGCCCGTGCCGGGAGGGCCCTGGATCACCAGCGACTCGCCTCCGAGCACCCGGTTGATGGCCAGATGCTGGCTGGAGTCGGCGTCCAGCACGAGGAATTCCTCCGCAGGTGGATCGACATCGGGCTGGTTGGGTGCGGGGTCGCAGATCCGGGCTCCGAGAGCCTCCCGCGCCTCGGCATCACCGGCGATGGCAGCGACGATGTCGCTCTCGGCGAAGAGTTCGCCGTTCTCTTCAAGGTCAGTGACGAGCGGCATCGTCGAGTACGAGAACACGGACATGACGGCGCGCGGCTCAATGGCGAGATCAGGAAGGGCACTCCACGAGTCCTGAAGCTGGCCGAGGAGGTTGCGGAAGCCGGTGAGGCTGGTGGGTGGATCCTCCGCCATGTCCGCCTCGTCATCCTCCGTCTCGATGTCGTGCTCGTTGCGAAGGATGTGCGTCAAGACCGGGTTCAGGTGGGCATCGCCAGCAACGCTGATGGTGAAGTCGCGGGCGGCCGCACCAGTGGACTCGACATCGAGCGGCAGCAGAACGACCGGCGCGTTCGGGGCGGTTCCCTGTTCGACTGCCCAGGTCGAAAGGCCGATCGCGGCGAAGCAGGTGTCGATGCCCTTCTCCTCAAGGTTCCTGACGGCGGTCTTGTGAATGGCCGAGAGGCGGCGGCGTGCGTCGTCGAAGGCCGCGGAACTTCTGACACCCGCAACTGTGTCCGGGAAGAGCGCACTGAGCTTGACCGAGCTCCCTCTGAGCAGCCGGTCCAGCGCCCGCGCGTCGGCCCCTCCTGCTTGCTGAGGCGTGATGTCGAGCGTGCTCGTCTTGAGATCACGGTACCGGCGCAGGCGGTTCCGCCCGGAGGTATCGACCAGATCTCGGCGCCACCGCTCGGCGGCGCGGAGCACAACCTCGAGGCGGGCGCTGTCCGACTGCTCCATTGCGGTCGTACTCCTATCGCCGGTGAGATTCGCGCCGTGGCGTCGCATCGCTAGCTTGTCCGTCGTCCACGGCCAAAGCGGCTTCGCCTTTAGAGACGCTTCCTTTGCAGTGCATTCGGGAGTCTACAAGCGGCGGCAATGCCGTAGGAAGTAGCGCTTGAGTTCGCGCGGGGGGCCCAACCCGTGCCGTCCCTACGATGAGCCCCGTACGAAACCGAACTCGCCGTTTCGAGGTGCAAGCGAATGTCACCGCGAACCGGTCACGACCCGGGAGCTGGCGGCCGCAGGTCGATCTTGAGCTCATCGACCCGCGCCTGGTCCGCAGTGATGCCACGACGCTGGAGCGCCGCCAGCATGTCCTCTTGCCTCGGCTGACCAAACGCCAGCCGGTAGAGCGCCAGCGAGTCCTGTAGTCGGGCCCACCGGTCCACATCCCGACTCAACGGAAGGCTCATGATCCGACGCTGGAGCTGGGCGTCGCCGGGGTAGATCCAGTACGGCGTCAGGTCGCCCAGGCCGCGGTCATCCTCTGTCGCGGCGGCTTCGAAGACCGCGTCCCAGGGGTCTGCGACTCCCGGGGCCAGTGCGGCCGACCCGTGGGCGGCCGCGACGTTCTTGCGAATCGCGTGGCCCTTGTAGCGATCGACTCGTCCCTCGCGCTGTTCAAAGTCGACGGGGTTGGCGGGGAGGTTCCAGTGGACGATGGAGTGGCACCACCAGTGGAAGTCGATGCCCTCCTGCCCGACCGAGGTGGTCGCGAGCACGAATGGCCAGAACGGCGAGTTGAAGGCTGCCCTGACCTCGGGGAGCCGGGACTCATCCTGGCTGTGACGAGTGCTCCCGAACCGCAGCGCGTAGCGGCTCGGGAACGGGATCCCGTCGCCGTCGAACTCGTCGATGTCCGTTGCCCGGTAGACCGACTCCCTGAGGGCGATTGCGCGCCGCGCAGTGGTGGCAAGCGAGATGAGCCCCTCGTCCGTCGTAGCGTCGACTCCCGATTCGCCGGCGAGGTGATGCACATACTCGTCGAGGACGGCCTGGAGTCCTCCGTCGATGCAGTAGCGAGCAACCCGCCTCCAGTACGCGCTCTCGTCCGCGCGGCCGAGCCCGCCCGAGCGCGCGTACAGGCTGTCGATGAGCAGCACTGTGTCGGGCCGAGAGAACAGGCTCCGAAGGCCAGACGCGAGGATCGCCGCAGCTTGCCATCGTCCCAATCCGGTTACCCGGTCATCGGGCTGCCGCAGCCGGCTGAGTGCGCGCCACGCGATATTCCCCGGAGCACCGAGCCCCAGCAGCACGCTGGTCGTGATCAGGTCCGCAGGGCGTTCCGACTCGGGGGTCCAGCCGCCCAGCGCCCGGAGCGCCTGCTCCACATGGGCGTCCAGTGCTCGTGGCACGTCAACCGTTGCCTGCTCGGCAACGGGTCTCGCGAGTGCCTCAGCGAGGGTTCGTCGTGGCGCCTCAAGGAGGGCCGATGCGAGAGCACCGCCGCGGTCCGCTCGCAAGGGTGCGTACCAGTGCCACGCCGCGCTTGCCGGGGCGCTGGTGCCTCCCGCGGGACCGACGACCGGCTCGACGCGCTCGCGCGCCCACTCGATGAGACGCTCCACGTCCGGCGGTTGGTCGTGGTCGCGGGCAGCGTCGAGCGGATCGGTGCGGGCGGCGAGCGCCGGCTGCGGCCAGAACAGCGCAAGCGCGGACATCGAGGCTGGCCGCTCATCCGCCATCCGGTAGTCGAGGCGGCTGGCGATGGCCGCTCGCGCCGCGGGCGTGTTCTCGGACTGTCCGGCTCCGGTGAAGATCTGCCGCTGGACCTCATAGCTGAGCAGCGAGGCGATGGCAGACGGGGCGGCCACCCAGCTGGAGAAGATGAGCTGCTTGGTGATTGTGGTCGTATCGATGGACTCGTACGGGCCACCGAGCCGGTGATAGGGCAATGACGGCGGCATCCAGAGCAATCTCCACCACCCCGGGTCGAGCATCTCCGCGGCCAGCGCACGCATGCGGGCGTTCGCCCACTCGACTCGCCGGAACTGCTCCACATCGGACTTCGCGAGCCGCTGCGCACCGCTGAAGTGGGTCGTCAGTCGGGCGCGACGGTCCGGGACCTTCATGTCCTCGCGCACTCGTTCGCCGATGCGGTAGCCACTCAGGAAGTTGAGGAAGTACGGAGACGACTTCCAGTACTCGACGCTAAGCGGCGCCCTGACTTCGTCAGCGACACGCCGCAGGGCGACGTAGCCCGCGAAGTCCTCCGCCCGGACGGAACGAGCTGTGGTGGTATCGAGGGTGGTGGTGTTCCGGCTTGCCTCGGGCCGCTCGGTCCGAGCGATCCAGCGCCGGAGGGTGCCCTGCAAACGATCCCGGATCTCGGCCACCGGCGCGCCGGTGAGCGCCGCCTGGCGCAGAGCGTCGAGATCCCTGCGCACAGAGTCCACCGGCTCCCCCGATGCTGCGAGGAACTCGAGCGTGTTCAGAAAGTCGGCGTAGTGGTCGACACCCTCGATCGTCTCCTCGGCGTATGTGAACGACTTGTACGGCGTGGCCGAGAGCAACAGCACGTGCGCGTCGGACTGGGTGAAGAAGGTGTTCGCCAACTCGGCCGCTTCGCCGCCGGTCTTCACGTTGAGCAGGTTCCGGAAGCGCTGAAACTCGTCGAGAATCACGAGGTCCGGCTCAAGCGCCTGGACCGACGCTCGGGCGAGCATCCGTCGCAGGTTCCCGACGATCTCCCGCGCCGCTTTGTGCTGGTCGCGGTTCAGGGCTCGTCGGCCGGTGACTTCATCGATCAGGGCAAGTAGCAGCAGGCGCTCGTCGCTCCGATCGAACTCATCGAGGAAGGTCCGGCGGATATTTGGCTCGAAGTTCTGCGCGTCGACCGCGGCAACGTACGACCTGACAAATCTCCTGCGGCTGCCGACACCTCCCTGGAAGATTCGCTCAGCCGCAGTCCGCCGTGCCCCTCGGAGCTCCAGGTGATCCCGCATGAGCAGGAACAGCACCGCGCGCTCGGTCGCCATCCCCATCTGCCATCCGAACTGGAACGAGGTGGCGGGCGTGAACGCGACGAAGGTGGCGGGCTTCCGCTCACCGTCCACTGCGGGTGTGAGTACATCCGGCTGTTTGATGAGCAGGCTGAGCCGGGTCGCGAAGCTCGGGCTCGCCGAGCCGGCGACGTTCAGCTTGCGAATGTTCTGGGCGGCGATGTCCGCATTCGAGCAGACGTAGACGATGTCGATACGCTCCACGTGGTCGACGTGCTGCAGGTGGTCAAGCGTCCGTGCGATGACTTCCTTCGCTACGTGCGTCTTGCCCAGCCCGGTCTCATCAGCGACGAGGAAGCGCCGAGAGGAGTCCTCGTCGCGATAGAGCCGCCGAAATGCATGCTCCGCCGTCGCGCGCTGGAAGTCCTTCAGCGTTGCTGCCCGGTCGTCCCGGTGCGGCCCAGTCACGAGCTGCCCGCGAGCATCGCGCGTCGCGCCTCGAGGGCTGGCTCCCAGACGTCATCCCAGCCCTCCGGGAGTACGGCGCTCCCGCTGGCCGACCGACGCAGCTGCTCGACGATCGTCTCCAGGTGGTCGATCGACTCGGGGTTCTCGGACAGCGCACGCGCGAGCAACTCCAGGACACCCTGCCCGGCGCCCGCCGTCCAACTCCCCGACCCATTGCCCGCCACAGCACTATCGTCGCCGCCTCGCGAGACGAGTCCGATGAGGAGGGCAAGCAACCGCAGGAACTTCTTGGGTGTGTCGATCTGCCTCGCAAGGATCTGATCGAAACGCTCGCTCGGCGCACCTTCGAGCCGCGAGCAGACGACGGTCGAGCGCTCCACCACCACTCCCTCGACCGTCTGGCGCACCGTGAGCCGAAGGAACGGGGTGAGATCCGCCAGGTCCCGTGCGGGCAGGGCGACGTCGACTGGGTCCCCGGGGCGGAGCGGATAGGTCTCAGCCTGACGGTTGTGTGGAGCGATGGTAACGTCCATCACTTCGGAAAAGTGCGGCAGCGCGGTGTCGGCTGTCACCCGCGAGATCCAGCCATCAACCTCCGCTGTCACGACTGTGCGGAAGGGACCGCCTCCGGCGATGTCGAGCAACAGATCCTCGAGCGAGCGTCCGGCCGCGACGGCTTTGTCGACAGGCTCCGGCTCGGACGCAGCGTACGGCGTCAGCATCCTGCGGAACGGCGCGTCATCCCCGACGAGTGTCTCGACGCCGAGTGTCCTCACAGGGCCGACCAACTCACAGAGGAACTCGACGTTCAGGCCGAGGCCCGCGTCCGTCGCGTTGGCCGAGCCGACGAAGAGGTGGGCGAGCCGGCCTCGCTCCATCACGAAGAGTTTCGCGTGAAGGTGTGTGAGGAAGGCCTGGCCGGTGTCCTCCGCTTCTTCATCACTCCCGGCAAGGCTCGCCGCCGGGTCGAGCACGTAGACATCCAGGCCTTCGAGTGCGTCCGGCCGGATGGCATCGAGCTCTTCGCCGCGGGATACGAGCACGGACTTCGGGCCGCGCACCGGCCGCAAGAGACGGCTCAGCGCACCCTCGCGGACGAACGGTGAGATCACCAGCGTGCGTTGGCTGTCGAAGTGCTCCTCGACCGGGAATGACCGCGATCCCGGCAGCCCAATGGAGTGGAACCGGGCCTCGCGGACGCCCGGCGGCAGGTCCCACTCAACGTGTCTCAACTCCTCGGCGAGGCCGGCGACGGCCCTGTGACGCTCGGCTGGCAACGCCGCGACTGCCAAACCGGGGAGCGCTCCGATGAACTGGGCGAGCGGTGCGTTGTTCGCGCGGGGCTGTTCTACTCTCTGTCCGTCAAGCCAGAGAATCGTGTCCCAGCTGCGATCGGCGCTCAGGTTCCGGGAGAGTACGAGGAGTCGGTAGGAAGGCTCGTGCGACTGATCGCGGAATCGGAGGACCCAGACCTTCGGATGGAAGATATGGCCCGGTCGAGGTCGCTCCACTCCATGGACAACGTCCTCGATCAGCGCGAGCAGATCGGACGGCCACCTCCTGTCGCTGATGGCGCCGGCCTGGCAGAAGACGTCGAATCGTCCGCTCATCTCGCGCAGCGACTCCATGACCTCGATGGGGTCGGGCTGGTCCTCGAACCGGAACCCCGCGAATGCGAGCGGCACCATCAGCGCCGCCTCGAGATCGAGCGTGAACGTCGTGGCGACAGCGCGATCCAAAGAACAGCCTCGCGGCGGCCTCAGCGCGTCGAGCAGGAGGGCGCGGCTGTCAGGCGCCAGCATGGTCACGCTCCCGACCGTCGGCGATGTCTTCGAGCAAGCGCTTGATGAACGGCCAGCGGAAGTTGAGGCGCGCCGTTCCGGATGCACCTCCCCACTGCCTCATAAGACGGTCGTTGCGGAGCCTTGCCTGACTGCCTTTCTGGTGCAGCTCGCGGCTACTCACCAACTCACGAGCTTCGCCGGCGGCGGCGAGGGCGGGGCCGCTCCACCCTCGCCGCGCCAGGTCGAGCCAATCGCTTACGAACGAGCGCGTACGCACGGAGACCGGCCTCCCCTGCTCTGCAGCTAGAGCCCACAACCGGTCCAGACTCCAGTCACCGAGATCGCTCGCCTCGCTCTCGCTGCACCACTGGTCAAGCCGATCGGTGAAGTCGTCTCGGCGACTCTCGTGTTCAGTCAGGCCGAGCTCAGCGGCGCGCTCGGCCAGCAGCACGTTGTAGAGCAGCGAGGCCCCATGCATCGCCAGGGCAAAGCGGCGAGCCTCGCCAAGCGCCCCGGCGATCGATCCCGTTGCCGCATGAGCCTCGGGATCCTCCCAGGCGTATCGCGAGCTGGCCGGGGGACGACCACCCCTGAGGACGAGGAATTGAAGCAGGGTGTCGGGCGCCGCATCGACAATCCGCTCGGCGAGCCAGGTCGCCTCGTCGTGGGTGAGTGCAAAGTCGCACTGGTTGAAGTCGAAGAAGCCGTCCGGAGCCGACGGGATTGACGGAGTCCACACCGCGTCAGACCGTTCGAGAAACTCGGTCGAGTCCTCCGCGGGGCGAGAGACCTGCCGAAGACTCGCGACCTGAGCCCTCGTCCCCCCGTGTCGCAAGATGCCGAAGCGCCGCAGGCTGTTCCAGTAGATGCTCGAGGGCAGCAACTGAACGGCGCCTCGTGCGAAGCGGCCGATCAGCCCCTCGTGATCGCCGCCCGTGTGCAGGGCCTCGATGAGCTCCCGTTCTCTACCTTCGACCCACGAAGCCAGTTGCGGCCCGACATGCCCGCGACGTGCTCCTTCCCGGAACAGCCATGGCACGAACAGGAAGTAGCGGGCGCGGGTAAGTACGAAGGAGGTTCCCGGGAAGAGTGTGTCGCTGAGCGCGTCCCGGATCCCGCCGAGCCCGAGCTCGTCGCGACTCTCGCGCTGCGAGAACATCGCCACGATCTCTCGCGCGCGGCGCTGGTCGGCCTGGGAGTAGTCGAGCCACGCGAGGACAGCCGGCGTCATATATGGATCCACTTCGCAACCGTCGGGGTAGGGTCGAACGGGGTGGGCGCCGACCGCAAGGCCGATCGGCTCAGGAATGGTACTCGTCAGCGCTAGTGGTAGGGGAGCGGCGGCTTGCGCCCTCCGCCGCTGGTCGCCGAAACCGCGCTGATCGCGCCGATCGCCCCCCGAACCGTGCCACCGCCCCGCCAGGCTATTGCAGCTTGCAGCACGAAGAGCGCAACGGCGAGCGTGAGCGCAGCTTCTGCGTTGAGGAGGATCGGCGGTGCAGCGCAGGCAGCAGGCTGACCGTGGGCGCTTGCGTCAGCAAGCTGGCCGATGGTCGGGGGTCGCGCAATGCGCCTGGGGAATGCCCCTCTCGGGGCCATGTGCACACGGCAGCGTGATGTTCCCGCTCACCGCAGCTTTGCGTGAGTCTCCGCGTGTAATACTCATGCAGTCGGCTCGTGCTATCGGACGGGTCCGTCTGTTCAGCAAAGTCGAAGTCCAGATTCGATGGAGGCAGCCTCCGGATGACCGGTTTACTCGCCGCCCTCACTGATGTAGCCCCCGTCTACGAGATTCCTGATGACGACCTAATCGGTGAGGTGATCGTCCCGGCCATGTCGCATGCCGACGAAGTTTGGGTCGGATCCGGGTATTTCAGCTCACACTGCTTGGCGCAGGTCGCCCCTGCGCTCGCTGACTTCATAGAGCGCAGCGAGGCGCCCCTCAAGCTTCTGATCAGCCCGCAAATCAGCTCCACGGACCGAGCGGCGATCAAGAAGAGCGTCACCACTGAACAGGACCTCGCCGATCGGCTGGCGGAAGAGATCTTTGAGGGTGGCGCCTTTTCGGAATCGGCGCTCGTGGAGCACACGAGAGAGTGCTTTGCCTACCCCATCGCCGCAGGACGCGCTGGCGCTCTATCGGCTGGCGTTCGGTCAGCCGATAGAGGAAGACATGCTGGCCGCGCTACAACGCCGCGGCATCGTCGCGACGCCGGAGCGGATCGCCGAACTCCGGATCGACCTGCGGCCGCCCGCGCCGCCTTAGCCCGAATCCACCGACTGGCGTGGGTCGCGCGCGCTGTTGAGGGCGAAGCGGTCGTGTTGCGAGCTGTGCGCCGGCGACGCGAAGATCCTCGCCGATCTGGTACGCACGGACCGTCACAACCACCGCGAGCTCGCCGGCGACAGCGAGGGGGAGGCCGACCGCCTCGCGCCGCAGCGGGTGTGGAACGCTTCGCCACCAAGGAGCTGGCGCTGCACTCCCTGCCGGAAGTGGCGGTTCGAGGCACGGCGGCTGCAACCGGTCTCGGTCAGCCGCAGCGCGCTGGTGCCCGTCGAGGGCGCCTTGTACTCGGTGCCGGAGCGCTGGGCGGGGCTCTCGGTCACGGCCTGTGTGGGCGTGTAAGAGTTGATGCTCAGCCTCGGGGCGGAGCGGGTGAGCCATCCCCGGCAGCGCTTCAGCGCCGGCGGGTGAGCTACAAGGGCACGAAGCCGAGTTCGTCGACGATCAGCAGCGCGACCCGCAGGTAGCGCTGGTGCAGCCGCGAGAGCGTGAGCTCATCGCGCGCCTCGACCAGTTCACGCACGAGATCGGCCGCGCGCACGAAAGCGACGCGGTGACGGCGGCGGGCGGCCTCCACGCCGAGCGCGATCGCGAGGTGGGTCTTGCCGGTCCCGATCGGCCCGGCGATGACGACGTCCTCGGCGCGCTCAGCGTGTGTGCTGCTCACCGAATCTGACAAGAGGTACCGGCCGGATCGTAACGAGTTGCACCCTGGGAACCACCACCCCAAGGGCACCGCGACGCGTCATGCCGTGCCCACTGCATTCGAGACGCCGCTGGGCCACCTGACGACGTGCCGTATCAGCGCGTCAACGAAACTCTCGCAGCAGTCGATGATTGAGCGGCGCCACGGGAGCGTCGCGTCGATGCCTGGAGCGGCATCGGCAGAGCTGATCGTCGGGCCCGGCTTTCAGGGGCGCAGGTTGTGACGGGGTCAATATCCAGTGGATTGCGGATACCATGCGTCCCGCAGGCGATTCCGCTGCGGCGAGGCTAAGGCGATCGCTTCCTGAAGGGACGCGGCGAGGTGTTCCGACGGCCGACGCTCGATGAGGTGCTGCTCGCGGTCTTTGCGATCGTGGTGTTCGCCGCGGTGCAGCTCAGCTCAGACTCGGGCAGCAGTGTAGTGCCTCCCGAGGCCGAGGAGACGCCGACGTCGAAGCCTCAGGCTGCGGTGCCTGCCTCCACTGCCACGCCGTCGCCAATCGCGGCTCCCGTCGCTGCGACCCCCACCGTCACCGCGACGCCCGGTACCGCGACCCCCACCGCCGCCGCGACACCCTCCGCCACTGCCGCGACCACGAAGGACCCCAACAGCTGCGACTTCCGCGACGAACTCGAGCGAGTGCGCGGCGCCGTCGTTCGCATCCGCTCGGTCACGGGCCCCTCAAGGGGATCTGAGGGCACGGGCTTCCACATCGGAGAGGGTATGTACGTGACCGCAGCCCACGTCGTGCTTGACGATTCCGGTAACACCCTCCGCGATATCCGGGTAGAGTCGGCGCTGACCGGGCGTTCGGAGCCGGCCGAGGTGGTGCGGGTGGGATCGTTTAGCAGCAGCGCCAGCAACCAGCAGCGCGATCTCGCCGTGCTGCGAGCGCCTCCGATCGAGCACTCCATCGGCTACCGCGCGCCGACCGAGGACGATGTCGAGCGGGACGTGCGCGCGCTTGGTTACCCGTGGTCACAGGCCCAGGACGATTCGGCCAGGATCCCGCCGCCGGTAGTGCTCAAAGGCATCTTGTCGAGCACGGCCGAGCGGAACACCATAGGAATCGTCCAGTCGGACGTCCGAGTGCAAAGTGGGATGAGCGGCGGGCCGCTCGTCGACGAATGCGGCGATGCACTCGCGGTCGCGGCGTCCCTGCCCCGGATGCCCGGAGGCGCGGTCGGCGAAGGGATCGGCGTGTTCATCTCGATGGCGGAACTGGACAAGCTGCGGTAGCAGACGCTGGGAGCGCACGATGGGCTCAGTCAATATCTTCCTCGGTGGTACCGGCAAGGCCATCGCCGAGGACATCCAGGACAGCCGCGACTTCTACGGCCTCGGAATCAGTGAACCTATCGCCTTCGACCTGAACGCCAGAATCCGGGACGGAGTTCGACTCAGTCTCGTCGCACCGGGTGGCGAGACGGCGGCTGGGGTGGCGGCGCTGGCAAGTGACTGGTCGACGCGCGATCCCGGGTCTGGAGTCGGCCCGGCCGCGAACGCACGGCAACCAGGACCGCAACGCTCTCCCGAGGACTCGTTGCTCGTGAAGATCGGCGAAGGGATCGCCCGCGACCCAGCGCCGAGCGCGGGCCTCTTCGCCCTGCGCGCGCATGGTCTCGCGGTGTTCTCGATGTTGTTCGACCGCGCGATGGCACTGGCTGGGACCGGGACGGGCAACGAGCTACGAAACCACATCTCCGACCGCATCAACAGCCAGACTTTCGGTGGCAGACCGCCACGCATCAACCTCGTCACCTCGACGGCGGGAGGCACCGGCGCCGGCACGGTGATGCCGCTCGCGTTGTGGCTGCGCCAGCAGTACCCGGATTCCGACCTCAACCTCGTGGCCGTCACTCCGTCCGCCTTCTCGCAGGTGCTGCGCGGGAACGCCGATCTCGAGGAGCTGGCGGCGAAGGGGCACTCGGGGACGTACGCGATGCTCCGGGAGCTCTCCTTCTTCTCCCCGGCGGCTGATCCTCAGACGACGTTCTCGCCGCGCGGCCTGCCGATCACAGACCGAGGGCTCGCCTACCGGCCCGGGCGGCAGCAGCGGCAGCTCTTCGACCGCGCCTACTGGTTCGGTGGGCGTGGTGGCGGTCCCGAAGACGCGTTCGAGGAGGCAGGGGTACTGTTGCGCCTCCTCAGCCATGACGGCAGCGCGGACGACCTGGCGGCAGAGACGGGCGGGAGCCCGCTGCAGTGGGTCGGCGCCGTGACCGCGATCGAGTACCCGAAACTGCGCTACCAGAGGCGCCTCATCTCGAGCGTGTTGCAGGAGGCGTACGGTGCCTTGCGCAAGACACCGGCGCAGTTCGAAGGGACTGTCGAGGACGCGACCACGCTTCTCGCCTACGTGGACAATCAGACCACCCGCACGCTGGGTGGCTGGTTCCATCGCTACCGTCATGGTCCGCTGGACCTCAGCGGAAGCGCCACCGCTATCGACAGCGAGGCCGCCGGTGAACTGGCGGGCCGCCTTCGCGATGACGCCGGCGCCGCGGACCGCTATGAGGACGTGACGCCACGCGGAACCCAGGTGCGGGGTGACAACTACGACTCGGACATGCCGGGCTGGCGCGCGTACGTCGGGGTGGTCACGGATGCGCTCGACCGTGAGGCGAGCCGCCGCCAGGACTCCCTGCAGCAGTCGATTCGGGAGTTGCGCAGGGAGGAGGAGCGAGCCTTCGGCGCCTGGCTCGAGGACGAAGTTCTCGAGCGTCGGCTCGGCGGCGACGGAGATTCGCCGTCGCCGACGGACGACGTGATCCGGTTGCTGGCCGGCCTCGAAGGCAACGCCCAGGCACTGGAACGGCACTTCGGCCAGGACGAGCTGTTCCCCGCCGAGCAGACACTCGACGCGTGCGAGAACCAGATCCGGGACGCGAAGGATCGCTTCGACAACCCGCCACCCGGCGATGCGGCTCTCTCTGGCCTCGAACGCATCGCGGCGTTTGTGGCGGGGATCGTCGCCTTCGGGGCGGCGCTCGGGATCGCCAGCCTGGTCCGTGGCTTCAACGTCGGCACCGTCGAGTCGAGTTGGATTGCCTGGGTCGTCGCTGTGATCTCGATGCTCGTCGTATATCGTGGCGCGCAGTGGTGGTTCCTGAAGGACAAGAAGGAGGCGGCGTCACTCGCGGAGCGCCGCCGCCGGGCTGAGCGGCGCCTGCTCGATGCTTACGAGGAACGTGACCGCGTCCGTGCCCTGCAGTGGATGCACCAGGAACTGCAGGGCGCCAACGCCAGGCTCCCGTTCTTCCGCGAGCTGCGCCAACAGGTCGAGAGTGCCCGGGATGCCGTCGAGCGCCTCGCGGAGGTCTACGAAGCGCTGGAGGATAGGGCCACAGCCGAAGCCAGCCAGGCCGCCTCGACCCCGCCGCATGTCGTTGCCGAGGTCGGTGAGTGCATCCAGGACGACCGCAATGTCGCAGAGAACATCGTCCGTGAACTGCAGCGGCGGCTGCGGATTGATGCGCACTCGAGCCCGCAGCCGCGGATACAGGATCTGACGCTGCGGCTCGTGCATGCGGATGACGGCGAGGTGGCGATCTTTGATCCGGCAGCCGGTGAGGCGGGCCTGATCCTGCAAGCCTTGAAAGCGGAGGACCAGGCCGGACTGGTCGAGGCTCAGCGCATCGAAACCCGGTGGCGCGAGTCCGCGTGGAAGCTGATCAACTGGAACCTCGGGCAGAATCTGCCGGAGAACTTCGGGGACGCGCTCGCCCACTGCGAGGGGGATCCGGACAGTGCGACACGCTCGCTCGCCACGAAGCTTGCGGGCCTCAGGCTACCGCGACCGCCCTCAATCGGCCTGAGGACGGCCGACTCCGATCCGGCACGGCGTCGGGTGTACGTCGGCAGCGGCGCCATTGAAGGCGAGTTCAATCGGGCGCTGCAGGCACCGGAGTTGGGAGCGCAGCGGACCGCGTTCGCAGCGTATGGCAACCCGATCGTCGTGCCCGCCCTGGGCCAGCAGATCGCGTTTCTCGACCTCTGGGTGGATCCGGGAGACCAGCCGTGGGCGCCGCAGGTGATCGGCCGTACCGCCGACGCCGGGTATGCAATTGAGACCTACTACGCAACCCAGGCCGGCGTTCCCGCCGTCGCTACAGCCACGGAAACCTGCTTCACCGTGATCCCGGAGTTGCTCGCCGCCACGAAGCTCGAACTTGGCGGTAGCGTCACGCCGCTGGCGCCCGCGGTCGTCCCGAGGCTGCTCGGCTCCGACCTCGACACCGGCGGCCCCACCTACGCGGAGTTGTTCTACCTCCTGCGCGCTCGCGGCTGGCTGCAGTCGGGTGTCGAGGGCGATGGCCCCGATGCCCGCGAGCTCACGTCGCTCGTCGACGGCGGCGCGGATGCCGGGGCTACGCTGAAGCTTGTCGCGTGGCGTCGCGGCGGCCTCAGCGATCAGATGTTTGGAGCCGGACGCGCGGTGGTCGTGACGTTTGATGCCTTCTGCGAGTTCATGCGCTTCAAGGGCACGCCACGAATCCCCGGCCACGACCAGGACGACTACTCCTACCCGGGAGCAGAGCTCTTCGCTCCAGACTGGGCGGTCAGACCCGATCTCGTTGCCGCACTCCAGCGCGCCGTCGTGCTGCAGTGGTACCGGGGCGACGTGGAGGCCGATTGCGCCGCCATGATCGCGGTACTCGAACAGGACCTCGCGCGCATGAGCGCGGGCCGCGCCCTCGAGCAATCAAGTTGGGAGCTCGCGATGCGGCGGCTGCTCGCCGGCCCGGAGCGACGAGCCATCCGCGGGACACACCTCGACCGGCCGCTCGGCTGACAAAGCGGTGACTCGATGTCCGCCCGGACGCGCCTTCCTGCGGCCAGCGCTTGCTGCCGCAGTTGTGCTCGCACTGCTGGCGGCTAGCGCGCATCTGACTCGTTTCGGCGACGCCGCCGCCGCACAGACGGCCATCGGGCCATCACCGACCCGGGTCGTCTTCGCCATCGACAACTCCGGCTCCATGTTCGGCGTTGGAGGCGAGCCCGCGAGCGACCCCGATCAGCAGCGGATCGAGGGCGTGCGAGGCCTGATCGGCGTGCTCAGGGGCTTTCTCGCTAGCGACGACGAGCAGCGCGTGGTCGAACTCGGTGCGCTCTCCTTCGGTGGAGGCGAGCCGCAGGTGTTGAGCGAGCTGACCACAGTGCTCGACGAGCAGTTGCCGACACGGCTGCGTGCCGAGCGGATCGGCGGAGGTACCGACTTCCGGGCGGGGCTCTGTAGTGCCTGGACGCTAGCCGCGCGCGAGGCGCCACCCACGGGCGCCGGTTGCCCCGAGCCGTCTCCGGACTTCCTGCGTGCCGTCGGTGCCGGAGGCGGCCAGGGCGAGGACTCCTCGGATGGGCGCCTGCTCGCAGTGCTGATTACGGACGGGAGCCCCGCGCTGGCCGGCGCCGACCTTCTGTTCGACGGCAACCCGCCCGCCGCCGGCTGCCCGCGCGGCTACGACGGCTACGACGCCGGGGACGGCGACGCCTACCTCTGCGCGCTCGCCACAACCTGGCAGGCGCTGCGGGCCGAGCGCGCCGTCGACCTCGTGGTGATCGGGCTCGATGAGCCCGGGCAGTGGTTTCCGGCGGCCGAGGAGTACTGGCAACGCGTCGTCCAGTGCGGCGGGGCGGGCCAGCCCGCCTGCACCGATCGCGTGGTCCGCAGTGTCGATCCGGGCAGGTTGGCGGAGTTGATCCTGCGCACCTTCCCCGGCGTCGACCTTTGCGAGTTGATTCCCGCAGGCGACACATTCAACTGCTCCGTGCCGGGAGGGCTCGTCTCGGTCAGGTTCCAGATTGTCGGCCTCGCTGCGGGCTCGACGTCGACAGTGGGGAATCCGGACCAAGTCACCTACGAGTCGATCGACAACCCATCCGAATTCACCACGCTGGGCGAGAGCGCGCACGTCTGGCGCTTCGAACGGCCCGGCGCGGGTTTCTGGGCACTGACCCTCTCGGGCGGTGTCCCGCCCGGGGGCCAGGTCAGCGTGATCGTCGATCCCGATCCGGCGACGTTCGACATCAAGGTGCGCAGCTGGGATGAACGGGGGCTGACGCTGGACCTGCAGCTCCACCCGACGGGGGCGGGGCGCGTTGCCGTCGCTTCGCTGCTCACGCAGCCGTACGGTGTCGAGCTGCTCCGCGATGGATTGATCATCGACGAGGGCGCGAACCTGTACCTCGAGCACGAAGGAGGCGAGGCATTCGCACTGACGGCCGCATTCGAGCCTCCCGGAGACAGCGTCATGGGGCACGAGGTCGTGCTGTACCTTCGGACCCTGCTCGTCGGACGCCTCCGCCTTACCCAACTCCCTCAGCCGACGCCGTCACCGGTGGCGACCCCTACGCCCACGCCCGTCGCGACCGTTGCGCCGACACCAGTGGCGACTCTCGCGGCGACTCCCGCCCCCACGCCGGCGCCTACGCCCGTCCCTGCTCCCACGCCGCCCCCGTGTTCCGAATTCGGAGCCTCGTGGGAAGGGGAGGTCGGCTCCGCGCCCCGTTGGCGTCCCGCCCTGCGTCTCGGCTTCCCGCTCCCGATCCGCTTCCGCGACTCGGCCATCTGGAGTGTCACGATCGACTCCCCGGATTGCGCGGAACCGATCGAGGGCGACGCCCGCGTAGCCGGCTGCACAGGATGCGCGGCCAGCGATGAGGGCCCACCGCCGCTCACACTGGACGTACCTACCGACGGCCTGTCGGGCGATTCGGCGCCGCGCGAGGTCGGCTGGTACGCGCCATCATCCGGTGTCGAGGGTTTGCACCGCGAAAACGACGTGCGGCTCGACGACTCGTGGCTGCTGTACTGGGAGCCGGTCTGGGCGCTCGTTTTGCACCTGCTCGTGCTGGCGGCGCTCGCGGTGGGCGTTAGCGTCGCTGCGGTGCGCTTGCCTCACGCCTGGGGCAGCGGCGAAGAGCCTGCTCGTCCAATCGAGCTGGCAGTGCCGGACGAAGACCACAGTCTGGTTGATGTCGTGCAACTCGGGACGTTCGTCTGGCGCCGGACGCTGCCGGGGGAACATGACGCGGCAGGCGGCCGCCTGCTGACGCTGCGCTGGCTGATCTTCGGTGAGCTGGTCGCCCGCGACACGCACGATGGCGCTGCCTGGCGCGATCGCTGGCTCGGCGTCCCCACTGCCGAACTCGGCGCCGCGGAATTCGGCCGCCTCGATATCCGCCGACGCCCTCGCCACGCCAGCCGGCCCTAACGATCGCCGAGCCGCACCGTGTGCTGCATCACGGTCGCGGTTACTGGCAGGTCTTGTCGGTGTCGCTTGGGCGAACGAAGAAGATGTTGATCCGCACCTCGTTCGCGTCGAACGTGGTGTCGCGGTAGTCAACGAACCATTTCGTTCGGGCGTCGCAGTCGACGAAGAAGTCGTGCACGCCGACGCCGTGCTCCCCGGCATACAACTCCTGCAAGAGGCCTTCGTAGAACGCGTCGTTGACCTGATGCGAGAGGCTGCGGTGAGCGCCTCCCGGCTCATGCGAGAAGGTCTCGACGAGCGCGATGCGCAGACCCTGCTCCAGCTTCGCACGGAGGAAGTCGGCCGGTTCGGGTTGTGTTGAGGGCGTTGAAAGCCATTCGCGGCCGAGCGAGTCATCCTCCTGCGACTTGATGAGGCCCGCGCGCACCCTCCCGCCAGCGATGTCTGTCCAATCCGCCTGCCCCAGTTGCACGTCCCGGAGGACGATCTGGTCAAAGCGGAAGTCAGTCAGCACCTCAGCGCTTGCAAGCTCGACAACCGCGGTCGGCGTCGGGGGTAGCACGGGGAATGACGCGCTGTGCGAGCCGCTCTCGTTCGAGACAGTGAGCCTGACAGCCCCCGCGCTCTCGAACCACGCTTCGAAGGACGGCTCGTTGATCGATCCGGCGTGCTGGCCGCGCTCGGCCGCCCACGCATGGGATGACGGCGCGTCGCCTCCAAGCTGCGGCGTGCAGGTGACGTTGGTCTGCCCGTCGGACGTGTCAGCCACGCAGCCGATGTCGAGGATCACCGGCGCGGCGATCGGCGGCGTGGCGATCACCGTTGCTGCCGGCGACGGCAGCACGGGGAAGGCGGCACGGTGCGCGCCGCCGTCGTTCGAGACGGTCAGCACGACGGCTCCCACCCCCTCGAAGCTCGCCTCGAAGGCGGCTGCGTCGCTCGGCCCCACCGGTGCGCCGCGCTCGGTTGCCCACTGGAACGAGGATGCCGCGCCACCGCCGATCTCCGGGGTACAGATCACGCTGGTCTCCCCAGCGGACGCGCTGAGCGCACAGCCAATATCGAGGATCACCGGCGCAGCGATCGTAGTCGCGGTTGCGTCGCGCCCGGGTGTGAGGGCGAGGAAGAGGAGAGCGAGCACGAGCACGAGATCGGCGAGCAGCCAGCCGGCGATGGCGATGCTCTCGTCGTTCACCGTCGCCTGCCCCGGCCGTCGCCGAGCTCATCGAGCACGCGTGTCGAGACGGTGCGCATCGAGCTCGCCGCCTCCCGGAGGTCCGCCGCACTCGAGTCCAGGCCGGACTCGAGATTGGCGACGGCGCCGGCCATGTTTTCGGTCATCCGCTCGAGCTGCTCCGCGAGCTGCTCGAGGGTGGCCGCCGCGCCGGCGAAGTCGCGCGCCGAGGGAGCGAGGCTGTCGCGGATCCCGGCCAGCGCCTGGGCGCTGAGCGCCGCCGCTTCCTGTGCCTCGGCGAACGGGCTCACCGAGGCCTCGAGCAACTCGCTCACGGAGCGCAGGTTCGAGGTCAGGTCATGGCTAGCGTGGACAAACCCCTCAAGCGCCACCTGCGGGTCGGCGATGCGCTGCGCGGCACCGGCAGCCTCGGCCCGGGCGAGCGTCGCGGCAAAGTGGCGTTCGACGCTCGCCTTGCGCGACGCTGTGCGCCCCCGCAGCAGACCGAGCAGCACGTTCACCGTGATCAGCACAGTGAGGAGGACGGCGACATCCCGGGCGGCGTCTGCCAGGGTTCCTCCCAGCAGCCCGCTTTCGCCGCCTTGCTGTACCCAGAAGTCGAAGAAGGTCCGGTGATCGAGAGATTCGGGATCATAAGCTGACACTGCTGCCTGTAGTTTGAGCCACGTCCAGAGCACGGGCATGAAGATCAGGACGTTTCGGACGACCTCGACGAGGAGTTCGATGCGGCTACGGGCGATGGCAGCGCCGACCATCTCCGGCGTGACCGCTGCGGGGGCGGCGCTCAGTGCAGGGGACAGTTCTCCGCGCCGTACTGCTCGTACCCGATCGGCGTAGTCCGAGACCGCGTCGGCAAGAGACCGCTCACCAGCGCCCCGCAGCCGCCCTGCAAAGCCCCTGAGCTCCAGTGCGACACCGTCGGGGACGAGGGAGTCGTTCTGCCCCGCGAGCGCGGGTGAATCTGCGGCGGCGGGTTCGGACTCGGTGTTCGTGGCCACCTGTTCGCCGTCCGGTGCGTTCGTTTCGGGGGGCCCGGTGACCTCGGCATCCGCCGGAGCCGGCTCGTCGCTCATGTCGCGCTCCGATCCTTCGTCTGCCGGTACGGGAGCCGACTCCAGCTCCGCGGGTTGCACGGAGACTGGTTCGGTCGGGCCCGCTTCCGCCGTTGTGTCCAGTGACGGATCACTAGAGTCGCGACCCCTGTCAGCGGTCGGGTCCGGTTCGGCCGCGGAGCGCCGCCCCTTGCGGCGAGGGCGTCGCCGCCGTCCACGGGCAGGCTGATGTTCCTGCCCCGCGCCGGATTGCTCTTCTGCTTCGCGCTCCAGGCGGGCACGCTCCGCTTCCTGCTCGTTCCGGATCCGCTCTTCCCCCTCCCGTCGCGCACGGCCGGATGCCTCCGCCCACTCCTCAGCCACGTCCCGCTCGCGCTCTGCTTCACGCCGCGGGCGCCCTTGCTCGGTAAGCCTCTCCGGCCGCCCCTTGTCCGAATCCAGCTCGTGCAACCCGAGGCTGCGTCGCGCACGGATGAGTTCGGGCAGGATTCGCCACTCCTCCGGCGACATGAGCGCCCTGAGGCGGGTCGCGACTACACGCTCTTCCCCGGTGTTCATCCATGCGAACTCAGGATCATCGGAACGAACGATGCGCGGGACGAGCTCCTCAAGGTAGTAGCGCTCATTCGCGTCCCACCTGGACCACATGCCGATCAGATCGTCGAGCAAGGCGACAGCATTGCCGTGCATCGCCTCGGTCGGCGCCGTCTCGGCTTGTGAACGGCCTCGGTCCTCGGCAGACCGCCTCACTTCGCCCTGAAGGCGGCGTCGATGCTCCTGGTGTTCCTCCGGGGTGATCAAGCCCTCGTCGGCGAGGACTTGCAGATCCCGCAGGCGGGACTCGACATCCCCGCTGGTGTCTGCTTCTTGCGTCACGACGTCCTCGCCCAGAGCGCTTCAAGCATCGAGTTCATCAACTCGGGGGCGCCGAACGGCTTCTGATCCCCGGAACCTCCGCGGTAGGCGAACAGCGGGCTGCCCGTTCCCCACGTGAAGGCCGGTTCATGTTCCCGCGTCAGTTGATCGAGTCCCAGCGCGTCGGCCAACCGGCGGCGCTCTTCGACACTCATGTTGCGCACCTGTTCGTACCATCCCGGTCCGGTCCGGAGCGGCAGATCCAGCAATTCCGGATGCACCGAGAAGCGCAGCAGGTCCGCCTTCGTCGCCACTGCCCACACGCGCGGGCCGCCCGGGAGCATGCCGGCAAGGTGGAGCACACTCCCATTGGCGTCGGCAGGTGTGCGCCCCTCGCGCAGCACGTCCGGAAACGAGTCGGCGATCGGGGCATGCTGCACCGGATCGACCGTCAGGACGACCGCGTCGAAGTCGTCCAGGGATGGGAGCCGGCCACGGTGTCCGTCGAGCGAGGGAGCTTCCCATACGCGCAGTGCCCAGACGCTTCCTCGGCGATCGCGGACGCCGAGCTCCGTCGCTCGCAGCTCGCCGTCCTCGGCGCGCCGTACGGCTCCCGCGAGTTGCAGGGAAGCCGCAGCGATCATCGTTTCGACGAGAGCGGTCTTCCCCGAGTGGCTGGCACCTGTCACCAGCACCCACCGGTCAGATCGAGTCTTGCCACGCCGCAATTCGCTGTCTGGCAGAACACCGGCCTCATCCTGGCGGTCGCCACCGCCGCTTCGGTAAACCGCCCAATATGCGAGAGCTCCCGGTGCTGCAACGACGGCCGCGGCTACGAGCGAGTTCTGGCTGCGGTCCGCGAACGCGCCGAAAACGAGGCATCCGGCGATGAGCGCGGCGAGGCTGATCACCGCTGCCAGGCGGGAGGTGCGATGTCGAGAGAACGGCCTCATCGTGAGCAGCACGTCCACTGCGAGCCCGCCAAGAAGGGCGCTTAGCAGCACCGTCAGCGCGACCGCGCCGTTGATGTCGGGTAACGCGAGATCAAAGGGCAGCGGGAGATCGGGGAAGTTCACCGCAGGAGCCGTCTCTCTCGCATCGTCGAAATGGTGAAGCCCCGCTACGTTCTGATCGCGTAGAACGCTGCACCCGGCGCACAGTGACGCAGAGGGTATATGGGGACCATCCCTGGGGGGAACTCATTCATGCGGGACGCTTGGTCGAAGGGCGACGCGTGTGCGGGCGCACCAGCCTGTCCCTGGGTGGACAGTGTCCGCGCGGACTGGACGCGACGGCCGCCAACTATCCCTGCCGGAAACGCGTCGGCTGATATACTTCCGCCCGGACTCGCCGGCGTGCCGCGTGGCAGCGAGGCTTGCAATGGCGCTCGCGCCCGCGAGCGACCAGCCTGGCTGCAGATATACGCATCGAAACCGAATCCCTCACCGAGGTGGCGCCGATGGAGTCCCTGGACGACATTCCTATCGTTCGCGGCATCATCCGTTGGTTGAGGGGGGATCGTCCCGACTCTCACGCACCCGACCGCCCGAGCGAATCGGCACAACCGTCGCATCGACGGCTCTCGCGCCGCCCTCCCGCATCTGGTGGACGAGACCGCCCTGCACCTGTCACGGATCGACGACTGGAAGATATTGCCCGCGCAGGTCAGAAGGCATGGGTTTCTGTTGGACAGACGGTCACAGTGCAAGGCAGGACGTTGCCCGGAGGGATGATCTACGTCGGGTCACGCCTGCGGGGGATTTCATCACACGCCTCAATTGAGCCCGCACTCGTCAACCCTAAGCTCGCTGGCGCCCATCCCACCCCCGATCGGTCCGGACACTTGATGGACTACTGGCCCTCATACAGCCACCTCGCACCAGCATCACGCACGGCATACCTCGACTGGCTTGCGGCAGGGCGTCCTGGCGGCGCGTATATCGGGTACGTGTTCCTCTTTTTCTATGGCATCGAACGTCGCGTCCTCTTCGATGCTGCTTACATTGATGAGGCTCGTCCGGAGATCCCGGCGCTGATCGACGAGGTGGAACGGCTTATCGATCTCTATCAGGGCAACAGCTCGTTCCAGGGATATGCTGGCAGCTTCCTCTCGTTCGCTCCTCTCATTCGCGGCGCAGTGGATGTCGGAGACTTGACGCCGCCACTCACGCGGCGTGGTTGGGACTTTCCGGTAGAGCTCAAACTGGCTCTTGGAGCGATCGTCAATGCGTCCGAGCCGCTGCCCGCACCGTGGGCATTGTCGTGGCTCCGCATGCACCCAGATATCCGGTTGCGGACTCCCGCGACTCGTTGCGCCGACGAGTTCAACGAACTCTTCAGAATTCGCTACCAGGCGCAGCACGGCGATGGGATGACGATTCGACGCAACAAGACGCCGCTCAAGCTCTCGTACCATCCCGCCAGTGCCAGTCTCCACGATGCGATCAAGGTCGATGCTGGCGATCTCCCGGACGTGTGCCGACTGAAAGCGCCGGTCCGGCGGCTTCAGCAAGTCGCTGGAACAGTCACCGAGGAGCTTGACGCCTACAGCCGCTGGGTCGGGAGACACGATGACCGTGAGAGTCTCGCCGCCATCGCGCTCCTGCCGCGCGAACTCGCAGAAACCCGACAGCCAGCAGAGCTTCGCCGTCTGCTGGAGCGGATCGAGACGGCGATCGGCGACAACGAGACAGCAACGCTCCCAGTGCCCGATCTCATCGCGGAGTATCCGTCGCGGAAGCCAAACATCCTGACCGCCCGCGAGGGGACGGCCTTCACCGAACTGCTGGAGCAACGTGGATTCGGGGTCGCCCCGGACATTCGCTACTCCGGGATCAACCTCTCGAAACACCAGCATGCTGCCGTGTTCCGGCTACCTGACAAGCCAACCGAACCTGCCGAGGACTATTTGGGCGCGACCGTCCTCCTGCAGCTCGGCGCCGCCGTGAGCGTCGCCGATGGCACGGTGACAGAGGATGAAGAACGGCACCTCGAGGCGCATCTGGAACAGGCGCTGAATCTCTCCCGAGTCGACCGCAACCGTCTTCGGGCCCACTTGCAATGGCTGCTGGCGGACCCTCCGAAACTCACCGGAATGAAGTCCCGCCTTCAGGCGCTCGCGCCGGCGCAGCGCGATCTGGCCGGGCGTTTCGTCTTGTCCGTCGCGGCTGCGGATGGATACGTCAGCCCGGAGGAAGTCAAGGTTCTCGGGCGCATCTACACGCTCCTCGGCCTCAACTCCGATCAGCTCCACAGCGATCTTCACGCGCTTGCATCCGGCCCAGCGACCCGCCCGGTCACCGTGATACCGAGCGACAGGCCAATCGGGCATCCGATTCCCCGACCGCCTGAGGCGGCGATCGTCCCGACGGATGCGGGGCTGACACTGGACAAGCAGCGAATCGCGGAGGTCATGGCGTCAACTCGCGAAGTCACGCAGCTGCTCACGGAGATCTTCGATGGCCCGATCGGAGAGGAAGCGGAAGAACCCGATGCCGTCGAGACAACGATCGACAATGAGGAGGCGACTTCGGAGACGGCGCTGGATGGCTTGGATTCGCTGCATGCGGAACTCGTCCGCTACCTGGCCCAGCGGCGGATCTGGTCCCGTGAGGAATTCGAGCAGACCGCGGGTGAACTCGGATTGATGCCTGCAGGCGCCATCGAGACGATCAACGACGCGGCATTCGAGCGTTGCGGCGAACCACTCCTCGAGGGCGACGATCCACTCGAGGTGAACGACGAGGCGCTGAAGGAACTGCTCGATGGCCGCTGAATCCCGGATCCGTCCCCGCGATCGCGATGCGATTCTCCAGTCGCTGGCAGCCGGTGTGGTGCCCAGACGCGGGCTCCAGCACGTCCAGGTCGGGCGCGCGGGCGAGGTGTCTGCGCTGCTGAGGGATCTGGACCGGATCATCGACGGGGGGTCGGCGATCCGATTCGTGATTGGAGAGTACGGCAGCGGAAAGAGCTTCTTCCTTCACCTGATCCGCTCGGCCGCGTTGGAGAAGAACGTCGTGACCATGCACGGCGATCTCACGCCGGATCGGCGCATCCAGGCGACAGGCGGACAGGCACGGAATCTCTACGCTGAGCTCGCGCGGAATCTCGCCACGCGCACGAACCCCGAGGGCGGCGGACTCGCCTCCGTGGTCGAGCGGTTTATCGGACAGGCGCAGCAGGAAGCGCGCGCTGCGGATGGCAACGTCGAAGACGTCATTCATCAGCATCTCGCCACGCTGTCCGAGCTCGTCGGCGGCTACGACTTCGCCGAGGTGGTCGCCGCATACTGGCGCGGCCACGACCAGGGTGACGCGAGCCTGAAAGCGTCGGCCGTGCGCTGGTTGCGAGGCGAGTATGCGACGAGAACCGATGCGCGGCGCGATCTCGGGGTGCGTACGATCGTCGACGACGGCAGCGTCTACGACCAACTGAAGCTACTCGCACGTTTCGTTCGTCTCGCCGGATACACTGGGCTTCTCGTTGCGCTGGACGAGTTGGTGAACCTGTACAAGCTCGCGAATACCCGGGCGCGGAGCAGCAACTACGAGCAGATCCTGCGAATCCTGAACGACTGCCTTCAGGGAACGGTGTCCCACCTCGGCTTTCTCATGGCCGGCACCCCGGAGTTTCTGACGGATACGCGGCGCGGACTCTACAGCTACGAGGCCCTGCAAAGCCGGCTTAGCGAGAACACGTTCGCCTCCGCGGGCTTGCGGGACTTCTCGGGACCGGTCATCCGGCTTCCCAATCTCACCCCGGAGGAGCTGTTCGTCGTGCTCACGAAGCTCCGGCACATCCACGCCGGCGGCGACTCCACCGCCTCCGCCCTGCCGGACGACGCCTTACGGGCGTTCATGGACCACTGTTCGCGGCGGATTGGTGAGGCGTACTTCCGAACGCCGCGCGACACGATCCGTGCGTTCGTCCAGATGCTCGCAATCCTTGAGCAGAACCCGGAAACGGCGTGGAGCGACCTCGTCGGCAAGGTCCAGATCGAACCCGAGGCGAACCCGGATATTGTCGGCCTGGAGGCAGTTGGGCCGACCGAAGCCTCCGGCGACGAACTTGCCTCCTTCCGTCTGTAGGCGCGCCGATGACAGAGGCGTCCCAGGCGTTCGATCAGCTCGACCGCTCAGTGCAGCGCTGGATTTGGCGTCAGCAGTGGGACGCGCTACGCGAGGTCCAGGAGCGGGCGGTCGCGCCGATCCTGAACGGGCGCGACGTGCTGATCTCGTCCGCGACGGCGTCCGGGAAGACGGAGGCCGCGTTCCTCCCGATCTGCAGCGCGCTCGCTGAGGACGCGGCGGAGTCGCTCGGCGTCATCTACATCGCGCCACTCAAGGCGCTCATCAATGACCAGCAGCGCAGGCTCGATCCGTTGTTCGAGTGCATCAACGCAGCAGTGACACCATGGCACGGTGATATCGCGAGCAGCGTGAAGCGCCGATTCGTCGAGCGGCCTAAGGGTGCGTTGCTCATCACCCCCGAGTCCCTCGAAGCGTTGTTTGTGACGCGCGGGACGGCGGTCCCCCGCCTCGTCGAAGCACTTCGATACATCGTGGTGGACGAGCTGCATGCGTTCATCGGGACGGAGCGAGGTCGGCAGCTGCAATCACTGCTGCACCGGCTGGACGTGGCGGCGAAGAGGCGCGTCCCACGTGTTGCGCTCTCCGCCACGCTGGGGGACCTCGATCTGGCGTCCGAGTTCCTCCTGCCGCGCCGTGGCGCTGAGGTCGAGCGAATTACTTCGTCGGCACTCGGACGCGAAGTCAAGATGCAGGTACGCGGCTACCGCATCACCCGGCCGCAGATGGGCGAGAGCGAAACTGCCGCCGCAGAACGAGCGGGTGACTCCGTTGAACTCGAGCAGGTGCTGACCGGCGACGACCTCGAAATATCACGACATCTCTACGAGACCCTGCGTGGCGGAACACACCTGGTCTTCGCCAACCGCCGCGTGGAGGTGGAACGTTTCGCCGATCTGCTCCGCCGGCGGGCGGAACGGGCAAGCTTGCCGAACGAGTTCTGGCCACACCACGGCAGTCTCTCTCGCGAGATCCGTGAGGAATCCGAGGAACGGCTGCAGGGGACTCGGCCCGCTACGGTCGTTGCGACAACCACACTCGAACTCGGCATCGACATCGGCGCGGTCGATTCAATCGCACAGATCGGCGCGCCAGGCTCCGTCGCGTCCCTGAAGCAACGCCTCGGACGCTCCGGACGGCAGGCGGAGGCGCCATCCGTGATCCGCATCTACGTTCAGGAGAAGGAGATCGGTGAGAACACGCCTCCGCAGGACCAGCTGCGCAGCTCGCTCGTGCAGACGGTGGCCATGATTCGCCTGCTTGTGAGCCGCTGGGTAGAATCGCCTCCGCCTGCCGCGCTCCACCTCTCCACGCTTGTGCAACAGGTTCTGTCGCTTACCGCCCAGCATGGGGGATTCCGCGCCGCGGACGCCTACCGGGCGCTTTGTTCGTCCGGTCCATTCGATGCGGTCGATGAGTCGACGTTTGCCCAACTCCTGCGCGATCTCGCAGGTCACGAGCTGCTCTCCCAGACACATGATGGAACGCTGGTGCTCGACCTCGCTGGAGAGCGGCTGGTCAACCACTACGACTTCTATGCGGCATTCACGTCACCGGATGAGTGGCGACTGCTCGCGAACGGCCGGGCGCTCGGCACGCTGCCCATTACGTTTCCCCTTGCTTCAGGCCTGTTCCTGATCTTCGCAGGACGCCGCTGGCGGGTCGTCGAGGTTCACGAAGAGCGCCACGAGGTCGACCTGGAACCTGCGCGAGGTGGAGTTCCTCCGCATTTCGGCGGCTCAGGAGCCGTGATCCACGATCGCGTTCGCGATGAGATGCGGAGAGTCTACGAGGACAACGACATCCCGGTCTTCCTCGACGTAACCGGTCGCGAACTGCTCACCGAAGGACGGAGGGCGTACCGGCGCTTCGGGTTGCGTGATCGTCCGTTCTTGCACCACGGGCGACATACGCTGCTGTTTCCCTGGGCCGGTGATCGCATCATGAACACGCTGGCGCTGCAGCTACGCGCGCGGCGAGTCGCGGTCGCGATCGAAGGCTTGGCGATCCTTGCGCGTGACACGACCCCCCTCGATCTCCACGCGCACCTCACGACGCTCGCAGAGGCCGGGCCGCCAGATACAGGCATGCTGGCTGCCTCCGTCGAGAACAAGCGCACGGAGAAGCACCACGTGTTCCTGAGCGACAAGTTGTTGAACGCCGACTACGCGTCCAGTCAACTCGACTCCGAGGGCGCATGGCGCACTGCCGTGCGACTCAGCGCCTCCGAGCCGGAGCCGCCAACCGGTACGGAAGCCGTTCCGCCTGGAGATTCCGCCGCCGATCCGACCCTGCTGTAGCATCTCGGCGATGCCGGATCGTCGCCGAGGAAGGCCGGCAGCACACGGGTCGCGGAGTGCTCGAAGCGTTCGGGCAGTTGCCGCCCGCCGAGCGGTCAGCCCTCGGCGCGGCGATAGGCAGAGGGCGCACGGGATGGCCCGTGGTGCAACGGCAGTGGAATACGACGCGAGGGGCGCATGAACACGAAGACGCATGCCGAGCTGGCGACGTTCATCTGGAGCATCTGCAACCTGCTGCGCGGCCCCTACAAGCGCAACGAGTACCGCAAGGTCATCCTCCCCCTCACCGTGCTCCGGCGCTTCGACAGCGTCCTCGCCGAAACGAAGGAGGCCGTGCTCGCCGCTAACGAGGGGTACCCCGGCGCCAGCGCGAACGTGCGCCGGGAGCTGCTCGAAAAGGCTGCCGGCGGGCGGGCGTTCTACAACACGTCGAGGCTGGACTTCGAGCGGCTCCTGAACGATCCGAACCAGATCGCGCAGAACCTCAGCCGCTACATCAACACCTTCTCGCCCAACGTGCGCGAGATCATGCAGCGCTTCGGCTTCGAGGAGCAGATCACGCGCATGAACGAGCGGAACCTGCTCTACCAGGTCATCCAGCAGTTCGCCCACGTCGACCTCTCGCCCGAGCGCGTCGACAACGTGCAGATGGGGTACGTGTTCGAGGAGCTCATCCGCGTTGGCGCCGAGCAGGCGAACGAGGAGGCCGGCGAGCACTTCACGCCTCGCGAGGTGATCCGCCTCATGGTCAGCCTCCTGCTCTCGCCCGAGCCGGACCTCGGCACGAGCTACAAGGTCAAGACGATCTACGACCCGGCGTGCGGGACGGGCGGCATGCTCTCGGTCGCCGAGGACTACCTGCGCGAGCACAACAGCGAGGCACTTCCGCACCTCTACGGGCAGGACTGGAACGACGACGCCTGGGCGGTCTGCAGGTCGGACATGCTGATCAAGGGCGAGAACGCCGACAACATCGTTCACGGTGACACCTTCAGGGAGGACGGCTACCCGCGCGGGGGCGCCGCCGGACGGCCCTCGACGTTCGACTACATGCTCGCCAATCCGCCCTTCGGCGTGGAGTGGAAGCAGCAGGAACGGTACGTCAAGCAGGAGCGCGACACGCTCGGCTTCGAGGGGCGCTTCGGCGCGGGGCTGCCGAGGATTAACGACGGCTCGCTGCTGTTCCTGCAGCACATGCTCTCGAAGATGCAGGACGTCGCCGAGGACGGCAGCGGAGGCAGCCGCATCGCCATCGTCTTCAACGGCTCGCCGCTGTTCACCGGCGACGCCGGCGGCGGCGAGAGCAGCATCCGCCAGTGGATCATCGAGAACGACTGGCTCGAGGCGATCGTGGCGCTGCCCGACCAGCTCTTCTACAACACCGGCATCTCGACCTACATCTGGGTGCTCACCAATCGCAAGGAGCCGCGCCGGCGGGGCAGGGTGCAGCTCATCGACGGTCGGCGGTTCTTCGTGAAGATGCGCAAGAGCCTCGGCAACAAGCGCAACGAGCTGTCGCCCGGGCAGATCGACGACCTCACGCGTATTCACGGCAACTTCGAGGACGGCGAGACGCGCGACCTCACGGACGAGGACCCCGTCACGCACGAGCCTCGCACGCGCCCGCGCGTCGTGAGCAAGGTGTTCGACAACGAGGACTTCGGCTACCGCAAGGTCACCGTCGAGCGGCCGCTGCGCCTCAACTTCGCGGCTACCGAGGAGCGCATCGCACGCATCGAGGATGAGCGCGCGTTCCAGAACCTCGCGAAGAGCAAGAAGCGCGCAGGCCCCGCGCACGACGCCGAGGTTGCCGAGGGCCAGGCGCGCCAGGAGGCGATCCGCGGCCTGCTGCACTCGCTCGCCAGCCAGACGGGCGTCGAGGTCGTGCGCGACCGCGAGGCGTTCGTCGAGGTGCTGCGTGGCGCCGAGGCGGCCGCCGGCGTGAGGCTGGCGGCGCCGGAGCGCAAGGCCGTGCTCTCCGCGCTCGGCGAGCGCGACCCGGAGGCCGAGGTGTGCCGCGACAGCAAGGGCAACCCGGAGCCCGACACCGAGCTGCGCGACACCGAGACGGTGCCGCTGAGCGAGGACGTCGACGCCTACATCGCGCGCGAGGTGCGGCCGCACGTGCCGGACGCGTGGGTCGACGGGAGCAAGACGAAGATCGGCTACGAGATCCCGCTCAATCGCCACTTCTACGTCTACGAGCCGCCGCGCCCGCTCGAGAAGATCGAGGCGGACCTGCAGGCGCTGGAGCAAGAGATCGCGGGTCTGCTGTCGGACGTCGTGAGAAGCTGACGGCATGGCCGGGAACCACCGAGGCGGACTGCGACGGTTGTACCATGTCGACGAGGCGGCGCACGCGGGCCTGAGGGGGGAACATCGATGAAGCTGACCTATGCAGTCGTCATTGAGCAGACCCCGAACAACTACGGCGCCTACGCGCCGGACGTGCCGGGCTGCATCAGCACCGCCGACACCCCCGATGAGATGCTTGCGATGATCCGCGAGGCGCTCACCTTCCACATCGAGGCGTTGATCGAGGACGGCGATCCTGTACCGGAGCCCACGATGTCCATCGACGACGCCATCGCCTACCACAGCCAGGCGCTCTCCGAGGCCGAAGAGGAGCTGCTGGCCGAGTACGGTGACGCCCCTCCGTCCCTCTCGACCCGGTTCGAGCTGGTCGAGATCGAGGTTCCCGCGCTGCAACCCGAGGCCGTGTAGGCCTTGCCCGCTTCGCCGACCGCATGACCCAGCAGCCCGACACCAACGAAGCCGACCTCGTGCTTCCGGCACTCAAGATCGAGGAGCAGGACCCCGACCCAAAGAACCCGTGGGGCGACGACGTGCTCGACCGCAAGGAGATCGCGGACCGGCTGACGACCATCGTCCGAGGGCAGGAAGTGCCGTTCGTCATCAGCCTCGACGGGCGCTGGGGGACGGGGAAGACGTTCCTGCTCAAGCGCTGGGCTCAGGACCTGCAGAACCAGGACCCGCCGTGGCAGGCGATCTACTACAACGCCTGGGAGGATGACTTCGCAAACGACCCCCTGCTCTCGGTCACTGGACAGCTCTCCGAGCACTTCAAGAAGGGGGCTCTTTGGGCGAAGGCACGGAAGCTGGGCGGGCTGGTCGCACCCTTCGTGCAGCCCGTCGCTTCGGCGGCTTCGATTGCCACGACCGGTGTTCCGGTCCCGAACATCCGACGCTCCAAGCAGACCCCGCCGAATCACCTCGCGGACTATCTGGACAAGCGAGCAGCTAAGGACGAACTGAAGAAACACCTTGCTGAACTCGCCGGCGACGTCCGCGAGGCAACGGGCCAGCCCTTGGTCTTCATCATCGACGAACTCGACCGGTGCCGCCCGACGTTCGCGATCGAGCTGCTGGAGCGGGTCAAGCACATCTTCGACGTGCCCAACATCGTGTTCGTCTTCGGCATCAACCGCGAGGAACTTACGAAGTCCCTGCGGTCGGTCTACGGGGAGATCGAGGCGGAGGAGTACCTCCGGCGATTCTTCGACTTGCCGCTTGCTCTGCCGCAGGCGGACCCCGATGCATTCTGCACGCACCTGATCCGGAGTTTCGGCCTTGATGCATTCTTCTCCAGTGTTCCGACGACGGGCAGTCGCAACACGTTTCATATTGCGACGGAATACCTCCCCTTGATTTTCGGCGGGATGGGGCTGTCCCTGCGGGACACCGACCACTCCGTGCGCCTCCTCGCGTTTGCCGCACGCACCATGCCCACGTCTAGAGCGTTTCCGGCATCGCTCCTAGTCCTCCTGATCGCCGTCAGAATCCAGAACCCGAAGCTGTACCGAGAGTACATCGAGGGTACTGCGAGGGGCGCAGCCCTCCTTGACTGCCTCAAGGACCACAGCCGACTCGCGAGGACGGACAATCTCCAAAGCCTAGAAGCTGTCGTCTACGCCGTGGACGATGCTGAGGCTGTAGTGGAGCAACTGCTTCTCCTGAATAGCGGGCTCGATCCGACCAGGTCTCAGTACGTCTCCGCACGAACCCGCGCCTTGAAATCGGCGGTTGGCAATACCGAGCCGGAGTTGGAGAAGCTCATATCGTTAGTGCGTGCATTGAGCGGCGATGTGGAGCGGTCCCGCACGACCGCGCGATCGTTGGCTCGGATGATTGATCTCTGGGACGACTCGGTGAGCCGTTAGCCGTGAACCCCTACCCCCACTACCGCGACTCCGGCATCGAGTGGCTCGGCGAGATGCCCGAGCACTGGGAGGTGCGACGGCTAAAGGATGTCGGCCGCCTCATCGCCGGGGCCGCCTTTCCGGAGGCACTGCAAGGTGTGGAGGGCGAGGAGCTTCCGTTCTTCAAGGTCGGCGACCTCAATAAGTCGGCCGACGGACGGTGGCTCGACGACACACAGCACACGATCACCCGAGAGACCGCGGCGGAGATTCGAGCACGGGTGATCCCGCGGGAGTCTGTCGTCTACGCCAAGATTGGTGCAGCGCTCCTCCTCAACAGGCGCCGCATCACGACCAGACCGGCGTGCATCGACAACAACATGAGCGCGTACGTGCCCAGCCGGGACCGGGTCACGACGAGCTGGGCGCTGTACACCCTGTCACTGCTTGATTTTGGCGAGCACGTGAACCCGGGCGCAGTTCCATCGCTGAGCGAGGGCGACCAGGCGATCCTCCCAATCCCGCTCCCACCGCTCGACGAACAGCGCGCCATCGCCGCGTACCTCGACCGGGAGACGGAGCGCATCGACGCGCTGGTGGCGAAGAAGCGGCTGCTCATCGAGCGGCTCGAGGAGTACCGCTCGGCGCTGATCACGCGCACGGTGACGCGCGGCCTCCCGCCCGAGGCCGCCCGCGCCGCCGGCCTCGACCCCTCGCCGCGCCTCAAGCCCTCGGGCGTCGAGTGGCTCGGCGAGGTGCCGGAGCACTGGGAGGTCCGCCCCTTGCACGCGTTGACGGAGCCGCACCGCCCGATCATCTATGGGATCGTGCTTCCGGGTCCGCACGTAGACGCGGGGGTACCCATCGTCAAGGGCGGCGATGTCCGCGAGCGGGTCCCTGCTGGTAACGTGAGCAGCAACACCACATTCGAACTTGATGCATCTCATGCCCGTTCCCGACTGGTTGCGGGAGACCTCGTGTTCGCGATTCGCGGCTCGGTCGGGGATGTCGCCGAGGTGCCGCCGCGCCTTCATGGCGCCAACATTACCCAAGATGCGGCCCGCATCTCCCCGCTACCGGAGGTCAACGCGACTTGGCTCAAGCACTTTCTCGCTAGTGATCTCGCGAAGGACCAAGTGCGAGCTAACGCACTGGGGGCAACGATCTCAGGGATCAACATCCGGGACCTCCGACGTGTCTTGGTCCCTACACCCCCGAGACCAGAACAAGATCGAATTGCGACTTACTTGGCATCTGCCTCCGCGCGGTTCGACGGCCTTGGAAACCAGGTTGCCATCGCCATCGAGCGGCTGCAGGAGTACCGGACCGCGCTGATCACGGCGGCGGTCACCGGGAAGATCGACGTGCGAGAATAGATGACGCACGTAAGAGGAGGCTGGCGGCAGCCTCGCCAGCGGCTGCGGAGGGCCGGGCGCAAGCCAGGCAGCGCTACAATCAAGCGCCGGATCGTCGAGCGGAACGAAGCACGACTCCTGGAGGAGTGGAATGACTACTTCAATCGTCGAACTTGAAGTGCCGGGAGCGACGACCGTCACCGCCACCGAGGACACGCTGACCGCCGATCTCACGGACGGCCGCACCATCTCCGTGCCCCTGGCCTGGTACCCAAGACTGCTCCACGCCACGCCCGAGGAGCGCGACAACTGGGAACTCTTCGCCGACGCCCACCACATCCACTGGCCCGACCTCGACGAGGACATCAGCGTCGAGGGACTGCTCGCGGGCAGACCTTCGGGCGAGGGCGCCCGGTCACTCCGCCGCTGGCTGGAGGCGAAGCGCGCCGGCCGCCCGCTGACGCTCGACGCGCTGCGCCGACACGACCGCGAGCAGCAGGACCGCTGAAGCCCGCCGCACCGGAGGCGGGCACGCAGCCGAACGCCACATGACCTCCCAAACCACCGAGCAGGCCTTCGAGTCCACCGTCGAGTCGATGCTCCTCGACGCCGGCTGGCATGCGGGCGACCTCGGCGAGTGGGACGTCGATCGGGCACTGTTCCCCGCGCGCGCCGTCGCCTTCATTCGCGAGACGCAGCCCGACGAGTGGGCGCGGATGGCCGGCCTGCACGGCGACGATGTCGAGCCGCTGATCGTCGCGCAGCTCGCGCGGGAGCTCGACACCAAGGGCACGATCGAGGTGCTCCGCCACGGCTTCCGCTTCTCCGGGCGCACGTTGCGCCTCGCGTACTTCGCGCCGGCGCACGGCCTCAACCCGGACGCCCTCGCGCGCTTCGAGCGCAACGAGCTGACCGTGACGCGGCAGGCGCCGTGCCACCCGGGCAAGGGCGACACGCTCGACCTCGTCTTCGCGCTCAACGGCGTGCCGGTGGCGACGTGCGAGCTCAAGAACCCGATGACCGGCCAGGACTGGCGCAACGCCGTCCGCCAGTACCAGGAGGACCGCGACCCCGGCGCGCCGCTCTTCCGCTTCAAGCGGCGCGCCCTCGTCCATTTCGCCGCAGACCCCGACGAGGTCCACATGACGACGCGCCTCGCCGGCGCCGGCACGCGCTTCCTGCCGTTCAACCGCGGCAGCAGCCCCGGCGCCGTCCACTGCGGCGCCGGCAACCCGGCCAACCCCGACGGCTACCGCACCGACTACTTCTGGCGCGAGGTGCTCGCGCGCGAGCGCTTCCTCGACATCCTCGGCTCCTACGTCTTCCTCGAGACGCGCGAGGAGAAGGTCGAGGACGCGAAGGGCGCGCGCACCGAGAAGCGCGAGACGATGATCTTCCCGCGCTACCACCAGCTCGATTCCGTCCACGGGCTCGTCGAGGCCGCCCGCGCCGACGGGCCGGGGCGCAACTACCTCATCCAGCACTCGGCGGGCAGCGGCAAGACGAACAGCATCTCGTGGCTCTCGCACCGCCTCGCGAGCCTGCACACCGCCGCCGACGAGAAGATCTTCGACTGCGTCGTCGTCATCACCGACCGGCGCATCCTCGACCGCCAGTTGCAGGACGCCATCTACCAGATCGAGCATGCCCAGGGCGTGGTCAAGGCTATCGACGAGGACTCGCGGCAGCTTGCGCAGGCGCTGGTCGACGGCACGAAGATCGTCATCACGACGATCCAGAAGTTCCCGTTCGTCATGAGTGGCCTGCTGCGCGTCGCCGGAGCTGATGCGCCCGACGAGGCTTCGGCGGCTGAGCAAGCGCAGGCCGCCGAGTGGCGCAAGGCCATTGCCGACCGCCGCTACGCGGTCATCGTCGACGAAGCGCACTCGAGCCAGACGGGCGAGAGCGCCAATGACATGAAGAGGGTCCTTGGCACGCGCGCGCAGGCGGCACTCGAGGCCGCCGAAGATGGGCAGGACCTCGTCAACGCAGCGGCTGAGGCACGCGGTGCGCAGCCCAACCTCTCGTTCTTCGCCTTCACGGCGACCCCGAAGGGGAAGACCATCGAGCTGTTCGGCCGGCCGGGGCCCAGCGGCAAGCCGGAGCCGTTCCACGTCTACAGCATGCGCCAGGCGATCGAGGAGGGCTTCATCCTCGACGTGCTGCAGCGCTACATCGACTACGACACCTACTACCGCATCGTGAAGGCGGTCGAGGACGACCCGGAGTTCCCGAAGCGCCGCGCCTCCGTCGCGCTCGGGAAGTTCCTGAGCCTCCACCCTGTCAACGTCGGCCAGCGCACCGAGGTCATCATCGAGCACTTCCGCGATCACGTGCGCCACCACATCGACGGTCGCGCGAAGGCGATGGTGGTCACCTCGTCGCGCCTGCACGCGGTGCGCTACATGCAGGCGTTCGAGCGCTACATCGCCGAGCATGGCTACACGGACATCCGCCCGCTCGTCGCCTTCAGCGGCACGGTCCTCGACCCCGACACCGGCGAGGAGTTCACCGAGCCCGGCATGAACACCGACGTGGTGACGGGCAAGTCGATCAGCGAGTCGGCGCTACCTGGCCGCTTCGCCTCCCCCGACTACCAGATCCTGCTCGTGGCCGAGAAGTACCAGACCGGCTTCGACCAACGGCTCCTGCAGGCGATGTACGTCGACAAGCGCCTCGACGGCGTCCAGGCCGTGCAGACGCTCTCGCGCCTCAATCGCATCGCGCCGGGCAAGGCGCCGCCGTTCGTCCTCGACTTCGTGAACGACCCCGAGGACATCCAGGCGGCGTTCGCCCCGTACTACGACCAGACCCAGCTTGAGAAGCCGTCAGACCCGTACCGCCTCGAGGAACTCAAGCACGAACTCGACGGCATGCAGGTCTACCACCACGCCGAGGTCGAGGCGTTCGCGCAGGTCTTCTACCTGCCACAGGCGAAGCAGCGCCCAGGCGACCACGCGCGCATGGAGGCGCAGCTACAACCCGCCCGCGACCGCTTCTCGGCGCTCGACGAGGAGGAGCAGACGGCATTCCGAGACCGCCTCGGCGCCTTCGTGAACCTCTACGCCTTCCTCAGCCAGATCATCCCCTACGCCGACGCCGACCTCGAACGCCTCTCCTCCTTCGGCCGCGCGCTGCTCCGGCACCTGCGAGTGGGCAGCGACGGCGCGACGGTCCACCTCGGCGACGACGTAGAGCTCGAGTACTACCGCCTGCAGCGCGTCTCGTCGGGCGTGATCAAGGTCAGCGAGACGGAGCCCGCCTACGTCACAAGCCCGACCGAGGTCGGCACGGGCGACCCGGAGGAGGACACGGCCCCGCTCTCGGAGATCATCGAGCGCCTCAACGACCGATTCGGCACGGACTTCACCGACGAGGACCGCCTGTTCTTCGAGCAGGTCAAGGAGCGCGCCGTCCACGACGAGGACGTGCGCCGCATGGCCCTTGCCAACACCTACGACAAGTTCGCCCTCGGCTTCCGCCCCCAGCTCGGCAAGCTCATGGTCGAGCGTATGGGCGAGAACGACGCCATCGTCACCCGCTACCTCGACGACGCCGACTTCCAGGAGATCGCCTCCGAGGTGCTGGCCCGCGAGATCTTCGCGGCCGTCGCCGAGCCGGCAGGCGGGCCGAATGCGTGACCCGCTCCGGTCAAGCTCGCCGGCTGCGCCGGGGCATCCCGTCGGTCTCACCGAGGATGAAGCGGTCGGCGAGGGAGGATATCCTGTGCAGCCGCTCGGCGAGGGTCTCCGGGCCGCGTTCGATTGAGAACGAGCGTGCGGAACCGGCGGTCGGCAGTGGCGAACCGTCCGATGGGGCCGGTGTGCCCGAGGATCTTGGCGGCCAGGACGTAACTGATCCCGAAGACGTCGGTCAGCGTCGTCCCGCAGGCCTCCACCACCTCGCAGGTGCGCTGCCGGTTGTCCTTGAGTGCCTTGTCGAGCCGACGGATCTCGGCGATGAGCTGCCGCGCGACATGCTTGCGTTCGATGGCGACGGGGTCGCGCGGCCGGAGCCGTGACAAGACCTGGGCGGCGCCGTCTGCGGTCAGCGAGGTCTGTGCACCTCCGGGTACGAGGTCCCGCAGATGGCGGTGGAGCCGGTTGACCGCCTGGCGGCGCTGCTGGGACAGTTCATCACGGCGGTCGGCCAGCAGCCGCAGCACCGTCGTCTCCCCGTCGCTGACGACCTGGCGCAGGTCCCCGCGCGATGCGGCGATCTCGGCGACGCTCAGCGCGTCGAGCCGGTCCGTCTTGCGGCCGTGACCGGTGCGCAGCAGGCGGACCTGCGACGCCAGGGTGGGCGGCACGTCCACGACCGTCTCGCGGGCAGCGACGAGCTGCTGCGCCAGCAGCCGTCCGAGCCCGTCGCTGCCCTCGATCGCCCAGCGCCGGGCCGGCCATGCGGAGGCCCAGCGGAGCAGCGTCGGGGTCATCGCCGGGGAGGCGACCACCTGGAGTTCGCCGAGCTGCTGCCGGTGCTCGTCGACCGCGACCGCGGTGTGGGTGCGCTTGTGTGGATCGATGCCGCTGGTGACCAACGTTGCCTCCTGTGCCTCGTGCATGCCGGACACGGCGAGCAACCTGAATTCAGGGATGACCAGGCCTCTATCGAGCTACGCCGTGTGCGGGCACGGCCGGCGGGCAGGCTATGCGAGAGCCACACCGTCCTCGGTGGGCAAGAAGCAGGGAGCCTGCCGGCCGTGCCCTGCGGTCACCCAACCACGAATCGTGGCGAGGCGCGCTGTGGACATTCAAACAAGTCAGAAGCTTGGCTTATACGGTCTAGGCGCAGGCATCCAGTCGCGTGCCGTCCACGCTGAAGCGATCGGCGGAGAGCAGCCGGGAGGCGCCTCGCCGCTTGATCGTGTACAACGATGATGCACTGGAGACTCTTACTCCACCGCTCCACGGGACGTTATCTCGACTGGCCCACAGTCGCTGCGCGAGGCTCTTCCTCACCGAAAGGCTGGGGAGTCGCAGGGAATAGACCTACAATGCCTGGACACGACCCCGTTCGGTTCGTCAACGACCTCAGTTTGAAGCTCGCCAGCAGATCCAGACACGTATGCGTGTTCCTCGGAGCAGGGACTTCCAAGGCCTGTGGTCTGCCCGACGTGTCGCAGCTGGAAGGACGTGTCAAGCAGCAACTCAATCAAGACGACAAGGCGCGGCTATCACGGCAACTGCGAGGGCGGAATCTTGAGCAGGCTTTGAGTCGAATCAGACGGATTGCAGCGCTGCTTGAGGGCGACTCCGAGCTGGAGGGGTTCACGAGTGAGGCAGCGGTGCGCCTGGACCGAAAGGTCTGCCAAGCCATCGTCGAAGCTCTCTCGGCTGACACGGCGGATCTGGAGCCTGTTCTCCGACTCGCATCATGGGCTGCTCGCGCAGACTACCACTGGCCCCTGGAAGTATTCACCGTCAATTACGATCTGCTGCTGGAAACAGCCTTCGAGCACCGGCGCCTCCCCTACTTCGACGGGTTCGTCGGAAACCTCGAGGGGAGATTCCACACCGACTTGGTGGAGGGCACTCCGGAAGACCCAGAGCGTTGGCTGTTGCGGTCGTTCGTACGGTTGTGGAAACTCCACGGCTCAGTGAACTGGGCCTGGGATACAGCGACCGAGGCGGAGATCGTGCGGTTGGGCTCCCCTGTATCGAGCGCGAGCGCCGCCGCGATCTACCCATCTGACGCGAAGTACGACGAGAGCCGGAGAGTGCCGTTCACCGTGCTACAAGACCGATTTCGTCGTGCTCTTGCGCAACCTGAGACGCTTACCCTCGTGGCTGGCTACTCATTCGGTGATGAGCACCTCAACGAAATGCTCTTCGACGCTGCGGCACACCGTCCCCGGTCCGAGATCATAGCCTTCTGTCACTTGGCGATCCCGCAGGTTGTGCAGGAGCTAGCGGCGCTGGCTCCGAACCTTCAGGCCGTCACGGGCTCTGAGGCGATACTCGGCGGACGGCTGGCGCCGTGGGAACCCCCAGCAGAAGAGATGGTCGCGGCCGACTTCTGGAAGGCCGGGGAGCTTACCCTCGGCGACTTCAGCAACTTAACCGCGTACCTCGCGCGCAGCTCGCCACGAACGCGAGGTGAGCAGCCGGAGCAGGCTGGCGAGGTCCTTGATGGCTGACCAGCCCCCGACCTACATCGGCCAGGTCAAGCACGTGCTGGGGTCGACGGTAACTGTCGAACTCGACACGAGCCTGGCTGGGGTGGCGCCGATCTTCAAGGGACACATCCAACCGGTCGGCCAGATTGGCTCGCTCGTTCTGATTCCCCAGGGACTCGTGGACCTCGTTGGGTCAGTAAGCCTCCTTGGCATCTCGGAACTCTCCGGGGCTCAGGAGCCCACGCAGTCCGTCCAGAATGGGGATCGATGGCTTCAAGTGCAGCTACTGGGCGAAGTCGACCGGGGCACCGGCCGGTTTCATAGGGGCGTGGGCTCGTACCCGGGACTCGACGATCCCGTTCATTTCACCATGACCGAGGATCTGCTAGCCGTATTCCCGGACCTCGATGAGGAACACGTTAGACTAGGACGCCTCTCGGCGTCCTACGATGTGTCAGTATGCCTGAACCTCAACTCACTGATTCTGCGGCATTCAGCGGTCGTTGGCGCGACGGGGTCCGGAAAGACGAGCGCCGTAACTTCCATACTACAGGGACTGGTCCAGGGCGGGTGGGAGGCCGCGAACATCGTCGTGGTCGACCCGCACGGTGAGTACGCCCGTGCTCTTGAGACATCCGCGTCCGTCCGTGGGGTCCTTGAGTCCGGCGACCGGGCTCTCAGTATTCCATTCTGGGCGCTCCCGGCTGGCGAGATTCTGCAAGCGTTCGTCGGGGCAGTTGGCGCCACCGCGGCTCGGCGCTTTGCGGAATTGGTCTCCGACGCTCGGCGTGCCTTCGTGTCCGAGTCCAATTGGCTTGACCTCGATCCAGCCGAGATCACCTCCGACACGCCCGTGCCATTCGACTTGCGTGCGGTTTGGTACGACCTCGAATGTGAGAACCATGCGACGTATGAGGTGAAGAGCGATGAGTCGACCGTCGCGATAACGGACCGCGGAGACGCCACGTCACTGCGACCACCCCAGTTCAGGCCATATGGGCCCGGGGCGACTCCACCTCATCAAGGGCCGCTCTTCGGGGCTTACGGAACCACACCCAACCAACTCCGTCTCGGCTTGCTCGATCCCAGGCTACGATTCCTCCACCGCAGCTCCGCTTCCCCCGAGGGCCCCGATCCTCTCATCGGGGCCGTGCAGGAATGGCTTGGAGGCACGAATCCCATCTCTGTTCTCGACTTCAGCGGGGTGCCCGCGCACGCAGCAGATATCGCTGTCGGGACCGTGATGAAGCTCATATTCGAGTTAGCCCTAAGGTCAGATCCTGAAGGCCCTGGGATCGGGCGGCCGCAGCCGGTCCTACTTGTCCTCGAGGAGGCTCACCGCTATCTCGGCGAGCAGGCAGCCACCAGTACTCGCGAGGCAACCAGCAAAATCGCGCGAGAGGGACGGAAGTATGGGGTGGGGCTGATGCTCGTCAGTCAGCGCCCATCTGAGTTGCCGGACACAGCCTTGTCTCAATGCGGAACGCTGATTTCACTGCGTTTGACCAACTCCGCAGATCAGGGAAGGATCCGCGCAGCACTCCCAGACGCAATCGACGGCCTCGCAGCTGTACTCCCATCGCTGAGGACCGGCGAGGCAATCGTTAGCGGGGAGGCTATCGCGCTCCCTGCCCGCGTCTTGGTGGACAGACCGGATCCGATGCCCCAGTCCGAGGATCCCAGCACGGAGCCGTGGCGGCGAGAAAAGGAGCTTCCCGATCTGACATCTGCGCTTCAACAATGGCGAGGAACCTATCAGGAAGAGGAACAAGAACCATGATGGCACCGCAGTGGCAGCCTGTAGTTTCGAGCCGCATCACCCACGAGGCATACGATCCGGCGACGGAGAGTATCCTGGTACGCTTCCACGATGGAGTGGAATGGTGCTACGAAGCCTGTCCACGGGATGTATGGGGAGCATTCACAGCACCTGGGCAGTCACGCGGCAAGTTCATTCACGAGGTTCTCAATCACAAACCACATCACCGTTTCGCTGGCTGATTCCCCCTCACATCGTTATCGCGAGCGGACGGCGGTCATGCTTTCAACGTTCTTGAACGTCGACCATGATCGCGAGCGCACGCAGTTCATTCGCGCGGTTCGTCATGCGCCTCGCGGAGTATGACCACGTGCTGGAGGCTGCGCTCGCCAGCCTGGTGGACGCAATGCACGAGCTTCAGCCGGACTACTTGAAGTCAGCGCTCGGATAGTGATCCAATCAGCGCCCGGATGGTGATCCATTGCGGGGCGTGTCCCAGCATCTCCGGCGACGGGGCCGCGGAGACTGGGGGGAAGGGATGCTCCGAGTGGAAGACGTGCACGTGTTGCGACACAAGGTGCTGGTCGAAGGTCTGAGCCGGCGGCAGGCGGCCCGGGAGATGGGGATCAGCCGCAACACCGTGCGGCGCTACCTGAGGCTGCCCGAGCCGGTGCGGGTCGAGCGTGAACCGCGGCGGAAGCCGGTCCTCGAACGGGTGCAGCCGCGGCTCGACGCGCTGCTGGAGGAGTGGTCGGGGCGGACGACGGCGAAGCAGATTCGCGGTAGGAGCGCCGGTTGCCCGGCGCCCCCCGCACAGATCCGGACGTGCGCGCTAACGCATCCGGCTCCTGCCTTGAGTGTTGACGGCAAATCGCTCCGTCGGCCACGGGTGGAGGATGGTCACGGGGGGCCAGTACTCCCGGCGCAAGGCGTCCAGACGTTCCCATGGGTAGCGTGCCCGCTGCGACCTTCGGCGGATAGTCCGCATCCAGAGCCGCCGCAGGGACCACACGAATTGCGACAGCGACGGGCCGCTTGTGGGCACCGCGTAATAGCCAAGCCATCCGCGAAGCACCCGAGCAAGCCACCGTGCTGTCACCACCGGGTCGTCATGCATGCGCCTACGCAACTCGGCCTTGATGGCCTTGAGGGTCCGTCGCATCCGCTTCGGGACCGGTTTCCGGCCCAGACCGAAGCGCCCATTGCGCTTTGTCCGGCAGTAGTGCGTGAAGCCGAGGAAGCCGAACGTCTCCGGTCGGCCCTCCCCGCGCTCCCTGCGGTTCGCTCTCGCGAACCTGCCGAACTCCAACAGGCGCGTCTTCTCCGGGTGCACTTCCAGCCCGAACGCTGCGAACCGCTCCCCGACCGCCTCCATGAATCGCTCCGCATCGCTGCGGTACTGAAACCCCAGGACGAAATCATCGGCGTACCTCACGAGATACGCCTCGCCCCGGACCTCCCGCGGCCGCCATTCCCGCGCGAACCAGCCGTCGAGCACGTGGTGCAGGTATACGTTCGCCAGCAGCGGCGATATCACCGCCCCCTGCGGCGTCCCCCTCACCACGTCGACCTCTAGCCCCGCGTCGATGACGCCGGCGTTCAGCCACTTCCGGATGAGACGCAACACCCGCTGGTCCCCGATACGCATCTCCAGAAACTGCATCAGCTGCTCCCGGTCGATGCTGTCGAAGTACTGGCGGATGTCCACCTCCACTATCCAGTTGACCTTGCGCCGCTCCACCGCGTAGGCCAGCGCGTCCAGCGCGTTGTGCGCCGAGCGCCCCGGCCTGAACCCGTAGCTGAATCCGTAGAACTCCGATTCGTAGATCGGGTTCAGGATCTGCTCCACCACCGCCCGCTGGACGATCTTGTCCTCCAGCGAGGCAATACCCAGCTGTCGCATGCCCCCGTCAGGCTTCGGTATCTCTACCCGCCGAACAGGGGCCGCCCGGTACGCTCCACGGTGTACGCGACCGTGCAGGTCGAGCAATCGCTCGTCCAGCCCGTCCCCGTACTCGCGCCACGTCATCCCGTCGGCGCCCGGAGCTGCGTCCCGCTTGAGCGCGAGATACGCATCCCGGAGCGCCTCCGGCGTGATGTGGTGCAGGAGCGCGGTGAGCCTCTCCCCCGGATTCCTCTTGACGAACTGCCGTATCCGCTCCGCTCCGGGTGACACCGCCCCCCGACTCTGCGTCCGGACCGTGCCGGTGCTTCGCGGATTCCTCTCGGCCGCGGCCCTTCGCTCCAGTGGCTCCGCCGGGGCTCGCGCCCCCTTGTTCGCCGCCTTCATCGCTACTACGGCCGCGTCAGACTGCTGCGCGTCGTGCATCATCGGCTCCGGTTGCTTCCCTTCCCGATGCGGTCCCGGCGTACGACACGCCGGGACGGCGCGCAGCCCTCCCCGGTCCCGGTGTTGGACGTGCATGCGTGCGTGAGTTCTTTGACACCGCGGAGCCCGGCGACGGCTCGCCCTGTGGCGCCGTAACCGGTGTTGCCTTCGACCATACCAATAGCCTCGGCACTCCGAATTGCCCTTTTCGATGCTCGATAGCTCCGCCCGCATACCCCGCTGCCGACGCTTCGCGTGTCGCCTCGCGACGACCCACGCACGGCTCGCGGAGCGGCATGGAATGGCTCATTCCTTTGCCGCAGAGGACTTCCACCTCCTGCCCATCCACCAGTTAGCCGGGCGCTCTGGCATGAGGGCCGGTCTCCTCCTCAAGGGGGATACTCGCCCCCAAAACAGCGGCCTCGATGGGCCAGAACGGCTCTGCGGAGCCTTGACGAGGTAGGAGACCGACCGTGCAGCAGGATACCGCAACGACGTGGAGCATTGAGGGCAAGGAAGAGTCAGGGGTCACCATCGGCCTTGACGTGGGCGACCGCTACACCCACGTTCACGCGCTCGGTGCCGGCGGGGAGGTCGTGCGCGATCAGCGCATCCGCACCGCGGCGGCGGCGCTGGGCGCAGCACTGACCGGCCTCCCGCGGGCGCGGGTCGTGCTCGAGGCGGGGCCGCGCTCGCCGTGGCTGAGCCGCGTCGTGGCGGACCTCGGCCACGAGGTGGTCGTCGCCAACCCTCGCCAGGTCGCGCTGATCGCCCGCAGCCAGCGCAAGACCGACCGCCTCGACGCCGAGTGGCTGGCGCGGCTGGGGCGCTTCGACCCGGAACTGCTCGCCCCGATCCGCCACAGGAGCGAGCAGAGTCAGCACAACCTCGCCGTGGTGCGCGCCCGCGACGCGCTGGTGCGCACCAGGACGCTGCTCATCAACCACGTGCGCGGGGCCGTCAAGGCCTGCGGCGCCGCGCTGCCGTCGTGCACGGCCGGGGCCTTCCACCGCAAGATGGCCGACCACATCCCCGGCGGGCTCCGCCCGGCGCTGCTGCCGCTGGTGGAGGCGGTAGGCGAGCTGACCGCGCGCATCGCGGCGGCTGGCCGCGAGGTCGAGGCGCTGTGCGAGGCTCACCCCGAGACCGCAGCGCTGCGCCAGGTCACGGGCGTGGGGCCGATCACCGCGCTCACGTTCGTGCTGACGGTCGAGGACCCCTCCCGCTTCCCGAAGAACCGGGAGGTGGGGGCCTACCTCGGGCTCGTACCGCGGCAGCGCGAGTCAGGAGAGCGCGCGCCGCAGCTCGGCATCGCCAAGAGCGGCGACCCGGGCTTGCGGCGGCTGCTGGTGCAGGCCGCGCACTACATCCTCGGTCCCTTCGGCCCCGATACCGACCTGCGGCGCTGGGGTGAGCGCTACGCGGGGACAGGGGCGGGCAACGCGAAGAAGCGCGCGGTCATAGCTGTCGCGAGGCGGTTGGCGGTGCTGCTGCTCGCGCTGTGGAAGACAGGCGAGGTCTACGAGCCGCTGCGAAACGCCATGGCCCGCGAGGCCGCGTAGCGGCGAGGCGCGCCTCAGGCGGCGGAGACCGGAGATCAGGAGGAAGACCCGAGCGCGAGCGAAGCCTCGCGCGTGATGCCGGACACGGGCGACTGCGACAGCCGCTTGTCCCTCCGAGGACGCGAAGCAGATGGCAGCGCCCCCTGGAAGCAGGATGTGCCTTCATGCACCGGGCCCGATGCGCGGCCCATCGAGAGTGCGAATAGAAGCTCGGCACAGGCTCCACTACCGGACATCACGAGCGGTTCGCAGCGACCCGGAGGAGCGCCGTACCCGGAGGAGGCCGCCACGTCGGCCTTGCAGAAACACCGTCCCTCATAGAAGCGGCTGACGGCGACGAGGCTGCACCGCCAGCTGCGCGAAGAAGGCTACGAGGTCGGCGAGACGCTGGTACGGAGCTACCTGCGGGAGTGGCGGCGCCGGCGCGCCGAGGTCTACGTGCCGCTGGTGCACCGCCCGGGCGACGAGGCGCAGGTCGACTTCTTCGAGGTCACCGTCGAGGTGGGAGGCGAGCGCCGCAAGGCCTGGAAGTTCCTGATGCGGCTGATGTACTCGGGCCGCGACTTCGTCCGGCTCTACGACCGCCAGGACCAGGTCGCCTTCCTCGACGGCCACGTGCGGGCGTTCGCCCACTTCGGCGGGGTGCCCGCGCGCATCGTCTACGACAACCTCGCAGCGGCGGTGCGGCGCGTGCAGTTCCCCCGGCGCCAGCTCACCGAGCGCTTTGAGGCGCTGGTGAGTCACTACCTGTACGAGCCGTGCTTCGCGCGGCCCGGCGAGGGCCACGATAAGGGCGGGGTCGAGGGGCGCGGCAGGGGCGTGCGGCTGCAGCACCTCACGCCGATTCCCCGCGGCGACTCGCTGGCCGAGCTCTCGGACTGGCTGCAGGGGGAGGTGGACCGCCACGCCGCGCCGCGGGTGCATGAGCGCTTCGCCGAGGAGCGGCCGCTGCTGCGCCCCGGGCCCGGCGTCGCGTTCGAGGCGCGGCGGGTGCAGCCGGTCTCGGTGAGCCGCAGTGCGCTGGTGCGCGCCGAGGGGGCCTGGTACTCGGCGCCGAGCCGCTGGGCGGGCCTGCGGGCGACGGCGCTGATCGGCACCGACGAGCTGACGCTGCGCTGCCGCGGCGAGGAGGTCGTACATCCCCGACAGCCCTTCGGCGGCCGCCGGGTGGACTACCGGCACTACCTCGGCGAGCTGGCGCGCAAGCCGCAGGCGGTGCGGCAGGTGGCGCCGGAGCTGGTCGCGGCGCTGGGCGAGCCCTTCGGGCGGCTCTGGACGCGGCTGGAGCGCGAGCAGGGCGCTCAGGAGGGGGCGCGCACCCTTGCGCGGTTGCTGCGGGCCGTCCACGAGCACGGCGAGGAGCGCGTGCGCGACGTCCTGGAGCAGGTCCTCGAGCAGGAGCGCTTCGACGAGCTCGCCGTGCAGCGTCTGCTCGCCTCGGCCCGGGCGCCGGAGGCAGTGACGGTGCCGGAGCCGCTGCGCGGCTACGAGGTCGAGAGCGTCTCGGCGGCCGTCTACGACCGCCTGCTCGCGGCGGCGGCGCCGTGAACAACGCGGCTCGCGCGGCCGTGCTCGAGGCGCACTGCCGCGAACTCAAGCTGCCCACGATCCGCCGCGAGTACCCCGCGCTGGTGCGCCAGGCCACGCACGACGGGTGGGACTACGAGGAGTTCCTCGTGCAGTTGCTCGAGGCAGAGGTGCTGGCCCGCCGCGATAGCGCGGTCGCACGCCTGCTGCGCCAGGCGCGCTTCCCCGACATCAAGACCTTCGAGCAGCTCGACTGGGACGCGCTCGGGGGCGTCGAGCGGCCACAGCTCGCACAGCTCGCGACCTGCGAGTACATCGAGCGCGCCGACGACGTCGTCATCGCCGGGCCGATCGGCACCGGCAAGACGCACCTCGCGATCGCGCTCGGCGTCGAGGCCGCCCGCCGCCGCCACCGCGTCGCCTTCATCCGCGCCGCCGACCTCGTGCGCGAGCTGGTCGAGGCACGTGACGAGCTCACGCTCTCGCGGCTCCATCAGCGTTACCTGCGGGTCGCGCTGCTGATCGTCGACGAGCTCGGCTTCGTGCCCTTCGAGCGCACCGGCGGCGAGCTGCTGTTCAATCTCCTCGCCGACCGCTACGAGCGGCGCTCGACGATCGTCACGACCAACCTCGCGTTCAGCGAGTGGGTGCAGGTCTTCGGCGACGAGAAACTCACCACGGCGCTGCTCGACCGCCTCGGGCACCACGCCCACATCCTCACCACGCGCGGCGCTTCCTACCGGACGCGTCACAGAACACAGACCTGACCAACGAAGGACTCAGCACCAAGAACGTCAGCAGCGATCGTGGCGCCGGAGTGGATCAACATCCGAGCGCTGACCTGGATCGCTATCCGAGCGCTGTTGACACTACTAGGTATGACCGTCTGAAATGGCCCCAGTACGGGGCCGAGTGATGATCGAAAGTGGCCCCACCCCCGACCGATCCAGTGACTACGCTCGGTGGATCAAGACTTCCCCGTAGCGAAGGCAGAGGAGTTATCGAGAGTGGAGCTGTTTGAGCATATCCGGAGAGACAGACGCGAGGTGGGCGCGTCGATACGCGGGCTGGCGCGCCGTCACCGCGTGCACCGGCGGACGGTGCGGCAGGCGCTCAGGTCGGCGCTGCCGCCGTCGCGTAAGCCGACCTCGGCGAGCGCACCGCAGGTCGGTCCGCACCACGCTCAGATCCGCCAGTGGTTGACGGAGGACCTGAGCGCGGCGTGCAAGCAGCGCCACACGGCGCGGCGCATCTGGCAGCGGCTCGTGGACGAGCGCGGCGCCACCGTGGCCGAATCGACGGTGCGCGCCTACGTCGGCCGCGTGCGCCGTGAGCTGGAGTCCGGCCGCGCCTGTACCGGGCGATGCGTTCGTCCGGCGGAGTCCATGGCGGATGCCCGCGACACCTAGCTTTGCATGAGGTCCAGCCACCACCCGTACCGGGGATCGCGGGGACCGGGCACGTAGCTAGCGCCGGAGCGCATGCGCTCCAGCGCGGTCCGAAGCTCACCTAGAGGCACGGACGTCGTCTCCTCCCACTGGCTTACGAGGTCAAGTGTGGAGACGAGCGGGACCGTCGGGGCCTGTTCAGCAAGGACACGCCTGGCCTTGCGGTCGTCGGTTGCGACGGAGCACCCACGGTGGAGCGCCAGAGCAGCTGTCACCGCCTCACCGTCGTCGATCAGGGCAGCAAGGGTCACGAACGTGGTCTCTTCGTCTGGACTCTCCAGGCGCATCACTTCCACCAAGCCCTCGGACACGAACGGAGACAGGTCCACCAGGAACTGGTCGTCCTGGCCATCAGCGAAAGCCTCACGGCGGATGAAGAGAGCTTCTTCCTCGAGGACGTAGTCCGCGACGCCGACTTGCTCGCGCAACGACGCTACGATCTCCCCGAAGCGTTCCGTGGCGTAGAGGTTGAGCAGGCAGCTGGCATCGAGAATGAGGCTGGCTGGTCGTCTCTCCACAGTGGCTCGACCCTAGGAGTCCGGCTTCGTGACGCTGCCGGCGAGCTCGATGGGGAGAGACGCCACTTCCCCTCCGTCGAGCACATGCAGCGCACTGCCCAGCCTCTGGAGGATCCGCCTAGCCGACACACGGTCGGTCCGCAGGAACCGCGCCAGCTCCCCTTCAGTCAGCTCCCCGACTTCGTATGCCCGCGCGGCCAAGAACTCGTAGCGAGGCGGCAGGAGTCGATCATCGCTCGGATGCGGTGGCAAGCCCAGGTGCTCCTGAGCTTCCCGGGCCTTGAACCCCCGGTCACGCAGGCGCTCCCAAGTACCCCCCGGGAGGACACCGAGTTCCTCAAGGCGCAGCATCATTGCCTCGACGGAGACGAAGTAGTAGTGCGCAACCCGGCAAACATCTGCAGCCGTGACGTTACCGCCACTGCCTCTCACCAGTTCGTTGAACCTGCGGCGTAGCCCGGATTCCGGCATGAGCAGACAGCGGGCAAAGGTGTCAGCGAACCGCTCGGTCGCGGGGACGCGGCGGTGCGAGCCCAGCAAGGAGATTTCCGACCGATAGCGGCTCGTCAGGAAATGGGCGTACTCGTGGGCCAGCGACCATCGCCGACGTTCTGCCGGATGGCGAGCATTGACGGCGATGCAACCGCCCAACTCGTCCGTGTAGGCGAAGATGCCTGCCACCCGCGAGGGCATCCCGATGGAGAACACGCGGAGGCCTACGTCCTGCTCAAGCGTCTCCCTCAGGCGCAGTATCGGTCCATCGCCGAGACCCAGTCGGTTGCGTTCGAATGAGGCGACATCCTGGGCGGCCTCCTCGGGAGCCGTCCCGGTCGTCGGATACTGGGGCGGGTAGGTGGGTCCGGGCGACACTCCACTCAACTGCTCGAGGTACAAGTAGTCTTGGCACAGATCCTGAAAGTCCCGGAGCGCCTGACTCATTTCCTCTTGCAGATCGTCAGGGGCGCCGCGAACGGCAGCCGTGCGGAATTGGGCGGCGAAGTCCGCGATGGGTTCTTTCGGACCGACGAGATCGCTAACCCGCCTGCCGTAGAGACTTGCGAGCCGGATGAGCTCGTCCGGGCGGGCCTGCCGGCCACCCTTCTCGATCGCGGTAATCGTCGTCCGAGCTACTGCGAGCGACTCAGCGGCGTCTTGCTGCGTGAGCCCGCGAGCCTTTCTCGCCTCCTGGAGGCGTCGGCCCAGTGCGCGAGGGTCGAGAGCGAGCGTCTCGTGCTGTGGCATGGGGACCTCCGGAGTTGCTAGTCGGACTGTGGCATGAACCGCCGCCACTCGCATACGTAGGTCTGGAACAGGCGGACGAACCTGGCGCCGACCCGCGCCGCGTCCAGGCCACCGTACCGTCCGAGTTCGGCACTGGTCCGCGCGAGTTCTGGGAAGGAAGCCTTGAGGGAGCGCCACGGATCGCCTGAAGCAAGGGTCTGCTCCAGCCGTTGGACCTGGCCGCGCATCGCTTCGATGTCGTAGACCTTGTCCTTTCTGAGCGCCGCCCGCCCCGTGCGCACATCGTGCCGGTATGCGGAGGCAGGGTCGTACGCGCCCAATCCAGCGGCGTGGAGGGCCTGACGCCGAAGAACACACGAGGTGCAGTGGCCGCATTGCGATGCCTGGTCGGGGATGCGCATCGGAAAGCTGTCACAAGTGATCGTGCGCTCCACGGCACCGGCGAGTCCGGCGGGGAGCAATGGCCGGCACATCTCCGCCTTCGTATGGAACAGGAAAGGATTCCTGACGCGGACCTCACGGCCGAGTACAGGCTCAACCAAGGCCTCGAACATCCTGAGGGAGCGAGGATGGACGCCTCTGTAGTTGTCGACACCGAGTTGCGTCTCATTGATGGGGAGGTTCAGAGCTCCGACGCCGTTCTCGTAGACCCACAGCGTGTCGGTGCCGGCCTGCACGGCTGCGGTTGCTCCGAGGGCAAGGAAGACCAGCGCGCGCGTACGCTGCCCTCTCTCTTCGCGGCCTCCTTCAGGCCGACGCATGCCGAAGCCAACCGCCACGTGCCAGACTCTTGTGCCCGTGCCGGGAGAGCGTTCATCGAGCACCGACCTGATGTAGTGCACCTGGGATTGCTGCTGGCTGAGCAGGCGGTTATGGGTGTATCCGGAGACGAGTACGCGTGACCCACCAGGTTCTTCCATTGTCCGGCACGCGAGCCCGGCAAGGGAGTCAAGGCCGCCGCTAAACAGCGAGACGGAAACCGGAGGCTCCAGAGGAACCTTGAACAGGAACGCCCCAGACTCAGCGGGGGTCTGAGCGGCTCCTCGTCGCTCAAGACGAAACGACCACTCGTCTCCGCTGAGCCAATAGAGGAACTCCTGGAGGCGATCAGCCGTCCCGGGCGCGGTCCAATAGTCAGGGTTCCTCAGCGCAAGCCGAACATCAATACGGCGCTGGCCGGTGCTCGAGCGCTTGTGGTCACGCCGCGAAGAGCGGTCGGCGGCATATATCGCCAGCGCGAGGTCCAGCAGGTCGGCTGCGTTCGCAGGCAGCACTTCGCTGAAGGGGTGTGACAGGCGCTCACCATTCATCCAGCAAGTGCTGCGAAGGCCTGTGTCCCGGGGAAGGACCGTGAAGTCATAGGTGTAGGGCTCAGTAGTCACCGCGGCGACATCTCCGGCGCGCGCTGTGGCCCTCCCGTCGGGAGCAGATCCTGGTAGAGGAGCGTGCTGGTGGACTCCACCGGCACGGTCCGCCTTGGCGCTTGCAGACGTTCTGCGCTCGGACTCTCCAGGAGCTGGCCGGCAATCCTCTCCAGCGCGGGCTGATTGAGTCGTTCGAGCCGGTGCTGCCAGTCGTAGGCTGCCCCGTGGTCTGGCAACTTTTCTTCGGTGACCAGGTGCTGCCGGGCGTTGGCGAAGAACCTGTGCTCGATGATGGCCTCGCACGTTCGGGCGACGAACTGTTCGATGACGCCACTCGCCGCGCTTGACCCAGTGAGTGCCCCCTGGGATACGAGGATGAACTTTGCGGCCTCTGCTGCAACCTTCGTGTGGCGGTGACCGTGGTGATCGCGGACGATGCGGTCCAACGCCGCGAAGGGCTCGTCGAGCCGAGAGCCGAGCCCACCGGCAATCACCTCGCTCATCTCGCGGAGGCCAGGAACGCCTCCCTGCTCTCGCAGAGTCTTCGCCAGCGACTTGATCAGCTTGTCGCTGACCTCGCTGTCTGACGCAGTCCCACCGCGGGTGTAGTTGTAGGCGGCTCTCCAGCCGGCGGTGAAACTCCTTTCGAAACGGTCCAGTTCCGCCACGTTCGCTCTCCTGCAACTCTGAGCACGACGACAGTACGCTGGTTGTCTGACAATGTCAATATGTAAGTCTCCTACACGCTATCATCTGTCAAACGCCCTACCCGTCGACGACGGTGGGAGTATCAACGTGGCGAGCGGGGCGGCGGGGTGGCCTGTCCGCATCCGGCGCAGCCCTGATGCGACTGGGAGTGAGCCGCTCAGTACCCCGGCCGACCGTACGGGCCGGATTGTGGCGCGGGGCGGCGGCGCGTGGGCCGGCCGTCCGGATCGCGTGCGCGGCTACCCCGCGACCCGGACCCGTTCTGGCCACGCTGGAGCCTATGAGCGAAACGCCTCGGCTCAGCCCGGGGTCGTAAGCGATGACAAGAGGTAGCCTGAGATGGGAGCACGCGCGGACTAACAATGAGCCACCGGAAGAAGCGTCGGGGTCGACCGAGGAGGAGAAACCCGCCCCTGGCGAGCGGGGCACCTACTCGCGCTCCCGAGCAGGACTGGAGCCGTGCCGGCGCTCACAACATTGCGGGTGTGAGCTTTCAGGTCGCGGTGACCGCGAAGCTTCTTGTGGGCGCACTTGCAGGCCGGTTTCCGTTGGCCCGCGCGACCCCCGAGGGCTCCGAAGACATAGATGTCGAACTCAGGGATGGGACTCGGGTGCTCGTCCAGGTGAAAGAACGTGCTCCGTCCACACCCTTCGGACGTTCGAATCTCGCGGACGCCCTGCGGAAGAAGAACACTCTCCTCGAAGGAGACGCTGCTCGCCGGTTCGCCCTGGTGACGGACGCGACGCTTGGCGGCGGCCTGGCTCCGACCGGCTGGGAGCGGCCTGTCACGGAGTGCATTGACCGAACCACTGTCGACGAGCTCGCCGCGCACCTCGAATCCGACTTCGACGATCCCCTGGGGGTCCTGGCCCGAACCCACATCGTGCAGGTAGAGCGAAGTGTCGTCGAAGACACTCGAAGCGAGCTCGCTGAGCTGCAGGTAATCGGGAGCCGGCCGTCTGTGACCGTCCTTGTCTACGCGCGGCTGGTGGAACAGATCACCGAGATCGCGGCTCGCCAGCGCTCGGCCACACCAGACACCGCCCAGTCGATCACGCCGTCCGACTTGGAGACACTCGCGACGCGGGTGGTCGAGACGGTAGATGTCGAGAGCCTGGATGAGGCAGTTCGCACCGGACTCGTCGAGCCCGCGGACTTCGGCGTGCGGGCCGATCTGTCCATCGAAGAATTCCTGGCCGGCGTCGACGTTCTGCCCGCCCACATTGCGGCCGACCTCGACCTGCCCCGCGACGCCGAGGTTCAAGCGCTCACGCACGCTTTGAGCGAACAGCATTCGGCGCTGCTCACGGGGCCCTCGGGAGCCGGCAAGTCAGCGCTCATGTGGCGGACCGCTCGAGAACTCTCGGAGGGGACGCGATCGTACCGACTGCGGCGACTCCTGCCCGAAGATGTCCCGACCCTTGCGAGGTGGCTCCGGCTGCAGGAGCCCTCCGAGCACTATCCGCTGCTGTTGTGCGCCGACAACCTCGGCCGTCCAGCCACCGCGGGCTGGTCCGAATTCGCCCGAGAGTTCATCGACAGGCCCGGTGTACTGCTACTGGGAGCCTGCCGGGAGGAGGACTATCGCCCGGAGCTGGCGGTGGGCCGGACCACGATTGTCGACCCGACACTCGACCGGGGGCTTGCCGAGGGCATCGGAGCGGCACTGGCCGACCGTGACGTCCACACGGTCGTGGACATCGCCGAAGCGTTCGAAGTTTCGGAGGGCCTGCTCATGGAGTTCCTCTCGATGCTGCTGACGGGACGCCGCCTCAAACAGGTCGTCGAGGATCAGGTGGCAGCCCGCCTCTCGGAGGATCGGAGGACCGAGCGAGAGATCCTCCGATACGTAGCAACGGCCCACTCTGCCGGCGTGGCGATTCCGGCGGAAGTGCTTGAATCGCTGCTTCCCGACCACGACCTCACTCCAGCCCTCGCCGTACTGAACCGCGAGCACCTTGTCGTCGCGGGCGACGGGAACCGTTGGCTGGGCCTGCACGAGCTTCGCTCCGAGGTCGCGCGCGACTACCTCCACCAATTCCCGCCTCCGGCTGCGGCAACCACCGTCCGGCGCCTCGTGGAGCACCTCTCCGTCGATGACGCGAGCCGGATCATCGAGGTGTATGCCCGGCTGGATGCGGACTTGGTGCCTGCTGCGGAGGCGGTGTCTGGGAGGCTGCGTTCATCGGACATCCACGCCGGAGACGCCACACGATTGGTGGCGAGTCTGGCGATGGCCGACGCATTCCGCCACGCCCGCGCGTGCCTGGAGGTCATCGAGGAGCGCCGGCCAAGAAGCCTCGACCCTTGGACGGCACTCTTCTTTGCCTACTCGCATCGCTTCGGTGGGGTCCGTTTAGACGCCCTCATTGCGATTCGCCCTGGTCTCGCTCAGCTGACCGAGATGGCGGCTGCGCTGCCACCGCGGCCACCGTCGCTGCGGGACGCGTGCCTGCAGGGCCTGTCTCCGAAAGCCGTGCGTTACATCGCACTCCGAGGAACCGCCGACGAGGCTGCTGCATGGCTTGAGTCTCTTGAAGGTTCCGGTGCTGAGCCGACGGCGGCAGCTGAAGCGGTCTGGACCCACTTCAGCGGAGCGCCGCTCGATGCTGGCGCACGTCTGTCCGCGACCCTCAGATCGCTCGCCGCACCGGAGGACACCGCACACCTGGGTGAGGTGTTTGGGACTCTCGATGTCCAGGTACAGCGACTCGCCGCCGAACTCCCGGATTGTATTGGCGCCGAAACGAAGGACGAACCGGACGGAAGGGTGGTCTCCCTGCGACTTTTGGCGCCGGAGGATGCCGCAACGCTTCACGACCGGAGCGTGCAGACGTGCCGGGTGATCTTCGACCTGTGCCCTGAAGCCGACATAGCAGAAGTGATCGTCGTCACCCCCGGCGGGGATCGCTACTCCGTTGGCGGTGCCGAGGATGGCCACAAGCGTTTCCCAAGGGCCAATCTTCCGCGGGCGCCCCAAACGAGCGGGAACGCGAATCTCCTTCGCGCGGCCCGGCTCTTGCTCGCTTCCCACTATTGGACCCAACCGCTGCGAGCGCTTGCCGAAGCCTCCAAGCAGCTACTCACACTCCGGGAGGACGCGGCAGCCTGGCTGATCAATCCCAATCACAACGCGGGGCGCAGGCGCAGGGCGGTCACGCTCATCGACTCGCTCGTGGCCGAACTTGCTGCTCAACCGGGCGAGCCGGTAGGTGAAGACGACGGCGAGGTCGGTAGCAAGGCGAGGGACGCCATGAGCGAAGCACTCACCGTCGTTCGCGACATCGCGGCCGCTGAGTCCGTCGACGGTCAGCAGTTGGCGGCTCTCGGCTCGCGGTGCAGGAAGGCCGTCGAGCGTCTCACGGCGGCGCGGCTGGCCGGTCTTCCCACACTCTCAACCGCTGGCGATCCGCTGCCCGACGCGCTCGACGAGATGATCATGCTGCTCGCCGATGTCCTACTCGTGCATGCCGAGGGCCGTGAAGTGCCCTTCAGGCGCCTTCGGAGGAGTGGCTCGGAGTCATGGGTGGACGTCGCGGATCGTTTGGTGCGCGAGGCCGCCTCGAGCGGTTACGAGGCGGAGCATGCGGCTCTGGAAGAAGCTCTCGGGGCGTCGGCTGAGCGCGAACTCCGCCGGGTTGGGCACGTGGATATGGGGTCTTTGTGGTTCCTCACGGACCGGTGGGTAGTCATCATCGCGGCTGAAAGTAACGATCCTTATCCCTTGGCCTTTGCTGACCGCCTAGCTCCGGAACTGGTCGAGCAGCTTGCCTTCCGAACCTTCGTGGTCTTCGGCGCTGGGGGACGCATCCTGCCGCTGAACGGGCTCAAGATGGGTACGTCCCAACTCTGGCCAGCGGACGAAGAAGAGTTGCTGGCGATTGCATCAGGGCTTGGCACGGAAGTTGTGGAGTCGCCTCACCTTCAAGCCTGGGACGCATTCGTCATGGAGCTCGTTCGAGCTTCCCGCGCGGCAGCCTTGCTTCGGCTGCGGGGCAACACGAGCTTGGCGCGAGACGACGCGGCGTTGAGATCCCGCTACGAGTCCGCTCGCAGAGCATTGAAGGCGTGTCACCCGGCTCTGCACGACGAAGCCACCCGGTTGCTCGAACGCGTCGAGCGTGAGCCATCTGGCGGCGGGCAGACCCTCGCCGAGGAGTGCTATCGCTCGGTGACGCACGGTGAGCAGAGTGATGAGGTGGCTGACCTTGCTGCTCTCAGGGTCGCCGCGCAGTCCATCGACCTCCCTGACGGTTACGGGGAGTCACGGCCCGACCTGCTCCAAGAGCGCTTGCCGGCAGGGCAGTCTCCACGCTAGTCGGGGGATTCGGGCTAACGCTCCAGCGCCTCCCAAGAGCGGGCTCGCCCCGGCGATCGCGGAGCGCCGGAGCGAGAACGTGCAGCTGCACGGCGATTGTTTCACGAGATCGAATTCACTCGCCCGGGCACCCCACTGGCTCGGCACCAGCGTATTCCGTTATCCGACTTCACGACCGCCGCTGATAGCCCGCGGCGGGTGGACGGAGACCACCCTCGGCGAGCCCGGGTTCGGGCCTTGGCGGGGCCTTCCACAACGCGCGATAATGTTACCTACCGCGCGTCGGCCGAGGGCCTGATCTCGCCCCGCAGGACCACCGCGACCCACCCGCGAGCGAGCGAGGGCTGCCGCGTGAGTCGCCGATCAGGGACGACCTTGTGCCCTTGTTCGCCTCGGGGTGACCGGGCTGACATCAGCCACGATGACCGCAATCTTCCGGGCTTCCTCGCCAGTGAGAGTCTCCCCCAGGCGCCGCTCCAGCTCGGCGGGCGTCGTGGGGCGGACCCCGTGGGGGGGTGCCTGCAGATCATCCTGGCCGAACCACAACACCAGGTAGATTCCATAGCCCGACGTTTCGGCATCGCGCGTGTAGTGCTTGATCAACTGGTCCCGGATGGCGCTCCACACATCCCGGTGCGCGTCCTTCTTGATCTCCACGGGGACGTTGAAGCCGCCGCACGAGACGCGGATATCGGACCGCCGGTCCCCCGCGTACTGCCCCTCGGGTTCAGCGTCCACGCCGTCCGGGAGCCTGGCTCTCAGCTGGGAGAGCAGCGCGTCCCTGCACGAGTTCTCGTGCTTGGGGCGGCCCCGGTCCGGGCGGCCGTGGGCATCCTCGTTCCAGTACGGGCGCCAGTCGTCGCTGTTGCCGGTCTGGATCGCCTTGGCGATGTCCTCCAGCCGATCGAGCAGGAGTGCGGCCAAGTCGGCCGGATTCGCCGGCTGCTCGTCCGCGAGCGCGCGATGTAGCTGATCGAGATTCGGGTGGCGGTACGCGGCGTCGCGGTGGAGGACTCGCTGGTCGTCGCGGGCTCGCTCGAGCCGGGCGCGCCAGCGAGCGAGATCAGGGTCGGACGCTAGCGCGCTCAATGCCTGCGTGGCGTCGTCGCCGGGTAGGGCACTCAGACGCCGTATCAGGCGCTCGATCTTGCCGGAAGCTGTCATCTCAAGCGTCACGAACCCGGACATGTCCGATGGCGCGAACGAGCGGCCCATCAATGCGATGAGGGTTCTGAGCGCCGGCGCGCGCTCCTCGTAGCTCGGCGAGGGGAGGCGGACCGCAGAGCCGCTGGAGCCGAAGAATGCAGCGAGCGCCCGCACACGTCGCTCGCGACCACGCACGAATTCGTCGAGTTGTTCGGTGTACGCCTCGGGCGCGGCGACGAACCCCGCAGCGAGCCAGCGGACTTGCTGGGCCACCTCCATGCTCTGCCGCAAGAGTCTCGCGTCGACGAGCTCGAGCAGGTTCGACCGGTCAGGATAGGAGAGAGCGATCCAGAGGAGGCGATCGAGAGTCTCCAGCTTGTTGAGACCGGCCCGGAGCGGGAACTTCCGCAGTACATGCAAAGTGGTCTGGTGCTTCAGGACGGGATCCGCCTCAAGGAGGTTGATGGCCTCAAGCGCCGGAGCGTAGCTGTCACTATGGCGGATCGCCGTCACGAGGCACCGAGCCGCCACATCCGCAACGACCTTGGAGAACAGGCTCACCCAGACGCTGTGCCAGTGTGGGAACCCATTGAAGCCCGGCGCACTACAGTAGAAGAACGCCAACCCCGTCCGCACCTGGCTCTCGGTTAGCTCTGCCAGCCGTTCCGGAGGCTCCCACTCGAGGATGTCCAGACCAGCGAGGAACGGGAAGGCGAAGTAGTGCATCCGGGATGTTCGCTTCAACCGGATGATCTCATCAACGTCTGGGACATCACTCCGCCACACCGTCCCGCGTAGCCCGGCCAGGGCGGCCTCAATGAGGTGGTCGTCGCCAGCAAGGAGTGTCGAGAGTCGCTCGTTCGGGGTCCGACGACCGTCCCAGTTCGTCCCGTAGAGGAAGTATGCCCGGCCGAGGTTGTGGAGCAGCCCGAGCGGGGCCTGGTTCTTGCGCAGTGCTTCGGCGTGAGAGCGAACGACGGCGATCCCATCGTCGCGGGCACGTTTCTCCTCCTCATCAGCTTGACCGACCTGAGCTGCCTCGGTTGCTTCGAACGTGGCACGGCTCGCCGCTCGGTCGAGCAACACCGGAAAATGCTGCTCCAGGACTTCGTGCCCACGAATGCGCTCCCTGAGGACATCCTGCGACAGGCCTCGGTTCCAGAGCGGTTCATCATGCGCAAGAAAGGCCCTCTCCAGAAGTTCCTCCGCAGCCCTCGGATGGGCGATCGCGAGTGCGGCGGCCTGATCGAGGCACCACAGCCCATAGTCGGGCGGGAAGGCGCTCCCATGCAGAGCCCCCCAGACCTCCAGGACATCGAGCCGGAAGCTGTCACTGCCATGGCAGCGTTCCAGCCCCTCGAGGATCACCGCCTTCTGGACGTCGGGCCGCTGCTGGAGCCACTCGCGAACCTGCAGCAGCGACTCGTCCTGGGAATCGGGGTGCCGCCCGAGCGGAAAGACCGCCGAGCGGAGCCAGTCGTAGAGGTGCGGCGTTGTGAGTTGGTCACCGTACGCGGCAAGCCCGCGGGCAAGCAGCTGTAGCGGGAGCGAGTCGGCCCCTTGGGATTCGAGGGCAGTCCGTGCGCCTGGAAGGCGCTGTGACAGGTGGTCGAGGAGTTCCGCGACATCGCCCTCTGACGACTGGTTCGGCAAGTGGTGATGCCAGAACAGCCAGTAGTTCCCTGTTGGACGGAGGTAACTGCCTCCCAGATCTGGGTTTCCGCCGCCCGTGAGATGGTCCCAGACCTCATCGGGGCCGACGGTCTGCGGGTATAGGCGCGACAGCAGCGTTCCGCGCATTTCGTGATCCGGGTCTGGAATGGACCCCTCGCGGACTTCCTCTAGGACGCGCGTAAGTTCGCTGGTCCGATCGTCGCCTTTGTCGGTAGCACGGAGCGCTGCGTGAAGGGCCAATTCGGTGATGTCGAGCGGCCAGGCGACGTCGCGAACCACCGCCAGCAGCGTCGGGATCAACTCGGGGCGGCGCGGCCCTCCTCCCAAGAGCGCTAGCACGAGCCGTGCCACCGGCTGCCGGTCGGGATCGCGAGACGGGCTCGTCAGGAGGCCGACGATCACCTGCTTCATGTCGGGAGCGGTGAGCGCCCCGAGCGCGCTGGCGGCTTCGAGCCACGACACCTCGCGCCGCAGCAGGTTGAGCGCCTCGCTTCGAGTCAGGGCGCGTAGGAGCTTGCTCCGCTCGTCGGTCGAGAAATCGCGGAGGTCGCCATAGAGGGCGGCCCCGAGAGGATCCCTGGTGATGAGGAGGTCGCGTGCCTCGCTGCGGTGGGCCGCCAGCCAACCTGAGAGGCCCCGCATCTCGGTGACGACGGCCGCGTCGGCGCCGCTGATCAGCGCGAGCACCCGCCGCGCGGGGAGCCCGTCCCGAATGCGCCGCGCGAGATACCGGGCGCCCAGGAACTCGGCGACATGGCGGTGGACAGGCGCGAGCCGGCCCCCGCCGACGGCCCCAAACAACTTCGTGCCGATCGCGTGATCGAGAGCGGAGGAATCGGGGTAGTCGCAGTCACCCAGGGCGAGGAAATCGGGGTCGGCCTCGCCATTTCTGCGGGAGTGTCCGGCCGCACCCGTCACGAGTTGAGTCGCGCAGAGGTAGCCGGCAGCGTCGAGCAACTGGTCCTGCCCTGGTGGGCGGTCCCCGAGGGCGTGCTCCTCGTTGTGCTCAGTGGCCATCTGAAGGCAGGCCATCTCGAACGTCTCGAGGCGACTCTCTGGCCAGCCCGCCTTCTTGCTAACCACATCGGCCAGCATGTTGAGGGTCTGAGGGTTGGTGAGGAGGGCGTCGACGCCTCGCTCGCCCGCCCGTTCCACGAAGGCACGCGCGTCTTCGATTCCGGGGTGGCTGCCCAGGATCCGCTCGATGCCCGAAGGGGTAAGAGGATCGAGCCGAAGCGTCGTGACTGCCGCGCTAGGAGCCACGGCGTCGAGCCTTGCCCGATCGTTCTCGCCCAGCCAGTCCGCCTCCCGGCACGAGATGCGGAAGGACGGGCGTCCGAGCGCATCAAGGCGCCGGCGGATGTCGTCGAGGGGCGTGCGCCTGTCGGAGGAGCCAGCACGCACCTCATCGAGGCCGTCGATGAAGAGGGTCTTGTCTTTCCACTCTGGATATCGAGCGAGGTCCAGCACCAGGAAGTCGCGAGCATCGAGCAGGACGGAGGCTTCGCCTAGTTCCTCGCACTCACGCTTGAAGGCGGTGGTCTTCCCGGAGCCTGGGTCGCCCAGGAGGATATACGCCGTTTCGGATCGGAACGCGCTCACAGGCTCGGAACTCGCCTCGGGGTCGGGTCGCTCCTGGGGCCGGGGAACTCTCGTGCAGGTGCGCGCGACGATGTGCGTCATGGTTCGCCGAACCATTCGTGCGCTGGGGCCGAGAGAAACTCGTTGAGCGGGATCCCACCCTCCCCGACAACGAGCGGTCGTGGCGCGTCGAACCGCTCTTCAAACGCGCGCATGGCGCGGTCGTTGGCGCGCCCGTCACCGCTCTTGACCTCGATCCCCACAACCCGGGGGCCTCGCCGGAGTACGAAGTCGACCTCGTGCGGACCGTCTCGCCAGTACGACATGCCCAGGTTCGGCGGAGCCGTGTTGAAGAGGTGCGCCCCCACCGCGCTCTCGACGAGTCTTCCCCAGAAGGTGCGGTCGGCCTTCGCTTCAGCAAAGGAGTATCTGGACGCGGCCGTCATGAGCGCGGTGTTGAGCACGTTGAGTTTCGGGCTCGACGCTCGGCGGCGCTGCGAACTCCCGGAGTGCTTCGGCAGCCCCGTGAGCAAGCCCGCCGTGGACAGCAGATCGAGATAGCGCGCCAGCGTCGTCGTGTTGCCGGCGTCCAGGAGCTGTCCGAGCATCTTGTTGTACGAGAGGATCTGCCCGGAGTAGGCCGCCCCGAGCTCGAACAGGTTCTTGAGCAACGCCGGCTTGTCCACTCGGGTCATCGCGAGGAGGTCACGCTCGAGATGGGGCTCGACGAGCGCATGCAGGATGTAGTCCCGCCACCGTTCCTCATCCCGGATGAGGGTGACGGCGCCCGGGTAGCCGCCGAAGTAGATGTACTCGTCGAGGGTCAGGTCGAACGCTGCGGACATCTCGGGGAACGCCCAGTGCGTGATGCGGATCGGTTCGAACCGGCCGGCCAGACTCTCGCTCAGCCCTGACTGCATCTGGAGCGGGGCCGAGCCGAGGACCACAACGTGCAGGGGCACGCTCCTGGCGCGGTCGGAATCCCAGAGCCCCTTGATGGTGTCGGACCAGTCCGGGATCTTCTGGATCTCATCGAATACGAGCACAAAGCCCTGGGACGACTCCTGTGCCTGTTGCCGGGCGTGTTCCCAGGTGCGAGCGAGCCACGCTCTGCCGCGCTCCTCTGTGAGTGGGGCAGTGTCCTCGATGGGCGCAGCGAGGGAGATGCCGGGAGCCGATGGTGCCGGCTCATCGACCGCGAGATACTGGTTCGGCCGGTCGACCTGGGCGAGCGCCTGGTGCACCATCGTGGTCTTGCCGGTCTGGCGAGGCCCGAAGATCGCGATCAGCCTGTTCGGCGACTCCTCGAGCCGCGAGACGAGGGTTGTTACACTCTCTCGCTGGAAGCGATCCATGGGGCTATGGTACGGCACTGAGTAAAACTACTCAATAGCGACACTCGCAGTGCTTTCGCTTGCCCGCGAACGCCTCCTGACCCGAGTAGCGTCCCAGCAAGTGGTGTCACAGAGGTGGACGTAGGAGACCACCGCGCCATCCTTCACACAGGAATCAGTCACGTGAAGGAGGACTACGGTGGTCAGGGAGAGCGTGAACTTGTTGGAGTTGCTGCGCAAGCAGGCGGCCGGGGGTGACCTCGACTTCTTGCGTGAGGCCGTCGCGGTGCTCGCCGAGGCGGTGATGGAGGCCGAGGTCGCAGAGCAGGCCGGCGCCGCCTACGGCGAGCGCAGCCCCGAGCGCATCACCCGGCGCAACGGCTACCGGCCGAGGCGCTGGGACACGCGCGCCGGCAGCATCGAGCTGCAAATCCCGAAGCTGCGCCAGGGCAGCTACTTCCCCGCCCTGCTCGAGCCGCGCAGGCGCGCCGAGCGCGCCCTGCTCGCGGTGGTCCAGCAGGCGTACGTGGAAGGCGTCTCCACGAGGCGCGTCGACGACCTCGTGCGCTCGCTGGGCTGCGAGGGCATCTCCAAGAGCCAGGTCTCGAGGATCTGCGCCGAGCTGGACACCGTCGTCACGAGCTTCCTCGAGCGCCCGCTCGACGGCGGTCCGTACCGCTACCTCTGGCTCGACGCGCTCACCCAGCGCGTGCGCGAGGAGGGCCGTATCGCCCAGGTCAGCGTCGTCGTCGCCACGGCCGTCAACGCCGACGGCAAGCGTGAGGTGCTGGGCATTGACGTCGGCACGAGCGAGGACGGGGCGTCTTGGCTCTCATTTCTCCGCGGGCTGGTGGCGCGCGGGCTCTCCGGCGTGGAGCTCGTGACCTCCGACGCCCACCAGGGCCTCAGGGCGGCGATCGCGACCGTCTTCGGCGGCGCGTCGTGGCAGCGCTGCCGGACGCACTTCATGCGCAACCTGCTCACGCGCGTGCCGAAGAGCGCCGAGGCGCTGGTGGCGACGACCGTGCGCACGATCTTCCAGCAGCCGTCGGCGGAGGCGGTGCACGCCCAGCACGCCCGCGTCGTGGAGCAACTGGAGGCGCGCTTCCCCGCGGCCGCGGCGATGCTCGATGAGGCCGCACCGGAGATTCTGGCGTTCACGGCCTGCCCGGTCGCGCACTGGAAGCAGGTCTGGTCGAACAACCCGCAGGAGCGCCTCAACCGCGAGATCCGCCGGCGCACCGACGTGGTCGGCATCTTCCCCAACCGCGCCGCGGTCGTGCGCCTGGTCGGCGCGGTGCTCGGCGAGCAGCACGACGAGTGGGCGGTGGCGAGGCGCTACATGACGATGGTGACCCTGCTGCACCCGCCCGGGCGCGAGGTCACTTCAGGCGAGGAGGTGCTGCTGCAAGCTGCCAGCTAGCAATTGATAAGGATGGTGCACTGTGACACCAACTTGCGGGACGTGACCCTGACCCGTGGCAGAGGCACCCGAACTACCACGGGCACGCGCTCGATTTTGTCGCTTCTGAAGAGTCACGCCCATGTTCGTCGCCCGCGGTTAGGAACACCAGCACCTGTCGCCTCGACTCAGTGATAGGACACGCAGGACTGTTGAGCTCGTGCCGATCGCGAGGACGGCCTACGTCTGGCACCCCCGTCGCCGGTCTCGATTTGAGCCTTGGGTCGAAGCAGGCACACGGCCGCGCTACGATCGCTCCCAGACCGAAACGGCCGGGGGTAGGTAGCAGGTGTCAGAATCGGGCTCAGTGGAGCCGTACCCAGAGCCCTCCAAGGGCGATCTTGCCGAGGACGTGGCTCGAAGGGCGCTCTCCCTGGTGCCGGGCCTTGGCGCCCCAGCCGCCGCGCTGATCGACGTAGTGTTCGCGCCCGCGCTCGAGAAGCGACGCATCCAGTGGTTCAACGAACTGGCGGAACTTGTGAATGACCTCCAGGCCCGGGATCCGAGCCTGACCGTGGCGTCGCTATCGGCCGACGACGAGTGGATCGATGCGGTACTGGCAGCGACCCGTATCGCTCTCTGCACAAGCCGAGAGGAGAAGTGGCGAGCACTGAAGAGCGCCTTGGCGCACGTCGCCCTGCGCGACGAGCCAGACCACGACCTGGATTCCACGTTCCTGAACCTGATCGACGTCCTTACTCCGTCGCATCTGCGGGTGCTGCACATGCTCCAGAGCACGCGGGCATCCGCAGCCGGGCACGGGACGACCGTGCCACTCACGATCGATCGCTCGTTCCGCCGGGTTGTTGAGCGACTCCTTCCTGATGTTCCGCTCGGCGTGTACACCCTGCTCAGAACCGACCTCGAGAGCCGAGGCCTCGTCATGACCGGCTCTGCTGCCGTCGCGGCGTCCAGGGACCCGGTCGACCAAAGGCTGACCACGCCGCTCGGCGACAAGTTCCTCGGCTTCATCAGCGACAGCGTCAGCGACGAGGACGAGGGTGCAACACCAGACCGCCCCTACCCGGACTCCGCAAGCGGCGCCCCGCAGGCGCCGTCGGGCCGGTCGTCACTGCGTGACCTCGCCGGGCAGTCGCTTGAGGAACGCCACCGTGCTGTCCGGGCAGCCGGCACTGCGGTCGACGCCGACGAGACCGAGGCTAGGGGCGAGACCGCGGGCGACAGCATCGAGGAGTGAGTCGGCCAGATGTGACCGCCGCTCCGGCGACACGTGCCGAGGTTGGCTCGCCCGCCTGGAGCGCGCCGTGGGGGGCTGAGCTTCAGCGGTTCGAACCGGCGTTGGTCGTGAACTCGCCGGCGCTTGATGCGGCGCCCATGCGCTCAGTTCAGCCCGGCTCATTCCCCTGCAGGACCGCGACGAGTTGTTCGACATGGGGGGTCACATGAGGGGTCTCGGCTGCCGGTCGGCGCGGGGAGGTTACGGTGACCCAGTCGGGCGACACCCCGATCGTCGAGCCCCCCGGCTGCTGAAACGGCCGCGCTCGAGCACGCGCCGCCGTCACAGAGGCCGGGCATCTGACAAGTTCGGTTAAGCTGGGTACCAGCAGTTGCTGGGCGATCGGCTGGATGCCGCCCGCACCCACCGTGGCCTTCGCAGTAGACTCCGGAACCAGCATCTTCCGACGCTGGCCTCTTGCGAGTCCTTGCCTTGGTGAACGACCGTCGATGTTCGCGGGAGGACTGAACGGGCGATGACGACGACGACAGCGTACGGGCCGGTTGTGGAGAGGATGGTTGCGCTCCTCGCCGACGAGTTCGAGCCCGACCGCATCATCCTGTTCGGCTCTCGCGCGCGAGGGGACGCGCAGCCCGACAGCGATGTGGACCTGCTCGTCATCATGCCCGACGGGGCGGATGAGACGCAGGCGACGGTCGCGATGCACGCCCTGCTGCATAAGATGCCGCTTCCGAAGGACATCGTCGTCTCCACCCCGTCGGCGATCGCGCGCCGCGGGCACATCCAGGGCAACGTCCTGTACGAGGGGCTGCGGGAAGGCGTCGTGCTTCATGAGCGGTCCTGACCGCTCGGCAGAAGCCCTCAACTGGCTGGAGTTTGCGCGTCGCGACCTGCGTATCGCCGCCGCGCTGCACGCCATCGATCCGACGCTCTTCACCGCAGCATGCGTGCACGCACAGCAGGCCGCCGAGAAGTCCCTGAAGGCCATACTCGTACTCCACGACCTGCCGGTCCCATTCACCCACGACCTCGCCTACCTGCGCGGTCTCGTCGGCGACCACCTTCCTCCTGGGCCAGCGCAGGAGTACCTCAACCGACTTAACCGTTGGGGTGCTGCGGCGCGATACCCCGGAGGCGCTACGGACGCCACTGCCGATGACATTGCGCAGGCCGAGCTCGCCGCAGGAGCGGTCTATGATCACGTCGCGGCCGAGTTCGCGCGGCTCGGCCTGCTACCCGACGAGTAGCCGAGGCCTCGACTATCCATGCGACAGGATGCACCCGCGGAGAACGTGATCACCGTTCGGTTGCCCTTCATCGCCTCGCGCTCGACCCGGGTACGGGTTCCCAGCGCGCGTCTCGACGGGGCCGGTTGAGCGACGAGGTGCCGGCAAGTAGCCCCTATCGGCAACCGAGAACCTCTTGGGCTAGGAAGGCGTTGCAGCGGTCCGCGCCATCCCTACGAACCGAATGCGGGGGTAAGTGGTGAGACTCGCTGGTGTTGACTTCCCCCGGCGCCTGACCGAGGCGCTGGAGAGCGACGAACTCGTTGTCTTCGCTGGTGCGGGGGTCTCGATGGGAACGCCGGCGAACCTCCCGGACTTTGAAGGCCTCGCGACGGCGATCGCTGCAGGGACCGGCGAAGCCCAGCACGAGAGCGAACCCGTGGATCGCTTCCTCGGTCGGCTAACGAGCAGGGGCACGAACGTTCACGAACGAGCCGCCGACGAGCTCCGCGGAGGTACCCCTGAACCGACCGCCCTGCACGGCGACCTGCTGCGGCTCTACCGGACAGCGCAATCCGTCCGTGTCGTCACGACGAACTTCGATGCGCTGTTCGAGCGGGCGGCGGCGCATGTCTTCGATCGGGCCCCCTCCGTGTTCACGGCTCCCGCTCTGCCACTGGGCAGCAGCTTCAGTGGGATCGTGCATGTCCACGGGGGTCTCGGCGACCCTCGGGGCATGGTGCTCACCGACGCCGACTTCGGCAGTGAAGTCAGCGCTCGGATAGTGATCCAATCAGCGCCCGGATGGTGATCCATTGCGGGGCGTGTCCCAGCATCTCCGGCGACGGGGCCGCGGAGACTGGGGGGAAGGGATGCTCCGAGTGGAAGACGTGCACGTGTTGCGACACAAGGTGCTGGTCGAAGGTCTGAGCCGGCGGCAGGCGGCCCGGGAGATGGGGATCAGCCGCAACACCGTGCGGCGCTACCTGAGGCTGCCCGAGCCGGTGCGGGTCGAGCGTGAACCGCGGCGGAAGCCGGTCCTCGAACGGGTGCAGCCGCGGCTCGACGCGCTGCTGGAGGAGTGGTCGGGGCGGACGACGGCGAAGCAGCGGCTGACGGCGACGAGGCTGCACCGCCAGCTGCGCGAAGAAGGCTACGAGGTCGGCGAGACGCTGGTACGGAGCTACCTGCGGGAGTGGCGGCGCCGGCGCGCCGAGGTCTACGTGCCGCTGGTGCACCGCCCGGGCGACGAGGCGCAGGTCGACTTCTTCGAGGTCACCGTCGAGGTGGGAGGCGAGCGCCGCAAGGCCTGGAAGTTCCTGATGCGGCTGATGTACTCGGGCCGCGACTTCGTCCGGCTCTACGACCGCCAGGACCAGGTCGCCTTCCTCGACGGCCACGTGCGGGCGTTCGCCCACTTCGGCGGGGTGCCCGCGCGCATCGTCTACGACAACCTCGCAGCGGCGGTGCGGCGCGTGCAGTTCCCCCGGCGCCAGCTCACCGAGCGCTTTGAGGCGCTGGTGAGTCACTACCTGTACGAGCCGTGCTTCGCGCGGCCCGGCGAGGGCCACGATAAGGGCGGGGTCGAGGGGCGCGGCAGGGGCGTGCGGCTGCAGCACCTCACGCCGATTCCCCGCGGCGACTCGCTGGCCGAGCTCTCGGACTGGCTGCAGGGGGAGGTGGACCGCCACGCCGCGCCGCGGGTGCATGAGCGCTTCGCCGAGGAGCGGCCGCTGCTGCGCCCCGGGCCCGGCGTCGCGTTCGAGGCGCGGCGGGTGCAGCCGGTCTCGGTGAGCCGCAGTGCGCTGGTGCGCGCCGAGGGGGCCTGGTACTCGGCGCCGAGCCGCTGGGCGGGCCTGCGGGCGACGGCGCTGATCGGCACCGACGAGCTGACGCTGCGCTGCCGCGGCGAGGAGGTCGTACATCCCCGACAGCCCTTCGGCGGCCGCCGGGTGGACTACCGGCACTACCTCGGCGAGCTGGCGCGCAAGCCGCAGGCGGTGCGGCAGGTGGCGCCGGAGCTGGTCGCGGCGCTGGGCGAGCCCTTCGGGCGGCTCTGGACGCGGCTGGAGCGCGAGCAGGGCGCTCAGGAGGGGGCGCGCACCCTTGCGCGGTTGCTGCGGGCCGTCCACGAGCACGGCGAGGAGCGCGTGCGCGACGTCCTGGAGCAGGTCCTCGAGCAGGAGCGCTTCGACGAGCTCGCCGTGCAGCGTCTGCTCGCCTCGGCCCGGGCGCCGGAGGCAGTGACGGTGCCGGAGCCGCTGCGCGGCTACGAGGTCGAGAGCGTCTCGGCGGCCGTCTACGACCGCCTGCTCGCGGCGGCGGCGCCGTGAACAACGCGGCTCGCGCGGCCGTGCTCGAGGCGCACTGCCGCGAACTCAAGCTGCCCACGATCCGCCGCGAGTACCCCGCGCTGGTGCGCCAGGCCACGCACGACGGGTGGGACTACGAGGAGTTCCTCGTGCAGTTGCTCGAGGCAGAGGTGCTGGCCCGCCGCGATAGCGCGGTCGCACGCCTGCTGCGCCAGGCGCGCTTCCCCGACATCAAGACCTTCGAGCAGCTCGACTGGGACGCGCTCGGGGGCGTCGAGCGGCCACAGCTCGCACAGCTCGCGACCTGCGAGTACATCGAGCGCGCCGACGACGTCGTCATCGCCGGGCCGATCGGCACCGGCAAGACGCACCTCGCGATCGCGCTCGGCGTCGAGGCCGCCCGCCGCCGCCACCGCGTCGCCTTCATCCGCGCCGCCGACCTCGTGCGCGAGCTGGTCGAGGCACGTGACGAGCTCACGCTCTCGCGGCTCCATCAGCGTTACCTGCGGGTCGCGCTGCTGATCGTCGACGAGCTCGGCTTCGTGCCCTTCGAGCGCACCGGCGGCGAGCTGCTGTTCAATCTCCTCGCCGACCGCTACGAGCGGCGCTCGACGATCGTCACGACCAACCTCGCGTTCAGCGAGTGGGTGCAGGTCTTCGGCGACGAGAAACTCACCACGGCGCTGCTCGACCGCCTCGGGCACCACGCCCACATCCTCACCACGCGCGGCGCTTCCTACCGGACGCGTCACAGAACACAGACCTGACCAACGAAGGACTCAGCACCAAGAACGTCAGCAGCGATCGTGGCGCCGGAGTGGATCAACATCCGAGCGCTGACCTGGATCGCTATCCGAGCGCTGTTGACAGGCAGGGCGTACCTGACCGAGGGATGGGCGAGGCGCTTCCTGGTCGACCTGTTTCGCACGCACACCGTCCTGTTCGTCGGCTACAGCCACGGCGACACGGTCATGAACTACCTGTCGCGAGCCCTGACTCCGGACGCTGGCGACCGGTTCGCGCTCACCGACGAGCCTGACAGCGCGAACTGGCAGCTGCTCGGCGTCGAGCCCATCGGCTACGAGAAGTCAGCGGAAGGCGACCACAGTGCGCTCGCAGAGGGTGTCCGGCGTCTCGCCGACTACAGCCGGCGGGGGCTCCTCGACTGGCAGCGCGACATTGCCGACATCGCCAAGAACCCGCCCCCTCTTGATGACGAGGCCACAGACCTGATCGACGACACCCTGTCCGACCCGGAGCGATGCCGCTTCTTCACCGATGCCGCATCGCATGTGGACTGGATCGCATGGCTCGAACGACGCGGGTATCTGGCCGCGCTGTTCGAGACCGCGAACCTCACCGAACGTGATGGACGACTGGCGCGATGGCTGGCGGAGCGCTTCGCAGGGGAACACGCCAGCTCGCTATTCCTGCTGATTGGACGCAACCGCCTGCGGGTTCATCCGTCGTTCTGGCGGGAACTTGCACGGGTGGTGCAAGACAAGGATCGCCCGCTGAGCGCCGCCCCTCTGGCTCGATGGGTCTCGCTGCTCCTCGCGACCGACTCCCGGATACCCGACGCCAATCTCCTGATGAATTCCCTGGGTGAGCGCTGCGCCGAAGCGGGGCTGACGGACGCCCTTCTCGACGTGTTCGACGCGATGGCCGCCGGTGGCCTCGCGATCGAACCGGGGTTCGCCGTGGTGAGCGAGGACGACGGCGAACGTGCGGTCAGGGTTGAGACAGACCAGCAGCATCACCAGATGGACCAGTTCTCTCTGGAGAGGCTGTACGAGGACCACCTGAAGACCAAGCTCCAGGAAGCGGCTGAATCCCTGTTGGAGCGGGTAGTTCGCCGCCTGGCGGAGCGGCACCGCACGCTCCGTTCCTGGCAGCAGGCCACCCGGGACGACGACGCGATGAGCTTTCACCGGAGCGCGATCGAACCCCACGAACAGGACAGCCATCCACAGCTGATCGATGTGCTGATAGACGCAGCTCGTGACGCGCTCGAACACCTGGTTGCGGCTCGCCCGGACGCCGGGGCGAGGTGGTGCGATCGTTTGGTGGAGGCGGAGGCGCCGCTGTTGCGCCGCCTCGCCGTGCATGCGTTGCGGAGTCGGAGTGACCTCGGCGCGGACGAGAAGGTCGGGTGGCTGCTGTCCCGCGTCGGCCTGCATGACAGGGCAACGCATCACGAGACGTTTCTGGCGGTACGCGCCACCTACCCCGAGGCAAGTGTGCCGCAACGCCAGGCGACCATCGATGCCATCCGGACGTACGAGTGGCCCTCTGACGACGACAGGGAGCGCTACACGGCCTATCGACACCTCGAGTGGTTCCAGTGGCTGCGTGATTCGGACCCGGCGTGCGATCTGGCCAGGGAGGCCCTTGAGGGCGTCCGGCAACGGTACCCAGACTTCCGGCCGAGCGAGCACCCGGACCTCACCCACTACCACTGGAGCGGCGACTATGAGGGTCCTGAGACTCCGTGGAGCCCCGAGGAGCTGCTTTCGCGGCCTGCTGGCGAGAGCCTCGAACAGCTCCTGTCGTTCCGTGACGACGACCCGTTCGAGCCGAGTCGCGACGGGCTCTTGCGCAGCGTGGCGGAAGCGGCTAAGCGAGACTTCACGTGGGGGCTCGCACTGGCCGCCGCGCTGTCCGAGTCGGAGGACTGGGACAGCGATCTCTGGCCGCCGCTGCTGCGCTCATGGTCCGGCGGGCTCGATGAAGACAAGCACCGTCAGGCCTTTGCCCGGCTGGGCGATGCCGAGCTCCACCAGCGCCAGATTCAGGCCATCGCTGACATGCTCCTCGCCCTGGTCAAGGATGGGGGACTTCCCTACGCGTCGGCGCTGCTTAAGGAGTCGAATCAGCTTGCTCGCAGGCTCTGGGCGCACTGCGGTCAAGACGATGGGGAGCCGGGTTCGGAAGGCTGGTTCGCGGCTGCAATCAACCACCCAGCCGGCGCGCTCACACAGTATTGGCTCTTGAGCCTCTCGTTGTGGAGGAACCGGCACGAGACGCGACCGGACGCCATGGATGAGGAGCACTCCTCCGCTCTGCTGCGGGTGATCAATGAACGGGCAGTCGCCGGGAGACTGGGAAGGACCGTTCTGGCCCAGTCCCTGGGATTCCTGCTGGCTGCCGATGAAGCGTGGACGAGAGCGCACCTCATTCCGCTGTTTGAAGACACCGACGGCGACGACTACCAGGCTGTCTGGGACGGCCTACTGCACGGGCGGATGGATCGCAACGTGGTCACTGCGATGGAGGGTGCGATCTTCGCGGCGATCCCTCACATGAGCGATCTGTTTCCGAGTCACAGACAGCAACGCGAAGCGTTCATCGCACTGTGCACGGCTGTCGTCACGTACTTCGTCGACGATCCGCTGGACGCCTGGACACCCGGGTTCTTCAAGGCCGCGGACGACTCGGACAAGCGTCTCTTCGCGTGGAGCGTCGGCAAGAGTATTCGCGGAGTGGATGACGCAGGCCAGCGAGAGTGGTGGGAACGTTGGCTCAAGCAGTACTGGGAAAACCGGCTTCAAGGCGTCCCTGCACCCCTCAGCGAGGGCGAAGTGGCTGCGATGGTCGATTGGCCACGCTGCTTTGAGAGCCTCTTCCCCGAGGCTGTCGACCTTGCAGTCAGGATGCCTAAGCCGGGATCCACCGAAGAAGAGCGCATGAGCGGTTGCGGTTGGGTGCTCCGCTGTAGCTGGGACAATGGTTTTGTACGAATCACGTACCAGCGACAGGGAGCACCCATTAGATGCTACCAACGAGCGACCCCGACCGGATAGACATCGCCTTCGACGACGACCGCCTGGTGGCCGATGCGGGGCTGCTCCTCCCGGCCACGCTCGCCCAGCATCTCGGTTTGCAAGAGCTCGCCGACAGCTACCTCGACCTCGGTGACGCGCCGGGCCGGGCGAACGCCGGCGACAAGCTGCTGACCCTGGTCGCCTCGGCGCTCGCGGGCGGCGAGTGCATCGACGACGCCGCTGCGTTGCGCGCCGGCGGGACGGCGAGCGTGCTCGGCTGCACGGTGAAGGCGCCGTCCACCCTCGGGACCTTCCTGCGCAGCTTCAGCTGGGGCCACGTCCGCCAGCTCGACCGCCTCAGCCGCAAGTTGCTCGCCCGCGGCTGGGCGGCCGGAGCGGGACCCGGCGATGCGCCGTTCACGATCGACCTCGATTCGACGCTCTGCGAGACCTACGGCCTGGCCAAGGAGGGCGCCCGCCAGCCCGGCTACAGCGGCGCGCGCGGCTACCACCCGTTGCTCGCGGTTGCAGCCGGGACGGGTGACGTGCTGATGGCGCGGCTGCGCGAGGGCCGCGCCAACACCGCTCGGGGGGCCGCACACTTCCTGCGTGAGACGGTGGCGCGGGTGCGCGACGCCGGGGCGAGCGGGCAGCTCACGATGCGCGCAGACAGTGGCTTCTACAACCACGCCGTCGTCGCCGCCTGTCGCAAGCAGGATGTCCGCTTCTCAATCACCATTCGCCAGCAGCCGAACGTACGCCGGCTGATCGAGGCGATCCCGGAAGAGGACTGGACGCCGATCCCGTACTGGCAGGACGACGGCGCCGCTGTCGCCGAGACGACCTACACGCCGTTCCAGCACAAGGAGGACGCCGCCCCGGTGCGGCTCATCGTGCGGCGCGTGAAGCCGACGCCCGGCTCCCAGCTCGCGCTCTTCACCAGCTACAGCTACCACGCCTTCATCACCGATCGCGCCGGGGAGCTGCTGGAGCTGGAGGCCGACCATCGCCGTCACGCCGAGATCGAGAACGCGATCCGTGACCTCAAATACGGCGTCGGGCTGAACCATCTCCCCTCGGGCCGCTTCGGCGCGAACGGGGCGTGGCTCGCGGTGCAGGTGATCGCGCACAACCTCGCCCGCTGGACGGCGCGGCTCGGGCTCGGCGAGGGAATCGTGACGACCAGGACGCTCAGGCGGCGCTACTTCGCTCTCGCCGGACGGCTCACCCATTCTGCACGGCGCTGGACCCTGCACCTCGCGAAGCGCTGGCCCTGGGCTGGCCAGTGGGCAGCCGCCCTGGCGCGGTTACGGGCGTTACCGCTCCCGGCCTGACGCTCGCTCACAGCGCCAACACGGGTCCGAGGCTCGCGCCAGCATGCCCGCGCACGCCTCGCGCACCCTCGCGCCGGCGCCCTCAGCGCCCCCGAGCCGCGCTGAGCGACGCTGAGCGACGGCTCCTCGCTCCGGCACCGCCCGGCGAACGCCGGCACGCCCGCCGAACGCTCCGGCAGCCCGGCAGCCCGGCAGCCCGCCCCTTCAAGCTTCGATCGGTGGATTCCTAAGGATGGTCTGAACAACTCGCCTGAGCGCGTGAGCGGATGCGATCATGGGCGGACCCGGAGAGGGGCGCCCCATGCAGCAGCGTTCGTTCGGCAGCGTCGAGTACGAGCACAAGAAGGTCAAGACGAGGCGGCAGACGTTCCTCGAGCGCATGGACAGGCTCGTCCCCTGGGCTGAGCTGGAGCAGCGCATCACGCCCGTCTACCCGAAGCCGGGCCGCGGACGCCGCCCCTACCCGCTGCGCGTGATGCTGCGCATCCACTGCCTGCAGCTCTGGTTCAACCTCAGCGACCCCGGCATGGAGCAGGAACTCTACGACTCCCGCTCGATGCTCGAGTTCGCCGGTCTCAGCCTCTCCGAGCCGATTCCCGATGAGACGACGGTCCTCCATTTCCGCCATCTGCTGGAGCGTCATCAGCTGGGAACGGCGCTGTTCGCGACCATCAACGCGCATCTCGCAGCGCGCGGTCTGCAGGTGCGCGAGGGCACGATCGTGGACTCCACGATCATCAGCGCGCCGTCATCGACGAAGAACCGGGAGCGTGCGCGCGACCCCGAGATGCACCAGACCAGAAAGGGCCGGCAGTGGTACTTCGGGATGAAGCTGCACAGCGGCACGGATGCGCGGACGGGGCTGGTCCACAGCGTGCACACGACGGCGGCGAACATCGCCGACGTGACCGAGGTGCACCGCCTGTTGCACGGCGCTGAGAGCGCGGTGTGGGGTGATGCCGGCTACCAGGGAGTGGAGAAGCGCCCGGAGCACGCGGGTTCGGAGGTGAGCTGGCAGGTGGCGATGCGCCCGGGTCTCAGGCGGCTGCTGCCGCCGGGCGGCGCTGAGGCACAGGCGGAGCGGCGCAAGGCCTCAGTGCGAGCGAAGGCGGAGCATCCGTTTCTCTACGTGAAGCGGCACTTCGGGTACGCGCAGGTCCGCTACCGGGGTCTTGAGAAGAACCGCCAGCGGCTCGCGCTGCTGCTCGGTTTCGCGAACCTGTTGCGAGCCGAGCCTCAGCTCGCCTGATCGCGGGAGCGCTGCGTCCGGAATCGCCCGCCGAAGCGCTTCCGGAGCGACATGGAGGCGAGACCACCCCCTGAACCGCGGTATCGGCCCCCACAGCGCGGCGCGGTACGCCGATCGACCCGCACCGCGCCCGATACGCCACCTGTTCAGACCATCCCTAAGCCGGGATCCACCGAAGAAGAGCGCATGAGCGGTTGCGGTTGGGTGCTCCGCTGTAGCTGGGACAATGGTTTTGTACGAATCACGTACCAGCGACAGGGAGCACCCATTAGATGCTACCAACGAGCGACCCCGACCGGATAGACATCGCCTTCGACGACGACCGCCTGGTGGCCGATGCGGGGCTGCTCCTCCCGGCCACGCTCGCCCAGCATCTCGGTTTGCAAGAGCTCGCCGACAGCTACCTCGACCTCGGTGACGCGCCGGGCCGGGCGAACGCCGGCGACAAGCTGCTGACCCTGGTCGCCTCGGCGCTCGCGGGCGGCGAGTGCATCGACGACGCCGCTGCGTTGCGCGCCGGCGGGACGGCGAGCGTGCTCGGCTGCACGGTGAAGGCGCCGTCCACCCTCGGGACCTTCCTGCGCAGCTTCAGCTGGGGCCACGTCCGCCAGCTCGACCGCCTCAGCCGCAAGTTGCTCGCCCGCGGCTGGGCGGCCGGAGCGGGACCCGGCGATGCGCCGTTCACGATCGACCTCGATTCGACGCTCTGCGAGACCTACGGCCTGGCCAAGGAGGGCGCCCGCCAGCCCGGCTACAGCGGCGCGCGCGGCTACCACCCGTTGCTCGCGGTTGCAGCCGGGACGGGTGACGTGCTGATGGCGCGGCTGCGCGAGGGCCGCGCCAACACCGCTCGGGGGGCCGCACACTTCCTGCGTGAGACGGTGGCGCGGGTGCGCGACGCCGGGGCGAGCGGGCAGCTCACGATGCGCGCAGACAGTGGCTTCTACAACCACGCCGTCGTCGCCGCCTGTCGCAAGCAGGATGTCCGCTTCTCAATCACCATTCGCCAGCAGCCGAACGTACGCCGGCTGATCGAGGCGATCCCGGAAGAGGACTGGACGCCGATCCCGTACTGGCAGGACGACGGCGCCGCTGTCGCCGAGACGACCTACACGCCGTTCCAGCACAAGGAGGACGCCGCCCCGGTGCGGCTCATCGTGCGGCGCGTGAAGCCGACGCCCGGCTCCCAGCTCGCGCTCTTCACCAGCTACAGCTACCACGCCTTCATCACCGATCGCGCCGGGGAGCTGCTGGAGCTGGAGGCCGACCATCGCCGTCACGCCGAGATCGAGAACGCGATCCGTGACCTCAAATACGGCGTCGGGCTGAACCATCTCCCCTCGGGCCGCTTCGGCGCGAACGGGGCGTGGCTCGCGGTGCAGGTGATCGCGCACAACCTCGCCCGCTGGACGGCGCGGCTCGGGCTCGGCGAGGGAATCGTGACGACCAGGACGCTCAGGCGGCGCTACTTCGCTCTCGCCGGACGGCTCACCCATTCTGCACGGCGCTGGACCCTGCACCTCGCGAAGCGCTGGCCCTGGGCTGGCCAGTGGGCAGCCGCCCTGGCGCGGTTACGGGCGTTACCGCTCCCGGCCTGACGCTCGCTCACAGCGCCAACACGGGTCCGAGGCTCGCGCCAGCATGCCCGCGCACGCCTCGCGCACCCTCGCGCCGGCGCCCTCAGCGCCCCCGAGCCGCGCTGAGCGACGCTGAGCGACGGCTCCTCGCTCCGGCACCGCCCGGCGAACGCCGGCACGCCCGCCGAACGCTCCGGCAGCCCGGCAGCCCGGCAGCCCGCCCCTTCAAGCTTCGATCGGTGGATTCGAGCTTAAGCTCGTCGGCCTTTTCGTCAGTTACGTAGACGTAGCCCTCGTCGATCAGTCGGTTGCCCGCGAGGTTGCTACCTCGGATGACTGGGACACCACTCGCCACGAAGTTGTCGGTCTTGATGCGCGATCCGAATGGGCCCATGGCTATCGCGTTCGGGGTCGCCGCCTTCAGGTCATCAATCTTGACAAGTCGCTGTTCGACGTCGCTAGGCAAGGTCGTCGAACCTGGCCCTGATCTCGTCTTGCAGTGCACTGGCCTGGGCGAACTGCTCTTCGAGCTCTCTAGTCAGCCGCGCCATCTTTTGCTGGAAGGGCTCGCCGTCATCCTCCCGCGGCTCCGCCCCGACGTAGCGGCCTGGAGTGAGCACGTAGCCATGCTGCGCGATCTCCTCGATGGCTGCCGAACGCACGAAGCCGGGCACATCCCTGTACCCGTCGGCGCCAGCATCGCCGCGCCATGCGTGGTAGGTCGAGGCGATGCGTGCGATGTCGTCCGCGGTCAGCTCGCGATGGGTACGATCGACGAGAGAGCCCATCCTGCGTGCATCGATGAACAGCACCTCACGCCGCCGGTCGCGGAAGCGGTGGTTCCGCTTGTCGCGCGCGAGGAACCAGAGGCAGACTGGGATTTGTGTCGAGTAGAAGAGCTGGCCCGGCAGCGCCACCATGCAGTCGACGAGATCGGCCTCGATGATCGCCCTACGGATCGCACCCTCACCCGAGGTGCTGGAAGACATCGAGCCGTTGGCCAGCACAAAGCCGGCTTGCCCGTGGGGCGCGACGTGGTGGATGAAGTGCTGTACCCACGCGAAGTTGGCGTTGTTGGCTGGCGGTGCGCCGTACGCCCAGCGCTGGTCCTCGCGCAGCAGATCGCCGCGCCAGTCGCTGGCGTTGAAGGGCGGGTTCGCGAGTACGTAGTCGGCGCGCAGGTCCGGGTGCTGGTCGTCGTGGAACGCGTCACCGTACGCGATCTGCGCATCAATGCCCCGAATGGCAAGGTTCATCTTGGCGAGCCGCCACGTCGTATGATTCGACTCTTGGCCGTAGATGCTGATCGCGCCGACGTTCCCGCCGTGCGCCTCGACGAACTTCTCGCTCTGTACGAACATGCCGCCGGAGCCGCAACAAGGGTCGTACACGCGCCCCTCGTAGGGGGCGAGCATCTCGACGAGCAGCTGGACCACGTGCTGGGGCGTATAGAACTGCCCACCTCGCTTGCCTTCGGCGCTGGCGAATTGCGACAGAAAGTACTCGTAAACGCGTCCGAGCACGTCTTGCGACCTAGCGGCGTCGCTCCCCACCTCAATGTTGCTGACCAGCCGGATCAGCGAGCCGAGCGCCACCTTGTCGAGCCCGGGCCGTGAGTAGTCCTTCGGCAGCACGCCCCGAAGCGAGTCGTTCTCGGCCTCGATGGCGGCCATCGCCTCGTCGACGCGCTCGCCAATCGTGGGCTGCGGCGCCTCCGCCTGGATGCGCTGCCAGCGAGCGGACCGGGGGACCCAGAACACGCGCTCAGCGTCGTACTCGTCGGGGTCCTCAGGGTCGGCGCCCTCGCCGATCTCTGCCTCGAGCTTCGCGTGCTGAGCCTCGAATGCATCGGAGATGTACTTGAGGAAGATCAGCCCGAGCACGACGTGCTTGTACTCGGCCGCGTCCATGTTGTTTCGGAGGGCGTCCGCCATTTCCCAAAGCTTCTGCTCGAAATCGGAACCCAGCGTAGCGCCACCGTTGGCTATCGCCTGCCGCTGTGGAGGCATGTCTCATCCCTTGGCCACGCCCATGTAGTGCTGGGCGATGGCGGTGCCCGCAACTACCATGCGGTGGCGAGCATTGTAGCGATGGAGCCAGTGCAGGGTCTGGCGCATCCGTTCTGGTAGCTGAGGGGGAGCAAAGTAACCCGCATGCGTGCATGGGCAGGGAAAGTCGTCGCACTCTTGGAGCGATGCCCTCCCCGCTCCAGGTACGTCCCTTCCCATCAGTAGGTGACGGCGAGGGCTAGGACAACGGAGCGTCCCGCTGGGGTGGATTCGTGTGGTCAGGGTCGTCTCCCCACACGCCGGCGTGACAGCCAGGCGGGCGCGCGCGTCTCACGGCGACCGGAGGTGAAGATTGATCAGGCAAGGGCATGAGACTGTCGACGAGTTCGAGAGGAAACTCCGCACTCTTGGGCCGACTGATGTGCGGTTGCTAGTGCACCGAGCTGCCGAAGAGCGTTCCTTGGTCACGGTTGTTGTCAACGCAGGCCATGACATGGCTGCGTTAGCTGACGAGACCTACGACTACGGCGAGGTAGTCTTTCTCAAGGCCGTCCTTGATGGTGCCGACGTGGCCGACTGGCTCGCGGAAGGGAGGGGCGAGGTAGGCGGCCTGACGTTCACCTTGCGTGAACCCACCGCGGACTGCTCATGGGAGCGCTGGGAGAGCCGCAGACAGGCCCACTACGGAACCCTCTTCGCCATGCCTCACACCGACTATCGGGTCCTCTCGCAGAACAGCACGCAACCGTCGTGGCCGGGCACCGTGCTCGCCGGGGCAGGTCTACCGTTCTTTCCGGACGTGAACGTCGCCGCCGCGTCCGTACTCTTCGGCGTCCACTCGATGCCCGGCGGCCGGACCATCCCGTCCGAGATGATGCTCGTGCGGATCGCCCACCCCGAGGCCTACTTCGAGAAGCTCCGGGTCTCTTCCACCTCCATCGTCGCCTCGGTGCTCGGCGAGGACCTCGAGGATGTGCACCTCCAGGTGTCCTCGGCGGGAGAGCGACACGAGACACCCGTCGGGCAACCAGGGGATATCCATCTGCCAATCAGCGGCGCCGACAGCACCGACACATGGGTGGCGCTCACTCGCAGGCAAGAGTGCCTCGACTTCCGCACGATCAGCAGTCGCTGGCCCGATTCGCTGGCGCAGCGAGATATCGTCTACGAGCCCGAAGACCTCAACGAGAGACTCGACCTGATTCGACTGGGAGGCGAGAACGAAACGGTCGAGTTCAAAGAGGCGGTACCGAAGGGCGACCGCATCGCAAAGGCTGTTGCCGCGTTCGCAAACGGTCGCGGTGGCACGATCATCGTCGGGATCCGCGACGGCACCGGGGAGGTTACCGGGATTATGGGCGACGTGACCGCCGCCCGCGATCGCCTCGATAACATCGTCCGCAGTGGCGTCGATCCTCCTCCGGAGTATGAGCTGAGCACCTGCACCCTTGCGGGGCGCACCGTGATCGCAATGCGCGTGGCCCCTGGAGATCAACGGCCGTATGGGGCGGTCGTCAAGGGTGGAATCCGGTACTACGTGCGCCGCGGCGCGAACAACTGGGTCGCGCAGCCCGAAGAGGTGCGGGTGATCGCTTGCCCCCGTCAGTCCGACGACCAGGAGCCGTTTCTCCAGTGGGAGTGATCGAGGACTTGTGCAGCATCGCCCCTCCCTTCAGGGATCGCGCCGGTAGGCCACGGGCGAGCTGGCCTGCGGGGGAGCGATGTGGAGCCGCACGCGGTGGCCTGCATGTGGCCTGAACGCAGAGAACCCGCACACATCGACGCGCAACAGGGAGGTGCGCGCGCACCATGCGCCCGCCGAGTTCCGTCCAGCGCATAAGCTCAGCACTGATGGGAGCGAATGTGCTCGAGGGGCGCACTCGCTCGGCTGGCGAGGAGGCCTGCGCATGCGCTTCTGGATCAACAAGTACCGCCCCCTGGCGGCGTCGAAGGGTGGAATCCGGGCAGCCGACCGGGCCGGGGAACCATTGTTCGTGGACGCGTCGCACAGGCGCGAGCCGTACCTGTCCGAGAAACTTGCCACGATCTCCTCGATCTGCAGGGGCATGCAGTTCGCTCCTCGACTCAGGAAGGGAGACGCGGTCGTCTACCTCACAACGAAGCTGTACGCAGGTGACGCGCAGGGGTCGAACCGGCTTACGGCAGTGCTCGAACTCGTGGAGCAGTTCCAGTCACATGAAGAGGCCGCTGCGTGGCTGAAGCGGAAGGGACTCCCAGTTCCCCCCAATTGCCTTGTCGAAGGGTGCGATGGTCTGCACCGCGACTTCTGCGCGCCGTGTTCGACCGATACGCGTCACGACGCGGAAGCGCGCTACAGGAGTCGAGTAGAGCGATACCCCGTTTACTTCATCTGCTGCCCCCTCTGGCTCGACCTCAAGTCGCCCCCAATCGTGACAGACGCGATCATGAAGCGTGCGCTGGGGAAGGTCGTCCCTCGAACTCCGATCACCTGGAAGCGAAGGGAGGTCGAAGCCCTCCTGGAGGAAGTCGGGGTGGGCGCTGACTGTCTGCCAGTTTGTGAGGTGTAGTGACCCGGCTCTGGGGGCAGCACCCCTGGCTTCCAGGCTCTGCGATGCGCCACAGGACGTGAGCGAAGATCCGCGAACGGATTGACCAGGGGGTTAAGCGCCAAAGAGCCGCAGACATCGACGGGCAGAGGGAGGACACCGCGTCTGCGGTGTCCTCCCCCGTGTCGACCGGCCTAACGCTCCGCGCCGACCAGCTCCGCCTCGCGCTCCAGCTCCAGCGCCCACTCGAAGAGCGAGAGCGTCGGAGCTTCGTACCGGCGCCCACGCATAGGCTCATCCGGCCCTTCCGCCATGAACTCCGCCCAGGAGAACAGCGAGCGCTGCCGCTCCGACGGTTCGTCGGCGGCGGCGTTGCCGCCAGCCGGAACGGCGGCGTGGCCGTTGCCGTTGGCGTGAACCTCGACGGCCACCGGCTCGGGCGCGGCCCACTCGGCGTCGACCAACAGCGCCTCGGCCTCCGCCGCGACCTGCTGCGCCTGGGCGAAGACCGACTCGACCGAGTCGGTATCCTCCTCGCCGGCGATGATCTTCCTGGCCAGCGCCAGCATCAGGTCGTCGCCGTCGTCCCCGTAGGCGGCGAGGCCGTCCTCGGGCAGCTCCCCCTCGACGGCGAGGGAGCTTTGCAGCTTCTTCGCCACGAGTTGGAGGGCGTCCGCCTGGAGGGTGTTCCGGTAGGCCATGAAGACGACCTGCACGGGCTCCCTCTGGCCGATGCGCCAGGACCTGCGGGAGGCCTGGCGCATGGTGTAGACGCTGTAGTCCGTTTCGTACCAGCAGATCGTGGGGAACTCCACGAGGTCGAGCCCCGTCTGCACCAGCCGAGGGTGGCAGACGAGCACGTCGACGCCCTCCTCGACGCGCTGCGCCACCCACGCCTCGCGGCGCTCGGGCGGGACCGCGTCGGCCTTCATCACCGCGACGCGGAAGCCGTGGCGGCCGAGGAACTCCGCCATGCGCCCGGTGATGTCGCGGGTGCCGGTGTGGGTCGCGTAGACCAGCACCCGGCGGCCCGCCAGCCGCTCGGCGGCGACGAGGTCGACGAGGGCCTGCTCCTTCGGGTAGAGCCGCTCCTCGGGGAGGGGCGGCACCTGCACGAGCAGCTCCTCGGTCTCCGGGTCGAAGACCGTCTCGCCGCGCGTGCAGCCGTCGGGGTAGGCGAGCAGCGTCTGCAGGTAGGTCGCGAGCAGCCGCCTGGAGCCCTTCGAGAGGGCGTCCGCGAGCGCCGCCCGCAGCGTCCCGAACAGCTCGTCGTAGCCACTGCGCTGGGAGAGCCCCGTCGCATCGGCCTCGGCGTCCATCGAGGAGAGCAGCACGCGCTCCTCGTAGGGCGGAAGCCCCGAGGCCACGTCCGCCAGCCGGAGGAAGACCGAGTTGCCGATGAGGTGGAAGAGCGCGGCTGGGGCGAGCCCCGGCCGCTCCCGGATCACCTTCCGGTACTTGCGGCGACGGCTCGTGCGGCCGTCCTCCTCGGCCACGTCGTCGTCGCGGCCGATCGTGTGCTCGACGAAGCCGTAGCGCTCGATCCAGCGGCCCTCCTCGGAGCGCCCGAACTCCGTGCGGATCTCCGGGCTGAACCGGTAGAGCAGGTGGAAGAGCGTCGAGGAGTAGCCGCCCATGAGCGTTCCCGAGAGGCTGAGCGACTTGCCGCAGACGTCGGCGAGGATGCCGGCGGCGATGCCCTGGGCGGAGCCGCGTCCCTTGTACTCGTGCACCTCGTCGCCGACCAGCAGGTCGAAGAACCGCTTCAGGCGCAGCTTCACGTAGTCGGCCAGCGGGTAGCGCTTCGGGCCCGAGCGGTCGGCCTGCCAGAGGGCGGAGCCGCACTCGCCGCAGCGGCGCTTGCGGCGGGCGAGGTCGCGGGCGAGCAACGGCACGCCGTCCTTGTCCACGACCTGCGCGTGGCAGTCGGGGCAGCACGGCACCTGGAACGGCTCGCCCGTCTCCTCGTGACGGACGAGCCCGCGGGCAGTGGTGGCCCAGCGCTGGACGACGGCGGGCTGCCAGCGGTACGAGAGCTTGGCACGCTCGCGCGACATGATCGCGAAGAGCGGGCCGGGGCCGGTCGTGGCGCGCAGCCGCTCGAGGTCGGTGATCGAGGCGACGATGACGGCGCGGGCGCCGGGCACCGTCTCCTCGACCTCGCGCTTCCATTTGCGGGTGAGGTGCGGCGGGCAGAGCACGAGCACCCGCTCGAAGCCCGCCATGTAGGCCGCCGAGGCGGCGATGAAGGTCTTGCCCGTGCCCATCTCGCCGACGACGGTCGTGCCGCGCTGCGCCTCGAGCGAGAGCGCCGCGCCGCGGATCGCGTCGGCCTGCGCGCCGAGGGGAGCGCGCAGCAGGGGCGGGAGTTCGCGGCCCGGCTCGGAGGGCCGGTAGCGGGGTGGGTACGACTCCACCACCCGCCGGGCGATGGCGTCGCGGTAGGCGTCGATGAATCCTGCGAGGTCCATGGTTCCGTTCCCTTCTTGCTTTGGTCGTGACGTGGCGAGGCCCCGCGATCGCATGACCGCGGGGCCTCGTGGATGCGGCCCGGTGTCGAGCCGTCAGGCGGCGATGTCAGTGATCTCGCCGATGTCGAGGTCGAGCGCGACGACGGTGGTGCGCAGCCGCTCCCGGTAGGTCTCCTTCTCGGGCGTGGTCTCGACGAGAACCATCTCCTTGCTGGTGCGGCCCTTGACGAGGATGCGGCTGCCGTCGGCCTCGAGCTGGAGGTTGTCGAGGAACCCGGCCGCCACCAACATCGCCAGGTGGCCGCGACGCAGCGGCATGAGCGGGCGCGTGCGCCCGTCCTCGGCCGGCCAGAGCGCGTCGGTGACCGTGGCGCTGACCCAGAGGCCGGAGCGCCGCGACTCGGCAGCCGCGGCTGCCGGGTCGATGGTGCGGGTGGCGAAGAGCACCTCGCCGCCCGCGGTCGCCCGTGCGTTGTAGACCGGGTAGCGCTGCCTGGTCAGCTCCTCGACGTTGCCCTCCATGCACTCCTGCAGGCGCACGGCGCCGTACTGGTCGTACTGCACCTCGGCCTTGCGCGTGCCGGTCACGACGACCTGGTCGAAGGCCTCCCGCTCGGGGTCGGGGAAGGCCCAGCAGCGCAGCCGCGCGTAGTGCGAGGCGAGGTAGTTGGCGGAGCCCGCCAGCCGCCGCCTCGGGATGACGAACACGAGCAGGCCATGCTCGGCCAGGTAGCGTGTGCAGTGCCGCAGGAACGCGTGCTCGGTCCTCTTCTCCTCGCCGGCGTCATCGTCGTACGGAGGGTTGAGGTAGAGCAGCCCGAACGCTCCGTTGGCGATCGACGTCTGGAAGAGGTCCGTGCCCAGCACGTGGTCGAGGCGGTCCTCCGCCTCCCGTGCGCGCTCGGCGTGGAGCTCCACGCCGTAGGTCTCGACGGCGGAGCCGTCGGGGCGGTCGATGCCCGCTGCGAGCTGCACGAGCGCATCCCCGGCCCCGCAGCAGGGGTCGAGGATGCGCAGCGTCGTCTCGCCGCGTGCGGTGCTGCGAGCCTGCATCAGGCTCGCGATCATCTCGGTGACGCGTGGCGGCGTCGGGTAGAAGCCACCCTTCGCCTGGGCTGCCAGTCTCATCTCGTGTCTCCTTCCCTGGTCAGGGTTGTCGTGGGCTCCGCGGGCTCCTCCCGCGGCAGCGTGAGTGTCCCGGCCGCCACGGCGTGCGAGAGGTCCTCGCGCAGCGCCTCGGCGTTCGGGGTGCAGCGGTAGGCGGCGATGCCCGCCGACTGCAGCGGCACGATCTCGCCCTCCGCCAGGCCCCGGCGCCACAGCCAGTCCGCCCAGTTGCGGTGCAGGGGCAGCGGGCTGCGGCGGTCGAGGAAGCGGTGGTGCAGGGCGGGCGCATCCTCCTCGCCGGGGGCGAGCAGCAGGAACGCGTCCCGCTCGAAGGCGTACTCCGCGAGGCGGGTGTACACCATCGCGTGCCAGCCTCCCGAGACCGGCAGGCGGCCGATCTTCGTCGTCCACGTGCCGAGGGTCTCGTAGGGAACCTCGCAGCGGTGGAAGCCGCCCGAGAGCACCGCCCCGTCGGTACCCGCGAGCAGGTGCGCGGTCTCGGGCGGGTGCTTGAGCAGGGCGGCCCAGATCGCCTTGAGGGCGCTCTGGGCACCGACCATCGAGAGGAACCAGAGTCCCTCCGAGTCGGGGTCGCGCGCGAAGGCGTCGGCCGTGGCCGAGAAGCCGTTCGCGCTGATCGTGTACAGGTCCCGGGTGTCCGGGGCGGCGTGCGCCTCGATCATGGGCATGCTCCGTTCGTAGGTTTTGGTTGGGTTGATGCGCGGGCGCGAGCCCGCGTGTGCGTCAGCCGCCGAAGAGCCCGCGCTCCCGGAGGCTGACGGCCTCGTCGCCGATCACGATGTGGTCGAGCAGCTCGATGCCGAGCAGCGTCGCCGCCTCCGCCAGCGCCTTCGTGACGTCGACGTCGTTCGTGCTCGGCGACGCGTCCCCACTGGGGTGGTTGTGGACGACGATCAGGTTGGGGACGGCCTCGACGACCGCTGGACGCAGCACCTCGGCGAGCCGGACTACCGCCGAGTAGCAGTTGCCGAGGTAGATCACCCGCTGGCCGACAACGCGGTTGCGGCGGTCGAGCAACAGCACGCGCAGTTGCTCCTGCGCGAGCGTCGCCATCTCCGGCCCCAGCAGCCGCTGCACGTCCTCCGGCGAGCCGACTACCGGTGCGTCGGGCTCGCGCTCGGGCCGCGTCTCGACCTCGTAGCGGACCGCCAGCTCGTTGAGGACATCGAGGTTGCTGCGGAGCGCCGCGAGCAGCGCGTCCGCGTGCGCGGTGGCGGTCATGCCGTCACCTCCACGGCGATCGCCTGCCCGAGCGGGCAGATGCAGTCCTGGTGGTCGGGCGAAGCCTCGTCGTCGCAGTCGAGGCAGTTGCCGCAGTTGCGGCAGGCCACCCGCTGGTGCGCGGCGTCGCGGGCGTGACGCCGGGCGACAGTGTCCTCCCAGCAGCAGTTCAGCTCGCAGTTGTCGCCGTGGTCGTCCGCGTCCGCAGCGTCGTCCTGCTCGCAGGCGCGGCAGTAGGTCCGGCCCTTGACGATGGGGTGACCGCAACCGGCGCAGTCCCCGCCGTAGTCGCCGCTGCGCTCGAGCTCGGCCCGCACGATCTGGCGGGCGGAGGGGTGGCCTTCGGGCCCGCCGGACTCGGCGACGTAGTGCCAGGCCCACTTCGCCCCGAGGTCGGCCCAGTCGTCGGTGCGGTAGGACCAGCCGTCGCAGGTGCAGTGGCCATTGAAGTGGTCCGGACCCTCGAGCAGGGTCATGACCAGCGTGTGCGCGCTCCAGGTCGGGAGCGCGTCGCGTTCGATATCGCGCGCCATGTTCGGTTCTCCTTCGTGCAGTGCTTGGAAACGAGAGCGGGGCCGCCCCGGTCAGGGAGCGGCCCCGTGTGCGCCCGCACGCGGCGGGCGGCGTCTGTGTGCCGTGGTTGGCTAGAAGGGCTGGTCGTCCGCCGTCGCGGCGGCGGCCTGCTGACCACCGTTGCCGTTGCCGTTGCTGCGCCCGTTGCCGTTCGAGTCGAGGAAGATGACCTCCTGCGCGTGCACCTCGCTGCGGTGGCGGCGCTGGCCGTCCTGTGTCTCGTAGCTGTTCTGGGCGAGCGAGCCGGCGACGAAGATGCGGTTGCCCTTCTTCACGTACTCGGCGACGGCCTCGGCCTGCTTGCCCCAGCAGACGACGTTGTGCCAGTCGGCGTCGGTCTCGCCGTTCTGGCGGCGGCGGTCGGTCGCCAGCCTGAGCTGGCAGATCGCGGTGCCGTTCTGGCTGTACTTCAGCTCGGGCTCCGTGCCCACGCGGCCCAGCAGCTCGATGCGGTTGATCGTCCGTGACATTGTTCAGGTTCTCCTTCTGGTGATGGTTGTCACCGTGGTGGTGCGGTCTCGCCGCACCTGGTTCGAAACGACGGCGAGGCCGCCCCGAAGGACGGCCCCGTGTGCGCTCCCGGAAGGGAGCGTCTCTGCAAGCGCTTGTGCTTCAGGCACCTGCGATGGGCACCTCCTTTCGTTCATTCGCCGGCTTTCGGGTGCTCAGGCGGCCTTCGGCGTCTCGCTCGCGCCGTCCTCCTGGAGCTTGCGAGCCGCGGCCTCCACCAGCGGGGTGAGGGCCGCGACCGGCAGGTCGTCCAGGTCACGCCCCGTGCGCTCGCGCACGGCAGACCGCACCTTCACCTCGTCGAAGCCCCGGCAGTTGCCGAGGTCGACGAGGGTCTTGCGCAGCGACGGCGCGAGGTCGCCCGTCGCCCCGTCGCCGTAGAGGCTGTTCCCGAACTGGTCGCCGTAGCTCCGCAGCGCCCGCTTGAGCGCGTCGGTCACAGCTCCCTTGTGTGCGGTCTCGTGGCCCTCAACTGTCTCGTCGGCGACGGCCTGGAAGCCGACGTCGGTGCGAGACGGCGAGCCGGGAACCGCGACCCGGACGGTCGCGGTGTAGGCGCGCCAGGGCTTGGCCTCGCCCGTCCTCGGGTCGACGCTCTCGCCCTCCCGCAGCACCACCGGGGCGACCAGCTCGTAGCCCCAGCCGCCGTGCCCGAAGACGCGGTTGGCCTGGTCGATGACGGTGTACCCCTCGAGGTAGGCGTAGCTGCGGTTGCCGCGCCCCTTGCGCTGCGAGACGAGGCCCTCGTCGAGGGGCTCGCCCAGCCGCTGCGTGACCGCGGGCGGGAGGCTCTCCCACACGAGGTCGCGCTCGGGGATGGGCTCGGGGTGGACGCCGTTGCGGCTGCCGTTGACGGTCGGTGTTGCGTTCGTCATGTCTCTCTCCTTCGTGCTGTGCGTTGCCTGGGTGGATGGGTGCGGGCCGCCCCGGTGGGGAGGCCCGTGCGCGGGGCGGAGCCCCGTCGGTCAGCGGTCATCGCGCCTCCTTCCGGTGGGCGGTTGGCCGGCGGGCACACGGAAGCCACCCGGCCCCTTTGGGGAGCCGGGCAGTCGAGGCCCGTCGGTGGGATGGGTTGGTTAGCGGGCGGCGCGGGCCGCCCGTTCGAGCAGGTGCAGGAAGACTTCCCGCCCCTGCGGCTGGGTTGCAAGTTCGGCCACGTCGGCGATGCCCTCGGGCAGGCTCACGACAGCCGCGCGGCGGCCGAGCAGGTCGCCGAGCCGCGCCGTGGCTTCACGCCCGGCGTCGTCCCGGTCGAAGGCGAGGAAGACGCGGGGGCAGCCGCGCAGGGCGGCGGCCACGCGCTCCATGCCCTGCGTTCCGAGGGCGGCGCAGGCCGGCAATCCCCACTCGCTCAGGACGAGCCAGTCGAAGACGCCCTCGGTCACGACCGCCCACGGCAGCGCGGGACCGAGCCGCCCCATGCCGAGCACGGGCTTGGGGCCGGGCAGCGCCTGGAAACGGGGCGAGTGCTGCCGGTCGATGGCCCGCCCCGCCAGCCAGCGGACGCGTCCGTCGGCGATCTCGGGGACGACCACCATCCCGGCGAAGCGCTCGCCTCGCTCCGTGAACAGCCCGCTCTCGCGGATCCGTCCGGCCGCGAAGCCGGCGGACGCGAGCACCCCCCGCAGCCCGCGCCCCGGCGCGTAGCCGAGACCGAGCCGCGCGGCCGTCTCGAGGCCGATGCCCCGTGAGGCGAGGTACGCCCTCGCCTGGGAACTGTGACGGAGCTGCTCCGCGTAGTACCTCGCCGCCGCCGTCACCAGCGCCGGGTCCGGCGGCGGTGCCGCAGTCCGAGCACCGGCCCGTCGAAAGGCTCCGAGGCGGGCAGGAGCGGTCGTGGGCGGAGAGGCGTCGAGCCGCCGGATCGCCTCCGGCAGGCTCACGCCCTCGGCGCGCTGGATGAAGTCCAGCGCGTCGCCGCCCTCGCCACAGCCGAAGCAGTACCAGCGCTCCGTGTCGCCGTAGACCGTGAAGCTGCCCTCGGCCTCCTCGTGGAAGGGGCAGACGCCCTGGCGGACGCGGCCCCTGCCGCGCAGCCGCACCCCCGACGCCTCCACCACGTCGCCCAGCAGGTGACGCGCCTTCAGCGCCGCGATGTCCACGGGCGCTTGCGCGGCGACCATCACGAGCCGCCCTTCGCCAGGGGCCGGAGCCCCCGCAGGCTGCGCCGCGAGACGACCTTGCCGGATCGCCAGCGCATCCCGAGGACCGCCAGCACCTCCAACGCCCCGCCGGGGTACGGAGCGAGCACCGCGGCTCGCCCGGTGGCGGGACTGTAGACGACCGCCTCGCGCCCCGCGAACCGCCGCCTCGCGAGGTCGAGCCACTCGGCGTACGCCCAGCGCGCCTCCTGCTCCGTGACCCCCTTCAGGTCCGCGCCGGCGAGGAGCGCAAGCGCCCCGTCGAGGTCGCCCGCCTGCCGCAGCCGCCGCGCCTCGTGGACGCTGCGGGCGATGCCTGGCGCGGGCTCCGGGGCGGCTCTGAGGAGCGCCTCGAAGACCCGGTCCACCAGCTCTTCGAGGCTGCGGCCGGGGCGGTCCCCCGCCACCGTCGCAGCCGTCTTCATCGTTGCCGTTGCCATCGTCATTTCGGTGCTCCTTGTGCTGTGGCTCGTGCCGGTGTCGTGCGCCCTCGCGGGCATGAAGAGGGGCCGCCTCCAAAGAGGCGGCCCCATGGCTGGGTGGATACGGTGGGCCGGAGCCCAGGGTCGTTAGCGCCGGACCACCCTCGTGCGGCGGCGGCCGGCAAGCAGCCGTGCGACGAAGATCGCCCCGGCACCGAGCCCGGCCGCGTTGAGCACGGCCAGTTCACCGCCGTGGCCGAACAGCAACGGCGCCGCGAGCAGCGCCACCAACCCGACGACCACCGCGGGCTTCCGCCCACGCCTCGTTGGGCGAACTGCGGGAGCCTCGCCCACCGGCTCGTAGGCCGTCCAGATGGGCAGCCCGATCACGCCCTCGAGCGCGGTGACGGCGTGGGCGCGCGTGCAGCCGCCGGTGTGGCAGCGCACGTCGATGCCGTTGCCGTCGGCCCGCTGCCGGAACGCCAGTCCGTCCGACGCGCCGCCGTGGCAGATGGCGGTGCTCGTCCAGAACCAGCCCCGCTCGAAGCTCACCCGCTGCGGGATGAGATTCGCAATGCGGCCGGCGCTCGGTCCTGTGTACTGCTGGGCCATGGCTCGCATCTCCATGGCGTCCCTCTGCTCGGTGTTCATTCCTCGTGACCTCCTTCGTCACTGCTGCGTTGCTGGTGACCCGTGCCGGCATCCGTGGCGCGGGTCATGGCTGGGTTGACGCTGGACACACTCCGCCCACGGTCGGATGCCGGACCGGGGAACGGGGTGGCTGGGCCGCGCGTATGCGAAGCGGCCGGCCTGCGAGTCAGTCGCGGGCCGGCACGTCTTCAGCGCGGCGGGCATGGGGAACGGGCCGAGCGCAGGACGCACTCCGCCCAGGGACTCCGGGGTCGTGGCGCAAAACGCACCTCGCCCGCGGTCTCCCGGCGTTCGAGGCGGCCTCGGGGGAGCATCGCTCGACCCTCTGACTGCCTCCCGCTGCGGGAAGACGGTTATCCCTCACTGGACCGCCATCGGGAGAGCAGGGCTCTATCCGTCAGGTCGTTCCGGGTCCGGGATGGACCCTCCAGGTTTCTACGGCAGGAAACGCTGGCAAAGCCGGAAACTGCTTGGCAGTGTCGCCGAACGCCCGCCCCCAATGGAAGGGGTTTCGGGGCTTCCGGCCCAAAGTGTTCACTCCCGTTCAACAGGAGTGCGACAACTCTTCGACTGGGGTCGGCCGGGCCACGTCCACCAGTGGTCTGGGCGAGCATGGGGCGCACTCAGCACGGCGCGTGCGCCCAGCTGCACCGTGCCGACATTAGCGTCGAAGCGGCCGAGAATGGGACCATGCCACGTACGATGAACGACCCGCACGTCGACGCGTTGCTGTTCAGAATCGAGCATGGCCCTGGCGTGCGCTACAGCGACGATGCGCCGCCGATCAAGCACGAAGAGCCGGCGTTCCGCGTAACGCTTAAGGACCGAACGGTGCGTTTCGAGCTCAAGGAGCACTACGCGACCAAGGGAGAAGCGCTGGAGAAGGTTGGCCCGTACGTCCGTAACTGGGAAATGGACGCTGGCCTCAATGGACGACCAGGAAACTTTCGCCTGGAGTTTCAGGAAGCGGAGGTCATCGACCGGAGCCCACCGCCACCCACTCCGGGGACCTTCAACTTCGCCGCGACCTTCACGTCCCCGACACCGACCCTTCGAGCCAGTCTGTCAGTGGTGAGCCCATCCTATCCCCCACCACCATCGGGCCCGACACTCGACGCGGACGACCCCGACGTAGCGACCATGTACGCCAGGCTGTCTGGGTACTACGAAGGCCGCGAGTTGCTGCCGGGCATGGCGAGCTTCTGTCTGACAGTGCTTGAGTGGAGGTTCACCAAGAATCGCCGGCGCAATGTCGCGAAGGTGTTCCGTATCGAAAAGGCGGTGCTCGACAAGATCGGAGAGCTCACCGCAACCAAGGGAGGGGCAGCCTCGGCACGTAAAGCGGCGGGCGTGGGCACCGAGCTCTCGTCCCAGGAATCGCGCTTCCTCGAAGAGGCTGTCAAGACACTCATCCGCAGGGCTGCCGAGGTAGCCCAAGACCCCAGCGCAGCCCTCCCGACGATCACGCTCTGCGACCTTCCCGACCTTCCCTGACCGAGGGCCGACGACGGGCGCCGCGCCTACTTCCACCACAACCCGAGGGTGAGCACGCGCCGCAGCCACAGCAGCAGCACGGCCCGCCGGCGCTCCCTTCTCAGGTCCGCCAACGCCCGCTCAAGCCCCCACACCTCGTCCCGGCGGTCGAACTGGTCCCACGGGTACGAGGCCGGTGGCAGCGTCAACTCGTGGTCCCTGATGAGCACGATCTCCAGCTCCCACAGGCGTCTCTCGGCATCCAGTCTGTCCAGCCGGCGCGTGGCCTCGCGGTACTCCTTACGCGCCCGGCGCCACGCCACGATGGTCGGCGTCGCCTCGCCGTAGACGAGCTCCTCGCCGGGCTCCGGTTCCGGGGTGATGAGCTGGGGATAGGGCCTCCACGGCCGGCCTGTTGCCGGCTCCTCCACGGAAGACGTCACCACGGTGGTGCGCTCGCCTATGACGGGAGGGGGCGGCGCTGATCGAGTCGCCCGCAGTTCGCCCGCCAGTTCCTCGACGCGTGTCTCGAGGTGTTCGAGCCTCTGGGCCAGACTGTCGGCTTCCTCATCCCTCGGGTTTGTGGTGGCGCTCTTTTCGGACAGCCGCCGCAGCTCGAGTGCGTCTCGCATGCGCACGGTGAGCCGGCCCGACGCCGTGGTCCGCTGCAGGGTGCGGGCGCTCACGCCCAGCAGCTCTGCGGTCTCCGGCAGGCCCTCGGTCTGAATCAGCTCGCGCAGCAGCGTCAGCAGCTGCTCGTCGTCCGTGCGTCCGCGCTCTTCGCCGTCTGAATGCTGCCCGCTCATGCCGTCCAACCGGGGTGACAGCCTGTCGCTTCCCGTGGAACGGGCACTACTGTCCAGGTGTTCACTGGATACCGCCTGTAGGGGCGCGCTTCCGTTGGTCTGCCTTGGTTCTCTGGACTGACGACAACCTGTCACCAACGTCTATTCCCTGTACAGCCCAATGACATCACGGACGCCCCGATCGGGGTGAGGTCCCCGAAGGGACTGCACCGATGAAGTCCCCTACGGGGGACTCCGCTTCGAGCACTGGCCTTCCACACTCCGCAACCCGCGAAACACACATTCGTCGGGTACGGAGGCGTCCATGAAGCGGCAGTGGAGCATCGGAGCCTGTAGGGGAAGGCGGCTGAGGACGCTGGCGGCGGCGCTGCTGCTGGCCGCGCTCGCGGCCATCCCCTCGAGCGGCACCGCCCTCGCCCAGGAGCCGCCCGCGGGCGACGGCATCGTGCTCGTCAACGAAGACGACGAAGACCTCATCGAGCGCAAGGACGACGGGCGCTTCATCGCACGCCCCGTCTTCGACCGCGCGGTCCCGCTCCTCTACTACGGCGTGCGCGACGGCGACACGGGCGAGTGGCTCACCGTCGTGTTCCGGGTGCGCGACGACGGCGAGGAGCGGCGCGACGGCCACGAGTACTCCTTCGAGTACCCCTTCGAGAACGGCCAGCCCGAACTCGACCCGGATCGCCCCTACCTGCTGGTGATGCTCGCGGGCGAGCTGGCGGAGTCGCCACAGCCCTTCTACGCCGTCATCCCGCCCCACCAGCCCGGCGGCCTCTGGAACAAGGTCCTCGGCGCGCTCGAACCCGAGCGCTGGGGCAAGGCCGTCGCCCGCTGGGTCATCGAGGGCGCGCACGGGACGCTCTGTGGCGTCGTCGAGCGCGCCGCCGGCGACGACGCCGAGGCCTGCGAGGCCACTCCGTGAGCGACATCTTCACGGGCACTCCGCCCGGCCTCACCTACGACCACGAGATCGTCCGCCAGGCGTGGACGGCGGTCTGGATCATCACCTCGGGTGCGCTCGTCGTGATCATCGGCTGGATGGGGCTGAGCCTCATCGTGGGGGACCACGTCGGCCGCGCGCAGGCGGGCTGGCGCGAGCTGGTCCCGCGCCTGGGGCTGGGGCTCGTGGCCGCCGCCGCCTCGCTCTGGTGGTGCGCGCTCGTCATCGACGTGGCCGACGCCGTCTCGGGGTTCATCGCCGCCGAGCTGGGCGTGACCGCCGGCGACATGCTGCGCTCGACGCTGCGCACGCTCCTTACGGCGGTGGCGGCGGGCAGCGTGGGCATGGGCCTGGTGCTGGCGCTGCTCTACCTCGTCTACGGCTTCTTCGTGCTCTACCTCGTGGTGCAGATGGTGCTGCGCCTCGCGCTCATCGACATCCTGCTGGCGCTGGCGCCGATCGCGCTCGGGCTGTGGATCCTCCCGCACACGGCGGGCTGGGGCCGGCACTGGCTGCGCCTCTTCATGACGACCGTCTTCCAGCAGGCGATCCAGCTGATCGCGCTGGCCCTGGGCATCGGCTTCCTCAACGAGTACGCCGCGATCGGCTCAGGCGAGCCGATCCAGGACCTCGTCTGGAAGCTGCTGATGTCGCTGGCCTTCATCTACCTGGCGACTCGGGTGCCCTCGCTGCTCGGCAACGTCGGGACCTTCGATGCCTGGCTGCACACCCTCCACTTCGGCATGTCCCTGCCCGGCTCGATGGCCCGCTCGGCGCGCTCCGTGGGGCTGCTGGCGGGCGGCGGCGCGGCGGGCGGCCCCGTGGGTGCGGCGGTTGCCGCCGGGGCCGCGGGCGGCGTGGCCTCGGCGGCCACCTCGAGCGTGCGCTCGGCGGCCGATATGGCAACCCCCTCTTCGGGCGGCGGCGCCGCTGGCGGCGGCGCGCCCAGGAGCAGCAGCGAGTAGCGACAACAACAACCGCAACCAGGCGGCGCGGCCGCGGCGCGCCGATCGAGACGCAAACGGAGGTGAGAGATGTGCCGGTAGGCGAACGAGCAGCAGCACCGAGAGACGAACGAACACACGCAAACGCGAGAGGAGCGAAACACAAGTGGAAGACCTGACTCAGACCATCTCGAACCTGGTGGGCATCCTGCTGGGCGTCGTCGGCGCGATCGGCGTCGGCTTCTTCATCTACGGGTCCTACCTCTACCTCACCGCCTCGGGCGCGCCGCACCAGATGGAGCGGGGCAAGAGCGCGATGATGACCGCTTTGGCCGGCATCGTGCTGGCGATGGTGGCCTTCGGCGTCGTCGAGCTGGTGATGGACGCCGTCGTCAACCCCGTCGTGGATGTCGACGTCCCCGAGCCCACGGGCGCGACCACGACCACAGAGGGGGGATAGGCCATGCGAGAACACGAGGTTCCAACCCACGTGCAGGCCGAGGACCGCGTCCTGCTGTGGTTCACCTTTCCCCAGATCGTGGCGATGACGGCGGTCTGCGCCCTCGCCTACGGCGTCTACCGCTACGCCCCGTTCGGTCCCTCCGAGGTCCGCATGGCAGCAGCCGTGCTCTTCGGACTGGCCGGACTGGCGGTCGTCGCGGGGCGGATCGGAGGCAGGCGGCTGCCGCTGGTGGCGGCCGACCTGCTGCGGTTCGGGCTGGGGGCGCGGCGCTACGCCGGGCCTCCGGCCCAGCTGGTGCGGAGCGAACCACCCGCACCAGCGCAGCCCGCATCCAGCGGCCCCAGGCCACGGCGGCTGCTGGCGCGTCGCATGCGGCGCGTCGTGCGCCGCCGGTCGCGAAGGCGGAAGGAGGGCGAGCGCCGCAACGGGCGGATGCCCTTTCGTCCGCACCGCCTCTTCGGCAAGCGCCGCCGGCAGGGCGGCGAGGAGCCCGCTGAGGCGCAGCGGGCGGCGACGCAGGAGCGCGACGGGCGGCGTCTCGGACGCTGGCGCGTGCTCCCGGCGGTCGCCGTCATGGCGGTGGTGCTCACCGCCCTGCCCGTCCTGCCTGCCCTGGCGCAGGACCCCGGCGAGGAGGGCTGGTTCTCGGAGGAGATCGAGTTTCAGCCCCCACCGCTGGTGCAGGGACGGCGGCTCTTCGTCGAGGGGCTCGCGGTCAGCGGCGAACAGGCCGCGGTCACGCTGCGGGCGGCCACCGACCTCGACCTGACGGTGCGGGCCTACGGTGGTCCCGAGGGACGGTCGCTCCGCTTCTTCGGGACGGCCGCCCTCGATCAGGGCGAGCTCAGCGAGTACGACCTGCCACTGCACGGCCCCTCGCCCTCGCTCGTCTTCTCCTGGGAGGACGAGCTCGGCCAGGCCGGGGCCGTCAGCCTCGCCGGCGAGCGGCTCCCCTGGCCGCTGCCCGCCGTCACGGGCGAGCTGTGCGTCCTGCGCCTCGTCTCGCTCGGTTGGAGCGCGGGCGCCGTCGAGGGGACGATCAGCTCGGAGTGCGTGAGCGCCACCGAGGAAGCGGTCGTCCTCCAGACGGTGGCCGGTCACGCCGACGTGACCACGATGGCCCTGCTGGAAGGCGAGGTCGTTGCCGTCACCGGGACCGTCACGGTCGGAGCCGGCACGACGGAGACGACGGTCGCCTTCGTCGCCGGCGGCGAGACCCGCTTCCGGCTCCCGGTCGCGGCGGGCGAGGCCGTCCACGCCCTCGCCATCGAGGCGGACCTGGTGGCGTCCCTCAGCGTCGCCCTGCCGCCGCTCGTGGAGCTCACGCACGTCCCGCGGCGCGTCGAGCAACTCACGGAGACGGCGACGGTCAGCATTCCCGCCTTCGGCGACACCGTGACGGAGACGTTCACGGTCCCCAACGAGGACGGCACCTTCACGGAGCACACCGTGACGGCCAGCTGCTACGTCCCCGCGTCGACCGTCCACCAGGACGTCGTCTTCACCGTCGTTCACCCCGAACGCGTCGAGGCCGAGGTGGTGGCGCGATCGCCGATCGCGCGAAGCCGGGAGGAGTCGCTGAGCCTGACGTTGAGCGTCGGGGCCGACGACCTCTTTGCGGCGCTCATCCTGCCGGAGCCCGACCCCGAGCCGGACCCGCCCACGCAGACACCCGTAACGGGCGATGAGCTGAGCGACTGGTTCGAGCAGCTCGGCTGGGAGTGGGTCTGGTGAGGCGGCTCACGACCGCCCTGCTGCTCGGCGGGGTCGCACTGGTCACCACCGGCGCGGCCCCGGCCGAGGAGCGGGCCATGCTCGACGCCTTCGACGAGGCGCTCACGGCGCTGGCCTACGCCGCCGCCGGGGTCTGCGTCTTCGCCATCGCCTGGGCGGGCTTCCTGCTCATGGCCGACGGCGCCGACGAGCGCGGCGGCGGGCGCGCAAAGAGCGCCGTCTTCCTGGCCGTGGCCGGCCTCGCGCTCGTGCTGTCGGCCAAGGGCGTGGCCGCCCTGCTGCGCGCAGGCATCGTCCCCATCCCCGTCCCCTAGCACCCAGGAGCACATACCGATGAGACCACTACTCGAACTCACGAAGCGCGCGGCGGCGGCCCTGCCAGGCGGGGCCGCCGCCGCGCAGGAGCCCGGAGCCGCCCGCGAGGCCGCCTCGCCAGCGACCGAAACCGAGGCGGCCGTCCCGAAGCTCCCGCCCGGGCTGCCGCTCGCCTTCATGCTCTCGCACCTCGAGGACGACGGCCCGGTGCGCCTCGACGGCGTGAAGCTCGGCGTCTGCGAGGTGCTCGGCCTCGAGCTGGACGAGCCGAAGCTCGGAGCCTTCGCAGGCGCGCTCAACGCCTGCGACTTCCCGTTGCAACTGCTCGTGCGCCAGCACCCGCCCGGCCTCGGGAAGCTGCGCGAGGATCTCGCGGAGTCACAGCCCGGGGACCTGCCCCCGCAGACGAAGGCCGCCGCCGACTCGCTGCGGCGGCTGCTCGCCGAGCTGGAGCGCCGCGACGGCATCCTCGACCGCCGCTTCTACGCCGTCTGCGAGTTCGAGCGGGTTGGCGAGTTGCGCGGCCTGCTCGCGCGCGCCGGACTCTCCGTCCACCCGCTTGAGGGCCGCCAGCTGCGTATGCTGCTGCTCGCCTCCGCCCTCGGCGGCTCCCCCCGGGAGATCGACGAGAACACGCCCGCCGACGTCACGGTCAGCCGCCGTGACATCCGCGTCGGCGATCGCCTCGTGCGGGCGCTGCATCTCGGCAAGTGGCCGCGCTCGCTCTCCCCCGGCTTCCTCCAGAACCTGATGGCGACGGGCGCGCCCATGGATCTCTCGCTCCACCTCGGGCCGATCCCCGCCGCGCAGGCGGCGCGCACGCTGGAGTGGCAGAAGGTCCGCTTCGAGTCGGCCCAGAGCCTCTCCTTCAAGCGCGGACGCTCGATGTCCTCGGAGGCGGAGATCGCCCTCGAGGACGTGATGCGCCTGCGTGACGAGGTGCAGCGCGGACGCGAGCGCCTCTTCCACGCGTCGCTTTCGGTCACGCTCCACGCCGCCGACGAGGAGTCCCTCAAGGAGCTGACTCAGCGGGCGAAGGCCCACTTCGCGGCCTCGCTCGGGAAGCTCGACGCGCTCCCTTTCCGCCAGCGCGAGGGGCTGCTCTCGACGCTGCCGCTCGCCCTGAACGCCGTCGCCGTCTGGCGCACGCTCGACACCTCGTCGCTGGCTCGTCTCTACCCCTTCTCCCCACCCGATCTCGACACACGTGGCGGCACCCTCTACGGCATCGACATGCGGGCGTCGTCGCCCGTGGTCTACGACCCCTGGGATGGCACGCACCTCAACGCCAACACCGCCGTGCTCGCGCGCTCGGGCTCGGGCAAGTCGTTCGCGACGAAGCTGGGCATGCTGCGCGGCCTCTGCCGGGGAGTCACCGCCTACGTGATCGATCCCGAGGGCGAGTACGCCGACATGGCCCGCGCCGCCGGCGGGCGCGTGCTCTCCCCGGGCGTGGCGGGCGAGGGCATGAACCCCTTCGTCATCGAACGCGGCGACCCCGAGGAGCTGCTGTTGCGCATCGGCAGCCTCAGGCGTCTGATCGAGGTGATGATCGGGGAGTCCCTCGGCGCCGAGCGGCGCGCCGCCCTCGACCACGCCCTCGCCGCCTACTACGCGCAGCCGCGCGAGCGCACCGGCTTCGGCGACTTCTACGCGTTCCTCAAGGGTGACGAGGCCGACGGCGATCCCGGCCTCGCCAGGCTGCTGCGCCCCTTCGCCACGGGCAGCCTGCGCCACCTGCTCACCGACGAGGGTGACGACCTGCTCACCAACGAGGCGCTGGTGACGGTCTTCGACCTGCGGCTGCTGGAGCCGGAGCTGCGCCCCGCCGCGGCGATGGTCTGCACCGAGACAGTCTGGGCCGCTGCCGCGCGCGACCCGAAGCCGCGCCTGCTCGTGGTCGACGAGGTCTGGTCGATCATGCAGCACCCCGAGGGCGCGGCCTTCATGGTCTCGATGGCGAAGCGCGCGCGGAAGCACCGCCTCGGGTTGCAGTTCATCACCCAGGACGTGCAGGACCTGCTCAGCGAGGACTCCTCGCGCACCATCACCGGCCACTCGGGGCGCGCCCTGCTCCAGAACGCGGCCTTCAAGCTGCTCCTGCAGCAGGACGCCGCCGCCATCTCGACCGTCGGCGACGCCTTCGACCTCCCACAGGACCTGCAGCGCTGGCTGCTCTCCTGCCCGCGTGGCGACGGGCTGCTGCTCGCGCGCGGCAACCGCTTCCCGATCCGCATCGAGGCCACGCCCGAAGAGGCGGAGCTGATCGAGTGGCGGCCCGGCTCCCACCGCTAACCACGACCCGACCGACCACGAACGGACACACACGATGGAACTCAACCCCTTCCGCAAGGCCGAGCCGAAGCCACCGGTGCTGCTGGCGGTAACTCCGCCGCGCTCAGGCGAGCGCACGCTGCTTGCCGTCGAGAACCTGCTCGGCTCGATCGCCGTGCCGGAGCCCTTCTCGCTGGAGCTGGCCGCCGACGCCGACGGCGTGACCCTCATGGCGCGCTGCCACGACAAGCGCGTCGTCCGCGGCCAGATCGCCGCGCACTACCCGCAGGCCGGCATCCACGAGCTCGCTCCGGAGGAAGACCCTCTGCGTCTCGAGGAGGGCGAGCAGGCATGGTCGATCACGCTCCGCTCGAGCGGCCCCGAGTACGTGCCGCTGCGCGTCTTCCGCGACGACGACCTGCTCGACCCCGGCTCCGACCCACTCCTCTCCATCCTCGGAGCGCTCTCCCCGCTCGCGAGGGACGAGCGCATCGTGGCGCGCGTGCTGCTGCGCTCGCTCGGTCCCGACTGGGCCGAGGCCCACCAGGTGAGGGCGCACCAGCGGCCCCTGCAGGAGACGCGCGACTCCTCCTACACCAGCCAGGTCCGCCACCACAGCACCGACGGCGTGATGATGGCCGTCGTCGCCCTCGCGGGCTTCGCCGCCCTCAAGGGCTACCAGTGGTGGCAGGCCGGGGAGACCTGGAAGGCTATCGCACTGGGGACGGGCATCGCCCTCGGATTGGCGTTAGGTGGCTGGGCCTGGGCGCGCTGGAAGCGCTCGCGCAACCGCATCCACGACCCGCTCTTGATCAAGGAGAAGGTCTCGCGCATCGCCTTCGACGCCGAGATCGAGGTCGTCGCCGTGCTGTCGGCGACGAATCCCAGGGAGGCCCAGCGGCGGGCGCAGGAGCTGCTCGGCCGGGTGGCGACCGCCTACAGCCACTACGACCATCCCGCGGGCGCCCGCTTCCGGGTGGGCAAGGTGCGGGCCGTCGTTCCCGAGCCGTCAACGATGCAGCCCTCCGCTCCGGGCCTGTTCGGGAGCCGCAGCGTGCTCGGCGTGCGCGAGGTCGCCTGCCTCTGGCACCCGCCTGGCGCGAAGGACGAGACGCCGCTCGTCGAGCGCTCGGGCGCCCGCGTGCTGCTTCCCTCCGCACGGGATGTGCGGGGCGGCGCGCTCGTGGGCGAGACGACGGCGGGCAAGCCGCGCCCGATCCGCTTCCCGGACGACCTGCTGCGCCGCCACCACCTCTACGTCGCGCGCACGCGCATGGGGAAGTCCACGCTCATGCACCACCTCGTCTCCCACAAGCTGCGCGAGAAGGCCGAGGGCCGCGACGGCGACGCGATCGTCGTCGTCGACCCCCACGCCGACCTCGTCGCCGACCTGCTGGAGCAGGTGCCCCCGTCTCTGGCGAACGCGGTGCGTCTCGTCGACCTCGGCGGCGAGCGCGGCTTCCCCGGCATCAACCTGCTCGACACGCGCATCTTCACCGACCGCGACCGCACCGCCGACTCGGTGGTGCGGGTGGCGCGGGGCTTGTGGGAGCAGTGGGGCCCGCGCATGCAGTCGATCCTCGAGCAGACGGTGAAGACGCTGCACGAGGCCAACGCCCACCCCGCCACCGCCGCCGAGGAGCAGAGCACCATCCTCGACGGGTTACGCCTCCTGTCCGACGACGGATTCCGCGGCGGCGTCCTCGAGAGGGTGTCCGACCCCTACCTGCTCGACTGGTGGGCTCGCGACTTCGGCGGCTGGCGGCGTGAGTACCGTGCGGAGGCCCTGGCTCCGGTCCAGACGCGTCTCTCCTACTACGCCTCCTCGAAACGGGCGCGCGCGATCCTCGGCCAGGCCCGCTCCACCATCGACCTGCGCCGCACCATCCTCGACGGCGGCATCCTCTTCGTGTCGACGGCCCAGGGCACCGCCGGCCGCGATGTCGCCGCCCTCGTGGGGGCCTCGATCCTCAACCTCGTCGACTCCGTGATTCGCGAGCAGGGCGGGCTGCCGTTCGAGCGACGCCGGGGCGCGCTGGTGGTCGTCGACGAGATGCAGTCGATGCCGGGCGTCGACTACGAGTCGATGCTCTCGGAGCTGGGCAAGTTCGGGGCTTCGTTCGTGCTCGCTACGCAGAGCCTCGCGAAGCTGGCGGACCTCTCCCCGACGATGCGCGACACCCTGCTCGCGAACGTGGGCTGTCTCGCCATCTTCCAGGTGGCCGGCTCCGACGCGCGGCAACTCGTGTGGGAGCTGGACAGGGACCGCGTCTCCGAGGAGGACATCGTCTCCCTTCCGGTGCACCACTGCTACGTCCGCGCCACCGTCGGAACCGAGCGCATGCCCGCCTTCTCGATGATGGTCCGCAAGCCCGACCCGGGCGACGCGACGACCGCCGCCCGCATCCGCGCCGCGGCGTCCTCCTACGTCTTGACCTCCGAGGAGATCGAGGCGCGGCAGGCGGAGGGTCGCCGGCGCGTGGAGGAGTTCCGCGCCGGTGCCGAGGCCTTGCGCCAGGCAGAAGACGCCGAGCCGAAGAAGACGCGCGGATCGCGCGGATCGGCCCGCGGGAAGCAGCGCAGCAAGCACGCCCAACGGCCGAACCGAGCCGAGGGGCAGCCTGAGCGTTGAGTCCCGAGCGCGACCTGCTACGACTGCTCGCCGCGATGCCCTTCCTCGACCGGCTGGAGATGGTCGCCGTCTCCGGCTGGTCGCGGGGTGCGGTCTACGGGAGCATCGAGGCGATCGAGCAGGCGGGGCTGGTCGCCTCCGTACCACACGCCTCGGAGCTCATCCCCTCGACTCGCCGCTACTGCCTCACGGCTGCCGGCCTGCGCCGCCTCGCCCGCGACGAGGACGTGAGCGTGGACGATCTGCTCCGGCTGCAGCCCGTCTCGGAGCAGTGGCGGCGTCTCCTCCTCCAGCGGCTCGACGCCGTCGCAGCGATCTACCGCCTCGCGGGGGCGGTCTCCGACGTCGCCTACCCGATCCGCTTCCGCTGGTACCGGGCCATGCCCATGGACGCCGCGATCGCACTCCCCGACGGTCGCACCGTGGCCGTCGTCCGGCAGGGCCACACGGCCGACCGCACGGCCTTTGCCAAGCGGCTGTGGCGGCTGCGCGAGGGACCGCGGCTCGGTGCGTTCCTGGTGCTCGTCCCGGACGAGGTGCGCCTGCGCCACACCGCCCGTCTGATGGCCGGCGCGCCCGCGATCACCTTCCTCGCCCAGGAACGGGACCTCGTCTCCGCTGGAACAGGCTCGCGCATCTGGCGCACGCCGTCGGGCTCGCCTCCCCTCGCGCTCGACGAGGTCCTGTCGCACGCCACGCCGGGAGGCGCGTGGCCCGAGGAGCGGCCGCTCAAGCGAGCCTCACTGCCACCGCCGCTCCCCGACCCGGGCGAGCGCGACACTCCCGACTGGCTCCTGCCCAGCGCGATCGGACTCGCCTCGAAACGCGCCCTCGACCTGGTCGGCGACTGGCCCTGGATCACGCCGCATGACCTCGGCGGACTCCTCGGCGTCTCCGGCCGACGAGTCGCGCAGCTCGTGCTTCCACTCGCGGACACGGGGCTCCTGACTCGCGCCGGAGGCGGCCGCCTCGCCCTCAGCGACCGCGCGCTCGCCCTGCTCGCCCGTCGCGACCGCGCCGCCGTCGGTCTGGCGCGCAGGCGCTGGAGCGTCGAGCCCTCGGACCCGAACGGCCCGCTCACCTGGCGGAACGTCTCCGGCAGGCGCATCCGCCAGTTGCTCCGCCACCTGGAACACACCGCGGCCGTCCACGGCTTCGTCGCTGCGCTGGCGACGCAGGCCCGCGAGCAAGGCTGGGAAGTCGCCCAACTCGACCCGCCGCACCGGGCATCCCGCTACTTCCGCCACGACAGTCGGCTGCACTCCGTCCACCCCGACGCGTTCGGAATCCTGCGCCGCGCCGACGCGACCTGGCCATTCTTCCTCGAGTGGGAGCGGCGCGCGGTGCGCCCCGTCACGATGGCGGCCCGGCTCGCCCCCTACCTCCGCTACTACGCCTCGGCCCGCCCCACCGATGACCACGGCGCCCGTCCCGCCGTCCTCGTGGTCTTCGAGGATGCACTCGCGGCGAGCCACTTTCTGCGCGTGTCGCGGCGGGAGGGGGAGCGCGCTGGGGTCGACGTGCCGCTTTGGGTCTCTCGCAGGCGGCTGGTTGATGAAGAGGGACCGCTCGGTCCGGCGTGGTTTGAGTCACGCACTCTGGAACCCGGTCTCAGTCCGCGATGCCTCTGAACCCGAGCGCGGCAGGGCTAGCGATGCGGCGGCACCAACATCGGCGATAGCCCGGGCCGGGTCAACGACGCCGATGAGCCTGCGCTGGAATCACTCAAGTGGACCGTCCCGGCTGCAATCGGGTCGCCGCCGCCCTCGATCCCCTGGAGCTCACCAACGACTTCCAGGTTGGGGCGGAGTCGGGACGGCGTCGGGTGAAGCGGCTGGGATCGAACATGAGAGACTTGTCGTCGGCATGGCGGGGCGCGAGCGCAAGGCCGAAGCGCGGATCGCGCAGAAGCGGAGAGAGGCGGCATGATGCCAAGCCGTATCGAGATTCAATACAGAAGGATCGGCCCCTGGGAAGTACCGATCGCATGGACAGCCGCCTACAGATGGCCGCTGTACGTCCATGTCAGCGCGGAGGACGGTGTCTTCACCCAAGGGCACAAGACGCAGGGAGATTGGCAGCAGAAGATTGCCACCGCCGTCACGTCCGAACGTGACAGGAAGTATCCTGACTTTGCAGGATCGTGGTCTGGCCGTTGGAGCCTGTCGATCGCACTCAGTCTTCAGCGCGAGAGCCAAGGCCGGGACGTAGACAACTTTGCAAAGCCGATCGTCGACGCCGTCGCTGACGGTCTCGGATTCCCAGACGACTCGTGCTTCAAGACTCTGTTCGTCCATGTGATCTCAGAGCATGCAGGAATCACAGGGAATGATGGGCCGGGTGTTGCGATCTGCGTAGCTCAGGACCTCACCACGTAGATCGTTCGGGAATAGGAAACGTTGGTCAGCCCGTCCTCATCGGCTATCGCCGAGATGTCCGCCGTCAACGTCTTTCCCACCTGGGGCGTCCCGCTGACGGTGGGCGAGCCAGTGGACGCAGTATTGGGCTTGGCCGCCACCTCGTCATTGGCCGCGCTGGTCAGGGACTCGACGTTATCAGCATCGTCCGTGAAGCTCACCTTCACCTTGATGGTCTTGCCTTGGTCGGCGGTCACAAGGGAGTCGGTGGAGGCCGTCTGGCCACCAATATCGGCGTCGATGCTCCCGTCGTTCCGAATCCACTGGTAGCTGTAGGAAACATTGGTTAGCCCGTCGGCGTCGGATATGCCCGACGTGTCCGCCGTCAGCGTTCCGCCCACCTGGGGCGTACCGCTGGTCGTCGGAGAGCCCGTCGCCGCCGAGTTCACGCTGGCTACTGGGTCCCGGATCGTCCCGACCCCCCCTTACCTTCTCTGCACGGCCTCAGGAGCGTCTGAGACCGGGTTCCGCAGGTAGAGGAGGAACGTCTCCCCGTCGTCCTCCACCTAGTCGGCGAGGATCGGCACGGACACCGTCTTGGTGGTCTCTCCGGGTTCGAAGGTCAGCGTGCCATTCGTAGAGGTGTAATTCGACCCCGACGCGGCCGTGTACTCGAGGCCGACGACGGCATAAACGACGGCCACCATGCCAGGGAACCAGCATCAGTCACGCAGCGCGTTGGCCGTCAGCTCGCCGCCGACGAAGCGTGCGCCGTGCTTCGCCGGGAGGCGCGCGCCTCGTGGTGCTGACGCTGTGTGAGTGAACCGCTACCGGCTTGCCGCGCCGGTTTGACTCCCATCAGCCGCAGGCACCGGATCCTTCGCGACCAGTGGCGTGACAGCAGGCAGGCCGTCCGGGAACAGCTCGGCGAACGACCGATTCACGAACTCAGGTGCGCCGAGGATGTACGAGATCCACTCCCCGCCCGCGAGGGTATACACGGCTGTGACTCCTCGGTCCTGCGCGCACGCCGCCAGGTCGTCGACGCTGCCGCCCTCGTAGAGCACCAGGCTGAACCCCTCCGCGATCTCACCCCGCAGACACTCGGGCCAGGGCTGTGGCATGCCGGTATCGCCCATCGGATCCTCGCTGGGAGGCCCGTTGCTCCCGGCGATCAGCGGTGTGAGAGCGGGCACGCCGTCGGCGTACAGCTCCGTGAACCCCGCATTGACGAAGTCCGGCGCACCGAGGATGTATGGGATGTAGACGCCCTCGTGCAGCGCGTAGAGCGCGACTACATCCCGGCTCTCTGCGCAGGCCACCAGTTCCTCGACCGGGCCGCCCTCATAGACCACAAAGCTGAAGCCTTCGGCGATGTCGCCGCGCAGACAGGTCGTAGATGAGCGAACGCGGTAGACGCGGGTGCGGCTACCGTCGGCCGAGGTGACGGTGACGGTGATCGCGTCGATGCCTTCCAGCTCCACTTGGTAGCCGTCGGTGTCGTCGCCGTTGGCGTCAAGCGGGTGGATCTCGACGTTCGTGCGGCGCTGCATCGCTGCGGCCTCGACCGTCGTCTCGGTCACGCCCTCGGCGATGACGCCCTGGTAGTCGATGGCGCCAGGGTCGAACTCCCCGATGTCGACGCCGCTGAGCGTGAGTGAGGCGAGGCGCGCGTCGATGGCGTCGGGCATGTTGTAGGTGTAGACCCTGGCGTCGCTCTGGTCGGCGACGTACATCACGTCGCCGTCGGACCAGATGCCGCGCGGGCTGTTGTTACTGGCGCGCGAGAGCAGGGTGAACTCCTCGTCCGTGACACGCTCCAGCTCGAGAGCCTCTTCCGCTTCCGCGTCGCCCGCGTCATCCTGCTGCGCGCTCGCGTCCTCCTGCGCGTCGTCCGCTTCCGCGCTCGTGTCCTCCTGCGCGTCGTCCGCTTCCGCGCTCGTGTCCTCCTGCGCCTCGGGCACGGGGAGGCGGTAGGCGAAGAGGCGCTTGGCGCCGTGGTCGGAGACCCAGACGCTGACGCCGTCGGACCAGATGCCGTGAGGGGTGTCGTTGTCGTCGTGCAGGGCGTACTCCGCGAGCAACTCGCCGCTTTCGAGGTCGTAGGCGAACAGGGCGTCGTCGCGGCCATCGAGCACCCACATCGCCGAGCGGTCCGACCAGATGCCGCGCGCGTCGTCGTTGTCAGGGTGCAGTTGGAGGTCGGAGTCGGGAAGGCGCTCGCCGCTCCCGAGGTCGTGGGCGAAGAGCTTGTCCTGGCCGCTGTCGGAGATCCAGACGGTGCTGCGGTTGGACCAGACGCCCCGCGGAGCGCGGTTGGCGTCGTCGAGTTCGAACTCGAGATCCTCCACGCGTTCGCCGCTCTCGAGGTCGTAGGCGTAGACGGCGTCGTCGGCGCCGTCGCCGTTGTGGGCGAGCCACAGCGTCGTGCCGTCGGACCACATGCCTGTGGCCTCGTCGTGACCACGGTCGAGCGCTTCAATGTCGTGCTTCACGTTCCACTCAAAGTCGACGTCGCTCGGCGTGGGCCCGGAAGACCCGCCGCCACCGCCGCCACCGCCGCCACCGCCGCCGGTCCCCGGCGAACTGTCCTGCTCGGTGATCGTGATCATCGCCTCGTGGATGGCGCCCGTGCTGACGCCCCGCGGCATCGCATCGAGACTGAGCAACACCCGCTCGCCGCTGTCGGCTTCGTCGTCATCCAGCGCGCCAAAGCCAAACGACTGTTCGGTCTCCCCGCTCGCGAAGGTGACCTGATCCGGCAATGGCGAGTAGTCGTCGTCGCTGGCGCCCTCGTAGTGCTCGGTATCGATGCGCACGGTCACGCTTCGCTCCGGATCACGATCGAGGGTCACGTTGATCGTGACACTGTCGCCTTCGGACACCAGGTACTCGGCGCGCTCGAAGCTGACCACGACCTGAGGCTCCTCGTCATCGACCGAGCTGACGGTGATGCTGCGAGCGCTAACCCCCGTGTAGTCGGCGCCGCTCACGGTGTGGGTGATGGTCCCCATGTCGTCGGTGGAGTCGTCGTCCTGTGCCACCGAGACGGTGACCGTGCGCGCCGCGCTCCAGTTGCCGGCCGTGAAGCTGAGCGACTGCGGATCAACCCTGAAGTCCGATCCGGCAGGCCCCTCGACCGTTACCAGCACCTCGCCCGTGGGAGCGCTGTCCAGGACGATCGTGTAGGTCGCACTTCCACCTTCGGCGATGCTCAGCTCAGACTCGCTCACCGTCACCCCTCGGCCATCGTTGTCCTCGATCGACACGATCGCCGTGGTTGTGCCGCGGGCGCTCACCCGATCGGGCAGCGGGCCGAAGCCCAGTTCGACACTCTCGTCGTCGTCGTCCACCGTGTCGTCGATCGCGCTGAAGGTGATCGTCTTCGACATCTCGGTCGCATTGAAGGTGACGCTGGCCGGCACGACCGAGTAGTCGCTACCGGTTGCGCCGTTCTCGGTCCGGGTGATCGGGATCTCCACCGTGCGTTCGGGCTCGGCGTCCAGCTCGACCGTGACCGTGACGTCGCCGCCCTCCGCCACGCTGTAGCGCGACTTCACGAAGCTGACCCGAACCTCGGGGTCGTCGTCGTCGTCGATCGCCACAGTGGTCGTTGGGGTGGAACCCGCCAAGACCCGGTCAACGTTCCGGAGATCGAAACCCAACGTCACGCGTTCGCCGTCGTCGTCCAGCGTGTCGTCTTCCGCCATGAAGCTGATCGTCTTCGACATCTCGGTCGCATTGAAGGTGACGCTGGCCGGCACGACCGAGTAGTCGCCTGAGAACCCGTCCTTCTGGGGGGTCTGGGTGATCGGGATCACCACCGTGCGTTCGGGCTCGGCGTCCAGCTCGACCGTGACCGTGACCGTGCCGCCCTCCGCCACGCTGTAGCTCGACTGCGCGAAGCTGACGGTGACCTCGGGGACGTCTCCGTCGGCGATCGCCACCTCCGTCGTGCGCGGCGTTCCCGCGACGACCCGCTCGACCTCCTCGAGATCGAAGCTCAACGTCACGCTTTCGCCGTCGTCGTCCAGCGAGTCCTGTGTGGCGGCGAAGCTGAATGTCTTCCGTGTCTCGGTCGCATTGAAGGTGACGCTGGCCGGCACGCCCGAGTAGTCGCTACCGGTTGCGCCGTTCTCGGTCCGGGTGATCGGGATCTCCACCGTGCGTTCGGGCTCGGCGTCCAGCTCGACCGTGACCGTGACCGTGCCGCCCTCTGCCACGCTGTAGCTCGACTGCGCGAAGCTGACCGTCACCTCGGGGTCGTCGTCGTCGATGATCTCCACCTCCGTCGCGCTCGGCGTCCCCTCCAGGACCCGATCGTCGGGCAGCGGGCCGAAGCCCAGTTCGACACTCTCGTCGTCGTCGTCCACCGTGTCGTCGATCGCGCTGAAGGTGATCGTCTTCGATGTCTCCTCGGCCGCATTGAAGGTGATACTTGCCGGCACGACCGAGTAGTCGCCTGAGGACGCGCCGTTCGGGGTCCCGGTGATCGGGATCACCACCGTACGTTCGGGGTCGTCGCTCAGCTCGACCGTGACGGTGACGTCGCCGCCCTCCACCACGCTGTAGCGCGACTTCACGAACCTGACGCTGACCTCGGGGTCGTCGTCGTCGTCGATCGCCACAGTGGTCGTTGGGGTGGAACCCGCAAAGACCCGGTCAACGTTCCGGAGATCGAAACCCAACGTCACGCGTTCGCCGTCGTCGTCCAGCGTGTCGTCTTCCACCATGAAGGTGATCGTCTTCGACATCTCGGTCGCATTGAAGGTGATACTTGCCGGCACGACCGAGTAGTCGCCTGAGAACCCGTCCTTCTGGGGGGTCTGGGTGATCGGGATCACCACCGTGCGCTCGGGCTCGGCGTCCAGCTCGACCGTGACCGTGACCGTGCCGCCCTCCGCCACGCTGTAGCTCGACTGCGCGAAGCTGACGGTAACCTCGGGGACGTCTCCGTCGGCGATCGCCACCTCCGTCGTGCGCTGCGTTCCCGCGACGACCCGCTCGACTTCCTGGAGATCGAAGCTCAATGTCACGCTTTCGTCGTCGTCGTCCAGCGAGTCCTGTGTGGCGGCGAAGCTGAATGTCTTCCGTGTCTCGGTCGCATTGAAGGTGACGCTGGCCGGCACGCCCGAGTAGTCGCTACCGGTTGCGCCGTTCTCGGTCCGGGTGATCGGGATCACCACCGTGCGTTCGGGCTCGGCGTCCAGCTCGACCGTGACCGTGACCGAACTGCCCTCCCCGACCCTGTAGCTCGACAGCGCGAAGCTGACCCTAACCTCGGGGTCGTCGTCGTCGATGATCGCCACCGTCGTCGCGCTCGGCGTCCCCTCGAAGACCCGATCGACGTTCTGGAGATCGAAACTCAACCTCACGCTCTCGTCGTCGTCGTCCAGCGTGTCCTGTGTGGCGGCGAAGCTGAATGTCTTCGATCTCTCGGTCGCGTTGAAGCTGACGCTGGCCGGCACGCCCGAGTAGTCGCCGCCGGTTGCGCCGCCCTGGTTGTCCACGCTGATCGGGATCTCCACCGTGCGTTCGGGCTCGACGTCCAGCTCGACCGTGACGGTGACCGTGCCGCCCTCCGCCACGCTGTAGCTCGACTGCGCGAAACTGACCCGAACCTCGGGGTCGTCGTTGTCGATGATCGCCACCGTCGTCGCGCTCGGCGTTCCCCCGAAGACCCGATCGACGTTCTGGAGATCGAAACTCAACCTCACGCTCTCGTCGTCGTCGTCCACCGTGTCCTGTGTAGCGGCGAAGCTGAATGTCTTCGATCTCTCGGTCGCGTTGAAGCTGACGCTGGCCGGCACGCCCGAGTAGTCGCCGCCGGTTGCGCCGCCCTGGTTGTCCACGCTGATCGGGATCTCCACCGTGCGTTCGGGGTCGGCGTCCAGCTCGACCGTGACGGTGACCGTGCCGCCCTCGTCGACCCTGTAGCTCGACTCCCCGAAACTGACCGTCACCTCAGGGTCGTCGTCGTCGATGATCGCCACCGTCGTCGCGCTCGGCGTTCCGCCGGAGACCCGTTCGGGCAGCGCGCCGAAGCTCAGCTCCACGCTCTCGTCGTCGTCGTCCAGCGTGTCCTGTGTGGCGGCAAAGTTGAATGTCTTCGACCTGTCGGTCGCATGGAAGGTGATGCTGGCCGGCACGCCCGAGTAGTCGCCACCGCTCGCGCCGTTCCGGGTCCGGGTGATCGGGATCTCCACCGTGCGTTCGGGGTCGGCGTCCAGCTCGACCGTGACGGTGACCGTGCCGCCCTCGTCGACCTCGTAGCTCGACAGCGCGAAACTGACCGTCACCTCAGGGTCGTCGTCGTCGATGATCGCCACCGTCGTCGTGCTCTGCGTCCCCGCCGAGACCCGCGCATCCGGCATCGAACCGAAGCCCAGCTGCACGCTCTCGTCGTCGTCGTCCAGCGTGTCCTGTGTGGCGGCGAAGTTGAATGTCTTCCGTGTCTCGGTCGCGTTGAAGCTGACGCTGGACGGCACGCCCGAGTAGTCGCCACCGCTCGCGCCGTTCCGGGTCTGGGTGATCGGGATCACCACCGTGCGTTCGGGCTCGACGTCCAGCTCGAGGGTGACCGTGACCGCGCCGCCCTCGTCGACCCTGTAGCTCGACAGCGCGAAGCTGACCCGAACCTCGGGGTCGTCGTCGTCGATGATCGCCACCGTCGTCTCCGGGGTGGCGCCCGTGGCGACACCCAGGGGCAACGGCGAACCAAAGCTCAACCTCACGCTCTCGTCGTCGTCGTCCAGCGTGTCCTGTGTGGCGGCGAAGTTGATCGTCTTCGATGTCTCGGTCGCATTGAACGTGACGCTGGTCGGCACGACCGTGTAGTCGGCACCGCTCGCGCCGTCCTGGGTCCGGCTGATCGGGATCACCACCGTGCGCTCAGGGTCCTTGCTCAACGTGACCGTGATGCTGATCTCGCTGCCCTCACGCACGGTGTAGGAGGGTAGGTCGTAGCTGACCCTGACCTGTGGATCTTCGTCGTCAATCACCTTCACCGAGACGGAATTGGCGGTCTCCGAGGCATAGTCCGCGCCACTGACCGTATGCGTGATCGTGTCCTGGTCGTCGATGTCGTCGATGTCTTGGCCAGCAGAGACACGAACCTCCTGCGGTGTGTCCCAGTCGGCGGATCTGAACGTGAGGCTCGTCTGGTTCACGCTCAGGTCGAGGTTGTCCGGCGCCACGACGGTCACGGTCACATTGCCGCCCAGGGGCTCGCTGTCGAGCACCACCCGGTAGGTATCTTCGCTGCCTTCGTCGATCCTCAGCGAAGTCGGTGTCACGGTCACGCCACGCATGTCGTCGTCGATGATCGCCACCGTCGTCGCGCTCGGCGTTCCGCCGGAGACCCGATCGGGCGGCGCGCCGAAACTCAACCTCACGCTCTCGTCGTCGTCGTCCAGCCTGTCCTGTGTAGCGGCGAAGCTGAATGTCTTCCGTGTCTCGGTCGCATTGAAGGTGATGCTGGCCGGCACGCCCGAGTAGTCGCTACCGGTTGCGCCGTTCCGGGTCCGGGTGATCGGGATCTCCACCGTGCGTTCGGGGTCGGCGTCCAGCTCGACCGTGACGGTGACCGTGCCGCCCTCGTCGACCTCGTAGCTCGACAGCGCGAAACTGACCGTCACCTCAGGGTCGTCGTCGTCGATGATCGCCACCGTCGTCGTGCTCTGCGTCCCCGCCGAGACCCGCGCATCCGGCATCGAACCGAAGCCCAGCTGCACGCTCTCGTCGTCGTCGTCCAGCGTGTCCTGTGTGGCGGCGAAGTTGAATGTCTTCCGTGTCTCGGTCGCGTTGAAGCTGACGCTGGACGGCACGCCCGAGTAGTCGCCACCGCTCGCGCCGTTCCGGGTCTGGGTGATCGGGATCACCACCGTGCGTTCGGGCTCGACGTCCAGCTCGAGGGTGACCGTGACCGCGCCGCCCTCGTCGACCCTGTAGCTCGACTCCCCGAAACTGACCGTCACCTCAGGGTCGTCGTCGTCGATGATCGCCACCGTCGTCGCGCTCGGCGTTCCGCCGGAGACCCGTTCGGGCAGCGCGCCGAAGCTCAGCTCCACGCTCTCGTCGTCGTCGTCCACCGTGTCCTGTGTGGCGGCGAAGTTGAATGTCTTCGATCTCTCGGTCGCGTTGAAGCTGACGCTGGCCGGCACGCCCGAGTAGTCGCCGCCGGTTGCGCCGCCCTGGTTGTCCACGCTGATCGGGATCACCACCGTGCGTTCGGGATCGGCGTCCAGCTCGACCATGACCGTGACCGCGCCGCCCTCGTCGACCCTGTAGCTCGACTCCCCGAAACTGACCGTCACCTCAGGGTCGTCGTCGTCGATGATCGCCACCGTCGTCGCGCTCGGCGTTCCGCCGGAGACCCGTTCGGGCAGCGCGCCGAAGCTCAGCTCCACGCTCTCGGCGTCGTCGTCCTCCGTGTCCTGTGTGGCGGCGAAGTTGATCGTCTTCGACGTCTGGCCCGCATTGAAGGTGATGCTGGCCGGCACGCCCGAGTAGTCGCCACCGCTCGCGCCGCCCTGGTTGTCCACGCTGATCGGGATCACCACCGTGCGTTCGGGGTCGGCGTCCAGCTCGACCGTGACGGTGACCGTGCCGCCCTCGTCAACCCTGTAGCTCGACTCCCCGAAACTGACCGTCACCTCAGGGTCGTCGTCGTCGATGATCGCCACCGTCGTCGCGCTCGGCGTCCCCGCCGAGACCCGCGCGTCCGGCATCGAACCGAAGCTGAGCTCCACGCTCTCGTCGTCGTCGTCCAGCGTGTCCTGTGTGGCGGCGAAGTTGAATGTCTTCGATCTGTCGGTCGCATGGAAGGTGACGCTGGCCGGCACGCCCGAGTAGTCGCCGAGGGACGCGCCGTTCCGGGTCTGGGTGATCGGGATCACCACCGTGCGTTCGGGCTCGACGTCCAGCTCGACCGTGACGGTGACCGTGCCGCCCTCGTCGACCTCGTAGCTCGACTGCGCGAAGCTGACCCGGACAATGGGGTCGTCGTCGTCGATGATCGCCACCGTCGTCGCGCTCGGCGTCCCCTCGACGACCCGGTCGACTTCCTGGAGATCGAAGCTCAACCTCACGCTTTCGTCGTCGTCGTCCACCGTGTCCTGTGTGGCGGCGAAGTGGATCGTCTTCGACGTCTGGCCCGCATTGAAGGTGATGCTGGCCGGCACGCCCGAGTAGTCGCCACCGCTCGCGCCGTTCCGGGTCTGGGTGATCGGGATCACCACCGTGCGTTCGGGGTCGGCGTCCAGCTCGACCATGACCGTGACCGCGCCGCCCTCGTCGACCCTGTAGCTCGACTCCCCGAAACTGACCGTCACCTCAGGGTCGTCGTCGTCGATGATCGCCACCGTCGTCGCGCTCGGCGTTCCGCCGGAGACCCGTTCGGGCAGCGCGCCGAAGCTCAGCTCCACGCTCTCGTCGTCGTCGTCCTCCGTGTCCTGTGTGGCGGCGAAGTTGATCGTCTTCGACGTCTGGCCCGCATTGAAGGTGATGCTGGCCGGCACGCCCGAGTAGTCGCCGCCGGTTGCGCCGCCCTGGTTGTCCACGCTGATCGGGATCTCCACCGTGCGTTCGGGGTCGGCGTCCAGCTCGACCGTGACCGCGACCGTGCCGCCCTCGTCAACCCTGTAGCTCGACTCCCCGAAACTGACCGTCACCTCAGGGTCGTCGTCGTCGATGATCGCCACCGTCGTCGCGCTCGGCGTCCCCGCCGAGACCCGCGCGTCCGGCATCGAACCGAAGCTGAGCTCCACGCTCTCGTCGTCGTCGTCCAGCGTGTCCTGTGTGGCGGCGAAGTTGAATGTCTTCGATCTGTCGGTCGCATGGAAGGTGACGCTGGCCGGCACGCCCGAGTAGTCGCCGAGGGACGCGCCGTTCCGGGTCTGGGTGATCGGGATCTCCACCGTGCGTTCGGGGTCGGCGTCCAGCTCGACCGTGACGGTGACCGTGCCGCCCTCGTCCACCTCGTAGCTCGACTGCGCGAAGCTGACCCGGACAATGGGGTCGTCGTCGTCGATGATCGCCACCGTCGTCGCGCTCGGCGTCCCCGCCGAGACCCGCGCGTCCGGCATCGAACCGAAGCCCAGCTCCACGCTCTCGTCGTCGTCGTCCAGCGTGTCCTGTGTGGCGGCGAAGCTGAATGTCTTCGATGTCTCGGTCGCATTGAAGGTGATACTTGACGGCACGCCCGAGTAGTCGCCGCCGGTTGCGCCGCCCTGGTTGTCCACGCTGATCGGGATCTCCACCGTGCGTTCGGGGTCGGCGTCCAGCTCGACCGTGACCGTGACCGTGCCGCCCTCGTCGACCCTGTAGCTCGACTCCCCGAAACTGACCGTCACCTCAGGGTCGTCGTCGTCGATGATCGCCACCGTCGTCGCGCTCGGCGTTCCGCCGGAGACCCGTTCGGGCAGCGCGCCGAAGCTCAGCTCCACGCTCTCGGCGTCGTCGTCCTCCGTGTCCTGTGTGGCGGCGAAGTTGATCGTCTTCGACGTCTGGCCCGCATTGAAGGTGATGCTGGCCGGCACGCCCGAGTAGTCGCCACCGCTCGCGCCGTTCCGGGTCTGGGTGATCGGGATCACCACCGTGCGTTCGGGCTCGATGTCCAGCTCGACCGTGACGGTGACCGTGCCGCCCTCCGCCACGCTGTAGCTCGACTGCGCGAAACTGACCGTCACCTCAGGGTCGTCGTCGTCGATGATCGCCACCGTCGTCGCGCTCGGCGTTCCGCCGGAGACCCGTTCGGACAGCGCGCCGAAGCTCAGCTCCACGCTCTCGTCGTCGTCGTCCAGCGTGTCGTGCGTGGCGCTGAAGGTGATGTCCTGCGACATCTCGCCCGCCATGAAGGTGACGCTGGCCGGCACGCCCGAGTAGTCGCCACCGCTCGCGCCGTTCCGGGTCTCGCTGATCGGGATCACCACCGTGCGTTCGGGGTCGGCGTCCAGCTCAACCGTGACGGGGACCGTGCCGCCCTCGTCCACCTCGTAGCTCGACTTCGCGAAGCTGACGCGGACAATGGGGTCGTCGTCGTCGATGATCGCCACCGTCGTCGCGCTCGGCGTCCCCGCCGAGACCCGCGCGTCCGGCATCGAACCGAAGCCCAGCTGCACGCTCTCGTCGTCGTCGTCCAGCGTGTCCTGTGTGGCAGCGAAGTTGATCGTCTTCGACGTCTGGCCCGCATTGAAGGTGATGCTGGCCGGCACGCCCGAGTAGTCGCCACCGCTCGCGCCGTTCCGGGTCTGGGTGATCGGGATCACCACCGTGCGTTCGGGGTCGGCGTCCAGCTCGACCGTGACCGTGACCGCGCCGCCCTCGTCGACGCTGTAGCTCGACTGCGCGAAGCTGACCCGGACAATGGGGTCGTCGTCGTCGATGATCGCCACCGTCGTCGCGCTCGGCGTCCCCGCCGAGACCCGCGCGTCCGGCATCGAACCGAAGCCCAGCTGCACGCTCTCGTCGTCGTCGTCCAGCGTGTCCTGTGTGGCAGCGAAGTTGATCGTCTTCGACGTCTGGCCCGCATTGAAGGTGATGCTGGCCGGCACGCCCGAGTAGTCGCCACCGCTCGCGCCGTTCCGGGTCTGGGTGATCGGGATCACCACCGTGCGTTCGGGGTCGGCGTCCAGCTCGACCGTGACCGTGACCGCGCCGCCCTCGTCGACGCTGTAGCTCGACTGCGCGAAGCTGACCCGGACAATGGGGTCGTCGTCGTCGATGATCGCCACCGTCGTCGCGCTCGGCGTCCCCGCCGAGACCCGCGCGTCCGGCATCGAACCGAAGCCCAGCTGCACGCTTTCGTCGTCGTCGTCCAGCGTGTCCTGTGTGGCGGCGAAGTTGAATGTCTTCGATCTCTCGGTCGCATGGAAGGTGATGCTGGCCGGCACGCCCGAGTAGTCGCCGAGGGACGCGCCGTTCCGGGTCTGGGTGATCGGGATCACCACCGTGCGTTCGGGGTCGGCGTCCAGCTCGACCGTGACCGTGACCGCGCCGCCCTCGTCGACCTCGTAGCTCGACTCCCCGAAGCTGACCCGAACCTCGGGGTCGTCGTCGTCGATGATCGCCACCGTCGTCGCGCTCGGCGTCCCCTCGAAGACCCGATCGACGTTCTGGAGATCGAAACTCAACCTCACGCTCTCGTCGTCGTCGTCCAGCGTGTCCTGTGTGGCGGCGAAGTGGATCGTCTTCGATCTCTCGGTCGCGCTGAAGCTGACGCCGGCCGGCACGCCCGAGTAGTCGCCGCCGGTTGCGCCGTCCTGGTTGTCCACGCTGATCGGGATCACCACCGTGCGTTCGGGGTCGGCGTCCAGCTCAACCGTGACGGGGACCGTGCCGCCCTCGTCCACCTCGTAGCTCGACTTCGCGAAGCTGACGCGGACAATGGGGTCGTCGTCGTCGATGATCGCCACCGTCGTCGCGCTCGGCGTCCCCGCCGAGACCCGCGCGTCCGGCATCGAACCGAAGCCCAGCTGCACGCTCTCGTCGTCGTCGTCCAGCGTGTCCTGTGTGGCAGCGAAGTTGATCGTCTTCGACGTCTGGCCCGCATTGAAGGTGATGCTGGCCGGCACGCCCGAGTAGTCGCCACCGCTCGCGCCGTTCCGGGTCTGGGTGATCGGGATCACCACCGTGCGTTCGGGGTCGGCGTCCAGCTCGACCGTGACCGTGACCGCGCCGCCCTCGTCGACGCTGTAGCTCGACTGCGCGAAGCTGACCCGGACAATGGGGTCGTCGTCGTCGATGATCGCCACCGTCGTCGCGCTCGGCGTCCCCGCCGAGACCCGCGCGTCCGGCATCGAACCGAAGCCCAGCTGCACGCTCTCGTCGTCGTCGTCCAGCGTGTCCTGTGTGGCAGCGAAGTTGATCGTCTTCGATGTCTGGCCCGCATTGAAGGTGATGCTGGCCGGCACGCCCGAGTAGTCGCCACCGCTCGCGCCGTTCCGGGTCTGGGTGATCGGGATCACCACCGTGCGTTCGGGGTCGGCGTCCAGCTCGACCGTGACCGTGACCGCGCCGCCCTCGTCCACCTCGTAGCTCGACTGCGCGAAGCTGACGCGCACAAAGGGGTCGTCGTCGTCGATGATCTCGACGACGGTCTCCGTGGTGTCGCCCGCCAGCACCCGCTCGTCGGTCTGCTGGAGTGTGGCCAGGTCGAAGCTCAGTTCCACGCGCTCGTCGTCGTCGTCCACCGTGTCCTGTGTGGCGGCGAAGTTGATCGTCTTCGACATGTCGGTCGCCATGAAGGTGACGCTGGCCGGCACGCCCGAGTAGTCGCCGCCGGTTGCGCCGTCCTGGTTGTCCACGCTGATCGGGATCACCACCGTGCGTTCGGGCTCGACATCCAGCTCAACCGTGACGGGGACCGTGCCGCCCTCGTCCACCTCGTAGCTCGACTTCGCGAAACTGACGCGCACAATGGGGTCGTCGTCGTCGATGATCTCGACCGTCGTCGCGCTCGGCGTCTCCTCGGAGACCCGCTCGTCGGGCATCGCGCCGAAGCTCAGCTCCACGCTCTCGTCGTCGTCGTCCACCGTGTCGTGTGTGGCGGCGAAGGTGATCTCCTGCGACCGCTCGCCCGCCATGAAGGTGACGCTGGCCGGCACGCCCGAGTAGTCGCTGAGGGACGCGCCGTTCCGGGTCTGGGTGATCGGGATCACCACCGTGCGCTCCGGATCGGCGTTCAACTCGACCGTGACGGTGACCGTGCCGTCCTCGTCGACCTCGTAGCTCGACTGCGCGAAACTGACGCGCACAAAGGGGTCGTCGTCGTCGATGATCTCGACCGTCGTCGCGCTCGGCGTCTCCTCGGAGACCCGCGCGTCGGGCATCGCGCCGAAGCTCAGCTCCACGCGCTCGTCGTCGTCGTCCACCGTGTCCTGTGTGGCGGCGAAGTTGATCGTCTTCGACATGTCGGTCGCCATGAAGGTGACGCTGGCCGGCACGCCCGAGTAGTCGCCGCCGGTTGCGCCGTCCTGGTTGTCCACGCTGATCGGGATCACCACCGTGCGTTCGGGGTCGGCGTCCAGCTCGACCGTGACCGTGACCGTGCCGCCCTCGTCCACGCTGTAGCTCGGCTGCGCGAAACTGACGCGCACAAAGGGGTCGTCGTCGTCGATGATCGCCACTTCCGTCGCGCTCTGCGGCCCCGCCGAGACCCGCGCGTCCGGCATCGAACCGAAGCCCAGCTCCACGCTCTCGTCGTCGTCGTCCACCGTGTCGTCGATCGCCGTGAAGGTGATCGTCTTCGATGTCTCGCCCGCCATGAAGGTGACCTTGCCCGGCACCCTGTAGTCGGTGGGGCGGGCTGCACCGTTTGTAGAGGTCCGGGTGATCGGGATCATCAGCGTGCGTTCGGGATCGGCGTCCAGCTCAACCGTGACCGTGACCGTACCGCCCTCGTCGACCTCGTAGCTTGACTGCGCGAAGCTGACCTCGACCTCGGGGTCGTCGTTGTCGTAGATAAGAATCGTGCTCTCGCTGGGATTGCCCACGGACAACCAATCGGGCAGGGAGCCGAAGCCGAGCCGCACGTGTTCGTCGTCGTCGTCGATCAAGTCGTCGGTGAAGGAGACGCGGAATGCCTTCTCACTGTCGTTCGGGCCAAACGTGATCTCTTGCGGAATACCCGAGTAATCGTCGATGCTCGCGCCGTTCAGGTTCTCGATTGTGATCGGGATCGTCACGTAATCTCCCGGCGCAAGGGTCATCTGCACCTTTATTTCGCGCTCCGCGCCCTCCAACCCGGTCAACTCCGCAAGCTCGAACCAGATCTGCACCTTCTCGTCCTCGTCCTCCTCCTCCTCGACGTCGTTGTCAACGATCTCGATGGTCGTTTCGCCGCCTGCCGTGACGCCCGGCGGAAGCGTGTCGAACGCCAGTCTCAGACTCTCGTCGTCTTCGACTTCCGTGTCGTCCACGGCGCTGACCGTGAAGGTCTGTGTCGTCACGCCGTCCGGGAAGGTTAAGGACGCGGGCACGCCCGTGTAGTCGGCGCTGCTTGCACCGACCTCGGTCAGCCTCAGCGGGATGACCACCTCGCGTTCGGGATCGGCGTCCAGCTCGACCGTGACCGTGACATCCTCGCCCTCCTCGACGCGATAGCTGGATTGCTGGTAACTGACCGTGACTACGTCAAGATCGGCCTTCTCGCCTTTGATACTTAACTTTGGAACGCGCCCCACTTCGGGGTGATCATCGACGTGCCAAGGAGCAAACCCACCGCTGCCAAGGTGACCGCGGATGGCTTTGTGTGCGCCCCAGCTCCACCCTGCGTCAGTGGCGGGGTCCAGGTCGAGTTCGCTGGTAGCCACCGTACCCATGCCGTGGAGGCCCCGCCTGTCTTCGTGGTAGACGAGAAAGTAGGTCGTATCCGGGGCGAGCCAGCTGCCCTCGGCAGCGGTGAACGGCAAGGCCAACCAGGAATTCCAGCTCACCGGACGTTGCGGAAAGGTCAGAGGGATCACCGGGACGTCAGGGAGAATCCGTCCATACTCCGACGTGCGCGCCGACCAGATAGTGAAGCTGGAAGTGTTCGAGAGACCGATAACAGTGAGATTGACGCTGCTCAGAAAATAGCCGCTCGGATGATCGCCCGTGCGAAACGGCACTGCCACGTCCAGGTACCAATTGGTACTTAGGGGAGCTGCGGTGCCTAGTGTGGCCGTCCAGCTGCTGAGCAGCACGTCGTCGGAGTTGTCCGCGACATGCGGCGTGGTCGCGCTGTGGATCCAACTCGGGCTGCCGGCATCGTCCGTGACCGAGACGCGCGCCTGTAGCCGGATCCCCGCGTCGGCCAGCGTCGGCGTATAGGTCGCATCGGTCGCGCCGTCGATCACGTGGCTTTCGTACACGAGATCCCGATCGTCGGGCACGCTCCTCGTTCGGCGGAACCACTGATACTCATAGACGGCCTGGGTCAGGCCGTGGTCGGACACAACGCCCGTGGGCACCGCCGTCAACACCTGGCCGACCTCCGGCGCCTGGCCGCCGGTCACCGTCAGCACCCCTCCGGCAAAGTAATCTGTGATGTTGACTTCGGTATCGTCCATATCTCCCGCCGCCACTCCGCTGGGCAGCGTGTCGAATTGCAGCCAGAAGTCTTCCCTGCCTTCGCTCTCCCCGTCCACGAGCGCCGCGACCGTAAACGACTGCTCTCTCTGGCCCGGCGCGAACGTGACGCTCATCGGAACACCCGAATAGTCGTCAGCCGTTATCCCGCTAGTAGTATTAGTTTGTACCGTGATCGGGATGGTCAGCGCCTGCGCCGGCGCCGCGTTGATCAGGACCCTGACCAGCTCGCTGTTACCCTCGCGGATTTCGATAAGGTCCTGCGCAAATGTCACGGTCGGGACCTCTGTGACTGGGCCAACTAGGGTTTTGTATGGGGTTACGAGGTGGTAGCTCTGATCGCGGAAAGAAACCTCACCCACGATCGTCCTGCCGACATGATCGGGCGTTAGTGTGAGAGTCTGATCGTGTGCTCCGAGAACGAAACGAAAGACGGGATTATGGCCTTGAGGGTCATAAATCACACCTGGAATACCGTGATTCCAGGTGTAACAGTAATCACTCGATGGTTCACCGAAGGTCGCTTCAAGGTCCGATATGTCGTGTGTCAGCGTGCTGCCGACGACCAGGTCGCCGGTGATCGTCGGGTACCAGCTCGGTCGATGCGGTCGAGCGGAAGCAGGCGCTGTACGCGCGCCACTTGAACTGGTCCTCGCTGGCGGCCGCGTCACTTTTTCGGTCCACCCGCTCCACACCTCATGGACATTGCCAAGGTCGTCCTTATAGACAACCAGGACTCTAAATCCGTATCCGTCCCTTTCGTCCCCCCAAGACACTGGATACTTCGCACAATGGGGGAAGCGTAATACATCTCGTGAGCCATCTTTAGTGTCGAGCTTCGTCCACCATTCGAAGTGGAACCCCTCATCGCTCACGCCGTTCGGGTTGGTGATCCCGGATGTGTCGACGGTCAAGATCTCGCCGACCTGTGCCGTGCCCACAATGACCGGACGCTCCGAGGCCGCCAGGCCGTCGTCGTCAATGATCCTGACGATAGTCTGATCGATGTCGCCCACGGTCACATACGCAGGCAGTTCGCCGAAGCCGAGCACAATGTGCTCGCCGTCGTCGTCATCGTTGTCCTGCAAGGCCTGGAATCGAAACCTGATCCCTTCCGACAGGGGCGCCAGGGCGAGCCGAAGCGTCATGTCCCAATCGTCGCCGGTCGCGTGACCCTGGTTAGTCGAGACGAGCGGCACGTGCAGGTACTCACGCGGCTTCCCGCTGAACTCCCATTCGACGGAGACGGATTCACCCTCGGTCACTTCGTATTCGGCCGCAACGAAACTAATCGACATCGTCCTGGTGATGGTGATCTCGTAGGCCGCCGAACTGGTCCCATCCGCTGACGTGACGGTGACGAGAACGGTGGTGACGCCGAGACCAAGGTCAAACGTCGTGGCCTCGTCCGTGCCCGTCGTCTCCCCGTCGGTCAGGACGACGGAGGCCGCGCCATCGGTCGCGGTCGCCGTGACGATGATGCTGTCGGACTCGAGCGCGGCTGTATACTTCAACTTGGCCGGCCTGAACACAGGCGACAAGGCAACCGGCGGCGCTCCCGAGGCGACCGGCGCCACCACCAGAGCACTGAGCGTCGCCACGTGCGAACTTCTGGGCCCGCTGTCCGATGTCCGATCGGTATCCGGCGGCTCGGGAAGGCTCGCGATCGGCGCAGGCGGATCTGGAGCGGCTGGGATGTCGGCTCTGAAGAAGCCGCTGCGCTCGCTCAGGCCGGAGCTGTTGCGGGCCTTGACGCGGTAGACGTAGCTGGCTCCGGCCTCGACTGCGGTGTCCGCGTAGGAGGTGGCTGTGCTGCTGGTGGCGTCGACGTGGACCAGGAAGTGGCCGACTTCGTGCACGCCGCGTTCGCGGCGCAGTATCTGGTAACCGGTGATTGACGGGTCGCCCGGATCGTCCCACGAGAGGGAGACGGATTCGTGTGTGAAGGTGCCCGTCAGACCGGTGGGCGTCGTCGGCGGCGCGGACTGTGGAACCTGCGCGTCCACGGGGCTGTTCATCCCCCAGACCGGCCCGACCATCGAGAGTGCGACGACCGCCAGGAGAATGAGGCGACTCCCGGGTGGCCAAGCCGCGACGGGCAATCGCCTGGCAGTGCGTGAAGGGGCCAGGCTACCCAGCGTTGACCTGGAGCGCCGGTACCGTGCGGCTAGGCGTAGCGCTGCCACCGGGGCGTCCCAAGCACTGGCCAGAACGCTCAGCACAGCCCGGCCCCCGCGTCCGGATCCACGGGGAAAGACGGTGCCCGCAGGCGGACCAACTCGTCGGGAACGCCGAAGTGCTCCGCCACCTCCCAGGAGTGGACGAGCCCCTCCGCAGCCGCCTCGGAGGCGTCGACGAGGAGCGCGTAGGCGAAGTCCTCGGCCTCACGTTCGAAGCCGCGGGCAAGGTCTGTGTGCCTGCGGATCCACAGGTGGTTGCCGGGGTGGAGGATGCAGTGCCCGATGGCGTGACCGACCACCCACCGCCGCCACTCCGGCTCGAGCCGGTCGGCTACGACGATGTAGTCCCCGCACCGCATCTCCTTCAGCACCCGGAGTGGCCACAGCTTCACGGTCAGGCTGAGGCCGTCCGCGACGGCTTCGGCATCGACCTGGCCGCGCAGCCCGAGTTGCTGTCTCAGTCGCGAGCCCTCCTGGTGAGCCCTATTCATCTCTGGCTCACCGCGCTGCTCGCCGGTCGCGCCGCTTCGCTACCGAGCGAACCGACCGCGGTCCGACCAGAACACGTTCGTGTCCCAGACGAGAGTCAGAGGGTGTATAAGTGCAGTTATCCACCCCTTAGCTCTGTGGTCGCGACGATTGACGGAGGGGACGCGTGTCCCACGGGATGGGGATTGCCGCCTGCGACGCTGGAACCTCCTCGAGCGTTGACAGGCATCGCCGGGTATCAGCGAGGAAGCGACCTCGAAGGAGCCTGCCCCCTTCTTCTGGGGTCGGCAGCTGAGATGGACGGTTTCTGGGAAGTGACGGGGCCTGAGGAACGTGCTGCACCACTTCGGCCGAGCACGGACTCCGAGTGGATCACGTTCGTACTGAGTAGCCGGGACCCGAGCAACGGTCGCACTGAGACCGATGGCGGCAGCGGGAGCGCAGACACGCTCATCGCTTCACCAGCGAGCGTCGACCAGTTGACGGAATCCGACCTTGGCAACCTGGGCGAACTCCTCGACCACGAGGTCGCCCGGAACACGATGCGGAGCTATCGCAGCCATTGGAGGCACTTCCACGCCTGGGCGATGGAGAGAGGTGTTTCCGCCCTCCCCGCCGACTCCGCGCACGTCGCGGCGTATCTCGCCGAGCGCATCGAGAACCTTGGCCACAAGCCGGCGACGCTGCGGGTGGCGGCCGCAGCGATAGCGTTCGTCCACCGCGTAGCCGGGATGGAGAATCCATGTGCGCGGCCGGAGGTGAAGCGGACGCTCCGAGGCGCAACACGCAAGGCAGGCACGGCGCAGAAGCAGGCTAGGGGGCTGACGGCAGACGGGCTTGCCGCGATACAGGCGACTGCATTCGACCCGCGACCGGGACGCGGCGGCAGTCTGGAGAGTGTGCAGGCCGCCGAGGTCCGAGGGCGGCTCGACATCGCGATCCTCAGCCTCATGCGCGACGCCATGCTGAGGGTTTCGGAGGCGGCAGCCCTGACCTGGGGCGACATTGATGCCGAACCCGACGGAACGGGCCGTCTCCTTATTCGACGCTCCAAGACCGACCCCGACGGCGAAGGGGCGATCGCGTACGTGTCCGCCCCGACCATGGCGGCGCTTGCATCGCTACGGAATGAGGCGGCTGCCGGCGAGAGCGTGTTTGGACTCCAGGCGAACCAGATATCGAAGCGTATCAAGAACGCGGCCCAGGCGGCGGGCCTCGGAGACGGGTTCAGCGGTCACTCGCCGCGGGTGGGGATGGCGCAAGACCTCGTTCGGGCCGGGATCGAGCTGACGAGCCTGATGACGGCGGGACGCTGGCGCACGCCTGCCATGCCGGCGCACTACACCCGCAATGAGACAGCCAGCAGGGGTGCCGTAGCGCAGTTCTATCGGTCGTACCGTCGACCGGCCTAGAGCGGATTGCGGCTGGCCCCGGTTCCCCGTTCGCACTCCGGGTCTGGCGATCGCCTGAGCCGAGCTCCTACGGAGCTGAGTTGTCTGCGCCCTTGGCCCGGCCCGCGCGCAAGGTCGATTGCTGAGCGTCGTGGACTCGTGATAGATTTCGCGCAGCACTCTTGCTCGGAGGGGCACCACGACTTCAAGTGGTCAAGGCGATGGATAACTGCACTTATTCTCGGTTTGATTGTGAAGGATGGAACGGCTAACAACGTTCTTTAGTGACTGAACCGGCCCCACGTACCTGCTCCTTTAGAAGCTGGTCAAAGACCACCCATCTGCTCCTCTATATTTTACTCCACGGGGCACAACGCGGCGGTAATCGGACTGTAAGAAATCTGCGATCAGGCGCTGCGGTGTTCACCCGATCTGAATGTTGTCCTTGGGTCTGCAGCGGAGCTCTAGCTCCTGCTGACTCGCCGGTCGCGGGCGGGGCCACGCCGCCAGCCGCTACTGGGTGGTGGCTGCCTCGAATGTGAATCACCAGGATCTATAGACCGGAAAACGGCGAGATCGCCAGGGTCATTGATCCACTTCGCCAGGATCATTGATCCACCCCCGCCAGGGCATCGCGACCAGCCCGGTCGCCGGTAGGGCCACCATCGGCTGCATCCCCAGGGGAGGGAGCAGCGATGGCCTACCGGGAGGTGCATCGAGTGGAGAGCAGGGAAATCATCCGCCGCTGGCAGGCGGGACTCAGCCAGCGCCGGATCGCCAGCGGCACGGGGCTGTCGCGCGTGACGGTGCGGCGCTACATCGCGGCGGCCGAGGCGGCCGGGCTCAGGCCCGGCGGTCCCGAGCCGAGTGAGCAGCAGCTCGCCCAGCTGGCGACGCTGAGCCGCACCGGCCCGCGCCGCGCGGCGGTCCCGAGCGAGGAGCTGCTCTCGCCCTGGGCGGAGCAGATCGAGCGCTGGCTGCAGGCCGAGCGCCTGCAGGTCACGCGGATCCATGAACTGCTCGCCGAGCGCGGCTGCGAGGTCTCCTACAGCACGCTGCGGCGCTTCATCGCCCGCCGCGGCTGGGGTCGCCGGCAGCCTGTGACCGTGCGCATGGAGGACGGGCCGCCGGGCGAGGTCGCCGAGCTGGACTTCGGCCGGCTCGGCCTCATCCCGGACCCCGAGAGCGGGCGGCGCCGCACGGTGTGGGCGCTGATCGTGGTCTGGCGCTACTCGCGGCACTGCTTCGTCTGGCCGACCACGAGCCAGCGGCTGGACGCGGTAGTCGAGGGTCTGGAGGCGACCTGGGCGTTCTTCGAGGGCGTGCCGCGCTACCTCGTGATCGACAACTTCCCGGCCGCCGTGGCCGGGGCCGACGCGCTGCACCCGCGCTTCACGCGGGGCTTCCTGGAGTACGCCCGCCAGCGCGGCTTCATCAGCGACCCCGCACGCGTGCGCCGGCCCCGCGACAAGCCTCGGGTCGAGCGCAGCGTCCCGTACGTGCGCGAGCGCCTCTTCAAGGGCGCCCAGTTCCGGGACCTCGCCGAGCTGCGCGACGCCGCCCGGCGCTGGTCGCTCGAGGTGGCGGGGCAACGCATCCACGGGACGACCCGCAAACGCCCGCTCGAGGTCTTCGAGGAGGAGGAGCGCCCGCTGCTCGCCCCCTGGGACGGGGAGCCCTACGAGGTCCCCGACTGGCGGACGGCGAAGGTCCATGCCGACCACCACGTCGCCTGCCAGTACGCGCTGTACTCGGTGCCGTCGGCGCTCTGCCCGCCGGGGCAGCAGGTCGAGCTGCAGCTCGGCGCGAAGCTGGTGCGCATCTACCACCGCGGCGCGCTGATCAAGGTCCACCCGCGCCAGCCCCGCGGCGGACGCGCCACCGACCGCAACGACTACCCGGCCGAGCTCAGCCCCTACACGCTGCGCGCGCCCGAGCAGCTGCAGCGGCGCGCGGCCGAACTCGGCGAGGCCACCGGCGCCTTCGCCGAGCGGCTCTTCGAGGGGCCGCTGCCCTGGGCGAAGCTGCGGCAGGGCCACAAGCTGCTGCGCCTGGCCGAGCGCTACTCCCCCGCCCGCCTCGACGCCGCCTGCCGCCGCGCGCTCGAGGTCGACCTCGTCGACGTGCGCCGCGTCGAGCGCATCCTCGTCGAGGCCCTCGAGCAGGAGACCACGGCGCCGTCGCAGCCGCTGCCACCGCCGCCGGGCCGCTTCGCCCGCCCCGGCGCCGTCTTCGCACTGACCAGCACGCAGACCACGACAGGAGCCTCACGATGACCGCCACGACCGCCGAGCTGCGCCCGCTGCTCAAGCGCCTCAAGCTCGGCCCGATGCTCGACACGCTGCCCGAGCGCATCGCCCTCGCCCGCCGCGACGGGCTCGACTACGCCGACTTCCTGCAGATCGTCCTCGCCGACGAGGTGAGCCGCCGCGACCACGGGCGGCTGGAACTGCGCCTCCGCCAGGCCGGCTTCGAGCAGCTCTGCAGGCTCGAGGACTTCGACTGGTCGGCACAGGTCCGCCTCGACCGGCGCCTCCTCGACGCCGCCTGCTCGCTGCGCTTCCTCGACCGCCGCGAGCACGTCCTGCTCGTCGGCCCCGTCGGCGTCGGCAAGAGCTTCCTCGCCCAGGCGCTCGGCTACGCCGCCGTGCGCTCCGGGCACAGCGTCCGCTTCGTGACCGCCGACCAGTACTTCCGCGAGCTGGCGCAGGCAAGGGTCGACCACTCCACCGAGAAGGCCTTCCGCAGCTTCCTCGCCCCCGACCTGCTGATCCTCGACGACCTCGGGCTGCACCGGCTCAGCGCACAGCAGTCGATCGACCTCTACGAGCTGATTATCGGGCGCCACCGCAGCTCCAGCTTCGTCATCACCTCGAACCGCGCCGTCGAGGAGTGGCTCGGCCTCTTCGACGACCCGATCCTCGGCAACAGCGCACTCGACCGGCTCGCCAACGCCAGCTACCAGATCGTGATCGAGGGCGAGAGCTACCGCCAGCGGCTCTCGCCGCACCGCGCCCTGCTCGACGCCCAGGAAGGAGCTGATTGACGAGACGTACTGCTCACTGATACCAAGCCGCCCTACCGGCTGCCCGGGTGGTCTAATGACTGTGGCGACGGGTGGTCTATAGACCCTGGCGATTGACATCGAAGCGGGCCGCGGAGCTTGCTCGCTTGCACGGGAACGCTCGCTGCTGCCGGCGGTTCAGCGCTCGGTGCGCACTCTCTTGCGATGCTCCGCTCGCACGAACTTGATGAAGTTGTGGATCGACTCGATGTCCTCAGGCGGAAGGCCGGCCACCGCGTCGCGAAATGAGACCTCCGCCGCCTTGAGCAACTCGGACTCGACGACGGATTGCCCCAGGAGATGCTCGGGGCTCGTCTCGCAGTGGAAGGCCAGCTCGACGAGGTGCTCGTGCTGCGGCTTCATGCGCCCTGCCTCCCACGCCCAGACCGTGTGCGAGGCCACGCCAACGAGCTCGCCGAGCTGGCGCTGAGTGAAACCCACCTTCTTGCGCGCCTCGCGGATACGGGCACCGAGGTCCTTCCAGCGGTAGCCGCGATCCCTGGTCATGCGTTGAGGGCTCCTGTTCCGTCGCCACGCCGGGGAGGCTGCGCCAATAGGATAGAACGCAAGTTCTTGACACGCACTGTGGCCGCGCATACAGTACCACACTGTCCAGACGCAGATCATCGAGGAACTACGCACCGCCATGCCCCGCCGTCGAGCCGTGGTCAGACTCAAGCCCGAGCCGCTCTGGGAGCGGTTGGCCGTTCTCGGTCGCTCCCAGAACTGGCTCGCGCGCGAGGCCGGGATCAGCCCCGGTTATCTCTCCATGCTCGTCAACGGTAAGCGCTCCCCATCTGGATGCCTCCGCCGGCGGTTGCAACGGATCCTCGAGGTGGAGGACTTCCATGAGCTGTTCACCTTCGAGTCCACGCGAGACGAACCGTAGGAGTTCGCCCCGGCTTCCGTTTCACGGCGGCGGACCGGTGATTGCCGGCCGTCCCGTGCCCTACCCGAGCGGCGAGTTGCCCGAGGACTTCCCGGAGCGGCTCGAACGGCTGAAGCAGGCGAGCGGCCTCTCCTGGGACGCCTTCGCCGAAGCCCTGGGTGTCGAACGCAAGCAGGTCCTCCGCTGGCGCCGGGGCACCGAGCCCAGCGGCAGCGCGTACCACGCCCTCGTCGAGCTGGCCCGCTGGATCCCGGGTGGCATCGAGATCCTCCTGGGCGAGGACTTCCTCGCACCTCAGAGCGGGAGGTAGGCAATGCCGCGGCGTCGAGCGCGGCCCCGGCGGGCCGCCTACGTGTACCCCAACGACTTCGCGCAGAGCCTGGAGCGGATCAAGGAGGCATCCGGCCTGACGTGGGCGGAGCTGGCCCGCCAGCTCGGGACCAGCACTCTCAACGTCTGGCGCTGGCGCCGGGGCGTGCGGCCAAACGCCCACCACCTCCTTGCTCTCCAGGATCTTGCCGGCCGCATGGACCTCGCCCACCTGCTGCCCACGGCCAAGGTCCGCCGCCGTTACCGGCGACTTCCTCGCCAGGAGTTTCAGTCATGAAGTCCCTCGCAGGGGGTTACCCTCGCTGCCTCGTCCCACGACACTCCCCGCCCAGACTTTCAACGATGCGCCGGACCGGCAGCTTCGCTGTCGCGCGCATCGGGCGGGGCGAGCAACACCATGGACCCGACACGTACCAGCAAGACTCGGAAAGCTCATACCCGAGCCCCTGCCGGAGAACCGGCGGCCCAGGATGACGCCGTCCGGCTTGAGGCACGCTGGCGGACGGGTCCGCGCACGCGGGCCTGGAGCGACCTCTGGCGACGGCTCCTCGATGGGTTGCTTGTCGCGCCGGACGGGGAGCGGCCCGCCACGGACGACGACCTGACGACGTAGGCGGAGCCGCCGCTCGTCGAAGCACACCCACGTGGCCGCGGTTGACGGTGTCGGCGAGCAGCGATTTTGTCAGTGCAAGAGAGCAGCGACTTTGTCAGTGCCGCCGCTTCCGTCGGAGGATGCCGCAGCGCCGTTCCGGCGTCCAGGCACGCCGTTGGCCCGGACGTAGCTGCTGACGGTCACGCGGGAGATCCCGAGCAGCCTGGCGGTCGCCCGCATCGAGAGCCCCTGCAGCTGCGCCTGCTGGATCGCCTTCCAGCGAGCGAGCTGCCGGGGCGTGGGTGGGCGGAGCTGCTTGCTCCCGGGCTCGGGCTTCACGGCGGCCCCGTTGGGCGCACCCTCCACCGCCGGGACGGCAGGCGCCACGGGGAGCCGCCGCGGTGCTCCTCCGGAGCCGAGCCCTGAGGCGATGCGCTCGTGATTCGGGTTCCGGTGTCAACAGCGCTCGGATAGCGATCCAGGTCAGCGCTCGGATGTTGATCCACTCCGGCGCCACGATCGCTGCTGACGTTCTTGGTGCTGAGTCCTTCGTTGGTCAGGTCTGTGTTCTGTGACGCGTCCGGTAGGAAGCGCCGCGCGTGGTGAGGATGTGGGCGTGGTGCCCGAGGCGGTCGAGCAGCGCCGTGGTGAGTTTCTCGTCGCCGAAGACCTGCACCCACTCGCTGAACGCGAGGTTGGTCGTGACGATCGTCGAGCGCCGCTCGTAGCGGTCGGCGAGGAGATTGAACAGCAGCTCGCCGCCGGTGCGCTCGAAGGGCACGAAGCCGAGCTCGTCGACGATCAGCAGCGCGACCCGCAGGTAACGCTGATGGAGCCGCGAGAGCGTGAGCTCGTCACGTGCCTCGACCAGCTCGCGCACGAGGTCGGCGGCGCGGATGAAGGCGACGCGGTGGCGGCGGCGGGCGGCCTCGACGCCGAGCGCGATCGCGAGGTGCGTCTTGCCGGTGCCGATCGGCCCGGCGATGACGACGTCGTCGGCGCGCTCGATGTACTCGCAGGTCGCGAGCTGTGCGAGCTGTGGCCGCTCGACGCCCCCGAGCGCGTCCCAGTCGAGCTGCTCGAAGGTCTTGATGTCGGGGAAGCGCGCCTGGCGCAGCAGGCGTGCGACCGCGCTATCGCGGCGGGCCAGCACCTCTGCCTCGAGCAACTGCACGAGGAACTCCTCGTAGTCCCACCCGTCGTGCGTGGCCTGGCGCACCAGCGCGGGGTACTCGCGGCGGATCGTGGGCAGCTTGAGTTCGCGGCAGTGCGCCTCGAGCACGGCCGCGCGAGCCGCGTTGTTCACGGCGCCGCCGCCGCGAGCAGGCGGTCGTAGACGGCCGCCGAGACGCTCTCGACCTCGTAGCCGCGCAGCGGCTCCGGCACCGTCACTGCCTCCGGCGCCCGGGCCGAGGCGAGCAGACGCTGCACGGCGAGCTCGTCGAAGCGCTCCTGCTCGAGGACCTGCTCCAGGACGTCGCGCACGCGCTCCTCGCCGTGCTCGTGGACGGCCCGCAGCAACCGCGCAAGGGTGCGCGCCCCCTCCTGAGCGCCCTGCTCGCGCTCCAGCCGCGTCCAGAGCCGCCCGAAGGGCTCGCCCAGCGCCGCGACCAGCTCCGGCGCCACCTGCCGCACCGCCTGCGGCTTGCGCGCCAGCTCGCCGAGGTAGTGCCGGTAGTCCACCCGGCGGCCGCCGAAGGGCTGTCGGGGATGTACGACCTCCTCGCCGCGGCAGCGCAGCGTCAGCTCGTCGGTGCCGATCAGCGCCGTCGCCCGCAGGCCCGCCCAGCGGCTCGGCGCCGAGTACCAGGCCCCCTCGGCGCGCACCAGCGCACTGCGGCTCACCGAGACCGGCTGCACCCGCCGCGCCTCGAACGCGACGCCGGGCCCGGGGCGCAGCAGCGGCCGCTCCTCGGCGAAGCGCTCATGCACCCGCGGCGCGGCGTGGCGGTCCACCTCCCCCTGCAGCCAGTCCGAGAGCTCGGCCAGCGAGTCGCCGCGGGGAATCGGCGTGAGGTGCTGCAGCCGCACGCCCCTGCCGCGCCCCTCGACCCCGCCCTTATCGTGGCCCTCGCCGGGCCGCGCGAAGCACGGCTCGTACAGGTAGTGACTCACCAGCGCCTCAAAGCGCTCGGTGAGCTGGCGCCGGGGGAACTGCACGCGCCGCACCGCCGCTGCGAGGTTGTCGTAGACGATGCGCGCGGGCACCCCGCCGAAGTGGGCGAACGCCCGCACGTGGCCGTCGAGGAAGGCGACCTGGTCCTGGCGGTCGTAGAGCCGGACGAAGTCGCGGCCCGAGTACATCAGCCGCATCAGGAACTTCCAGGCCTTGCGGCGCTCGCCTCCCACCTCGACGGTGACCTCGAAGAAGTCGACCTGCGCCTCGTCGCCCGGGCGGTGCACCAGCGGCACGTAGACCTCGGCGCGCCGGCGCCGCCACTCCCGCAGGTAGCTCCGTACCAGCGTCTCGCCGACCTCGTAGCCTTCTTCGCGCAGCTGGCGGTGCAGCCTCGTCGCCGTCAGCCGCTGCTTCGCCGTCGTCCGCCCCGACCACTCCTCCAGCAGCGCGTCGAGCCGCGGCTGCACCCGTTCGAGGACCGGCTTCCGCCGCGGTTCACGCTCGACCCGCACCGGCTCGGGCAGCCTCAGGTAGCGCCGCACGGTGTTGCGGCTGATCCCCATCTCCCGGGCCGCCTGCCGCCGGCTCAGACCTTCGACCAGCACCTTGTGTCGCAACACGTGCACGTCTTCCACTCGGAGCATCCCTTCCCCCCAGTCTCCGCGGCCCCGTCGCCGGAGATGCTGGGACACGCCCCGCAATGGATCACCATCCGGGCGCTGATTGGATCACTATCCGAGCGCTGACTTCAGTTCCGGGCCAGCTCGGAGCGCGCCGCCCTCAGCACCCCGGCGCGCGGCGGCGCCTCGCGCGAGGCGATGGTCTCCCCCTGGTGCAGGACGGAGAGCTCGCCGCCCGGCCGCTCCAGCACCTCGACCTGCACCCCGGCGTAGCTGGTCCGCTCGGGCCCGGGCAGCAGCTGGAGCGTGCGCCAGCGGTACTTGACCGTGTTGTCGCGCGCGACGCTGCGGGGGTGCCGGAAGCCGAGGATGGAGCCGAGCGGGAGCGCGCGGTCGAGCGCGCGGTAGGCCACCTCGGGCTCTGCCGCCGGGACCCGGAAGCGGGCGTTGAAGCGCGGCAGGAAGCGATCGAGCACGGTCTGGGCCTCGGCGATGGTGGAAGCCGAGGCGTCGCTGAGTTCGGTCACCAGGCGGTCCTGGAACGTCCCTGCGGCACGTTCTACGCGGCCCTTGGCCTGCGGGGAGCGGGCGAAGATCTGGGTGATCCCGAGTTCCCGCATCGCCCGTGCGAATTGGGTTGCGACCTTCAGGCCCCGCCGTCCGTCGGAGGAGGCTTTGAAGACGCCGTGGCGGTCGCTGTAGAGGGCGAGCGGAATGCCGCAGCGCCGGACGATCTCCTCCAGCAGCAGGAAGTAGCCGCGCGCGTCCTCGACGGGGCGGAAGAGGGCGTGCATGGCTGTGCCGGTCGCATCGTCGACGGCGAGCAGGAGGGCGAAGCGCGGGCCTCGTTGCTCGAGCCAGGCGTGGTGGCTGCCGTCGACCTGGAGCAGCATGCCCTCGCGGGGCATCCGCTCACGCCGGACACGGTGCTTGGGCGGCCGGCGGCGGGGACTCGCGATGCCGGCCCGCGCCAGGAGCCGGCGGACGGTCCAACTGCTCACGTCCAGGCCCTCGTGCTCCCAGAGCAGCTCGGCGAGGTGGGTGTGGTTCGCTCCCGGGTAGCGGGTGCTGGCGAAGCGCACCACGGCCGAGGCGACGACGGCCGGGACGGCGTTGTGCGGACGGCGCCCGCGGTTGCCGTGCTCCAGCGCGGCGGTTCCGCGCGCACGGTAGGCGGCGAGGAGCCGCCACGCGTGTCGCTCGCTGACGCCCAGGATCTCGGCGGCCTGCGAGGCTCGCAGATCTCCGGCCATCACCCCTTCGAGTACGTAGCGTCGTGCTTCTTCGGACTGCTTCACTGTCACCCCCTGCTCGCTGGCTGGGGACTGACAGATTCGCTGCTCCGTTAACTACTGACCGAATCGCTGCTCAACGACATGACGGCCCTCGTATTGTGATCCAGCGCCGGGGAGGCTGAATGATGAAGGCGATCATCTACTCGCGCGTTTCGACAGACGCGCAGGAACGCGACGGAACCTCGCTCGATACGCAGGAGCGTGCGTGTGCCGAGTACGCGACCGGGCAGGGCTGGGAGGTCGTCCGCCGCATCCGGGACACGGACAGCGGCGCGCTGCTCGAACGCGAGGGGCTCACCGAGATGCGGGAAGCGTTCCGGCACGGGACGGCGGACGTGATCGTCGCGTACGCCGTCGACCGGCTGTCGCGCAGCCAGAACCACATCGGAATCCTGTTTGACGAGTTTGAGACCTCCGGGGTCACGCTCGCATTCGTCACCGAGCGCTTCGAGGACACCGCGGTCGGCCGCTTCATCCTGGCCGCACGCGCGTTCATCGCCGAGGTCGAGCGGGAGAAGATCGCCGAGCGGACGATGCGCGGGAAGGAAGAACGCGCCAGGAGCGGCCGCATCCCGCAAGCGACGGGCCGTGGAATGTACGGCTACCACTACGACCCCACGGCCGGACGCCGCCTCGTCAACGGCGAGCAGGCGGCAGTCGTCCGCCGCATCTTTGAGGACTTCGTCGAGGGCGCGTCGATCATGGGGATCACCAACGCGCTGAACGAGGAGGGAATCCCGAGCTACACGGGCCGAGCGTGGTCGCCGTGGACCGTGCGGAACATGATGCGCAATCCGGGTTATGCCGGGCGCACGATCTTCAAGCGCACGAAGACGAGGCACCGCCGCGACCCGGTCGACGGGAAGCGCCGCCGCGTCGTCGAGCTGAGAGACGCGTCCGAGTGGATCGAGGTACCCGACGCAACGCCGTCGGTCATCTCCGAGGAGTTGTTCGACGCGGTCCAGGCGAGGCTCCTCGACCCGGAGCGCCGACGCCAGGCGCAGCGGAAGCACGACTACCCGCTCGGTGGCATCGTGCGCTGTGCCCGCTGTGACGGAGCGATGGTGGGCCAGACATCGATGGGCAAGTACCGCTACTACCGTTGCCGTCGCGCCTACGCCGGCCCACGCCACGACCGATGCCCGACGCGGTACGTCCGGGCGGGTGACCTCGAGGGCGCGGTCGTCCGTGAGCTCACCACGGTGCTCGCCACACCGGAGGTGGTACTGGCGGAGCTGGAGCAAGCGTCGTCAAGCGACGCGCGCAGCAGCGACCTGGCGGCCGCTCGGCGACTCCTCGCGTCGCTCGACAATCAGCGACAGCGGGTGCTCCGGCTCTTCCAGTTGGGCGAGGTCGACGAGGCGTACCTGCAGAAGGAACTTGAGGGCATTCGCACCCGCCGCTCGCCGGCAGAGGCGACGGTCGCTCGGCTCACCGACTCCGCGGTTCAGCCTCAGATTCCTGCGGACCCCGAGGAGTTTGCGGCCACCTGCGAGGCGCTCCGAGAGCGCGTCGAGGAGGAAGTCGAGGCGGGTCGGCTCAAGGGAATCGCCGAGGCGATGCAACTCTCGGTCACGATCGAGAAAACCGACGAAGGGGCGTCAGGCGTCCTTGAGGGTGTGATCCCGCACGAAATAGGTAGATTTGGCGAGGATTTTTCTCACCACTGCACAAACATCGGCATCACGACGTGGGTGTAGCGGTCGTCGCCGACGGGGCGGAGCACGCCGGGGCTTGAGGGGGAGCTGGTCTCGACGGCGACGCGGTCGGCGTCGATGACTTGCAGGACCTCCGTCAGGTAGCGGCTGTTGAAGGCGATCTTCGCCTCCTCGCCGTCAACCATGGCATCCAGTTCGCCCTCGTTGTTGCCCAGCTCCTCGGCGCGCGCGGTGATCAGCAGCCGCCCGGGCGCGGAGTCCTCGCCCGGCGTGGCGACGAGCCGCACGATGCCGGAACCGTCGCGCGCGAAGATCGAGGCGATCCGCGTCTCGCGCATGAACTCTGCGACGGCGATCTCCGTGCGGGTCGCGTGCGAGCTCGGAATCAACTGGTCGTAGTTCGGGAACGTGCCCTGCAGCAGCGTGGCGCTGAGCGTCGCGTGGCCGAGGTCGAAGAGCACCTGCGTGCCGACGGGGTTGAAGCGCATCTGCACCGGTTCGTCAATCTCCGCGAGGATCCGCGAGAGCTCGCCGAGGGCGCGCGCCGGGACGATCGCCTCGCGTTCGGCGGGGGCGTCCTCCAGCTCCATCGTGTGGACCGCGAGGCGGAAGCCGTCGGCGGCGGCGAGCCGTAGCTGCAGGCCCTTGATTCCGAAGTGGACGCCGGTGAGCACCGGCCGCGAGTTGTCGGTGGCGGCGGCGAAGACCACCTGGTTGATGGCGCGTCGCAGCGCGCTCGAGTCGAGCGCGAGCGAGTCGCCGTCCTCGACGGGCGGGATGGGCGGGAAGTCATCGGCGCTCTGCCCGCCGATCGAGGCCTCGTTGCGGGCGCAGGAGAGGCTGACCTGGCGGGAGCGCTCGGCGAGCGAGAGGCTGATCGGCTGCTGGGGGAGCGAGGCGACGAAGTCGGAGAGCAGCCGCGAGGGCAGCGTGATAGGGCTCGAACAGCTCCGAGGCCGAGTTCACGCGGCGCGCCAGCTCCCGGTAGTCCCGCTGCTCGCCAAGGTCGGCGCGCACGCCGTCGAGAAGTTCCGAGACCGCATCGAGGCTGCCGCACTGCGCCCAGAAGGACTTGCGCAGCAGCTCGGCGAACTCGGCGGCGGCGGCGGTCTGGCGGAAGTGAGGGCTGGCCGATCCGATGTCAGCGACGATCTCGGACACGGTGATGCCCGCCGCGATCTCGATCGGCTCGCCCGTCTGCGGGTCGAGCCAGCGCAGCCGCGCGGTGGCCAGCACGCCGTCCGGCGCGGCCCCGGCTTCGAGGCGCAACTCGTAGAGCGCGGTCACGTCGCGGGCGAAGCCGGGCTCCCCGAAGTCCAGCGAGTCGTCGCGGAAGTCCTCGTCGGAGACGGCCCGGTTCTCGTAGCCGATCAGCCGGTACTTGCGGACCGCCGCCGGGTCGAACTCGACCTGGATGCGGGCGTCGCGGGCCGCCTCGGTGAAGACGCCCTGGGCGCTCTCCTCGAGGTAGCGGCTCGCGGCCTCGCGGTCGGCCAGGTAGTGGTAGGTGCCGTTGCCGCGGTTGGCAAGCGCCTCCATCAGCACGTCGTTGTAGTTGCCGCTGATGCCGACGCCGATCGAGGTGAGCGTGGCCTGGCGCTGCGCCTGCTGGTCCACAAGCTCGAGGATCGACTCGGGTCCGGTGGCGCCGACGTTGGCGACGCCGTCGGAGAGCAGCACGATGCGCACTTGCTGGCCGCGCTCAAGCTCGTCGCCGGCTGGGCGAGGTAGAGCGCGAGTATCTCGTAGGACGCGGTGTCGCCGTCCAGCGCGAAGGTCGACAAGGCATCCTCGTCGGCGTCGATGAACGGATTGACGCCGTGGCCCTCGAAGTACATCAGGGGCAGCGGCCGGTCGTTGGGGTTGGCCGAGCCACCGGCCTCCGGGGGCGCAGCCGTTGGCGCCGCCTGGATGAAGTGGGACGCAGCCGTTGCCGCCGCGGTGGCGGCGTACTGGATCTGCGCCGCCGTCGTCGCTCCAACCGGCGCCGAGGTCTCGTCATCGTCATCGCCGCTGCAGGCGAGCAGCAGGAGGCCGGCCGCGAGCGCCGCCAGGGTAAGCGCGCCGGACGCCACCCGCGCAGTCGAGCGTCCGCCCGTCCCGAGCCTGGCGAAGGTGGAGGCGGCGAGGGCGGCGAAGGCCAGGACGATGCCGATTGCGAGAATCAGTGCTCTCATCTGGGGCCTCCCTGCGGAGCCGGTGCGGGGCGCTCGCCCCGTGTATCCGGAGTTGCAGATAGGTACGTCCCGGAACGGCGAACGGTTCCCTTGGCCCACGCGCGGGAGCTGCACGCAGCGACGGAGTCGCGGGGCGGGCGGGGTGGCGAGAGGGGGCGCTACGCCTCCGGGGCGGCCTCGCGGAGCGCACCGTCGAGGCCGTCGCCGGTGCGCTCGATCAGCGCCTCGTCGTGGGCGAGCGGCGGTACAACTTCCTTGCCCACCGTCGAACGGAGCATGCCCCAGAGCGCCGACGTACAATGCTGCATGCGGCTAGAGATCGCACCGCGACTCCTCCGCCGGAGCGCTATCGCGCCGCACACGCTCGGGAAGCCAACCGAACATCGGGTGACATGTACGTCAAACGGCTCCAGATAACCAACTGCGGACCGATTCGGCACCTCGACATCGCATTCCCATTCGCCGGTGATGTTCCGAAGCCTATCGTGCTGGTTGGCGCGAACGGCTCCGGAAAAAGCATCTTTCTCTCGTTCATTGTGAATGGGTTAACCAGCGCGAAAGATCTCGTCTACTCCGACACACCAGAAGTCGCAACTGGAAAGGTCTTCAAAGTCCGAAGCCCATCGTACATAACACTGGGGCACGAGGCCTACTTTGGACGCGTAGATTTCGAGGAAGACCTCTTCACGAGTGAGCTGGCCATTTCAGGGCGAAAGTCTGCGTATGATGGTCTGCCAGAAGACCTCAATTCACACGACGCTGCGACGACATGGCAACAGATGGGTCAGGACGATGGCACCACCATATTCTCGAACATGTCCCCGGCAAGCCACGGGAAGCTTCGAGACTTATTCTCCCAGAACTGTGTACTCTACTTTCCGCATGATCGCTTCGAAGAGCCCGCTTGGCTGAACGAAGAACACCTAGAGTACAAAGCAGAGCACATGAACCTGCCGAGCCTTGTCGGCAGCACAAACCGTCGGGTTATCAACCACTCACCACTCCTTCAGAATCAGAACTGGCTCTTCGACGTCATATTCGACCAGCTTGTATTCGAGGCTACGACAGTCAGAGTACCCCTTCCGGTCGAAGACACCGATCAAACCGTTGCCCTTCCCGTACTGACGGGATACTCAGGGACTGCCACGAGTGTCTACAACGCCGCGATCGAGGTAGTCAGGCGGATCATGCGAGGAACGGGGGATGTCCGGTTCGGGATAGGTCGGCGGCTGGGAAGGAACGTGTCGCTGCAAGACGGTACCAAGACGCTGGTGCGGAACATCTTTCAGCTATCGAGTGGAGAGACTTCCTTGCTGGACATCTTCCTCTCTATTCTGAGAGACTTCGACCTCTCCGGCACTCCTTTCTCGACCGCTGCAGAAGTTCGCGGCATTGTGCTGATCGATGAGATCGACCTGCACCTGCACACGATCCATCAGCACGAGGTTCTCCCCAGCCTGGTAAGGATGTTTCCGCAGGTCCAATTCGTCATTACGACGCACTCGCCGCTGTTCGTCCTTGGGATGAACGAAGCCCTTGGCCCAGACGGGTTTGCGCTGTACAGACTACCTCAGGGCGACGAGATTAGCCCGGAGGAGTTCAGCGAATTCGCCGACGCCTACAGAGCCTTTTCAGGGACACGGACGTTTGCAGACGAGGTGCGAGATGAGATAAAGACCGCTGCCCGGCCCAAGGTGTACATGGAGGGCACCACTGACATCCAGTACCTACGGAGAGCGTCCAAGCTGCTTGGCTACGACGCGCTGCTCGATAGGATTGAACCGCGCGACGGCAAAGGTGGAGGCCTCAGAAAGATCTGGAGCGCGATTTCCAAGCTTCCGGACGAACTTGTGCCTCGAACAGTTGTGGTTCTCCATGACTGCGACTACACCGGGGAGCCCCAGACCGAGGGGAAGCGGGCCAAGCGAAGGATCCCGAGACAAGAGGGGCACCCGATCGAGAAGGGCATCGAGAATCTGTTCAGCAAGGCGACTCTACAGAAGGCCCTCCAGCACAAGACCGCGCTCATCGACATATCCGCTGAATACCCAGAAACGAGGCGCGGTGAGGTGCACGTCGTGCCCGAGCAGTGGACTGTCAACGACGACGAGAAAAAGAACCTCTGCGATTGGATCTGTGAGAACGGGACAGCCGAGGACTTCGCGAGCTTCACAGTGGTCTTCGACCTGCTGAAGGACACCGTCGAGATCGACGACGCCTGATTGGCCGCTTCCACGGCCTCAGCCTCGCCAGCGACATGCACGGGCAAGATGTCGGACACCAGAGACGCGCTCGGCGCTACGCCTCCGAGGCGGCCTCGCGGAGCGCGCCGGCGACGGCCTCGACGGTGCGCTCGATCAGCGCCTCGTCGTGGGCGAGCGAGACGAACCAGGCCTCGAACTGCGAGGGCGGCAGCATGACGCCGCCGTCGAGCAGCGCGCGGTGGAAGCGGGCGAAGCGCGCCGTGTCGCTCTGCGCCGCCTCGGCGTAGTCGCCCGGCGGCTCGGCGCGGAAGAAGCCGGTCAGCGCCGACCCGACGCGCGCCACGGCGAAGGGCACGCCCGCCTCGCGCGCCGCGTCTGCGACGCCGTCGGCAAGCTGCGCGCCGAGCGCTTCGAGGCGCGCGTAGGCGGCCTCGTCGGCCTGGAGCGTGCGCAGCGTCGCGAGGCCGGCCGCCGTCGCCAGCGGGTTGCCGGAGAGCGTGCCGGCCTGGTAGACGCCGCCCGCAGGCGCCATCTGCCCCAGCAGCTCGCGCGGTCCGCCGTAGGCGCCGACCGGCAGGCCGCCGCCGATCACCTTGCCGAGCGTCGTGAGGTCCGGGCGCACGCCGTAGCGGCCCTGCGCGCCGGACCAGCCGACGCGGAAGCCGGTGATCACCTCGTCGAAGACGAGCAGCGCGCCGTGCGCGTCGCAGAGCCGGCGCAGCGCCTCGAGGTAGCCGACGCGCGGCGGTACGACGCCCATGTTGCCGGCGACGGGCTCGACGATCACGGCGGCGACGGCGCCGGGATGCGCCTCGAAGATCGCCTCGACGGCCGCCGCGTCGTTGTAGGGGGCGAGCAGCGTCTGCGCGGCGAAGGCGGCGGGCACGCCGGGCGAGTCCGGCAGCCCGAGGGTGGCGACGCCCGACCCCGCAGCGGCGAGCAGTCCGTCCGAGTGGCCGTGGTAGCCGCCCTCGAACTTCACGATCAGATCGCGCCCGGTGGCCGCGCGGGCGAGCCGCAGCGCGCTCATCACCGCCTCGGTCCCGGAGTTGACAAGGCGCACCATCTCCACCGAGGGCAGCGCCTCGACGATCAGCTCCGCCAACTCCAGCTCGGCCTCCGTCGGCGCGCCGAAGGAGGTGCCGCGCGCCGCCGCCTGCGCCACCGCATCGACGACCGCCGGGTGCGCGTGGCCGAGGATCAGCGGACCGAACGATCCGAGGTAGTCGACGTACTCGTTGCCGTCGGCGTCCGTGACGATCGCGCCCGCGCCGCTGGCGAGCACGACCGGGTCGCCGCCGACGGCGCGGTAGGCGCGCGCGGGCGAGTTGACGCCGCCGGGAAGCACGGCCTGCGCCCGCGCCATCAGCGCGCGCGAGCGCTCGAGTGGGCGGCCTGACGCCTCCGCACTCACGGGGCGACCGCGCTCCGCAGCGGTACGCCGAGCGCCTCTGCCACCTCGGACAGCTCCGTCACCTCGAGGGCCGGCGTGGGCAAGTCCTCGGCCAGTTCGGCGTCCTCCTCGCGCCGCACCCAGGCGACGGGCAGCCCGGCGTGGTCGGCGCCCAGCACGTCCGCCTGCGGCGAGTCGCCGACGTAGAGCACCTCGGCGGGGTCGCAGCCGAGGCGGTGGCACGTCTCGTCGAAGACGGCGCGATGCGGCTTGTAGTTCCGCAGCGATTCGGAGGACTGGATCACGGAGAAGCGCAGCCGGTTGTGCGAGATGGCGCTCTGCAGGAAATCCTCGTCCGCGTTCGAGAGCAGGGCGAGGCGGTAGCCCGCGGCGTCGAGGGCGTCGAGCACCTCGCGCGTGTCGGGGTAGGCCGGTGCGTGGCTCAGCACCTCGCGGAAGTGGTTCGCGCCGGCGGCCGGGTCGCCGTCGAGGCCCTGGTCCTCGAAGACCCAGGCGAACTGTCGCCGCCAGATCTCCCAGGTGGTGATGAACTCGGGCACGGGGCCGTGGAGCATGTACTCGCGGTCCGGCTTGCCCTCGTCGACGCGGTCGCCCCAGGGGCTGACGCTGTTCCAGGCCTTCGCGAAGCTCTTCGCGGTCGCGTCGAAGTCCTCGACGGCGAGGCCCTGCTGGTCCAGCGCCTCGCGCAGGGCGACACGGAAGTCCCAGTCGAGGAGCGTGCCGTAGCCGTCGAATGCGACGGCGCGAATCGCGCCCGCGTCGAAGGGCGCGGGCGTGGCGGGCGCCTCGCCGGTCGTCGTCACCGCGTCTCGCGTAGCCAGCGCGCCGCCTCCTTCGCGTGGTACGTGATCAGGATGTCGGCGCCGGCGCGGCGGATCCCGGTCAGCGCCTCGAGGACGGCGCCGCGCTCGTCGATCCAGCCCTGTGCGGCCGCTGCCTTCAGCATCGCGTACTCGCCGGAGACGTTGTACGCCGCGAGCGGCAGTTCGGTCGAGTCGCGCACCGCGCGCACCACGTCGAGGTAGGCGAGCGCCGGCTTCACCATCACGATGTCGGCCTGCTCGTCGATGTCGATCGCGGCCTCGCGCACGGCCTCGCGTACGTTCGGCGGGTCCATCTGGTAGCCGCGGCGGTCGCCGAACTGCGGGGCCGAGTCGGCGGCCTCGCGGAACGGCCCGTAGAAGGCGGAGGCGTACTTCGCGCTGTAGGCCATGATCGGCAACTGCGCGAAACCGGACTCGTCGAGCGCCTCGCGGATCGCGGCCACGCGCCCGTCCATCATGTCCGAGGGCGCGACCATGTCCACGCCCGCCTCGGCGAGCGAGACCGAGGTACGCGCGAGCAGCTCGATCGCGGCGTCGTTCTCCACCTGGCCGCGCGCGTCGAGCGGTCCGCAGTGGCCGTGGTCCGTGTACTCGCAGAGGCAGACGTCGGCGATGACGGCCAGCGAGGGGTCGGCCTGCTTGAGCGCCGCGACCGCCTGCTGCGTGATCCCGTCGGTCGCCCAGGCGCCGCTGCCCTCGGCGTCCTTGAGGTCCGGCACGCCGAACAGCAGCACGGCGCGCACGCCGAGGTCGCTCAGCTCGGCCGCCTCGGCGGCGAGCATGTCGGTCGAGAGCCGCGCCTGCCCGGGCATCGACTCGATCGGCTGGCGCACGCCCGAGCCCTCGGTCACGAACAGCGGATAGACGAAGGAGGCGGGATCGAGGCGCGTCTCGCGCACGAGGCCGCGCAGCGCCTCGGAGCTGCGCAGCCTCCTCGTGCGCGCGAACGCCCGCGTGCGTGTGGCGATGGTCATGGTGCAGCCTCCTCGTGGTCGGCGGCGAGGGCGTCGAGGATATGATAATCCTCGCGATGCGGGGAGCGAAGGCGGCGATGACCACGGAACTTGGGGAGGAGATCGACGGCCCACGTCGCTTAAGACTTCGAGATCACCCTCGGGCGACTCGCTGCTCACGTCCCGAAACGCGTCCGACATGCGAGCTCCCGCATACGGGGAGCACGCTCCGGACTCCATGCTCCAACCCCAGTTCGCGCTCGATAGCTCCCCGCTGATCGTGAAGAGCGCCGAAGGCCGCCTCGTTCATGGCTACGTCCTGGACGTGAAGAGTCTGCCCCGGCGGGTATTGATGGTGAGTTTGACTCCAAACCGCTCTTCCCAGTCGTCATCCTCGTCCGAGCCGCTGTCTCCTTCATCAACCCAGTCGAACGCTGCCTCGATACTGAAACCCGAACGGCCCGCCCCGAAGCGGATCGATCTGGCGTTGCGGACGTTGTCTGGGTCGCGACTGGTGAAGCCAGGGTGGGTCGAGCGCAGTTGGCGGACCAAGCTTACGAAGAACTCCTGGTACGTGATGCCATCCTCGTTGTTGGGGGTGTCAGAAGCCCTCATGACGACATCACGCTGGACCTCACGCGGTTCCGCGACAACGGTGAAGCGGGGTGCCGGAGCGAGCGGCCGATGCGAAGCACCTCTAACTCAACAGCGAAGTATGCGACCGCTTTGCTGTGCTCGTTGAGCCAGTCGATAGTCTGTCGGTGCTCATCCCGCACCTCTGGACTGATCCAGACCACGATTCTCGCATCCAGCCCAGCGGCGTAGGCCAGTAGCTGGCCGAGATGCCCATGATCGGTGCGTTCCAACTGGTTCTCGATGATCAGCGAGCGGCCGGTCCCGACCTCCTTGCCGAACAGGTCCACGGCGATGTGGCAAGCCGACCGCCGCCTCGCGCTGCTCGATCTCGATGTCCATTCCCAGCGCCTCACCAAGCGCATCGATGTTGTTTGCGAGCCACGGCGTGAAGTCCTGCGCCTCGTTGGCCCAGACCTTGCGCGGGTTCACGTTCTCGATGCTGCTGAGTTCCGGCTCCGCCATCACGCCTCCGCCGCGTATCTTCGCAGCGCCGTCACGAGTGCGTCGACCGAGGCGCGCTCGGCGACCACCTGCGGCCGCAGACCCGCCTCGCGCGCGGCCTCGGCGGTCTGCGGGCCGATGCAGGCGACGACGGCGTGGCGCAGCGCCTCGAGGTCGCCGCCGAGCAGGGCGGCGAGGTTGCGCACCGTCGAGGACGAGGTGAACGTCAACGCCTCGATCTCGCCCGCGCGCAGCGCCGCCAGCACCTCCGGCGGCGGATCGGCGGGCGGCGCCGCGAGGTAGAGCGTGACCTCGTCCACCGAGGCGCCCGCGGCCCGCAGGCGCTCGACCAGCGCCGGGTCGGCGCGCTCGGCGCGGGGCACGAGCACGCGCGCGCCCTCGACGCCGCACTCCAGCAGCGCGTCGGCCACGCCCCCGCCACTCGCCCGCGGCGGCAGCAGGTCGGCGGCGAGCCCGCACGCCTCGAGGGTGCGCGCCGTCGCCGCGCCGACGGCGGCGATGTTCGCGCCCGCGAAGAGGCGCGCATCCCCGCCCGCCTCGCGCACGAGGTCGAACCAGGCCTCGACGGCGTTGCCGGAGGTGAAGGCGACCCAGTCGTAGGCGCCCGCGCGCAGCGCCTCGATGGCGGCGCGCACGGCCTCGGGGTCGGCGCGGCGCGCGATCTCGATGGCGGGCAGCAGCACGGGCTCGGCGCCCTCCGCGCGCAGCGCCTCGGCGAGGCTCGAGGCCTGCCGCCGCGTGCGGGTGACCAGCACGCGCCAGCCCGCGAGCGGGCGGCGCAACGCCGGCGCGAGGCGCTCGCGCAGCGCAACGACCTCGCCGACGACGAGCAGCGCCGGCGGCTGCACTCCGGCGTCGCGCGCCGCAGCCGCGATCTCCGCGAGCGGCGCCTCGACCACGCGCTGGCGCGGGGTCGTCGCCTCCACGATCAGCGCGCTCGGCGTCGAGGGCGGGCGTCCGCCCTCGAGCAGCGCGCGGGCGATGCCCTCGAGGCGGCCGACGCCCATCAGCACGACGAGCGTGTCGGCCGCGGTCGCAAGCTCCGCCCAGCGCACCTGCGCGGCCGGCTTGGCGGGGTCCTCGTGGCCGGTGACGACCGCGAAGCTGGCGGCGACGCCGCGGTGCGTGACCGGGATGCCGGCCGCCGCCACCCCGCCGATCGCCGAGGTCACCCCCGGCACGACGGTCGCCTCGAGGCCCGCGTCCGCGAGCGCCTCGAGTTCCTCGCCGCCGCGTCCGAAGACGAAGGGGTCGCCGCCCTTGAGGCGCACGACTCGCTTGCCCGCGCGCGCGTGTTCGACGAGGGCGGCGTTGATCTGCTCCTGCGTCATCGCCACGCGGCCCGGCGCCTTGCCGACGTCGATGCGCTCCGCCCCATCGGCGCAGGCGTCGAGCAGCGCCGACGGGGCGAGGCGGTCGTAGAGCACGACCTCGGCCTCGCGCAGCGCCTCCAGGCCGCCCCGCGTCACGAGGCCCGGATCGCCCGGCCCCGCGCCGACGAGCCAGACGTGGCCGGCCTCGGGCTGCGTCCCGCTCATCGAGGCTCGTCCCCGGCGGCGGAGGCCGCGCCGAGCTGCGCCGCGAGGCCGCGCCCGAGCTCCTCGGCCTCGTCCGCGGGGCCGGCGGCGTCGCCGAAGCGTGCGCCCTCGCCAGCGTCGTCGCCGATCATCGCGCGCAGCGCGAGCAGGCCGTCCGCGACCTGCGCGTAAGCGCCGACGGGCACGGAGCAGCCGCTGCCCAGCTCGGCGAGGATGCCGCGCTCGGCCTCGACGGCGGCGCGCGTGGGCGCGTCGTCGAGGCCCGCCAGCAGCTCGCGCGTCGCCGCGTCGTCGCTGCGGCACTGCACGGCGAGCGCGCCCTGCCCCGGCGAGGGCAGGAACTCCATCGGCTCGAACAGCTGGGTCGCCTCGTCGAGCCGTCCGAGGCGTTCGAGACCCGCCGCCGCCAGCACGACGGCGTCATACTCGCCGCTCGCCACCTTGCCGAGGCGCGTATCGACGTTGCCGCGGATCGGGGCGACCTCGATGTCCGGGCGCAGCGCGCGCAGCAGCAGCGCCCGCCGCCGCGAGCCGCTGCCGACGCGCGCGCCGGACGGCAGCGCGGCGAGCCGCCTCCCGCCCGAGGCGACCAGCACGTCGCGCGGGTCGCCGCGCGGCAGGATCGCGGCCAGCGTCAGCCCCTCGGGCGCGGCGGTTGGCACGTCCTTCAGCGAGTGCACGGCGATGTCGGCCTTGCCGTCGAGCAGCGCCTGCTCGACCGCGCGCACGAAGACGCCGCGGCCACCGATCTCCGTGAGCGGCGAGCTGCGGTCGATGTCGCCCTCGGTCCTGACGCGGACGAGCTCGATCTCGAGGCCGGGCTGGTGCGCGCGCAGGGCGTCGGCGACGAGCTCGCTCTGCACGAGCGCGAGGCGCGATCCGCGCGTGGCGAGGCGCAACCGGGTCAAGGCGCCGCGGGCGGGTCCGCCGGCTCGTCGAGGCGGAAGAGCTGCCGGACCGCGTCCACGTAGACGTCGCGGTCGCCGCGCTCGCGCAGGGCGGAGATCGGGTCGTGCAGGATCTGGCGCACCAGCGCCTTCGTCATCGCCTCGACACGCTCGCGCCCGGCGTCGTCGAGGTCGAGCCGCCGCAGCGTGCGCGCAAGCTCGGCGCTGCGCAGTTGCTCGGCCCGCTCGCTGAGCGCGGCGATCGTCGGCGCGACCTGCAGGTGCTCCCACCACTCGAGGAAGCGCGCCGTCTCCTCCTCGACGAGCTGCTCCACGGCCTGGACCTCGGCGGCGCGAGCGTGGGCGTGGGTGGCGGCGATCTCCTGGAGGTCGTCGATGTCGCGGTAGGTCACACCGGGGATGGCGGCGACAGCGGGATCGCAGGCGCGCGGCACGCCGATGTCGATGATCAGCTGCGGTGCGCCCTCGCGGCGCACGAGCGCGCTCGCGACGCGGCCGCTGTTGAGCACGGGCTCGGGCGCGTCGGTGGCCGCGATCACCACATCGGCACCGGACAGCTCCGTCCCGAGGTCGCCGTAGGGCACGCTGCGCCCGCCAAGCTCCTCGGCGAGCGCCTCCGCCCGCGACGCGGTGCGGTTGCTGACGGCGATCGAGCCGACGCCGTGATCGACGAGCGAGGCGGCGGCCAGCCTCCCGGCCTCGCCGGCGCCGATGACGAGCACCGCGGCGTTCGCCGGGTCGGCGACGAGCTCGCGCGCCTGCTGCGCGGCGATCGAGGAGATCGAGAGCGCGCCGTGCCCGATCGCGGTCTCGCTGCGGGCACGCCGCCCGACGCGGATCGCGGTGTGGAAGAGGCGGGAGAGCAGCGCCGTGTCGGCGCCCGCGGCGACCGTCGCCGCGAACGAGGAGCGAACCTGCCCGAGGATCTCGGACTCGCCGACCACCATCGAGTCGATGCCCGCGGCGACGGCGTAGAGGTGGCTCACCGCGTCGTCGTCGCGGCGCGGCAGCAGGTAGCGCTCGCCTAAGTCCGGGCCGACATCGGCCGCCGCGCAGAGGAAGCTCCTGAGCTCACCCGGCTCGTGATCGCCCGGCACGTACAACTCGAGCCGGTTACAGGTGGCCACGATCGCACCGGAGCCGAAGCGCTCGGCCACCTCGTGCCGGATGTCCGGCAGCGCGTCGGCGGAGATGGCGAAGCGCTCGCGTACACCCAGCGGCGCGTTGCGGTGGCTGACGCCGACCATCGTGAGCATCGCCGCCTGCCCTCCAGTCATACCGGCTGTCCCTGCCACTCCGGAACCTCGAGCGGCCGGTCGAGGCCGAGCGACGCGACGAGGCAGGTGCGGGCCTCCTCGTACTCGCCGGAGCGCAGCAGCGCCCGCAGCTCGTCGTCGATGGCGGCCTGCCAGGTATCGGTCGCGATGCGGTTCGGGCAAGCCTCGCAGAGCAACGGCGGAGGCGGGCGCGTGCGGTCGCAGCTCGCGGCGCATTCGTAGTCGCGCTCGCGGGCTTGCACGCGCACCTCCGCGAGCAGATCGCCGAGCGCCGTCACCTCGTCGCTGAGGAACTCCTCGAGGCGTTCGCGCAGCCAGCGTGCCAGCGCCGGGCTCGCGCCGCCGGTCGAGGCCGCGAGGGCGATGCGGCCGCGCTTCGCGAGCGAGGGCAGGATGAAGTCGCAGTTGGCCGCGTCGTCGGCGGCGTTGACCCAGATGCCGAGCTCGCGCGCCTCGCTGGCGATGCCGGCGTTCACCGCGCCATCGTCGGTGGCGATCATCACGACCTCGAAGCCGCGCACGTCGCCGCGCTCGTAGACGCGGGGATGCCAGGTCGCGCGGCCCTGGTCGACGACCTCGCGCACGGGGGGGATCAGCTCCGGCGCGACGATGGTCACGTCCGCGCCGGCGTCGACGAGCTTGCCGAGCTTCTCGTCGGCGACGCGGCCGCCGCCCACGAGCAGGACGCGCCGGCCCTCCATCTCCACGAAGATCGGGTAGTAGCCCACGCTGCTCTCTATCCGCCGTCGTAGGCGGCGCTGACGCCGAGCAGGACGCGGTCGGCGAGACCACCGATGCGCTCCCGCGCGTCGGCCGCCTGGCCCGCGTCCATGCGATTGCGTTCCGCCATCAGCTTCGCCGTCTCGTCGAGCGAGCGGCGGAAGAAGGTGAAGGCCTCCATCGCGCGGCGCAGCGGCGTCCCGCGCTCCACCAGCAGTTCGCCGTAGTGGCGGCCGATCTCGTCGACCTCGGTCTCGATCTCGGAGCGCGGACGGTCCGCGGAGATGTACTCGCCGACGAGCTCGACGAGGCGCCGTCCGAGGGGCCGCAGCGCCTCGCGCTCGGCCTGTTCGGTCTCCTGGTACCAGCCCGTCCCGCCACGCCCGGCGTGCAGCTTGCGCCGGATCTGGGAGACGGCCGCGCTGCCGAGGTCCCCGCCCGGACCGCCGCGGGTCAGCATGAGCAGGTCTTCCTCGGCGAAGCGCCGGTGCCCACCGGGCGTGCGGAAACAGCGGATCTGGCCCGAGTCCGCCCAGCGGCGCACCGTCGACTGGTTGACGCCGAGGATCTCGCAGGCCCGCCCGAGGTTGACCCAGTTCGGCCCCGATCGCGGTCCGGAGCGCGCTGCGGCGTCCTGGTTCGATACCACGCAAATCTACCTGTCTGGTGATAAGACCTGAAAGGTTTCTGTTCCGGCGAACGCAGCGTAGCAACCCTGCGCGGTAGGGACGAACGCATACGAGCCACGCGGGGAGGTTTAGGCAGATTCCGACGTCAGCCTCGCCTACTCGCGCGGCTCCCTGCGCCCTCGCCGCAGGCCGCGGCGCACGGCCTCGCCCCCGTAGCGGCTGCGAATCCCGTCGAGTGCGCGGTCGACGTTCGCCGCCCGCCGCGCCCCGTCGTCGTCGAAGCCGAGCTGCACGGCGTCCTCGACCAGGTTCGAGGCGCCAAGCCCGATCAGCCGTACGGGCCGCATCCGTTCGCGCGTGAGCAGCTCGTCGAGCAGCGCCACGCCGAGGCCGGCGAGCTCGTCGGTGAGCTGCACCGGCTGCGCGACGGTGCGGCTGCGCGTCAGCGTCGTGAAGTCCGACCAGCGCAGCTTGAGCGTGACCGTGCGCGCGCGGCGGCCCTGCCGCCGCAGGTCGGTGCCCACGCGCTCGGCGTGCGCGCGCAGCGTGCGCCGCAGCTCGTCGAGGTCATGCACGTCATCCTCGAAGGTCACTTCGCGCGAGATCGATCTTGCGCCCCGGCCGCCGTCGCTGACCGGCGCCGGGTCGATGCCGCGCGCGCGGTCGGCGAGCAGCAGTCCGGCCTTGCCGAAGCGCCGCTCCAGCCAGCGCCGATCGAGCGCCGCCGCATCGCCGATCGTGCGCACCTCGAGCGCTGCGAGTTGCTCGCCGAAGCGCGGGCCGACCAGCGGCAGATCGCGCAGCGGCAGCGGCGCGAGGAACTCCGCATCCCCGCCCGGCGGCACCTCGAGCAGCCCGTCCGGCTTCGCCCGGTCGCTGCCGACCTTGGCCGTGGTGCGCGAGCCGGCAATGCAGGCGGAGACGGGCAGGTCCAGCTCCTCGCGGGTGCGCGCACGCACACGCTCGGCGGCGGCACGGGCGCCCGTCCCGCCCTCGCCGAGGCCGGTCAGATCCGCGTACGCCTCGTCGATCCCGCCCGGTTCCACGATCGGCGCCGACTCGCGCAGGATCGCGTGGAAGGCGCGCGAGCAGGCGCCGTAGCGCTCGAAGTCGGGTGCGACCACGATCGCCTCGGGGCAGAGGCGCAGCGCCTGCGACATCGGCTGGGCGGAGTGGCAGCCGTAGCGGCGCGACTCGTACGAGGCGCTCGCCACCACACCGCGCCCGCCGCGCCCGCCGACGAGCACCGGCTTGCCTCGCAGCGAGGGATCGCGCGCCCGCTCCACGGACACGAAGAACGTATCGAGGTCGAAGTGCGCGATCCGGCGCGGAAGCGTGCGCTCCACGGTTGCTGTCCCCGTGATGGAGCGTACCCCAGCGTGGCGAGCCAAAGCGCGTCTCTCTTGTGAGGGGCTGCGCCCCCCACACCCCCATCCGGGACGAGCACGCCCTGCGCGCCGCTCTGGCCCGCCACCCACCCTCGGATTTTCTTTCCTGTGGGGGCTGCGCCCCCACGCCCCCACCCGGAGCGGACGCCGGAGACGTGTCCAGCCCCTTTCCCGCGAGGGAGGGTTAGGGCGAGGGGCCTGCCCGGCCGGCTGCTAGAGGCCGCGCTTCGCGGGGATCACGTCCTGCTGCACGACGGTGCCGTCCGGGGCGTGGCCGTTGCCCTGCGGGGGCGCCTCGGCCCCCGCCTCGATCTCGATGACATCGCCTTCGGCGACGGTGTCGGCCTCGGCGGTCTCGTCATCTTCGGTGGGAGGTTCGCCCTCGTCGGCGTCCTGGCTCCAGGGCGTGCGCTCGTCGCGGTGGCCGGTGAGTTCCTCTTCAGTCAGGGAGGCGAGCGCCTCTTCCTCGCTCTGTCCGCTGCGCAGCCGCCGCGCGATCGCGACGCCGGCGAGCACGAGCAGCGAGGAGGAGACCGCCGCGCCGCCGGCGATGAACTTGTGGCGCTTGACGAGGTCGGGGAAACGCTCGAGGCCGCGGTGCGCCAGCCGCACGGCGTCCGTGGCCGCGCCCTGCAGACGTTCGCCACCGCTGGGATGTTTGAGATCGTCGGGGAAGTTGCTCACGATCATCTCTCCAGTGTCTGATGCAGTTCCGCCGCGCCGGCGCGGAGCTAGCCGATCTGCCGGAACAGGTTGGCCATCTCGATCGCCGCGCGCACGGCTTCGTCGCCCTTATTCCCGGCGGAGCCGCCGGAGCGGGCGCGCGCCTGCGCCATGGTGTCGCAGGTGAGTACACCAAAGGCGACAGGCAGATTAAATTCCTGCGAGACCATCGTAAGCCCTCGCGCCGCCTCATTGCACACGTAATCGAAGTGCGGCGTCTCGCCGCGCACGACCGCGCCGAGGCAGACGATCGCGTCGTAGCCGCCCGCTCCGGCCAGGCGCCGCGCCGCCTGGGGCAGCTCGAACGCACCGGGCACGCGCACGACATCGAGTGAGTCCTCGGCGACACCAAGGTCGCGAGCGGTGGCGAGCGCGCCGCGCAGCAGCGGCTCCGTCACGATCTCGTTGAAGCGCGAAACCACGACCGCCAGGCGCAGGCCCGACCCGTCGAGGCCGCCCTCGGAGGTCGCCACGCTAGCCCAGGTCTTCCGATTCCAGCATGTGGCCCATCTTCTCGCGCTTCGTCCGCAGGTAGTTCGCGTTGTGCGCGTTCGGCTCGACCTCGATCGGCACGCGCTCGACGATTTCGAGGCCGAAGCCCTCGAGGCCGGAGCGCTTCGTCGGGTTGTTCGTCATCAGGCGCAGCTTGCTCACGCCGAGGTCAACGAGGATCTGCATGCCGATGCCGTACTCGCGTCCGTCGGCGGGCAGGCCGAGCGCCTCGTTCGCCTCGACGGTGTCCATGCCGCTGTCCTGCAGGCGGTAGGCGCGGATCTTGTTGTGCAGGCCGATGCCGCGGCCTTCCTGGTCCATGTAGACGATCACGCCGCGTCCGTCGCTGGCGACGCGGCGGATCGCTTCCTCGAGCTGCTCGCCGCAGTCGCAGCGCAGCGAGCCGAAGACGTCGCCGGTGACGCACTGGTCGTGGACACGGGCGAGCACGGGCTCCTCGGTGTCGACGTTGCCCATCACGAAGGCCTGGTGCTCCTTCGCGTCGATCAGCGTGCGGTAGGTGATGGCGCGGAACTCGCCGTAGGCCGTCGGCAGGGACGCCTCGGCGACGCGCTCGATCAGCGAGTCCATGCGCAGCCGGTAGGCGATCAGGTCGTTGACGGTGACGATACTCATACCGTGCTTGCGCCCGAACTCGATCAGGTCGGGCATCCGCGCCATCGTGCCGTCCTCGCGCATGATTTCGCAGATCACGGCCGCCGGGTAACGGCCGGCCAGCTTCGCGAGGTCCACCGAGGCTTCCGTCTGCCCGGCGCGCACCAGCACGCCGCCCTCGCGGGCGCGCAGCGGGAACATGTGGCCCGGCTGCGTCAGATGCTCCGGGCCGGCGTTCGGATCCACGAGCACCTTGACCGTGCGGGCGCGGTCACCGGCGGAGATGCCCGTCGTCACGCCCTCGGCAGCCTCGACGCTGACGGTGAAGGCCGTGCTGAGCGGGGCGGTGTTGCGGGAGGTCATGAGCGGCAGCCCGAGCTTGTCGAGGCGCTCGCCCGTCATGGCGGCGCAGATCAGCCCGCGCGCATGCACGGCCATGAAGTTGATCAGATCGGGCGTCACGACGTCCGCGGGGAAGCAGACGTCGCCCTCGTTCTCGCGGCCCTCGTCGTCGACGATGATGAGCGGGTTGCCCTTGCGGAACTCCTCGATCGCGGCGCTGACCTCGATCACGAGGCTGGAGTCGAAGGTGCTGGCGCGCGAGGGCTCGCCCTCGTGGGTTGCCGGTTGCTCGGACATCAGGCCCCCGCCTTTGCCTGCATCGCCCGGATCAGGTGCCCTGTGAGCGCGCCTCCAGCAGTTGCTCTACGTACCGGGCCAGAAGGTCTGTCTCCAGATTGATGCTATCACCGGGCTGGCGGCTCGTCAGGTTCGTGTGCTCCTGCGTGTACTGCACCAGCGAGACGGAGAACGACTCCCCGTCGCGCGCCATCACCGTCAGCGAGGCGCCGTCGAGGCAGACCGGCCCCTTCATCAGGATGTACGGCAGGTACTCCGCGGGCGGCCGGTAGCGGGCGATGATCGCCTCGTCCTCGGGCGTCAGGCTGATCAGCGTGCAGGTGGTCTCCACCACGCCACGCACGATGTGACCGGAGAGCCGGTCCAGCGGCCGCACCGATCGCTCGAGGTTCACGCGCGCGCCCGGCGCCGCCTCGCCCAGGTTGGAGCGGCGGAAGGTCTCCGGCATCACGTCGAAGCTGAGCGAGTCGTCCCCGATCGTCCGCACGGTGAGATCGACGCCGTTGACGGCGATCGAGTCGCCGAGCGCGACATCCTCGAGGATCGTGCGGCAGGCGATTATCAGCTCGCCGCCCTCGCGCGCGCGGACCTCCCCAACCTCTTCGATGATTCCGGTGAACATGGAGCGGCCCCGTCCCGCGGCGAAAGCGTACTACCCGGCGGGCCAGGCGGGCAGGCCGCTGATCAGCGTGTCCTCGCCCAGCCGCGTGACGGTCAGCTCGCGCAGCCGCGGGGCCTGCGCCATCCGTTCGACGCCGCGGCCGGCGACGGCGGCCGGGGCCGCGTCGGCGCCGATCACGACGGGCGCGATGACCGCCTGCACGCGATCGACCAGGCGGCCGTCGAAGAGCGAGCCGAGCAGGATGCCGCCGCCCTCGAACAGCACCGTGAGTGCGCCCCGCTCGCCGAGCGCGCGGATCAGCGCGTCGAGGTCCACGTGGCCGCCGGACTCCGGCAGCACCACCACCTCGGCGCCGAGCGCCGCCATGCGCTCGCGCCAGCCCTCGGGCGAGGCGGCCGTCGTCGCGATCAGCGTCGGCGAGTCCCCGGCGATCACGCGCGCTCCGTCCGGCGTCCGTCCGCGCGAGTCGGCGACGACGCGCAGCGGCTGGTGCGCGCCCTCGCTGCTGCCGCCCGGCCGCGCCGTCAGCTCCGGGTCGTCGACGACCACCGTGCCGGAGCCGACCACGATCGCGTCGAGGCCCTGGCGCTGCTCGTGCGCCCACTCGCGCGTCTGCGGCCCGGAGACCCAGCGCGAGTCACCGGACGAGGCGGCGATGCGCCCGTCGAGGGAGGCCGCGTACTTGACGACCACGAAGGGCCGGCCCGTGCGCCGCTGGTGCAGGTAGGCCTCCAGCTGCGCGGCGACCTGCTCCGCGCCGTCGCCTGCCTCGACGGCGATGCCGGCGGCCTCGAGGGCGCGGCGACCCGCGCCGTTGACGTTCGGGTCCGGGTCGCCGATCGCGTAGCGGACGGCAGCGACGCCGGCCTCGATCAGCGCCGAGGTGCAGGGCGGCGTGCGGCCGGTATGCGCGCAGGGCTCGAGCGTGACGTAGACCGTCGCTCCGCGCGCCCGCTCGCCGGCCGCGCGCAGTGCGCCGACCTCGGCGTGGTCGCCGCCCGGCGGCTGCGTGCGGCCCGTGCCGACGACCTCGCCGTCGCGCACCACGACGGCGCCGACGGCGGGATTGGGCGAGCTCCAGCCGAGGGCGCGGCGGCCCTCCTCAACGGCCAGTTGCATGTGCTCGGAGATCGCCACCGCCGGGCCTCGCCTCCGGGGCGTGCGCGCTGGGCCGCGATGGTACCGCCCCGCGCCGCCCCGGTCGCGGCTAGTCGATCCCGTAGACGATGTGCACGGTGACCGAGACCTGGCTCTCGCCGGGAGAGACGGGCGACGACACGTCGGCGGCGAACGCCGCCTCGGCGACCGCGAAGCTCCGCTGCGCGAATCCGCCGGACGACTCGGAGATCGTGCGCGCGCTGCCCAGCGTCACGCCCGCGAGGTCGGCGAGTTGCTGCGCCCTCGCGCGTGCATCCTCGACCGCCAGCGTGCGCGCCTCGTCGGTGTACTGCTCCGGCTCGTCGACGCGGAAGGAGATGCCGCCGACGCGAATCGCGTCGCCGCCCGCCGTGACCGCCTGGTCGAGGATGTCGGAGAGCCGATCGATGTCGCGGACCTTGACCTCGATGTGGTTGTTGACCGTGTAGCCGGTGATACGCGGCCCACCGCCGTCGTCGCTGTCGTAGTCGTACTGCGGGTAGATGTTGAAGTAGCGGGTGGCGATATCGCGCTCCTCGACACCGTTGCCGGTGATCGACGCGCGGACCCGCTGCATCGCCTCGGCGGCGCCGCTGCGGGCGAGGGCAACCGTGTCTTCGGTCACCTCGACGCCGACCTCGAACACGCCGATGTCGGGTGTCACCGTGACGCTGCCGGTCCCGCTGACGGAGATGCCGCCGTCGTCGCCGGCCGCCGTCAGCGCGGCGATGAGTTCGGTCGTGGCGCCGTCATCCTCCGGCGCCGGGGCCGGTTCGACCGTGATGTCGTAGCAGGCCGCTGCCACAAGGCTCGCGAGTGCGAGAGCCGCCAGGCCCAGCGCTGTCATCGTTCGTCTCATTGCGGCCCTCCCCGCTTTCGATCGCCATGTCCGTACATCAGAACAACGTGCGCGCACGCCATCCGGTTCCGCGCGTTACGCGCGGCTGCCCCGTCGCCGCAGCCCGAGGCCGAGCGCGAGTACGGCGAGCGCAACGGCTGCCAGCAGCAGCCACTGCTCCGCTGTTCGCAGCGCACGGGCGCCGTCGTCTCCGCCCTCCGCCTCACCCATCATCGTCTGATTCCCGGTTGCGGGCGCCGTCGCCAGCGCAGCCGGCTCGGGTGTAGCGGCAGCCGCTGCCGCTGTCGCCGCAGCGGGAGGCGCAGCCTCGGCGGCGTCCGTGCCGTCGTCCTCGGCCGCTGCGCCGTCAGCCGCCGTGGTGTCCTTCGCCGCGGGGGCAGCCTCCGACCCCTGGCCGGCCGCGGTCGGGGCTGGCGCTTCGTTGGCCGAGGGGGCCTCGGCCGTCTCTGACGATTCCAGCGCGCGTCCCGCCGTCCGGGAGTCGGTCGTGGGAGCGGACGAGGCGTCGGCGGCGGTCGGTTCGGCCGTTGCGGCGGCAGCGGCCACAGCTGTCGGGGCTGACGTGGCGGTCGGGGCCGGCGTGGCGGCCACGGTCGCGGCCGCCTGCGCGACCGTGGCGACGGGGGTCGGCGCGGTCTGGGGCGTCGAGGCGGCCGTGGCAGCCTCGGGCGCAGCGAAGGAGCGCGCCTGCGCCGCCTGCGGCGCGTCGCTTGCCTGCTCGCTCGATCCCCCCCCGGACCACGGACGGGAAATGCCCCAGCCCTCGACGCCCTCGTTGCCGAGGCCCACGAAGTCGCCCGTCAGCACGACGGCGAACGCGACGGCCGCGGCCACCGCGCCCATCCGGAAGATCAGCTCCAGCCTGCCCGGCGTGTGGCGCACGGCCGTGGGCGGCGCCTCCAGCGTGAACGGGCGCGGCGCCCGCAGCTCGCCGAGCGAGCCGAGCGATTCGCGTACCACGCGCAGCTCATCGAGCTGCGTGGCGAGCGCCGGGTCCGCCCCGAGCGCGTCCTCGACGGCCACGGCCTCGCGATCATCGAGTTCGCTGTCCAGGTAGGCGGAGAGCTGCTCGTCCCAGGGCGACGCCGCAGCGAGGCCCTGCGGGAACTCATCGTCCCCGATGTTGCGACGCCGACGCCAACCCAAGAGGCGCATCACTTCACCACCCTATGTCTTCTGACGCTGCACGAGCCCGGGAAGTTCCCCGGACTCTCTCAGGAGGTCGCGCAGCCGACCCCGCGCGCGGCTCAATCGTGACTTGACCGTGCCGACCGGCACGCCCGTCGCCTCCGCGATCTCCTCGTAGGCGAGGCCGTGCACGTCGGAGAGCAGCACCACCATCCGCCAGTCCTCCGGCAGCTCGGCGAGCGCGACCTCCAGCACCTGCCGCAACTCCCCCTGCTCGGCGCGCGCCTGCGGCCCGAGATCCGGTTCGACCGGGTCGATCGAGGCCCTATCGGGGTCGTCGCGCGCCTCGTCGAGCGAGCGCTGCGGGCGGCGCTTGCGGCGGCGCAACTCGTCGCGCGCGGCGTTGGCGACGATGCGCAGCAGCCAGGAGCGGAAGCGTTCGCCGCGGAAGCTTTCGATGGCGCGCCAGGCGCGGAGGAAGGCCTCCTGCGTCGCATCTTCGGCGGCCTCGCGCGAGCGCAGGAAGCGGAAGGCGAGCGAGTAGGCGGCGTCCTGGTGGCGGATCACCAACGTGTTGAAGGCCGCAACTTCGCCACGCTGCGCCCGCCGGACGAGGTCCGGGACGTCGTCACCCACCTGGTGTCGTTGCGCCGCCAAGAGCTGGCTCGTGTTCGCTCCATCCCGCCTCGGCGAGCCTAGCACGCGATGATCACAATGGCCCCGCTGCACGGCGCCGCAGCCCACACTGTGCTGGTTGGTGGTGGCAGTTAGCGCGAGCGGGAAGGAAGTAGCCGCGCGCAATCAGCTCGCGGTGGGCGCAGGCGCAGCGTCGGGAGACTCGGCGAGGAGTGCACGCACAGCGGGAACCAGCTCGTTCGGAATTACCATCGCGGTGTGAGACGGATCCTCGAACGCCGCTTCGATTTCGGCCGCCAACTCATCGTCGGTCCGCGACTCGTAGTGCTCGATGAGATCGTGGACGCGCGCCTCGTCCCAGCCCGGCGGCAACCGGTTCGCTCCGTCGCTCATCTGCTTCTCCTTCGCCTCCGCCGCCGGAACGCCGCGAGGGCGTTTCCTGACAGTTCGTAGGCGGTGACGACAAATGCGCTGCCCGGCTCCGGGTCGCGTACATACACTACCAGAAGGTAACGCCCTCCGAGCGTCTGCCCGATGGCGAGGCGAGAGTTGCGCCGACCGGGCAGGTCCTCCGCCGGGGAGGCCATGACCTCCTCGACCTCGCGCTCGCTCACGCCATGTCGATGGATGTGGGGATCGCCCGTCTCGAGGTCCGTGTGGAAGCGCAGGTCCATTCCGCGAGCACCACCCTGCCCAGTCTCCCCGGGATTCGTACCGGGAGCGTGTCTTCCGGGCAACCGGACCGGACGGCGCCCCACCACGCAGCGCCGATCCGTGTGAAGATCGGCGCATGGCGCTTACCGGAGGTCGCAAGCTACTGGCCGACGCGGAGCGGGGCGGCTACGCCGTGCCCGGCTTCAACGTCTCCAACCTCGAGTTCGCGCTCGGCGTGCTCGACGCCGCCGAGGCGCGCCGCTCGCCCGTGCTGCTCCAGTTCAACCCCGGCAACCTCGATCACTTCGGCGGTGTCGCCGTCGCCGCGGCCACCGCGCGCACGCTGGCCCAGAGCGCCAACGTGCCCGTCGCGGTCCACCTCGACCACGGGCACGAGCTCGGGCTGCTGCGCGCGGCGGCGCGCGCCGGGTTCAGCTCGCTGATGTACGACGGCTCGATCAAGCCGCTGGAACTCAACATCCGCGAGACCCGCGAGGCCGCCGTGATTGCGCTGGAGCACGGCGTCGCGCTGGAGGCCGAACTGGGCCACGTCGGCGGGCGCGAGCCCGGCGTCATCACCTCGGAGGCCGTGCTCACGGACCCGGCCGCGGCGCGCCGCTTCGTCGAGGAGACACAGGTCGACGCGCTGGCGGTCTCGGTCGGCACGGCGCACGGGCTCGCGGGCAGCGTCGATCTGGCGCTGGTGCGCGAGCTGCGCGCGGCGGTGCGCGGGCTGCCGCTGGTGCTGCACGGCGGCTCCGGCGTGCCGCCCGGCCAGCTGCGCGACTGCGTGCGTGCGGGCATCCGCAAGCTGAACGTCAGCAGCGAGATCCACGCCGCGTTCGCCGCCGCCATCGCCGGATCGCGAGGTGGCGACCCGCGTCCGGCGCTGCTGGAGGCGCGCGCCGCCGTCGCGACCGTCGCGGCGCAGCGAATGGACGCCCTCGGCTCCTCGTTGCGCGCCTGAGCGGCTCTCGATGCGGGACCCGGCGCGGGATTCCCCTACAGAGTCCGTGGGTATACTCGATGCAATGGTGAATCAGCCGCCGGCCGACCCTGGCCGGCTTCCCCAGCGCCTCGAGCCACGCGACGCGCCGGTCGCGCCGCCGCCCACCCGCGCGCTCGCCTTCGCGGCGGCGCTGAGCCACGGCGGGCTCGCCGAACGCGATCCCTGGGGCCCGCCGCGCGAGCTGCCCACCGCTGCTGCCGACGGGCGCAGCGGGGCGCGGGGGATCTGGCCATTCGGGCTGCGCGCCGTCAGCGAGACGCTCGAGGTGATCGCGCTCGCCCTACTGATGTTCATCGTCGTGCGTGGCATCGCCCAGAACTTCATCGTCGACGGCGGCTCGATGGAGCCGAGCTTCCAGCACGCCGACATGGTCGTCGTGAACAAGCTTGCCTACCGCGCCTTCGACTTCTCCTGGCTACCACTCATCGAGGAGGAGGCGTGGCGCCCCTTCGGCACGATCGAGCAAGGCGACGTCGTCGTCTTCGCCTTCCCCCTCGGTCCGGAGCGTGACTTCATCAAGCGCGTGGTCGCGCTGTCCGGACAGACCGTCGAGGTGCGCGACGAGCAGGTGATCGTGGACGGGGCGGTGCTGGACGAGCCCTACCTGCTGCACGCGCCGCGCTACTCGTTCGGACCGGAAACGGTCCCGCCCGGCCACGTCTTCGTACTCGGCGACGCGCGCAACAACTCCTACGACTCGCACTCCTGGGGCATGCTCCACCAGGGTCTGATCGTCGGCCGCGCCGAGCTGCGCTACTGGCCGCTCGGGCGCTTCGGCGTCGTCGGCCACGAGGAGCCGACCCCGCAGTTCGGCGTCGAGGTGAGCCAGTCCCGGTGACGCGCCACGAAGCGGCCGACCCCGCGGTGATCGCCGCCTTCGAGGAGAGCGGCGCCTTCCTCGACGGCCACTTCCAGCTCGCCTCCGGCCGCCACGCCGGCCGTTACGTCGAGAAGTTCAACCTGCTGCAGTGGCCGGACCGCACCGCCGCGATCTGCGCCCGCCTCGCCGGGGCCACGCGCGGCCTCGAGCCGCAGACCGTGGCCGGCCCCACCACCGGCGGCGTGATCCTCGCCTACGAGATGGCTCGCCAGCTTGGCGTGCGCGGGATCATCGCCGAGCGCCGCGAGGACGGACCGGGCCGCGCGATCCAGCGCGACTTCCGCCTCACGCCCGGCGAGCGCGTGCTGATCGCCGACGACGTGGTCACTAGCGGCGGCTCCGTCCACGACACGATCGAGGCCGTGCGCGAGGCGGGCGGCGAGCCCGTCGGCGTCGCAGTGCTCGTCGACCGCTCCGGCGGACGCGCCGACTTCGGGCTGCCTTTCTTCGCCGCCGCCACGCTCGACATCGAGAGCTGGGAGCCCGGCGACTGCCCGCTCTGCCCCGAGGGCGTCCCGCTCACGGTCACGTAGCCGCCGACGCCGCACGACCGGCGCACGCCCGCCTGCTAGAGTGCCGCTCGCGAGGACGGAGGCGACGGTGAAATTCAGCGTCCAGACCGGGCAGCAGAACATCGAGTGGGGCGAGCTCTCGGAGACGTGGCAGCGCATCGAGGCGCTCGGCTACGACGGCGCCTGGACGATCGACCACTTCCTGCCGACCGGCACACGCGACACCGAGGGGCCGTGCATGGACGGCTGGGTCGTGCTCGCCGCGCTCGCCGCGGAGACGGAGCGGCTGCGCCTCGGCACGCTGGTGACGGGCAACCTCTTCCGCAACCCCGCCATGCTCGCCAAGACGGCGACGACGATCGACCAGATCTCGGGCGGGCGGGTGGACTTCGGCATCGGCGCGGGCAACAACCCGCGCGAGCACGAGGCCTACGGCTGGCCCTTCCCCTCGGCGCGCGAACGCCTCGAGCGGCTCGACGAGGCGCTGCAGGTGATCCGCCTGCTCTGGTCCGACGAGGAGGAAGTCTCCTTCGAGGGCGAGTACTACAGCCTCAACCAGGCCTCGTTCCGACCGGCCCCCGTGCAGCGCCCGCACCCGCCGATCCTCGTCGGCGGCGCGGGCGAGCGGCGGACGCTCAACATCGTCGCGCGCCACGCCGACGCCTGGAACGGCGTCGGAACGGCCGCCGACCTCGCGCCGAAGGTCGAGGTGCTGCGCCAGCACTGCAACGACGTGGGGAGGCGCTTCGAGGAGATCAGCCTGACGGCCGGCACGCCGCTGATCCCGGACGCGATCTACGAGCGCTGGACGGAGCGCACCGCCGACCGTCGCGGCATCAGCGTCGAGGCGCAGCGCGCGCAGACGGTGGGCGGTCCCGCCGAGTCGATGCGCGACGCGATTCAGACCTACGCCGACGCCGGCTACGCCGAGGTGATCATGATGATGAACACCCCCTACGACTGGCCCGCCATCGAGCGCTTCGCCTCGGAGGTCGCGCCCGCGTTCCGCTAACCGGCGGCGGCAATCGACGGTGCATCGCCCAGGATGAGCGCGGTAAGCCCGCCGTCGCCGGATGTTCCGTTTCAGAACCGCCTAGGTATCGTCAACAATCGCAGCAACAACATCCTTCGCACCAACCAGGTTAGCAAGCGCCGTTGCTACCTCGAAATCAGTCGCGGAGAAGCCGAATACCCCTGAGTGCGACTCATTACCAGGCTTGGGTTGATGCGTGATGGACGAGCCACCATCAATCCACTCATCAATGGCGTTCTTGGCCGCTCCCACATTCAGGAGAGCGAGCCTGCCGTTTGGTCTCAGAGTCAAGCGAGTGGAGAGGCCCTTCCGAACGCGCGCAAGTGCAACCTCGCGGGGCACAGTCTGCCCCCAGTACTGTAGCCAGTTAACCGAGAGATACTCCTCGTCCGCCTTGCGCTCGAATGCGGCCGGCAACGGCAACTCGTCCTCGACTCTGCTGGGAGTGCAGGAACGCGCGACGTGACCATCGTCTGGGAGAGGGTCATCTTTCACTGCGATGCAATTCCTGACAGAAACGGCTGGAGCGCAGTCATCGCTTCGGCTTTGTGCAACGTCCCGCCGATCCTCTTGCGAACCTGGCCTCTCCGAACCGGTCCGGCGAGGCCAGCGAACTGAATCTTGCCATCGGGCAGGAACTTCATCGCGACAATGCCACGATCGCTGGTGCGCCAGTCCATCTGGACCAGCCCATCAGGACCGACACCGATCCGGGACGTTGCCATGTGTCGCTCAGCGTTCAGGAACCTAGAGAGGTGCCGCAGAGAAGCAAGTTGTATCGGCACCTCATCGTGGTCATCCTCAGTGACCTCCCGCAAGTATCTGAGCCGGTCAGCAGCAATGCCGAGATCGCTCTGCTCCAGCTCACTGACGATCCCATTGTACTTTTCCGCATAGGAACGCCACATTGCGTTCTGAGCGCCTACATGAAGCATCGAGTATTCGCTTGCCTCATCGAAAAAGCCGCGGGGAATGGCAGTCGGGTCATCGTGCCTGTGGGTGCATGCCATCCACCAACCAGTCTGTGAGAGATTGGTGGGAACAGTGACGCTTAGCAATTCCCGGAACACACCGCCAATGATGTCCTTACGTAGCAACGGCGAGACGAGACCGCTCGCGAGCGGCGCACTCGCGCGCGCGAGTGCGGTAGATGGTTTCGCTTTGGTGAACGCAGCTACTCCCCGGAAAGCGTGTCCAGAACTGTGACTAGGTGAGCTTGGCGGATCGTCCATCGAGGAATGCGCTCTCAGGGAATTGTCCCACCGGAAAGGATCTCGATGTGTACGTAGCAGATCATGATCTGCCTCAATCGCCCGCCAGTTCGGGTCTCTCCCAAGCCATGCCCCGAAGTCCACTACGAACTTACCTCTTTGTTTACCATGCAACGTCCCGCTGGTCTCGTTTTGCGCGGCAGCAGGCCGTGCCGCTTCCGTGACTACTCCTGAGGTGTCAGTCACTGCCTCGCTCCACGACTAGACTGTCACGCACGGCGGTACAGGCACCAAACAGATCTCGCGACGAGATATCAGACGTAACATGATACTCGTCGAAATTGACTGATAGCTCGAATCCATCTCTAGATTCAATCCAATCCACTGTCGCATTCCATATTGTCCGCTCTTCTTCGACTAGCGCAGCGCGGTACCCGCGGATCTGATTGAAGGCGAATCCCTCTGAGGCGAACAAGGTGATTGGGAGCGTCATTCGTGGTTCGTGCTGTGTCAACTGGAACATGCAATGCATGTGCACATGGTCGATGGCGTCATATCCACGATCTAGGGCAGTCCAAGCATCACCCTGTGACTCGATCCTTGGGACCTCCGGATCGAGTAGGAACCAAGAACTCCTGTATTCCGATGTGCCGTCGCTCGCTGTTCGGTGGCCGAAGAGAACGGCATGCTCGGTGCCACCGCGACGATATGTTGCTACTGCCGCTCCTTCCTCTAAGCACTCGGCTATGAGCGCGACTGCGCGGTCGCCCTCTGGAAGGGAGAAAAGTACATCGAAGTACAGACAACCGATCCGTGGCAAATTGAGCTTGTGGGACTGAGGGGTCACAGGGTGCCCCTATCTGAAGACATGGTGACGACCACGACCGTAGTGAGCGGATGCTTGCCGCGCACGCCGCTCCGAGACGCGCTCGGGCGGAGAACGTGGTCACGGCACCCGCGCCGTCGATCAAATCCGCTTCCCTGGTGGCGGTCCACTGCAAGGTTCCCAACTTCTCCTACCAGTCGCGGGGGCCGGATGCTAGCACAGACGCCCCGCTAAGGGAGTTCTTCCCTATCGAGTATACGTTTCTGGAGAGTGCTCTGCTGGTGGGGGAACGGCACTCTCGCGCGGCTGAATTCGTGGGTCAGGCCCACTGAGCCACCCGCCCAACCCCCCGCCCGCTTGACGCGCCGCGCGCGGGCGCACCACCATCGGGCGCGGCCATCACGCGCGCGGAAGGCGGTGCGCTTGGGCGGGGCGAACGGACAGCGATCGGACGCAGCGACCGAGGGCGGGGGCGCCGCATCGGCGACGCCGCTCGAGGGCCTGCGCGTCGTCGAGATCGCGGCCGGGCGTCCGGTCGCCTACTGCGCGCAGCTGCTCGCCCAGTTCGGCGCCGAGGTGATCCGCATCGAGCCGCCCGGCGGGGATGCGATCCGCCTCGCGGGCCCGTTCAACGGCGATGAGCCCGACCCCGACGGCGGCGGACTCCACGCCGCGATCAACCGCGGCAAACGCAGCATCGTGCTCGACCTCGAACGCGACGAGGAGGCGGCGCTCGCGGCGCGGCTGATCGAGGGTGCGGCGCTGCTCGTCTCGGACTGGCGCGAGGGCGATCGCATCTCCTCGGAGCTCCCGCTCGCCGATCCGGATGGCATGGCCGAGCGCTTCCCGGAGACGACCTTCGTCTCGATCTCCGACTTCGGCATGACCGGCCCGTACGCCTCGTGGCGCGCCGACAGCCACATCATCGAGGGCCTCGCGGGGTTCTCCTACGTGAGCGGCGCGCCGGACCGCGAGCCGCTCAGCGCGGGCATCGAGATCAGCGACTACTTCGCATCAACGCACGCCACCATCGCCGCGCTGGCCGCCGTCGCTGCCGCTCGGCGCGGGCAGCGGACGCACGTCGTCGACGTCTCGGCGCACGAGTCGCTGACGATGACGGACGATCACAACCTCGTGGTCTGGCTCGGCTCGGGCGTGGTGCGGCGGCGCTACTACTCGCGCATCCTGCCCGGCTACCCGAACGACATCATGGCCTGCAAGGACGGCTACATCGCCTTCGTGCCCGTCGGCACGGGCCACCACGACTTCGCCGGGGTCGTCTCAACGCTGCTCGAGCGGCCAGACATGGCGGACAGTCCGATCTTCACCAGCACGCAGACGCGCAACCTGCGCTGGCGGGAGTTCGACGCGGTGGCGCAGCCCTGGCTGGAGCGCCACACCGTGAACGAGATCTTCCAGCGCGCCGGCGAGCTCGGGCTCGGCTTCGGCGCCGTACCGGACGTCGCCGAGCTGCTCGCCGACCCGCACCTCGATCAGCGCGAGTACTGGCGGGACGGGCCGGACGGCGTGAGGCTCAGCGGCCCGGGCGCGACCATGTCGGCTACGCCCCAGCGCTTCGGACCCGCCCCCGCCCTCGACGCCGACGGCGAGGCGCTGCGCGCGGCCGCGGTGGCGGCCGGAGCGGACTAGATGCGCTTCTTCGACGATCTGACGGTGGTCGCGCTGACGCAGGGCTGGGTCGGGCCGCTCGTGACGCGCATCCTCTCCGACCTGGGCGCGAACATGATCCGCGTCGAGCGCGCGTTCACGCCGGGCGGGAACTACGGCAACCGCACGCTCTTCCCGCCTCGCAACGACATCGACGGCGAGGTCTGGAACCGCAACATCTACTTCACCGTCCGCAACGCCGGCACGCGCTCGGCGATGATCGACCTCGGACAGGAGGAAGGCCGCGCGCTGGTGCGGCGGCTCATCTCCGAGGCCGACGCCGTGGTCGAGAACTTCATGCCCGGCGTCGTCAGCCGCCTCGGCTTCGACTTCCACGAGCTGCACGAGCAGTACCCGCAGCTTGTCCTGCTCCACCTGAGCGGCTTCGGGCAGACGGGCCCGAGTGCCTTCCGGCCCGCCAACGGCATGACGATGGAGCCCGCCTCGGGCGTGCCGACCGTGACGGGCTATCGGGGCGAGGGTCCGATGAAGACGGGCCAGACCTGGGTCGACCCCTACTCCGGCCTGCACGGCGCCGCCGCCCTCTTCGCCGCGCTGATCCACCGCGACCGCACGGGCGAGGGCCAGATCATCGACGTCTCGATGCAGGAGGCGACGCTGCCCGTCCTCGAGTCACAGCTCGCCGACTACCAGCGCAACGGGCGCCACCAGACGCGCGACGGCAACCGCCGGCCGGGCATGGTGCGCGGCGCCTACCCCTGCCGCGGCAATGACGACTGGGTCGCGATCTCGCTGCGCAACGAGGAGGAGTGGCGGGCCTTCTGCCACGCCAGCGGCCACGAGGCCTGGCTCGACGACCTGCGCTTCGCCGACGCCGCCTCGCGCGGCGAGCAGCACGACGCCATCGACGGGCTGATCGGCGAGTGGACGAGCGAGCGTGACAAGTTCGAGGTCGCCGCGCTGCTGCAGGCGGCGGGGGCGCCGGCAGGGCCGATCCTCAAGGGCGACGAGGTGATCGCGGACCCGCACCTGGCCGCGCGCGAGTTCTTCGACGACCTCGCGATCGGCGACTTCGGGCGGGTGCCGATCCAGCGCTACCTGCCGGCGAAGTTCGATGGCGAGGGCGTCCCCGCCGGCGGACCGGCGCCGGACTTGGGCGCGGACACGGAGGCGGTGCTGTCCGAGTTGGGGCTGAGCGAGGACGAGGTCGCGGACCTGCTCGAACGGCGCATCGCCGACCGCGCCTCCGACCTGCGCTCCGACCCGATCGCGCGCGAGGGCTCGATACTCCCGTTCGAGGACTACGAGCAGATGGGCTCCGTCCTGCGCATCGACCGCGACTACGCGCCAAGGCCGCTGTAAGGGGCGCCGTCAGGCGCGGCCTACGTCTCGCGGAACCTACCGCGCGGACAGTTCATATCTGATCCATCTCAAGCGCAGTCCTCTCGGCCTTGGCGTCTTTGGCGTTCCGAGAAACCTCATCGAAGTCTTCGGGATGCCGGGAGGGCTGCACCGAGCCGTACACTGACTCCAGGCTGAAGGATGCCTTCGCCACGTGCCCTGCACCTCTGCTCCTGATGGTCGAGTCGGTCGTGTCCGCGGGCCACGGCCCACGCTGCGGCACACCTCGGCGAGAATCGTTGGCTGATTCCACTTCGTGACTGTCGCGGGTGGGTTCCTTCATCCGCATCCGTCCCTCCCGGATCCACTAGGCAACCAGCCTACCGCTCTGGCAGCCGGTCCTGCGCCTGCCAGATGCGATCGAGGATGGGGCGGCCCTCGGCTGCGGGGTCGACGAACTCCGGACGGTAGATCCAGGGCGCCTCGCCGCCGTCGCCACGGATCACGATCGGACGGATGCGGTAGCCGATCAGCCGATCGCGCGTGAATCCCAGCTCCAGCACCGCGCCCTGCGTCGTCTCCTCCGACCAGTCCTGATCGAAGACGAAGTTGCCGAGCGAGTAGGCGGCGAGCGCGCCGTCGAGGTGCTCGACCGCCTGCACCCAGTGCGGGTGGCTGCCGATCACGAGCGTCGCGCCCTCCTCGATGGCGATCGCGGCAAGCTCGCGCTGTTCGTCGGTCGGGTCGGCCGTGTACTCGACGCCCCAGCTCGCCCCGACCACGACGAAGTCCGCGAGTTCGAGGGCCGCGCGCACGTCCTCGCGCACGCTCGCGGCGTCGAGCGGCGCCGTGCCGGGTGTGACCGGGTTGGCGAAGTGCCAGGGCGCGACCGAGTCGTAGCCGAGGAAGGCGAAGCGCACGAAGCCGTGCGCCGTGTAGACCTCGACCACGGCCGGCGCGCGAGCGGCGCTCACATTCTCGCCGGCCCCGGCGGTCTCGATGCCGGCCTTCTCCAGCCGTTCCAGCGTGTCGAGCAGCGCCCTTGCGGGCGCGCAGCCCGTCCAGCAGTCCAGCATGTGGTTGCCGATCGTGAGCACTACGTCCACCCCTGCCTCGGCGACGGCGTCGACGACGCGAGGGCTGCCCTGCAGCATGTACGTCTCCCTGCAGGGCGTGGGATCGGCGAGGTCCGTGAGCGACGAGTCAAGGGGCATGACGGTGATGTCGGCGGAGGCGATCGCGCCGCCCACGCCGTCGAACATCGCCCCGTAGTCGTCGAGCTGCGCCAGCACGTAGTCGCTGCAGCGCACCGGGATCAACTCGCCGGTGACGAGCATCCCGGCCGGGTCGAACGGCGGAGCGGCCTCGAGGCCGGCGGCGGCGGCCAGCCTGACGACGCCCCCCAGGCCCGGCGCGCGGATCCAGCGCATCGCGCTCAACGGCGACTCCCCTGCCGGGTCGCGGTACGGGTCGTGGCCGTCGACCGTGAGCGCGAGCACCCCGAGGCGTAGCTGCTCCGGCGCGATCAGCGCGAAGGCCCCCGGCGTGGCGGCGACGCGCTCGGCCACCTCGCCGTCCGGCAGCAGTTGCACCCGCAGCTCGGCCGGCGGGATGCCGAGCGCGCCCGCGATCAGCGCCGCCTGCGAGGCGGGGAGATAGGCGGAGATCGGCTGTCGGCTCGCGCCGAGCAGGGACCAGCCGCGGACCTCGCCGCGGAGGATGCGCTGCACGTCGGCAAGGCTCAGGTCCAGGATGTCGCGCCGCTGGTCCGTGATCGCCGTCCAGCGTTCGAGCACGATCGGCCGCGAGCCCGGCAGCGGCGCGTCCGCGATCGCCCACCGCGTATTGGCATCGCCGGCTGCAGGGTTACCGGCTACAGGGTTAAAGGCGGCCGCGGACGCGAGCGCCGCTTCGAGCCGGGCGCGCTCAGCGGGATCCGAGACGAGGATCGCGACTGCCTCGCCTGGTGCGGGCGTGGGAGTGGCGGTCGCCGTCGCCGTGGGCGCAGGGGCAGGCGCCGGGGGAGGCGTAGCCGGCGGCTCGGCGGTGGCGGCGGGCGAGGGTGTCGCCATCGGCGTCGCGGTCGCCGCCAGCGCGGCGGGCGGAGGCGTGCCGCCGGGCAGACCGCTGCAGGCGCCCAGACCGACCGCCGCCGACAGTGCGAGCGCGAGCCACGCCGGCAACGACAGCGCGCGCCGCAGCCGCGTGCTGATCCCACTCGGGCCGTCGATTGGCATCCCGCGCTCCCGCCCCCACTCTCAGGACGCGCGCGCGGGGCTGCGGGTTCCCGCGGGGCGGGAACGGAGCTGGCGCCGGCTCGGCGTCCGTCCGCGATGGCGAAGACGACCCAATCTCCGGTCTCAAGCCCGAGAGGGGTCGCACCTCGGCGGATCGGTACCCGGCTCCCTCGCGTTGTGGTCGCGGTCCGCGCCGAGAGCGCCGCCTATCGCGCGGGCAGCCGGTCCTGGGCCTGCCAGATCCGATCGAGGATGGTGCGGCCCTCGGCGGCCGGGTCGACGAACTCGGGGCGGTAGATCCAGCGTGGCCCGCCGCCGTCGCCACGGATCACGATCGGACGGATCCGATAGCCGATTGGCCGATCGCGCATGAATCCCAGTTCCATCACCATCCCCTGCGTCGTCTCCACCGACCAGGACTGGTCGAAGACGAAGTTGCCGAAGGAGTACGCGACGAGCGCGCTCTCGAAGTGCTCGACCGCCTGCACCCAGTGGGGATGGTTGCCGATCACCAACGTCGCGCCGGCCTCGATCGCGATCCCGGCGATCTCGCGCTGGGAGGCCGTCGGGTCGGCCGTGTACTCGACGCCCCAGCTCGCCCCGACCACGACGTGATCCGCGAGGAGGAGCGCGGCGCGCACGTCCTCGCGCACGCTCGCGGCGCTGAGCGGGGCCGTGCCCGGCTTCTGCTCCGTGGCCGCGTACCAGGGCGCGATCGAGTCGTAGCCCAGGAAGGCGAAGCGCACGAAGCCGTGCGCCGTGTGGACCTCGACCACGGCCGGCGCGCGAGCGGCGCTCAGATCCTCGCCGGCGCCGGCGGTGGCGATGCCGGCTTCCTCCAGCCGCGCCAGCGTGTCGAGCAGCGCCCCCGTACCCGAGCAGCCCTCCCAGCAATCCAGCATGTGGTTGCCGGCTGTGAGCATCACGTCCACCCCGGCCTCGGACACCGCGCCGACGACGCGGGGGCTGCCCTGCAGCACGAAGGTCGAGACGCACGGCGTCGGCTCGGCGAGGTCCGTGAGCGACGTCTCGAGCGCCGCGACTGCGATGTCCGCAGCCGCTACCGCCTCGCGCACGCCGTCGAACATCGCCCCGTAGTCGTCCAGGCCGGCGAGCGCCGCGTTCGTGCATCGAACCGGGACCAGCTCACCCGTGACCAGCATGCCCGCCGGGTCGAACGGTGGAGCGGCCTCAAGGCCGGCGGCGGCGACCAGCCTGACGACGCCTCCCAGGCCCGGCGCGCGGATCCAGCGCTTCGCGCTCAGCGGCGACTCCCCTGCCGGGTCGCGGTACGGGTCGTGGCCGTCGACCGTGAGCGCGAGCACGCCGAGCCGCAGCTGCTCGGGCGCGATCAGCGCGAACGCGCCCGGCGTGGACGCGACGCGGTCGGCCACCTCCCCGTCCGGCAGCAGTTCCGCTGCCAGCTCGGCGGACGGGACGCCGAGGGCGCCCGTGATGCGGGCCGCGTGCGAGGCGGGGAGATACGCGACGATGGGCTGTTGGCTTCCGCCCAGCTGGGACCAGTCGCGGACCTCGCCGCGCAGGATGCGCAGTACGTCGGCGCGGCGCAGGTCCAGCACGTCGCGCCGCTGGTCCGTGATCGCCGCCCAGCGCGCAAGCACGAGCGGCCGGGAGCCCGACAGCGGTATGTCGGCGATCGCCCACTGCACTCGCGCGACGCCGGCGGCAGGGGCGAAGCCGGCCGACGACGCCAGCGCTGCCTCGAGGCGGGCGCGCTCGGCGGGATCCGCGACGAGGACCGCGACCGCTTCGCGAGGGTCGGGCGTGGCAGTCGCAGGCACGGCGCTGGCGGGCGGCGTCGGGGTGGCCGTGGGCACGGGCCCGCCGCCTGCGCACGCGGCCGCGACGAGCAGCAGCAGCCCGGCGGCGAGCGGCAGCCTCACGTCCGCCGCCTCCTCAGACGATGTTGCGCTGACGCAGGATCACGATCTCCTCGGGCGCGTAGCCAAGCTCCGAGGTCAGCACCTCGCTGGTGTGCTCGCCGAGCAGCGGGGCGCGGCGCAGTTGGCCCGGCGTACCGTGCATGCGGAAGGGCAGGCCGGGGAACTCGAAGGCTCCCGCCTCCGGGTGCTCGATCGTGGTCATGAACTCACGGGCACGCAGGTGCGGGTCGGCGAAGACGTCGGCCATCGAGTTGATCGCGCCCACGGGCAGACCTTCCTGCTGCGCCTCCTCCATCACCTGCTGCTTCGTGCGCTCCAGCAGCCAGGGGTAGAGCAGCCCGTCGAAGCGCTCGCCGTACTCGATGTGTTCGAGCTGGGCGATCGTCTCCTCGTCATCGATCAGGTCGGGCCGGCCGATCATGCGGCAGAAGCGGTCGAACCACTGCAACGTGCCGTTGACGAAGACGTAGCCGTCCTGGCAGGGGTAGACGCCTCGCGGGATCGCGTTGCGCCGTAGCTCGCGCATCCGCATGTGCATCAGCGAGCGCGAGTACTGCCAGGCAACCAGGTTCGGCCCGCCGCGGTCCATCGAGGCGGCGAGCACGTCCTGCATCGAGATGTCGACCGTCTGCCCGACGCCGTCGCGATCGGCCGCCATCAGCGCCGCAAACGACTTCGCCGCGGCCACGGCGCCGGCGAGGAAGAGCGGCGCGTAGAGCCCGATCTTGACCGGCTCGCGCTCCGGCACGCCGGTGACCTGCAGCACCCCGCCGGTCGCGTAGAGCAGCATGTCGTCGGCCTCGAAGTCCCGGTAGGGGCCGTACTGACCGAAGTTGGAGAGCCGGATCAGCGAGGCCTGCGGACGCAGCGCCTCGAGCCGCTCGGCGTCGAGCCCGAGCCGTTCGAGCGTGCCCGGCCGGAAGCTCTCGAACACGAGGTCGGCGCTCGCGGCGAGGCGCTGCAGGATCTGCTGCCCGCTCGCGGTCTTGAGGTTGAGCGTGACGCTGCGCTTGCCGGTGTTGATGTGCAGGAAGACGCCCGCCCGCTCCGGGTGCGGCTCGTCGTCCGGGAAGGGGCCGACGCGACGCATCGGATCGCCGCCGTCCGGGCGCTCGATCTTGATCACGTCCGCGCCGTAGTCGGCGTAGAGCTTCGTCGCGTAGGGCCCGGCGGCGCCCTGCGTGAGATCGACGACGCGAATGCCCTCGAGGGGCAGTCCGTCCGCCCGGTCTTCGGAGTCCGCCATCGCCGCTGCCGCCTCCCGACCGGCGCCGCGCGAGGCTAGCCCGTCGCCGCCCGCGCTGTCGACCGCGACGCGCCCGCGTAGAATCGCGGGGCGCGAGGGAGCGGAGGCGGCGGCGATGGCGCAGCAACGGGTGGATGCGGTCTTCATGCGCGGCGGCACCAGCCGCGGCATCTTCTTCCAGCGCGCCTGGCTGCCCGCGGCCGAGGAGGACTGGGCGCCGATCTTCCTCGGCGCGCTCGGTAGCCCGGACCCCTACGGCCGCCAGCTCGACGGCCTCGGCGGAGGCGTCTCCTCGCTCTCCAAGATCGTCGTCGTCGAGCCCTCCGCGAGGCCCGATGTCGATGTCGAATACACCTTTGGCCAGGTCGCCGTCCGCGAAGCGACGGTCGCCTACCGCACGAACTGCGGCAACCTCACCTCCGCCGTCGGCCCCTTCGCCGTCGACGAGGGCCTTGTGACGCCCTCGGTGGACGCGGCCGGGGAGGCGGCGGTCCGGCTCTACAACGTGAACACGCAGAAGCGGATCGTCGCCCGCTTCCCCCTCGAGGGCGCGAGCGCCGCGGTCGAGGGCGACTTCGAGCTGCTCGGCGTCGCCGGACGGGGCGCGCCGATCCGCCTTGAGTTCCAGGACCCCGGCGGCGCGGTGACCGGCGAGCTGCTCCCCGGCGGAGCACCTGCCGAGACGCTGGCCGTCCCCGGCCTCGGCGAACTGCGCGTCTCGATCGTGGACGCGACGACGGCAGTCGTCGCCGTGCGCGCGACGGACCTCGGCCTCGAGGGCAGCGAGCTGCCGGACGCGATCGAGGCCGACGCCGGCCTGCTGGCGCGCCTCGAGGCGGTGCGCGGGGCCGCCGCGCTGCGGCTCGGCCTCTCGCCGAGCGTGGAGGAGGCGAGCGCCTGCTCGCCGCAGAGCCCGCTGATCGCGATCGTCGCCGCGCCGCAGGCGGCGTCGACCCTCGCGGGCGAGGTGATCGCCGCCGAGGCGGTGGACCTCACGGCGCGCGTGATGTCGATGGGCCAGGCGCACCGCGCGCTGCCGCTGACGGCGGCGATGTGCCTCGCCGTCGCCGCGCGCATCGAGGGCAGCGTCGTGCACGAGCTGACGCGGTCGGGCGATCCGGCCGCCGACCTGCGGCTCGGCAACCCTTCGGGCGTGCTCCCGGTGGCCGCCAGTGTGCGCCGCGAGGGCAGCGGAGAGGGCCGCTGGGTCGCCGACGACGTGGTGGTCTACCGCACGGCGCGGCGGCTGATGGAGGGCCGCGTGCTGGTCCCGGCCTCGCGCCTCGCGGGTCGCGAGGCCGCAGCGACGGCCGGGGCGGCGAGATGAGCGCGGCGCAGGCGGCGATCGCGGCCGCCGCGCGGCTGCGCGAGCTGATCGACGGCGACGAGGTCGTCGTCGCGCCCGGCGTCTTCGACGGGCTCTCGGCGCGGCTGGTCGAGCAGGCGGGGTTCCCCGCCGCCTACGCCAGCGGCGGCGCGATCGCGCGCAGCGGCGGATTGCCGGACCTCGGGCTGCTCGGCCTCGGCGAGGTCGTCGACCGCCTGCGGCCGATCGTCGAGGCGGTCTCGATTCCGGTGATCGCGGACGCGGACACCGGCTACGGCAACGCGCTCAACACGCGGCGCGCGGCGCAGGCGTTCGCGGCTCTGGGCGTGGCCGCGCTGCACCTCGAGGACCAGACCTTCCCCAAGCGCTGCGGCCACCTCGACGACAAATCGCTCGTCCCGGTCGAGGAGATGGCGCAGAAGCTGCGCGCCGCCAGCGAGGCGCTGGAGGGCAGCGGCGTGGTGCTGATCGCGCGCACCGACGCGATCGCCGTCGAGGGCCTCGAGGCCGCGCTCGAACGCGCCGGGCGCTACGGCGAGGCGGGAGCGGACGTGCTCTTCGTCGAGGCGCCGGAAAGCGAGGCGCAGATCGAGGCGATCGCGGAGCGCCTGCCCGGGCCGAAGCTGATCAACATGTTCCAGGGCGGCAAGACGCCGCTCGTCCCCGCCGGGCGGCTCGCCGAGCTCGGCTACCGCATCGTGATCATCCCCTCGGATCTCCAGCGCGCCGCCGTGTGGGCGATGCAGCGCACGCTGGAGGCGATCCGCGAGGATGGCAGCAGCGCCGCGCAGGCGGAGCGCATGATCACCTTCAACGAGCGCGAGGCGATCGTCGGCACGGCGGGCTACCTCGATCTGGGCGAGCGCTACGGGGCTTAGCCAGCGCTGCTAGCATCTCGCCTGCGAGGGAGCGCGCATGACGATCACCGTCGCACGGCTGCAGCAGGAACGGCAGCGCGCCCGCGCGGCGGGCATGCGCGGCGGGCGCGCGTTCGACATCGAGGCGGCGATGGCGACGATGCGCGAGCAGGGCTATGACCCACACCGCCAGCTCGTCGAGCTGGTCTTCGGCCCGGCGCCGGTGCAGAGCGCCTACGACGAGCGCCTCGATCGCTTCATCTTCCGCATCGCCGGCAGCAAGCCGACGATCGAGATCGAGGTCGAGCTGCCGCCCGGCCAGCTCCGGGAGGCGGAGTGGACGCCGCTGATCGGCCCCGGCTGGGTGCGGGACCGCATCCGCACTCCGATCCCGGAGTTCTACCCCGCCGGCCACGGCCTGTGAGGAGACGCTGATGCCCGTAGTCCGCTTCGACCACGCCTCGGTCCCGACGGACCATCCCGAGGAGATGATGGCCTTCTACGAAAGCATGGGCTTCACGATCCTCGACGCCGACGCGTTCCGCAGCGGCGAGCGCCGGATCTTCTCGATCGCCTTCGGGGACAACAAGATCAACGTGCACGGCCCGGACTTCTGGCCGAGCGAGGACTTCACCCTGCGCGGCCCCACCGCGAAGCCCGGCTGCGGCGACCTCTGCTTCGTCTGGGACGGCGGCCTCGACGACCTGCAAGCCGCCCTCGAGGCGACCGGCGCGCCGATCGAGGAGGGCCCGGTGCCGCGAGAGGGCGGCCGCGGGGTCGGCCGCGACTGGGGCGTGAGCATCTACACGCGCGATCCTGACCAGAACCTGCTCGAGTTCATCGTCTACGAGGAGTAGCGCCCTCGGGCAACTGGCCGTGGATTACGGCGACCTCGTCTCGTAGATCATTCGCGACGCGAATGGCTTTCATTCACGGCCCAGCCTGTCCGGTCGCACCATGCCCTTCGCGGCGGTCAGATCGCGGGCAGGCAACGAGCCGGTGTTGATAATCGCACCTTTAGGTGCGACACTGCGGCCGTGAACAGCCGCGAGTTCGTGAGGCGAGCCAGGCGCTATGCCCGCGAGACAGGACAAGCCTTCCGTTTCGATCCGGCGCATGGCAAGGGGAGTCACGGCCGGCTTTACATCGGCTCGCGGTTCACGACGGTGAAGCGAGGCGAGCTGTCACGGGGAATGCTGGCCGCGATGCTGCGTCAACTGGACATCGATCAACGGGAGTTCTGAGCGATGATCTACCAATACCCCTGTCAACTCACGACCGATGAGGAGGGATGGCTGGTAGCCACCTTTCCCGACGTTCCGGAGGCCATCACAGGGGGAGAAGATCGGTCCGAGGCCCTGGAGATGGCGGAAGCCGCCCTCGCGACCGCACTCGCCGGATACGTCCACGAGAAGCGGAACATCCCCGCCCCCGGCGAGGCAGTCGCCGGTCAGGTGCTCGTCGCCGTGCAGCCCGTCGTGGCTGCCAAGCTCGCGCTCTACACGGCAATGCGCGCCCAGCGCATCACCAAGGTGGAGCTCGCTGACAGGCTCGGGATCAGCGAGTCGGCCGTGCGAAAGCTGGCCAACCCTGACCACCGCTCTCACGTCAGCCAGGTCCAGAAGGCACTCCGGGCCGTGGGACACAGCCTCGTCGTCGAGGTGACCGCGGCCTGAAGGGGCGCGCGGGCCAAACTCCGTCTGCGACGAGCCTCAAGCCCATCACCCACAACGAGCGCCGCGCGAGACTGCTAGCATCGCTCCCGCGACGATGGGGAGGTTGCGATGGACTGGGCAGACACGCCAGAGCAGGCGGAGTTCCGGGCGACGGTGCGGGCCTTCTTCGACGACAACCTGCCCCAGCGCTACCGCGAGGACGTCGGACCGCTGCGCCCGCACATGATCCGCGCCTCCAACGGCGAGGAGATCCTCGCCACCCACGCCGAGTGGGGCACCGACCGCTACTCCGAGGATCCCGAGGTCAAGGGCGCCGCCGACGGCTGGGCGAAGGCGCTGGCTGACGAGGGCTACGTCGCCTCGTCCTGGCCGAAGCACCTCGGCGGCGCCGGCTTCACCACGCTCGAGCAGTTCATCTTCAACGAGGAGCGCGAGCGCGCCGGCGCGCCCCGCGTCGGCGGGAGCGGCGCGATGTTCCTCGGCTCCCTGCTCATGGTCTACGGCAGCGAGGAGCAGAAGGCGAAGTACATGCCGTCGATCGCGGCGGGCGAGATCGACTGGGCGCAGGGCTACTCCGAGCCGGGCAGCGGCTCCGACCTCGCCTCCTTGCAGTGCCGTGCAGTCCGCGATGGCGACGAGTACGTGATCAACGGGCAGAAGCTGTGGTCGCAGCCGCTCACCTCGGACGCGATGTACACCCTCGTGCGCACCGATCCGGAGGCGCCAAAGCATCGCGGCATCTCCTTCCTGATGATCGAGGACCTGAACGACCCGGGGATCTCGATGGCCCAGTTGCCCAGCATGGCCTTCCACTACCCCGGCAACGGCGAGACCTTCTTCCACGACGTACGCGTTCCGGTCTCCAACCTGATCGGCGAGGAGAACCAGGGCTGGTACGTCGCCATGACGCTCATGGACTTCGACCGCGGCAGCCTCTCCGACACCGGCGAGGACCGCGAGGGCCTCGCGCGCCTCGTCGACTTCCTGCGGACGGACGAGGGCCGGCGCGTCTCGCGCGTCGCCGAGTTGCCGTCCGTGCGCGCGGAGATCGCCGACCGCTACGTCGAGGCGCGGGTTGGCCAGAACCTCGCGCAGCGCGTCGCCTCGATGCAGGCGGCCGGGCTGATCCCGAACTACGAGGCGTCGATCGGCAAGTGCTTCTCCACGGAGCTGCACCAGCGCCTCGCGCGCACCGGGACGAAGACCTTCGGGCTCTACTCGAATCTCTGGCCGGGTGACGAGCGCGCCCCGCTGCACGGCCAGCACACGCACGACTACGCGCGGACCGTGGCCTTCACGATCTACGGCGGCAGCAGCGAGATTCAGCGCAACGTCATCGCCACGCGCGGCCTCGGCCTCCCGAGGGGCTAGCGCACGCGCGGGCCGAGGCGATGACCGCCAGCCAGCAGCCGGACGCCGCAGCGGCGGAGGCGGAAGCGCCCGCCCGCCGCCTGCCGCTCGAGGGCGTGCGCGTGCTCGCACAGGCGATCGTCTGGGCGGGGCCGTTCGCCACCGCGCTGCTGTCCGACCTCGGCGCCGAGGTGATCGAGGTCGAGTCGATCCAGCACCTCAACCCGACGCGCACGAACTCGCGCCACGTCAGCCCCGTGATGCTCGCCGGGACGACCGGCACCTACTACGTGGACCGCGACGGCAGCGAGGGCTTCTGGAACCGCCAGGCCTGGTTCAACTACGGCAAGCGCGGCTGCAAGTCGATCACGCTCGACCTGCGGCGCGAGCGCGGCCGCGAGCTCTTCTACGAGTTGGTCAAACGCTCGGACGCCTTCATCGAGAACGGCGCCGCCGATGTCGTCGACAACCTCGCGATCGACTGGGACACGCTCTCGGCGATCAACCCGGCGCTGGTGATGGTGCGCTTCCCGGGCTTCGGGATCAGCGGGCCATACGCGCACTACAAGGGCTACGGGAACATCATGGAGGCGGTCGTCGGCCACACGATGCTGCGCGGCTACAACGACGCCGACCCCTCGCTCACGCCTGCCTCGCTGCATGGCGACCCGAACGCCGGCGCGACGGTGGTGTTCGCGCTGCAAGCGGCGCTATGGGCGCGCAAGCGCACGGGCCGGGGACAGTTGATCGAGATCTCGCAGGCCGAGGCCGTGATGCAGCACCTCAGCTACGCCTTCATGGACTACTCGATGAACGGCCGCGCGCACGGGCACGCCGGCAACACGCACCCCTCGATCGCCCCCTACGGCATCTTCGCCTGCGCCCCCTCGCCCTCGCCCGCCGGTCCCGAGGACGCGGCCGACCGCTGGATCGCGATCGCCGCGCCCTCGGACGAGTCGTTCGCGGCGCTCTGCGGGGAGATGGGGCGGCCGGAGCTGGCCGCGGACAAGCGCTACGCCGACGTCGTCTCGCGGCACCGCAACCGCGCCGGGCTGGAGGCCGGGATCCGGGCCTGGACCGCCGGGCACGAGGCGCAGCCGCTGATGGAGCGGCTGCAGCGCGCGGGCGTGCCCGCGGCGGCGCTGCTGCACCAGCCGGAGATGACCGGCGACCCGCAGCTCGTCGAGCGCGGCTTCTTCCAGGAGATCACGCACCCGGCGGCCGGGACGCACGACTACCCCGGGCCGATGGCGCAGTTCTCGCGCACCCCGCTCACGCCGCTGCGGGGACCGGCGCCGCTGCTGGGCCAGCACAACGAGGAGCTGCTGCGCGGGCTGATCGGCCTCAGCGAGGCCGAGTACGCGCAACTCGTCGAGGACCGCATCGTCGGGACGGCCTACCTCGAGAGCGCGACCTGACGCGGAGCAGGGACGGCCGCCGACGCTCGGGCGGAAGCCGGCCGCGCGGGGCTGCCGCTACAGCAGCTCCCGCTTGAGCAGCAGCTGCTCGAGCCCGTACTTCCGGCTCCCGAGGACGCCGATGATGCCCGCGATCCCGAAGTAGAGGATCGCCACCTCGCCGCCGGTGGCGCCGAAGCCGCCCGTCGCCGGGTAGATGTGCGGCCAGAGATCGTTGCCGTAGTGCACATCGAAGTAGGCGACCACCATCTGCACCGCCAGTGCGCCCGCTCCCAGGCGCGTGAACACGCCGCTCGCGATCAGGATCGCGGCGATGAACTCCACCCAGCCGGCGACGTCGACCTTCCAGCCCAGTGGATGATCGGCCGGGAAGTTCCACAGCAAGAACGCCTTCTGTGCCCCGTGCAGGGCCAGCAGGAAGGCGAACAACAGCCGGAAGCCGAGATAGAACTCCTCCACGTAGCGGAGGAGGAAGTTCCCGAACAGCGGGCTCGTGCCCGACGGTTGCATCTCATTGTCCATCTTCATGGCGAACCTCCTCATGGCCTGGCGACCGCCAGCCCGAGGGCGGTGGAGCGGACGGTCAACCCATGGCGCGGCCGGCGCCTGGCGACCCTCGAAGCCGCCGGCGCAGGCGACCACCGCCCGCGTGAAGAAGGTGCTCGAGGCGATCGCCCCGAGCACCCTCAGCACCTGCATCGGCGGTCGCCCGTGAGACGTCTGCGCCGCGCGGGAGGGGCGCCTTCCGCGCGCCCAGCCCGCCGACGGCTACGTCACTGGCTGTAGCCCGAGCCCGAGGACGAGGACGAGCGCGCGGCGGGCGCCAACTCCGCGGCGACCGCCGTGAGCCGGTCCAGCAGGAAGCGGAAGTCGCCGTACGCCTGCGCCCCACCGAGGCGCTCGCCCAGCAGGTCGAGCTCTCCCAGCAGCGCCTCGAGGTCGAAGTGGATGCCACCGGCATCGACCTCGGCGTTCCGGACCTGCGGCGAGAGCGCGCTGTAGCGGTCCGCCGCCAGCGCCACGATCGCCCCGAGGCGGAAGTGGCGGTCTGCGGCGTCGAACGGCGCGTCCGTGCGCCCGGACACGTCCAGCCGCTGACTCAGCGTGTCGCCCGAGAACGGATCGACCCAGCGCGCCTCGATCTCGCCCAGCACCGCCGAGCGGTAGAGCGCCGCGTCGCGCAGCACCAGCTCGTAGAAGACCGTCGTGGCGGACCCGGAGGGAAGCTCCGCGAACTCCCTGCGGTTCTGCTCGAAGGTGTGGTCCGGCGTGATCCGGTTCTCGTAGCCCACGATGCGCCACGCCTGCACCGCCCGGGGGTCCCAGGTCACCTGCGCGCGCGCCTGGTCCGCGAACGGCGTCGACAGCGCCAGCCAGTTCTCGCGGCTGAAGGTCGCCCGCGCCTGCGCGGTGTCGTCCAGATAGCGGTACCAGCCGTTGCCGTGCTGCGCCAGTTGCTCCAGCAGGTAGTCGTTGTAGTTGGCGATCCCGACACCGATCGTGATCAGCCGCAGCGGGTTCTGCCTGTCGTAGTCCGGGGCCGACTCGAGGATGGCGAACGGGCTCGTCGCGTCCACGTTCGCGACGCCGTCGGACATCAGGATGATGTAGTTGAAGGCGTCCGGCCGCTCCCGGCGGGCCTCGTCGGCGAGCCGCACACCGAGGTTCAGCCCGGCCTGCACGTTCGTGCTGCCATGCGGATCGAGCCGCGAGATCGAGCGCGCGACATCGCGATCGTCGGGCCGGCTGTGCTCGACCGTGTAGGCATCGATCACGTCGTTGGTGAAGTGCACGACGGCGATGCGGTCGCGCGAGTTGAGGCTCTGGCGGATGGTCTCAGCCGCCTCGCGGGCGATCGCGACCCGGTTCCCCTCGTTCATGGAGCCTGATGCATCCAGCACCAGAGTCACGTTCAAGGGTGTGTTGTCGCGCACCATTGGCGCCTGGAGGGCGACGCGGGCCAGATGCCGCCCGCCGCCGAGGGGATGCTCCACCACCTCGCTCGTGATCGCGAAGCTGCGCTCGTCGCGGGGCAGGTCGTAGCCGTAGGCGAAGGCGTTGACCCACTCCTCCGCCCGCACCGAGTCGGGCTCCACCTCGTAGCCGTTCTGCGCCCAGTTGAGCGCGAGGAAGTAGGACGTCCGGTCCGTGTCCAGGCTGAACGTCGAGACCGCGTCCGTGTCTGCGTCGACGAACGGCGTGCGCCCGTAGTTCCTGAAGGTCGTGTCCGTGGGCCCCGGTCGCTGTTCTGCCGGGGCGGCCCTGGGGGCCGCCGACTCGGCGGTGGGCGCGGCGGTGGCCCGTTCGGCGGAGGCCCCTGTGGCCGCGGCGGTGGGGGCAGCCTGTGCCTGACGGGCAGCCGCGGCAGTGGCGATGGCCGTCGCGGCGCGGCGCGGCGCGGCGGTGGGAGCCCCCGTAGCGGCCGCGGTCGCCGTAGCGGCGGCGCGGGCCGCCGCGGCGGTGGCGGCGGGCGCGACTGCCTCGTCGTCGTCGGCGCCGCCGCAGGCGGCGACCGCCAGCGTGAGGATCGCGATCGCGGCGATCGCGGCGGGGATCCGGTAGATCCGTATTGCCAGTCGCATGGGAACCTCCCTGGGCTGCGCTGTCTGAGGGGGGACGGACATCGGGTCCGCGCCGGTCAACAGCAGAGGACCGCTGGCAGGTCGCGCGTGGCCCTCTCACCAGGAGATACGCGCGTCATCGCCGAATGGTTCCAATCCCCACGATCCGCCGCCCTTCACGCGGGGCGCGCAGTCGCCGGGAAATCGCAGTGCAGGGGTGTCTGACCGAGTCCGAGCGTCCGCCCGCGGTGGTCACCTGGAGAGAGAGGCCAGCTCTTCCTCCACCAGCGAGACCACGAGGTCGTCGAGTCGCTCGACGGTGTATTCCCCAACGTCGTGGGAGGTCGTTCCTCCCCCGCCATAGACGATGAAGATGAAGCGGCCCATGGTGTGCTGCGCGATCTGCCGGAGCACGTACTCGCCCTGCTGATCGAGCCCGCTGGAGGCGATGGCGAAGGTCTTGATGCCCCGCCGGTGGGCCTCGATCATCTCGTCCGCGTAGCTGTAGTCCTCGACGTAGTCCAGGTGGGGCGGGGCGTCGGCGATCAGGAACATCAGCCGTATCGCATCTTCCGAGCGCCAGTCGGGCTCGTGTACGGCCACGTGCAGCGCCTCGTTGAGGGATTCCGGATAGTCGTCGCCACCATCCGCGACCACACCTCGAATCGTGTCGAGGAAGCGGAGGGCGTCGGCCTCGAAGTCGTACACGCGGGTCACGAACTCATCCCCGCGGTCGCGATAGGCGACCATCCCGAAACGCAGATCCGGTTGCGACGGCAAGTCGCTGATCCGTGACGAGATGGAGAGCAGCGAGTCCTTAATCTGATCGATCTCGTCGGCCATGCTGCCGGTCGCGTCGAGCAGGAAGAGGATGTCGAGCGGTACGCCGCCGCCGGACGAGGGCTGGACCAGATCGAGGGTGACGTCCCAGTCCAACACCTCCCCTCGGGCGAACTCAAGCTGCTGGCGTTCCTCGTCCGTCTCCACGTCCAGGGTGAAGGACTCGGCCTCCTCGCTGCCGTCAAAGGCCCGGGGGAAGAAGAGCGTCTGGCCGTTCGCGTAGGTGCGCCCCTCGAAGAGGGCGACTTCAGCCGTGGAGACGCGGACTCGTGCGTTGTGCACCGGCCGGCCATTGGCGTCGGTGACGGTGATGACGTACCGCTCCGTGACGTCCACGTCGAGCACCGGGGGCCCCGAGTACTGATTGCGGTAGTACACGTACTCGTCCCAGCGCTCGTTGTCGTTGACCTCCCCTGCGGACAGGGCTGTTCGCTGGCGTTCGCTCGCGGGCGAGGAGTCGTCGGAGGGTGGGCTGGATTCCACCGCGTCGTCGGAGTCGTCGCCCTCTTCAGTCATGCGTTCGTCGGCCATGCCGTCGCCATCGGCCATGCCGTCGTCGTCGGCCATGCCGTCGCCGGCGTCCGCCGGGGGCGCGGCTGACTCTTCCGGCGGAGCCTCATCACTCGTGGCCTCGTCGCTGGCGCCGGCGCCGGCGCCGGCGACGTCCGCGGGCACCACAAGCCCGGCCGTGAGCGCGGCGGCGGGAGCCGGCGTGGCGGCGGCGGCTGCGGCGGTTGGGGCCGCCGTCGGGGCGGAAACCGGCGCGGCGGTGGCGGCCGCCGTGGCCGCGGCAATGACGGCCGCGGTGGGCGCGGCGCTTGGGGCCGCCCTGACGGCTTCGGCGGTGGTCGGCGTAGCGGCCGCCGTGGCAGCAGCGATCGGCCTCACTGCCGCCGCCGTGGCGATGGCGATCGGCCTCGCTGCCGGAGCCGCCGTGGCGGCGGGCTGCGCAACCATGGGCGCCGCGCCGTCGCCATCGCCGGAGCCGCCAGCGAACGCCCAGACCCCGATCCCGACGACCACGACCAGCAAGGCCGCAGCCGCGGCCGGAACCCAGGCCGCCCCGCTAGTGAAGGCCGTTGCGCGACGCAGGAAGGCGAGACGCGGCTCCCGCTGTTTTCCCAGGCGCCCCTCCAGCCGAGCCCAGAGATCGTCGGGAGCGCGCAGCTCGCGAGCCTCTTCGCTGAAGTGTTCGCGGAGGCGGCGCTCCATCTCCCGGTCGGGTCCGTCGTTACGCGCCATTGCCGGCTACCTCCATCACGCCGGACTGCTCCAGCAGCTCACGCATGTGGCGGAGCGCACGGTGCAACCGGGACTTGACGGTGCCCTCCCGCACCCCGGCGGAACGGGCCACCTCGCCAACCGTCAGGTCGGCGAAGTAGCGCAGCACCACCACCTGGCGGTGCTCGGGGCTGAGCTGGGCGAGGGCATCCCGCACGGCCTGGCGGTCTTCGCCCGCCTCGATTGCGTCGTACTGGTCGGCGGGCGCTCCCAGCGGTGCGGATTCCTCGAGGGGCACCGTCGCCAGCCTGCGCTTCCGCTGCTGGGTGAGTACGGCGTTGACGAGGATGCGCATCAGCCAGGGCTTCAGCGGGCGGCCTCGTTCGAATGTCCGGATGCCGCGCCAGGCCAGCAGGAACGCCTCCTGGACGTGCTCCTCGGCCTGGGCCGCGTTGCCGGTCATGAGATAGGCGGTGCCGAACAGCTGGTTCTTGTACTGCTCCACGAGGTGGCGGAAGGCGTCACGGTCCCCGTCCTGACAACGCAGGACGGCTTCGTCATCGGTCATGCGCCGCTCACCCTCCGCGGGTCGGCCGGGGACGTGTTCGCAACTCGCGTCAGGTCGTGCCAGTACCATCCTGACAGTAGATACGCGTCTCCGCGCTGGATCGTTCCCTGATCCGCCAGATCTTCCCCGAACAGGACAAGGTCACTCGCTCCCGCGCGCCTGTCGATCCTCGCCCACGCGTACGAGCCAGTCGTCGTCTCACCCCCGGCGCTCTAGATTGGAACGCTGCGAGGCGCTTCCAGCGCGCGAGCCCGCGACGGGCCCGGCGAAGGCATGCGCGGCGACGCACGAACGTAGCAAGGAGGGCCGCTGATGTCCGAACGAGAGACGATCGGGGTCGTGGGGACCGGCATCATGGGCGCGCCGATGGCCCGCAACCTGGCCAGGGCGGGCTTCAGCGTCGTCGCCTTCAACCGCACCGCTGCGAAGGCCGAGGCGCTGCGAGCCGACGGCGTCAGCGTCGCCGCCTCGCCCGCCGAAGTCGGGCGCGCCGCCGGCGTCGTCATCACGATGGTGCCGGACACGCCCGACGTGCTCGCCATCGTCGAGGGCGAGGACGGCCTCGCCGAGGCGATGGCGGAGGGCTCCGTGCTGATCGACATGAGCACGATCTCGCCGGGGGAGACGCGCGCCCTCGCGGGGCGGTTGGCAGAGCGAGGCATCGCGATGCTGGACGCGCCGGTCAGCGGCGGCTCGTGGGGCGCGGAGCAGGCCACGCTCACGATCATGGCCGGCGGCGAGCCCGAGACCTTCGAGCGCTGCTTGCCGGTGTTCGAGGCGATGGGGACGAGCATCACGCTGATGGGCCCATCCGGCATGGGGCAGACGACGAAGCTCGTGAACCAGATCCTCGTCGCCGGCACCTGCGCGGCGGTGGCCGAGGCACTGACCTTCGCGGCCGCGCAGGGCGCGGACCTGCTGAAGACGGTGGAGGCCGTCTCCGGCGGCGCGGCCGGCTCGTGGCAGCTCGCCAACCTCGGACCGCGCATGGCGCAGCGCGACTTCGCGCCCGGCTTCATGGTGAAGCTGCAGCAGAAGGACCTGCGGCTCATCCTCGAGGCCGCGCAGGAGCGGCATGTGCCGCTCGCCGTCACCGCCGTGGCCCGTCAGTACCTCACCGCCGCCGAGGCGATGGGTCTCGGCGAGGAGGGCACGCAGGCGATCGTGAAGGCGATGGAGCGCCTCGCCGGCGTCGAGGTGCGGCAGGACGACGGAGCGCCCTAGCGACGGAGGCCCACCCTTGACGTCCCCTCGCGAACCCGCGCTGCAGCTGCTGCTCGATCGCACCGAGGTCCATGACCTGCTGATGCGCTACGCGTTCGCCTGCGACCGCCGCGAGTTCGACGTGCAGGCCTCGTGCTTCGTGCCCGACCTGGGCGGGACCTGGGGCTTCGGCCCGATTCCCGACCGCGACACGATGATGGACTACATCCACCAGGTGGCGCGCTTCCACACGACGATGCACTTCCTCGGCAACGAGTTCATCGAGGTCGACGGCGACGACGCCAGCCTGCAAGCCTTCGCGATGCTCATGCATCGCGCGACGCGCCGCGACGGCACGCCGTTCCAGTACAACCCCAGCGATCGGCGCTACTCGGAGCGGCTCGAACGCCGCGAGGGCCACTGGATCATCGTGGAGCGCAACGTCGAGCCGCTGTGGGCGCCAACCGGCGTCAGCGCCATCGAGACGAGCGATCGCGCCGTGCAGTGGCTGCTCGACCGCGCCGAGATCCACGACCTGATGGCGTCGTATGCGCTGGGCGTCGACCTGCGCGACTACGACCGCGTCCGCGCCTGCTTCGCGCCCGGCTTCCGCGCCCGCTACGGCGACCACGAGTTCGGCGACCTCGACCCACTCATCGCGTACATCAGCGGCGTCGAGCACTTCGTCTCCACCACGCACTTCCTCGGCTCACAGCTGATCGAGATTGCGGGCGATGAGGCGGCGATGCGGACCGCGGCGATCATCAGTCAGCGCGAGCCTCCCGACGGCGAAACGGAGTGGGCCATCGCCGGCAGGCGCTACAGCGACCGGCTCGTCCGGCACGAGGGCCGCTGGCGCTTCGCCGAGCGGGGACCGGACGCGGCGGCCGTCCCCAGCGCGGACCCTGCGCGCCCGACATCCGACGACCCGGACGTTCGCTACCTGCTCGACCGCGCGGAGATCGAGGACCTCGTCACGACGTTCGCGATCGCCCTCGACCGGCGCGACTTCGACCTCGTGCGCTCCTGCTTCGCGCCGGACGCCGGCGAGCACGCCGAGACGCTGATCGCCTCGCTGCGGGAGGAGCTGGAGCCGTGGCGGCGCAGCACCCACCTGCTCGGCAACCAGCGCGCCGAGATCGACGGCGACCGCGCGAGCGTCGAGACGTACGCGTACGTGAACTACCAGCGGGGCGGCGAGCGGGCGGCGACCCACTGGAGCGACGGCGCGCGGCGCTACCTCGACGACCTCGTGCGTGTGGAAGGCCGCTGGCGCATCGCCCGACGGCGCATCGAGGGGCCGTACTACCGCGACCCGGCGGAGCACTACCAGCGCCCGCCGGGCAACTGAGCGCGGCGTCTACTCGAGCGCGTAGAGTTCGTAGGTCATGAGCCCGTCGCCGAGCTGCCCCTTGCCGACGACCTGCGTGGCGTTGAGCCAGTCGTAGCGCTCGTCGGGCGTGTCGATGCGGCCCGACATGATGACCGAGCCGCCCTCGGTACCCATCAACTGCGGGCGGAAGCGGCCCACGTAGTCGATGTAGAGCAGCGCGCCGTCGTCCGTCTGGAGCATCGCGCGGACGTTCACCTCGGCGGTCTCGCGGCCCGAGCGGTAGGTGCCGTTGATCCACACCGCCTCGGCGCGCACGCGGTCGCTCTCCCACGTGGCGCCCTCAAGGATGCTCACGGAGCGCCCGCCGAGCGGGCCGCGCGAGAAGCGCCACGAGTCGCCGGTGCGGACGGCGAACGTCCCGAGGTCGGTCAGCTCCAGTGTCATGCGAGGCCCCCTTCGGCCCTCAGCCTACACGGCTCCCTCCGCCCGGCCGTTGTTTGTGCGGCCCCTTGCCGCGCGCACATACTGGCGCGCTCGCGAGGGGGCCGGGTGGAGAAGCTGATCTACGTCCTCAAGGGCGGGAACGTGCCGCTCACGGAGCGGAGGGCCCAGCTTGCCGAGGCGGTGGTGCCCGCGGCGCGCGGTGTCGGCGCATCGCAGATGGCGCTCCTGATCCCGGACCTGACGGACGAGATCCTCGAGCGCAACAGGGCGCGCATCCAGCCCGGCTTCGAGCGCGTGGCAGCGGCGTTCGAGTGCTGGCTGCCCAGCCTGGACGATCGCGCCCCGATCGAGGAGGCGTTGCGGAGCAGCAGTAGGGGCGCCGGGCTCTGGGGCTACCTCGTGACCGAGTCGACGGTGCAAGCCTGTCCGCACTCGCCCGGCGACGGGGAGCGCGTGCCCGGGGTGACACAGTTCGCGATGAACGACAAGCCGGCCCACGTCGGGCTCGAGGACTTCTACCGCGAGTGGCAGGTGCAATCGACACTCTCCTTCGCCCTGCACCCCCTGCGCGAGTCCTACATTCGCAACGCGGTAGCCCGGCGGCTCACCGCGGAGTCGCCGGTCTACCTGGCGATCGTCTACGAGCGCTTCCCGAGCATGGATGTCTTCACCGACGACGCCCGCTACGCGGGCGACCGCGCCGTGGTGAAGGAGGTCTTCGAGCACCTGCCGACGTTCTGGGAGCCCTCGACGGCGATCGTGGGCGCGCTCAGCGAGTACCGCTTCGCCTGAGGGAGGTGCGTGATGGAGATCCAGCGGGGAGACGCGGCGGTCATCACCGGCGCAGGCAGCGGACTCGGCGAGGGGCTCGCGCAGGTCTGTCACGAGGCCGGAATGCGCGTGGTCGTCGCCGACATCGAACTCGAGGAGGCCGAGCGCGTAGCCTCGGCGCTGCGCGAGGCCGGGGGCGAAGCGATCGCCGTCCTGACGGACGTCTCCGACCCCGCCTCGGTCGCTGCGCTGGCGGCACGCGCCTACGACGAGTTCGGGGAGGTGCGCCTGCTCTGCAACAACGCGGGCGTGCAGGTCTTCAAGCCGATCGTCGACACCTCGGCGGACGACTGGAGCTGGGTGCTCGGCGTGAACGTCCACGGGGTCATCCACGGCATCGACGCCTTCGTCCCGCGGATGCGGCAGCAGGCCGGCGGCGCGTACATCGTGAACACCGGCTCGATCAGCGGCTGCGGTCCGTACCCGCGGCCGACGACGATGGCGGCGGGGGCGTACATCACCTCGAAGTACGCGGTCGTCGGCCTCTCCGAGGCGCTGCATGACGAGCTCGAGCCAGAGGGGATCGGCGTCACCGTGCTCTGCCCGGCCGGCATCCGCTCGCGCATCTTCGATGCCGAGCGCAACCGCCCGGAGGCGCTCGGCGGGCCGGGGCCGGCGCCCGTGGATCAGTGGGAAGGCATGGAGCCGGGAGAGATCGGACGGATGCTGCTCGACGCCGTGCGCGAGGACCACCTCTTCGTTTTCACGGAGACCTGGCCACGAAGGTTCATCGAGCGCCGCCACGCACGGATGATGGCCGCCTTCGACCTGCTGGAGGCGTAGCGCCGCGCGGAGACGCACGCCTTGGACCGCGCCGCCCGCGTCGTACCCTCGGCATGGCACCGGAGGGACGACGGGGACGCGATGGCCCACACCACCGAGGCAGCCGACAGGCCAGCGAGCGGCGTGTTCTCCTCGTTTGAGGAGCCCGCGTTCCGGCGGGCCTGGCTCGGCGCGGTACTGTACGCCCTCGGCACCTGGATGGAGCGCCTCGCGGTCGGCTGGTTCGTCCTCGACGCGACCGGTTCGGTGTTCCTCGCCGCGCTCTCACTCGGCATCCGCTCGGTCCCAAACCTCGTGCTGGGCCCGATCGGCGGGGCGGTCTCCGACCGCCTGCCACGAGGCCGCGTGCTGACGGCGACCGCGCTCGTTCGGGCCGTCGCTGCGGCGCTGATGACCCTCGTCGTGATCGTCGACGTGGCGACGGTCCCGCTGCTGCTCGGGCTGGTGTTCGTGACGAGCTCCACGCTGGCCTTCCACAACACCTCGCTGCAGCCGCTCCAGGCGGAGATCGCGGGTCCGGCTCGCCTCGGGAACGCGATCAGCCTGACATCGTTCGGCCAGCGGTCGGTGGGGGCCGCCGGCGCGCTCGGCGGCGGCGCGCTGATCGGCTGGCTTGGACCCGCGCCGACTTTCCTCGTGGGCGCGATACCGCTGGCCTGCGCCGCCGTCGTCTTCGCCGGCCTGCGTCCACCGGCGCGCACGACCGCCGAGCGGCCGCACCTCGCCCGCGAGGTGCTGGACGGGCTGCGCCTGCTGGCGCGAATACCGGCGGTCCGGCTGCTGCTGGGGATGATGATCGTCGTCGAAATCCTCGGCTTCTCGTTCGCCAGCATGCTGCCCGCCGTCGCCGAGCGAATCCTCGATGTCGGTCCGGAGCGCCTCGGCGTGCTCACGGCAGGGGTGGCCGTGGGCGCGATGTTCGGCACGGCGCTGCTCGTATTCACGACCGATCGGCTGCCGCACGGGCTGATGCTCGCCACGGTGTTCGTGACGTTCGGCCTGCTCGTCGTCGTGCTCGGCCACTCGACTGCGTTCTGGCTCTCCGTCGCCGCGACCGCCGGCATCGGCGCCTCGGCCGCGATGGTCGACGCGCTGCAGTGGATCATGCTGCAACTCAACGTGCGCGCCGAGGTGCGCGGGCGCGCCCTCGGCGGGTGGAACTTCGCGATCGGCTGGGGCTGGATCGGTCCGCTCGCGCTCGGCGCGATGGCCGACGCGACCAGCGTGCGGGCGGCGCTGACGCTGAGCGGCACACTGCTCGTGATCTTCGCGGTTGCGGCGCTCGCCGCCTCGGCGACGCTGCGGGAGCGGCGTCACTGAGCGGCCTCACCGCGTGCGAGCGTGCCGGGGTGGCGCTACCCTCGCGACAGCCGATCGGCGGCCGGACCGCCCGGGCCGGGCGAGGGGAAGGGACGCCAGCGCATGCCTCGATACGTCGTGCTCTACCGCTTCACGGACTCCGGGCGAAAGCACCTGAAGGAGACCGTGCACCGCGCCAGCGAGATCCGCGAGCTGAACGAGGCCGCGGGCTTCGACGTGCTCGCGCACTACTGGACGCAGGGCCACTACGACCTCGTGACGGTGGTGGAGGCGCCGAGCGAGGAGGCGATGATGAACGGCCTGTTCAGCATCGCCGAGTCGGGCAATGTCTCCAGCGAGACGCTGCGCGCCTTCACGGACGAGGAGATGCAGCGGATCATCGGCCCCGCATAGCGCGCCCTCGGACCCGCGCGCCGGGCAGCTCAGGCGGGCAGCGTGCCCACACGGCAGCACGGTCAGTCCTCACCGCCACTCGAAGCCCGAATCTCTTCCACGACTCACCGAACGGGGGGCCCCGGCACGCCCTGCCGCAACCACTGATCGCTGTTACAATGGGCTCACTTTGGGAGCGTATTACCTGTACGCAGTAGCGTAGGATGCTAATCTGTGCGTATACTGTCCAAACGAACATTGCGAGAGTTCTGGGAGCGACGCCCTGATGCCGAACATGCGCTCCTCGCCTGGTACCGCGAGGTCGAGAAGGAGGATTGGAGTACGCCTGCACAGCTGATGGACAGGTATCCAGCCGCCAGCATCGTCGGCACCGACAGGGCGGTGTTCAGGATCAAGGGCAACAGCTACCGGCTGGTGGTGCGGATCAACTACCAGAAGCGCATGGTCTACGTGCGATTCATCGGGACGCACGCGGAATATGACCGCGTCTACGCGGAGGAGGTGTAAGAACATGCAGGCCATCGCACCAATCCGCACCGAGGAAGACCTCGATCGAGCCCTCGCTCGGATCGACGAGATATTCGACGCTGCACCCGGCACCCCGGAGAGCGACGAACTCGATGTGCTCGCCGATCTCGTCGAGTTGCACGAGTCCCGCGACGTGCCGTTCGGCTACCCCGATCCGGTCGCCGCCATCGAGTTCCGCATGGAGCAGGCGCGGTTGAACCGCCGCGACCTGATCCCGCTCATCGGAAGTAGCGCGAGAGTCGCCGAGGTGCTCGCTGGCAAGCGCCCAATCACGATGGCGATGGCGCGTGCGCTGCACCAGCATCTCGGAATCCCCGCCGATGTTCTGCTGCGGGAACCCAGCAGGGATCCCGGCGTCATCGACTTTCTGAAGTTCCCGCTGAAGGAGATGGCGAAGCGCAATTGGATCCAGGATATCCCCGACCTGAAAGGCAGCGCCGAGGAACTGATCCGCGAGTTGATGGGGCGGGCGGGAGTGCAGGAAGCGGCTCTCGCAGCCAGCTACCGCAAGAACGATCACCAGCGGATCAACGCCAAGACCGACGAATACGCGCTCAGGGCGTGGTGCTGGCAGGTGATGGCCGAGGCCAATGCTCGCCCAAGCGTGAGCCCGTACGAGCCCGGGACGGTAACGCCGGAATTCCTCAGACAGGTGGCCCGCCTGAGCCCGGACGAGGACGGACCCAGGCGGGCCAGGGACTTCCTGGCGGAACACGGCATCGCCCTCGAAGTGGTGAAGCATCTACCCCGCACGCATCTCGACGGTGCGGCGCTGCGTCTCGCCGACGGCCGCCCGGTAATCGGCCTCACCCTCCGCTACGACCGGATCGACAACTTCTGGTTCACGCTGCTGCACGAGCTTGCTCATGTCGGCCTGCACTTCGACGGCGGGGAGGACATCTCCTTCGTCGACGACCTTACGCTCCCCTCTGAGACGGGTGGCGACACGCATCCCAAGGAGACGCAGGCCGACGAGCGGGCCAGCGAGGCGCTCATCCCGCAAGCCGACTGGGACGGCAGCCGCGCATGGGAGAGACCGACCGGGATGGCAGTTCTCGGCCTCGCTCACAGGGCTGGAGTCCACGCAGCCATCGTCGCAGGCCGCATTCGCCATGAGACGGGGAACTACCGACTGCTTTCTCAGTTCGTTGGCGCCGGCCAAGTTCGGACTCAGTTCGAGCCGACCGAGCAAACGCAGCGGATCATCGGCCCTGGGTAGCGCGCCCTCGGGCGACGCGGGCCGGGCGGGCGCTCAGGCGGGCAGCTCAGCCGGATTGCGGCTGCTGCAGCTCGCAGTTGAACTGCCAGTTGATGCCGAACTTGTCCGTGCAGGCGCCGAAGTACGCGCCCCAGAACATCTCCTCGAGCGGCGCCACCACCACGCCGCCCTCCGAGATCCCGGCGAAGAGCTCGTCCGTCTCCTCACGGCTCGTTGACAGGTACGAGATCGAGAAGTTGTTGCCGATCTGCGTGGCCTCGGGGGATGAGGACAGGGAGTCGCTGCCCATCAGCACGCTCGATCCGATGGGATACGAGACGTGCATGACGCGGCCGCGCTCGTCCTCGGGGACCGGCATCCCGTCCGGCCCGTCGCCGAAGGTCTGGATGATCTCGAAGTCTCCGCCGAAGACGGAGCGGTAGAAGTCGAAGGCCTCGCGGCAGTTGCCGTCGAAGGTCAAGTACGTACTCAGCGTCATGTGTGGCTCCCGTCCGATGATGACCCGATTGAGTCATGCCGTGCTGCGCGCGCCCAGGGTATCCCGGCCCTCCGATAGCAACCAGAAGTCCGGCGTGGCCGAGGCCCGCGGTTGGCACACGCTGCGACCCCCGTATAATCCGGTCCACGGAGCGTGAGAGCCGCGTTTCCGCCAGACCGGGCGCACCGGAAGCTTCGAGGGGGCGTGGATGAGCGAAGCGCGAGACACCAGTTGCCGGGACGAGTGCGCGCCGCACTTCGGCAAGCGCGGGCCGATCAAGTTCTCCCGCGCCGAGCTGAACGCGCCGATGATCTGGAACTTCGCCGAGTCCGTCCACGACGCCAACCCCGTCTACTGGGACGAGACCTACGCGAAGCAGACCCGTTTCGGCCGCATCATCGCCCCTCCGCACTCGATCATGACGATGTCCGGCGGCCACTGGTGGGCGCCCGACTACATCCTCGAGCGCGAGGAGCAGGAGATCGAGGCGCAGGGCGACGACCCCACCGAGGCGGTCCGTGACATCGTCGCGCGCTACGGCTACACGACGGCCACCAACGTCACCCGCGAGGACGAGTTCCTGCAGCCGTACGGCCCCGGGGACGGCCGCATCAAGCAGACCAGCTACGTCGACGACGTGAGCGAGGAGAAGCAGACGGCGGTCGGCAAGGGCGTCTTCATCATCTCGATCATCGAGTACCGGCGCGAGAGCGACGACGAAATGATCTCTCTCGCGCGCAACGTGCTGCTGATGTACGACTCGAGCCAGCCGCGCGAGAGCTAGCGCCAGGCGCCAAAGGAGCAACACCATGGCATTCTTCGAAGACCGCGACTGGGACAGCGTCGCCGAGGGCGCCTCGCTGCCGCCCCTTGAGTTCGGGCCGGTCACGATGACCACGCAGGTCATGGACGCCGCGGGCACACGCGACCTCTACCCGATTCACCACGACCGGGAGTTCGCGAAGGCGAACGGGGCCCGCGACATCTTCCTCAACACGATGTGGTACCAGGGCCTGCTGGGGCGCTACGTGAACGAGTGGGGCGGGCCGGAGTCCTTCATCCGCAAGCTCAGCTTCGACATGCGCGCGACGAACTGCCCCGGCGACCTGCTGACCGTGCGCGGCACGGTCACGAAGAAGCACGAGCAGGACGGCCAGAAGCTGGTCGACCTCGACGTGCGCATCGACAACCAGGACGCCTCCGACACCGTGACAGCGCGGATCACGCTTGAGCTCGTCTAGCCCGCCCCGGGGGGTCGCCGACCGTCCGGCCGCGCGCCCGCGCCGGGCCGGATCGCCATGAGCATCCTCAGCGGCGTTCGCGTCGTCGCGATCCCCGGCGAGATGGGCGCCGCCGCCTGGACGGCGAAGCACCTCGCCGACTGGGGCGCCGACGTGACGCTGCTCGAGCCGCCCGAGGGGGCGGCGCTGCGCGACGCGCCACCCTGGTACCAGGCCGGGGGCGAACGCCGCAGCGCGACCTGGGCCTGGGTCTCGCGCGGGGCCAGCTCGGTGCGCGTCGGCGAGGGCCTGGCGACCACGCCGGCCGACGCCCGCGCCACCTGCGAGCAGGCCGACGTGGTGGTGATCGACGCCGGGATGGCGCAGCGGATGCTGGGCCTGGCGCCGGCCGAGGTTCGCGGCGCCCTCGAGGGCCGGACGAACGTCGTGCTGATCTCGCCGTTCGCAACGGACGGGCCGTACGCGGACTATCGGGCGTCCGACCTCGGCGTGAACTCGCTGGGCGGCTGGACGGGGATGCTCGGCGAGCCGAACCGCGAGCCGCTGCGGCCGGGCGGTGACATGAACCCGCGCGTCAGCGGCGTCTACGCCTTCGACACGATCCTGATCGCGCTGCACCACCAGGCGCGCGGCGCCCCGCCGGCGTTCGTCGACCTCTCGCAGCAGGCGGTCGCCGCCGCCAGCCTGACGGCCCCGTGGATGGTCTACAGCATGACCGCCGGCGCCGGGGCGATGCAGCGCCGCCCCTCGCAGTGGCCGGCCTGCGTGCTGCCCTGCAAGGACGGTTGGGCCGCGATCTCGCCGCTCACCTTCCAGCACTGGGAGCTGCTCTGCCAGCTGCTCCGCATCGACGACATCCTCGAGGAGCCGTGGGGGCGCGATCCGGCGTGGCGGCAGGAGCACGGCAACGAGCTGCTGCCGCGCGTGGAGCCCTGGTTCGCCGAGCGCACGCGCGAGGAGATCTACACCGAGTCGCAAACCTGGCGCCTGCCGGCCGGCCCCGTCGACACCGTGGAGCAGCGCGAGGAGGACCCGCAACTCGTCGCGCGCGGGTTCTTCGTGGACCAGCAGGTCGACGGCGCCACCGTGAAGGCGCCGCGCGTCCCCTACCTGCTCAGCGCCGCCCCGCCCATCGAGCGCGGCGATCTGGTCGAGGCCGAGCGCCCCGTGATCGAGGCGCGCGAGGACGCGCCCGCGTCCGGCGACGACGCGCCCTCGCTGCCCCTCGAGGGCCTGCGCGTGGTCGATATGACGTGGTTCTGGTCCGGGCCGCACTGCACGATGATGCTCGGCGCGCTCGGCGCCGACGTGATCAAGGTGGAGTCGATCCAGCGCCCGGACTCCTACCGCTACACCGCCGTCGACGCCACGCAGGACCGCTGGTACGAGCGCGGAGCGCTCTGGAACGACACCAACCCGAACAAGCGCAGCGTCACGCTCAACCTGGAGAGCGAGACGGGCATGGCCCACCTCGTGCGGCTGCTTGAGCAGGCGGACGTGGTGATCAGCAACTTCTCGAACCGCGTGCTGCCGAACCTCGGGCTCACGGTCGAGCGCTTCCACGAGATCAACCCGCGGCTGATCGTCGCGCTGCTGCCCGGCTACGGGCCGGACGGGCCGTGGGGCCAGTTCGTCGGCTACGGCGTGAGCTTCGAGCAGGCAGTGGTCGCGCAGCTGACCGGCTACCCGGACGATCGCCCGCTGATCAACGGCGGGTTCTCCGACACGCTGGTCGGGATGCACGCGCTCGCGGCCGTCACGCTCGCCCTGCGCGAGCGCGAGCGCACCGGCGAGGGCAGCTACGCCGAGGTACCACAGTGCGAGGTCCTGGACAGCCTGCTGGGACCGGAGCACATCGCCGTCGGCCACGGTGAGCCCTCGCGGATGCGCATGGCGAACCGCCACGAGTCGATGGCGCCGCACAACGTCTACCGCGTCGCCGGCAACGACGAGTGGATCAGCATCGCCGTGGCGAGCGACGAGGAGTTCGCGGCCCTCGCCGCAGCGATCGACGCGCCGCAGCTCGGCGAGGACGATCGCTTCGCGACGACCGAGGGCCGCAAGGAGCACGAGGACGACCTGGACGCGTCGATCGCCGCGGCCGTTCGCGATCGCGATCAGGTGGAGCTGGAGCGGACGCTGCAGGCGGCGGGCGTGATGGGCTGCCGCGTCTCCAAGCCTTACCTGCTGACCGAGGACGAGAACCTCGCACACCTCGGCTTCTTCCAGGAGCTGGACCGCGAGGTGACGGGCACGCACCCGTTCAAGACCTTCCCGTTCAGCTTCAGCACCTTCGGCCTGCGGCACCGCCTGCCTCCGCCGCTGCTCGGCCAACACAACCACGAGGTGCTGAGCGAGCTGATCGGCCTCGACGACGACGCGATTCGTGAGCTCGAGGAGCAGCAGGAGATCGGCGTCGAGCCGCTCGGCTTCAACGCCTGAGCCTGCGGAGGACCAGCCGATGGTCGACGAGTCCGGGCCGCTGCGTCCGCTGCCCGCGCCGACCGACGATTCCGCCCCGTACTGGGAGGCGATGAACCGCCACGAGCTGCTGCTGCAGCGCTGCCTGGCCTGCGGCCACGTGGTCTACCTGCCCGCCCCGATGTGCGACGAGTGCCAGTCGTTCGACCTCGAGAGCTTCACCGCCAGCGGGCGGGGGCGCGTCTACAGCTGGACGGTGGTGCGGCACATGGGGCACCCGGCCTTCGAGCCGCCCTACGCGGTGCTGCTGGTGGAGGTCGAGGAAGGCCCGCGCGTCATCGCGCAGCTCCACGCCCCCAACGGCGACGAATGGGAGCGCCTGGAGGTCGGCACGCCGCTGCGCATCGCCTGGGACGACAGCGAGCCGGAACAGAGCTTCGCAATCTTCGAGATCGACACGGCGGAGGCCGACGCGGCCTGATCGGCACGCCCGGGAGGGCCCGCCGCCACGGGGGAGAGCGCATGCACGTCCTGATCATCGGCGGCACCCGCTTCGTCGGACGGCACATCGGCGAAGAGCTGCTGGAGCAGGGGCACACGATCACGTTGCTCAACCGCGGCGTGACGCCGGACAGCTTCCCGGCGGAGGTGGAGCGACTGCGCGCGGACCGCACCGAGCCCGAACAGGTACAGGCCGCCCTCGCGGGCCGCGACTTCGACGCGATCGTGGACTGCATCGCCTACCGGCCCGCCGAGGTGGAGCAGGTGATCGAGCTCTTCAGCGGGCGGATCGAGCGCTACGTCTTCATCAGCAGCACCTCCGTCTACCGGCCCGGCGATCTGCTGCCGATCGAGGAGAGGCACCCGCTGAACGAGGGCACGAGCTGGGAGTACGCGCGCGACAAGATCGCGATCGAGCGGCTGATCGAGGGGGCCGCGACGGACGCGTTCCCCTCGGTGAGCCTGCGGCCCGCCTACATCTTCGGTCCGTACAACAACGCCCCGCACGCCGAGTTCTCGCTGTTCCAGCGGATCGAGCAGGGGCGGCCGCTGCTGGTGCCGAGCGACGGCTACTTCTTCTTCCACCAGACCCACGGGCGCGACCTCGCGCACGCGACGATCGCCTCGATCGAACGCAGCGAGGCCGTGGGCAACGCCTACAACATCGCGGGGCGCTACGCGCAGTCCGGCAACGAGCTGGTGCGCGCGGCCGCGGCGGCCGTGGGCCGCGAGGCGGAGACCGTCTACCTGCCGGGCTCGATCCGGCGCGGCGAGGTGGGCCGCTACTTCTTCTGGCAGACCCGCCCGGCGCAGGTCTACTCGACCGAGGCGGCGCGGCGCGACCTCGCCTGGGAGCCGCGCTTCGACATCCTCGAGGGGATGCGCGACGCCTACCGCTGGTACCGGGAGAGCGGCTACGCCGAGGCGCACCCGTACGACTTCAGCGCCCACGACGAGCTGCTGGAGCGCCTCGCCAGCGAGGGCTAACCCGACGCGCCCGAAGCCCGCGCGCCATACGCCGCCGGCCAGGGCGGCCGGTACCCATGTAGACAAGAGATACGTGTCGCTCAGCCCCGGCGGGCTAGCCCTGGCCTCGCAGGCGCGGGTCCAGCACGTCGCGGAGGGCGTCGCCGAACATGTTGAGGGCGTAGACGGAGATCGCGATCGCGAAGCCGGGGAAGAACGCGAGGTAGGGGTGCAGCAGCATGTCTTCCTGCGCCTCCTGCAGCATCCGCCCCCATGACGGGAACGGCGGCTGCACGCCGAAGCCGAGGAACGAGAGCGCCGATTCGATCAGGATCACCGCGCCGAGCTGCACCGAGATGTTGATGATGATCACCGTGAACACGTTCGGGAAGACGTGCCGCACCATGATCCGGCTGTCGGTGGCCCCGACCACGCGGGCCGCCTCGACGTAGGTGTTCTGCACCGTCGAGATTGTCTGGCTGCGTACGACGCGCGAGGAGCCGGCGGTGAAGAGGAAGCCAAGCGTGAGCGCGAGCACCACCTGGCTGGCGATCGAGCCGGGCGCGATCGCGCTGAAGATTGAGAACAGGAAGATTATGAAGATCAGCCCGGGAAACGCCTGCACGATGTCAACGCCGCGCTGGAAGCTGAGGTCCACCTTCCCGCCGTAATAGCCTGAGGAGATCCCGATCAGGCTGGAGAAGACGGCGGCGATCGCGACTGCCGCGAATCCGATCAAGACCGAGGTCCGAGCCCCGAAGAGCACGCGGCTGAGGACATCCCGGCCCTGCTTGTCGCTACCGAAGAGGTGCTCCCCCGAAGGTCCCTGCAGCCGGTTCAGCAGGTCGATCTGATCGAACGCGGCCGGCGCGAACGCCTGCGGAAGGATCGCAATCACGATCAGGCAGATCAGGACCAGCGCGGCGAAGGCGCCGAGCGGCTTGCGCAGGACGAAGGAGACGATCGCTCGCCGTACGCGAGTGGGCAGCCCGTCCTCGCGGCGCGCAAACGCGCCGGTCGCGCTTGCCACCTCCTGAGCAGCCACTAGCCGTACCGGATCCGCGGGTCGATGAAGGCGTAGGAGAGGTCGACGATGAGATTCGTGACCAGTACAAGCAGCGCGGCGAGCAGCACGATCGCCTGCACGGTCGGGTAGTCACGCCGCTCGAGCGAGAAGAGCAGGAAGCTGCCCATGCCGGGCAGGGTGAAGATGCGCTCGAGCACGACGGTGCCGCTCACCAGCACGCTGACCTGCAGGCCGATCACGGTGATGACGGGCAGCACCGCGTTGCGCAGCGCGTGCCGCGTGACCACCAGGCGCTCGGTCAGTCCCTTCGCTCGTGCGGTCCGCACGTAGTCCTGCCGCATGACCTCGAGCATCGTCGAGCGGGTCAGGCGCATCACCGAGCCCGAAAGGAACGAGCCGAGGATGATGGCGGGCACCCATGTGGTCTGGAGATTGTCGATCGGGCTCTCCCAGAGATACTCGTAGGTGAGCGGCGGGGTCCAGCCGAACCACTGGAAGCCGAAGACGATCGCCATCTGCGCGGCCCAGAAGCTCGGCACGGCCAACGCCATGATGGCGAAGCTGCGCGTGAGATAGTCGATCAGCGAGTCCTGCCTGACGGCCGAGAGCACGCCGATCGGGATCGCGATCCCGATCGAGTAGATCATCGCCATGATCCCGAGCTGGAAGGTCACGGGGATGCGGTTCGTCAGCTGCTCCGTCACCGGCCGGTCGCTCACGAACGAGGAGCCAAAGTCGAACTGGATGACTGCCAGCAGCCACTTGCCGTAGGCCTGCGGGATCCCGTCATTCAATTCGAGGCGTGCCTCGACGGAGGCTCGGAACTCAGGCGAGGGATCGGCCTGGTCGGAGATGATCTGATCGATGATGTCGCCGGGTAGCAGCCGCACCACGATAAACACAGCGAACGTGACCCCGAGGAAGGTCGGGACCAGCAGCAGGATCCGGCGCATGATGTAGAGGTGGATGTGCTGGTCCCTGTCGTCCGAGTCTGTCGTTCGCGGGTCGGCCGCCGCATTCTAGCGAATCACGGCGCCTTCCGCGCGCGCGATCCCGGGGAACCGCCGGCAATTTCGGCCGCAAGACAGAACTCGGCCCCCGCTGAGCGGGGGCCGAGTCATGCCTGTCAGGCGCGTGGTTCCTAGGCGTCCTCGTCGATCCACCAGAACGGCCAACCGAACACGCCCTCGCCGCCACGGCCGTTGCCGTGCCAGGCCTCGGGGGTCTGGATCCGCTGGTTGAAGGCCTGCCAGTTGAGCTGCCATGCGACCGAGGGGATGTACCAGAGCGGCTCGATCAGCAGATCGCGCTGGATGCCCTGGATCTTCTGGTCGCGCTCCTGCGGGTCGTTCGTGCCGTTGATGTCCAGCACGGCGTCGACGATCGTCTGGTCCTCGACCTTGCTGTGGTTGCGGCCGGCGCCCGGTCGGTACATCTCGGAGAGGTAGTCGCCGAGGTCCGGGAAGGCCTGCAACTGGAAGGCGACACCCTCGAACTCGCCGCGGAACGTCATCGGCGTGTAGACCGAGGCGAAGTCGTCCACCATCGTCTGGAATTCGATACCGATCTCCCTCATGAACGAGGGGATGATCTCAGCCTCGAGCGTCCAGGCCGAGCCGTAGCGCGTGGTGTAGTGGTACGGCACGCTGAAGCCATCGCCCTGGCCCGCGGCGGCCAGCAGCTTCTTCGCTTCCGCCACGTTGTACTGGATGTACGGCCCGGTGACCGAATCCTGCCGCGGGTCGATCGACTGGGCCCCGTAGCCGGCCGGCAGCACGTTGTGCCAGCCCACGGCGCTCCTGACATCGAGACCGACCCCTTCAAGCTGGTTGACGTTGTAGAGGCCCTCGATCATGAGGTCGCGGTCGAGGGCCAGCGACATCGCCTGACGCACGCGCGGGTCGTCCCACGGGGCGGAGCCGTCGCGCGGCTCGCCGCGTGAGATGTAGCCGAAGCCGAGCGACTTGCGCGGCTCGACGCGGCCGGCCGGGAAGTTCTGGATCAGTCCGGGTACGGAGTCCGGAGCGATGGTGTTGATGTGGTCGAGGTTGCCGGCCTGGAACTGCGTCAGCGTCTGCGCCGACTCCAGCACGATCTCCTCGACGTGGTCGAAGTAGGGGAGCGGCGCGTTGTACCACTCGGGGTTGCGCTGGGTCCTGAAGCTGACGCCATCCCTGAGCTCGTCCCACATGAAGGGGCCGCTGCCGATCATCGCCGTCGTCGGGTCGTAGAGGGTCCCCGTCTCGCGCGCGAGGACCGACAGGTTGAACGTGTCGGCCAGCCGCCAGAGGGCCCGCGCGAAGATGCGATTGAAGCCCAGCGTCACGGTCTGCGCATCCGGCGTCTCGGTCGACTCGATGAAGTCGAGCTGCACGGCATTCGGCGCCGGCTCGTGCCCCTCGCGGCCGAGGAAGCGGTCGATCGAGAAACTCACGTCCTCCGAGTCGACGACGCGGTTGATCGGTGCGGTGAACTTCGCGTCGCTGCGGAGCGTGAGGTTCAGCATCAGCCCGTCCGGGGTGAACTCCCACGACTCGACGAGGTCGCCCGTCATCTCCGAGTTCGGAGCGTTCTCGAATGTGGATGCGATCTGCTTGAAGAGGAAGCTGTGGATCTGCGCCGAGGCGCCCTTGGTGGTGTGGCTCTGCGTGCGATGCGGGTCCAGCGTCTCGGCCGTGCCGGTCGAGGAGCGGAGGTAGGTGCCGCCGAATTTGCCCGGCAACTCGGCTGCTACCGCCGTCGGGGCCGCCGTCCCGGCTGCCTGGGCCTGCGTCGCGACTGCCGTCGCGGCCCGCGTCGCAGCCGCCGTCGCAGCCGTCGTCGGGGCGGCGGTCGCAGCCGCCGTCGGGGCGGCAGTCGCAGCCGTCGTCGGCGCGGCTGTAGCCGCCGGGGCCGGCGGCGCGTCGTCGTCGTCACCACCGCAGCCGATCAGCGCGGCGGTCGCGAGGCCGGCGCCGCCGATGACGCCGCCGCGCAGTGCGGCACGTCGAGAGATGCGTGATCGCCAGAAGTTGCTCACGTGGTCCGATCCTTCAGTCATGCTTCTTCCCTCCCGCAGGCGACGGCGGTCAACGGACACCGCCGGTTAGGCGGTGCATCATACAGGATACGCAGTGCTACGGGATACGGATCTGCGGGCCAGGCCAGCGCAAGCAATCCGAGGTGCCGCGACGCTGGTGGACACAGGACCGGCCCCCCGATTTGGCCGGTCAGGGAGGGCTCCGCAGAGCGCGCTATCGGGACTCCTCAAGCCACCACCAGGGGAAGCCGTAGGCCTGGTGGCCGCCGCGTCCGTTGCCATGCCAGACGTCGGGGATCCCGGCGCGTGAAGTCAGCGCTCGGATAGTGATCCAATCAGCGCCCGGATGGTGATCCATTGCGGGGCGTGTCCCAGCATCTCCGGCGACGGGGCCGCGGAGACTGGGGGGAAGGGATGCTCCGAGTGGAAGACGTGCACGTGTTGCGACACAAGGTGCTGGTCGAAGGTCTGAGCCGGCGGCAGGCGGCCCGGGAGATGGGGATCAGCCGCAACACCGTGCGGCGCTACCTGAGGCTGCCCGAGCCGGTGCGGGTCGAGCGTGAACCGCGGCGGAAGCCGGTCCTCGAACGGGTGCAGCCGCGGCTCGACGCGCTGCTGGAGGAGTGGTCGGGGCGGACGACGGCGAAGCAGCGGCTGACGGCGACGAGGCTGCACCGCCAGCTGCGCGAAGAAGGCTACGAGGTCGGCGAGACGCTGGTACGGAGCTACCTGCGGGAGTGGCGGCGCCGGCGCGCCGAGGTCTACGTGCCGCTGGTGCACCGCCCGGGCGACGAGGCGCAGGTCGACTTCTTCGAGGTCACCGTCGAGGTGGGAGGCGAGCGCCGCAAGGCCTGGAAGTTCCTGATGCGGCTGATGTACTCGGGCCGCGACTTCGTCCGGCTCTACGACCGCCAGGACCAGGTCGCCTTCCTCGACGGCCACGTGCGGGCGTTCGCCCACTTCGGCGGGGTGCCCGCGCGCATCGTCTACGACAACCTCGCAGCGGCGGTGCGGCGCGTGCAGTTCCCCCGGCGCCAGCTCACCGAGCGCTTTGAGGCGCTGGTGAGTCACTACCTGTACGAGCCGTGCTTCGCGCGGCCCGGCGAGGGCCACGATAAGGGCGGGGTCGAGGGGCGCGGCAGGGGCGTGCGGCTGCAGCACCTCACGCCGATTCCCCGCGGCGACTCGCTGGCCGAGCTCTCGGACTGGCTGCAGGGGGAGGTGGACCGCCACGCCGCGCCGCGGGTGCATGAGCGCTTCGCCGAGGAGCGGCCGCTGCTGCGCCCCGGGCCCGGCGTCGCGTTCGAGGCGCGGCGGGTGCAGCCGGTCTCGGTGAGCCGCAGTGCGCTGGTGCGCGCCGAGGGGGCCTGGTACTCGGCGCCGAGCCGCTGGGCGGGCCTGCGGGCGACGGCGCTGATCGGCACCGACGAGCTGACGCTGCGCTGCCGCGGCGAGGAGGTCGTACATCCCCGACAGCCCTTCGGCGGCCGCCGGGTGGACTACCGGCACTACCTCGGCGAGCTGGCGCGCAAGCCGCAGGCGGTGCGGCAGGTGGCGCCGGAGCTGGTCGCGGCGCTGGGCGAGCCCTTCGGGCGGCTCTGGACGCGGCTGGAGCGCGAGCAGGGCGCTCAGGAGGGGGCGCGCACCCTTGCGCGGTTGCTGCGGGCCGTCCACGAGCACGGCGAGGAGCGCGTGCGCGACGTCCTGGAGCAGGTCCTCGAGCAGGAGCGCTTCGACGAGCTCGCCGTGCAGCGTCTGCTCGCCTCGGCCCGGGCGCCGGAGGCAGTGACGGTGCCGGAGCCGCTGCGCGGCTACGAGGTCGAGAGCGTCTCGGCGGCCGTCTACGACCGCCTGCTCGCGGCGGCGGCGCCGTGAACAACGCGGCTCGCGCGGCCGTGCTCGAGGCGCACTGCCGCGAACTCAAGCTGCCCACGATCCGCCGCGAGTACCCCGCGCTGGTGCGCCAGGCCACGCACGACGGGTGGGACTACGAGGAGTTCCTCGTGCAGTTGCTCGAGGCAGAGGTGCTGGCCCGCCGCGATAGCGCGGTCGCACGCCTGCTGCGCCAGGCGCGCTTCCCCGACATCAAGACCTTCGAGCAGCTCGACTGGGACGCGCTCGGGGGCGTCGAGCGGCCACAGCTCGCACAGCTCGCGACCTGCGAGTACATCGAGCGCGCCGACGACGTCGTCATCGCCGGGCCGATCGGCACCGGCAAGACGCACCTCGCGATCGCGCTCGGCGTCGAGGCCGCCCGCCGCCGCCACCGCGTCGCCTTCATCCGCGCCGCCGACCTCGTGCGCGAGCTGGTCGAGGCACGTGACGAGCTCACGCTCTCGCGGCTCCATCAGCGTTACCTGCGGGTCGCGCTGCTGATCGTCGACGAGCTCGGCTTCGTGCCCTTCGAGCGCACCGGCGGCGAGCTGCTGTTCAATCTCCTCGCCGACCGCTACGAGCGGCGCTCGACGATCGTCACGACCAACCTCGCGTTCAGCGAGTGGGTGCAGGTCTTCGGCGACGAGAAACTCACCACGGCGCTGCTCGACCGCCTCGGGCACCACGCCCACATCCTCACCACGCGCGGCGCTTCCTACCGGACGCGTCACAGAACACAGACCTGACCAACGAAGGACTCAGCACCAAGAACGTCAGCAGCGATCGTGGCGCCGGAGTGGATCAACATCCGAGCGCTGACCTGGATCGCTATCCGAGCGCTGTTGACAGCGCGCTCGCTCAGGCCCGCCCAGTTGAGTTGCCAGCCCACGGAGGGGACGTACCACATCGGATCGATGAGCAGGTCGCGCTGGATGTTGCGCACCTTCTCGTTGCGCTCGTCGGTGTCGAAGGTGGTGTTGATGTCGTCAATCGCGGCGGCGATGGTGGCGTCTTCCACCTTGCCGAGATTGTCGCCCGCGCTGCCCGGGGCGGCATACATCTCGGTCAGGTAGTCCTCCAGCCCCGGGAACACCTGCAGGTGCAGGGCGACGCCATCGAACTCGCCCCGGAAGGTCTTCGTCACGTAGACCGAGGCGTAGTCGTCGACCCGCGTCTGGAAGCGGATGCCGACATCCTTCGCGAGTTGCGGGATGATCTCCGTTTCCTGGATCCAGGCGGGGCCGTAGGCCGTGGTGTAGTGGTAGGGAACTTCGAAGCCGTCGCCGTAGCCGGCGGCCTCGAGCAGCTTCCGCGCCTCGCCCGGGTCGTGCCTGATCCACTGCCCCGTCTTTGCGTCGGTTTGCGGGTCTATGGACTGGCCCACGTAGCCGGCCGGCAGGATGTTGTGCCAGCCGACGCGACCCGCGACCTCCAGGCCGGCCGCTTCGAGCCCGTCGAGGTTGTAGAGCGCCGTGATCATGTCGGCCCGGTTGAGGCTGAGCGAGATCGCGCGCCGCACGCGCGGGTCGGCCCACGGCGCGGAGCCGTCGCGCGGCTCGCCGAACGCGAGGTACACGAAGCCGAGCGCCTTGCGCGGCTCGACGCGGCCCTCGGGGTACGCCCGCACCAGGGCGGGGACGTAGTCCGGGGTGGGCAGGATCAGCAGGTCGATCGCGCCCGCCTGGAACTGGGTCAGCGCTGCCAGCGGGGCGATGGAGAGTTCCTCCACGGCGTCCAGGTAGGGAACGTCCGGCCCGTTGAACCACTCCGGATTGCGGGCCACGCGGAACTTCACGTCCGGCTTGAACTCTTCCCAGACCCAGGGGCCGCTACCGACCATCGTCACGTTGGGGTCGAAGGCGCTTCCCGTTTCGCGGGGCATGATGTGCATGTTGAATATGTCGGCCAGCCGCCAGAGGACGCGAGCCAACGGCAGCATCCTGAACGTCATCGTGCGCGCGTCCGGCGTCTCCATCCCCTGGATGAAGTCCAGCTGGGAGGCGTTCGGCGCCGGATCGTACCCCTGGAGGCCGCGGAAGCGGTTGACCGAGAAGCGCACGTCCTCCGAGTCGACGGTGCGGTTGATCGGCGCGGTGAACTTCGCGTTCGGGACGAGCGTCATGCTGAGCTGATCGTAGTCCGGGGTGAACTCCCACGACTCCACCAGGTCGCCGGTCATCTCGGGGTTCGGCACCTCGTCGAAGAGCACGGGAATCTGTTTGAACAGCATGCTGTAGACGTAGGAGGCCGCACCCTTGGTGGTGAAGTCCTGCGTGCGGTGAGGGTCCAGGCTCGCCGCGAGAACCAGGCATGCACGCGGAAGGTGCCACCCCGAGGAGGCCCGCTGGCGACGCCCGCCGGGCTTGGCGTTGGGGCCGCCGGTGCGGCCTGCGTCGCCGTGGCCGTCGTTGGCGCGGCCTGCGTCGCCGTGGCCGTCGTTGGTGCCGCCCGCGTGGCCGACGGATCCGGCGCAGCCTCGTCATCGCCATCGCGGCAGCCGAGCAGCGCGGCAGCCGCGAGGCCGGAGCCGCCGATCACGCCGCCGCGCAGCGCCGTCCGCCTCGATATGCGCGTCCGCCAGAAGCTGGAGGAGCGCTCGTGGCCGGTCGTCATGTCCGTGCCCTCATGGCTGCCGCATTCCTGCGCTCACGAACGTGGTGCCGCAGTCAAACGTTGCAGGCTAGTGTCTCACGATAGCACCTATTACCCGGCGCGAGCGGCCATCCCCGGCAGCTGCGGCGCAGCTTCCCCCCCTCACGACACCCGCATGCCGGGCGCCCAACCCGGCAGCCGCTGCGCTAGCATGGCGCCCTCGCGAGGGAGGCCACCATGACCACAGATGACGCCGCCAACTGGGTCACATTCGAGCAGCGCGGGCCGGTCACGATCATCCGCCTGAACCGGCCCGAGAAGCTCAATGCCTTCCACATCTCGATGGACGAGACCATCGTGCGCTACGTCCAGTCGCTCAACACGGGCGAATACGAGACACGCTGCCTGATCCTCACCGGTGAGGGCCGCGCCTTCTGCTCCGGCGCCGATGTCGGCGGACTGGCGCAGCGCAGCAGTCTCAACGAGGAGCGCAAGCCGCCCTGGCGCCCCGCCCACAGCGAGATGCGGGTCACGCGCGCCATGCGCGACTGCGATGTGCCTGTGATCGGCGCGCTCAACGGCTACGCGGTGGGTATGGGCTTCGGGCTCGCCCTCGCCACCGACCTGCGCATCGCGAGCGACGACGCGCGCTTCCAGGTGGCGCAGATCAAGCGCGGGCTGTTCGCGGACTACGGCCTCGGGCACTTTCTGCCGCAGCAGCTGGGCCAGCAGCGCGGCCTGGAGCTGATGCTCACCGCACGGATGATCGACGCACAGGAGGCGCTCGACCTTGGCCTCGTGCTGAAGGTCGTGCCAAAGGACGACCTGCTGGACGCGGCGCTGGAGCTGGCGGAGCAGATCGCGAGCGGCCCGCCCCTCGGCATCGCCGCCAGCAAACGCGTCGCCTACATGAACGACAACGAGGACATGCACCGCGTGATGGACTGGACGAGCCTGGCAATCGGCCACATGTTCAACTCGGAGGACAACGCGGAGGGCATCCGCTCCTTCATGGAGCGCCGCGAGCCGCAGTTCCAGGGCCGCTGACGCCTCACGAGCGAAGCACGCGAGCCTACCCGTACCGTCGACGGAAGGCAGGCTGACGGGCGGGCGCTTTGCCCGCCCGCCCGCTCCTCGCTAGCCTCGCGTCTGCCTCCGTGGGCGCACGCCGAAGCGCCGGATCAGCACCACCACCGCGAGCAGCGCCGCCGCGGCGATCGTCGCGAGGGCGGCCGGGGAGGCCGCGCCCGCTACCGCAGACCCGTCCGCCGCCATCCCGGCAGCATCGAGGGTCGCAGGGCCGTGGCCGGACTTCGGAGGCTGCGGGGCGGATGCCGTGGTGCGCGCGGTGAGCTCCCGCGGCTCGGTGGCCATGAGGTCCAGGTCCCAGACGAGCGAGCCGTCCTCGACGCGATCGGCGTTGTGCTCGACCAGTTCGCCCGGCAGCGCGATGCGGATGCGGAAGAACGCGCCCGCCAGCAGCTCCGCGGGCGGCGGACCGCCGGTATCCCCCGTCGGCTCACCCGTCTCCACCGCGGCGAGCATGGAGAAGGTCCAGCCGCCGCCGTCGTTACGCTCCAGCGTGAAGTCGCCGAGCCCGCCGCCGTCGGCGCCCGCGCTCATCCCGCCGGCGATGAGGCCGAGTTCAGCCTGATTGGCGAAGGGGATCGCGAGCTCGATGCCGGTGAAGCCGTCCTGGCGGTACTCGCTCACGTCCACGTTGGGCGGGAGATCGCCCGGCGGGACGAGCTCCTCGGTGCTGGCGCCGGTGGTCTGGGTGAACGCGTCGCTGATCGCCACGATCGTGCCCAGCACGCCGGAGCCGTCGTCGTTGATGCTGATCGCGAGCTCGTAGCGGATGCAGCCGGTCATCGCGAATGCGGTGAGCCCAAGCAGCAGCACGAGCCCGCGCAAGCGACTCGCCCCGGCCTTTGTCGGTAGCCACGTCATGGTCCCGCCCCTCCTGCTGTCCCGCTGCTTTTCCATCCTACGACAGGCATCACACTTGTTGGGGGCGGTACGTGCCCGGCCGGCGGAAGGACTACGCGCCGGCGGCATCAACAGCGGCTGCGGACGCAAGCCCGCTGCGCACGGCAGACTCCATCGTGGCGGGCCAGCCCGTGTCCGTGTAGGCGCCGGCGAGGAAGAGGTTCGCGAGCGGCGTGCGCGGGCCGGGACGCTCCAGCCCCGGCGCGGGCACGAACGTCGCCTCCGGCTCCTTCACTGCCCGGGAGTGCACCAGCCTGGCAGCACGGGCCGCTGGCAGCGCCTCGCGCAGCTGCGGAACCAGGCGCTCCAGCAGCTCCTCCCTGCCGAGGTCGAACAGCTCGCCCGGCGCGCTGATCGAGATCACGAGGTGCTGCCCGGCCGCCTCGTCCTCGCCGCCCAGGCGGCTGCGGTTGAAAGCCCACTGCACCTCGGAGCGGATGAAGGCGGCGAAGGCGAAGTCCGCCACGGGCCGGTCGAACCAGAGATGGAGGTTGAGGATCGGCGCGGGTTCGAAGCCGGCGAGCGCGCCCAGCGCGCCCTCGCCACGCACGGCCTCGGGCAGCAGTGGCAGCAACCGCCACGGAGCGAGGGCGCTCACATAGGCGTCGAAGACCCGCCGCTCGCCGTCGCGCAGGACCAGCGCCTCGACACGGTCGCCGGTGACCTCGATGCGCTCGATGGGCGTGCGCATCGAGACGCTGCCACCGCGCTCCTCGATGGCGCGCACGGCGGGCTCGACATGCAGCGTGGAGAGCCCGGCGGCCGGGACCGCGAGCGCTGCCGCCTCGGGGTCGCGCTGGAAGCCTTCCTCGATCACGAAGAGCGACTGGCTCGCGCTCGCCCGGTCGGCGCGGCAGTTGAGCGTGGGGATCACGAGGAAGTCCCAGAACTCGCGGATCGTGTCCGCCGTCTGCCCGCGCTCGCGCAGCCACTGCTCGAAGGTCATGCCCTCGAGGCGGGCGCGCTCCTCCCGGCGGAGCCGGCGGATCGCGAGGAAGGCGCGCACGACCTGCGCCTTCTGCCGCCAGGAGAGGTGGCGGTAGCGCAGCAGCGAGGGCGCGAGGTGCAGTCCGAAGGGCAGGTTCGCGGCCGTGAGGTCGGAGCGCCTGCCCGCCTCGTCGAAGACGGGGACGCTGAGCCGTCGCTGACGCCTCGTGAGATCGAGCGTGCCGAGCCGTTCCAGGAAGCCCTGGTACGCCGTGGTGCACTGCATGAAGAGGTGTTGGCCGTTGTCGATCTCGTCGCCGCTCTCGTCGTCGCGGAAGGAGTAGGTGGCGCCCCCGGCCCAGGGGCGGCGTTCGAGCAGTTCGACCTGGTGGCCGCGGTCGGCGAGCTCCAGGCCCGCCGCCAGGCCGGCGAGCCCCGCGCCGATGATGCCGACCCTCACGGCTGCGCCGGCGTCAGCCCGATCGCGCGGGCCCGAGCAGGGCGGCGCCGGCCCAGAGGCGCGCGATCGCGGTCAGCTTCTCGAACCCGCTCAGGCGGACCCGCTCGGAGAGCACGTCGTAGCCGCGCGTCTCGATGCGCTTCAGCAGCTCGAAGTAGACGCCCTGCAGCACGTTCACGCACATCCGCGAGCGCGGATCGAGGAGCGGCAGCAGCCCGCGTCCGAGGCGGAAGTAGTGGTGGGCGCGTTCGCCCTGCGCGACCATCAGCGAGACGAATCGCGCGTCGTACTGGCAGGCGAGGATGTCGTCGGGCGTGAGGCCGTGCGCGCTCAGCTCGTCCTCGGGAAAGTAGACGCGCCCGCGGCCGGCGTCCTCCTTCACGTCGCGCATGATGTTCACGATCTGCAGGCCGAGGCCCATGCTCGTCGCGAACTCCTCGGCGCGGGGATGCGGTCTGGCCCCGAAGATGGAGACGCAGATGTGGCCGACCATCGAGGCCACCCGGTAGCAGTACTGCTGGAGATCGGCCCAGGTCCCGTAGCGGTTGATGGTGAAGTCCATCTCCACGCCGTTGACCAGCTCCTCGAAGTGCTCGCGCGGCGTTCCGAAGCGATCGACGGCGTCGCCCAGCGCGATGAACAGCGGTCCCTGGCGCGCGCCCTCGTAGCAGGCCTCGAGGCGCTCGCGCGCCCGGGCGATCTCCTCTTCCTGGCGCGAGCGCTCGGTCAGTTCGTCGGCGATGTCGTCGACGTAGCCGCTGAAGGCATAGGCGGCATAGATGGCGTTGCGCTTCCTCGGGGGGAGGATGGTGAAGGCGTAGTAGAAGTTGGACGCGCGCTCCTTCGTGAAGGTCCTGCACCAGGCGTACGCCTCCTCCGGCGTGAAGCGCTCCGTGCCGTGCGCTTCGAGCTCGGCCAGGACATCGAACGACATCGCCCGCTCCTCCCTTCCCGATCGATCAGAGCCTGAGCGCGACACGCAGGCCGTGAACGAGCGCCAGCCGCAGCTTCACGGCGCGCGTGACGCGCGGGCGCGCGCTGAGCGTGTCGTAGCGGGCGGCCTCGATCGCATCGAGGATCGCCTCCCCGCCGAGCCGGAACAGGCGAATGTCGGTGCGCACGGAGCGCGGGACGAGCGCCTCGAGCGCGCGCCCCTCGGTGAAGAGCGCCCGCGCGCGCTCCACCTCGAAGTGCATCAGATCGCGGAAGCGATCGTCGAAGCGTCCCTCGATGATCTGTGCGTCGTCGCAGCCGAAGCGGCGCAGATCCTCCTGCGGCAGGTAGACGCGGCCCTTCTCGATGTCGACGGAGACGTCCTGCCAGAAGTTGGCGAGTTGCAACGCGATGCAGGTCGCGTCGGAGAGGGCGATGCGCTCGGCGTCCTGATAGCCGAGCACGGCCAGCACCATCTGACCCACGGGCGTGGCCGAGTAGCTGCAGTAGTCGAGCACGTCGTCGTAGCTCTCGAAGCGTGAGATGCGCTGGTCGATGCGGTTGGCCTCGATCAGGCGCAGGAACGGATCGAGCGGGATCTGGCAGTGCGCGATCGTGCGCGCGAGGGCGGTGAGCAGCGGGCGCGACGGCGCTCCTGCGACTGCCTCGTGCAAGTCGCGCTCCCAGGCGTCGAGCAGCGCGAGCCGGTCGCCCTCGGCCTCGTCACCGAGGTCGTCGGTGTAGCGGCAGAAGGAGTAGACGGCGAAAAAGTGCGGGCGCAGCTTGCGCGGGAGGAACCAGGAGACGACGGTGAAGTTCTCGCCGTGGCGGCGGGCGTAGCGCTCGCACCAGCGGTACGCCTCGCGAGGGTCGACGGGCTGACCACGCAGTTGTTCGCCGGTGCTCGCGGTCATCGCTGCCGGTCCCACTCTCGTGCTGGACTGTGCGCCCTAGGGTAGTCGATTGGCTGAACGATCGCGGTCCCGAACGCCGGGTGCTCAGACCAGATCGCGCATGTAGGCCGTCGCGAGGGCGTCGGCGTACTCGTTCCAGCGCGTGCCGTCGTGGGCGCGCACCCACTGGATGCGAACGTGGGGCCGCTCCTGCGCGAGCGCCCATGCGCGCTGCACCAGATCGAGGTTCTTGACCGGGCCCGCGCGCCGCTTCCAGCCGCGCCGCTCCCAGCCCGCGGCCCACTCGTTGAGCGTCTGCACCACCAGGTTGCTGTCGCTGTAGACGTGCTCGGCCTCGGAGGGATCGATCATCTCCAGCCCGGCGATCATCGCCTCGAACTCCATGCGGTTGTTGGTCGTCGAGGGGGCGGCGCCGTGGCGCTGGGCGAGGATCACGCCGTCGCGGACGCGGACGGTGCCCCAGCCGCCGGGGCCGGGATTGCCGTAGCAGGAGCCGTCCGTGAACACGCCGCTCGCCGGCCCTGCGCTGAAGCGCGCGAGCACCTGCTCCGTGGTCATCATTCCGTCGCGTGGCATCGTCGCTCCATCGTCCTTGTCATGAGCCTCCTAGCGCGCGGCTATTCCGTTGTAGAGCATCACGGGATCGCCCTGGAACACGTCGCTCTCGAGGTTGGCGATCACGACGATCGGGCGGTCGGCGATCACGACCGCGCCGCCAACCCAGCCGTCGGGGAGGTTCTTATCCTCCCACTGGCGCAGTGTGCGGTAGTGATCGACCGAGACGGTCGGGGACAGCCGTCCGGTCGGGAAGTGCTTCGAGAAGTAGAGCACGTTGACGCGCGCGCGGGATCCGTCGAAGGCGACGACACGGAACCACGAGTTCCAGCCCCGGAATCCTCCCCAGGGGCCGAAGTTCTTGTTCAGGACCGGCAGCACCACCTCGCGCGCAGCCTCGGCGGCGGTGAAGCCGCGATAGTCGGCGAGCGCGCCGTCCGCCGAGAGGCGCTGCGCGACGACCGCGATCGGGTATTCGGCCCGGATCCGCGCGGTGCCGAAGAACGTGTCCGGCAACGACACGCCCTCCGGCAGGCAGCCACCGACGCCGCCGAGGCGCTGGTCGCAGGTCAGCACGGAGACCACGTCGACCTCGTGCTCGATCTCGATCTCGTCTCCATCGGCGTTGTGACCGGCAAACAGGATCTGCAGCTGATTGGTCACCGGCGGAATGCTGTTGACCACGCGGAAGCGCGTCGTCCAGGTGGTCTGTCCCTCGCTGGCGTTGCGGTCGACGAGGGGGAGCACCACGTCGCGGCTCATCTCCGCGTAGTCGATGCCGCGGTACATCGCGAGCCCCGGCCCTTCGCGCTCCCGCGTGTCGACGACCATCGAGGGCATCTGGTCCTGTGCCGGCACGCCGGACTCCGTTTGCAGGGCCTGCACCACGGCCGCGCCGTCGAAGCCTTCGGGTACGGGCAGGTTGTGCTCATCACGCAGCAGCGTGGCGCGTGGCGCCACCAGGGCCCCGCCCCGTGGGCAGCCTTCCGTGGGCCCCGGTGGATCGACTGCAGCGGGACGGGTTGCGCCCTCGGCGTAGTAGACGATCTGGAAGCAGCCCTCGCGCGTGGCGCTGGTGTTCTCGACGGAGATGCGCGAGACGTACTCGGCCGTGCGCTGCACGATCGGCGCGAAGTGCGTCGAGGTGCCGGTTTGGAGGCTGAGCGCGTCGCCACCGATCCGGAACATCCCGTCCTGGAAGACGTCACGGGCAAGCAGCGCGACGAACGGCTGATCGACAGTCACTACCGCAGAGCCGCGATAGCCCTCATCGAGGCCGGGGTATTCCTGCTGGAAGAACGACCAGCCGGAGCCGGGCACGAGCGCCTCGCACGCGCCTTCGCGCGGGCAGCGGTCGGTGCTCACCCGCTTGCCGGCGAGATCGAAGAACTCGACCTCGATGGTCGCATCGCGGCGTCCGATGTTCTGTATGCGCAGCCAGGAGTTCTCTTCGCCAAGATCGAGCGGGTCGGCTTCGCTGCGCGGGGCGTCCGCAAGCGATGCGAACGCGAACGCCGCGAGGAGCAGCGCGAGCAACGCGAACGGCCGGAGTCGTCGAGGCGCAGCGGACCGCAAGCGCATGGACGCGCCCTTCACCCCGCCACCAGCGATCATACGTCAGCCCGGAGCCCGCGGCGCACGCCGAGCAAGGAGCCGTCGCCAACTCGACGCCCGAATCGGCTCAGTGCTACGATCCGGGCTGCGCCTCGCGGCGCCATCGGGGTGTAGCTCAGCTTGGCAGAGCGCGTCGTTCGGGACGACGAGGTCCGCAGTTCAAATCTGCGCACCCCGACCATCTTTTCCACCCGCTCCGCCGCGCCGCCTGTAGGCATGCCGCTCCGAGGCGGGGCGACGCTCGTGCGCCGGGCACGGCGCACCCGCCCTGAGGGAGTCAGCCGTGACCGAACCCTCCTCCCCCGGACGTGACCGCCGCCCCCGCGTCCTGGTGACACGCGCCGAGGAGGTGATCGGCGAGCGCTGGGACGACTACGCCGATCGCCTGGGGGCAGCCGGCGCCGACTGGGAAGCGCTTGACCTCGACGACTGGCGGCCCGGCACGCGGATCGAGGGCTTCGACGGCTTCCTGATCAGCGCCGGCCTCGACATCGACCCCGCCTGCTACGGTGAGACGCCCTCGCGCTATGTCACCGAGACAAACGCGGCGCGCGACGCGTTCGAGACCGCGCTGCTGCGGGACGCCCTCGAACGCGACCTGCCGGTGCTGGCGATCTGCCGCGGACACCAGCTCTTCAACGTCGCGCACGGCGGCTCGCTTTTGCAGCACATCGCCGAGCGCGAGCCGCACCGCGCCCGCAGTGGCGAGGACGGCGCGATCGACTCCGGCTGGCACGAGGTCACGCTCGCCGCGGACTCCCTGCTCGCGGGCCTGTTCGGCGTGCGATCGCTGCGCGTCAACTCGCGCCACCACCAGGCCGTCACGCCCGATCGCCTCGCGCCCGGCCTGCGGGTCGCGGCGACGACCGCCGACGGCATCGTCGAGGCGCTGGAGCGCCCCGACCGGCGCTGGGCCGTCTCCGTGCAGTGGCACCCGGAGCGCGAGGAGATCGCGGACCAGCAGCGCCCGCTCTTCGAGGCGTTCGTGGCGGCCTGCGCCGAGACCGCAGCACCGGACGCCGGATGACGACTCCGCCGCCGGAGTTCCGCTACTTCGCGTACGGCTCCAACCTGAGCGGGTCGCGCCTGCACGAGAGCTGCCCGTCCGCCCGCCTCGTGACGATCGGCCGGCTGCCCGGCTACCGGCTCGCGTTCACGCGGCGCAGCGAGCGCTGGGGTGGCGGGGTCGCCGACATCCGCCCCGCCCCCGGCGGCGAGGTGCAGGGCATCGTCTGGAGCATCGACGCCGCGGACGGCGACGCCCTCGATCGCCAGGAGGGCGTCCACGCCTCGCCCCCGCGCTACCGGCGGATCGAAGTCGCCGTGACGACGGCCGAGGGCGGAGTCGTGGACTGCCTCGCCTACCAGGTCGCCGAGCCGCAGGCGCCGCACATCGCGCCGTCGGCGGCCTACCTCGACACGATGCTGCGCGGCGCGCGCTCGGCCGGCCTGCCCCCCGGGTACCTCGCACGGATCGAGGCGGCGGCGCGCGGTGACGCTGGCAACGTGTAGACGGGGGCGAACGGATAATCTAAGGTCGGGTTGCCGAAGGCTCTCCCCGCCACGAATCGGCCAGCTCGTGCGACGCCGTCCGGTTGACCGCCCCGAGAACCATGTGAGTGCGCTGGAACCAGGCCCGACAGGGCTGGCTGGTGCGGCCTCGTTGCTTGGCGCATACGTGATCCACCACGTGGACGCCTTTCGCTGGCTTGAGGAAGCCGAGCCGAACTCGATCGAGGCGGTCGTCACGGATCCGCCGTACGGCGTTCTTGAATACACGCCCGCGCAGCTCGCGAAACGACGTAACGGCAACGGCGGCGTGTGGCGCATCCCGCCGGCATTCGACGGCGCGAAGCGGCAGCCGCTGCCCCGCTTCACCGCACTGGGCGGACGCGAACGTGATGCGATACGAAGCTTCTTCGAGCGCTTCGCGGCACTCCTCATCCGCGTCGTTGTGCCCGGGGCGCATGTCTTCATCGCCACCAACCCGGTGGTGTCTCACCTCGTCTACGAGCCGTTCATCGGCGCGGGCTTCGAGAAGCGTGGCGAGATCGTGCGCATCGTCAAGACGCTGCGCGGCGGCGATCGCCCGAAGAACGCGCACGAGGAATTTCCGGACGTCAGCGTGATGCCGAGATCGAGTTGGGAGCCGTGGGGACTGTTCCGCAAACCGATCGAGGGCCGCGTGCAGGACAACCTGCGCAAATGGGGTACGGGCGGCCTCCGGCGAACCTCGGACCAGACGCCGTTCCGGGACATCATCGAGTGCGCTCCGGCGCGAGGGCTGGAACGCTCGATCGCCCCGCATCCATCACTGAAGCCGCAGTTGCTCATGCGTCAGCTGGTGCGAGGCTCGCTGCCACTCGGCCAAGGTGTTGTCCTCGATCCGTTTATGGGGTCGGGCGCGACCATCGCGGCCGCCACTGCGCTCGGCATTCCCGCAGTCGGCCTTGAAATCGACGAAGAGTTCTTCCGGCTCGCCGAGGAGGCGATCCCGAAGCTGGCAGCGCTGCATCCGCAACAGCCGCTGGAAGCCAATGCGACCGCAAGACTTCGATAGCACGGTCGCCCGTCCGCCCGGCCTCACGATCGCGGCGATCCGCAACGCGACCGACTACATCGAGCGTGAGCTTGCAGGACTGCTCGACATCTACTTCGAGCAGGCGAACCTCTTCAGCGGCCTGGTGAGCATCTACGGGACGCGAGCGCTCGACATCACAGCGTGTACGAGAAGCACCGGCATCGCGATCTCGCGGCACAGCGGTTCCCGGACCTCAGACGGAGAGGGAGCGGCGATCACCCACTTCCCCAGGACTCGCTCGAATCGAAAGCCAGCATCCGCCCGTGGGCGCTGCAAGCGCACTACGATCATCCGGGCTGGTACATCATCTGGCGCTATCTCATCGACACCACGGGGGCCTACGAGCGCGAACGGCCGGTCATTGTCTGGCGGATCGACCTCGCGTTCCTGGAGCAGCACGACTGGAAGTACGAGGGCAGCGGCGCCGGTCCAGAGGGCGGCGGGAGGACGCATACCTTCGGTCTGCACCGGCCGGCGACCAGGCTGCGCGGGAAGGCCGTGTACGCACGCTCCGACGTAGTGCTCCGAGGCGGCAAGCCGGGCCCGGCGAACGGCGACTGACCCCGAGCCGAACCACTTAACCGCGCGCGGTGAGACACGCACGAGACCGGTTCCTGACCGCGCGCGCTGGTACAATAGACACACGGGCGTCCCCGCACTCCCCGTCCGAGGCAGACGTTGGTTCAAGAGACCCCCGAACGCATCCAGACCACGCGCATCGAAGACGAGATGCGTGTCTCCTACCTCGACTACGCGATGTCGGTCATCGTCTCGCGCGCGCTGCCGGATGTGCGCGACGGGCTCAAGCCGGTGCAGCGCCGCATCCTCTTCGGAATGCAGGAGCTGGGGGTCGGCCCCAACTCCGCGCTGAAGAAGACCGCGCGCGTCGTCGGCGAGGTGATGGGCAAGTTCCACCCCCACGGCGACCAGGCGATCTACGACACGCTGGTGCGGATGGCGCAGGACTTCACCATGCGCTACCCGCTCATCACCGGGCAGGGCAACTTCGGCTCCGTCGACGGCGATCCGCCCGCGCAGATGCGCTACACCGAGGCGCGCCTCGCCCCGATCGCCAGCGAGCTGCTCGCCGACCTCGACCGCGACACGGTCGACTTCCAGCCGAACTTCGACGACTCGGTCAACGAGCCGGTCGTGCTGCCCTCGCGCATTCCCAACCTGCTGCTCAACGGCGCCAGCGGGATCGCCGTCGGGATGGCTACGAACGTGCCGCCGCACAACCTCACCGAGATCTGCGACGCGCTGACACTGCTCCTCGACCGCCCCGAGGCGGGCATCGACGAGCTGATGCAGCACGTGCAGGGCCCGGACTTCCCGACGCACGGCCGCATCTTCGGCCGCGAGGCGATCCGTCAGGCCTACGCGAGCGGTCGCGGCAAGGTCACGATGCAGGGTGTGATCACCCACGAGCAGACCGAGGCGGGGCGCATCCAGCTCATCGTCACGGAGCTGCCCTACCAGGTCAACAAGTCCACGCTGATCCAGCGCATCGCCGACCTCGTGCGCAACAAGCGCATCGAGGGCGTCTCCGACCTGCGCGACGAGTCCGACCGCGACGGGATGCGGGTCGTGATCGAGCTCTCGCGGGCCGGCACGCCGGCAGCCGTCGAGGCGCAGCTCTTCAAGCTCACCGCGCTGCAATCGACCTTCGCCGTGAACATGCTCGCCCTCGTCGACGGACAGCCGAAGACGGTCAGCCTCAAGGAGGCGCTGGAGGCGTTCCTCGACCACCGCCGCGAGGTGATCCGGCGGCGCAGCGAGTTCGACCTCAAGAAGGCGCGTGAGCGCGCGGAGATCCTCGATGGCCTGCTGCGGGCGATCGAACTGCTCGACTGGGTGATCGCGACGATCCGCGCCTCGGAGTCCGCCGACGCCGCGAAGGCCGCGCTGATGGCGGGCCCCGACGCGCAGGCGAGCAGCGCGGACGCGGACGACGACGAGCAGTGGCTCTCGGAGCGGCAGGCGCAGGCGGTGCTGGACATGCAGCTGCGCCGCCTCGCCGCGCTCGAGCGAAAGCGCATCGAGGACGAGCACGCGGAGCTCGCCGAGCAGATCGCCTACCTCGAGGATCTGCTTGCGAACCCGGACAAGATCGACGGGCTGATCAGGGACGACTGCGCGGATCTGAAGGAGCGCTACGGCGACGAGCGCGCCACCCAGGCGTTCGCGCAGCCCGCCGAGGAGATCTCGGCGGAGGACCTGGTGCCGCACCAGCGCATCGTCGTCACCGTATCGGACGCGGGCTACATGAAGCGCGTGCCGCTGGAGACGTACCGCCGCCAGGGGCGAGGCGGGCGCGGCGTGACCGGCGCGCCGACACGTGACGAGGACGCCGCGAACCACCTCGTCGTCTGCGACACGCACGACTCGCTGCTGTTCTTCACGCAGCAGGGTCGCGTCTACTCGCTGCGCGGCTACGAGGCGCCCGAGGCGACGCGCCAGGCGCGCGGCGTCCCGCTCGTGAACCTGGTGGAAATGGACGCCACGGACCGCGTCACCAGCGTGGTCGTGGTCTCGGACTTCAGCCGCGACTCGATGGTGCTCGCGACCGCCGGCGGCGACGTCAAGCGCACGCCGCTGCAGCAGTTCGAGTCCGTGCGCCGCGCCGGCCTGATCGCGATGAACCTCAAGCGCGGTGACACCCTGATCGCGGCGCACGCCGCCGGCGACGGGCACGACGCGATCCTCGTCAGCAGCGCTGGGCGAGCGATCCGCTTCCCGGTCGGCTCGCTGCGCGTCGCCTCGCGCTCATCGGGCGGGGTGCGCGGCATGCGGCTGGGGGACGGCGCTCGCGTGGTCGGTCTGGTGATCGACAGCGACGGCGAGGACCTGCTGCTGGTCTCGGAGCGTGGTGTCGGCAAGCGCACGCCGATCGTGGAATACCCGACAAAGGGCCGCGGCGGCATGGGCATGCTCACGTTCAGGACGACCGCCCGGAGCGGACCGCTCGCCGTCGCGCGCGCCGTCACCGCCGGCCAGGAGATCATCCTCGTGTCCCGCGAAGGCATCGTCATGCGCACGGACCCGAGCGACATCCGCCAGCTGAGCAGGACGGCGCGGGGCGTCGCGGTGATGAACATCGGCGAGGGCGACACGCTCGCCGCGCTCGCCAGGATCGACCTCGAAGACGACCGGGCCCAGAGCAGTCGCACCCCTGAGTCGGAGCCCACACTCGACTCCGAAGAGGACGACGACGCTCCCGAGGCTGCCCTCGAGGCTGCCCCCGAGACCGAGCCCGAGCCCGAGCCCGAGCCCGAACCCGAGCCGGCAGCGGCGCGGAAGGCCGCCGACATCGGCGACGTACCGGACGCGGAGCTGCGCGACGCCCTTGAGGCGGCGCTCCCGGCCGGGGAGTGGACGGCGCACGATGCCGTGCTGAGGGCAGCGTCCCGCACCCTGCGCTTCACTCGCCTCTCGCAGGGCGTGCGCAAGGCGCTGGCACGCGCGATCCACGCCGCCGTCGTCGACGGCTGGATCGAGGAGAACGGGGAGTCGCAGGAGTTGCGCCGGCCGGGCGCCTGAGCGCGGCCCGGGAGCGCGCGCCATGAGCCTCGGCAACCTCGGTGAGTTCGGGCTGATCGAGCGCATCATCGAGCGCCTCGGCGAGGCCGCCGCACACGACATCCTCGTGCCGCCCGGCGACGACGCGGCAGCGTGGGCGAACGCTGACAGCGTGACCGTCGCGACCGTCGACAGCCTCGTCGAGGGCACGCACTGGCGACGCGACACGATGTCGATGACCGATGTCGGCTGGCGCTGCGCCGCGACCAGCCTCTCCGACCTCGCGGCGATGGGCGCCGAGCCCGGGCCGCTGCTGATCGCGGCGCAACTGGGGCCCGACGTCTCGCTCGCGGACCTCGATGCGTTCGTGGACGGGTTGGGCGCGGCCTGCCGCTGCTTCGGCGCGCGGATCGCGGGCGGCAACATCGCGCGCGCGGCGAGCACCAGCTTCAGCGCGACCGCGATCGGGAGCGCGCACGACGGCAGCGCACTGCTGCGCCGCGACGCAGCGCGGCCGGGCGACGCCGTCGCCGTCTCGGGCGCGCCGGGCGCCGCGGGTGCCGGACTGGCGCTGATCGAGGCGGGGCGAGCGGCGGAGCCGGAGGCCGCGCCGCTGGTCGCGGCGCACCGCCGCCCGGCCGCACGGCTGGCGCTGGGCCGGGCGGCTGTCGCCGCCGGGCTGCGCTGCGCCATCGACCTCTCGGACGGGCTGTTGCAGGACCTCGGCCACGTCGCCGCAGCCTCGGGCGTGGCGATCGAGGTCGAGACGGCGGCGCTGCCGCTGCACACGGCGGCCGTCGCGCTGCTGGGCGGCGAGCGCACGCTCGCGCTGGCGCTCGGCGGCGGCGAGGACTACGAACTGGCGCTTTGCGGGCCTGCTGCTACGCTCGACGCACTCGCGGCCGGCGGGGCCACCGAGGCCCAACTGCCGCCGCTGACGCGCATCGGCCGGGTGGTGACGGGACCGCCGGGCGAGGTGGTCGCCCTCGATCCGTCGGGGCAGCGCATCGACCCGGAAACCACGGGCTGGGACCAGTTGCGCTGAGCCGCCCGCGGCGACGGCCTGCCCACCAGCGACGGAGCGGGGCAACGTGCACACCGCCAACCGCATGCTCGTGACGACGAAGGGCGCGGCCCGCACGCGCGCCCTCGGGCGGCGCCTCGCGCGGCTGCTGCGGCCCGGCGACGTGGTGCTGCTGCAGGGACCGCTCGGTGCGGGCAAGACGACGCTCGTGCAGGGTGTCGGCGCAGGCCTCGGCGTCGTCGGGCCGGTCAACAGCCCCACCTTCGTCCTGCTCGCGCGCCACGACCTCCCGGCCCCCGAGGACGGCGCCGCCCCTCATCCTGCCGACCGCCCCGACGCGCTGCACCACGCCGACCTCTTCCGGCTGACGGAGATCGAGGAGGTCGAGGAGCTGGCGCTCGCGGAGCAGGCCGCGGACGGCGCGCTGCTGGTCGAGTGGCCGGAACGCGGCCTCGAGGCGCTGCCGCGCGAGCATCTGCTCGTGGCGATCGAGTTCTCGCCCGAGCGCGACGACGAGCGGCGGCTGACCTTCGTCGCCGTCGGCGAGCGCTACCACCGCATCCTCGACGGCTTCGGGGGGCGCGGCTGATGCGGCGCATCGAGGTCGGCATCGACAGCGCCTCGATCGAGGCCGCCGTCGCGCTGCTCGACGGAGACGAGCTGCTGGTCGAGCGGCGCTGGACCGTGGAGACGAACTACTCGCGCGAGCTGCTCGGCGGCATCGACGCGGCGTTGCGCGAGGCAGGCGTCGCGCGCGAGGAACTGGCGGCGATCGCGGTCGACGCCGGGCCCGGCGGCTACTCGAGCCTGCGCAGCGGCGTCGCGACGGCGCAGGGGATGGCGCTCGCGCTCGGCATCCCGCTCGCGGGCGTCTCGCGCCTCGAGGCGGCAGCGTTCCCGCAGCTCGGCCGCGGGTGGCCGGTGGTCGCCACGCACGAGCCCGGCGGCGGCCGCGTCGCCTGGGCCGCCTACGAGGGCGGCGGCAACGCCGCGCCCGTGACGCTGGAGGCGCCGCGCCTCGACGAGCTGGACGCCTGCCTGAGCGCCGCGCCTCGCGGCGCGCGCTGGTGCGGCGAACTCAGCGAGGAGCTGCTCGCCGCCCTCCCCTGCATCGAGGGGGCAGCCGCGCCGCCCTCGGAGAACGTGCGCCTCGCCGCGGACCTCGTGCGCCTCGCGCGGCTGCACGAGGCCTACGGTGACCCGGCGCTCGTCGACGTGGTGTACCTCCGACCGCCATCGATCACGCGGGCGGCGGCGCGAACGCGAACAAGTTAAGCAGAACGCCCAGAGCGCGGAGAAGGAGCACAGATGGAACGCACGCTGATCCTGGTGAAGCCGGACGCCGTCCAGCGCGGGCTGATCGGTGAGGTGCTTGGCCGCCTCGAACGTCGCGGGCTGCGGCTCGTCGGGCTGCGCCTGATGCAGGCCGACGAGGCACTGGCGCGCCGCCACTACGCTGAGCACGAGGGCAAGCCGTTCTTCGCCGGCCTGGTCGACTACATCACCTTGAGCCCGCTGGTGGCCGCGGTGTTCGAGGGGCCGGACGCAGTCGCCGCCTCGCGCCAGACGATGGGCTCGACAAACCCCGTCGAGGCCGCGCCCGGCACGATCCGCGGCGACTTCGCCCTCGAGGTGGGTCGCAATCTCGTGCACGGATCGGACGGTCCGGAGAGCGCGGCGCGCGAGATCGCGCTCTTCTTCGGCGACGAGGCGGCGCCCTCGTGGGAGCGCGACACGGACCGCTGGATCTTCGAGTAGCGCGGTCTCACGAGGGCTCCTCGCGCCGAACCGTCGCCGCGCGATCGATCGCGCGGTCGAACGAAGCCACCACGCCGACACCCGTGCGCTCGGCGCTCGCGACGAGGTAGGCATCGGCGAAGTCGAGGCGGTGCACCTCGTAGAGCTCGACGGTGCGATAGAGCAGCGCGCTGTCCACCACGCGGATGGCGCGGAAGGACAGAATGGCGCGTAGCGCCTCGGCGACCTGGAGGCGGGCGACCTCGTAGAAGGACTCCAGCACGTAGGCGACCTCGGCGAGGATCAGATCCGGCAGCAGCAACTGGTCGGCCCGCTCGAGGTAGCGAGTCGCGAGCCGGGCCTGGTCGGGCGGGTCGCCGGTGAGATGCCGGATCAGGACGTTCGTATCGACGAAAGCCGTCACCGGCGAGCGGCTGCCCTCGATCGGCGCGCTTCGCGCAGCACCTCATCCCAAGGGGTTCCCCGCTTCGCGGCCGGTACACTCACGGAACCGGCGAGCTGGATGAGGTCCGGACTGCGCGCGATGATCGCGCGCTCGCCCTCGACCCTGAAGAGGACTTCGTCACCCTCCCCGATGGCGAGCGCCTCGCGCACCGCACGAGGAATCGTGACCTGGCCTTTCGAGCTGACGCGGGCAGAGACATCCATGTGGGTTTCCTTACTTTCGCCGCCACGTAAGAATACCGCATCGACTCGGCATGTTGCTTCGCCATCAATAACAGACTAGTCTGCTACCTAGTCAGTTACGATGGGAGCAGCACATGGGCGGAACCTGGCAAGTGCAGGACGCCAAGGCGCGCTTCAGCGAGCTGCTCGAGACAAGTCTCGCTGAAGGGCCGCAGATCGTCACCAAGCGGGGCGTCGAAGCCGCCGTGCTGGTCCCGATCGAGCAGTGGCGCCGAATGGAGCGTCTGACGAAGCCGAACATCAAGGAGTGGCTGCTCGCGGCCGGGCCGCGCACCGAGGAGTTGACTCCGCCCCGCCGCCAACTTCGCCGCCGCCCGCCGCCGTCGCTCGACTAACCCTCACGTGTACCTACTCGACACGAACGTCGTCTCCGAGTTGCGCCGTCCCCGCCCGCACCCCTCCGTGCTCGAGTGGATCGGCGCTGTGCCCGCCGAACAGTTGCATCTCTGCGCTGTCACGATTGGCGAAATCCAGGCGGGCATCGAGATCACACGCGAGCAGGACCCGGTAAGGGCGGAAGAACTGGAGGCATGGCTCGACGACCGCGTGCTGGGTGACTTCGACGTTCTGACGCTCGACGGCTCCGCCTTCCGCGAGTGGGCCCGCCTGATGCACCGGCAATCGGACACTCTGATACAGGACGCGATGATCGCCGCGGTCGCCGTCGTTCACGGGCTGACCGTCGTGACTCGCAACGTCCGCGACTTCGAGCAGCTCCGCGTGCCGGTGCTCGACCCGTTCGCGGAGCGCGACGGGACCGCCTGACGGATCACTCGAACTCGCCTCGCGGGCGTCCGGCGAGGACGACGAAGATCGCCGCCAACGCCGTCAGCGGCGCGTAGATCGTGAAGATCAGCTGGTAGCTGCCGAACTCGTCGAAGGCGAGGCCGGCGAGGAACGGACCGAGCATCCCGAAGGGCATCGTGAGCGAGGAGGTGAGCCCTTGCAGGGTGCCGAATCGCCGCGCGCCGAAGTAGTCCGCGACGGCGGTGATGAAGAGGATCACCCAGATCGCGTGCCCGGTCGCATACGTGAGGTAGTAGAGCGGGAGCAGCCAGAGCCGGTCCGTGCTGAGCTGCGCGAAGATGAACAGGCCCACGCCCTGCAGCACGAACGACGCGATGTAGAGCTGATGCCGGCCGACGAGGTCGGCAAGCCAGCCAACGGCCGGCCGCATCGCGACCTGCACCACTCCGTATACCGCAACGACCAGGCCGGCCTCGGTCAGCGAGAATCCCGAGTGCGTCATGTGCGGCACCTGGTGCACTGTCCACGCCACCGACTGGCCGGCCGTGAGCCCGGTCGAGATCGTCAGCAGGTAGAAGACCCGCCCGCGCAGCACCTCCGGCACGTTCATTCCCGTCAGCGACGAGGGGCGCGCCGGGGCGCTCCCCTCCCTGGCCTCCGCGCCGGCGGCGGGCTCGCCGTCCGGGAGCAGGCCGTACGTCTCCGGCCGGTCCCGCACAATCAAGGCCACCGCGGTCCCGACGAGGAGGATCAGCAGCGCCACGATCACGAGCGCCTCGCGCCAGCCCGCGGCGGTCACCAGCAGCGCGAACAGCGGGACCACGAAGTACCCGCCGCCGCGGCCCGCGGCGACCACCCCCATGGCTCTGGCCCGCTTGCGATGGAACCAGTTCACGACCGCGGCGTTGAAGGGCGTGCCCGAGGCGAGGCTCTGCCCCAGCGCCGAGATCACGCTCGCCGCGTAGTAGACGGGCAGATCGCGCGCCTGCGAGAAGAGCAACAAGCCGCCCGAAAGCAGCACCACACCGCTGAGGGACATTCTGCGCGGGCCGAGCCGATCGACCAGCGCCCCGCTGATCGGCGCCAGCAGGCCCTGCTCGAAGCTGCGCAGCGAGAACCCCAGGGAGATCGCAGCCAGGCTCCAGCCCAGCTCCTCGCGCATCGGGTCGATCAGCACACCCATCCCGAGCGAGGCAATCCCGAACACCAGCAGGTTCATCGCGCCGCCGCCGCCGGCGATGTACCAGCCGTAGAACACGGGAGTCTGCGGGGAGAGGCGCCCCCGGACGGCCCGTCTCACGCGCGGCTCCCGGTCAGCGCGACGCCCTCGGACAGCCTCGGCGACGAAGTTCGAGTACGGATCATGCGCGCACCGCCTCGCTCGACGGTACACAGTAGCGCGCTGTGCGGGGCGTGTTCTCCGGGTGACTCCGCCACCGATCGCGGCGGCTATGGGTAGTAGCGCAGCCGGAGATAGCCCGTGGAGACCAGCAGCGTGAGCACGCTGACGAAGATGCCGTAGCGGAAGAACTGCAGGAAGCCGATGTTGTAGCCACTGGCACGGGCGAGGTTGATGGCGACGACATTGGCCGACGCCCCCACAACCGTGGCGTTGCCGCCGAGGTCGGCTCCCAGGGCCAGTGCCCACCACAGCGGCGAGGTGCCCGCGGATTCGCTGCCGGGGAATCCGCCGACCACCTCCACCATCGTGGCGGTGTACGGGACGTTGACGATGATGGCGGAGGTCACGCCGCCGAACCAGACGAGCAGGAAGGCGAGGTTGCGCTCGCTTCCGTCGGACGCGTCCACCATCCAGTCGCGGATCTCCAGCGTGATCCCCGCCTCGCAAGCCCGCCGACCAGCATGAACAGCCCGCTGAAGAACGCCAGCGTGGTCCATTCGACGTGCTGCACCACCTCCTGCGGGTCTATGCGGGAGACGAGGACCAGTACCGCGGCGCCCGCAACGGCGACGAACCCCGGTGTGACGCCCAGGAGATCGTGGACGAGGAAGCCGGCGAACGTGAACGCGAACACCACGCAGGTCTTGATCAGCAAGCGTCGGTCCTTGATCGCGCTCGTCGCGTCCTCGCGCATGACCGCCTCACGGCTGGCGACGGTCGTCGTGACCTTCTTCCGGAACGCGACGTAGAGGACCGCGAAGAGGACGCCCATCGAGAGGATGCTCACGGGCGCGGCGTTGAGCATGAATTCGACGAACCCGATCTCAGCCGCCGCCGAAATGATGATGTTGGGCGGGTCCGCGACGACCGTGGACACGCCGCCGATGTTGGAGGCGAAGATCTGGGCCAGCAGGAACGGGACCGGATCGACATCGAGCATCCGGTAGATCGAGAGCGTGATCGGCACGGCGAGCACAACCACCGTGACGTTGTCGAGGAACGCCGAGGCCGCGGCCGTGAGCGCCGACATCAGCAAGAGCGTGCGGAAGCCGTTGCCGCCGGCCAGTTGAGCGCAGCGGATGGCCGCCCAGTCGAACGCCCCCGTCCGCGAGGCGACCTCCGCCAGCGACATCATCCCGGCCAGCAGCAGCAGCACCTCGAGGTCCACGTAGGAGAGGGCCTCGTGCTCGGTGAGCACGCCCAGCAGGACCATCGCCATCGCCCCGAGGACGACGATCAGCACATGCGGGATGCGCCCGTTGGCGATCAGCAGGTAGGCGATGCCGAAGATGATTGCGGCTGTGGCCATGGGCGGCGTTGCGTTGTTTCCCTGGAGACCGCTGGCTGACTCTGCTGGCTCGTGCGGGTCTGGGACCGGCGTGCACGCGCCCGCCGTCAGCCCCGGCGAAAGATACGGGGCCGCTCCGCAGGGAGCATCACCGCGTCGGAGTCGTACTAGCTAGCGGCGGGCTAACGGGCGATGACGGCCCGGATAGGCGGGGCCCACTACTGGATGTGGACGACCTCGCGCGCGCGCCGCCACAGACCCTCAAGGTTGTAGTAGGCGCGCTGCTCGACCGAGAAGATGTGCACCACCGTGTCGCCGAGGTCAGCGAGCTGCCAGCCATCCTCGCTGCGGCCCTCCCAGAGCGGGCGGTTGGCGCGGCGCACGCCCTCGTGCGTCGCGGCAATCCCGTCGACGGCGTCCGCGAGCGCGCGCATCTGCCGCTCGCTGTCGGCGCTGGCGATCACGAAGTAATCGGTGAAGGTGGAGAGCCCATCGAGATCCAGCAGCACGACATCCGACGCCTGGCGGTCCACCAGTGCGTCGACGACCTCGCGCGCGAGTTGCGACCCGTCCAGACGCGCTCCCTTTCCAGCAGGCCTCGCGGCGCGAACTGCCGCGAGGCGCATGGAGTATAGAACGAGCCCACCCTATCGGGCCGTCAGGACTCCCCGCGTTCTCCGCGACGTACGCGTACCCGGCTACGCGTGACCACGATCATGCTCGCCTCGTGCATCGCGTCCGCGTGGCGCTCAATCAGATCACGCATTGCGGCGGCCTTCTCCGCAACAGGCATGGCGGTGAAGCGAATGATGCAGGGATGCGGCAAGCGGCGCACAAACACCAGCTCGCCGAAATCCTTGTCCTCCGTGATGAGTATCCGCTGCTCCGCGAGCGCCAGGGCGAGCAGCTCATCGTCCGTGGCGCGGGCGCGGCCTCCAAGGCTGACAAAACGTCGTGGCCCAGGTCGGCCAGTGCCTCGCGCATGCTCCTGGACGCGGCGCACGCGTCCAGGAGGAACCTCAAGACTTGCGGACGGGCACGCGCTCGTGGACATCCTCACCGGCGATTGAGCGGTGGGCAAAGAGCAGGCACGCCTGGATGTCCTCCGGTTCCAGGACCGGGTATTCGTGGAGGATCGTCTCGGCGGAATCACCTGCCGCCAGCATTCCGAGGACATGCTCGACGGCGATGCGCATGTCGCGAATGATCGGCTTGCCGCCGAAGACATCGGCGCGCACGGTGATGCGCTCCAATAGTTCGGGATGAGTTGTCACCGCTCTCTCCCTCCGGACGGATCCTCTCACCTCAGTGAGATTCGCATGTTACCACCTGGGCAGAACAGACGTACTTGCGCGATGTCGCACGCCCTGGCCCAGGGGTAGCCGAGCGCGCGACCGCGGCACACGACAGCCGCCTACGGCGCGGGCCAGCCTACAATGGATCGATGAGCGATTCCCGCATCCTGGTGGCGATGTCCGGCGGCGTCGATTCGGCGGTCGCGGCGGCGATCCTGCATCGCGAGGGCTACGACGTCGTAGGCGTCACGTTGCGGCTCTACACGGAGGGGGATCCCTCCGCGCTGCGCTCGAAGCGGGCCTGCTGCGGCGTCGAGGACGTCGCGGACGCGCGGGCGGCGGCGCAGCGGATCGGGATCCCGCACTACGTGCTCAACATGGAGCGCGAGTTCGAGCGCGACGTGATCGAGGTCTTCGCCTCCGCCTACCGGAACGGGCGCACACCGAACCCCTGCCTCGAGTGCAACGACCGCGTGAAGTTCCGCACGCTGCTCGATCGCGCCGACGCGCTGGGCTTCGACCTGCTGGCCACCGGGCACTACGCCCGCATCCGGGAGCGCGCTGACAGCAGGCTCTCGCTGCACGCGGCGGAGGACGAGGCGAAGGACCAGTCCTACGTGCTCTACACGCTCGGCCAGGAGCAGCTGGCGCGGCTGCGCTTCCCGCTGGGCGACCTGCCGAAGTCCGAGACGCGGCGGATCGCCGCCGACCTCGGCCTCGGCGTGGCGGACAAGCCGGACAGCGCCGACATCTGCTTCGTCCCCGGCGGTGACTACCGCGAGTTGCTGCGCGACCGTGGCGACTCCTCCCGCGCAGGCGTCATCGTCGACGCCGACGGCAGCACGCTGAGGCGGCACGACGGCGTCGCCGCCTTCACCGTCGGCCAGCGCCGCGGCCTCGGCGTCGCGACCGGCGAGAAGCGCTACGTCACCGCGATCGACGCGCCGACGGGCACCGTGCGCGTCGGCACGGCCGACGATCTGCTTGCGGACGCCGTCGAGGCGTCGCAGCCGCGCTGGGTGGGCGAGCCGCCGGAGCCCGGCGATCCACTGCTCGCGCGCATCCGCGCGCACGGCCCGCTCGTAGCGGCGCGGCTGGCGGCACTCGACTCCGAGGGCTTCCGCGTCACCTTCGAGCAGCCCGTCCGCGCCGCGGCCCCCGGCCAGGCGATCGTGCTTTACCGGCCCGATGAGACGCGCGGGCACGAGGTCGCGGGCGGCGGGACGATCGAACGAGGGCGCTCGCCCTTGCGTTGAGCCTCGGTGGAGGCGCGGGCTACGCTCTACGATGCAGCAGCGGAGGCGCGTTCGGAGCGCCGGGACGGCTGGAGGCGCGGGTGCGCTGGATCCTGATCCTGATCGGACTGCTGATCGTGGCTGCCATCGCCGCGGCCGGGTGGGCGCTCGTCACTGGCGTCGTCGAGGTGTCGCTGGACGAGGCGCGCGACGCAGTCATCATCATCTACGCCGTACTCGGGATCGTCTTCTTCCTCGTCGCGATCATCGTGGCGCTGGCGATCTTCTTCGCCGTGCGCATGCTGACCGGCCTCGCCAGGGAGGCCTACGAGGAGTCTGCGCGTCCGCTGATCGACGACGTGCGCGGTACCGTGCAGTCCGTGCGCGGCAGCGCGGAGTTCGTCTCCGACCAGGCGATCTCTCCGATGATCCGCGTCATCGCCGTCGCCCAGGGAGTCCGTCGCGGTGTGGAAACCGTGGCCGGGATCGCGCGGCGCGGACGCCGGGCAGGCTCCTGATGCGGCCGCGCTGGCCGCGGCGCCGCCGCGTGCGCGGGCGAGAGCCGCGCTACCAGGTCGTCGAGGTGATCGGCTCCTCGGAGCAGCTCGACGAGGCGGTCGGGCGGGCAGCCGAGCGTATCGCCGACCAGCGGGCCGCGCCCGCAGCTCGTGGCGGCGGTGGCCTGCGTACGCTGGTGCTGCTGGCAGCGGCCATGGCGGCGACGGCTGCGGCGGGGTACGCCGCGCTGCGCGCGCTGCTCGGCCGCGATTTCGAGGCCGACCCGCTGCCGGGCCCGCTCGAAGGCGCGACAGGCGACCTGCGCTCGGCTCGCGAGGCCCTCGAGGCGGGCATTGCCGACGGCCGCCGCGCGAGCGCCGAGGCCGAGCGCGCACTGCGCGAGGATCTCCGCGCACGGCGCGAAGGCGGACGCTGAGCCGGCACGGCGGCGGCTAGCCGGTCTGCTCGGCGCTCGCAGCAGCGGGGGCGTTCACGCGGTCGAGCAGCTCCTCGATCTCGCGGTCCGGCGCCGGGGTCAGCAGCGTGACGAGCACGGCCAGCGGCGTGGCGATCAGGAAGCCCGGCGTCGCCGGCTGGATACTCCAGAGGCCCCCGGCGTCTGCCTTCATCGCGTCCCACAGGCCGGAGAGGGCCTGGAACGGCGCATCGGCGTCGGCGCCCAGGGGCAGGAGCCACCAGAAGGTGGCCACCACCGTGCCGACGAGGATTGACGTGAGCGCACCCCAGAAGTTGAAGCGCCGCCAGTACAGGGCAAGGATGGTTGCCGGGCCGAAGGCCGCGCCCATCCCTCCCCAGGCGAGCGATACCAGATTGAAGACCGAATCCGGGTGGTAGATGGACAGGAGCGCGCTGATCGCGCCGACCACCAGCAGCATCAGGCGGCCGAGCCAGACGCGGTAGTGAGTCTGGAGCGCGTTGGTCAGCCGCTTCATGAGCGGCACATCGCCGGTCGCAATCGCCGAGGCCAGCAGGAGCTGGGAGTCGGCCGTGCTCATGACCGCCGCGATGACCGCGGTCAGCAGCAGCCCGGCGACCAGCGGGTGGAAGAAGGACCTGGACGTGATCAGGTGCACGCGCTCCGGATCGGCCGTCACCTCCTCGAGGAGACCCCGCTCCGCCAGCGCGGGCACGGCGACCAACCCCAGCAGCAGTCCGAAGCCGAATATCAGCGCCACCCACGAGACGCCGATGTTGCAGCTGCGCGGGATGTGCTCCTCGCGGTCGACAGCCATCAGCCGGGCGAGCACCCGCTGGGAACCGAGCGCTCCCAGGCCCCAGCCGGCGGTGGAAAGCACGAAGACGATGCCGACGACATCGCCTGACTCATCGGTGAAGGGGTTCCAGAAGCCCTCTCCCGTCGACCCGAGGCCCTGGAACGGGTCGTCGGTCATGACAATCAGCATGAACGGCAACAGCACGAAGCCGCCCAGCATGACCAGCGACTGGAACACATCGGTGCGGGAGACGGCGCGGAAGCCGCCGATGAAGGTGTAGGTGGTGATCGCTATCAGGGTGATGAGGACTCCCACCCAGTGGTACTCCTCGTGGCCCATGTCGAAGACTTCCTCGAGGAGCTTCGCGCCGGCGATCAGGCCGGAACTGACGTAGAACACGATGAAGAACACGGTGATCACCGCGCCCAGGGTGCGCAGCGTGCCCGTGCGGTCCTGAAAGCGCTTCTCGAAGAACTCCGGCAGGGTCAGCGAGTCGTCCGTGGCGATGGTGTAGCGCCGCAGCCGCTTGCCCATCACCGTCCAGACCAGCCAGGCGCCGAATGCGATGCTCCCTGCCGTCCACAGGTGAATCAGCCCGGCCGAAAAGGCCAGCGCGGGGAAGACCAGCATGGTCCAACCGCTGGACGAGGAAGAGGCGGCGCTCAGGGCGGAGGTGAGCGTCCCCATCCTGCGGCCGCCCAACACATAGTCGGACATGTCGTCCATCCGCCGGGCACGGAACACCGAGATGCCGATCAGCACGGCGAAGTAGGCGACGAAGACCAGCAGCACCCAGTACGCGAAGGTAGTCAAGCTCTACTCTGCGGCCCCGTTCTCCCCGGGGAGCCCCGCCCCTGACGACCGCTGCAACAGAGATGGAGTGTCATTGCAGACGCGGTCAGAGGCCAGCCGTGCCGGCCGGGCCGGCGCGGCCCACACGCGCGGGGCGCGGAAGATCAGGCGCGGCCTCCGCGGCGGCGGATCTTCCCACGCCAGCCGATCTGTGCGATCGTTATTGGTGTGCGGACCGGGGGGCCCGGAAACGGGCTGCTGAGGACGGCTGCGCGCTCGGGAGACTTGGGCGCGCCGCACGACCCCCGGAGACGGCATGCGCGCCCTGCGAGGAGTCAGCGAGCGCCCGAGGCGCGCGATCGCCCAAGCCGCCGCCTGGTGGGCGCGGCGATCACCCATCGTGCGCCGGTCCGCCCTCGCCGTCCGGATCGTCGTCGTGCTGAGCGCCGTCACCGCCTTCGCCCTCGCGAGCGGCGGCGGAAGCCGCCCTTCCCTCGTCATTACCCCCATCCTTCCGACTCCGATGCCCATCGTCGCCACGGCCACGGCCACGGCCACGTCAACGCCAACGTCAGCGGCAACGCCAACGCCAACGCCAACGCCACGACCGCCAGTGACGCCGGGTCCGACGCCGGCAACAACACCGACACCGACCACTACCGCGACTGCAGCCGCAGCCGCGACCCCCGACCCGACTGCGGCTCCGGGGCCGGACGCTTCGATCTTCTTCACGCTCGAGGATCTGCACGCAGCCCTCGGCGAGGCGCCGGACGCAACGCTGGGACGGATACGCATCCCCGTGCTGGGCGTGGACGCGGCGCTGGGGCAACGCTTCGTATCCGGCAGCAGGATGCAGAACCCGACCGGGCCGGGCGACGTGGTCTGGTACGACCTCTCACTCTGGGACGGGCTCGGCGGCGCGCCGGGAGCCGGCGGCAATGCCGTGTTCGCCGGGCACGTCGACTACCGCGCCGGCGTCCACTGGGCGAACGCCCGCTACCACGGCGAGGGCGTGTTCCGGCACCTGGACCTCCTCGCGCCCGGCGACGTGATTGAGATCGAGGTCGGTGGCGTGACGCTGCGCTACTCGGTGGTCTGGCAGCGTCACGTAGCCGCTGACTCCAGCACCGGACAGATCCTCAGTGCGGACGTGGACGTGGACAGCATCACGCTGATCACCTGCGGCGGCGAGTTCAACACCACGACGAGGAACTACACGGAGCGCGTGATCATTCGCGCGGAGCGCAGCGGTACGTAGGTCTCGAGGCTGCCGGCGTAGCGCCGTCAGCGCCGCGGCGGGGGCTGCGTTGCGACGCGTTCCCGCTGCGCAAGCGGCCGGACGCTTACGGGAATGGCGCTCTGGCGGGCCATGCCGCTGAGCGGATCGAAGTCGCTCTCGTCGTCCACCAGGCGGTTGGTGCTGCTGCCGATCTCGCGAACCTCGTCGTCGCGCTCAGGCAGGTCGCCCCACGCGTGCGCCATGGAGATCACGCCGCTGCCCAGCTCGTCGGTCGCTTCCACGACCGCTGGGATGGCGCCGTGCGCGGACCGGATCTCGATCAGATCGCCGGACGCGAGGCCGAGTTCCGTCAGGTCTGCCCGGCTCATGAACGCGGGGTTGGTGGAGCCTTGCGCGCGCGCTCCCAGGAGCTCGTGCCCGGACGAGTTGTAGGAGTGGACCAGCCGGCGGCAGATCAGCCGATGCGTGTAGCGCCCTCCAGCGGCGCCCCCGCCGCCATCGCCTCGGGCGGGGTCCTGGAGCACGGCCCGGATCTCCTCGACGATGCCGTCCGGCGCGAGCTGAAGCCGCGCGCTGTGCCCGTCCTCGCGCGGTTCGACGATTACCTCGATCTCGTCGAACACGTGGCCGCCGTCCTGCGCACGCAGCTCGTCGACGGAGATGCGCGCGCCCGCGCTGGTCGTCTGCAGCACCTCGTGCGCTGTGGGTTTGCGGTCGAGGGGAAGCTCGCCGCCGCGGAGCGCGATCGGCGTCTCCATGCGGCGCGCGAGGCCCCAGAAGAACTCCCACTCCTCGATCACGTCGAAGTCGGGCTCCACGATCGCTTCCGTGTAGTTGCCGTAGGGCGCGGTGAAGGAGCCGTCGGAGCGCGTGACGTCGGCCCGTTCGAGACACAGCTTCGGCGCGATCACGAAGTCCGCGAGTCGGGCGGACGCGGAGAGGTTGCTGTCGATACTGACGAAGAGTTCGAGTGATTCGAGCGCGCGCCGGACCTTCGGCTGGTTCGGCCATGCCATCACGGGGTTGCCGCCCACCGTGATCAGCGCCCGGATCTGACCCTCGCCCGGCGTGAGAATCTCGTCGGCCAGCGCGGCCGTGGGCATCTGTCCGGCGTCGAGCGGCGACGCGCGGAGCACGCCGAGGCCGCGGACGCGCGAGCGGGCGCCTCCGGCGAAGTCGGCCCAGGGCGCGATCGCCTGCGCGCGGCGCGGCGCCGGAGGCGCAAGTATCTTCGGGTGCGGCGCCACGTCGCCCTCGCGGTTGTAGCGGCCGCACACGGTGTTGAGCGCCAGGATCAGGTGCTCGGCGAGGTTCGGATGGGGCGCCATGTTCGTTCCGGTGCCCGAGGTGACGGCGCCGCGCGGGCCCCGGCCGAAGAGGCGCGCCGCTTCCAGCATCAACGCTGCCGGCACGCCCGTCCGGCGCTCCACCAACTCGGGCGTGAAGTCGCTCACCGCGTCCCGCAGCGCCTCGAATCCATCCGCGTGCTCCTCGCAGAAGTCGCGGTCGTACAGGCCCTCGGCGAAGATCACCCGCAGCATGCCACAGAGGAGCGCGGGATCCTCGCCGGGCTCGATCTGGAGATGCAGGTCCGAGCGTCGCGCCAGCTCCGTGTATCGCGGGTCGACGCAGATCACCTTGAGCCCGCGGCGCCTCGCGTCTCGCAGCCGCTTGAAGGGATTGACCCAGGACAGTCCGCCGTCGGTCCCCGAGTACATCGAGACGAGCGGGTTCACGCCGATCATCATGACGACGTCCGCGCTCTCGAAGCCGTGCATGCCGGCCGCCCAGAGGCCGTGGCGCGCCGGCGCGACGAAGAACTTGGCTGGCTGGTCGATGCTGCTGCTCGTGTAGTAGGAGGGGGACGCGATGCCGTGGTGCCACGCGCGAACAACGTCGCGGCTGTGCTGCCCGCGCGTTCCGTTGTAGGTCGCCACGGCGCGCGGGCCGCAGCGCTCGATGATCGCGGAGAGGCGCTCGGCAATCTCGTCGAGCGCCTCTCCGCTCCCAATCGGCTCGAACGATCCTGACGCCGCCCGTTTCAGCGAGGAGCGCAGACGGTCGGGATGCGAGTGCTGCTCGGGGAGCTGCCGGCCCTTGATGCAGGTGAAGCGGCCGTAGACGGGGTCGGCCGGGTCCCCCCGTGCCGCCAGCACCCGTCCGTCTTCGACGTCAACCTCCAGCGCACAGCTCGCGTGGCAGGCGCGGCAGAACGTCCTCTTTGTCTCAACGGCCACGGCGACCCCCTGCCCGCGTAGGCGTAGGGCGCGCGATCTGCCTGCTGCGGCTCATCTCATCGGGCGAGATCGGCGCCGTCCGCGCCTCGCGGCTGCATCCTAGCATCTCGCCTGCCGGCTGCACGGATGTCCGTGGCTGGCGATGGACACCCGATCGAGCCTGCGAGGTCCTTCGCGGGCCGAGTGGCTGGCGGAGAGGGTGGGATTCGAACCCACGAGAGGGTATTACCCTCTACCCGCTTTCCAGGCGAGCCTGATCAGCCACTCCAGCACCTCTCCGCGAGGTGGACGCTCGGGTTGCCCTGGCTGGCGGAGAGGGTGGGATTCGAACCCACGAGACTTGCGTCTACCGCTTTTCGAGAGCGGCACCTTAAACCACTCGGACACCTCTCCACCCTCAGTATATGAGACGCGACGCTGTGCGCCTGTCGCCCCTCGACCCCGGACCGGCGCTACCGCGCTCCGAACCGGGGTAGACTGCCGACGCAGCGAAGCGAAGGAGTCTCACGTGAAAGCAGCAATCCTGCACGAGATCGGCGCCCCACTGGTCATCGAGGACGCCGACATCGACGACCCCCGCGATGACGAGGTGCTGGTGCGCACCGCGGCGAGCGGCGTCTGCCATTCCGACTGGCACAACATCATCGGCGACTCGCCCATGCCCATGCCCGCCCTGCTGGGTCACGAGGCGGCCGGCGTCGTCGAGGCCGTCGGCAGCAACGTGACGTACGTGAAGCCCGGCGACCACGTCATCGCCCGCGGCTCGTTCTGCGGCGCCTGCGAGATGTGCCTGCGAGGGCACGCGAACCTCTGCCCCATCAAGCCCGGGCGAGACCTCGACACCACGCCGTGGCGCATCAGCCTGCGCGGCGAGCGGCTCAACACCTCGCAGTCCAACATCTCCAGCTTCGCGGAGCAGATGCTGCTCCACGAGAACGGGATCGTGAAGATTCGCCAGGACATCCCGCTCGATGTCGCGGCGCTGGTCGGCTGCGGCGTGATGACCGGCGTCGGCGCGGCGCTGAGGACGGCGGCGGTGGAGCCGGGCTCCACGGTCGCGGTGTTCGGCCTCGGCGGGATCGGGCTCTCCGTCGTCCAGGGCGCGCGTATCGCCGGCGCGCTGCGGATCATCGCCGTCGACCTGATCGACGAGAAGCTCGACGTGGCCCGCGAGTTCGGCGCGACCGACACCGTGAACGGAAAGACGGAGGACCCCGTCGCGGCGATCCGTGCGCTGACGGGCGACGGCGTCGACTACTCGTTCGACGCGATCGGGCTGGCCAGCGTCGTGGTGCAGGCGGTCCAGGTCCTGCGCCCGCGCGGCACGGCCACGATGATCGGGGTCATCCCCGATGGCCAGAAGATCGAGCTGGACTGGCGCATGCTGGGCGGCGAGAAGAAGGTCCAGTCCTGCAACATGGGCTCGACCCGCTTCCGCATCGACATGCCGATGCTGCTCGATCTCTACAGCCAGGGCCGCCTGATGATCGACGAGATGATCACCCTCCGCGGCCCGCTGGACGACATCAACGAGATGTTCGACGCGATGGCCGGGGGCGCGGTCACACGACAGGTCATCATGTTCTGATCGGCAGCCTGACGGGTAACTGCCTCGACGAAGCCCCGCCACTGCGGGGCTTCGCACGCATCGAGGCCGACCGGGGAGCAGCGACGATGAGCGATCACCCGCTTGAGGAAGTCTTCCGGCCGCGCTCCGTGGCGCTCTACGGCATCTCGCGCAACATGCAGAACCGCAGCAACCAGTTCTTCCTGCGCGGGATGCTGGATCAGGGCTTTCACGAGACGGCGCCGCTCTACCTCGTGAACCCGAACGCCGACGAGATCGCCGGGATTCGCTGCTACCCCAGCCTCGAGGACTGCCCGGACCCCGTCGACTACGTGATCTCGCTTGTGCCCGCGCCAGCGGCCGAGGGCCTCATCGAGGATTGCATCGCCAAGGGCGTGCGAGCGCTGCACCTCTACACGGGCGGCTTCGCGGAGAACCTGGACCCGGAACGGGCGGCGCTCGAGCAGGCGCTGATCGGGAAGGCGCGCCGAGGCGGTCTGCGCGTGATCGGGCCGAACTGCATGGGCCTCTACCACCCGGCCGCCCGAATGGCGTTCACCCCGGGCCACCCGAAGGAGGCGGGCGACGTCACGGTCGTCTGCCAGTCCGGCGGCAACGCGATCGACATCATCAGCGGCCTCGCGCAGCGGGGCGCGCGCTTCGCGAAGGTCGTCTCGTTCGGGAACGGGACGGACATCGGGGCAGCGGAGCTGCTCGCCTACGCCGCCGGCGACCCCGAGACGCGGATCGTGCTCGCCTACGTCGAGGACACCCGCGACGGACGCGCGCTCTACGAGGCGCTACGCGTCTGCGCCCGCGCCAAGCCGACGATCGTGCTCAAGGGCGGGATCTCCTCGGCGGGCGCGCGCGCCGCCCGCTCCCACACCGCCTCGCTCGCCGGGTCGCACGAGGTATTCGTGGCAGCCTGCCGGCAGGCGGGCGCGGCGGTGGTGCGTTCGCTCGACGAGATGATCGACCTGGCCGTGGCGGTGAGCACGCGCCTGCGCGCGGTCGCCGGGCCGCGGGCGGTGCTGCTCGCCGTCGGCGGCGGCTACTCGGTGCTGACGACGGACGCCCTCGCCGAGTGCGGCATCGACCTCCCGGCGCTCGACGGCGCGACCGTCGCGCGCCTGCGCGAGGTGGTCCCGAGCGACGGCAACAGCATCGACAACCCGATCGACGCGAGCTACATGGGGGACGATGCCGAGCAAGCGATGAAGGTCGTGACGGACGCGGCCGCGCGGGACGCGAACACGGACTTCCTGGTCACCATGCTGCGCGGGCCGGGCGCATCCAGCGAGGAACTGCAGCGCGCCGTCGAGGAGCTGGCGGCGCTGCAGGAGCGCACGGGCAAGCCGGTCGTCGTCGCGGCTCGCCGGGATGTCGGGCAGATTCCGGAGGACGCGCTGCGGCTCGCGTACGAGCGCGGCGTCGCGGTCTTCCCGAGTCCGGTGAGCGCCGGACGCGCCGCCGGGCTGCTGCTGCAGTGGCGGCGCGATCGCGAGGGCCTGCCACCTCTGCCGTAGGGTCTGCTGTGGGGGCTGCGCCCCCACACCCCATCCCGGAGGAGCGGGCGCTGCGCGCCGCTCGGCCCACCCACCCACCCTCGGATTTTTCTTTCTCTGTGGGGGCGAAGCCCCCACGCCCCCGTCCGGATTGGGAGACAGGGAGAGGGCGGGGGTGAGGGGCACGCCATGCTTCCGACGGGCACGGAGCCTTCGAGGGCTGGCGCGCAGCTACCTGTGGGGGCTGCGCCCCCACACCCCATCCCGGAGGAGCGGGCGCTGCGCGCCGCTCGGGCCCACCCACCCACCCTCGGATTTTCTTCCTGTGGGGGCGAAGCCCCCACGCCCCCGCCGGATCGGGAGACGGGCACAGCCTCGAGGGCGTTCCGGCCCCCTCGCCCCTTGCGGGAGAGGGTGGGGGTGAGGGGGTCCGACGCTCGCCGGGCGACCAGGCTTCGAGGGCGCAGGGGCAGCGTCGCGGGGGGCGTGGGGCCTGCGGGGTATCCCCGCGTCCGCGGAAGGACTGCCCCCCACATCAGCAGCCGGCTAGGAGTCCATGTGGGCCTCGCGGCGGGCGAAGCGCCAGCCCTCGGCGGTCTTGCGCCACTCGTCGTGGTAGATGCCGGTCCCACTGACCTGAGGCGACTTGTCACCGGGGTAGCGGCGCGTGCCGAGCAGCATGGTGGTGGTGCGGGCGGAGTCGGGGCCGAGCTCCTCGAAGATCGTGCCGGTCTGATGGTGGCGGCTCTGGTAACCGTCGGGCATCTCCTCGTGGAGGGCGCGCACCCACTCGCGGATCGCCTCGCGGCTGCCGCAGTGGACCAGCGGCTTCTCGCGCCCGGCGTAGACCTCGAAGACGGCGTCCTCGGTGAACAGCGCCGCGTAGCCGTCCGCGTCCTTGCCGTCGTAGGTCCGCGAGTAGTGCCCGATCATCTCGAGGATTGCGAGCCTGTCCTCGACGCTCATCGCCGACTCCCTTCTCCGGTTCCCTCGTCGTCGTCGCGTGCACAGCGGAAACCGGTGTTGCCGGCCGAGCTGTCGGGGGTGTTGGAGCTGCGTGCGGCCACACGGTAGCGGTTGCAGTAGGAGCGGTGGCAGAGGTACGAGCCGCCGCGGATCACGCGCGCGCTGCCCTCGGGCGGGCCGGTGGGGTTCTCCGTCGCACCGGTGCGCTGCCCGGTGCGGTGGAAGGTCGCGCTGTACCAGTCCGCGCACCACTCCCAGACGTTGCCCGAGGTGTTGTAGAGGCCGAAGCCGTTGGGCGCGAAGGCGCGCGCGGGCGCCGTTCCGAGGTAGCCGTCGTCCGCCGTGTTGCGCTCCGGGAACTCGCCCTGCCAGATGTTGCAGCGCTGCTCGCCGCCGGGCTCCAGCTCGTCGTCCCAGGGGTAGCGACGCCCCTCGAGGCCGCCGCGCGCCGCGTACTCCCACTCCGCCTCGGTCGGGAGGCGCGTGCCGGCCCACGCGCAGTACGCCGTCGCGTCCTGCCAGGAGACGTGGACGACCGGATGGTCCATGCGCGCCTCGATGTCCGAGGCGGGGCCCTCCGGGTGACGCCAGGCGGCGCCGAACACCTGCCGCCACCAGGGCGCCGAGGCGAGCGCGCGCGTCGGCGGGGCGTCCTCCGGCAAGAACTGCTGGAAGACGAACGACCAGCCGAAGCGCTCGGCGTCCGTGCGATAGCCCGAGGCGGCGACGAACCCGGCGAACTGCTCGTTCGTGACCGCGGCGGCGTCGATGGCGAAGGGGCGCAGGGTGACGGGCCGGACCGGCCCCTCGCCGTCCTCGGGGAAGCCCTCGGCGTCGTCCGTGCCCATGAGGAACGTGCCGCCCGGCAGCCGCAGTAGCTCCCCCGACGCAGCCGAGGGCGGCGCGGCGCGCGGGGTGCGAGCCGCGGGCGCGCCCTCGAGCGGCGGCGAGGTGCGGCCGGGGCTGCAGCAGGCGGCGCTCACGATCGCTCCTCCGTCATGGGATCTCGCGTCACAGGCCCTCGCCGAACTCGGCGGACTCGCGCTCCCTGAGCCAGTGGAAGCGCTCCCGCAGCTCGTGGCGGCGACCGCGATCGTTGGCGAGGTTCACGAGCTCCAGCGGGTCTTCCTGCAGGTCGTACCACTCGTGGTCGTGGTCCTCGAAGGCCGCGTCGATGTCGAAGCGCTTGCGGGTCCAGAGGCCGCGACCGCCGTCGGCGCGCTCGATGCCGACGCCGAAGTAGCGGGCGTACTTGTGGCGGCCGTCGAAGATGCAGCGCATCGCGTAGCGCAGCCGCAGGCAGTTCGGGAAGTCGGTCGCGCTGCCGAGATCCTGCGCGAGCAGCACGTAGTCGCGCACGCTCGCCGAGGGGTCGCGCAGCACCGGCGAGAGGTCGCGACCCATGAACGTCGGCGCCTCCTCGACACCACCGAGGGCGAGGACCGTCCTCGCGAGGTCGACCGAGCTGCCGAGCGCCGCGGTCTTCGAGCCCGGCGTGGTGATGCCGGGCGCGCGGATGTAGAGCGGGATGCGCATCTGCTCCTCGTAGACGAAGGGGCCCTTGTTGCGCAGCCCGTGCGCGCCGCACATGTCGCCGTGGTCCGTCGAGAAGATGACGATCGTCTCGTCGCGCTGCCCCGAGGCGTCGAGTGCGTCGAGGATCCGTCCGAGGTGGCGATCGTGCTCCTGGTGCATCCGCCAGTAGTAGTCGAGCTGGCGGATCCAGGCGCGCGTGTCGGATCGATCGATGCGACCCCACGGCCCGAGGTTGGTGTCGTGCTCGTACTGCCGCTGGACGGCGGGCTTGGTGAAGAGATCGTCGTCGAGGTTCGGCGGCGGGGCGTCGAAGATCTCCTCGTAGGGCTCGTCGTACGAGGGGTAGAGATCGCCCTCGCGCCACGGCTCGAAGCGTCCGCGACGCTGCTCGATGGTCTCCGCGTTGGCGTCCTGGTAGTGAGGCTGGTCGCCGGGGAACCACATCACGTCGTGCGGGTTGAGCATCGCGACGACGAGCAGCCAGGGCTCCTCGCGGTCGGCGCTGGTCTGCAGCCAGTTGACGGCCTGCCCGGTGATCAGCGGGTCCGAGTGCAGGCCGGCGCCGGCGAGGCCTCGGAAGGTGAGGTCGTCGCCCTGCCAGTCGCTGAAGCCGTGGGCTTCGAGGTCCGGAAACTGGCTGCGCGAGAGGTGCCACTTGCCGAGGTAGGCGCTGTAGTAGCCCTCGGCGCGGAGCGCGTGGCCGATCGTCGGGACGTCCGGTTCGAGGTGCGGGCGTTCGGGCTGGCGGATCCAGTCGACGTTCTGGGTGACGCCGTGGTTGGGCAGGTACTGGCCGGTGAGGAGGCTGGCGCGCGAGGGGGAGCAGGGGTTGGTGTGGGTGTAGTAGCTGGTGAACTCGAGGCCTTCGTCGATGAGGCGCTGGCGGGCGGGGAGGGTGAGGCCGGCGGGGATCCAGTCTCGCTGGCGTTCTTCGTCGCTGAGCAGGAGGAGGATGTTGGGGCGCTTGTCCGGCTGGTCGCGGTCGGGCATCTGCGGGTCGCCTTCGGGGGTAGCGAGGGGCCTCGGGGGCACTATAGGGCGAGCGCGCGCTTGCCGCCGGGGGGCCCTGCGGGGTATCCCCGCGTCTGATGAAGCAGCCCCCCACGCCCCCATCCCGGACGAGCGCGCTGCGCGCGGCTCGGCCCACCCACCCGCCCTCGGATTTTCTTCATGTGGGGGCTTCGCCCCCCACGCCCCTATCCGGAGCGCCGGGCCGCCGCCGACGGCCGCGCCGGCTCCGTCGCACCCGCGCGGCTTTCGAGGCCGTCCGGCACCCTCTCTCCCCGCCGGACAGGGCGGGAGGGAGGGCGCTCCGCCGCGTGGGCGGCCCTAGCCGAGGGCGGTGGCGATGCCGACGATGGCGGCGGTGGCGGCGACAATGCCGGCGCCCTGGATCCAGAGCGCGCGGTACATCTCAGCCCTGAGAGCCTGTATGTCTCCCTTGAGTTCGCCCCTCAGGGCGAGCACGTCGCCCTTGACCGCCAGCACGGTGGCCTCGGTGGCGAGCCCGCTTGTGGCGCTGTCGACGACATCCGCGACGCCGCCGGCAGCCCGTTCGTCGAGGCCGGCGTCGCTAAGTCTGCGCGCCGCGCGCTGCGTGTCGAAGGCCATCGCCCACCCGGTCATGCCACGCTTGTGTCGGTACACTACCACTACTCCGGTCCCGATCGAAACAGCCCCCACGCCCCCGCCGGAACGGGAGAAAGCACGGCGCGATCTTCCATCGGCAGGGGATTTGTGCCATCGTTAATCGCGTGCGGACCGGGGGGTCCCGCGGAGGGCGCCGGCCGAGGGCGGCTCTGCGCGGCGAGAGAGTTGTCAGCCAGCAGACGCGACCCCCGGAGACCGCATGAACGCAGCTCGAGAAGTCACCAGCTCATGAGACGCATCGTCGATGACGCCGCCCACTGGTGGGACGGTCAGTCGCTGACCACCCGCTGGTCCGCGGCCGGCGTGCTGCTCGGCGTGCTCGTCGGCGTCGTGCTCGCCGTGGTGCTCGCGGGCAGCGGCGGAGGCGGCCCCGCCGTCGTCGTCTCGCCCGTCACCCCCTCCCCCACGCCCATCGTCGCCACCGCCGCGCCGACACCCACCCCGACGGCGACAGCGCCGGCAGCCGGGACGGCCACCTCGACGCCGCCCGCGACGCCCGAGGCGTCACCCAGCCCCACGCCCACCGCGACGCCGACGCCCACCGAGGCGGCGACACCGACGGCGACCGGAACCGCCACTGCGACGGGGACGACCGCACCCGCTCCCGGCCCGCCCACCTACTTCTCGCTCGATGCCCTGCGCGGGGCCGTGGGCGAGGCGCCGGACGCGACGCTCGGGCGCATGCGCATCCCGGTGATCGGCGTCGATGCGGCGCTGGGGCAGCGCTTCGTCTCGGACGGCGTGATGCCGAATCCGACGGGGCCGTCCGACGTGGTGTGGTACGACCTCTCGCTCTGGGAGAGGCTGGGCGGGTCGCCCGGAGGCGGCAACAACGCGGTGTTCTCGGGTCACGTGGACTTCCGTGCAGCCGTTCCCTGGACGGATGTCCGCTACCACGGCGAGGGGATCTTTTCCGACCTGAAGCTGCTCGCGACGGGCGATGTGATCGAGGTCGACGTCGGTGGCTTGACGCTCCGTTACGCCGTGGCCTGGGTGAGCCAGGTCTCCGGCGAGGATGGCGATTGGGCCTCGATCCTCAGTGCGGACGTGGAGCGGGACAGCATCACGCTGATCACCTGCGGCGGCGAGTTCAGCACGACGACGAGGACGTACAGCGACCGCCTCGTGGTGCGGGCGGAGCGCATCGGGACGTAGCGCCCGGCGGCTCGCCTGTGGTGCCGGGAGTCCCCCTCACCCTAACCCTCTCCCGCCAGGGGAGAGGGGATCGGAGGGCGCTGTGGTGCCCGGAATCCCCCTCACCCTAACCCTCTCCCGCCAGGGGAGAGGGGATCGGAGGGCCAGGGGAGAGGGGATCGGAGGGCGCTCCCTCCGAAGCCCCGAGGGCGGTCCGGCCCCCTCTCCCCTCGCGGGAGAGGGCGGGGGTGAGGGGGCGCCGCGCGCCGGCGCGGCCAGCCGAGGACGCACCGTCCGGCCCCCTCTCCCCTCGCGGGAGAGGGCGGGGGTGAGGGGGTGCCGCGCGCCCGCGCGGCCAGCCGAGGGCGCACCGTCCGGCCCCCTCTCCCCTCGCGGGAGAGGGCGGGGGTGAGGGGGCGCCGCGCGCCAGCGCGGCCAGCGAGGGCGCACCGTCCGGCCCCCTCTCCCCTCGCGGGAGAGGGCGGGGGTGAGGGGGTCCGACGCGCCAGCGCGGCCAGCCGAGGACGCACCGTCCGCCCCCTCTCCCCTCGCGGGAGAGGGCGGGGGTGAGGGGGCGCCGCGCCAGCGCGGCCAGCGAGGACGCACCGTCCGGCCCCCTCTCCCCTCGCGGGAGAGGGCGGGGGTGAGGGGGTCCGCCGCGCGGCGGCGCGGCCAGCGCGGCCAGCGAGGGCAGGCGATGACGGAAGACCGGTCCCGGGCCAGGGCGCGGCGCCTCAGGCGCCAATCCACGGACGCCGAGCAAGCCCTCTGGTCGAGACTCAGGGATCGCCGCCTTGGAGGTGTCAGATTCCGCCGCCAGGCACCGATCGGCTCGTACATCGCCGACTTCCTGAGTCACGAGCGGAAGCTGATCGTCGAGCTGGACGGAGGGCAGCACGCCGGCCGGCGGGCATACGATGATCGGCGAACACGGTGGCTGGAGTCGCGTGGCTACAGGGTCCGAGACTCCGGAACGACGATGTACTGCTGCGTCTGACCCCTGTGCTCGAGGCGATCGCACTGGAACTCCGCGAGTCACCCCCGGAAGCCCCCTCACCCTAACCCTCTCCCGCGAGGGGAGAGGGGATCGGAGGGCGAGGGGAGAGGGGATCGGAGGGCGAGGGGAGAGGGGACCGGAGGGCGCTCCCTCCGAAGCCCCGAGGCGCCCCCGGAATCCCCCTCACCCTAGCCCTCTCCCGCCAGGGGAGAGGGGATCGGAGGGCCAGGGGAGAGGGGACCGGAGGGCCAGGGGAGAGGGAGTCGGACGCCCTCGTGCTGGCTCGCGGGGGGTTGTGGGGGGAGACCCCCCACATGGGCGATACAGGTCACCCTAGCCCTCTCCCGCCAGGGGAGAGGGGATCGGAGGGCCAGGGGAGAGGGGACCGGACGCCCTCGTGCTGGCTCGCGGGGGGTTGTGGGGGGAGACCCCCCACATGGGCGATACAGGTCACCCTAACCCTCTCCCGCGAGGGGAGAGGGGATCGGAGGGCGAGGGGAGAGGGGATCGGAGGGTGCTCCCTCCGAAGCCCCGAGGCGCCCCGGAATCCCCCTCACCCCAACCCTCTCCCGCCAGGGGAGAGGGGACCGGAGGGTGCGCCACCAAAGCGACGACGGAGGGCAAAAAGATGGGCCCCCGTGATGGGGGCCCACCTGCAATCAGCGCCTTTGGCGGGGCTGCCCCGGAGGGCGATCCCGCCGCGCGAGGCTGAAGGTTAGCTCACACGCCGCGTCGAGACGCGGGCGCCGGCGATGCCGCCAACCGCGATCAGGCCGAGCACCAGCGCCATCAGCGCCGAGCTGGAACTGCCAGCGGAGGCGAGGCCGGCGTTGCCGGTCTCCGGAGGCGTGACCACGGGCATTGCCTCTTCCGTCGCCACAGGCATGGCCTCTTCCGTCGCCACAGGCGCCGGGTCCACCATGACCGCGACGGTCAGGGCGATGCCGTTGGCGATGTCGCTGGGCGAGCCGCCCACACGCCAGGTCTCGCTCTGCTCGGCGGTCTTGCCGTTCACCGAGAAGCTGACCGTGGCGCCGTCTTTGGCGCCGCCGTCGCAGTCGCCCTCGTTGACCGTGAGCAGCCATTGGCCGTCGGCCCTGGCGTCGGTCTCGGCACAGAGGGCATCACCGACGTGGGCGCCGACCGTGGCGCCCGCGTCAGCGGTGCCGTAGTAGGTGGCCTTGGTGATTCCCTGCGCCTGTGCACTGTGGAAACCGAACGCAAGCGGGGCGATGAGCAGCGCGAGCAGCGCCACCATGAAGCCGAGCCTGGCCGGTCCATTCATTCGAATCATTCAGTCTCTCCCTTGCCGCGCTTGTCCGGTTTCGAGCCTCGCTGCCCGGAGCACCCCTTGCGGGGCTTCTGGCGTTGCGGGAGCGGAATGCGGTTCCCCCGGAACCCCGGCCGAGGCCGGGATCCCGGGGGTCCGCTCCTGCTCCATCGGCGTTCGCCAGCCGGAACGCGTATGCGCTCTAGCTGCCGGCGGCCTCCTGGTCCATGACGTCGGGCTCACATCGGGTGATGTTGACCGGAGTCACACCCTCGAGGCCATCGGGGTAGATCGCCTCCGCGGGGGCGTTGGCGATGCTGAGCGCCGCGCCCGCCGAGAAGAGGACGTAGTCCCCACCACCGGCGTTGAGCCAGATTGCCGCGCCACCGGGGCACGCCGCCAATGCGGCCGAGTCGAGCTCAGCGAGCGTGCCACCACTGAAGATGACCAGCCCAATGCTGCCGCTCAGAGTCGGGGCCGGCATCACTTCGACCGGCTCGACCGGCTCGACCGGCTCGACCGGCTCGACCGGCTCGACCGGCTCGACCGGCTCTTCCATCGCCGCGCCGACGTTCAGCGTCAGCGTGGTGCGGATCGCGGCAGCGCCCTTGCCGGCGTCGATGACGAACGTCACCGTGTCTTCGCGCGACGGGGCGGTGAAGCTGACGGTCGTCGACCCGTTCTTCGTCGTCGTGCCTGTGCCCTCGGTGGCCTTGCCCTCAACCAGGCCGCCACCCTCGAGCACGCGAACCCTGACGTTGGTCTCACCCACGAGGACGTCCTCGTCGTCGAAGGCGGTGACCGAGATCGAGGTCTCGCTCAGCGGCTCGACGTACGAGCCGTCGGCCGGGTCGGTCGCGATGCGCGACGGCGCACCGGCAACCTCGATCTCGACCGAAGCGGTGAGCTTGGCGAGCGCGAAGTTGAGCGTGTGGATGCCACGAGTCGCGGCCTCGTTGGTCGCGGTGCTGGTGGCGTCATCCGCCGGAGCCATCACCTGGACGGCACACTGGCCGGCCTGGTTGGTGCCCGTCGAAGCGAACACACCCTGCACAACCGGGTCCGCAGTGGAGTCACCCTCGACCGCGGTCACAGGACCACAGGCCGGGACGTCGCCCTTGTCGATCGCACCGTCGCCGTCAACGTCCTTGTTGACGCTGTACGTCTCCGCGGTGTTCTGGTCTTGGTCCCCATCTGCCGTCGTGGTCGTGACCTTGTTCGCGTCCTTGTCCGGGCCAACGATCGCGTCCTTCGCCGCCGGCTGGGGCTGCGCGTCGGAGACCGGGTTTCCGGCAGCGTCGGTGACGGTCAGCACAACGAAGACCGAACCGCCCTGCTCGACCGAGCCCTGATCGGCCTCGGCCGTCAGGTTCTTGGCCGTGCCGAAGAGCGTGACGTCGACGCTGGTCGGGTCAAGAGTCCCGTGGCTGATGGTGACTGTCGCGGTGCCCTCACGGCCGCTGCCGTTGAGCGTGATCACCGCGTTGCCGTCAGCAGCCGTGCCGTCGGTGAAGTCGCTAGTGCTGGTGCGCACCTGGCACCACTGCACGTTCTGCGCCTGGTTGATCTGGAGAAGGTTATCGACCGCATCGGACTGCGGGCAGGTCATCACGCCGAGCGTGGTCACGAACGTCACCAACTCGTTGTTCATCCCCGCGGCCGGGCTCGCGTTGTTCTTGACGGTCGCCCGGATCTGCGTCGAGCCGCTGGTGGCAGCCGGGATCGTGGTCTCGGCAGCCTTGCCCGTCAGCGAAGCCGGCTTCGGCAGCGTCGTGACCGTGATGACGATGGTCCCGGTGTCGTCGGCGCCGACACCGCCTACGGTGCCGGTGGCGGTGATCACCACGGCGTACTTGACGATGATGAAGCCGTCCGCCGTGTCGGCATCCACGTCCAGCTTGACCTGGATGCTGTCCGCAACGTCCGCGTTGTCGTTGTCGGCGTCCACGCCGGTGTCGCAGGCGGCATCGTCGCTACAGGCGACGCTCTGCGCGCCGTCGAAGCTACCGCTGGACGTGCTGTTTTCCGAGTCGATCGTGAAGCGCACGATCCGCCCGGGCTGGGTCATAACCGCAGTGTCGCCCGGCTGGACCGTCGCCGTGCCGCCGGTCACCGTGATGTCCGCCGCCTCGACCGTGGAGGTCGAGGAGACGGACAGCAGCACCGCGAGCGCCACCGCAAAAGCGGCAACGACGGCGAAGCCGTATGCACCCATCTTTGTTACGTAACTCAAATTGCGTCCCTCTTTCATGGAGGTACTCGTTGCGTAGTTGCGTTCCGAGTGGTCCTGCCCGATAGCCCTCCTTGTATGGGGCTTCCGTTGCGGGGTGGGCCTGGCTGACGCGCTTGCGCCGTCGCTCGAGCTGGACGCCACAAACGCCGTCCCGCCGGCCTGTTCCGCTGGAAGCCTGCTGTTCCTCCCGCGCCATGCCTCGGCGCCCCGTGGGACGCAGAGCGCCCCGGGGGCGAGACCCGGCACATGTGGAGTAACGCGCGGGGATGCCCTCGGGTTAATGGGGGCGGCCCGCTCGCGGTCCTCGCCACCTCTGTTTGTAGCGGACGTGGGGGCAGGCGTCTAGTTTTCTGGTGTCTCTCCTGGGCCGGCCCCCTCTCCTGGGGGAGAGGGTGGGGGTGAGGGGGCGCGCCGGCCTGACTGCCAGCTTGATGGGTGTTGCGCCGCCGGGGGTGCTTGCCGGGTGGGCTGCGGGGTTCCCCCGCAGGCTCCTGGCCCTGATCCGGGCGAGGGGGGCGCGGTGCGCCCTCTGGGGTTTGTCGGCCGGCGGGCGCCGGACCCCCTCCGATGCCCCGGATGGATTCCGGCTTTCGCCGGAATGACGGAAAGGGGTGCGCGTGCGCCCTCGGGGCTGTGTGCTCGCCGATTTACCGGTAAATCGGCGCAGGCGTTGAGGGCGCGATCCGCCGCCGGCGCAGCCCCGGCGGTCCGGGTGGGGGCGTGGGGGCTGCTTCGCTCAGGACGCGAGGAAACCTCGCAGGGCCCCCACATGAAGAACATCCGAGGGCGGGTGGGTGGGCCACGAGCCGCGCAGCGCGCTCGTCCGGGATGGGGGTGTGGGGGGCGCAGCCCCCACAGGGGAGGGAGCACCCCTCACCCCCACCCTCTCCCGCGAGGGGCGAGGGGGCCGGACGGCGACTCCACCGCGACATGCGGGCGCGCGATCCGGGATGGGGCGTGGGGGCGCAGCCCCCACAGGGGAGGGAGCACCCCTCACCCCCACCCTCTCCCGCAAGGGGCGAGGGGGCCGGACGGCGACTCCACCGCGACATGCGGGCGCGCGATCCGGGTGGGGGCGTGGGGGCGCAGCCCCCACATGAAAGAAATTCCGAGGGTGGGTGGGTGGGCCACGAGCCGCGCAGCGCGCTCGTCCGGGATGGGGCGTGGGGGCGCAGCCCCCACAGGGGAGGGAGCACCCCTCACCCCCGCCCTCTGCCGCAAGGGGCGAGGGGGCCGGACGGCGACTCCACCGCGACATGCGGGCGCGCGATCCGGGTGGGGGCGTGGGGGCGCAGCCCCCACATGAAAGAAATTCCGAGGGTGGGTGGGTGGGCCACGAGCCGCGCAGCGCGCTCGTCCGGGATGGGGCGTGGGGGCGCAGCCCCCACAGGGGAGGGAGCACCCCTCACCCCCGCCCTCTCCCGCAAGGGGCGAGGGGGCCGGACGGGCCGCCGGTCCGGGCGGGGGCGTGGGGGCGAAGCCCCCACATAAGGAAGATCCGAGGGCGGGTGGGTGGGCCAGAGCGGCGCGCAGCGCACGCTCATCCGAGACCCGCGAGGCGCCGCGCTGCCGGGGGCGCAGCCCCCCACAACAGGCGCGCGCTCACCCTCGATCTCTCCCGGCGGGGAGAGGGGGCCGGAGGGGGCGCCCGACCTCCGAGTGACACAAGCACCTTGACCCAGACGTGTGACGCTGGTTTATTACCCGCCGCTGGGTCGTCCTCGCGTAGCCCCTGCACGACGAGGGCGACCCGGCAAGCGATTCGGTCCGGATGGGCCGGGCGCGGCGGGAGGGAGTGCGGGCGCGATGAACGCCGGAACGGGCTCGGGACAGCACAGGCGGGGTGGAGCGGAAGGAGTGCCATGTCGATCTGGTCGGGGTTCGCGATTGCTGGCGAGGTTGCGACCGCGGGAAGCGGGGTGGCGAACGCCGCGTGGTTCGCGCATCGCGCATCGCGCTCGGCGGGGCCACGGCGCCTCGCCTCGTTGCTACTGATGCTGCTCTTCGCCGCGGTGGCGCTGGACGCGGCCGCGCACCTGCTGCCGGGGGCGCCCTCGTGGCCCTCGCTGCAGGGCGTGCTGCTGAGGCTGCCGCTGCTGGCGGCGAACGTCGCCGCCGCGCTCGCGATCCTCGCGGGCTCGGGGCGGGGGCGCGCGCAGTGAGCGCGGCGACGGGCGCGCTGGCGGCGGACTGGCCGGCGGCGGACTGGCTGGCCGCTGATCTGGGCGAGGAGCGCTACGAGGCGGCGGCCCTGCGGCTGCTGCTCGGCGTCCTCGCGGCCCTCGCGGCGGTCGCGGGCGATGCGCCCGGGACGCGCGAGGAGTTGATCGCGCTGCTGGCGGTGGAGGGTGCATGAGCACGGTTACGTCCGGAGGGGGCGACGCGGCGCGGCAGGGCTTCTACGAGTCGGCGCTGGCGGCCGCGGACGCCTCGGCGTTGCGGGAGGCGCGGGCATTGTCCGGCCTCGACGACGAGGTAGCGCTGCTGCGGGTGCAGTTGCGGCGCGCCTTCGCGGATGCGGAGGCGGACCCGCGGACGGTGCAGGCGGGCGTGCGGCTGCTGGTGCAGGCGCTGCTCGCGCAGCACCGGCTCTCGCCGCAGCAGGCGGAGCACCTGGGCGAGGCCGTGGCGAACGTGCTGGAGGAATTCGGCGAGGTGCTGGGAATGGCTGCGGGAGCGGCGACATGAGGGGGGCTGCTTCGCCGGGTCACTGCCCCGCGGGCATCGGAGAGCGGGCTGCGCCGCTCTGGCCCACCCACCCGCCCTCGGAATTTCTTTCTGTGGGGGGCTGCGCCCCCCACGCCCCCGCTGGTGCACATCGAAGGGTTGTTGCGCCCTCGGGCGTCCTTGCCCACCGGGCGTCGGAGTGGCGGGCTGCGCCCGCTCCCCCTCACCCCCGCTCTCTCCCGCAAGGGGCGAGGGGGCAGGAACGCCCTCGAAGCAGCGGAGCGGCGGGCTGCGCCCGCTCCCCCTCACCCCAACCCTCTCCCGCAAGGGGAGAGGGGGCAGGAACGCCCTCGAAGCAGCGGAGCGGCGGGCTGCGCCCCCTCACCCCAACCCTCTCCCGCCAGGGGAGCGGGGGCCGGATGGGCCTCGAGAGTTGGGGGCGCGATCCGATCCGGCGGCGGCGCAGCCCGGCGCTCCGGGATGGGGCGTGGGGGCGCAGCCCCCACATCAAGAAACTCCGAGGGCGGGTGGGCGGGCCGGAGCGGCGCGCAGCGCACGCTCGTCCGGGATGGGGCGTGGGGGCGCAGCCCCCACAGGAGAAATGGAACACGCGGGACCACGCGGATGGAGCAGATGAAGATGGAACAGACGGAACAGGCGCAGGGAGCAAGCGAGCGGCTGGCGAACGTGCTGCGGCGCATCGCCGGCGTCGAGACGCGCGAGCGGCCGGCGACGGACGACCTGCGGGCGCGCATCGACTACCTGGAGCGCGACGGCGGCGAGCTGCGGACGCGCATCAACGGCCTCTTCTTCGGCCTGATCGCGCTCGCCGGCGGCGAGCTGCTGATGCGGGCGCTCGCCGGATGAGCGCGACAGCGAGCGGAGTCGCGATAGCCGACGCGCCAGCGCGGACCTCGGAGGCGCTTACGCCCTCGAGTGAGCCGCGCCGGCTGCCGAGGCTGCGGCCTTACCAGGCCGCCGTCGCGCGCGCCGTCCTCGAGCGCGTCGTGGGCGGCGAGGGCGGCTCGATCTCGGTGGAGATCGCGCGCCAGGGGGGCAAGAACGAGCTCTCGGCGCAGCTCGAGCTGCTGCTGCTGCTGACGCACCAGCGGCGCGGCGGGACGATCATCAAGTGCGCGCCGACCTTCGAGCCGCAGGCCGCGATCTCCCGCGATCGCCTGCTGGCGCGTGCGGACGGCGCACGCCTCGGGGCGATCGTGCGCCGCGAGGGCGCGGGCTCGGTGCGCTGCGGGCGGGCCGCGGCGCGCTTCCTCTCGGCGGGGCCGGGCGCCTCGGTGCTCGGTCACACGGCGGACCTGCTGCTGGAGGTGGACGAGGCGCAGGAGGTGCCGGCGGACAAGTTCGACCGCGACTTCCGCCCGATGGCGGCGGCCGCGAACGCGACGGTCGTCTTCTACGGCACGCCGTGGGGGCCTCGGTCGCTGCTGGCGCAGGCCCAGGCGGCGCATCGCGAGGCGGAGCGCGCGGACGGCCGCCGCCGCCACTTCCGCTTCGACTGGGAGCAGGTGGCGGCGCACAACCCGGCCTACGGCGCGTACGTGGAGGAGGAGCGGCGGCGGCTCGGCGAGCGCCACCCGCTGTTCCGCACGCAGTACCTGCTGGAGGAACTGCACGAGCAGGACCGCCTGCTCGACGGGGCCGCCCTCGCGCAGCTCGAGGGCGCACACGAGCGCCGCCGCACTCCCGCCCGCGGCGAGCGCTACGTCGCCGGCCTCGATCTCGCCGGACCGGCGCTGGCCGGCGGGCGCGTAGCGGAACAACACGACTGGACCGTACTCACGATCGCGCGCGCGCGCGCGAGGAACGGTGGCCTGCCGCTGATCGAGGTCGTCGAGCACCAAGCCTGGCAGGGCGTTCCGGCAGGCGAGCTGCTGGACGCGCTGGCGGACCGCCTCGCGCGCGTCTGGCGCGTGCGCCGCGTCGTCGTCGACGCGACCGGCCTCGGCGGCCCGGTCGCCGATCTGCTGTCGCGTCGCCTGCCCTCGGGGCGTGTGGTGCCGCTGACGTTCTCGGCGGAGCGCAAGTCGCAGCTCGGCTTCGGGCTGCTCGCGGCGGTGCACTCGGGCCGGCTGCGGCTCTACCGCGTCGACGGGTCGCGCGAGGCGGCGGAGTGCCGTGTGCAGCTGGAGCGAGCGCGCGCGGCCTACGGCGAGCGCGGGCAGATGCAGTTCTCCGTGGACGCCTCGGAGGGCCACGACGACTACCTGATGAGCCTCGCGCTGGCCGTGCGCGCCGCGCGCGACGAGGGCGGACCGCGCACCGCGCGCGGCCGCGACTCGCGCGACGCCCTCGAGGCGGTCGAGGCAGGCGGCCTGCGCGTCGCCGCGGCGGTGGCCGCGTGAACGCCTCGGAGCAGCCGCGCATCGACGGGCAGCAGCCGCCGCCGCTGGTGCGCGCGGACGCGCTGCCGGAGCAGGTCGACTACCGCGACCAGGGCTGCGACCTGTTCCCCTCGTGCCTGCGCTGCCCGCTGCCGCGCTGCCGCTACGACGAACCCGGAGGAGCGCGCGCGATGCTGAATCGCATCCGCGATCGCGAGATGCGGCGGCTGCGCCGCGAGCAGTCGCTGCCGGTGGACGAGATCGCGCGCCGCTACCGCGTCTCGCGCCGCACCGTCTTCCGCGCGCTGGAGCACGGCCCCGCCTCGCGAGGGCGTCGCGGGTCCTCGGGAGGCGCGCACGGTCCTCGCGGCGCACGCGGGACGGATCGGAAGGAGATCGAACGATGACGCAGTCAGCAGTCGCGCCGGCGGGGGCGACACCGTTCCCGCGCACGCTCGCGCAACGCGATCGCGAGCGCCTCGCGCGCTACCGCGAGTTCCTCGACTACTACGAGGGGCGGCGGGGCGCCGCGCCGGCCGGGCGCCGCGAGCGCTCGCTGAGCTTCAACTACGCGCGCGCCTTCGTGGAGAAGGGCGCCTCCTACCTGATCACGCCGCACCGCCCGACGGTGGCCGCCGCGGACGGCGGCAGCGCCTCGGAGGCGGAGCAGGCACTGCTCGAGCTGTGGGAGGCGAACGACCTCGAACGGCTCGACCTCGAGAGCGAGTTCGACACGGCGACGCTCGGCGATGGCGCCTTCAAGGTGAGCTGGGACGAGCACGAGCAGCGCGTGGTGGTGAGCGCGCCGGACGTGCAGGGACTGTACGTCTGGTGGCTCGGCGACGACGTGCGCCGCATCCGCCGCGTGGCCGCGCGCTACGAGACGCCCTCGGAAGACGTGGAGGCGCGCACGGGCCGGCTGCCTCGCGGGCCCGGCGGCCGGACGCCGGAGCGCGTGACGCTGACGGAGGTGTGGACGGCGGAGCGCTTCGAGCTGTGGGTGGAGGACGAGCCGGTCGAGGCGCGGGCGAACCCGTACGGCGCGATCCCGTTCGTGATCTTCCCCAACACGCCGCGCCCGAAGCAGTTCTGGGGCATCTCCGACATCGAGCCGCTGCGCGAGTCGATCACCGAGCTGAACCGCGCGATGACGCAGCTGAGCCGCATCCTCGAGCTCTCCGGCAACCCGATCGCCGTCCTCGAGAACGTCGAGGAGTCACGCGACATCGTGGTGCAGCCGGGCGCGGTCTGGGAGCTGCCGGAGGAGGCGCGCGCGTACCTCCTCGATCTGTTGCAGGGCGGCGGGGTGCGGCTGCACTCGGACTACCTGGACCAGGTGTACCGCACCATGCACGACCTGGCGGAGATGCCGCGCATCTCCTTCGGGGACGGGTCCGGCAACCGCTCCGGCATCGCGTTGCGCCTCGAGCTGGACCCGCTGCTGCGCAAGGTGGCGCGCAAGCGCCTGATCCGCAGCTCGGCGATGCGCAAGCGCGACCGGCTGATGCTGCACGTGCTCGCCCACCACAGCGGACGCCGCTTCGAGGGCGTGCGCACGGACATCGCCTGGTCCCCGATCTTCACGGGCGACGAGACGGGCCTCCTCGAGGCCTCGCGCATCGCCTCGTAGCGCCCTCGCGCTAGGGCGGCCAGACCAACGCCGGGTGGTCGCCCGGTAGCATGGCGGCAGTGCCGGGCCAGGGAAGCACAGGGAAGACGGACCCGGGCTCCGGGGCGTCGCTGGATTCGGGGATGTCGCTGGGCTCGGGGACGCTGCTGGATTCGGGGACGCTGCTGGATTCGGGGACCTCGCTGGATTCGGGGACCTCGCTGGGCTCGGGGACGCTACGGGACTCCTCGAATGCCTCGTAGAAGGCATCGACAGTAACTCCGAAGGTGCCCGCGAACGCCTCCCTCCAGCTGCTTGAGTCCGCCAACGAGCGGAAGTACTGGAAGATGGCGGTCTCGCCTGCGCGCTCCACCAGGTTGTCGGCGGCGAGGAAGGCGAGCGCGTCGTACCTCTTGTTCACCAGGTATTCGGGGCGCCAGGTCGGGGCGTAGGCCTCGATCTCGCGGAGCAGCCGCGTCGTCCCACCCGCCAGTTCGGCGAACCCGCGCCGGGATTCTTCGAGCGTCCCGACCCCTGCGGCGTCGAGGTAGGCGTGCCTCACGTAGCTCCTCAGTCCGCGCCAGAGCCAATCGGGCCCCAAAACGTACAGGCCTGCTTCCGCCGGCGGGTACTGTTGCTCCTTTGCGATTCGTCCCGTGACCTGAGAGAAGTGGTAGTCGCTGACGTAGTCCGCCAGCGAAGTTCCACAGTCCAGGGTGACAAGCGGGCTACCGCGTCCGAGTCCCAGTGGCACAGCCGTTTCGGTAGCGTCGTGGTGCGAGCGGCCGCCTGGTACACCATCATGAACTCGAGCGTCGCCGATGCCGTGTCGGGGGCAACGTACACGGAGTAATCCACCTCACCGGCACGGAGGCGCCCCGTGAAGAACTCCTGCGCTGTCTGGAACTCGGCGAGGACCGTGGTCCGGGTCTCATCCGGAATCTCGCCCGTGAACACGAGTACTATGAAGTCAGCGCTCGGATAGTGATCCAATCAGCGCCCGGATGGTGATCCATTGCGGGGCGTGTCCCAGCATCTCCGGCGACGGGGCCGCGGAGACTGGGGGGAAGGGATGCTCCGAGTGGAAGACGTGCACGTGTTGCGACACAAGGTGCTGGTCGAAGGTCTGAGCCGGCGGCAGGCGGCCCGGGAGATGGGGATCAGCCGCAACACCGTGCGGCGCTACCTGAGGCTGCCCGAGCCGGTGCGGGTCGAGCGTGAACCGCGGCGGAAGCCGGTCCTCGAACGGGTGCAGCCGCGGCTCGACGCGCTGCTGGAGGAGTGGTCGGGGCGGACGACGGCGAAGCAGCGGCTGACGGCGACGAGGCTGCACCGCCAGCTGCGCGAAGAAGGCTACGAGGTCGGCGAGACGCTGGTACGGAGCTACCTGCGGGAGTGGCGGCGCCGGCGCGCCGAGGTCTACGTGCCGCTGGTGCACCGCCCGGGCGACGAGGCGCAGGTCGACTTCTTCGAGGTCACCGTCGAGGTGGGAGGCGAGCGCCGCAAGGCCTGGAAGTTCCTGATGCGGCTGATGTACTCGGGCCGCGACTTCGTCCGGCTCTACGACCGCCAGGACCAGGTCGCCTTCCTCGACGGCCACGTGCGGGCGTTCGCCCACTTCGGCGGGGTGCCCGCGCGCATCGTCTACGACAACCTCGCAGCGGCGGTGCGGCGCGTGCAGTTCCCCCGGCGCCAGCTCACCGAGCGCTTTGAGGCGCTGGTGAGTCACTACCTGTACGAGCCGTGCTTCGCGCGGCCCGGCGAGGGCCACGATAAGGGCGGGGTCGAGGGGCGCGGCAGGGGCGTGCGGCTGCAGCACCTCACGCCGATTCCCCGCGGCGACTCGCTGGCCGAGCTCTCGGACTGGCTGCAGGGGGAGGTGGACCGCCACGCCGCGCCGCGGGTGCATGAGCGCTTCGCCGAGGAGCGGCCGCTGCTGCGCCCCGGGCCCGGCGTCGCGTTCGAGGCGCGGCGGGTGCAGCCGGTCTCGGTGAGCCGCAGTGCGCTGGTGCGCGCCGAGGGGGCCTGGTACTCGGCGCCGAGCCGCTGGGCGGGCCTGCGGGCGACGGCGCTGATCGGCACCGACGAGCTGACGCTGCGCTGCCGCGGCGAGGAGGTCGTACATCCCCGACAGCCCTTCGGCGGCCGCCGGGTGGACTACCGGCACTACCTCGGCGAGCTGGCGCGCAAGCCGCAGGCGGTGCGGCAGGTGGCGCCGGAGCTGGTCGCGGCGCTGGGCGAGCCCTTCGGGCGGCTCTGGACGCGGCTGGAGCGCGAGCAGGGCGCTCAGGAGGGGGCGCGCACCCTTGCGCGGTTGCTGCGGGCCGTCCACGAGCACGGCGAGGAGCGCGTGCGCGACGTCCTGGAGCAGGTCCTCGAGCAGGAGCGCTTCGACGAGCTCGCCGTGCAGCGTCTGCTCGCCTCGGCCCGGGCGCCGGAGGCAGTGACGGTGCCGGAGCCGCTGCGCGGCTACGAGGTCGAGAGCGTCTCGGCGGCCGTCTACGACCGCCTGCTCGCGGCGGCGGCGCCGTGAACAACGCGGCTCGCGCGGCCGTGCTCGAGGCGCACTGCCGCGAACTCAAGCTGCCCACGATCCGCCGCGAGTACCCCGCGCTGGTGCGCCAGGCCACGCACGACGGGTGGGACTACGAGGAGTTCCTCGTGCAGTTGCTCGAGGCAGAGGTGCTGGCCCGCCGCGATAGCGCGGTCGCACGCCTGCTGCGCCAGGCGCGCTTCCCCGACATCAAGACCTTCGAGCAGCTCGACTGGGACGCGCTCGGGGGCGTCGAGCGGCCACAGCTCGCACAGCTCGCGACCTGCGAGTACATCGAGCGCGCCGACGACGTCGTCATCGCCGGGCCGATCGGCACCGGCAAGACGCACCTCGCGATCGCGCTCGGCGTCGAGGCCGCCCGCCGCCGCCACCGCGTCGCCTTCATCCGCGCCGCCGACCTCGTGCGCGAGCTGGTCGAGGCACGTGACGAGCTCACGCTCTCGCGGCTCCATCAGCGTTACCTGCGGGTCGCGCTGCTGATCGTCGACGAGCTCGGCTTCGTGCCCTTCGAGCGCACCGGCGGCGAGCTGCTGTTCAATCTCCTCGCCGACCGCTACGAGCGGCGCTCGACGATCGTCACGACCAACCTCGCGTTCAGCGAGTGGGTGCAGGTCTTCGGCGACGAGAAACTCACCACGGCGCTGCTCGACCGCCTCGGGCACCACGCCCACATCCTCACCACGCGCGGCGCTTCCTACCGGACGCGTCACAGAACACAGACCTGACCAACGAAGGACTCAGCACCAAGAACGTCAGCAGCGATCGTGGCGCCGGAGTGGATCAACATCCGAGCGCTGACCTGGATCGCTATCCGAGCGCTGTTGACATACTGGCTCCAAACGCTCGTCGGCCCGATGCGGTATCGCCGGGGCGACCTCTCGTCGGTGCGGCTCGAAGGCCGCGTAGAAGTCGTCGATGGTCATACCGAAGGCGCCCGCGAACGTCTCCCGCCAGTCGGCCGACGACCGCAGCAGCCGGTAGAACTCGAGGAACGTCGTCTCGCCCGCCTGATCGGCCAGCCAGTCGCTGGCAAGGAAGCCCAGTGCGCGGGTCTCGTAGACACCGATAGCGTTCGCTTCGGCCGGCGCCTCCATGCTCGAGAGCGGCTCCGCCGTCTGGACCGCATAGGCAGCAAACCTGCTGAAGAGCCAGTCGGGGTCCTCATCCCCGGCCAGGCCGAGGTAGGCGTATTCCGCGTACTCCTCCATTCCGTTCCGCAACCAGATCGGCTCCCCACGGTAGAACCCACTCCACCAGGACCGCGCCGACGCCCCGAGAAGCTGGTTGCGGAGCCCATGGAAGTGATCGCTGCCGATCCTTCTGGGGAGATCCGCGCCACACGTCTGGAACACGATCATCACCGGCAGGTCCTCGTAGATCGCGACACAGGGCGTGAGTACGAACTCGTTGGGCCCGGCGGTGAGCGTGAGCGGCGCAGGGCCGGGGTCCCAACCGAGCGTCGACTGGAGTGCGTTCAACGCCGACTCAGTCGGGCCCACGAAGTAGATCGAGTAGTCAGCGGCGGGCCCGCCGAAGCGTTCGCGGAACAATGCCTGCACCGCATCGAAGTCCGCGCGCACTGTGGCTGCGTCCTCCTCCGCAATGTCACCCAGGAGCACCAGGAACGGCTCGTCGTGTTCATCCGCGAGATGGGGCACTCGTGAGGCCGTTGACGCGGTGCGGTAGTCGTCGAATTCCTCGTAGAACGCCTGGGCGGTGATGCCGAACGCGGTCTCGAACGCCTCCTCCCAGCCGCCCGAGGAACTGAGCAACTCGTAGTAGCGGATGTATGCGCCCGCATCCCCGACCCTGTCCGGCCAGTCGCGCGCCACGGGCTCGAACGAGCCCTGCTCCGCCACGGCTGCGGCGTGTCCTTCGAGCCACTCAACGGCCAGGGCGGCCAGGCTGTATTCCGCACCCCCGCGGGAGCCGAACGACCCGGCTGCGAGTGTCTGGAGCCCGCCGTTGTAGCTCGTCGACTGCAGCCAGCGCCGGGAACGCTGCTGCTCGCCGGTGCTCATCCCCTGTTCCCGGAGATAGAGTCCCCGGGCGTACTCCGCAGAGCCCTCGTTCAGCCAGGCCGGCGAGGATGCGAAGTGCTGCTCCGCCCCCGCCACGAGGTTGAATTGCAGCACGTGAAAATACTCGTGGGCCAGCACGCCCCGCAGATCGCCTTCCCGCGCCGCACTGGTGCTGAAGGCGATCCGCTCCCGGTTGGCGTTCGCGCGATCGCCGAGAACTGCGGCGACTCCATCCCGTAGTACTCGGCGAAGAACGCAGCACTCCGGCAAGTGAGTCGCGAATCTCGGCCTGACGCTCCGCCGGAAGGTCGTCCGGGAATTCGAACGCCGTCTGCCCCGCTCCCGAGACGCGCTGCTGTGCCCGAAGCTCGGGGCTGAACCAGGCAGCCATGCTCCGGCCGGGCTGCAACTGCGTTGTGAGCGTTCCAGCATCGGACTCGCTCGCAGCGACCGGGGCAGGCGGCGTCAGAAGCGCAGCACACAATGCGAGCGCGGCGAGGGGGACGGCGCGGCCCGAACTTCTTCGCAGCATGGCCGCTTCCTTGACCCGGACCCGGAGGCGGCAGTCCCGCCACACAGCGGTAGGCTACCGCACCCGCAAATCGCCACCGCGTAGCGTCGCCCTGCGAGCAGGACCGGACGTTAGTTAGGCTGACAAGGTCACCCGCCGGACGGCGCCGACGCGGGATAGAGCGCGTCGCGGTACTCCTGGAAGGCCTCGTAGAAGTCATCCGGCGCGATGCCGAAGGCTTCCTCGAACGCCTCCTCCCAGTCTTCGGCGGACGGGAGTAGCCGGTAGTAGCGGATGAACGTCGCGGCGTCCGTGAAGCTGTCGGGCCACCCTCGCTCGGCAGGCGCCATGGTGGCCTCGTCTCCGGCGGTCACGGCGCGCCCCTCCAGCCACTCGACCGCCATGGCGGCCAGGCCGTAGACCGGCGCTTCGCCGGGGTAGAACAGCCGGATCAGTTCGAGATCGGCGAGCGCCTCTGTGACCCCCTGGGAGGTCCACCATCGCTCCCGGCGAAGCGTCTCGCCGGACTTGCTCCAAGCGGCCCGCTCATACAGCCCCCCTGCGTATGTCGCGGTACCTTCAGTCATCCACGCTGGCGAACGCAGGCCCCCGCCAAAGTGGCGCTGCAGGATGTGGAAGTACTCATGCGCCAGCGTGACCTCCCGGAGCGAGTACTCCAGGGCGCCGGTGCTCACCAGGATCTGCCGGGGATATGCCCCGGCGAAGATCTCGAGGTTCGGGTCATACAGCACCGAGAACTCCGGCGGTTCGATCCCGTAACGTTCCGCGAAGAAAGTCAGCACGCCGGCCATGTCCTCTTGAAGCGAAGCCTGCTGCCCCTCGGAAAGCTCGCCCCGAAACTCGAACGTGGTGCCCGCCAGGCCTGACTGCCACCAGCGCATGTCGTCAGCCAGGTCGAGCCACATTGCGTCTCCGCGATTCAGCTCGCGCAGCGTGTTTGCCGAACCCTCCGCATCGGAGCGGTACCGCTCGTACTGCTGCGTCTCGGCGTTCCAGCGCGACGCCTCGAACAGGGCGTCGCCGAACCGTCCGGCGGACTCCGCAAAGGCTTCGCCGTCGCGGCCCGTCCAGCCCACGAGGCTCCGGCCCGCGGGCAGGGAGAGCAGCACGTGGTCCTCCGACACTGGGCGCGTCCACTCGACCGGTGAGTCGCCGCCGACCCGCAGCCACAGCCCGATGCCCGTCGTCACCCGCCTCAGGCCGTATCGCGGCGTACTGGTGGGGAGCGCCCGTTGGTAGCGCTCGTTGGCGCTGTCCCACGCGTAGACACGCTCCAGCGCCGGAACCGCATCGAAGAGCTCCGAGACGGGGGCCTCCGGGCCGAGCCAGGCGGCCATGTTCCAGCCCGGCTGCAACTGCGTGGTGAGCGTGCCGGCCTCGGGCTCGCTCGCCGAGGCGGGCGCAGGCGCGAACGCAGCGGCCAGCGCGAGGACTGCGAAGGCGACGAGGACTGCTGGCTGGACGCGTCTGCGCAGCATGACCGCCTCTCGTCGGACGTGAGACTACCCCAGTGGGGCGCCCCGACCAACGCCCAGGCCAACGCATCACCGGCCAGCGCCGGCACAACCTTGTAGCGACTCACGGGCGGCGCCCCTGCCCGCGCGACTAGGATGAGCAGCCGGACGGGGGAGCCGATGCGCCTGTTGCTGCTCGCCGCCCTGCTCGTCGCCATCGCGACAACCGCACGCGGCGCCGAGGCGCCGCTGCCCGGAGGACGCCTCGTGAGCATCGAGGCGAGAACCCCCGCTCCGGCGCCGCTGCCAACGGGCCGCATCACCGCCCTCGATGCGCCGCAGGAGCTGTCGCGTTCCGGGCCGCCCGCGCTGCTGCCGGAAGCCGGGCCGCGTCAGGCCGGCACGAGCGCCGCGCTCGTCGGCGCGGATCTCTGGCACGAGGCGGGCTTCAGCGGCCGCGGCGCGCGCGTCGCGGTGATCGATACCGGCTTCAGCGGCTTCGAGGAGGCCTTCGCCGATGCTGCCCCGCCCGTGCAGGCGCGCTCCTTCCGCGCCGACGGCGGCCTCGACGCGGGCTCCAGCCACGGGATGCGAGCAGCGGCCATCCTGCGCGACCTCGCCCCCGGCGCGCAGTTGCTCCTGCTCGCCTTCTCGACCGTCGATGAGCTGGCAGCCGCAGTCGAGTACGCCATTGCGGAGGAGGTGGACGTCATTTCGTTCTCGGTCGGGTTCGTCCACAACGGGCCGGGAGACGGCAGCGGCCCGGTGAACGAGATCGTCGACCGGGCCGTGGAGGCGGGCGTGACCTGGACGGCCGCCGCCGGGAACTGGGCCGAGCAGCACTGGGCCGGCCCTTTCAGCGACGACGACGGTGACGGCGTCCACGAGTTCGGCGAGGGCGACGTGCTGAATGGCCGCTCCTACACGGCCGGCGACCTGATCAGCGCCTCGCTGCGCTGGAACGAAGGGTGGGGCGCCGCCTGCAGTGACTACGACCTCGAACTGGTCGGCCCGGACGGCTCGCTTGTGCAGGCCTCGCGGCGCGTCCAGGACTGCGACGACGATCCGGTGGAGGGTCTGCGCGTACTCGCGACGCGCAGCGGGCACTACTCCGCACGCATCGTCGCTGCCCCGGACGCGGCTGCCGAGGAAGGTGAGCCGCACATGCTCAGCCTGCTGCTGCTCGGCTCACCCGATCAAGGGGAGCAGCTGGATTCGTTCGTGCGCGCCGGCTCGCTCTCCCAGCCCGCTGATCACCCGGAGGTGATCGCCGTCGGTGCGCTGGCCGCCTCGGGAGATATCGCGCCGTTCTCGTCGAGCGGGCCAACCGCCGACGGGCGCGCCAAGCCGGACCTGGTCGCGCCGGCAGCGCTCACGAGCGCGGACTCGGAGGTGCCGGCGTTCGGCGGCACCTCGGACGCCGCGCCGCTGGTCGCCGCCGTCGCCGCGCTGCTGATCGAGGCGCTGCCCGAGCTCACGCGCGACGAACTGATCGGCGAACTGGCCGAGCGGTCGCGCCCGCTTGCCCCCGCCGACCCGGCGGCTCCGCCCGCCACCGATCCGCCGCTCCGTCTCGTGCAACCCGGCTCGCTCGAGGGACTCGGCCCGCTGCTGCCGCCGGGCGGTCGCGAGGCGACGCTGACCGGCGAGCGCGACCCGGGAGGCGGCTTCACGGCGTTCGCGTACAGCGGCCCGGACGGCTACCCGGTGCGCTTCCTGCACCTGCTGCTCACCGACCCGCAGCCGCGCGTCATCTACCGCTACGACGCAGACGAGGACCGCTGGCTGCTGTACATCCCGGGCGCGCCGGCGTTCGTCAACGACCTCGATGCGTTCGATGACGGTGACGAGCTGTGGCTCCACTTCGCTGCCGCGGACGAGGGCTAGTCAGCGCGGCGAACGAGGGCGGCTACGGATCGGAGTAGGCCCGGCTCGGCCCGGTGGTACGAACGAATGCGAGCGGGTGAGCTAGCGGCGTACGCCGCTAGCTAGTAGTGCTCGCGGATGTAGAGGGAGGCGACCACCACGCCGTCCTGGGCCGCCCGCCGGGCGGCGCCGAGCGCGCGGCCGTTCTCATCGTCCGCCCGCGCCGCCGCCAGCAGCGTGCGCCCGTGCGCGGTTGCCGTCAGGAAGCTGATCACCTGCTGCTTCGACACCAGGTCGGGCTGCGCCTCGAGCTGCTGCGCGACGAGCGCGACCGACTCGGTCATCTCGCGCAGCACTTCCGGATCGACCGGCCGCTCGGCGTACACGCTGTAGGCGATCGCGCCGATCAGCGTGCCGATGCGCTCGATCTCCAACTCGATCATCCGTGCGGCGTAGGCCTCCTCCTGGCCGGGCATGACCGGGCCGAGGTCCACGGGGGGCGGCACCGTCGGCGCGACCGCGTCCAGGAACGGGAAGCCATCAGTACCGTCCGTCGGGCCCGGAGCCGGATCGTCCTTCGCACCCTGCGGCGCGCCTTCCGCTGCGCCCCGAGCCGGAACGACCACCGGGGCCGGCGGCTCCACGACGGTAGCGGGGGATGGAGCGGGCACCGCCACCTGCGGGCCTGCCTGCTGCTCGACCGGCGCGACCGGCTGGACCACGGCAACGCTCTCCTGCGGCGCCGGGTCCGGCTGCATGGCGACAAAGGCGAGCACCAGCACCGCCGTCGCCGCCGCACTGAGTACGGGGGTGAGCACGTTCCAGCGGAAGACGAAGAACGGCTGACGATCACCGCGCGGCGCGCTGTCGCCGATCTGCTGCGTGACTTGCCTCGCCCCGAGGCGGTTCAGCACGTAGGTACGGGAGCGCTCGCAGTAGGACCGGAAGCCGGCCGAGTTGGTTGCAGCTTGCTCGGCGTCGTGGATTTCGGCCGCCAGCGCCGCGAGCGAGAAGAGGGTGGGATCCTCGCGCGGGTCGAGGTCCGGCTCGGCCAGCGCCTCGATCGCCTCAAGGGCCTGGGCAAAACGCTCGGCTTCCGCCATCTCGAAGTCGGTCATGGCCTTCTTGCCTCTTGGGTCTCGGGCGATGCGGTGAGCAGTTCACGCAGGCGTTGCACGCCCTTGTGCTGCAGCACCTTCACGTTCGGCACGTTCTTCCCGAGAGATTCCGCCGTCTCCTTGACGGAGAGGCCGGAAGCAAAGCGCAGCAGGATCACGTCACGCTGCGCCTCTGGAAGTTGCCGCACCGCCCGGAACACCTCCTCGATCGTCAGTTTCGTCTCTGTCAGCTCCTGCGGGCCTCGCCCCTCGTCGCGGAGACGCTCGGCGACCAGGTCGGAGAACTCCGCCCGTCGCGGGCGCGCCGCCGCGCGGCGCTGGAACGATGCCACCTCGTTGCGGGCGATGCGGAAGATCCACGCCCCGAAGGGGATGCGCTGTCCCTCCGCGCCCGGCCGCCATTCGAAGCGGTCGATCGCTCCCAGGACCTTCAGGAAGATCTCCTCCGTCAGGTCCTCGGCCTCGGTCTCGTCGCCGACGCGGGTGAGGCAGTAGCGGTACAGCCTCGCCACGTAGGCGTCGTAGAGGCGGCCCAGCGCCTCGTTCTCCCCTGCCTTGGCGCGGTCGACGAGCGACCGCTCCTCCTCAGGCGAGAGACCGAACAGTGGTGGAGATGACATCGCGCCGCTCCGCGTTGGCCTCCGGCTGACTCGTCCGCCGAGGCCAGCGCAAGCCGGGATTGGACCAGTATAGGGCCTGCCCGGCTGCGGGACGGCACTACTGCCGCGACTCCCACCACATCCACGGAAACGCATTATGTGCACAAACGGTTAACGCGCGTCCGCCGCCGCACGCCCGATCAGCGGCGACTCAGGACAACCGTCAGCGCCTCCCGCGTCTCGATCGCGCGCGGGTGCAACGTGAAGTCCTCGCGCTCGGAGCGCTCCGCCTCCAGCTCGAGGTAGGCGAGCGCCGCCGCCTCCAGCGAGTCCGTGGCCAGGTCGATCACGCGCTGCAACTCCGGCCGCCGGGCGAGTTTCGCCGGCTCGACCTTGTCGGCGACGAACATCGCCCACGCCTCGGAGCCGAACTCCGGGTGGCCGGTCGTATGCCAGTGGATCGCGTGCAGGACGAGGCGATCCTCGACCCCGAAGCGCTCGCGCAGCTCGAGCGCGCCGAGCGGCCCGTGCAGCAGCACCGGCCGCGCCCGCTCGACGGGCAGCAGCTCGAGGCCGCGCGCCTCCGCCCTCGCAAGCCACTCGGCCTCCGGCAGCGCGCGCAGCAGATCGTGCCCCTGCGCCGCGAGCAGCGTGCGGTCCACGTCCGCACCGTGCCGGCGCGCCAGCGGCTCGGCCACGGCGACCACCCGGTCGATATGCGCGAGCATCGAGGCCGGCACTTCCGCGGCCATGCGCGCGCGCAGCGCCCGTGTTTCCGCCGTGCCGACGGATGCGTCGTGCTTGCTCATCGTGGTGTCGATTCCGGCGCGGTGCCGCGGCGCTACTGCGAGTAGCCGGCCATGCGGCGCAGTCGCGCGATGCGCTGCTCCATCGGCGGGTGGGTCGAGAAGAGCCCGGAGACGCTGTTGCCTCCCAGCGGATTCACGATGTAGAGGTGCGCCGTCGCCTCGGAGACCTCGCGCGGCATCAGTTGCGCGCCCTGCTCGAGCTTCGCCAGCGCCGAGGCCAGCGCCTCGGGGTCGCCGACGTAGCGCGCGCCGTCCGTGTCCGCTTGGTACTCGCGCGAGCGGCTGATCGCGAGCTGGATGATCGCCGCAGCGATCGGCGCGAGGATCGCCGCCAGCAACGCCAGCAAGCCACCTCCGTCGCGGCGCCCGCCGAACCAGAAGGCGAAGAACGAGATGAACGTGATCGCCGAGGCCACGGTCGCCACGACCGATGACGTCAGGATGTCGCGGTTCGCCACGTGCGCCATCTCATGGCCGAGCACGCCTCGCAGCTCGCGGTCGGTGAGCAGGCGGCGGATGCCGGTGGTGACGGCGACGGCGGCGTGCTTCGGGCTGCGGCCGGTGGCGAAGGCGTTCGGCTGCGGCGTGTCCATGATGTAGACGCGCGGCATCGGCATGCCCGCCTCACGCGCGACCTGCTCGATCATGCGGAACAGGTCGCGGTCGTCGTCGTAGGCGATCTCCTGTGCGCGCGAGGTCTTGAGCACGATGTCGGCGGAGAACCAGTAGGAGCCGACGTTCAGCGCCATCGCGATCACGAGCGCAATGATCACGCCGGCGAAGCCGCCCACGGCCAGCCCGATCAGCATCAGCAGGCCGCTGATCGCGGCCAGCAGCACGACGGTCTTCAGGTTCTGCATCAGTCAGTCCAGGTTCATTTGATCACGGCTACGAGGCGGCCGAACGCCTCACATCGATCTTAAGCGATCGAGGAGTGCAGGTGGTGCGGGCGGGCGTCGGCGATCACCATTCCTCGGGCTTCTCGATGTCGCCGTCGGGCGTTCGGATGATCGGCGGCAACTGAGCCCGTCGCAGGGGCTCCCGCGGCATCGTGCGGTGCTTGTGCGCGATCCTTCTCATCTCGATCGCGACGGCCCGGCTCGTCTCACGCTGTGCGGGAATGTAGACGACGATCTCCTTCTTGGGGAAGCGCTCGCGCACCAGCCGAAGCGCGGGCAAGAGATCGGAGTCGCCACTGACGATGATGAAGCGGTCCGCGCGATCGCGATAGATGTCGTCGATGAGCGTGACGCTGAGCGCGACATCCGTCTCCTTCTCCTCGAGCCCTCGGTATCGCCGCGCGCCCCCGTACGCACATGCTCTCACCCGGCAGGTAAGCGTCTTCTCCTTGAAGCGGCCGAGATGGGTGGTCACCATCGGTCTGGTGGCTAACGCCCTCAAATACGTGGATTGACGCTCGCGTGCCCTTCCGACCACCTCCGAGGTGAAATAGTGGACCTCCTGAATATCGTCGTGCGGCCGGACCAGCTCGAAGTAGCGTTGCAGGTCGAGCCACTTCCACTCCGTGTCGCGGACCATACCGTAGTAGAAGTTGAACCCGTCGACGTACACGATGCTGCGGGCTTGTGGCATCGGTACCTCTGGCCGGAGGGCGAAAAAGGGGGCGGCCTCTGTGGGGCCGCCCCAACCGGCCTCAAGGGCCGGGGAGTCGTACGAGCATCCTCACACAACTGGTCAAGTTGTGTCAAGTGGACCTGACACCCGTCCGCCGCCACCCGCGCCCCAACGAAGCGGGCCGCCCTTGCGGGCGGCCCGTCGTCTGCGTGGCCCCGTCGAGGGCGGCTAGATGCCGAGCTGGTCGGCGACGAGCTCGCGGTGGTGGTCCGTGTCGCCCCACGCCAGCTCCGCGCGCTTCTGACGGCGGTAGTAGAGCTGGATCTTGTAGTCCTTCGTGAAGCCGATGCCGCCGTGGATCTGCTGGCCGTGCGCCACCACGCGGCGGGTCGCCTCGGAGGTCCACGCCTTCGCCATGTTCACGGCCATCTGCGTGTCGTCCTGGTCCGTGTTAATGGACCAGGCGGCCTTGTACATGATGAAGCGCGAGCCATCGACGTCCGTGACCATGTCCGCGCACTTGTGCTGGATCGCCTGGAACGAGCCGATCGGGCGGCCGAACTGCACGCGCTCCTTGGCGTAGTCCACGGAAATCTCGAAGTCCATCTGCGCCAGGCCCACCAGGTAGGCGCACTCGGCGACGGCGTAGCGCTGCATCACCGGCTGCAGGTGCTCCCAGCCCATGCCGTCCTCGCCCAGCAGTTGCCCCTTCGCGCCGTCGAGGATCACCTCGCACTGCTTGTCGCGCGCGATCGTGAGCAGCTGGTTGACCGTTACGCCCGGCTGGTCCGTGCCCACGATCGCCAGCGTCACGCCCTTCGGCGAGCGCGCCGCGACGACCATGTAGTCGGCGACGTTGGCGTCCGGGACGAACAGCTTCGTGCCCGTGATCGTGACCTCGTCACCGTCGACGCTCGCCTCGGCCTCGATGCCCTGCTCGTCGAAGCGGGCCGACGGCTCGGTCTGGGCGAGCGTGAAGATCAGGTCACCGGAGGCGATGCGCGGCAGGAAGTCCGACTTCTGGGCCTCGGAGCCGGCCACCAGCAGCGGCACCGCGCCGCCGAGGACGGAGGACATGAACGGACCGGGCACCAGCGCGCGCCCGAACTCCTCGAGCAGCACGCAGAAGTCGAGGAAGTCGAAGCCGACGCCACCGTACTCCTCGGGGATCAGCAGGCCCTGCCAGCCCTGCTCGGCCATCTTCGACCAGAGCTCGGGCGAGTAGCCGCGGTCGTCCTCTTCCATGTCGCGCACGAGCTGCTCGGGGCACTCGTTCTCCAGGAAGTCGCGCGCCGCGTTCTTCAGCAGTTCCTGCTGCTCCGTGAAGCCCAGGTCCATGTCGTCCTCCTTTGCCCGCGCGCCTGCGGGCGCGTGAGCCGCGGCGTGCCGCCGCTTGTCTCCTCTACGGTTCCTACGGTTTCCCGTTTGTCTCCGTTGTTGCTAGCCGCGCGGCAGGCCGAGCCCGCGCGTGGCGATGATGTTGCGCTGAATCTCCGAGCTGCCGCCCGCGATCGTCGAGGGGATCGAGCGCACGTAGCCGTGCGTGAACTGCGAGCGCATCGGTGCGTACGGCGAGTCCTTGCCCCAGACGTTGCCGTAGAGGCCCAGCGTCTTCGTGCCGGTCCGCATCAGGCGCTGGTGCGTCTCCGTGCCGAACATCTTGCCCGTGGAGGCCTCGTGGTTCGGCACCACGCCCGAGGCCTGCATCGAGACGATGCGCATCCCGAAGTTGCGCGCCACGTCGCACTCGATGTAGCGGTCCGCGACCTCCGCCCGCAGCGTCGGGAAGTCATCTGTCCGCGTGCGCCCGGCGCCCTCGTCGCTGCCGATGTACTCGATCAGCTCCTCGACCATCGTGCGGTCCAGGATCGCGCTGTCGATGTTGGAGCGCTCGAAGTCGAGCAGCGTCATGCCGACGTACCAGCCGCGGTTCTCCTCGCCGATGCGGTTGGAGACAGGCGCGCGCACGTCCTCGAAGAAGGTCTCGTTGAAGTGGTGGTTGAAGGTCATGTCGACGAGCGGGCGCACCTGCACGCCGGCCTCCTGGATGTCGTCGATGATGATCAACGAGATGCCGCGATGCTTCGGCGCGTCCGGGTCCGTCCGCACGAGGATGTACATGTTGTCGGCGTTGTGGGCGTTGCTCGTCCAGATCTTCTGGCCGTTGATCACGTACTCGTCGCCGTCGCGGACGGCGCGCGTCTGGACGGAGGCAAGGTCGGAGCCGGCGCCCGGCTCGGAGTAGCCCTGGCACCAGGCGGTGTCGCCCGAGAGGATGCCGGAGAGATACTTCGCCTTCTGCTCCTCGTTGCCGTGGACGATCACGGTGGGCCCGATCTGGGAGACGCCCTGGCCGCCCACCGCGGGCGCCCCGGCCTCGGCCATCTCCTGCTTGAAGATGAACTGCTCCCAGACGGAGAGGCCGGCGCCGCCGTATTCCTCGGGCCAGTTGGGCGCGACCCAGCCGTTCTCGGCCAGCGCCCGCGCCCAGTCGCGGGCCGCGCCGCTCTCCTCGGGATCCTCGCTCACGCGGTGCGCCTGCCAGCCGCCGTCGAGGCCGCTGCGCTCGGCGTGCATCTGGTGGTAGAAGCCCGGTAGCCGTCCGCTCACGAAGTCGCGGACCTGCGTCCGGAATGATGCCTGCTCGGCGGAGTCGCCCCAGTTCATGCTCGCCTCCTGGCTTGCGGCCTGGACAATCGTTCCGCGCCCGGCCCCTGCGGCGGGCGCGCCAGCCGGATTGAGCGAGGCCGATGGAGCCGCGAACGACACTCCGAGCCGCCGCTTGCTCGGCGGCGCGATTATGGATTTCGCCGGATCAGCCGTCAACCGCGCCGCCGCGGCCCGCCCCGCCGGATTCGGGCACGGGGGTGCTATACCCGCATCGCTACTATCATTCTCCGACCGGCGATTCAGGGCAGCGCGCAAGCACCGCGACACGCGCGCCCACGGGTGGGGACCGCGGCTTGAAGCAGACCTCCCGGCCGCGGCGCTCCAGAATCGCGTCCGCGCTCATCGTGGCCACGCTGCTGACGGCGACCGCCCTCGCAACGCCCGCAACGGCGCAGCACACGCACTTCGCTGCGATGTGCGAGGAGCTCCAGGCCGAGGCCGCGAGCTTCGACGGGCGCATCTCGTTTGTCGTGCAGGACCTCGCGAACGGGACGACTTGCATCCGCAACCCTGACGAGGCCTACAGCACCGCCTCGCTCTACAAGCTGATCGTGCTCGCGGAAGCGCACCGCCAGCAGGAGGCGGGGCTCTTCTCCTTCGACGAGCGAATCCTCGGACTGCGCGCCAGCACCGCGATTCGCAGCATGATCCAGGCCTCCAGCAACAACACCGCCCGCGCACTGCTCACGCGCCTCGGTCTGGACGCCGTTGCGGCCCTCCCGGCGCAACTGGGGATGGGCAATACGATCATCGAGGGCGAGGACTACACCACCACCGCGAGCGACATCGCGCATTTCTTCCTGCAACTCGAGGCGCGCCAACTGATCAGCCCCGAGGCAGACGAAGCGATGCTCGACGTGCTGCTGGGCCAGCGCGTCCGCGATCGCATTCCGGCGCTGCTGCCGGACAACGTGCCGATCGCGCACAAGACCGGGCGCCTCGACCACTTCGCCCACGACGCCGGCATCATCTACGCGCCGGGCGGCGCGTACGTGCTGGTGCTGCTGACCGAGGGCTCGCAAAACTGGAACCCGGGCCACGAGGCGATTCGCCAACTGGCGGCCCTGTCCTTCACCGCGTACGGGGACCTGCCCACGCCCACGCCGACCCCAACGGCCACGCCGACCCCAACAGTCACGCCCACGCCCACGCCGACCCCAACGGCCACGCCGACCCCAACAGTCACGCCCACGCCCACGCCGACCCCAACGGCCACGCCGACCCCAACAGTCACGCCCACGCCGACCGCGACACCCACGCCGACCCCAACAGTCACGCCGACGCCGACCCCAACGGCCACGCCCACGCCGACCGCGACCGCGACACCCACGCCGACCCCAACAGTCACGCCCACGCCAACCCCGACGGCTGCGCCGGCCGCAACACCCACGCCGACGGCGACGGCCACACCTGCGCCGACGCCCTCACCCACGCCTACGCCGACGCCCTCACCCACGCCGACGCCAACGCCCTCGCCGACGCCGACCTCATCGCCCACGCCTCAGCCGAGTGCGACCGGGACGCCCTCGCCCGTGGTGTCGGGCGGTGGCAGCAGCGGCACGCCACCGGCCACCCCAACCGCGGCTGCGGCCGACGCCGCCCCGATCGCGACGCCCTCGGCCGCAGCGGCAGCAGCGCCGGACCACGGCAGCGCCGCTGCGCCGGCCGTTGCGACGCCGCAGCCCGCGAGCAGGAGTTTCGGGCTCGTCCAGTTCGGCCTGCTCGCGCTCGCCGTCGCGCTGTCGATCGTCTCGCTGGAACTGCTGGTCCCGCAGTGGCGGGGGCCGAAGCCCGCCGCCTCGCAGTAGCACGCGCTCCGCAGCGGCCTGCTAGCGGTCCTCCAGCTTCGGCGGTTCGCTGATGATCACGCCGATCGAGAGATCGAGGGGCGGTAGCGCCTCGTCCTCCATTCCGGCCAGATCGACGACGTTGCCGGCCTGCACCTCGCGCTCGATCTCGCCCAGGCGCTCCTCGCGGCGCTCGCGCGCCTCCTCGGTCAGTTCGAGCTCCTCGGCGATGCGCTCCGCCAGCACGAGGGACGGCGACTCGAAGTCGCGGGGCAGGCGCGCCTCGATCGCGGTGTCGAGGGCGGCGTACTCGTTGCCGCCGAGGTAGTGCAGCGGCCGCGTCTCCTCCGGACCGAGCAGCCAGCGCTCGCCGAACGAGCGCTCGTCGACGTGCACGGCGACGGCGAGGCCGATGCAGAGTTCGTGGTCCCCGAAGGGCAGCACCTCCTGCAGCTCGCACTCCACCCAGGCGACGCAGCCCTTGATGAGCGGCGCGTCGATGTGCGTGGCGGTGAACGTCTCCAGCCGCGTCGCATCGAACTTGTCGATCTCCTCGCCGCTGTAGGAGCCCAGGTACTGGACCAGGTGCAGCAACGGGCGCGCGGGAATGTTCAGCGCGAACTGCTCCGAGGAGCGGATCAGCTCCAGCGAGTGGCGGGACTGCTGCAGCGCCAGACCGACGAGCGGAGGCTCCGCCGAGAGCGGCATATGCCACGCCACCGGCAGCACGTTGTCGGCGCCTCGATCGTGCGTGGTGACGAGGGCGACCGGCCCGCCGAGCAGGATGCGGGCCGCCACCGTCGCCGGG
>CBDHDI010000020.1:0-71035 GCA_965261685.1 Dehalococcoidia bacterium
GGCTCGCGATGACCGAGGCGCCGACGGCGAACAGCGCCGCCGCCAGCGCGGTCAGCACGGCGGCGGCTCCGATGGTGGCGGTGAGGTTCATGCGGGCGGCCTCGCGCGCGCCTCGTCAGGGCGCCGCGATCGAGGCGTCATCGGCATCGGTCACGAACTCCGGCTCGTGGCGGATGATCACGCTCGTCGCTTGCAGCAGCCCGTCGCCGGCGGCGACACCCTCGACGACGACGAAGGCGCGAGGGGTGAACAGATCCGGCACCACGCCGTCGTACTGGATGCGCATCGTCTCGCCCTGTTCGCCCTCGATCACCCAGCTCACCGGCCGCCCGTTCTCCTCGACGACCGTGCCGTCGACCACGCGTCCGCCGACGCGCCAGCGGCGGCCGTCGGTGTCGAGCTCCTGCGCGAACTCCTCGGGTGTCGTGTAGTAGGCGCCGTCGAAGGCCTGGACGGCCATTGCCGTGATCGCGACTGTCGCGATGACGAGGATCGCCACGAGGCGCCCTCGCCGGCTGGCGAGGGGACCGCTGCGGACGAGATTGCGGAGGCTGTTCATCGCACTCACTTTGCTGCGCCGTCCACGCGCCTCGGCCCGCCCGCGGTCACGACGCGGGCCGGTCGCTCGCCGACATGATCGCTTCCAGCATCGCGCGGAACTCGCTTTCGCGCAGTTCCCCCAGGAACTTCTGCTGGACCTGCAGGCCCGGCGAGAGGAAATACGCTTCCGGCACGCCGTTCACGCCGAACTCCAGGTACACCCCTCCGTCCGCGTCCACCAGCGACGGGAAGGTCAGCCCGTGCCGCTCGACGAAGCGCCGCGCCTCGCGCTCGCTGTCGAGGATATTGACGCCGAGGAAGGCGTAGCCGCGAGCCTCGAATTCCTTCCAGAGCCGCTCGATCAGCGGCGCCTCGCGCTCGCAGGGCGCGCACCAGGAAGCCCAGAAGTACAGGAAGATCGGGCGGTCCGCGTAGTCCGCGATCGAGACCTCGCCGCCGTCGAGCGAGGGCAGGCTGAACTCCGCCGCGCGCTCGATGCCGGGATCGACCTCGCCGAGCGGATCGCGCCCCACGTCGCGCACCGAGGCGATCGCCAGCACGGCGATCAGCGCCAGCAGCGCGGAGCCGACGCCGATCACCAGCAGCCGGCCGTGCAGCGAGTGAGCAAACGTCCGCACCGCCGCGATGATCATCGTCACATCCGCTTCGCCGGGGCGGGCCACACCGCCGTGCACACAGGCGATCCGGCCGTGTTCCGGCGGGCCCTCGCCAAGCACCCGATGGGAGCTTGAGCGCCGCCGACACGCTGCCCGGTCGCACCCGCCGGGCGGCCCTCGAACCCCTTTGCGCTTGACCCCGACACGGCCTAATGATAGCCATAGCCTCGCGTTGGGGGGATCGCGCGGATTGCGCTCGCGGAGCGGGTCACGCGGTTGACGGAGGGAGCCCCGGTGCGTAGTTCCCGCAGCCTCCAACGGCTCGCTCCGGTTGCCGTGCTCGCGCTTGCCCTCGTGCTGGCGGCGTGCAGCGACCCGCAGAGCACCGTCAACCCCAAGTCAGACTTCGCCGACGACATCCAGTTCCTCTACCTGCTCACGTTCTGGCTGGGCATGGCGGTCTTCGTCGGCATCCTCGGGCTGACCGTCGGCCTCGCCTTCTGGTACCGCGAGCGGCCCGGCCGCGTCGCGAAGCAGATCCACGGCAACACCCGCCTCGAGGTGCTGTGGACGCTCATCCCCGTCGTGCTCGTCGTGGTGATGGCCGTGCCGACCTGGCAGGTCATCGCCGACAGCAGCAAGCCGCCCCCCGACAACGCCCTGCACGTCAACGCAGTCGGCCGCCAGTGGTGGTTCGAGTTCCAGTACGACCTCAACGGCGACGGCGTCTTCGACGACCTGGTGACTGCGAACGAACTGCACATCCCCGCCGGACGTCCGGTCTCCTTCAACCTGCTGTCGGAGGACGTCATCCACTCGTTCTGGGTGCCGCAGCTCGCCGGCAAGGTCGACATGGTCCCCGGACACAACAACGACCTCTGGTTCACACCGCACCTGGACGCCGCCCGCGACGAGGCCTACCTCGGGCAGTGCGCCGAGTTCTGCGGCACCGCGCACGCCAACATGCGCTTCCGCGTTTTCGTCGACGCGCCCGAGGACTTCGACGCCTGGGTCGCCAACGAGACCGCGGAGGGCGTCGCTCCGGCGGACGAGCTGGCCCAGATGGGCCAGGAGCTGTTCCTGACGGCTGTCTGGCCCGTCTCCGAGGGCCCGGCGCTGCTGGGCTGCTCCACCTGCCACACCGTTGCCGGCACGACGGCCAGGGGCAAGATCGGCCCGAACCTCACGCACGTCGGCGCGCGCAGCACGATCGCGGCCGGGATCCTCGACACGAACTTCGAGAATCTCGTCGCCTGGATCAGCAACCCGGACCGGGAGAAGCCCGGAGCCGACTCGGAAGATGACGCCGCCCGGTTCATGCCTGCCTTCGAAAAAGTGCTGACGCCTGAGCAGATCCAGGCGGTCGCTACTTACCTCCTCGGGCTACAGTAGGTACGCTGGCGAGCGCGCGGGACTCGGAAGGGAACACGACGATGGCAACCGTTGCCGGCACGATGGCCGCTCCGACTGCCGAGGGCGTCGTCTGGTCCTGGCTGACGACCGTCGACCACAAGCGCATCGGCGTGCTCTACGGCGTCACCGCGTTCCTGTTCTTCCTCGTCGGCGGCCTCGAGGCGCTGGCGATCCGCACGCAGCTAGCCGTTCCCAACGGCGGCGTCGTGGACCCGGAGCTCTACAACCAGCTCTTCACGATGCACGCGCTGACGATGATCTTCCTCGCGATCATGCCGCTCGGGGCGGCGTTCTTCAACTTCATGATCCCGCTCATGATCGGCGCGCGTGATGTCGCATTCCCGCGGCTGAACGCGCTCTCCTTCTGGATCTTCCTCGCCGGCGGGCTTGTGCTGACCAGCAGCTTCTTCCTCGGCGGCGCCCCGGACACGGGCTGGTTCGCCTACCAGCCGATCAGCGGGAGCCCGTACTCCGGCAGCGGCATGGACTACTACGTGATCGGACTGATGCTGCTCGGCATCTCATCGCTGGCGGCGGCGCTGAACTTCGCCGTCACGATCATCAACATGCGGACGCCGGGCATGACCATGATGCGCATGCCGGTCTTCGTCTGGATGACGCTCGTCGTCGCGTTCCTGCTGATCCTCGCGCTGCCGGTGCTCACCGTGGCGCTGGTCCAGATGCTCTTCGACCGCCAGTACACGACGAGCTTCTTCCTGCCCAGTGGCGGCGGCGACCCGATCCTCTGGCAGCACCTCTTCTGGGTCTTCGGGCACCCCGAGGTCTACATCCTGATCCTGCCGGCGATGGGCATCGTCTCCGAGGTGCTCCCGGCCTTCTCCCGCAAGCCGCTCTTCGGCTACCCGGCGATCGTCTTCGCCGGCGTCGCGATCGGCTTCCTCGGCTGGGCGGTGTGGAGCCACCACATGTTCACCACCGGCCTCGGGGCCGTGCCGCGCGTGGTGTTCGCGACCAGCACGATGATCATCGGGATCCCGACGGGCATCAAGATCTTCAACTGGCTCGGCACGATGTGGGGCGGCAGCATCCGCTTCACCACGGCCATGTACTTCGCCGTCTCGTTCATCGCGCTGTTCACCATCGGCGGCATCTCCGGCGTGATGCACGCCTCGCCGCCGGTCGACCAGCAGCAGCAGGACACCTACTTCATCGTCGCGCACATCCACTACGTGCTGGTCGGCGGCGCGATCGTCGGCATCTTCTCCGGGCTCTACTACTGGTGGCCGAAGATGACCGGTCGCTTCCTCGGCGAGAGCCTCGGGAAGTGGAACTTCTGGCTGATGTTCATCGGCCTCAACATGACCTTCTTCCCGATGCACTTCCTCGGCGTGGGCGGGATGCCGCGGCGCGTCTACACCTACGACGAGGGGATGGGCTGGGAGTTCTGGAACATGTTCGCCACGATCGGCGCGTTCGTGCTGGCGCTCGGCGTGCTGTTCTTCGTCATCAACGTCGCGCGCACCATGCGCCAGCCGAAGACGGCCTCGGACAACCCCTGGGACGCGCCCGGCCTCGAGTGGGCCACAAGCTCACCGCCGCCGGAGCACGACTTCGACGCGATCCCCGAGGTTCGCGCGCGCGACCCGCTGTGGTATGACCGTGACCACAACCTGAGCCAGCCCGAGGGCCAGCCGGGCCAGCACATCCACATGCCGCCGCCCTCGTACTACCCGCTGATCCTCGCGTTCGGCGTGCTGATGCTCGGCCTCGGGCCGCTTTCGCACCTCGCCGTGACCGCCCTCGGCGTGCCGGTGATCATCTACGCGATCTGGGGCTGGGTCCTGGAACCCACGGAGTAGGCAAGGACGACACGTGGCCACTGCCGAGCATCACGTCGAGCACCACTCCGTCACCGGGGTCGACAACCGGAAGCTCCTCATGTGGATCTTCCTCGGTTCGGAGTGCCTGTTCTTCGGCGCCCTGATCTCCACCTACCTGATCTTCAAGGCCGACATCCCCGCCCCGAACCTGAGCTACATCGAGGCCCACACCCACATCGAGAACGGCCACGAGGTCGTGACCGGCTGGTTCCCGGCCGACCGCATCGTCGATGGCGTCCAGTACGCCGGCGTGCTCGACATCCCGCTCACCTCGCAGAGCACCTTCGTGCTGCTGATGAGCTCGGTGACGATGGTGCTGGCGGTCTACGGCGCGCAGCACGGGCGGCCGCTGATGATGAAGGCCTGGCTGCTCGCCACGATCCTGCTGGGGTTGATGTTCCTCGGCTATCAGGTCTACGAGTTTCGTACGTTCGGACAGGAGGGCTTGACGCTGGCCACCAACCAGTTCGGCGCCTCGTTCTTCGTCCTGACCGGCTTCCACGGGACGCACGTCGCCGTTGGGGTGGTGATCCTCGGCTCGCTGCTGCTGGGATCGTTCAGGCGCAGCGGACTCGGACCGGAGGCCGGTTTCCATATCGAAACCGCCGGCCTCTACTGGCACTTCGTCGATATCGTCTGGATTGTGATCTTCACGATCATCTACCTGATACCGGCCTGATCGTGGCGGAGGGCCCGATCAGGAGGGAGTGGAGCGCGCGATGAGCCACGGCGGAACGCACGCACAGCAAGCCGAGGAGCAGCACGGCCTGACGCCGAGGCAGTACGTCGGCATCGGCCTTGCACTGACGGTGATCACCATCGTCGAGCTCGCCGCCTCGCTCTGGGTCGACCTCGGCGACTTCCTGATCCCGCTCCTGATCGTGCTGTCCGCGGTCAAGTTCGTCGTGGTCGTCGCCTTCTTCATGCACCTCTACTTCGAACAGCGGGTGCTGACGCGCGTCTTCGCCGGTTCGTTCTTCCTCGCGGGCGGCGTGCTGATCGCGCTGCTGGCCCTCTTCTGGAACGACATCACGATCCTGCCCTAACCCGGGACGGCGCTTGCGCGCCTTCGCGGCTCCGAGGTCAGGAGGTCGTCGTGGCGGCCTGCGTGGCGGCCAGGCGCTCGGCCTCCTCGGCCTGCTGCCGCTGCTCCGCCTTGTGCGCCCAGACGGCGAAGACGGCGCCGGCGGCGAGCAGGAACATCATCTGGCCTGGCACCCACATGATCAGCCCGCCGATCTCCTGGTCGCGTATCGGCTCGAGCGCGAAGATCGGCGCCGAGTCGTTGTAGAAGTCGTAGAGCAGCGACTCGCTGAACGTGATCATCGCGCCCAGGAACGCCTTCGGTGTGCCGACGGCGATCAGCAGCGCCATGCGCCACATGTAGCCGAGGCGCGAGTGCAGCGGCGCGGGATCGATCACGTTCCACCAGACCAGCAGCCCGGCGAACGCCAGGCTGAGGTGCTGCACATCGTGCACGAGCGCGTCGCGGATCGCCGCGTCGTACCAGCCCGGCGCCAGGTGCCAGGCCCAGAGCACCCCGGTGTGCACCGCGATCACGATGATGGGATGCGTGATCAGACGGTAAAGGGCGTAGGACTCCCGGCGGCGCATCACCGGGCGCACCAGCACGCGCCGCACCGCGCGAGGCAGCCCGCGCAGCACGGGAGTGGTCGGCGCGCCGAGCAGGATCAGCGGCGCCGCGTACATCATCAGCAGGTCGTGCTGAATCATGTGCATGAAGAAGTGATGCTCGGCGAGCGCATCGATCGGCGTCTCGATCGTCGCCACGAAGAGTGCCACGCCGAGCAGGTAGCACGCCGTGCGCCAGCGGGGGTGCGGGCGGCTGCGCTCGCGCCAGACGTACAGGCCGCGCAGGTAGAGCGCGGTCATGACGGCGACCGGGATCAGGATCTCCGGGTCGAAGTTCCAGCGCTCCCACCACTGCTGACCGGCGTGCACTCCGTCGTGCGCCGCGAAGGCAGCCTGCCCGAGCCGGGTGATCAGATCGGCCTGCACCGGAACCCTCCGCAGCCACCGCCCGAGTGGGGCTTCCCCCGACAGTGTGCCCCGGACGGTGTGCTCGGGACAGTGGCTCGGCGCACCACCTCGTGCCCCCGAGCGCGCCTCGCGCGACCCGCGCGATTGACCGTGCTCGCGTGACCCTCGTACGATCGGGGCCGGCGAGTTCGTGTACGCGATACGCGAACCACCGCCCGCAGCCGCGATCGGCAGGAACGAGGCGCAGATGCGACCGCTGCGCGTGGCGCTGGCGCAGATCAACACCACCGTCGGCGACTTCGACGGCAACCGCGCGCGCATCCTCGAGGCCGCGCACGAGGCCGCCGCGCTCGACGCCGACCTCGTGGCTTTCCCGGAGCTCGCCATCACGGGCTTCCCGCCGGAGGACCTGCTGCTGCGTGCGCCGTTCATCGCGGAGGCCGGACGCTCCCTCGCGCTGTTGCTGGATGAGTCGCGCGGGCTGCCGCCGCTGATCGTCGGCGCACCCGAGTTCGACGTGGCGCTCTACAACACCGCGTTCGTGCTGCACGAGGGGCGCATCGTCGGCGGGCATCGCAAGCAGCACCTGCCCAACTACGGCGTCTTCGACGACGAGCGCTACTTCCAGCCCGGCGTCGAGACGCCGCGCTTCGTCATCGGTGGCGTCGAGGTGGCGGCGACCGTCTGCGAGGACATCTGGTACCCGGACGGCCCGGCGCGCGCGGCTGCGCTCGCCGGGGCGCTGGTCGTCGTCAACATCAACCACTCGCCGTTCCACGCCGGCAAGCGCCGCGAGCGCGAGCGGATGCTCTCCACCCGCGCCGTCGACAACCACATCGCCATCGCCTACGTGAACCAGGTCGGCGGCCAGGACGAGATCGTGCTCGACGGCAACTCGATCGTGATCGGCGCGGACGGCGACGTGCTCGCGCGCGGCGTCTCCTTCCTCGAAGACCTCGTCGTCGTCGACATCCCCGTCGACGAGGTCGTGCAGGCGCGGATGCACGAGTCGCGGCTGCGACGCGAGGGGTCCGAGGCCGCGCCGCCGGCCATCGCCGTCACCCCCGCCGGCGCGGACGAGCGAGCGCCGCTCGGCGCCTCGCTGCCGGAGCCGCCCGCCGACATCGAGGAGACCTACCGGGCGCTCGTCACGGGCACGCGCGACTACCTGGGCAAGACGGGGTTCCAGGACGCGATCATCGCGCTCTCGGGCGGCATCGACTCCTCGCTGGTGGCGGCGGTCGCCGTCGACGCGCTGGGGCCGGAGCACGTGCGAGGCATCTCGCTGCCGTCGCGCTACTCCTCGGAGGGCTCGATCGCGGACGCGCAGGATCTGGCGGCGCGGCTCGGTATCCAGCTCTCGGCGATCCCGATCGAGCCGCTGCACCAGTCCGCCATCGACGCGCTCGCCCGCGAGTTCGAGGGCAGCGAGGCGGGCGCGGCCGAGGAGAACGTGCAGTCGCGGCTGCGCGGCCTGCTGGTGATGGCGCTCTCCAACAAGACCGGCGCGATTGTGCTGACCACCGGCAACAAGTCCGAGTACGCCTGCGGCTACGCCACGCTCTATGGCGACATGGCGGGCGGCTACGCAGTCATCAAGGACGTGCCGAAGACCCTCGTCTACGCACTCGCGCGCTACCGCAACAGCGTCAGCGAGGTGCTCCCGCAGGCCGTCATCGACAAGCCGCCCTCGGCCGAGCTGCGCCCGGACCAGCTCGACACCGACTCACTCCCGGCCTACGACGTGCTGGATCCGATCATCGAGGCATACGTGGAGGCCGATGACGCCTTCGAGACGATCGTCGCGCGCGGCTACGAGGAGGCGACGGTGCGGCGCGTGATCGACCTGATCAACCGCAACGAGTACAAGCGCCGCCAGTCGCCGCCCGGCATCAAGATCACGCCCCGCGCCTTCGGCCGCGACCGCCGCTACCCCCTCGCCTCGCGCTACCGGGGGCACTGAGCGCCCGCCTGCCTGCAACTCACGTCAGTCGTCGCTACAAGCATCGATGGGGTGTTGCGCCGATCCGGCCCCCTCTCCTGGGGGAGAGGGGGGGTGAGGGGGCACGCCAGACTCCCGTGGACGCGCGCCACGCCCCTTGGCCGGGATGACCCGGCTGGATTCCGGCTTTCGCCGGAATGACGGGGGGAGGGGGCGGAACGCCCTCGGGGGTCCGTTGCGCCCCCGAGGGTCCCACGGGGGTGTGGGGGCGGAGCCGTCACACACGAGACAATCCGGGTCGGGTGTGCAGGGAGCGACACGTGCGCGGCACGCGACTTGGGGGGTGTGGGGGGCGCAGCCCCCCAACAGAAAGAAACTCCGGGGCGGGTGGGTGGGTAGCCGCGCGCAGCGCGCTCGTCCGACGCGCGCGAGGCGCGGGCACACCAAGGGCGCGGACGCAGACGAGGGCGGCCATTGGCCGCCCTCGCGCGTCGTGCGTGTCCCGATGAGGCTCGAAGCTAGCCCGCCGTCGCGGCTGCGGCCTCCTCGATCGGCTCGCCGGTGGACGTGTCGCGCTCGAAGGAGCTGAAGAGCTCCAGCTCCGTGCCCATCTCGCGGACGGCCGGGAGCACCTCCTCGCCCATCAGCCGCAGGCTGCGCATCGCGTCCTCGTGCGTCATCGCGCCGTCGCCGTCCCAGAGGAAGATCGAGCCGGGGCGCAACTCCTCGAGCACCTCGCGGATCTTCGGGATGACAGTCCTGGGCGTGCCGGTGATGATCGTCTTCGTGTCGACCTGGTCCTCGTAGCTGCGGCCCTGGTTGCCGCGCACGCGCGGCGTCGTGGCGCCCCCAACCTGCCGACCGGCCGGCTGCGCGCCCCCCGTCGGCAGCAGGTTCGTGCGCGAGGTGAGGCCGGGCAGGTTCTGGATGAACGAGTTGACCTGCCCCGTGTTGCCCTCGAGGAACGGGTTGGGCGGGCCCTCGATGAACTTGCGGGCCGTCTCGTAGGCCAGCTCCTCGGTCTCGTCGACGTGCACCTTGAAGAGGTAGCCGATGTTCTGCGTGCCGGACTCGTAGCCCTCGCGCTGTGCGACCTCGTGGTAGTAGGCGAAGGACTGCTTGGTCGGCTCCAGCTGTGTGGCGAGCATGATGTAGGGGTAGCGCTGCGTCGCGGCCCACTCGACGGTGTTGCGGCTGACGACGCCGGGGATCCACATCTGCGGGTGCGGCTTCTGGTAAGGGCGGACGAACGGGTTGACGTAGCGATAGTTGAAGTGCTCGCCCTCCCAGCGGAACGGGCCGGGCCGCGTCCACGCCGCCACCACGAAGTCGTGCGCCTCCTGGAAGCGCTCCCAGTTGAAGGGCGGCTGCGCGTTGTGCGAGACGCTCTCGCGACCGCCGCCGCGCACCCAGCCGGTGACGAGGCGCCCGCGGGAGATCATGTCGATCTCGGCGAGGCTCTCGGCGAGGAAGAGCGGGTCATCCCAGAGCGGCAGCACGTTGCCGGCGAGGACGATCTTCACGCGCTTCGTGATCCTCGCGAGGATGGCGGCCTCGACGTTGAGCACGCTGCCCATGCAGAAGGGCGTGCTGTGGTGCTCGTTGAGCATCACGCCGTCGAAGCCCATCTCCTCGGCGTAGACCTTCTCATCGAGGTAGCGGTTGTAGAGCTCGGCGCCGAGCCTCGGGTTGTAGGCCGCGTTGCTGATATTGAGGTCGGTGTTGGAGCGGCCCGTGATCCCGAAGAACCCGGAGTCGCGGTCCTGATAGGGCCGTTCGGTGAAGTAACCGATGAACATCGCTCGTCCTCTCGAAGCGCGCGGATGCCGCCGCCCGCCCCATGCTACCGAATCCCGCGCCCGCGCGCGCCGTCAGGGCGCGAGGAGGCGGATGTCTGCGAGGAAGCTCTCGAGCGTCTGGAGGTGCGGTCGCAAGTCCCTCGGGTACCTGTCATGCAGTGGCCTCGGCGCGACCAACCGGATCCCGGCCTGCTCGATCTCGAGGAACTGGTTCTGCGAGACCCCTTCGTCGAGCGTGAGCAGATGTTTGGTTCCGATCCGGTCGGCCTCCTCGAGGATTTGCCGCCAGCGGTCCTTCAGGGATGTCTTCACGGCCAGCATCCTCAGCTTCTGGGAAGGGAAGGAGGAGTCCTGATACGCCTGGGCACTCGGGAACAGGAAGTCCGGCCGCTTCCTTCCCTCCGATATTGGTTGGTAGGAGAAGTCCCGTTCCTCCACCAGACTCTCCTCGCGGAGGATTTGCCGGACATGCAACTCTAGTGAGCGGCCGGCGCGTGCCTTGCGCCGCTGCAGGACGGACTGGGCGTGATCAAGAAATGCGTCCATGCCCTCGTAGCCCTGAGCGATGCGCGGGTACTCGACTGCCTGTTCGATGCTGCGGAATAGCTCGTACTCGCAGCCATGCCGGCGGGTCAGGCGCAGATCGACGTCGACCGACGGTTCGGGCCGCAGTTCGACGGTCTTGCGAACCATCTCCGCCCCCGTTGGGAAACGACCCAGCCACTCCGGCGGGATGTCGTCCGGATCAAGCCAGCACCGCGCAGGTCCTCCCAGGTCCGGGAACAGATCAGGCCATGTCCGAGGTCGCCCCGGCACGACAGGACCGATCCGATCTTCGACGCGATCTTCCTCGACGGCGGTGTCGCATACCCAGACGTGGCAGGCAGCCAGCTCTGCCTCCGTCTCGCGCCGGAAGGCGAACACCGTCAGTGAGCCCGTCGCTTCGGGATTCAGCAGCGGCGACGCGCTGCCTCCGAAGCCAGTGATGCGCGTCTCGTTCCGGGTGCCACCACGGTACTGATTGTTGTACCAGATGGCCGTCACCGTACGTACGTCGGGGTGGCTGTCGATCGTAAGCGTGAACTCGACACGGGGATTCACCTCGCCGGGGTGGCTCAGCGACGGGATTACGTTGAAGGCGATCTGCTTCGGAATGTAGAACCCGGCTTGGTGCCCGCCAGTGGCCTGAGTGTCGTTGGCGGACAACCGCTTGACGTACCACAGCACACCTGGCTGCTTTTGGTCGTCCAGCCAGTCCCCGAGATCCTGGATCGGCATCATTGCCCCCGCGTCTCGTGGTCGGCCCCGTGGCCGTCGAGCCACGCCGCGACCTCGTCGAGCACCGCGACGGGCGAGCGGCGCTGCCGTCCCTTGAGGGCGCATTCCCACACCCGTAGTTGTCGCCAGCCCATGTCGGCGATCTGCTCCCGCACCGTCGTGTCGCGAGCACGGTTGGCCTCGATCTTCTCACGCCACCACTCGGCCCGCGTGGACGGCCACTTGAAGAGCGGGCAGCCGTGACCATGCCAGAAGCAGCCGTGGACGAAGATCACGGCCTTCCGGGACGAGAACACCAAGTCGGGGCGGCCAGGCAGGCGGCGGGAGTGCAGGCGGTAACGGTAGCCGCGTGCGTGGAGGCCGCGCCGGATCACCATCTCCGGCTTCGTGTCACGACCACGGATGCCCGACATCATCCGGCTGCGGGTCGCGGCATCCACGACGTCCGCCGTCACGGCCTCAACTCCCGCGCAGGCGCCCGACCACGAACTGCGCCACCGCATGGCCGACCGGCGCCACGACTGCGTTCCCGAACTGCCGGTACGCCTGCGTGTCAGAGACAGGGATTCGCCAGTCGGCGCGCCCGGGCGCGTCGAAGCCCATCAGCCGTGCGCACTCCCGAGGAGTCAGGCGGCGCGGACTCCCCTTGCGCTCGACCAGTATCTCGGAGCCGTCCTTGTAGTACCGGGCCGAAAGTGTGCGCGCCACGTCGTCCGGGCCCACGAGGCCGAAACCAAAGCCGTTGCCCCGCCTGCGGTGCTTCTCGGCGTAGTCCTGCAGGTACTGCCAGAGGTGGTCGGACAGGACGTACCTGTCGTGAACGCGGCCCTTGCGGTGGGTGTAGGGAGGCTCGGAGGGCTCGCTTCCATCCTCGGGGTGAAGGACCTCGCGCATCCTTGGGCCTTCCCGTGGATCCGGGACATCCATGTCGTCCAGGCTTACGTCGGTCCGGTCGCGGAACCCGATGATGAAGATACGCTCCCGGTTCTGGGGCACGTAGCCCTTCGCATTAATCACGCGGGTCGTGACGTGGTAGCCCAGATCGTCCTCCAGCGTGCTGCGGATCACACGGAAAGTGTTGCCCCGATCGTGATTGACGAGGTTCTTCACGTTCTCCAGCACGAATGCCTCGGGCCGATGATGAGCGATGATCCGCGCGGTGTCGAAGAACAGCGTGCCCTGCGAGTCGCAGCGGAAGCCGTGCGGCTGCCCGATGGCGTTCTTCTTGCTTACGCCGGCGATCGAGAAGGGCTGACAGGGGAAACCGGCCAGCAGCAGATCGTGCTCGGGGACGTCGCGCTCATCGACCTCGCGGATATCGCCGGCCATGCTGTGCACGAGGCCGTCGTCGAAGTTCGCCCGGTAGGTCTGCTGCGCGTACTTGTCCCATTCGCAAGTGAAGACGCACTGGCCGCCGAGGGCGTCGAACCCCCGGCGCAGGCCTCCGATGCCGGCAAACAGGTCGATGAAGCGGAATTCCGGGCTCGCCACCGGCTATCTCCGCCCCCGCGCGCGTATCATGCCACAGAACTGACGTTCTGTGTAGTTGGGCGGGTGGCTATGTTGAACCTGCGAGTTCGAACGGCTGGCCCGTCTCGCGCAGCAGCGTGATCGCCCGGTGGCTCTCGTCGTCGTCCTCCACCTCGGCCCAGAAATCGTCTGCGGAGCGATAGACAGCAATCGTGTCATCGGCGAACACGAGCGTCGGGCCTTCCTTCAGTTCGACGATGTCGAGCTCAATCCCGCCGCCCGAATGCCACCTGTCGATGGTCTCGATGTGTGCCGCGTCGATCTCGTCCCACATGCTCGTAGTCCGTTCCGGGGGAGGGAGCACAAATGTACCAGGTCAGGCCTCTGCGGTAAAGGCCCGACCGGAGGTCAGCTCCCCGCCCCCTACCCCAGATACGGCCGCGCCGCGCCGACGAGGCGGAGGGCGTGCGCGTGCGGCTCCACGTCGTGGACGCGGAGGACGTGCGCGCCGAGGGCGGCCGCCAGCGTGTGGAAGGCGAGCGTGGCCTCCAGCAGGCCGGGGGCGTCCTGCCGCTTGGCGTGCCCCAGCGCCTCGGCGAGGAAGCCCTTGCGTGAGGCGGAGACGAGGACCGGGTAGCCCTCGGCGGCGAGCGCCGGCAGGTCGCCGAGCAGCCGCAGGTTGTCGTCCAGTGACTTCGCGAACTCGAAGCCGGGGTCGAGCCACGGGCGCGGCGCACCGGCGGCTTCGAGGGCGCTCGCGCGCGCCAGCAGGAAGCCGCGCACCTCGCCGCCGATGTCCTCGTAGGTCTGGTCGACCTCGTAGTGGCCGTGCGGGCGGCCGCGCATGTGCATCACGACGCCGGGCAGGCCGTGCTCCGCGGCGACGGCGATCATCTCCGGGTCGCGGAAGCCGCTCACGTCGTTGAGCAGGTGCGCGCCGGCTTCGGCGGCGGCGCGGGCGACGGCGGGCGTCCAGGTGTCGATCGAGACGGGGACGCCCTCGGCGCTCAGCGCCTCGATCACCGGCGCGACGCGCTCGATCTCCTCCTGCGCCTCGATCTCCGCGGCCCTCGAGGACGTCGAGTGCGCGCCGACATCGATGATCGCCGCACCCTGCTCGCGCAGCTCGCGCGCCCGTGCGAGCGCCTTCGAGGGGTCGACGACGGAGGCGGAGATCGGCGAGTCGCGGGAGACGTTGAGGATCGCCATGATCGCGGCGCGCTCGCTGGTGTCGATGCGGTGCTCGCCGAGCTGGAGCAGCACGCGGCGTCCTCCTCGTCGCGCGGGCCCTCGCCCGCCGCGCTGCGAGTCTACGCGCGGCCCCGGCTACGGTGCGGCTGCGGACTGTCGCAGCACGGGCCGCCGTCGTAGAGTCGCCGCGAGGGCAGGGGCGCATGCCGAAGGTGCGAGAGGCGATACGTCTCGTGGAGCGCGATGGCTGGGAGTTGGACCGCACGCGCGGCAGCCACCGGCAATACCGGCATCCGCAAAAGCCGGGGACTGTCACGATAGCGGGCAGGCCGAGTAAGGATCTGGCGCCCGGGACGTGGAATAACATCCTTAGGCAAGCGGGACTCAACAGAGGAGACTAGCGTGAAGTACACCGTCGTCATCGAAAAGACCGGCAACGGGTACTCGGCGTATGCGCCCGATTTGCCGGGCTGCATCGCTGCGGGCGACTCGGTTGCCGAAGTCGAGGAACTGATCCGTGAAGCGATGATCCTGCACGTGGAGTCGCTCCGGGAGCACGGCGACCCGGTCCCCGAACCGCAAACGTCCGCCGCTCTGGTAGAGGTCTAGGTTCGCGCGAGGGCGGCGATGACTGACGAAGACACGGGCGAGGGCACAGACGACAGCGCGCCCGCGCCCGAGGGCGAGCCGGTGCTGGTCGCGGTGGACTTCAGCGCCGATGAGTTGCGCGTGCTCTTCAGCGACCTGCAGGGGAAGCCGATCGAGCGCGGGGCGTGGCCGCTGCCCCCACTCGAGGACGAGCACGCCTGGTCGTGGGAGGTCGGCGGGCGCATCGCGTCGCTGTTCGCCGCCAACGGCGAGCGCCGCTCGGCGCTGGCGATCGCCGTCGCCGCGCCCGGCGTCGTCGACCCGCTGAGCGGTCGCCTCGTGGACTCGGCGGGCCAGCCGGCGTGGGAGGGGCTCTCGATCGTCGAGGCACTGCGACGCCACTTCGACGCGCCGATCGCCTGCGAGGGCCGCACGCTGGCGGCGCTGCAGGGCGAGCGCTGGCAGGGCGCCGCGCAGACCCTCGACGACGTGCTCTACGTCTCGCTGCGAGGCGTGCCGGCCGCCGCGGCGGTCGTGGGCGGGCGGCCCGTGCGCGGCGCGCGCTTCGCCGCCGGCGCGCTGCCGGCGATGCCCGAGCTCACTCCCGGGCAACCGATCAGCGACGAGGAGCTGGAGACGGCCTCCGGCCTGCTCGCCGACGCGAGCGCGCTGCTCGACCCCGACGCGGTGCTGATCGACGGCGAGGAGCACCACCGCAGCCGGCTGATCCCGCTGCTGCAGCGCGTGCTCGACGAGGTCGCGCCCGGCCCACGCGTCGTCCCCTCGGCGCTTGGCGAGGACGCGGCACTGGCCGGCGCCCTGCGCATGGCGACGACGCTGGCCTACGAGGGGGAGCGCAAGCCATGACGCAGCCGCCCCCGCCCGATCTGTCCTCTGGCCCGCCGCCCGAGCGGCAGTACGCGCTCCAGCTGCATGCGGAGGCCGTGGGCACGCTGCTCGGCGCGATCGCCTGGGTGATGGGCGCGCTCGCGATCATGCGCGACCGCGGCCACGCCGAGGGCAACGAGGAGCTGCACGAGCTGCAGGAGATGCTCGAACCGCGCCTCGAGGCGCTGCTCGCCGACATCGCGATGTCGCGCGGCGCGGTCGAAGGCGGCGCCGACACGGAGCCCGGCGAGCGCGTCGAGGACGCCTACACGCGCGTCCGCGAGGCGTTCGAGCGCTGGATCCAGCTCACCGCCGTCGACACCGCCAGCGTCGCCATCGGCCAGCGGCTCGCCGAGATCGCCGACGATGCCGAGGACGGGGGGGCGAACGGCGAGGCGGGCGAGGGGTAGCGCCCGTCCAGAACGGCTGGAGTTGATCATGGCATTCGCGCATCCGGAGTTTCTCGTCTCGACCGATTGGCTGGCGGAACATCTGGCCGACGACGACGTCCGCGTCTTCGAGACGACCGTCTTCCTGCGTCCCCGCGACGGCGGCGGCTATCGTGTCGAGTCGGGCCGGGCCGAGTACGAGTCGGGACACATTCCGGGCGCGGGCTTCCTTGACCTGCAGGGAGACTTCTCCGACAACGACCACCACCTGCGCTTCATGATGCCCTCGCCCGAAGCGTTCGCCGAGGCGGCCGGGCGGCACGGCATCTCGGAGTCGTCGAAGCTGATCCTCTACGACCGCTCGGGATCGGCGTGGGCGGCGCGGCTGTGGTGGATGTTCCAGTCGATGGGCTGCGAGGGCGCCGCGGTGCTGGACGGCGGCTGGCGTCGCTGGAGTGCCGAGGGCCGGGCCGTGTCGACGGATGCGGTGACGTACGAACCCACGACCTTCACACCGGCTGCCGATCCGGCCCGATTCGCGGACCTCGACGAGGTCAGGGCGTTCATCGACTCGCGCGGCGCGGGTGGTGGCTGCCTGATCAACGCGCTGGGACGGGAGCAACACGCCGGCGCCGACGGCGGGCGGGCCTACGGGCGTCCCGGGCACATTCCCGGCGCGACCAACGTGCCGGCGATGGAGCTGACTGATTCCGATAGCGGTCTCTACCGTCCGGCCGAGGAACTTGCGTGGCTCTTCGAGCAGGCGGGCGCGGGCAGGGCGCAACGTGTGGTCACGTACTGCGGCGGGGGCATCGCCGCCTCCAACGACGCCTTCGCCCTCTCGCTGCTGGGCTACGAAGACGTCGCGGTCTACGACGCCTCGATGTCGGAGTACGCTGCCGATCCGTCGCTGCCGCTTGAGGTTGGCTGAGCTCCTCGATGAGCTTCTCGCTGGTAGCGCCCTTGCCCTCGGGAGTCCTCGCGCCCACGGGCGAGCGCCCGTGCCCTACCATGCGCCCGCATCGAGCCCGAGCAGCGGAGAGGAGCCCGCGATGTCCCTCGCAGACCGTACGCCGCCCACCCCCGAGGAGTTCCGCGCCTACCGCGAGCGTTTCAGTAACTGGGGCCGCTGGGGCGAGGACGACCAGTTCGGCGCACTCAACCTGATCACCCCCGAGGTACGCGCCGCCGCCGCCGCCACCGTGCGCGAGGGGCGTTCCGTCTCACTCTCCTATCCGCTGGCGATGGAGCCGGGGCCGGAGAACCCGGAGCCGGTCCAGCATGAGATGCGGCTCGACGACGATCACTGCTCGGACTTCATCGGCATCGCCTACCACGGTCGCGCGAACACGCACCTCGATGCGCTCTGTCACGTCTACACGCGCGCCGGCGGCGAGCTCTTCGGCGGCCGCTCGTCGTCCGAGCACATCACCATGGAGGGCGCGACGACGCTCTCCGTCGACCACTGGCGCGAGGGCATCGTGACGCGCGGCGTGCTCTACGACATCCCGCGGCTGCGCGGCGTCGATCACGTGACGGCCGACGCGCCGGTGCACGGCTGGGAGCTGGCCGACGCGGCCGCCGCGGCCGGCATCGAGCCGCGGGCCGGTGACGCCGTCGTGATCCGCTCCGGGGCGGGCCCGTTCTTCGCCAACCACCCCGGCTTCCCCGAGGGCTACGACAGTCCGCAGCGCCCGGGCGTGCACGCCTCCTGTGCCGAGTTCTTCCACGCCCACGACGCCTCGCTGCTGGTCTGGGATCTGATGGACGCGCCGATCCACAACGAGGACGGCTCGGTGCTCATGGGCTCGCCGCTGCACCGCCTCACGATCCCCTACCTCGGCATGCCGCTGCTCGACAACGCGCAGCTCGAGGACATCGCCGAGGCGTGCGCGGAGGCGGGGCGCTGGGAATTCATGCTCGTCGTGGCGCCGCTCGTCGTCCCGCGCGGCACCGGCTCGCCCGTGAACCCGATCGCGGTGCTGTAGGCCCTCGCGACAGCGCGCGAGGGCGGCCGCGCTACGCCTCGGCCTGGTCGTAGCCCTCGTCGATGTCCGCGAAGCGGCGCGCGACGACGCGGCGCGTCTCCGTGTGGGTCAGGATGTAGGCGCGGCGCTCGCGCACGCCCGCGATGACGGCGCGGCCCACGACCAGCGGCTCGCGCCGCGAGTCCGGGGAGCGGCTCGGGTCACGCGGCGCTGCGCGCTGCGCGATGATCGGCCCGGGGATGTCGCGCGCCGGCCCGAATGTCTCCTGCCGGTTGCGCTGCGCCTCGCCGATGCGCGTGTCCGTGGCGCCGGGGCAGAACAGCGCCACGTCGATGCCCTCGGGCGCCAGCTCGATGCGCAGCGACTCGGTCAGCCCGACGACGGCGAACTTGGAGGCGACGTAGCCACCGAGGTTGCCCCCGCCCCGCCCGGCGACGAGCCCGGACATCGAGGACGTGTTGACGATCTGCGCGCGCGTGCCGTCCTCGTCGGGCTCCTGCGCCCGCATCCGCGGCAGGAACGCCTGCACGCCGTTGAGCACGCCGTAGAGGTTCACGGCGAGCATCCAGTCGAGGTCGCTCGCCGGCATCTCGCCGGTCGGTCCGAAGACGAGCACCCCGGCGTTGTTGAGCAGCACGTCCACGGTCCCGAACTCGGCGTAGGCCGCGTCGGCGAGCTCGTCGACCGAGGCGCGGTCGGACACATCGGCCGTGGCCGCCAGGCTGCGCACGCCCTGCTCCCGAACCAGCGTCGCCGTCTCCTCCGCCGCGTCGCGCTCGATGTCGACTGCGACGACGTGCATGCCCTGCTCCGCCGCGGCGAGGCAGATACCGCGCCCGATTCCGCTGCCGCCGCCCGTCACCACCGCGACGCGGCCTCCAAGGTCACGCATCCGTATCGTCCTTCCGTTCGCCGTTCGTTTCGCTCGCGCCACTCAGTCCGAACTCCTCGGCCAGCAGCTCGTAGGAGCGCAGCCGGTCCCTGTAGTCGTAGGTGATCGTCACGACCACGAACTCGCTGACGTCGAGCTCCAACGCGAGCGCATCGAGGCGCTCGCGCAGGCGCTGCGGGCCGCCGACGAGGCTGGTCTGCTTCTGGTACTCGATGAAGTCGCGCTCCGGCGGCGAGAGGCGCTCGGCCTCGGGGTCGTCGGGCGGCGGCACGCCGCGGCGCAGCCCCTGGCGGTTGCGCAGGCGCCACAGCCAGCGGCTCATCGCCAGCCGCTCGGCCTCCTCGTCCGTCTCGGCGCAGATCGCGGAGACGCCGACGTTGACGGTGGGCTCGTCGAGCCACTGCGAGGGCCGGAACAGCCGCCGGTAGAGCGTGATCGCCTCGCCCGCCCACTGGTCCTGGATGAAGTGCGCGAACGAGAAGGGCAGGCCCTGCTCCGCCGCCGTGTTGGCGCTGTCCAGCGAGGAGCCGAGCAGCCACGGCATCGGGACCGTCGGGCCGAGCGGCTGGGCGTGAATGCCGGTCAGCGGGTGCCCCTCCGGCAGCTCGTCGCGGAGCAGCCGCATCAGATCGGCGACCTGGCGCGGGTAGTGCTCGACAGTGCGCATGCCCGGCCCCGGCGCCAGCGCAGCCGAGGTCCGGCCGTCCGTCCCCGGCGCGCGCCCCAGCCCGAGGTCGATGCGGCCGGGGAACATCGTCTCCAGCATGCGGAACTGCTCGGCCACCTTGAGCGGTGCGTAGTGCGGCAGCATCACGCCGCCCGAGCCGACGCGGATGCGCGAGGTCACCGAGGCGACGCGCGGGATCAGCACCTCCGGCGCGGCGCAGGCGAGGCCGGTGCTGTTGTGGTGCTCCGCCAGCCAGTAGCGCGTGTAGCCGAGCCGCTCGGTCGCCTGAGCCAGCCGCAGCGTCTCCTCGATCGCCTCGGCGGCCGTGCCGCCCTCGCGGATCGGCGACTGATCGAGGACGCCGAGGGTGATCGCCACGCTGTTGCTCCGTCCGCGCGCGCAGGCGCGCTGCGTGTCAGGGTACCGCGCTGGCCGTGGTTGTCACATTGACCGGGCTGGGGGTGTCGTCCAAAGTCCATGCGAGAACAAAGTCCATCGCGAGACCAAGGTCCATCGCAAGAATGGGGAGGCGGATGGCAGATGAACCGCAACGGCAGGGTGATGAGGGGACGCTGGCTGAACGGACGCTGGTGTCTTCCGCATCATCGGCCCCTGTAGCGCAGGCAACGCAAACGATCGTGATGGCATCATCACCTGAGCAGAATATCCTTCTCCGGGTGGCGTGGTTCATCTTCATCGGGTGGTGGCTGTCCGGTCTTACGGCGCTGCTCGCCATCCTGCTTCAACTGACGATCATCGGAATCCCCGTAGCGATTTGGCTGATCAACCGCGTTCCGCAGATCACGACGCTCAAGTCGTCTCGGACGCTTCAGGTTTCGGAAGGCGAGGGCGGGGTCGTCATGGTGGCGCATGCCGACCGCGAGCAGTTCCCTTGGTGGGGCCGCGTGATCTACTACGTGCTGGTGGGCTGGTGGGCGGCTTCAATCTGGATGATGCTCGCATGGCTGGCGACCATCACGCTGATTCTGATGCCATTGGGCTTCTGGATGTATGGGGCGACAGGCAAGATCCAGACGCTGCGCCGCTAGGGAGCGGTGGACGCGAAGCGGGCGCGCTCCAGGCGCGCCCGCTGGCTGTTCGGCGAGTGAGGGTGACGCTACGAGGCGGTCGGCCTCCACAGCGGCAGCGTCCAGTCGTCGTCGATCTTCTCGAAGTAGACCTCGATCGGGATGTCGCAGGCGGCTTCCTCGACGGGGATGTCGACGTTGCCCATCATGCGCAGACCCTCGTCGAGCTGGATCACGCCGAAGATGTAGGGCACGCGCTCCTGGAACCAGGGATGCGCGGCCTGCGCGATGATCGTGAACGTGTGCAGCCGCCCCTTGCCGCTCACGTCTACCCACTCGTAATCGTTCGAGAAGCAGTGCGGGTGCGGGCAGAACTCGCGCGGGTACCAGAAGAGCCGGCTGCAGGCCTTGCAGCGCTGGACCGTGAGCCGCCCTTCCTTCGTTGCCTCCCAGAACGGCACGGTGAGTGGGTTCGACTCCGGTACCGGCCGCTTCGGGCCATCGCCGTTCGTCATCGTTCGCGTCCTGTCCTGCGGCCCGCCGCCATCGTGGCGGCGGGCGTTCGTTCCGGAGTGGCTAGTTGGGGTCCTTCCCGAGGACCAGTGAGCACATCACGCTCAGTCCGCCACCTCAGCCGTTGACGAAGCAGTAGTCCGCCTTTTCTTTCTGGCGGCCCTCGCCGCGGCCCATCAGCTGGCGGACGGCCTCGGTGGCGTGTGACATGCCGCCGGCGGTGCCGGGCTGGCCGAAGGAGAGCTGGCCGCCGTGGGTGTTCACGGCGATGCCGTCGCTCTTGTAGGTCACGTCCTCGCTGGCGAAGTACTTGCCGCCCTCGCCCTTGGGGGCGAAGCCGGCGTCCTCGAACTCGATGATCACCGTGATCGTGTAGCAGTCGTACAGCGAGGCGATGTCCATGTCCTGCGGACCGACGCCGGCCATCTTGTAGGCGGCGCGCGCCGAGACCTCGACCGGGGACTTCGTCATGCGGTCCACGTAGGTGATGCCGGGCACGCCTCGGTCCATCGAGTGGCCGACGCCGAGGATGTAGACCGGGCCGTGCGGGGACGACCGCGCCGCCTCCGGGCGGCTCACCATCAGCGCCGCGGCGCCGAGGGTGGGCATCACGCACTCGAGCAGCGTCAGCGGGTTCGCGACCATGCGCGAGTTGATCACGTCCTCGGCGGTGACCGGGGTGCCGTAGAAGGCCGCTTCAGGGTTGCCCTGGGCGTTCTCCCGCTGCTGCACCGCGATGGCGACGCGCTCCTCGTCGGTGAGGCCGAACTCGTGCTTGTAGCGGTTGGCGACCAGCGCGTACCAGAAGTTCGCGCCCGGACCCGGTCCGAACGGTCCCGCCCACTGCGAGGTCTGGTTGCCGACGGGGCCGCCGCCGCCACCGCCGCCGAAGCCTCCGGCTTCACCCGAGGTGACCAGGCAGAGCACGTTGTTGGCGAGACCCGCATTGACGGCCATCGCCGCGATGGCGACCGCCGTGGGGCCGGACGAGCCCATCATGTTGACGCCGTGCGCCCACGTCGGCTGGATGCCGAGGAGCTCGGCGAACTCACAGGTGTTGGCGAACGGGATCTCCGTGATCAGCCCGTCCACCTCCTCCTTGAGGAGGCCGGAGTCCTCGATGCAGAGGCGAGCCGCCTCCTGCGCCAGGCCGGGGCCGGTTCGCCCCGGCTTGCGCCGCTCCGGTTTCAGTTCGCCGATTCCGATGATCGAGGCCGCTCCGCGCAGGCTCATCGGCAGCTCCTCCCGCTCGCGTATGCGTGCGATGCGCGGTGACGGCACATCGGTACCGCGCGTCCGCGCCTGTACGGAATCTAACAGTCCGGCAGCGGGCGAGCGAACCCTGAACTCGGCTCCAATGCTACATAACGGCGCATTCTGGAAAAAAAAGAACGCGAGCCGCTTCGGGGATCGGCTCCCGTATGCCCGCGACGGCGGGAGGAGCGCCGGTCGGTGGCTGGCGCCTACGAGGCGCCCACCGGCTGCCACTGGACGATCGTGATGTCCTCGTTCAGCTCCTTGAACACCGGCTCCACGGGGATGCCGCACTGCGCCTCTTCGACCGGCATCAGGAAGTTGGTGTACATCCGCGCGCCCTCGGCGAGCTCGACGACACCGAAGAGGTAGGGCGTGTGCTGGTTGAAGTAGGGATGCGCGGCCTGCCGGATCACCGTGAAGGTGTGGATGCGGCCCTTCCCGCTCGCCTCGATCCATTGCGGCGCCTCGTCACTCTCGAGGCAGTTGGGGCAGAACTCGCGCGGGTACCAGATCACGCTGTCGCAGACGCGACACCACTGCAGCATGATCTTGCCTTCTCTGGTCCCGTCCCAGAACGGCTGCGCGGTGGGCGACGGTACCGGGATCGGGTGCTCGGGGGCTGCGTCGTTCATCGGTTCCTCAGTTCCTCGCCTGCGTTCCCGCCTGTCCGGAGGTTCCTGGCCGGAGGTTCCTGGGTGTCTAGCCTTGGTCCTTCCCGAGGACCAGTGAGCACATCACGCTCAGTCCGCCGCCTCAGCCATTGACGAAGCAGTAGTCGACCTCTTTCTCCGCCTGCCGGCCCTCGCCGCGGCCCATCAGCTGGCGAACGCCCTCGGTGACGTGCGACATGCCGCCGGCGCTGCCCGGCTGGCCGAAGGAGAGCTGGCCGCCGTGGGTGTTGATCGGGAACTCGCCCTTGTAGGTCACGTCCGTCTCGGCCACCCAGGCGCCGCCCTCGCCCTTGGGGGCGAAGCCGGCGTCCTCCAGCTCGATGATCACCGTGATCGTGTAGCAGTCGTAGAGCTGGGCCATATCCATGTCGTTGGGACCGAGGCCGGCCATCGAGAACGCATTCCGCGCCGAGACCGCCACCGGCGAGGTCGTCATCCGCTCGGCGTAGGCGATGCCCGGCACCCCGCGGTCCGAGGACTGCCCGGCGCCGAGGATGTAGACCGGGTCGTGCGGCGAGGACTTCGCCGCCTCGGGCCGGCTGACCATCAGCGCCGCCGCCCCGAAGCAGGGCATCACGCACTCGAGCAGCCGCAGCGGGTCCGCGACCATCCGCGAGTTGATGACGTCCTCGCTCGTGACCGGGGTGCCGTAGAAGGCCGCCTCCGGGTTGCTCTGGGCGTTCTCCCGCTGCTGGACGGCGATCGAGACGCGATCCTCGTCGCTGAGGCCGTACTCGTACTGGTAGCGCTCTGCGATCAGCGCGTACTCGTAGTTCGCGCCGGGGCCGGGGCCGTAGGCGTCCTGGTACTGCCGTTGCTCGCCGTAGCCGCCCCCGCCGCCGCCGCCGGGGTTCGGGTCCGGCGAACTGGCGATGACGAGCACGTGCTCGGCCAGCCCGGCGTTGATCGCCGCCGCGGCCGCCGCGACGCCGGTGGCGCCGGACGATCCCATCATGTTGATCGAGTGCTGCCAGTTGGGCCGGATGCCAAGGTACTCGGAGAGGGCGACCGTGTTCGCGTACTGCGTCTCCGTGATCAGGCCGTCGACCTGGTCCTTGCGCAGCCCGGAGTCGCGGATGCACTTCCGCGCCGCTTCCTGCGCCAGGCCCAGGCCCGTCCGGCCCGGCTTACGCCGCTCCGGCTTCAATTCGCCGATGCCGATGATCGAGGCAGCTCCGCGTAGGCTCATCGGCCGTTCCTTCCACTGAGGCCCGCGGCTCGTCCGTCCGTCCGCGCGCCTATGAACGTCCGTCAGCAAGAATCTAGCAGCCCTCGCGGGGGAGGTGCGACATTGGAGTGTACTTCAACCATCGAGGTTGTTTTGAGATGGACGCGCGCTGCGGGCTGCCTCGGCGCTAGAATCGGGAGCCGAAGGGGGCAGCCCATGAGCGACGAGCAGGGAGTCGAGATCACGGTCGAGTACTGCGTGCCCTGCAGCTACCTCGCCCGCGCGCAGTGGATGATCGGCGAGATCATGTACGACATCCAGGACGACGTCAGACGGCTGGAGATGCGCACCGGCGACGGCGGCTGCTTCGAGTGGTCCGTGAACGGCGAGCTGGTCTTCAGCAAGAAGCAGAGCGGGCGCTTCCCGGAGATCGAGGAACTGAAGGAACTGATCTACTCGCGCGTCTGATCGGCAGGCTGCACCGCAGCGGAACGTACGGAGGAGCGAACCATGAGCAACACCATCCGGGTCTACGACCCCACCGGCCATGCCCCCGTCGAGCGGTATCCGCTGGCGCCGCTGCCAGCATCGCTCGATGGCCTGCGGCCCGGCATCGTCGAGAACCGCAAGGCCAACGCCGGCCTGCTGATGCGCCAGATGGTCGAGGGCCTGCGCGAGCGCTTCGACCTCGGCGAGCTGACGACGATCGGCAAGCCGAGCGCCGGACCGCCGACGAAGAGCAACGAGCGCAAGCTCGCGGAAGGAGCCGACTTCGCCCTCATCGGAACAAGCGACTGAGGCTCCTGCACGGCGTGGAGTGTCCACGCCTCCATCCTCTTCGAGCGGCAGGGCATCCCCACCGTCAACATCACCACCGAGGCGTTCGTGAGCCTGTTCAAGCTCGAGGCCCAGCAGCGCGGCATGCCTGACCTGCGCTACATCGTGGTCCCGCACCCGATCGGCGGCATCCAGCACGACGCCGTCGTCGAGAAGGCCCGCGGATCGCTGACCGACCTGCTCGTCGCGTTCGCGCCAGAGCCCGTGCCGATCGCCGGCGGCGATCGATGACGACAGGCGCAACGCGCCGCCTCGGCGACCCGGCGGCGCTCGTCGAGCTGCCCGCCGATCCGGGCGAGCTGCACGAGGTCTTCGTCGAGCGCGGCTGGTCGGACGGGCTGCCCGTCATCCCGCCCACCGAGCAGCGTGTCGAGGCGATGCTCGCCTACACCGACCGCGACCGGCACGAGGTGGTCGGCGTCCTGCCTCCGCGCAACGGCGTCGCCACCATCGAGGCGATCGCGATCAACGCCGTCCTCGCGGGCTGCGAGCCGCGCGCGCTGCCGCTGCTGCTGGCGGCGGTGCAGGGCATCGTGCAGCCGCAGTTCAACCTGAGTGGCATCAACGCCACCACGCATCCGTGCGCCGTGCTGGTGCTGGTGAACGGGCCGATCGGCCGCGAGCTGGGAGTGCACGGCGGCCCCGGCTGCTACGGCCCCGGCTTCCGCGCGAACGCGACAATCGGGCGCGCGATCCGGCTGCTGCTGCTCAACATCGCGGGCGCCTCGCCCGGCCTCGGCGACCGCGCCACGCAGGGCACGCCCGCGAAGTTCGCGCTCTGCCTTGCGGAGAACGAGGAGGCCAGCCCCTGGGCGCCGTTCCACACCACGCGCGGCTTCGAGCCGGACGACAGCACCGTCACCGTCTCGGCCAGCGAGGGCCCGCACAACATCCAGGAGCACGGCAGCAACACCGCGCTCGGCGTCCTGCAGACCATCGTTGGCGCGCTCGGGCAGGCCGGCAGCAACAACATCCTCAGCCGCGGCGAACCGGCGCTCGCCCTCGGCCCCGAGCACGCCGCGACGATCGCCGACGAGGGCTGGACCCGCGAGGGCATCCAGCAGTACGTCTACGAGCACGCCCGCTACCCGGCGACGCGGCTCTCGCCCGAGTTCCTCGAATCCGTCAACGTGCGGATCGAGCCGGAGTTGGGCATCGATTTGTTCCCTCCGGACGCGCTGCTCCCGATCGTCAACGAGCCGGAGCACCTGCACATCTTCGTCGCGGGCGGACCGGGCAAGCACTCCTCGTGGCTGCCGACGTTCGGGCAGCGGACCAGCCCCGTCACGACCGTGATCGCCGACCGCTTCGGTCGCCCCGTGGGCAGCGTCGAGGAGCTGCGCGGCTAGCCGCTCCCGCCGCGGCCATCGAGGGCAGTCCGGCCCCCTCGCCCCTTGCGGGAGAGGGCGGGGGTGAGGGGTCCGCCGCGCACCAGCGCGGCGAGATGGAGCCACACGCCCCGAACGGATCGGCGCCGCAACGCGCCGCCCTCCTTCAGGAAGGCCCCGCCGGCCGTGCCGTGTCTGCCTCCGCTCCGACGGGGGCGTGGGGGCGTAGCCCCCACACAGAAGAATATCCGGGGCGGGTGGGTGGGGAGAGCCGCGCGCAGCGCGCTCTTCCGGCTTTCGCAGTGCTGAGAGACCCTCGCAGAGCCCTCACCCTGGCCCTCTCCCTCGGGGAGAGGGGATCGGACCTCGGAGCTAGTTGAGCGCGCCGGGCTCGCTCCAGCGGCGCAGCGCGCTGTCCGTTGAGCGCTGCCGCATCTGCTCGATCACCGGCGCGAACATCGCGACCGCGCGCTCCAGCCGGAGGGCGGGGTCCAGCGTCTCCAGCAGCCCCTGCCGCTCCGCCGGGCTGCCTGCCGCCGTGGCGCCGATCGCGTCGGCGAGCACGCCGGGCGGCCTCGCTACGGGCTCCGGCGAGCGCGGGCGCACGTAGCCGCCCGCGGCGCTGAAGCGCAGCCGCTCGAACTCGTCGAGCAGCTCCTGCCCGCGTTCGAGCAGCTCCTGCGGCGCCTCGCCCGGCGCGTCCTCGATCTCCTCGGCGTCGGCCCAGAGGTAGGGGCGGTCGTGGTGCAGTTCCAGGATGCGCACGCGCCGCTCGCCGCGCGCGAGCAGCTGGATCGTGTTCAGCATGCCCTGCGCGATCTGCTCGATGCGCGCGGTTGAACCGATCTCGAACGGGTCCGCGGGACCGCCGACCTCGGGGCCCTCGCGGATCAAGGCGACCCCGAATGGCTCCTCGTGCTCCATGCACTCCTGTACCAGTTGCAGGTAGCGCGGCTCGAAGACGTTGAGCGGGAGCGGCATGCCCGGGAACAGCACCGTGTTGAGCGGGAACAGGCGCAACTCCATGCCCGGCCTCCTCCTGGCTCTCGCAAGCCTAGCCTACGCGAGGCGCTATGATTGCGGCTCGCCTAACCCGAAGGGAGGCACCGGTGCCCAACCTGCGCGAACGCATCCAACTGACCGACGAGGAGTTGCGCGACTTCCTCGACAACGCCCACACGGTGCAGGTGGCCAGCATCGGTCCCGACGGCCGCCCGCACCTGGTGCCGATGTGGTTCGTCGTGGACGACGAGGGCTGCATCGTCTTCAGCACCTACCGCACCTCGCAGAAGGTCCGCAACATCGAGCGCGACCCGCGCGTCACGGTGCTGATCGAGGACGGCGTCGTCTACGACAAGCTGCGCGGTGTGATGATCGAGGGCGAGGCGGAGCTGATCTACGACGCCGACGCGACGCGCGATGTGATGCGCCTCGTCGGCGCGAAGTACTACCAGGCCGGCCCGGGCGGCGACACGGCGCAGGAGGGCGCGCAGGCGCGCCCCGACCGGCGTCGCACCGTGCCCAAGCGCATCGGCGTGCGCATCCGGGTCGGCAAGGTCTCCTCCTGGGACCACACCAAGCTGCTCACCGACTAGACGGACTTACGGGAGAGGGAAGGGAGCGGCTGCCATGGCGATGTTCGACCGCGAAGCGACGCTGGACGATGTGCGCGAGGACGCGCGCGAGTTGCTGCGAGGCGCGATCGACGTGCACGTGCACGCCGCGCCCGACCCCTACGCCGAACGGCGGCTCCCCTCCGACGTACTCGTCCAGCGCGCCGTCGAGGCGGGCATGGGCGGCCTCGTGCTCAAGAGCCACGAGTACAACACGCAGCCCCTCGCCTGGCTGCTCGACCAGCAGAACGAGGACATCCGCGTCTACGGCGGCATCGCGCTCGACCACGGCGTGGGCGGGCTCAACATGGAGGCCGTCAACGTCGCGATGCTGATCGGCACGACGATGGTGTGGATGCCCACCTTCGACGCGCAGGCCTGGCGCGACGCCCGCCCCGGCGGCCGCCACAGCCCCGCCCCCGGCATCACCGTGCTCGACGAGATGGGCGACCTCCGTCACGAGGTGATGGCGATCCTCGACCTGATCCACGAGCACGACGCCGTGCTCGCCACCGGTCACCTCTCGAGCCCGGAGGTCGCCGTGCTGGTGCGCGAATCGCGACACCGCGGGATTCGTACCGTGGTCACCCATGGCTCGTTCTATATCGACCTCGAAGTGCAGCAGGAGATGGCCGGCCTCGGGGCCTACGTGGAGCAGGTGGCCACCGCCACCAGCCACGAGGACGGGCAGGAGCAATGGGAGTTGCTCGAGTCCCAGGTCCGCGCCGTCGGGCCCGAGCACGTGATCCTCTCGACCGACTTCGGCCAGGCCGGGAACCCGGAGCCGCCCGTCGGCTTCGGCCGCTGGATCGAGCACTTCCTCGACGCCGGCTACTCGCCCTCGGACGTGAGTCTCATGGTGCAGGCGAACCCGGCCGCGTTGATCGGGTAGGGGATCGAGGGTTCAGACGGGGGCGCTCAGGCGTTCCTTGTAGCGTTGGAGCGCGCGCTCCAACCTCTCCCCGATGGGGTAGAAGTAGCGGGAATGGGTTTGCCGCAGGTCGTCCTCGGACTCGGCACCCAGCAGCACCACCTCGTGCGCTGTTCCGAATGCCTCGCGCTCGCGCTCCCCGTACGCCGCGATCGCCTCGCCCATGTCCTCGAACGTGGTGATGCTGACCAGCTTGCGGGTGGAGTGGTCGTAGTCGAGCAGGAAGTGCTTCATGCGTCGGCGCCCTCGACTGGAGTTCGCCAAGGCCTTGACACGGGCCTGCGGGCAATGAGGCTGCTCCGCAGCCTACGATCTAGTCATCCTCGCCGAAGTCGAGCGGCCTTGCCCCCTCTATCGCGATGATGTCGATGCGCCACTGCTCCCAGTCAGGTGAGTCGTGCGACACGAGTTGGTAGACGAGGTGGAAGTCATCGTCCGCATAGGCGGTCAGTGCGAGCGGGAGGTACCGATTGTAGTAGAACTTATGATCTCCGTCGGGGTAGGGATTCTCCTCCAACCGATCGAAGATACGGTCGAGCTTCGCCTGCACGTCAGCGCTTGCTGATTCGTAGAAGAAGGTAGCGCGCGGGTAGCAGGTGTAGGTGGTACGAGCGAGCGTCTCGGCTCACGACCTCTTCTTGAGCTCTTCCCGGGGAGTGAGCGTCATGCTTTTGCCAGACTGCGTCACTTCGACGACCGCCTCGTAGAGACGCTCGTCGTTGTGGAGGGTGCGCGTGCGTGCCGTCGACACCTTGTGCAAGCTCAACTTTGCCTTGGCCTCGTGAATGGCATTGACCATGTCGGAGCCCTTTCCGCAGTATTCCCAGCGCCTAGCCGTCGCTCGACACGACTCGGAAGTATCGCTGCATAGAGTGTACTAGGCTCTGGTTCCGCTTTGTTCGCCCGCATCGTGTACCACATTGAGCCGTGCAGCGCCAGAAGAAGGAGGCGCACCGTACCGGCGCGCGCCATTCGGAGTAGCTGTCGGCACCATTCGGGCAGGCGCGGTCTGGCCGGGGGCGTTCAGCCGCCCGGCTGCCAGTTCAGCGCACGCTGGAGGTTGGCGAGGTACTCGGCAAAGGCGCGGCGGCCCGCCGGCGTCGCCTGCACCCAGGTGCGCGGCCGGGCATCGAGGAACTCCTTCGTGGTGAGCAGGTAGCCGGCCTCCTCAAGCCGTCGCAGGTGCGTGGTGAGGTTGCCGCCGGTGAGGCCGAGCGTCTGCTGGATGAACCCGTAGGCGAGGCGGTCCGACTGCGGCACGGAGACCAGCATGGTCATGATCCGCAGCCGGGTGGACTGATGGATCGTCTCGTCGAGGACGATCGCTTCTTCGCTCTCCTCGCTGGTCACAGCACGCCGCTCCTGCGTATCCACGCCCAGGCCAGCGCGACCACCAGCAGCGTGGCCGCCGCCGACACCGCGAGCGCGGCGTCACCCGCGAGGTAACTCGGTACGTAGAACGCGGCGGCGATGCCCACGCCCACCGCCGCGATCACCGGGCGATGCATGATGCCGAAGAGCACGTGCCCCAGCGCCACGACACCCACGGCGACTCGCGGGATGTTCAGCGGGTCCACGTCGGCGTTCCACATGCCCGCTGCCCCCGGGATGAGGAACGCCGCCACAACCACCGCGAGCCAGAAGAGGAAGACCCGGATGCCGGCGCTGCGCATGGCGTCGCCGGCCGCCTGCTTCCTGCCCGCGCGGCGCCCGATGATCGCACTGCTCGCCATCCCCGCGGTCACGAGGACGGCCCAGAGCGGCGCGCTGATCCACGGGTTGTCCTCCCCGAAGTCGGCGGCCAGCGTGTCGATCGAGTACTCCGCGAGGTAACCGAGCGAGGCGATCACGCCCCAGAGCAGCAGGATCGTCGCCGTCCCGGCCACGTACATCGCGCTGCGCGTCTCGTCCATCGTCGCCTGGATCGTGCTCCAGCCCTCTTCGGGTGTGAGTCCCGCTTCCTCGCCCGCTCGCTTCATTGCGTACCCCCGCCGCTGACCAGTTCGCGCTGAAGCGCAAACTAGTTTGCGTTGCAAAGTATGCTACGCGACCCAGCAGCCGATTGCGAGCTGACGAGGAGGCGCGAGGGGGAATGGATCCGAGGCGGGCCGGCTACTGGCAGTAGCCGCCGTCCGCCAGCAGCGAGGCTTGGCGGAAGGCGAGGCTGACGAGCTCGTCGACGGGCAGGTTGCTGTCGGCGATCTGTTCGCTGCTGCTCGCCTCGGCGATCACCTGCTCCTGCTCCTGGAGCGCGGCATCCAGATCGCGGTACGTGTCGAGCAGCCGGGCGTGCAGTTCCGCCGTCCGCAGCGGCGGATCGATCGCCTCGAGGGCTCTCGCCGCCGCGCGCACGGCGTCGTACTGCACGGGGAACATCGCCTCGGCGCGCTGCTTGCGCTCCTCCAGGTTGAGTTCGTTCGGGTCGCGCTCGTCGCCGCTCGCGAGGAAGTCGAGGGTGAACGTGCCGGCCGCGGCGCAGGCGCGGCGACCCCAGGCATCTACGGCCGCCTCTTCGCCGACGGGCGACGCCGTGGGCGACGGTGTAGCGGTCGTCATGCCCGACGGGGTCGTGGGCGTCGAGGTCGCGATGTCCGGTTCCTCAACCGGGTCGCTGCAGGCGAGCAGCAGCAGCGTCAGCAGCGCGGCCACGGGCAGGAGGAGCCGCGCTGCGTCGCCTCGCCTCCGTGCCGTCTCGCTGCGTGACGCGAGCTTCATGCGACCTCTCGATCTCCTGTGCCGCCGCCGGACGGCCGCCCGGCGCGGGAGCGCGAGCGCCGCGCTTCTGGGATCATTCTAACGAGGCGCCCGCACCCGGCGGCTGGACGGCTTGCGGCCGTGGCGCCCGGAGGGAGAGCACGGTGGCGGAGATACAGGTCTACGGGGCGCCGTGGTGCCCGGATTGCCGGAGCTCCAAGAAGTTCCTCGGCGAGCATCGCGTCGAGTACGACTGGATCGACATCGACCAGGACGCCGAGGGCCTGCGCTTCGTCGAGGAGCTCCAGAACGGCGGGCGCACGATCCCGACGGTCATCTTCTCCGACGGCAGTCACCTGCTGGAGCCCTCGAACGAGGAGCTGGCGGTAAAGCTCGGACTCAACATCGAGGCCGAGCGCGCCTTCTACGACCTCGCGATCATCGGGGGCGGGCCCGCCGGGCTCGCGGCCGGCATCTACGCCGCGCGCGAGGGCATCGATGCGATCATCGTCGACGGCGGCTCGCTCGGCGGGCAGGCCGGCGTCACCGAGCGCGTCGACAACTACCCCGGCTTCCCGGACGGCATCGAGGGCGGCGAGCTGGCCGACCGCTTCGTGCGGCAGGCCCGGCGCTACGGCGTCGAGATGCTCGAGGCGGTCTCCGTCGCGAACCTGCGGGCGGACCAGCACGAGGGCGATGTCGCGCTGACACTGAGCACGGGGCAGGAGATCAGCGCGCACGCCGCGCTGATCTCCACCGGCTCCTCATACCGCCGCCTCGAGGTGCCCGGCGAGGACGGGCTGATCGGCTCTGGCGTGCACTTCTGCGCGACCTGCGACGGGCCGTTCTACCGAGGCTCGGAGGAGCTGTTGGTGATCGGCGGCGGGAACTCCGGCCTCGAGGAGGGGTTGTTCCTCACAAACTTCGCCGAGCGCGTCCGCATCGTGGAGCGCAACGCGCAATTGAAGGGCTCGCAGTTGCTGCAGGACAAGGTGCGCGGCCACCCCGCGATCGAGATCCACACCAGCACCGAGGTGGTCGAGCTGCTCGGGCGGGGCGGCCGCCTGCAGGAGGTCCGCGCGCGCGACCGCGAGAGCGGCGAGGAGCTCGCGTGGCAGCCCGCCGGTGTCTTCGTCTTCATCGGGCTGACGCCGAACGCGGAGTTCCTGCGCGGGACGGTCGAGCTGGACGAGTGGGGCTTCGTCGCCTCCGAGGGCTTCGCGACCTCGCTGCCCGGCGTCTACGCCGCCGGCGACGTGCGTGCGGGCTCGACGAAGCAGCTCGGATCGGCGACGGGCGACGGCATCGCGGCGTTGATCGCGATTCGCGAGTACCTCGGCCGCCACGGGCACATGCGCGAGGCAGCGCACCCGGCGTAGCGCGGGCGGGCCGGGCGAGACGTGCGCGAAACTCGGCCGTAACGCGCGGGCAACAATTCCGTTATCTACATTTCACAGTGGCGACACTGCGGCGAAATCGCGCGCGCCTACCTTTCGCGGGAAGAAGGGGGGCGTCTATGAGGATGCGCCATCGAACCGTCGTCGCTGCGGCGGTCGGAGTAGTTGCGGCGTTTGCCGCGGGAACCGGGTTTGCCAACGCCCAGGAGGTAGAGGAGGCGATAGCGGATCTGACGTCCGCGCTTGACATCGCCTGGCTCCTCATCGCCGGGATTCTGGTGTTGTTCATGCAGGCCGGATTCGGCCTGGTCGAGTCGGGCTTCATCCGCTCGAAGAATGTCACCAACATTCTGATGAAGAACACGCTGGACCTCTCGTTCGGCGCGATTGCCTACTGGGCAGTCGGCTTCGGCCTCGCGTACGGCACCACCGAGTTCATCGACATCAAATTCTTTGGCGGGGGAAGCTTCTTCTACGGCGGGGGAGATGCTGACTACGCTACATTCTTCTTCCAGTTCGCATTCGCGGCCACGGCCGCGACGATCGTGTCGGGCGCTGTCGCCGAACGGACCAAGTTCGCGGCGTACCTGATCTACACGGTCGCGATCACCGCGGTGATCTACCCCGTGGTCACGCACTGGGTCTGGGGCGACGGCTTCCTGAGCGCGTACGCCTCCGACATCCAGTTCGGCGACAACGGCATGATCGACTTCGCCGGTTCGACCGTCGTCCACTCGGTCGGCGGCTGGGCGGCGCTCGTCGGCGCGATCATGGTTGGCGCACGCCGCGGCAAGTACAACGCCGACGGCAGCGTCAACCCGCTGCCCGGTCACTCGATGCCGCTCGGCTTCCTGGGCGTGATGATCCTCTGGATCGGCTGGTACGGCTTCAACGCCGGCTCGACCCTCGGGCTGAGCGGCGGCTTCGCCGACCTCGCGGCGCGCGTCGCCGTGACGACGACGCTCGCCGCCGGAGCGGGCGCGGCGACGGCGATGGTGGTCTCGAGGCTGCGCACCGGCAAGTCGGACCTCTCGCTGACGCTGAACGGCGTGCTGGGCGGTCTGGTCGGTATCACGGCCGGCACCGCCACGGTCGAGCCGTGGGGCGCGGTCGTGATCGGCATCGTCGCGGGTGTGATCATCGTCTTCGGCGTCGAGTTGCTCGACAAGCTGAGGATCGACGACCCCGTTGGCGCGGTGCCGGTGCACCTCTTCAACGGCATCTGGGGCACGCTGGCGGTCGGTCTCTTCAGCACGCAGGCCAACCTCGGGCCGAACTACGCCGACTCCAGCAACTACGGGTTGCTGGTCGGTGGCGGCATCGAGCAGTTGCTCTTCCAGGCGATCGGTGTGATTGCCGTTGGCGTCTGGACCGTGGTGACCTCGGTGATCCTGTTCACGATCATCAAGTACACCGTCGGCCTGCGCGTCTCCGCGAGCGAGGAAGAGAGCGGCCTCGACGTGGCGGAGCACGCGATGGAGGCGTACCCCGAGTTCACGGGCGGCAGGGACCCGTTCGGACCGCACTTCGGCGGGACGGCCCTGTCCAGCAGCGGCGCGCCGATTGCCGGCGGGGCGCCCAAGGCAGACGAGGAGGCGACTCGTGCAGAAAGTTGAGGCGATCATTCGCCCCGAGAAGCTGGACGTGGTCAAGACGGCGCTCGAGGACCTCGACCACGCCGGCATGACGCTCACGGAGGTGCGCGGACACGGCACCCAGCGCGGCGTGACCGAGCAGTGGCGAGGCCGCACCTTCGCGGTCGAGTACCTGACGAAGGTCAAGATCGAGCTGGTCGTCAAGGACGACGAGGTGGACGCGATCCTCGAGCGGATCGTGGACGCGGCCCGCACGGGCCAGGTCGGGGACGGCAAGATCTTTGTCAGCCCCGTCACCCAGGCGATCCGCATCCGCACCGGCGAAACGGACGACGCTGCGCTCTAGGAACCTGTTCCTGACGTGGAGCGCAACGGTCTGATGTCGGCCCCGGGAGCGTCCTCCCCCTTCGGGAGGCGCTTCCGGGGCTCGACGGCAACCGACCAGGCGAAACGATGACCACCAACCTGACCGGCAATCCAGCGGCAGACAGCGCGCCCGTGGGGCGCATCGCGGTCGGCGACCTGGTCGTCGACCGTGAACGCTTCCGGGTCACCGTGGCGGACGACCCCGCCCCGCTCACCTACATGGAGTTCGAGGCGCTCTACGTCATCGCCGAGGCCGGCGGGCGCGTGGTCGCCTACGACCAGATCGCCGAGGCGCTGTGGGGCGCGGCCGACGAAGACCATCGAGCTCGCCTCGCGGTGCTCGTGTCGCGCATCCGCTCCAAGCTCGGCCCGGCGGCGCAGTACCTTCAGACGGTTCGGCAGGTCGGCTACCGGCTCACGCTCGCCCCGGCCTGATCCCCCGCTGTTCTCCGGCGGCTCAGTCCAGTACGGCCTCGATCTGTGCGATGTGCTCCTCACGGTGGGGCCAGCGCCGGAGCGCGAACTCCTGGCCCGCTTCCCGCAGCGCGGCGTGTTGCCCGGCAGTGAGGTCCATCGCGGTCGCGTCCAGCCGCCCGGCTGCCTCGACGGCCACCGAGGCGACTACCCTCGGGCCGAAGCTCCCGGCGATCATCTCCAGTGCCGCATTCGTCACCTCGTCCTCGGGCGGGAGCGCCTCGTCCCGCGCGTAGACGCGCAAGGCGGCGTCCTGGCGGGCGTCCCAGAACGCGAGGTGGGCGAGGGCGAACGCAACCGTCCAGCCGCCTCCGAGCGAGCGCGCCAGGTCGGCGTCGTCGAGGCGCGCGACGAGCTCGCCCAGCCGGCGCGTCGCCTCGGTGTTGCGCAGCAGATCAGGGTCGCGGTCGCTCATGGGCACCTCCCGACGACCATTGTGAGGACGAGACCGTCAGCCCGCTATCGCGCCCCGGCTCGGTACGTTGGGCTGCGACGGCGTACCATGGCGCGGACCAACCAGGTGCCCAGTTGATGGCGGGAAGTATGGCCACCAGGGATTTGCACAACGTCGTGATCGCCGGCGCCTACAACACGGTGCAGTCGCGCTACCTCCAGGAAGAAACATCGTTCTCGGTCACCCTCGACGCGGTGAAGGGCGCGATCGCCAACGCCGGCCTCGAGGTCTCCGACATCGACGGGGCCAACGTCACCACGGGCACCGGTGGTGGGGGCGGCTCGCAGCGCCAGTGGGTCCATCAACTCGGAGGCCGCCCAACGTGGGTGGGCGCCGCGGCCATGGGCATCCCCTCGGTGCTCGAGGCGGCCGCCGCCATCGCCGCCGGATACGCCAGCACCGTCGTCATCGCCAACGGCCAGGCCGGCGCCTACACGGAGCGCGCCTCGACCGCGCCGTGGACGCGGCCCTCGAACGAGTTCGTCGAGTGCTTCGGCCTCTACACGGCCGCCGAGTTCGCGCTGATCGCACAGCGCCACATGTACCTCTACGACACGAAGCCGGAGCATCTTGCCGAGGTCGCCTCGGCGATCCGCACGCACGGCGGGATGAACCCGGACGCCGTCTACACGGGACGCGTGATCACTCCCGACGACGTGCTCAACTCGGCGATGATCGCCGACCCGTTCCACCTGCTGGACTGCGCGATGACCAGCGAGGGCGGCGCCGCGGTGGTCCTCACCACCGCCGAGCGCGCGCGCGACCTCGATGTCACGCCGATCCACATCCTCGGGGGTGGCCTCGACTCGCGCGGACAGGCATACGTCGCCGGGCCGCTCTGGCACGTCACGGGCGATGCCGGGGCCTTCTCCTCAAGGCAGGCGTTCGCGTCCTGCGGCCTCGGCCCGTCCGACATCGACGTATGCGAGTTCTACGACCCGTTCTCGTTTGAGATCATCCGCCAGTTCGAGACCTACGGCTTCTGCGGGCCCGGCGAGGGCGGCCCCTTCGTCATGGACGGCCGCATCCGCGTCGGCGGCGAGTTCCCGGTCTGCACCGACGGCGGCACCATGTCGTTCGCCCACCCCGGCACGGCCCAACTGCTGCAGAAGGTGATCTCCGGCACGAAGCAACTCCGCGGCGAGGCCGGCAACCGCCAGGTCGAGGGCGCCGAGGTCGCGATGTGCACCAACGGCGGCGCGGGCGCGCTCTTCACCGACGTCGTCCTGCTCGGCCGCGAGGCGCCGTAGCGGGCGCTGCGCGTCGCTCCAGGATGGCCCGAGGGCAGCGCCTCTGTTGTGGAGCCCGCTGTGGCGGCGCTGTATGCTGGCTGTGCAATGGTTGCATTCGACACGGCGAAGGTTGAGCGAGCGCTCCGCGGCCCATTGGGCGATGAGGCGGCCCGCGAGGTGACGGACGCCCTCGCCGAGGGCTTGTCCGAACACGCCGCCACGAAGTCGGACGTCGTCCACCTCGGCGAGACGCTGCGTGGTAAGTTGCGCGAGGCCGAACAGCGCATCACCATCCGCCTCGGCCTATGGACACTGGCGGTTGTCACGCTTGCCACGGCGGTCCTTCTGTGGGCGATATAGCAATGACCACAACGCATGAGACCGGCCCCGCGACCGACGCTGCGCCCGGATCCCGCGTCCAGCTGGCGCTGAACGTCTCCGACCTCGACGCCGCGATCGGCTTCTACTCGGAGCTGTTCCGGACCGAGCCGCACAAGCGGCGCGAGGGCTACGCCAACTTCGAGATCGCCGATCCGCCGCTCAAGCTGGTGCTGATCGAGCAGGCCGGCGGTCAGTCCCTGAACCACATCGGAGTCGAGGTGTTCAGCAGCGATCGCGTCATCGCCGAGACCCGGCGCCTGGGCGCCGCCGGCCTCGAGACGCGCGTCGAGGACGGCGTCGTCTGCTGCCACGCCGAGCAGGACAAGGTCTGGGTCAGCGACCCGGACGGCCTCGCCTGGGAGGTCTACACCGTCACGGACGATGAGCCCGCGCTGATCGAGTTCGTGCCGATGTCCGGCGTCCCCGGGGACTGCGACGACCCCGCCTGCTGCCCGTAGCGCGTCCGGGCGCACGCTCGCCCGATGGCTGACTCGCCGCCCGTAGACGCCCGCATGGAGCGCAGCCTGCGCCTGCTCCCCTTCTGGTGGGTGCTGCGCTGGGTGTGGCTGGGCGAGGCGATCTGGGTCGTCTACCTCGTCGAGACGCGCGGCCTGACGATCGGGCAGGTGCTGCTCTTCGACGCCGTCTTCTTCGGCAGCTCGCTGCTGTCCGAGGTGCCCACTGGTGTCGTGGCCGATCGCTACGGGCGCAAGACCAGCATGGTCTCCGGATCGCTGGTCATCTCGGTGGGGTTCCTCGTCTTTGCCCTCGCGGGGACGCTGCCCGTCTTGCTCTCGGCGTACGTGTTGTTCGGCGTCGGCAGCGCGCTGATGAGCGGGGCGGACGACGCGTACCTGTTCGACGCGCTGCGCGCCGTCGGGCGGGTGCGAGAGTTCCCGGCGGTGGCGGGGCGGCTGAACGGCCTGATGACGCTCGCGATCGCGGGCTTCACCGTCATCGGCGGCCTGATGGCGACCGTCACGCCCCTCTCCTGGCCGATCGCCGCCAGCGGCGTCCTCTCGCTCGCGGCCGCCAGCCTCGCGTGGCGCCTCGAGGAGCCTCCGCGCGAGCCGGGCAGCGCGGCCGACTCGTTCTTCGCCACGGGCCTCTCGGCTTCGCGACGCGTGCTGCGCGAGCCCTCGCTGCGCTGGGCGGCCACGCTCGGTGCGCTGCCATGGGTGGCCGGCTTCGCCGCGTTCACGGTCTGGCAGCCGGTGCTGATCGGCTACGAGGTGCCCGTGGCCGCCTTCGGCTGGGTCGCGGCGGGAATGATGCTCGTCGCGGCGACCGGCGGGTGGAGCGCGGACTGGTTCTCGCGGCGGCTCGGGATGAGCGGCGCGCTGCTGCTGCTGCCCGTCATCGGGGCGATCGGGCTGCTCGGCGGCAGTGGGGGGATGCTCTGGGTGGTTCCGCTGTTCGCGCTCGCGCCGTTCGCGCAGAACGCGCTGCATCCCGTCACCACCGTCTACATCTCGCGCCGCGTCCCGGACAGCGAGCGCGCGACGGCGCTCTCCTTCCAGCAGTTCGGCGGCCAGTTCGCGACGATCTTCGTCATGCTGACGCTCAGCTTCCTCGTCTCCCGCATCGCCCTCGGACATGCACTCGCGGGGACCAGCGCCGTGCTGCTCGCCGTCGCCGCCGTCGCCTGGCTGCTCTGGCGCCGCGCCGGCGACCGCGAACTCGCGCCGACCGGGGACGCCGCCGCCTGAGGCTGGACTGCCGCGCTGCGGCTGCTACCCTCGGCGCATGTGCAGGAGCATCAAGACCCTCCGCGAGGGCGCCACGCTGGCCGGCGACGAGGAGATCGAGGCCGCCGCGCTGCAGTTCGTGCGCAAGGTAAGCGGCTTCCGCCAGCCCGCCGCGCACAACGCCGAGGCCTTCGACTCCGCCGTCGAGGAGGTCGCCGCCGCCACGCGCGAGCTGCTTCACTCGCTGCGGATCGGGCGCGGCGCCGCGCGCGCCGGTTGAGCCGCCGGTGACGACGTGAGCGCGGCCTACCGCACCCGCGAGGTCGACCTCGGCGAGGTCGTGTTCGCCCTCGACGAGTGGCCGGGCGAGCGCCCGCGGCCGGTGCTGTTCCTGCATGCCACCGGCTTCACGCGTGGTGTCTGGCGGCCGGCGGCCGCCACCCTGACCGATGCCTGCCACCCGATCGCGCTCGACCTGCGCGGCCACGGTGCGACGCGCACGAGCCTGCCGGCCGCGGGCTGGACCGAGATGGCCGAAGACCTTGAACGGCTCGCCGTTGCCGAGGGCTGGTCGGGCCTCCTGATCGTCGGGCACTCGCTTGGCGGCGGGGTTGGCATCCTGCTCGCGCGGGCGCGGCCGGACCTCGTCGATGCGCTCGTCCTCGTCGAGGCGCCGTTGCGCGCGCCAATCGGCGGCGGCGGCAATGCGAACCAGATGGTCGAGGTGGCGCTGCGGCGCCGCTACGAGTGGCCGAGCCGCGAGGACGCCGCCGCGCACCTGCTCGCCCGCTCCCCTTACGACTCGTGGCATCCGGAGGTCTTCGCCGGCTTCGTCGACGCGGGGCTGCGGGCGGTCGGCGACGACGGGACGGTGCAGCTCGCCTGCGCGCGTGAGACCGAGGCCGCCGTGTTCACGGGCAGCTCGATGGGCGAGCTGTGGGCGGCCCTCCCGGAGCTCGAGTGCCCCGTCTGGATCGGCCGCGGCACGGGCTCGCGCGGCCTCGGTTCGACGACCGCGCCCGATGCGGCCTCCCGCCCGCCTCGCGCCTACGAGTGGGTCGCCGAGGGCGCCGGCCACTTCGTGCCGCTCGAGCGCCCGGAGTGGGTGGAGGCGATGGTCCGCGAGGCGCTCGATGTCCTCGACGGCGCACCGCCGGCCGCGGAGCACGGCTAGCTGGTAACTCGCGGACCCGATCCCCGCGTTGGGCTACGCTGTTGGGGCAAACGCGCCGCGTGATCGAGGTGCATCTGATGCCGCAGCGCCGCCTCATTCTGCTCGCCGCGCTCGCCCTGCTCGCGGCTTTCTGCCTCGCCGCCTGCGGCGGGGAGGGCGGGGAAGAGGGCGCGACTGCCTCGCCGGAAGCGCCGCCTGCAACGTCAGCGCCAGCGCGGAGGCAGCGACCGCAGCGCCGGTTGCCGCGGACGGGACGCCCACCGCCTCGCCGGCGGCCGAGGTGGACTCCGTGCCGATCTCCGACCGCGAGGCGCTCGACCTGATGAATACCCTGAGCGAGTCGTCCGAGGACGGACCCGCCGACGCGGCGCTCGATCGCATCCTGGCCAGCGGGGACCAGCGCTTCGTGGCGGTGCTGATCGACATGCTCTTCGCGAACTTCACCCGCCTCGTCACGGTGGGGCCGGGGGCGATCGAGTACGCGGACGCCCTCGATCAGCTCACGGGCCAGCAGATCGGCTACGACTACTTCGGCTGGCTGCGCTGGTATGGCGCGACCGACCTGGTGCCGCCGCCCGGCTACGTGGGCTGGAAGGGCCGCGTGCTGGCGAACATCGACGAGCGCTTCCAGGACTTCCTGCGGGACGACTACCCCTCGGCGATCCGCGTCGAGGAGATCGTCTGGGGCGGGGTGCGTGTCGACGGCATCCCGCCGCTCGATCGGCCCGCGACGATCGCGCCCGAGGCGGCGACCTGGCTGGAGCCGGAGGAGGCCGTGTTCGGCATCGCGATCAACGGCGAGGCGCGCGCCTACCCGTTGCGCATCATGGACTGGCACGAGATGACGAACGATGTCGTCGGCGGCGTGCCGTTCTCACTCGCCTACTGCACGCTCTGCGGCGCGGGTATCGCCTACGACAACCGCGCGCCCAACGGCGAGCTGTACACGTTCGGCACCTCCGGCTTCCTCTACCGCAGCAACAAGCTGATGTACGACCGCGTCACGACCACCCTCTGGAACCAGTTCACCGGCAAGCCCGTGCTCGGCTCTCTCGTCGGCGCCACGGACACCGAGGGCGAACCGCTCCAACTCAACCTGCTCCCGGTCGTGCTGACCAGCTGGGAGGAGTGGCTCGCCCAGCACCCCGAGACGATGGTCATCGACATCAACACGGGGTATTACCGCCGGTACGAGCCCGGCCGGCCCTACGGCGAGTATTTCTCCGATGGCTCCACGATGTTCCCGGTCTGGCTGGAGAGCGACGAACTGAGCCTCAAGAACTTCGTCTACGGCCTCCGCATCGGCGGCGAGCGCAAGGCCTACCGGCTCACCGCTCTCGCCGAGGAGCGCGTCGTCAACGATGCCGTCGGCGAGCAGGCGGTCGTCCTCGTGGCCGCGCGCGGCGAGGTTACGACCGAGGGCACCCACGATCTCATCGGCCCCCTCGTCTACAACTCCGGCGGCGAGGTGAGGGCCTTCGAGCGCGGCGATCGGACGTTCATGCCCGGCGGCGACCCGGACCTGCTGCTCGACGCGACCGGCAGCGAGTGGCGCGTCACCGAGGAGGCGCTGCTCGGCCCCGGCGACGAGCGCCTCGAGCGCATCAACGGCCACCTCGCCTACTGGTTCGGCTGGTACGCCTTCTACCCGGACACCGAGGTCTACGGCGCCAACTGACCCGCGGCTCCCTCCTGGCGGGTCCGAACGGGGACAGCCGCGTAGAATCGCGCCCGGATCAAGGAGGCGGCACGTGGAGCAGCTTGAGGGCAAGGTCGCCGTCGTCACCGGCGGCGGCAGCGGCATCGGCGAGGGCATCGCGAGGGCCTGCGCGGACGCGGGGATGCGCGTCGTGATCGCGGACATCGAGGCCGACGCGGGGGAGCGCGTTGCGAACGCGCTGCGCGAGGCCGGGACCGAGGCGATTGCCGTGCGCACGGACGTGACCGACCGCGCCGCCCTCGATGCGCTCGCCGATGCGGCCTGGGAGGCGTTCGGCGCCGTTCACCTGCTGTGCAACAACGCCGGGGTGATCTCGGTCGGCGAGATCGCCTCGACCACGCCGGAGGACTGGCAGTGGCTGTTCGGGGTCAACGTCTTCGGCGTGGTGCACGGCATCCAGGCGTTCGTGCCGCGGATGCGTGAGCAGATCGCCGCCTCGGGTGGCGAGGCGCACATCGTGAACACCGGCTCGGTCGCTGCCATCTCGACCACGCGAGCCATCGACGTGGGCGTCTACACCGCGACGAAGCACGCCGTCCTCGGCCTCTCCGACACGCTGCGCCACGAGGTCGAGGGCGACGGCATCGGGGTCTCGATCCTCTGCCCGGGCGGGGTGGCGACGCAGCTGTTCGCCGCCGACCGCAATCTCCCGGACGAGCTGCGCGGCCGCGTGACGCCGCCGGTCGGGGAGCGCACGGACGTTGAGCGAATGGCGCCGCGCGAGGTCGGCCGGCTCGTGGTCGACGCCGTGCGCGCCAACCGCTTCTGGATCATCACCCACCCCGAGCTCCGCGGCGTGATTGAGCGCCGCTCGCAGCGCCTGCTCGCGGCCTTCGACGAGGCCGCCGCCAACGCCGGATAGCGCGCGACGACGCAGCCTGACGGAAGGAGACAGCGGCGATGGAGCAGCTCGAGGGCAAGGTCGCCGTCGTCACCGGCGGCGGCAGCGGCATCGGCCAGGGCATCGCGCAGGCCTGCGCGGACGCGGGAATGCGCGTCGTGATCGCTGACATCGAGGAGGACGCCGCCGAGCGCGTCGCGAACGAGCTGCGCGAGCGCGGCAGCGAGGCGATTGCCGTGCGCACGGACGTGACCGACCGCGCCGCCCTCGATGCGCTCGCCGATGCGGCCTGGGAGGCGTTCGGTGCGGTCCACCTGCTGTGCAACAACGCCGGGGTGATCTCGGTCGGCGAGATCGCCTCGACCACGCCGGAGGACTGGCAGTGGCTGTTCGGGGTCAACGTCTTCGGCGTGGTGCACGGCATCCAGGCGTTCGTGCCGCGGATGCGCGAGCAGATCGCGGCCTCGGGCGGCGAGGCGCACATCGTGAACACCGGCTCGATGTCCAGCATCTCGACCACGCGCGCCGTCGAGGTCGGCGTCTACTGCGCGACCAAACACGCAGTCCTCGGTCTCTCCGAGACGCTGCGCAACGAAGTCGAGGGCGACGGCATCGGCGTCTCGATCCTCTGCCCCGGCGGGGTGGCGACGCAGCTCTTCGCCGCCGAGCGCAATCTGCCCGAGGAGCTGCGCGGCCGCGTGACGCCGCGCGTCCCGGAGCGGCAGGAAGTCGCGCGTATCGCGCCGCGCGAGGTCGGCGGGATGGTGGTCGACGCCGTCCGCGCCAACCGCTTCTGGATCATCACCCACCCAGAGCGGCGGGACACGATCGAGTGGCGTGCCGAGCGCCTGCTCGCCGCGTTCGACGAAGCCGCCGCGAGCGCGGGATAGCGCGCGGAGGCGAGACGGAAGGAGACAACGGCGATGGAACAGCTCGATGGCAAGGTGGCCGTCGTTACCGGCGGCGGCAGCGGCATCGGCGAGGGCATCGTCGGCGCCTGCGTGGAGGCCGGGATGCGCGTCGTCGTCGCCGACATCGACCTGCACGAGGCCGAGCGCGTCGCCTCGGCGGCCCGCGCGCGCGGCGCCGACGCGTTGGCGGTGCAGGTGGACGTCTCCGACCGGACCGCAATGGACGTCCTCGCCGAGCGCGCCTACGAGGAGTTCGGCGAGGTCAACCTGCTCTTCTGCAACGCCGGGGTGATCATTGAGGCCTCGATCGAGGACAGCACGGACGCCGACTGGGACTGGCTGTTCCGCGTGAACGTGATGGGCGTGGTGCACGGCGCGCAGGCCTTCGTCCCGCGCATGCGTGAGCAGGAGGGCGAGGCGCACATCGTGAACACCGGCTCGATAGCGGGCATCTTCGTGCCGCCGCTGGACATCGGCACCTACGCGGCGAGCAAGCACGCGGTCATCGCGATCTCCGACCGGCTCCGCCACGAGCTCGCCGGCGACGGCATCGGCGTCTCGGTGCTCTGCCCCGGCGGGGTCGTGACCCGGCTGTTCGAGGGGCACCGCAACGTGCCGGCGGACCTCGCGGACAGCGTCACGCCCGCGCAGCGCAGCGAGGGCTCAGGCGGCATCACGCCCGCGCTCGCCGGCAAGCTGGTGCTCGACGCCGTGCGGGCGGGCCGCTTCTGGGTGATCACGCACCCGAGGGCGGCGGATCGCGCGCTGCTCGACACGCGTTACGAGGAGCTGAGCGCCGCCTACGAGTGGGCCCTCGAGCGCTCGTGAGCGCCACCGCAGCCTGACGGAAGGAGACAGCGGCGATGGAGCAGCTAGAGGGCAAGGTGGCCGTCATCACCGGCGGCGGCAGCGGCATCGGGCAGGGCATCGTCGGCGCCTGTGTCGAGGCTGGGATGCGCGTCGTCGTCGCCGACATCGATCTGGACAGCGCGGAGCGTGTCGCCTCGGCGGCTCGCGAGAGCGGCGTCGCCGCGATCGCGGTGCGCGTGGACGTCTCCGACCGGATCGCGATGGACGCCCTCGCCGAGCGCGCCTACGAGGAGTTCGGCGAAGTCAACCTGCTCTGCTGCAACGCCGGCGTAATCATCGAGGCATCGATCGAGGACAGCACGGACGCCGACTGGGAGTGGCTCTTCCGCGTCAACGTGATGGGCGCGGTGCATGGCGCCCAGGCCTTCGTCCCGCGCATGCGCGACCAGGACGGCGAGGCGCACATCGTCAACACCTCCTCGATGGCGGGCATCACCGTCCCGCCGGTCAACGTCTCCACGTACGCTGCGACCAAGCACGCGGTCGTCGCGCTCACGGACCGCCTCCGCCACGAGGTGGGCGACGACGGCATCGGCGTCTCCGTGCTCTGCCCCGGCGGCGTCGCCAGCCGGCTGTTCGAGGGGCATCGCCACGTGCCGGACGACCTCGCGGACAAGGTCACGCCCGCGCTGCGCACCGAGGGGCGAGGCCGCATGTCGCCCGCGCTCGTCGGCAAGCGCGTGCTCGACGCCGTGCAGGCGGGACGCTTCTGGGTAATCACGCACCCGCGGGAGCGCGAGCGCGTCGACGAGCGCTACGAGGAACTCCTCGCCGACTTCGCCTGGGCCCTCGAGCGCTCGTGAGCGACGCCGCCGACCCGGTCGCGGCCGCCCGGCGCGAGATCGAGCGGCTGATCTACCACTACGCCGAGCTGCAGGACGCTGCGGACTGGGACGCCATCGCGGAGATGTTCGAGCACGGCGACTTCCTGGCGGACTCCGGCGTGGGCTGGCGCGGCAAGGAGATCGCGGAGCGCCGTACGGAGAACGTCCTCACCTACTTCGACGGTACCCCGCGCACCCGCCACGTCACGACGAACCTCACGATCGAGGTCGACCCGGAGCGCGGCGAGGCGAGCGCCGAGTCCTGCTACACGATCCTGCAGGGCCCGCCCGCGTTGCCGCTCCAGCCGATCGCGGCCGGCCGCTACATCGACCGCTTCGAGCGTGTCGATGGGCGCTGGCGCTTCAGCTACCGCCGCAGCGCCCTCGATCTCCCGGGCCGCTTCGACGCCTTCCGGCGGGACCGGCAGGCCCCCTCAGCCTGACCCACTCCCGGGGGGAGAGGTGGCAACCGGGAGCGGCGTCGTGGGCTGTCGCGCTAGTGGGCGCGGTGCGTCTCGATCCGCCCGACGAGGTCCACGTGGGAGCGGCGGTAGAGGAAGCGCCACTCGCCGTCGACGCGCTCGAAGTGGTCGTGGTAGCGGCCCGAGACGATCGGTTCGAGCGGGAGCGTGTCCGTGCCCTGGAAGACCGCGTAGTACGACTCCGCCGAGGCTGAGTTGTTCTCCTCGTCGACGTCGATGGTGATGTTCGTCGTCACGTGCTTCGTGGCGAGGCTGCCGTCGTGCAGGATGTTCGAGGTCTTGCGATGCGCGGACACCTCCGGACCGCGGAACGATTTGCCGTCGCCGCGCTGGAAGATCCCGTGCGAGAACAGCTCCGCGACGGCGTCGAAGTCGGCGGCGTCCTGCAGTTCCGCGTAGCGGAACATCAGCCGGCGAATTGCCTGCTCGCTCGTGCTCATCGGCCGGTCGCCTCAGTGCGGCCTCGTCAGCCGGTGACCTCGGTCTCGCTGTCGGCGGCGGTGATGGTGATGTGCGACATCGGCGAGCCGGTGTCGTGGGCGCCGTGCCAGTGGTCCTCGCCGGCGGGCACGAGCGCGAAGTCGCCTACGCTGATCACTTCCTCGCTGTCCGCGGTGCCGACCTTGCCGATGCCGGCGACGACGTAGAGCAGCTGGTCGCTGCTGTGGCGGTGCATGCGCGTCCGCGCGCCCGCGGCGAACTGCACGATGCCGAAGCTCATGTGCTGGCCGCGGCCGGTGTCTCCGCCCGCGAGGCGGCGCGCCCAGACCTGTCCGCCCTCGAAGATCGCGGCGGGCGTGCTTTCCGATGTCTCGCCTTCGGAGGACTTGATCACCTCGACCACGCTATTGCTCCCATCCGGTTCGAATCGTCTCCGCGTCGAAGCGCGACGCGCGCAGGCGGACGGTAGAGGCGAGGGCGCGGCGCTGTCAAAGCCCGGCTGCGAATGTGACCCGGGGCGCTCGCGGGCGCGGCGTCAGGGAGCCGGCAGCGTGCGCCGCAGGAAGGCGTCCAACTCGTGCGCGAACTCGCCCGGCTTGTCTCCTTGCACGGTGTGGCGCGCGCCCTCGATCTCGACGAGCTCCGCGTGCTGCATCGCGTCGGTCACCTCGCGCGCGTGCTCGGCGGAGAGGATCTTGCTCTCCGTCCCGCGCACCAGCAGCGTCGGCGTGACGATCGCGCGGGCGGCGTCCCAGAGCAGCGAGGCGCGCTCGTCGGCCTGGCGCTTGCGCGCCTCCTCGTCCAGCTTCGGGCGCTTGCGCCGGTCGTTCTTCCAGGTCCAGCCCTCGTCCGTCTCGCGCAGCGCGTGCGTGAGGCTGTAGCGCAGGTGGTCGACCGGGCGGTCGGGGTTGAACTTCGTCGCGCGGTCGAGGAAATCCTCGAAGCGCGCGAGCGTCTCCGTGGCCTGCGCGAACTGCTCCATCTCGACGATGCCCGCGCGCATCGTCTCCGGCGCGACATCGACGATCACGAGCGCGTCGAGGCGCTCCGGGTGGGCCGCGGCGTGCTGGAAGGAGTTGATCCCGCCCATCGACATGCCGACGAGCGTGAAGTGCTCGTAGCCGAGGTGGTCGAGGAAGGCGCGCGTGTCCTCGACCATCAGCGCGCCCGTGTCGTCCTCGACGTTCGGGGTCCAGTCAGTGTCGCCGTGGCCGCGCTGGTCGAGCGCGACGAGGTGGTAGGAGTCGCGCAGCAGCAGGGCGCTCATATCCCAGGTGTGCGCGGTCAGCGAGCCGCCGTGCAGCAACACCACGTGCGGGAGGTGCGAGTTCCCCCAATCGAGGTAGTGGAAGCGGAGGCCGTTCAGCTCGACCTCGTGACCCTCGGGTAGCACGATCCTGGACGGTTCGATACCCGCCGCCCGGGCCGCGCCCGCCATCACTTCCAGAGGATCTCCGGTCATCTCGCGCTCCCTCGCTCCGCAAGGGCAGCCTACACGGCTATGATGCCCGCATGGCGACCACTGAGCAGATCGCGGAACTGTTCGAGAAACTCGAGACCGAGCGCTCGGCGATGCTCGCCACGCTCGAGGGCACCTCCGACGAGCAGGCAGCGGAGCGTCCACCCGAGGGGGAGGGCGAGGACGGCTGGTCCGTCAAGGAGCAGGTCGTGCACCTCGCGACGATGGACCGCAGCTACCGCGGCTGGGTGCGGCGCGCGATCGCCGAGGACAGCCCGAACGTCTCGGACGGGCGGACGCCGAACATCCCGCTCGACATCCCCTTCGAGCAGGCGCACGAGGCCGACATCGCGAGCCTCGTGGCGCAGATGCAGGGTGAGCGCGAGGAGACGCTGGAACTGGCGCGGACCTTCTCGCCGGAGCAGTTCGACCGCACGGCCCGCACGGAGATCTTCGGCGAGCTCACGGTCCTCCAGTGGCTGCGCTCCTACTACCGCCACGACCGCATGCACCACTCCCAGATGCGCGGCGAGGTCTCCGACTACCAGCCCCAATACGCCCCCGGCCAGCAGGAGCCGCCCCTCGCCCGCGACTAGCCCCGGACGAGCGCGCGCACGGTCGTGTCGGGGACGCGAGGGATACCTCGCAGGGCGGCTCGGCCCACCCACCCGCCCTCGGATTTCTTTTCTGTTGGGGGCTCCCGCGCGCTACCGGCTCGGTGGCGGGGCGCCCAGTGCTGCCCGGCGCGCGGGTGCCGAGGCTCTCGCACTCGTGGGACCGCCGGCCTGAAGCACGACACAGCGGGGGCGTGGGGGGCGGAGCCCCCCACATAGAAACATCCGAGGGCGGGTGGGTGGGGAGCCGCGCGCAGCGCGCTCGTCCGAGCGGGCTATGCGCCGTCGGCGGAGAGGATCAGCGCGCTCGTCGGGACGCCCGTTCCGGCGGTCGCGAGGGCGGTCCGCGGGCGGCGCTCCAGCTGGTTCACCGCGTCGCCGCGGATCTGGCGCGCCGCCTCCGTGATCATGCTGAAGCCGTGCAGGTAGCCATCCGCGAGCTGGCCGCCGTGCGTGTTGAGCGGGATGTCGCCCTCGAGGGTGGTCCGGCCCTCGCGGAACAGCTCGTGGGCCGCGCCCGGCGCGGCGAAGCCGTAGGCCTCGAGCGACATCAGCACCATCGGCGTGAAGTGGTCGTAGAGCTGCAGCGTCTCGATGTCGCCCGGCTCCATCTCGGCCACGCGGTAGGCCTCGCGCGCCGTCTCCTCCGCCTCCTCCAGCACGGACAGGCTGTCGCGCTGGTAGCTCGTCATCGACTCGGTGCGGCTGCCGGTGCCCTGGGCGGCGCCGGAGATGAACACCGGCGGGCGCTTCGAACGTCCGCTCGCCGCCAGCTCCCTTGCCTTCTCCGCCGAAACGACGATGACGGCGCTGCCGCCGTCAGTCTCGAGGCAGCAGTCGAGTAGCCGCAGCGGCTCCGTGATCCAGCGCGAGCGTTCGTGGTCCTCGAGGCTGACCGTGCGCCCGTACTGCATCGCGTGCGGGTTGATCGCGCCGTTGTTGCGGATCTGCACGGCGCAGAGGCCGAACGCCTCGGTGCTGAGGTTGAAGTCGTGCAGGTAGCGTCGCGCGAACATCGCCACCCACTGCGCGGGGGTGACGAGGCCGACCGGGATGCGGTACTGCATGCCGTCCTCGACGTAGCGGCCCGCCCGCGAGCGACCGCCCGGCCGCAGCGAGCGCCGGATCGAGCGGAAGCAGACCACTACGTCGGCCTGCCCGGCGGCGATCGCCGCCGCCGCGTGCACGACCGTGCCGACGGAGCCGCCCCCGCCGTGCGGGATCTCGCTGAAGAAGCGCAGGTTGGGGATGCCGAGGCTGCGCATGATGTCGATCTCGAACAGGTCCGTGTTGGCGTGCATCTTCACGATCGCGTCGACATCGCGCGGCGTGAGCCCGGCGTCGTCGAGCGCCGCCGTGATCGCCTCGAGGGCGAGGCGCAGGTTGGAGCGCCCGGCGTTGCGCGAGAAGTCGGTCTCGCCCACCCCCACGATCGCGGCCCGGTTGCGAACGCTCACGCTGCCTCCTCGCGCGCGTCGTGAGGATAGCGGAGCGAGGGGCGGCGTGTGGTGCCGTTGGTGTACGGCCCCACCACTGTGCCCGGCGCGAGTGCCCGGACATCGCGCGTCTGGCGTGTCGCGCCTTGGTCCGATAAGATGTCTGCACGGGCGAGGGCCCGTACCGATACTCCACTACAGCTGATATGGAGTGACCGGTTGTCAATCAGCACCGGCGGTGGTCGTGGCGATCCGGCTCCGGAACGGGGGGAGATGGACGAACGAGGGCGCTGCTTCGACGACGTGTCACTCTGATATTCGCGGGTTGCCTGGGGCCTTGCCGCATGACCGTGCTTCGCCGGGAGGGGTCGCCGTCTACGGTCGCGGGTTGACGGCGCCGGGCGCCGCTGCCGCATAGCTGTACCGCGCGTCCTCCTGAGCCTGCCCTCGCTCATCCATCCTCTCCTGCTCCGGAGCGGCGTATCGCCAGCTCCGCCTTCGCCGCGGACCGCGCGCGTGCTGTCAGGCCGCCGCCTGCTGCCGGGCGCCGATGTTCAGCACCGCCCACAGGTAACCCGCGAGTTCACGGGCGACGGCCACGTTCGCCACGACCGACGGCTTGCCGTGATCGGCCAGCCGCCGGTGGCGGCGATAGAGCCGGGTCTGCGCGCGGTCGGCCAGCACCACGGCCCAGCCCGGCTGGCCCTCGCGGCGCTTGCGCAGCGCTGCCCCCACCCGCGGCGGGTGGCGGTAGTGCCAGGCGCTCTCCACCAGGATGCGGCGCACGTGGCTGTTCCCTGTCTTCGTGATCGGTCCCCGCCGCTGACGGGCGCCGCTGCTGTACTCGCTGGGCGTGAGCCCGAGGTAGGACATCAACTGCCGGGCGCTGCCGAAGCGCGTGACGTCACCGAGCTCGGCGAGCACCGTCATCGCCGTCACCGTGTCGACCCCGCGGAAGCAGCGCAGCAGCCCCACCGCCTCGCGGTAGTCGTCGCTGGCGGCACACGCGGCCAGTTCCTGCTCCAGCGTGCGCAGCCGCTCCTCCACGCCCTCGAGCGCACGCAGGTAGTCGTCGAAGGTGGCCTGCGCGGCCGGGTGCTCGAAGCGCAACGTCAGCAGCCAGCGGCGGTGCCGCAGCGTCCAGTTCCGGCCGTCGTAGGCGATGCCGCGCCGCAGCAGCAGCTTCGCCAGGCGGTGGCGCGCGCGGGTGCGGTCGGTCACGGCGTCCTCGCGCGCCCGGCAGAGGTCGCGCACCGCCTCCTGGTCGATGGTCGGGGGATGCACCGCCGTGAGCAGGTCCGCGCGCAGCAGCTCCGCCAGCTTCCTGGCGTCGCGGCGGTCCGTCTTGACGCGGTCGCCGGGCCGCCTGGGGATCAGCGCCGGCGCGATCACCCGGCATTCGATGCCTGCGGCCTCGAGCTGGCGCTGCAGCGCGAAGCCCCCCGGCCCCGCCTCGTAGCAGGCCACGACCGGCCCCGGCGCCATGCGCTTCAGGCGCCGCGCGAGCCGCTTCACCGCGCGCAGCTCGTTCGTCAGCTGCCACTCCTCGGGTCGCTCGGCCCCCGGCGCCAGCACCGCCACGTGGATCGTCCGCGCGTGTGCATCCATCCCTGCATATGTGGTAGTCATCTTCCTGACCGGCTCCCTTTCGTATGCGGCTCTGTGGCCTCGCGTCGTAACCCGCGAGTTTGCGAACTTGGAGCCGGTCACTCCATACGGTCTACGCCCCCCTACTGAGGTTTATTTCGCGCGAATCGCCGGTCTTCGGCGGATCGTGCTGGCTCCCCGACGGGACGATCGAGGCCCGTCGCCCCTATAAACGCCGTCGGGCGCTCGCCGAACGGGGGGCGGCGAGCGCCCGGCCAGAGCGGACGCTCGGCCGCGAGCAAGCGTCGCAGGGCGGGACGCGATGGCGGCCTCCGAGAGCGATCGAGGTGGCCGCCCGCGGAAAGGGAGTGTCCGTACTATGAAGCGCCAAGCCACGATCTCCAGAGAGGGCTCATATCGCTACACACTGGAGCGATCATGGGGCGACGGCAGCCGTGTGCTGTTTGTCATGCTCAATCCGAGCACCGCAGACGCGAAAGTCGACGACGCCACCATCCGCCGCTGCACGGACTACGCGAAGCAGTGGGGGTATGGTGGTTTGCTCGTGGGAAATCTCTTTGCGCTGCGTTCGACTGATCCGCAACCTATCGGGCGCGATCCGCAAGCCGCAGTCGGACCAAGGAACAACTTGTACTTGCGCAAGATGAGTAGACGTGCGGGCTCGACGATCGTCGCGTGGGGTGGGGGCGGCGGCAAGTTCCCCGAGCGCATCAGAGACGTGCTCGCCATCCTTGGCCCAGATGTCTTCTGCGTCGGCACCACAGAGGACGGGCATCCTCGACATCCGCTCTATCGTCCTCGGAGTGCCGAGCGAGAGGTGTGGACTCCGGGATGATGACGGTTGGAGCCGTCGATGTAGACGTTGGTGATCAATCGCTACCCCACACAAAGACAGAGACCGCCACGAGGGCGGTCTCGACCCTACCGGCGAAGCGATAGGGGTAGTACAGAGATGCTACCGGCGGCGACCTTGACTCGTCAACGATCCCGCGCCCTAGTACAGCGCGTCGAGGGGGTGGAGGCGCAGCTCCGGGACGGCCTCGGCGAGGGTCTCGGGCGTCCAGGGGGTGTCGCCCTCGAGGGTCTGGGTGACCTCGAGGGGGGCGAAGAGGCCGACGCTGTTGCCCTGCACGAAGAAGGTCTGGCCGTTGATGTCCGACGCCGCCTCCGTGCAGAGGAAGGCGATGACCGTGCCCACGCGCTCCGGCTCCTGCGCCACCGCCAGCATTCGCTGCGCGGACGACGTGTCGAGGCCCCTCGCGCGGGCGCGCTCGACGGCGTCGTCGATCATGCGCGTGTGCGTGGCCGCCGGGTTCACGTTGTTGACCGTGATCCCGTAGCGCCCGAGGTCGCGCGAGGCGGAGTTCGTGAGCCCGTAGATGCCCGCCTTGCCCGCCGCGTAGGCCGAGGTCCCCGCGGACCCCAGCAGACCGGCCCGCGAGACGATGTTCACGATTCGGCCCCAGCCGCGCTCGCGCATCCCGCCGACGGCGCGCCGCGTGCAGTGGAACGTGCCGAAGAGGTGCACACCGACGACGGTCGCGAACAGCTCCGGGTCCAGCTTGTCCAGCGGCGCGCCCGCCGAGATCCCCGCGTTGTTCACGAGGATGTCGACGCCGCCCAGCTCGCGTTCGGCCGTCTCGATGATGCGGCTCGCCGATTCGAACTCGGCGACCGAGTCGTAGCTGGCGACGGCCCGGCCGCCGGACGCGCGGATGCCCTCGACGACCTCGTCGGCGAAGGCGCGGTCCGCGCCCTCGCCGCGATCGCTGACGCCGGGGTCGTTGACGACGACGGCCGCGCCGAGGGCGGCGAGCGCCTCGGCGGCGGCCCGTCCGATGCCGCGCCCGGCCCCGGTGACGACGGCGACGCGGCCGTCCAGGCGCGTGCTCACGCCCGGCCTCCGGGCCGTGCGCCGTCCCCGCCCTACGAGTTGTTCGCGATGAACGCGAGCACGCGCTCCCAGGCGTCCGACGAGGCGGACTGGTGCTGGTCGGCGGTGCGGTCGAAGAAGGAGTGCGGCGAGCCGTGGTAGGAGAGCACGAGGTGCTCGACGCCGGCCTCGCTCAGCGCGGCCTCGAAGGCGTCGTTGTCGTCCTTCGAGATGTTCTGGTCGGCGCCCGCCTGCAGGGCCAGCACCGGGCACTCGAAGTCGCCGACGCGGTCGATCACCGGCGCGGAGTCCTCAAACCACTTGTTCTTCGGCATGCCGTAGAGGCCGATCACGCCGGCCAGCCCGTGGCCCTCGGCGGCCTGCTGCCAGGACGAGGAGCCGCCGAAGCAGAAGCCGATGGTGAAGACGGCGCGGTCGGCCTGGCCCTCGCGGCTGCGCAGCTGGTCGCTGGCGGCACGCACGTCGGCGGCGACACCGGCGGCGGTGGTGGCCTTCACCTCCGGCCAGAAGTCGAAGTCCTCGCCGCGCTTGCCGAGGCCGGCCGTGCGCCCGAAGTAATCGATCGCGACCGAGTCGTAGCCGCGCTCGGCGAAGCGCAGCGCCAGCTCCTCGTAGAAGCGATAGAGCCCGCGCACGTCAGGCATCACGACCACGGCCGGGCCGAGCGGCTCGTCCGCCATCGCGCTGAAGGCCGAGAGCTGCGTCCCATCCGAGGCGGTGAGCGTCAGATCTTCGTGCTGGACGGCGGCACCGGCGATGGCCGGCACCGGCGGCAGGGAGTCGAACTTGAAGCACATGGCGGGGTCCCTCTCAGCTTCTCAGGTCGTATGTAGCGGTCGCGCAGCACCGTACGCGAATCGCGCGTCGATGTGAACCGTGGGGCAGGGTCGGCGAGCTGCGCCTACGCCTCCGGCCGGGCGGGCTCGAGCAGATGCTCGCGCAGGTCGCGCCGAGCCTCCGCGGAGACCTCGCACTCATCGAGGTAGGCCTCGATCGAGGGCCAGCGTCCGTCCATCGAACGGAGTGCGAGTTCCATGTTCGCCGCGGGGGTCGTGAACCGCCCGCGCCGGGCTGGTTCCGTGCTGAAGGTCTTCGCGACGCGTTCGGATTGCGCCTCGCTCATGCGCAGGTAGCGATCGGTGAGGGCGTAGTCCTCGGCGATCGTGTCGTCGGAGACTCCGAGCGTGCGCAGGATCACCGCGGTCACGAGGCCGGCGCGATCGCGGCCCGCCGTGCAGTAGTACGCGGCGGCGGCCGGTCGCTCCTCGGCGAGCGCTCTGAGCACGGCGCCGATCGCCCCGCGCCCTTGCTCCAGCAGCCACGTGTACTGCACCGCGTAGTCCTCGGGCGTCCAGTCCCTGACAGGAGCCTTCACGGGGTAGAGCGACGGCCCGATCTCCTCGATGAGCGGCAGGTGCCGCACGGTCACGCCGTGCTCCGCGAGCGGTGCGACGCCGAGCTCGTCCCGCTCGGCTTGCGTCCGCAGGTCGAACGCCAGCTCGACGCCGAGGTCGTGCAGCGTGGCGATGTCAGCGGGGGTGACGCCGGCGAGCGAGCCGGTGCGGAACAGCGTCCGCCAGCGCACGGACGCGCCCGAGGTCGTCGCGTAGCCTCCCGCGTCGCGGAAGTTCTGTGCGCCCTCGAGTGGCATGTGCCGGTCCAGCGCGATCCTCCTGCGATCCTCCTGCGGCTCTCGCGGCTACGCCTCCAGCCTGCGCCGGAACTCCTCCGCCAGCCGCGCGACCGCCTCGCCGCCGTCCGCCGGCCGCGAGGGCTCCCCCACGACCTCGAAGCGATCGCTCGCCTCGTCCCAGCGATGCAGGAGGTTCACCTCGACGCGTCCGTCGCGGACGCCGGTTACCTCGAGCAGCTCGGCGACGACGCGCCGCGTCGGCTCGCGCCAGTCCGGGCCGAGGCTGCGGATGTGCACCGCGTAGTCGAGCAGCGCCGCGTCCGCGTCCGGTACCTCGTTGCCCTCGATGATGATCGCGAACGCCTCCTCGACCCCGCCGGCGTGGAGCACCGTCGCGAGCGAGAGGCCTCCCGCGCGCAGCGCCTCGAAGACGCGCCGCACCGGCTCGCCCCAGAGGTAGTGAGGAAACGGCGTCTCCGCGATTTCGTGCATCACGAGGTAGCCGCCGTCAGGCGGCGCCGGGATGCCGAGCTCCGGACCGGCGTCGGTAGACAGCTCGTGGATCGGCGTGCCCTCGGGCGCGTGGTCGAGGGTTGCGAGCATCGTGGTCGTCTTGCCGGCCAGCCGCGGGATCGCGAAGAACAGCAGCGAGCGCCGCTCGCGCGCGGCCGCCGCCAGCGTCGCCGCCATCTCAGGCGACATCGTGCGATTGGCGACCAGGTCCGCGAGGCTCAGCTCTGCCATGGCGACGCGATGATAGCGCGCCGCGGGCGTCAGTCGCTCTGCTGCAGCTGAACGACGTTGCCCTCGGGGTCTTCGAACTGGCAGTAGCGGCCCCCGCCGGTCGAAGCGCCCAGCGGCACCGGGAAGTAGCAGCCGGCGGCCTCGCAGCGCGCTGCGAGCTCGTCGATGTTGCGGACGTGGATGGTGAGGTAGCGCAGGCCGGTCTGCGCGCGCGTGCCGCCTCGGGCGTGCTGGTGCGGCGGCGGCTCGGGCGGGTCGAGCAGCTTCAGCAGCGAGTCGCCGCACTCGAGCAGGTGCATCGTTCCGCCCGGTCCGGTCTGGCGCGAGCGCTGGAAGGTCAGGCCCAGCGTGTCGCGGTAGAACGCGACCATCCGCTCCGCGTCCGTCACCACGATAGCGACATCCATCCCTGCCTTCGCCAGTTCGAGCACCATCTCCGCCTCCGTCTCGCCGCCGCGCGATCGTAGCGCCACAGTACGCGCGCTGCGCCCTCGACGCGGCGCGCGCGAGGGCGCAGACTGCCACGAGGCAGCAGCGCGAGCGCGGGATTCGAGGGGGCGCGATGCCGGCCGCAGGCCACGATCCGGGGCACGTCTTCACGGGCAGCCCGCTCGACCGCGCCAGCAACGATCGCCGTGATCCCGCCTGGATCGAGGCGCAACTCGCGCACCCCGGGCGCCGCTATCTCGCCCTGCGGAACCTTGAGGCGCTCGTGGAGGACGGCCCCGCCGTCGTCTGGCTGACGGCAGACGAGCTGCCCGGCGCCGCGCTCGACGGCGACGCGCTGCTGCTTGGCCTCGACGGCGGCGAGCCGCGCTTCGCCCTCGATCTGACGAGCCTCGCGGAGGGCTCGCTGACCGCGCTGCTCGCGGACGGGCGGCGCTTCGCCGAGGTGCGGGGCGTCGCGCCCGATCTGCCCGCGGACGACTCGGCGATCCTCGCCCAGGCGCGATCGTTCCTCGACTGGCACGTGCGCCATCGCTTCTGCGCGGTCTGCGGGGGAGTGACGGGGCCGCGCAACGGCGGCGGGATGCGCGTCTGCGGGGGCTGCGGCGTGGAGCACTTCCCGCGCGTCGACCCGGTGGTGATCGTGCTCGTCACCGACGGCGAGCGCTGCCTGATGGTCAGCGGGCAGGGCCGGCCCGGCTCCACCTACACCTGCATCGCCGGCTTCATGGAGCCCGGCGAGACGGTCGAGGAGGCCGTCCGCCGCGAGGTCTTCGAGGAGTCCGGCGTGGAGGTCGGCGCCGTGCGCTACCACTCCTCGCAGCCGTGGCCGTTTCCCGCCTCGCTGATGCTCGGCTGTCACGCCGAGGCGGCGAGCGAGGCGATCACCGTGGACCCCGAGGAGATCCGCGACGCCCGCTGGTTCGCGCGCGCTGATGTCGCACGCGCGGTCGCCTTCTCCGCGGGCGAGGCCACCGGCGAGAGCGGCCTCGACTTCGGCGTCCCAGCGCCGTTCACGATCTCGCACCAGTTGATCCGCGCCTGGACCTCGGACGCCGCCGGCGCATGAGCATCGAGAAGCAGACCGCCTTCTTCGGCGGCGACGCCGAGCGCCGCTACGGCTACGCGCAGGCCGTCCGCGTCGGGGACACGGTTTACGTCTCCGGGCAGATCGCGCGTGGCGAGGACGGCGCGCTGATCGGCCCCGGCGAGATGGCCGCGCAGATGCGCGCCGTCTACGCGAACATCGCCCGCGCGCTCGCCCCTTTCGGCGCCGACCTCGCGAACGTCGTCGAGGAGGTGCTGTACGTGACCGACGTCGCCGCCGCCTCGACGGCAGGGGGCGAGGTCCGGCACGAGGCCTACGGCGTGGCCGCGGGCGAGCCGATCGAGGTCGCGAGTACGCTCGTGCAGGTCGCGGCGCTGGCGCACCCGGACCTCATGGTCGAGATCCGCTGCACGGCCCGCATCTGACTAGGATCGCCGCGCGACCGCACCTTGCTGCACGACGCCGCCGGCCTCCAGCGCCTGCACCTCGGCGGGTGTGAAGCCGAAGTCGGACAGCACCTCGCGCGTGTGCTCGCCCAGCGCCGGAGCGGGGAGGCGCGCCTCGGTCGGCGTCTTCGACATCGTGACGATCGGGCCGACCACCTGCTGCGGACCCGTGACCGAGTGCTCAAGCTCGGCCATCATCCCCTCGGCCAGCACCTGCGGGTCGTCGGCCATCTCTTCCGGCAGCTGGACGGCGGAGGCCGGAACCCCGGCCGCGCCGAACTCCTCGATCCACTCGGCCACGGGGCGCTCGCTGAGCCGGGCGCGCACCTTCGTGAGCCACTGCTCGACTCCGGCCTGGTTCTCCGGGTCGGTCGCGTCGAAGTCCGGGTCGTCGGAACGCTCGCCCTTGAGGCCGAGGATGCGCCTGATGCTGTCCCGCGTCGCCGGGGTGAGCGCCCCCAGCACGAGCCCGCCGTCGCGAGCGCGGTAGCCGCCGTAGAAGATTCGCATCGACGCTCGCAGCTTCCGCGCGAGTTGCCGCAAGGCCACGATCTCGGCGTACGTACCCCGACGGGCGCGCACGTCGCGAACCTCCCGCAACATGGGCTGCGTGGTCACCGCGTCCGTGACGGGCTCGCGCATGACCGCGTTGGCTTGCAGGAACAGCGCCGAGCGCAGCAGCGAGCTCTGGATGAGCTGCCCCTCGCCCGTGCGTTCGCGGTGGAAGAGCGCCGCGCAGATCCCCATCGCGGACCCCAGAGCGGTGCCGTAGTCCGAGACCGGCGACGCGCTGATCGTCTCCGGTGCGCCGTGTTCGTCGACCTTCGCGTTGCCGGCCATGAGGCCCGAGTAGGCCTGGGCGACGATGTCGGAACCCGCGAGCGAGCTCGCCGGCCCGCTCGCGCCGAACCCGCTCGCCGCGAGGTAGATGAGGTCCGGTCGCAGCCTGGCCAGCGTCTCGTAGTCGATCCCGAGCCGTTCCGCGACGCCCGGGCGGTAGTTGTTCGTCACGACGTCGATCTGCGGCACGAGGCGATAGATGACATCGAGGCCTCGCGGGTCCGCGAGGTCGACGATGATCCCGCGCTTGCCGCGGTTGTAGGCCTGGAATGCCTTGCTTTCGTTCGGCACCACGGCGCCGGACTGGCGGATCGGCTCGCCGCCCGGCGGCTCGACCTTGATGACGTCAGCCCCGAGGTCCGAGAGGTTGATGCCGCACGCCGGTCCCGCAACGATCAGCGAGAACTCAAGCACTCGAATACCGGCGAGTGGTCCAGCCGTCATCGCCGCGTATCTCCTCCGGCTCGCCCCGCGTCAGTGTATTGCAATCGGATCGGCCCACGACCGCGCGGCCCACGACCCCGCGGTTCGCGATCCGCGGCGGACCAATGATGTGCGCGATGGCAGTCGGTATGAACGGGGACGCCGAGTGCTGCGGTGAGATGGTCGGGGAGGCCGGATTTGAACCGGCGACCTCTTGACCCCCAGTCAAGTGCGCTGCCAGGCTGCGCCACTCCCCGACGAAGGCCGGTTTCGATTCTAACAGGGCGTCCCGCACGGGCCATGCGTCCCGCGCGGACCACGGGCCGCGTGGCGGGCCTCGGCGGAGGCTAGGCGAGGTCGGCCGCTCGGGCGGCCACGACGGCGGCCACGCCGACGGCGGTGATGGCGCCGTACTGGACGAGGACCTCGCGCGTGAGGTGGCCACGAAGCCGTGCGGCCAGCACGCCGCTGGTGAAGAAGAAGGCGAGCAGCAGCGCGATCGCGGCCAGGTGGCCGTCCAGCGGCACGAAGTCCAGCGCCCAGCGCAGCTCCCCGAGCACCAGCGCCCCGACCAGCGCGAGGATCAGCAGATCGAGCAGGCGAAGGCTGGAATCGCGCAGCACCTCGATTGAGAGCAGGGCGCCGATGAGCGCGGCGGCCGCAACTGCGGCCACGAGGCCGGGATCGCGGCTGTACACCAGCGAGAGCAAGGCGAAGGCTGTCAGGTACGCGCCCGCATCGGCGACGATGCGCGCCTCGGCGGCCATGCGCGCGAACTCGCGGACGCTGCGGACCTCGGCGATCAGGATGACGGCGAACCCGAGACCGGCGAGGAGCGCGCAGAGCGGTGTCCAGAGACCGCGCATGTTCTCTTCGATGAAGAGCGGGATGGCGAGCGCGTAGAGCGTCGGCAGGACGATGTGCGGCGTGGTGTCGAGCCCGAGCGCGAACGCTCGCGGGTGCGAGCTGCGCAGCACGCCGTCCGTCCCGAGGGCCGCGGCCGCGACGCCGAGCAGCAACAGCCAGCGCTGCGCCGGTTCCGTGAGCACGAACATCAGGAACGTGCTCGTAACGACCACCGTGAGCACGACCGCTGCCGCGCGCGTCAGCGCCCGCAGCCGCGAGAGCGCGCGTGCGGCGAGGTCGATCAGCACCCGCAGCCGCGAGAGAGCGCGCGCGGCGAGGTCGATCAGCACGCGCAGCCGCGAGAGAGCGCGCGCGGCGAGGTCGATCAGCACGCGCAGCCGCGAGAGTGCCCGTGCGGCGAGGGGGATCAGCACGCGCAGCCGCGAGAGCGCCCGCGCGGCGAGGCCGATCAGCACCCGCAGCCGCGAGAGTGCCCGTGCGGCGAGGCCGATCAGCACCCGCAGCCGCGAGAGTGCCCGTGCGGCGAGGCCGATCAGCACGCGCAGCCGCGAGAGCGCCCGTGCGGCGAGGCCGATCAGCACGCGCAGCGGCGGGAGTGCCCGGGCTGCGAGGTCGCGCAGCGCTCGCAGCGGCGGGAGTGTCCGGGCAACGAGGTCGCGCAGCGCCCGCAGCCGCGAGCGGGCCTGCTCGGCGAGGTCCCTCAGGCGCTGGGACTTGATCACGGCGCGGCCGGCTCCTCGCTGGCTGCCCGGTCCGGTCGTCAGTCCGGCTGTTCGTCGGCGAGTGCGGGTGTCGCCTCGCCGAACAGTTCGGCGGCGTTACGGTACCAGATGCGATCGCGCTCATCGTCGCTCAGTCCGAGGGCTTCGAACATCGCGTGGAAGCGTTCGACGTGCTCCCCGATCTCCTCGCTCCCGCAGTCCGAGCCCCAGACCAGCTTCTCGACGCCGATCTCGCCGCCGATCAGGTCGCGCTCCATCGCATGGCGCTCGATCGTCTCGCCGCCGGAAAGGTCGAACACCACGTTGTGCCGCCAGCGCGCCACGGACGCGGACTCGTCGTAGTTGCCCGTGCCACCGAGGTGCGCGCCGATCAGCGGCAGGTCCGGGAAGTTGTTCGCGATGGTGTCGAGCTGGAAGGGGCGCATGCGCGCCGCTGACACGTCGCGCGGGCCGCCGCGGCGGCGGAACCCGGCCATGCGCCGCAGCGCCGCGGCCGCCTCCGGGTCACGCCGCGGGTGCGTGACCGAGTAGTCGACGCCTCCGCCGATCACACCGAGGTGGAAGAGGATCGGCATCCGCCGCTCCTCGGCGGCGGCGTAGACGGGGAAGTAGCTCGGATCGTCGATCGGCAGGGGCGATCCGATGATCTTGAGGCCGCGGTAGCCGAGATCGTGGAGCCGCGCCACGTCGCCCTCCGGCGTCTCGTCGATGGGCAGCGTGGCGACGGGCACCATCAGATCCTCGTGCCGCCTCAGGTACTGCAGCGCCTCATCGTGGGAGAGCCCCGGGATGTTGCGCCCGCCGCAGAGCACCGAGGCGCGCGTGACGCCCGCGGCGCGCAGCGCATCCGCGCGCGCGTCGATCTGCGCAGCGTGGTCCTCGCCTTCGGGGTTCTCCCAGTTGCGGGGGAAATGGCAGTGCACGTCCCAGATCATGTTCAGTCCTTCCCTCGAGGCCGCCTACGGCCTCCGTGTCGTTTGCACGCCGCGCGTCTCGAAGCCGAGCCGCTCCCAGAAGCGCCGCGCCGGGGTGTTGGCCCACAGCACCGAGGCCTCCACCGAGGCGACACCCTGCTCGCGCATGCGCGCCAGCCAGATCTCGACGGCGGCGCGCCCGACGCCGCGGCCACGCTGATCGAGCTCGACGTAGCTCTCGATCACCTCGCCGATATCGCGCGTTTCCTCCGGCCAATCCGGGACGACGCGCGTGATCAGGAAGCCGGCGCGCTCGCCGCCGGTGACGACCCACTCGACCTGCTGGCCGGACGGGTCGGCGTCGATCGCCTCCCGGTACGCGTCGACCGGCGGCGCGGGATCCCAGGGCAGCTCGTAGGCGTCGAGCTCCGCGAGGTAGTCGTCGAGCATCGCGAAGAAGGCCTCGCGCTCGGCCGGCGCGACCTCGTGCAGCTCGACGGGTTGGCGGCTCGCCGTCATGCGCGTGCCGCTCCCGCGGGCGCAGCCGCACGCCCACCGGCCGCCACCGCGTGCGGATCGCCGAGCAGGCGCAGCAGCGCCTCGATCGCGTCGAGCCAGTCCGCCCCGAGGGCGGCGCGCGGCAGCCGCAGTTGCGTCCGCCCGACACGCACGCCCGCCGGCAGCGGCGGCAGCCGGCGCTGGCTGAACGGGGACGCCTCGCGCGCGACGATCACGATCTCGTTGCCCTCGGCGCGCACGGCGGCGACACCGGCATCGCCTGCCGCGAGGCGGATGCGGACGAGGGCGAGCAGCTCGCTTAGCGGCCCGGGGAGCTCTCCGAAGCGGTCGATGACCTCGGCGCAGAGGTCCGCCACCTCGCGCAGATCGCGCAGCCCGGCGATGCGCTGGTAGAGCGCGATGCGCGCCTCGAGGTCCTCGATGTAGCGCTCCGGGATGAAGGCGGAGGCGGGCAGGTCCAGCGACACCGGGGGCGGCGGCGTGCGCGCGTCGCGGCCGTCGCGCTGCGCTCGCAGGCCCTCGACGGCGGTCGCGAGCATCTGCGTGTAGAGGTCGAAGCCGACAGCGGCGATCTGGCCGCTCTGCTCCGCGCCCAGCAGGTTGCCCGCGCCGCGGATCTCGAGGTCGCGCAGCGCCACCTGCAGGCCCGCGCCCAGCTCGGTCGCCTCGAAGATCGTCGCGAGGCGCTGCTGAGCGGCCTCGTTGAGCACGCCGCCGCGGCGATGCAGCAGATAGGCGCGCGCCTGCTGCGAGCCGCGCCCGACGCGGCCTCGCAACTGGTAGAGCTGCGCGAGACCGAGCCGCTCCGCGAGGTCGACGACCAGCGTGTTCACGTTCGGGATGTCGATGCCGGACTCGATGATCGTGGTGCAGACCAGCACGTCCGCCTCGCCCGCGGCGAAGTGCTCCATCACGCCGCGCAGCACCCCGCGATGCATCTGCCCGTGCCCGACCACGATGCGCGCCTCCGGTGCGAGCGCGCGCAGCCGATCGGCGAACTGGTCGATGCTGTGCACGCGGTTGTGGACGACGTACGCCTGCCCGCCGCGTTCGAGTTCCCCGAGGATCGCCTCGCGCACTATCGCGTCGTCCCACTCGGCGACCCAGGTCTGCACGGGCAGGCGATCCTCGGGGGCCGACTCCATCGTCGACATGTCGCGGATGCCGGCCAGCGTCATGTGCAGCGTGCGCGGAATCGGCGTCGCCGAGAGCGTCAGCACGTCCACCTCGAGGCGCATCCGCTTGAGCCGCTCCTTATGGGCGACGCCGAAGCGCTGCTCCTCGTCGATGATCACGAGGCCGAGGTTGGCGAACTCGATGCCCGGCTGGAGCAGCCGGTGGGTGCCGATCACGATGTCGGTCGAGCCCTCGCGCAGCCCCGCGACCACCTCGCGCGCCTCGGCGTCCGTACGGAAGCGCGAGAGCGTCTCGACGCGCACCGGGAAGGGCGCGAGGCGCTCGCGGAAGGTGCGTTCGTGCTGCTGCGCGAGCACGGTCGTGGGCACGAGGATGGCGACCTGGTAGCCGTCCTGCACCGCCTTGAAGGCCGCGCGCACGGCGACCTCGGTCTTCCCGAAGCCGACATCGCCGAGGACGATGCGGTCCATCGGCTGGCGCGCCTCCATGTCGCGCTTCACCTCGGTGATCACGCGCGCCTGGTCCGGCGTCTCCTCGTAGGGGAACGCGGACTCCAGCTCCTGCTGCCACTCGCCGTCGGCGGCGAAGGCGTGGCCGCGCAGCAGCTGGCGGGCGGCGTAGAGGCGCAGCAGATCGGCCGCCAGTTCGCCGACGGCTTCGCGCACACGCGCGCGCGCCCGCGTCCACTCCTGCGTGCCGAGGCGCGTCAGCCTCGGCGCCTGGTCCGAGCCGGCGTGGTAGCGGCTGACGCGGTCGATCTGCTCGATCGGCACGTAGAGCCGATCCTGGCCGGCGTAGCGCAGCTGCAGGTAGTCGCGCTGCTCCTCGCCCACGTCGCGGCGCACGATGCCGGCGAAGCGCGCGATCCCGTGGTCCGCGTGCACCACGAAATCGCCCGGCGAGACGTCCGCGAGGAAGCGGGCACGGTGCGAGGCGCCCCGCCGCAGCGCGCGGCGCTTGCGGATGAAGCCCAGCAGCTCGCGGTCCGTCGCCAGCGCGAGTTCGCCCCTGGGTGTCGTGATGCGCCAGCCGCCGGGCAGCGAGCCCTGCACGAGGGCGAGCGAGCCCGCGACGGGCGGCGCAGCGAGGCCGTTCTCGACGCTGGCGGGGACGCCCGCCTCGGCGAGCAGTTCGCGGAAGCGCTGCGCCTGCTGCGTGACCACGACGATGCGGTCGCCGCGCTGTACGCGCCGCTCGAGCTCGCGCGCGGCGACCTGCAGGCGCCCGGCGTAGGCGTCGTGCTGGGCGAACGGCAGGCGCATCGAGCCGGCCTCGGCGCCGGTCGCCCAGCGCGAGAACGTCGCGCGCGGCGCGCGCCGCTCGATCTGTTCGATCAGCCCCTGCTCGCCGAGGTGCGGGCGGGGCGCGTCCGCCGGCAGCTCGCCCTCCCGCGCGAGGAGCTGCGCCCGCTCTGCGGTCAGCTCGTCCTGCTCGGCGGCCGCGGCAAGCACCGCGTCCTCCTCATCGACGATCAGCAGCGCGCCCTCGCCGAAGTGGTCGAACAGCGTCGCCTCGCCGGCGAGCGGTCCGTAGCGCGCGGGCGCGGGCAGCTCGCCGCGGCTCAGCGCCGCAAGCTCCTCGGCGGTCTCCTCGCCGCGGCCGCCCGTCCGCTGCATGACGCCGTCGAGGCGGCTCGCGAGTTCGAGCAGCGCGTGGTGGTCCGGGAACCACTCGCGGGCCGGGCCGAGCACCGCCTCGTCGAGGCGTTCGACGGTGCGCTGCGTCTCCGGGTCGAAGCGGCGAATCGACTCGACCTCGTCGCCGAACAGCTCGATGCGCAGCGGCAGCGCGGCGGTTGGCGGAAAGACATCGAGGATGCCGCCGCGCCGCGCCGCCTGACCGGGCGCCTCGACGAGCGGTCCGAGCGTGTAGCCGGCCTCGACGAGCCGGAGCGCCAGCGCGTCGAGGGCGATCCGCCCGCCGGTCGCGACGCGGCCGGGCCCGGCGCCGAGATCGGCGCGGCGCGCCGTCGTGCCGGTGGCGGCGGCGACGGAGGCGATGACGAGCGGTGGCCGCGGATCACGCTCTCCCAGCGCGAGCCTTGCGAGGACGGCGAGGCGGCGCTGCGTGATCGCGGGCGGCGCCGGCTCACGGGCGTAGGGCAGGCCCGGTCGCGCCGGGAAGAGCAGCGCGTCGTCACCGATCCACACGCCGAGCGCCTCGGCGTAGCCCTCGGCGTCGCGCTCGCGCGGAACGAGCAGCAGCGCCGGGCGACGGAGACCGTGCTGCAGCCAGGCGGCGACCGGCGCCTTGGCGTTATCCGCCACGCCGAGTGCCAGGCGCTCGCCTCCCCCGAGGCGTGTTGAGGCCTCGGCCAGCGGCGGGACCGCCCCGAACGATTCGAGCAGCGGCGCGAGCGGCGCCGCGAAGCCGGGGGACGAGCGCTCCAGTGAGGCCTCCTTCGCTGCCGGGCGCGCAGCGCGCAGCCCAGGGCAGGGCGCTCCCGGCGGAGCCCCCTCGGCAGGTGTGCCGATACCTGAGGACCAGTCTAGCCCCGCGCGGGCTTACGCCCCGGCGCGTGCGGAGGCTACTCGCCGCTCTCGGCAGCGCGGAGGCTGCGCATTGCCGCCTCCACGCTCTCCCGCACGGCGGCCTCGACCGCGTTCGCGGCTGCCTCGATGGCGGCGTCGAGCGCCTCGCGCTCCTCGCGTCCGGGCTTGCCGAGCACCCAGTCCGCGACGCGGTCGGGGTCGCGCACGGGCGCGCCGTCGTCGTAGGGGCGGTCGATGCCGATGCGGATGCGCGGGAAGTCGCCGCCGCCGAGCGAGCCGAGGATCGAGCGCATCCCGTTGTTGCCGCCGTGGCCGCCGTGCGGCCGCATCCGCACGCGCGCCAGCGGCAAGTCGATCTCGTCGTAGACGACGAGCAGCGCGTCACGCAGAAGGCCGAGCCGCCGCAACTCGGCGGCGACGGCGGGACCGCTCTCGTTGTAGTAGCTGCGTGGCGAGGCGAGGTGCAGCGTGTGACCGTCGATCTCGATCGAGGCGCGCCTCACCCGCTGGTCGCGTGAGAGCTGCGCGCCGTAGCGCGCTGCGAGCCGCTCGATGCACGAGGCGCCGGCGTTGTGACGCGTGCCGCGGTACTCCGCGCCGGGGTTGCCGAGGCCCACGACGAGCCTCGGGCGCGACGGTTCACCCGACGCGGCCTCCCCCGACCCGGCAGCCTCGGCGGCCCCAGGGTCGGGCGGGGGCGCCACGCGGCGGCGGGCGCGGAAGGCGGTGAAGCGGCGGCGCAGGCCCATGCAGCCATCGTCCGGCCCCGCGCGGCGCAGGCGCAAGGACGGCGGCGCACGGTCGCCTCGCTTGCGGCTCACGAACGCGCGTCCGTATGCTCGCAGCGCCTTACGCCGCATCGAGGATTGGAGCACGAGTTGAGCGACCCGATCGCCGCCGCCCGCGCGGACGGCCGCACGCTGCTGACCGAAGTCGAGTCAAAGCAGCTGCTCCACGACGCGGGCATCAACGTCACGCAGGCGCGACTCGCCACGAGCGCCGACGAAGCCGTAGCCGCGGCCGGGGAGTTCGGCTACCCCATCGTCCTCAAGATCGTCTCCGGCGAGATCGCACACAAGTCCGATGTCGGCGGCGTCGAGCTCGGGCTCGCCGATGGCGAGGCCGTGCGCGCGGCCTACGATCGCATCATGGCCGCGGTGCAAGCCGCCGCGCCCGGCGCGCACGTGGGCGGCGTCTCCGTCCAGCAGATGGCGGACCCGGGCGTCGAGGTCATCGTCGGCATGACGACGGACCCGCAGTTCGGTCCGGTGCTCGCCTTCGGCCTCGGCGGCATCATGGTCGAGATACTGAAGGACGTGGCCTTCCGCATCGTGCCGCTCGAGCCGCGCGACGCAGGCCAGATCGTGCGCGAGATCAAGGGCTACCCGGTCCTCGAGGGCGTGCGCGGGCAGCCCGGCGCGGACATTGAGGCGCTGGAGGCGATGATCCTGCAGGTCTCCGCTTTCGCCGAGGAGCACCCGGAGATCGCCGAGCTGGACCTCAACCCGGTATTCGCGCGCCCGGACGGCGCGATCGCGGTGGACGCACGCGTCGTCCTCGCGGAGGCATAGCGCCCCGATGGCTGTCGACCGCGATCGGCTGCATCGCACGCTCACCCCACGCACCGTCGCCGTCGTCGGCGCGAAGGGGCCGGACTTCGGCTGGATCGAGAACCAGCGCGAGTTCCAGGGCCCGCTCTACTCCGTGCAGCTTGACCCGAACGAGATCGCCGAGATCGAGAAGCGCGGCTTCACCAACTACCTGAAGCTCGAGGATGTCCCCGAGGACATCGACCTCGTGATCTGCGCGGTGCCGCGCAACATCGCGCCCTACATCGTGAGCGACGCGATCAAGAAGGGCGTCGGCGGCATGGCGGTCTTCACCGCCGGCTTCGCCGAGACCGGCCAGGATGAGGGCCTGAAGCTGCAGGAGGCGATCGTCGAGATGGCGAACGCCGCCGGGATGCCGATCGTCGGCCCCAACTGCATGGGCGTGTACAACCGCCGGCGCGGCGTCAAGTTCCACTCCGACGTGGACCAGAACGACGGCGGCGGCAACGTCTCGATCGTCGGCCAGAGCGGCACGCACACGATCAACATGACCACCGCCGCCCAGCGCGCCGGCATCCGCGTCGGCCGCGGCATCTCGATCGGTAACGCCGTCGTCGTCAACGAGGCCGACTACCTCGAATACCTGCGCGACGACTCCGACACCGAAGTGATCGGGATGTACCTGGAGGGGCTGAAGGACGGGCGGCGCTTCTTCAAGGCGCTGCGCGAGACCACGCCCCACAAGCCGGTCGTGATCTGGAAGGGCGGGCAGACCTCCGCCGGACAGCGCGCGACGCGCTCGCACACGGCCTCGCTGGCCACGGCCTCGGCGACCTGGGACGCGATGATCAGGCAGACCGGCGCGATCCCGGCGACGAACGGCGACGAGGTGATCGACGTCATCCAGGCGCTGGTGCACTCCGCTCCGCCGCAGGGGCGCCGCCTGGCGCTGATGGCGATGACCGGCGGGCAGTCGGTCGCGATCTCGGACGCCTTCGGGCGCGTCGGCCTCGAGGTGCCGGAGCTGGCGGACAACTCCTACGAGCAGCTGGGCGAGTTCTTCAACGTGATCGGCGGCTCCTACCGCAATCCGTTCGACATGGCGAACACGATCGGGCGCTCGGGCGACGCGGACAACCTGCGCAAGATGATGGACATCCTCGCCGAGGACCCGAACATCGACGGCATGGTCTACGAGTTCACGGCGAACTTCTTCGCGCGCTTCTGGAAGGAAGAGCCGGGGCTGTTCGACGAGATGATGCAGACGCTGGACGCCTTCCGCACGCGCACCGGCCTGCCGCTGGTGACGGTGATGCACCCCGGCCACAAGGACGAGGACGTGATCCCGCTGCGCGACGACGTGATCGGCCGCGGCTTCGCGGTCTACCAGTCCTTCGACCGCGCCGCCCTCGCCCTCTCGCGCGTGGTGGCGTACCGGGAGTGGCTCGCGGAGGGGTAACGGGCGGCAGCGCTTCGCCGTGATGCTGTAGCGTAGTAGTGGCGATCCGAGCGACTCGGGCGAGGATCCCGAATGGCGACGGCCAGCGCATGACTACCTCAGCCGAATCGATCGACATCGCGCTCTTTCAGCGGGGCGCGCTCAGGGCGCAGATCGTGGCTCACCTCTCCGGTGTCACGTCACGGCAACTGCGCTACTGGCACTCCACGGACATCCTCACGGCTACCGTGACTCCGGGACGCCGTGGGATCCCACGCCTCTACTCCTGGATCGAGTACTCGAAGGCGCGCGCGGCGCAAAAACTGCTCAACATGGGAATCTCGGCCAGGCGCCTGCGCCCGAACATCGAGTGGCTCGAGGAACACGTCCCGCGCTGGTACACGCTGCCGCTGATCGCGTACTCGGGAACGGTGATCATCAGAGCAGACGGCGAGGGCCCCGCCTTCACCGTCGGCGAGGTCCGGCAACGGGCCGAAGCGGACCTGATTGAGTCCGCCCCTCTCGCAGTGCCGATCAGGGAGGTTCTCGCCGAGATGGAGCGCGAGGGGCCGTTGGGCGTCCTTTCCGAGTATCGGGACGTCGTCGAGATGGACCCCCGGATTCGGGCTGGCGTCCCGGTCGTTCGCGGCACCCGGATTGAGACCGAATTCCTGTCGAGGTTAGTGCGCTGTGGACAGAAGGCCGAGGACATCGCACTCCGGTTCGATCTCGATCCGCATCAGGTCGAGCGGGTGCTGCAGTTCGAGACCGCTATCGCAGCGTAGGGATGAAGCTCCTGCTCGACGAGGCCGTATCCCCCAGGCTCGCAACCGTACTGACGGCGCTCGGCCACCCCTCGGAACACGTTCAGGATCTCGGCATCCGGGGAGCTTCCGATCAGGAAGTCGTCGACCGCGCCCGGAGCTATGACGCGCTCGTCACTCTCGACCTGCACCGGCAGGGGCCAGAGTGGATCGCTGTGAACGAGGCGATGCTGACCACCGCGAAGATCGTCCGGCTCCGCTTCGGGCAAGCCGAGGACAATGGACTCATGGGCCAGGCCCGGTCTCTGATCATGAAGTGGTCCGAGATCGAGCGAGCTGTGCTCAACGAACCCGGTATTCGCCTGGTCACGGTGTCCCGGGCCGGAAGCTCCGTGCGAACTCTGACCTCGGACGAAATCGAGGAGCTGCTGCAGGCCCGACGAACGTGACGGCCCGCTCGCCTCGCCTCTTGACCCGCTATCCCCCCACGGCGCACTCTCACGCCATGAGCGACTCGCCCGGCTCGCCACAGCGCCGCATCTACCTCGACGCGGCCGCCTCCACGGCGGTGCGGCCCGAGGCGCTCCAGGCGATGCTGCCGCTGTTCTCGGAGCACTTCGGCAACCCCTCGGCGCATCACGCGGGCGGGCGCGCCTCGGCCGAGGCGCTCGCAGGGGCGCGCGAGACCATCGCCTCCGTGCTCGGCGCGCGGGCCGAGGAGATCGTGTTCACCTCGGGCGGGACCGAGAGCATCAACGCCGCGATCAAGGGCGTCGCCTTTGCGCAGCGCGACGCCGGGGCCGGCGCGCATGTCGTCACCAGCGCCGTCGAGCACCACGCTGTGCTGCACTCGATCCAGTACCTCGAGCGCTTCGGCTTCGAGGTCGACATCGTGCCGGTGGACGAGCATGGCGTCGTGCACCCGGCGGCGATCGCCGCGGCGGTGCGCGATGACACGGTGTTGGTCTCCGTGATGTACGCCAACAACGAGGTGGGCACGGTGCAGCCCCTGCCCGCGATCGTCGAGGCCGTCCGCGAGCGCCAGCGCGCCATCGGCCGGCCGATCCCCTTCCACACGGATGCGGTGCAGGCGGCCTCCTCGCTGCCGCTCGCCGTCGACACGCTCGGGGTGGACCTGCTCTCGCTCTCCGGGCACAAGTTCGGTGGCCCGAAGGGCGTGGGGCTGCTCTACATCCGTCGAGGCGTCCCGTTCCTGGAGCAGACCTCGGGCGGCGGGCAGGAGCGGCAGCGCCGCTCCGGGACGGAGAACGTGCCCGGTGCCGCCGGCTTCGCGACGGCGCTGCAGCTCGCGCAGGCCGGGCGCGAGCGGTTTAGCGAGCGCTCCTCGGCGCTGCGGGACCGGCTCCGCGACGGGCTGGCCGGGGCGCTGCCGGGCGCGCGCCTGAACGGCCACCCGGAGCAGCGGCTGCCCCATAACCTCCACGTCTGCTTTGACGGCATCGAGGGCGAGTCCCTTGTCGAGGCGCTGGACGAGATCGGGGTGGAGTGCTCGGCGGGAGCGGCCTGCACCTCGGCGACCTGGGAGCCCTCGCACGTGCTGCTGGCGATGGGCGTGCCGCTGGAGCTGGCTATCGGCTCGGTGCGCCTGACGCTCTCCGAGGAGTCGACCGAGGCCGACATCGACT
>CBDHDI010000021.1:0-11182 GCA_965261685.1 Dehalococcoidia bacterium
AGCGTGGCGGACGGGCGGGTGCGCTACCCCGTCCGCCGCGGCGTGCTCGCCGCACCCGTGGTGCGCGACGGCGAAGTCGTCGAGCTCGCCCTCCTGCCGTTCCTGTGCGTCGTCCCCGAGGCACGGGTGGAGTGGGAGGCGCGGTGGCTGCTGCGCGCGGGCGCGCTGCTCGCACCGCTCGACCCCTGGCACGAGCTCGAGCCCGCGGAGCCGGTGCTTCGAGCCCACCAGGTGCGCCTCACCGAGGTGGCCGACCTCGGCGCGGCCGAGGTGCGCGCGGCGCTCGACGTCGACATCGCCATCGTGTTCGATGCGCCGGCCCGCGACGCGCTCGCGCGACTCCCGCTCAAGCAGTCCGCGCTCTGCTTCGCGCTTGCCGACGACCTGCCCTGGGAGGCGCGCTTCGGGGCGCCGCTCGAGACGCTGCTCGCGTACTGGCTGCGCGAGCCCGTCTCCGTTGTGCGGGCCTGCGCGCTGCTGGTGCTCGCGCTCGCCGACCCGGCGGGGCGCGCCCGCACGCGGCCCGGGGCGCTCGGCCCGCTCCTTCGCCCCCACAACACGCGGTTCCCCGAGCTTGACCTGCCACTACCGGGCGATGGCCGCTGACGCCCACGTTGACCCGACCACACCACGACCAAGGAGCCACGCAATGAACGACCGATACCCACACGCGCCCTGCCTCGGCCTCGACCGCGAGAGCGCATCGCGCGACCGCACCGTGTCCGCGGGCGATGCGGTGCGTACCGCCGACCCCGTCCCCGGCACCGGGCATGACGTCGCGCGCAGGCTTGCGACGCTCGTCGTCGAGGCCACCCGGGCGTTGTCCGCACCGCGGGCGCGGTGCGCCATCGTCTGTCTCGAGCCGCCCGGGCGCAGCCCCGCGGGTCCCTGGCTCGGCATCCTCGCCGCGGGCGCCGATCTCTTCGGCATGGCCGAGCCCGATGGGCACGCGCTGCTTGCCGAAATGGCCGCGGGCCTCGTCGCCGCCTGCCCGGGCGTGCGCGCCCTGGCGCCCGCCGAGGGCGCGGCCGACATCACCGTCACGCTCGCGACCGAGGCGGGCCGCCTCGTGACCTTCGCCCCCTTCCTCGTCACCGACCGGGAAACGCTCGCCCGGCTCGAGACCGACGTGCTCCCCGATGCGGCGCTCCCCGCGCCCGTGCTTCGCCTGCCCGTCGAGTGACGCCGCGCGGCGAGCGTCCCGACGACCACGCCGGCACCAACGAGCCGCCCAACGACCCCGACGACGCGGGCGAGGCGAACACCTCCACCGACTGACCCGTCGCGCCGAATGGCGCGGCTCCGCGCCCGGTGGTCGCACACCGGAGCGCCGACGCGCGCCCGCACGCCCCGGGGCCCCCGAGCGCGCTCCTCGACCATCAGGCGCGCCTGCATCGCCCGCCCACATCCCGCCGCGCACGGAGCGCACCATGACCGAATGCCGCAATCGCACCGGCGCCGCCGCGCCCGAACCTGCACGCACGTGTGGCGAAGCCGACGACCACCTTCGCGACGTCGCGCACTTTCGCGCCATCGTCGGCCACGACCCCTACCCGTGGCAGCGGTGTCTGTACGCCGCGCTCGCGCGGGGCGCGGTTCCGGACGCGGTGGACATCCCCACCGGGCTCGGCAAGACGGCCTGCGTGCTGCTCGCACTGCTCGCACGCCTTGCGCACCCCGCCCTGCCGCGGCGCATCGTCTACGTCGTCGACCGCCGCGCCATCGTCGACCAGACGGCGGAGGCGGTGCGCGCGTGGATTGCGTGCATCGGCGCGCTGCCCGCGCTTCGCCACGCGTTCGACGCCTGCGCGACACATCCGGCCGAGCGCAGCGTCGGGCTCGGAGTGCTGCGCGGGGGACTCGCCGACGACGGCGCGTGGCGGCTCGACCCCGCGCGGCCCGCGGTGCTCATCGGCACCGTCGACATGGTGGGGTCGCGGCTGCTCTTCTCGGGCTACGGCGACGGGCGCTCGCGGCGCGCGATGCACGCGGGGCTCCTCGGACACGACGCAATGGTGCTGCTCGACGAGGCGCACCTCGCGCCCGCGTTCGCCGCGCTGCTACGCGATATCGAGCGGATGCAGCACCGACCCGAGTTCCGCACCATGACGCTGTCGGCGACCGGCGCCGCCGGCGCGACGGTGCTCGGACTCACCGGCGCGGACTTCCGATGCGCCGCGGTGCGCCGGCGATTGAACGCCCGCAAGTCCCCGCGCTTCGTCGAGGCGGCGACCGTGCCTGAGCGCATCCGGCGCATCCGCGCCGCGGCCACCGCGCACCGCACCGGGGCGGTCGTGGTGTTCGTCGAGCGCGTGGCCGATGCGCGGCGCATCGCCCGAGGGCTCGTCGCGGCGCTCGGACCCGGGGCCGCGCAGCGGGTCGCGGTGCTCACCGGGACGCTGCGCGGGCACGAGCGGGCCCTGCTCACCGAAGGGGCCGTGTGGCGGCGGTTCACGCCGGAGGCGACACACCCGCCGGACGCACCCTCGGTGTATCTCGTGTCGACCGCGGCCGGCGAGGTCGGCGTCGACCTCGACGCGGACCACGCGGTGATGGACCTCGCCACCCTCGATTCGATGATTCAGCGTCTGGGGCGCGTGAACCGCGCCGGTGACGGCGACGCGCAAGTGAGCGTCGTGTTCACCACGCGCGAGGCGAGGGGCCTGCGCTCGGCGCCCACGTCGTACCGCGAGCGGCGCGAGGCCGCACGCGCGGCGACCCTCGATGCGCTGCGGCGAGCGCCGAGCTTGAGTCCGAAGACGCTGCGCGGCCTCGACCCCGACACCGTGGCCGCATGCTCCGCACCGTGTGCCCGGCCCGCCCCGCTCGACGCGGCGGTGCTCGAGGCGTACGCGGCGACCTCGGCGGCGCTCGCGCGCCCGCCGGTGGCGGTGTATCTGCGGGGGGTGAGCGAGGCGCCTGGCGGCGCGCAGTGCTTCCTCGCCTGGCGGCGCGACATCGCCGAGCTCGTCGGGCTCGGCGCGGCGGTGGCGGGCGAGGTGCTCGCGTTCTTCCGGCCGACGTCCGAGGAGCTCGCCCGGGTGCCGGCGTGGTACGCGCAGAAGCTCGTGCGATGCGCCATCGAGCGTCTCGGCGGCGCGGCGCTGCCGCTCGTGGTGGTCGGGTCCGACGGCGAGGTGTTCGCAGCCGCCGTCGGCGACCCGTCGGCGCTGCCTTCGTTCGGGTTCGCGACGGTGGTGCTGCCGACGGCGGCCGGCGGCCTCTCGGCCGAGGGGCTCCCCGATGCCGATGCGGACGCTCCCGTCGAGGATGTGGCCGACACCGAAGACCGAATCCGGTACATCGCGCCGTGCCCCCCGGAGGCGCTTCCCGCCTGGGCCGATGGAGCCGTCGAGCTGCGGGTGCCGCTCGGGGGCGAGGGTGATGAGGAGGGGGAGGAGGAGCGCTGCCTCGTCTACGCGCGGCGCCGTTCCGGCGCAGGCGTGGACACCGGCGAGAGCGACCTCGGCCGGCTCGGCGCCACGGCGCAGACCATCGACGCGCACTGCGCGGAGGTCGCCGCCGCTGCGCGGCGCATCGGTGCGGCGCTCGGCTTGCCTGAAGGCCTCGTCGACGCGCTCGAGAGCGCCGGGCGCTGGCACGACCGCGGCAAGGCGCGCGCGGTGTGGCAGCGCGCAGCCGGCGCATCGCCCGAGGGACCGGCGCTTGCGAAGTCCCCGCGCGGCCGATTGCGCCCCGAGTGGCTCGGCGGCTACCGCCACGAGTTCGGTTCGCTCGTCGATGCCGAGCGCATCCTCGGGCCCGATGTTCCCCACCGCGACCTCATCCTGCACCTGGTCGCCGCCCACCACGGCTGGGCGCGCCCGGGGTTTCCCGAGCGCAAGCAGTTCGACCCCGAGACGCCTGCGCGCGCGAACGAGCGTTGCGCCCGGCGCGCAGCCCGGCGCTTCGCGCAGCTTCAGGCCCGAGTCGGGCCGTGGCGCCTTGCGTGGCTCGAGGCGCTCCTGAAGGCGGCCGACGCCCATGTCTCGAGCGGTGCGGGAGACGCACCGCCATGAGAGCGTGGTCCGTCGACCCCGCCAATCCGGGCGAAGTCCTCGCCTGCGCAGGCATCGCACATCTTGCGTGGCGCGCGAACCCCGAGGCCGCGACCGGGTTCGTGAGCGCGCGCGGCGGCGGGATGCGGTTCGTCGTCCCCGATGCGACGCCGCTCCCCGAAGACGCCTCGGCGTGGCCGCTCGTGCGGATGGAGGGCCCTCCGCACGAGCGGCTGCGCTTCGCGGGCATCGTCCTCGACTGGTGGTGCCCCTGGGGGCTCAACCCGGGGATGAAGCACTGGGCTGGCCCGCAGTCGGCGCAGAGTGTGCACCGCAACCTCCACCGAGCGCTCGGGCGTTCCAGTGCGTCGGAGTGGCTCCGCCACGCAGCCCCCGCCGCGGGCGGACGGCTCTACCTCGACCCCCGCTCGAGCTGGAACACGCTCGAGCTCGGCTTCAGCCTCTCCGCGCACCGCACCATGCGCGCCCACGCCCGGCCCTGGGTCGAGCTGCTCGGCTCCGTCGGCCTCCAGGCGTTCGCCGTCCCCGGCCACCGCAACCGCGGCGGGTTCCGCTATCGGCTGTGGCGCCCCGCACCCTTGCCCGTCGCGCACGCCGCGTTCGCCTCACGCTCGCTCACCGTCGAGACGCTCGCCGCGTATCGCGTCCCCACCGCGAAGTCGGGCAGCAACACCGTCCTTCGCCGCGCACACCCCCAACACGGAGATGAAATGTCATGACCCCGTCCATTCACGCGCTGATTGCCGATACCACCCTCGTCGCACTGACGCTGCGCCAGCCGCTCGCATCGGTCGAGGGGAGCGATGTGCCCATCGCGCCTCCGACCTATCCGCCGAGCCGCGAGACGAACGCCCATCGGTTCGCAACGCCCTACACCGTCAACGAGACGAATCGTGGGCTGCGCCTGTGCGAGCTCGACTCCGTGCAGTCGCAGGCCAACCGCGGGGAGGCCGCCTTCACCGAAGCGCTCGCCGACGTGGTCCCGCATCATGTGGTGCGCGCGGGCCGCTTCGAACGCGACCTCACCCGACTCCCCCACCGCATCGCGGATGCGGCGATTCGAGCGACAGCGCTCGCGCCCCGCATCCGCGAAGCGTTCGAGGCCTTCGAAGCGGGCGACCCCGTGCCGCTCGCCCGTATCGCCCCGACCTCGCTCGTCTACGGCGCGTGGGACTCGCGCGACACCCGCGTGCGCATCCCCCGCGCCATCGCGGCGACGATTCGCGCCGTCGACGTCTCGGTGCTCACCGGCTCGTCGCAGTACTCCGGGGCATTCGCGCAAGCCACGCTCGGGGTCGACGACGCCGAGTGGAAGAAGGCCGCCGCCGCGGGCTTTGCCCCCACCCCGTGCGTCGACCGCCCGGGGGGCATCCTCGTCCATGGCGCCGTCGTGCAGTCGGCATCGGTCGTGCTCGAGGGTCTTCGCGGCTACCGCACCGCCGATGCGAGCGACGTGCTGCCGGCCTACCTCCTCGGCCTCGCGCTCGGCGGGCTCGTGACCACCGGGCGCCGCTATCGGCTGCGCTCGGGGTGCGCGCTCGTCCCCTCAGGCCCGCCCGAATGGCGCGCGGTGACGGAGACGGGCGAGCGCAACGCCGTCGTCATCGACGCGGACACCGTCGTCGCCGAGCTTCGCGCCGCCGCACGCGCGTGGTCAGAAACCGCGCAGGTCGCGCTCGAGGGGCCGCCCATCGTGCATGACTTCGACCCGGATCGGGCGAGAACGATGCTCGCGGCGGCGACCCCGGCGCAAGGATAGCCATGACCACGCTTCGCATCACCGTCGAGTGGCTCGACGGGCGCTACCACGGGCGCGAGTGGCCGCCCGCGCCGTTTCGGCTCTACCAGGCGATGGTCGCGGGCTGCGCCCGCAGCGCGCGCGGCGACCCCGCCCTCGAAGCCGCCATGCGCCATCTGGAGACCCTGCCCCCGCCCGCCGTCACCGCCCCGCCGGTCGATGCCCGCACCGAGACGACCGCGGCCGTTCCCAACAACGACGCCGACGCAGCCCTCGCCCTGCATGCGAAGGGCAAGCCGGCGCTCGCACGTACAGCGGCGGCGAAAGCGCTCACACGGCGCACCCGCCGAGCGCGCTGCGTCGAGGGCGCGGTGACCTACGACTGGCGTGCAACGCCCCAGACGGCCGCACACCTCCGGGCGCTCGCGCGCATCGCCCGCAGCGTCACCGCGCTCGGGCTCGGCATCGACCTCGCCTGCGCGCGGGCCGTGCTGCACGCGCAATCGCCACCGTCTGCCCCGGGGATACGCTACGCACCCGCGCCCGCCGCACGGCGCAGGCTCCGCGTGCCCTGGCCCGGGGCGTTCGATGCGCTTCAACAGGCGTATCGCGACAACCGCGCGCGCATCGGCGCCGCCACCGTGGCGGGGGCGGCCGAGGCGCCGGTGAGGACCGTCGCCTACGGCTGCGCGCTCGAGCCGCCGCCTGTGCGATGGGCGGCGTTCGCGCTTCGCACCCCCGACGACCGGCCCCTCGCCCTCGAGGGGACCCGCGCGGTCGAGGCCGCGGCGATGGTGCGCCACGCCATCGGGCGCGCGGCGCGCGCAGCGGGGCTCGACTCAAGACTCGTCTCCGAGCTCATGGGCCACGGCGGCGAGCACCGCATCCGCATCGCGCCCCTGCCCACCGTGGGGCACCGTCATGCCGACGGATGGATTCGGCGCGTGATGCTCACCGCCCCGATGGGCGTGCCCGGCGATGCGTGGGCCGACGTGGTGGCGCGCCTTGCCGGAGCGGCGCTCGTTCGCGAACACGCGCGCGGCGCCGCGGGGGTGCTCGCGCCGCTCAACTCCGGCGATGCGGTGCTGCGCAGGTTCCGGGCCGAGGCCAGGCGCTGGACGACGGCAACGCCCGTGGTGCTCCCCGGCTGCGACCACCGCCGTGGCCGGCCCCGCCCGCACCGGGCGCTTGCCCGGCTGCTGCGCCACGCCGGAATCGCCGAGACGCTCGTCGCCTCCGCGACCCTCGAGCCCGCGCCTCGCCTCGCGGGCAGCGCTTCTGCGCACCGGTATCGGCGCCCGCGCCACCTCGCCCACTACCCCGTCGCGCACCTCTCGGTGACGTGGCGCACCGCCCTCGTCGGCCCCCTCGCGCTCGGCGCCGGGACCGGCTATGGCCTTGGACTGCTCGTGCCCGCGCCCGATTGAGCGCGCCATCCCCCGGGCAAGCGCCGGGGTGACGTTCAAGCATGGAAGAACTCATCAACATGGCCCGCTGCGATGCGTGCCTTCCCTCGGCGCCTGCCGAGGTGACCTTGCGCCACGCCATGCGTGGACTCCGCTCCCCGTCCGTCGCATGGCCCCTTCGAGAGCGTCAACGCGCTCGACACCGCAGCGCCCCGCTGGTATGCGACGCGGGGCACACCCCTGCCACGCCGTCACGGTGACCCAACGGCTCGACGGTGACGGGCAGCCGCAATCCCTCGGCCACCTCGCGTTCGTCCCCGAGCGCGCGGTCAACACCGTAAGGACGACCAACGCAGGAGCGAAATGAAGACGATCGCCATCAAGCAAATCAGCGGCGTACTGGAGCGGATCGGCGCATTGAATCGACTCGCCGTCGATGCTCCGGGCGCCACCGGGACGCTCGCGCAACACACCGGCAATCGCCATCACCAGGGGCCGGAGGACCCCGGGGGCGCCCCCGCCCGCGCCGAGCCCGTGCCTGGCGCCATCACCGGGTTGCCGACCGGGTTCAGGGACCTCGACCGCACCACGGCCGGCCTGCACCGAGGCGAGCTGGTCGTCGTCGGCGCACGTCCGTCAATGGGAAAGACCACCTTTGCAGCGCACCTGGTCGAGGCCGCGGCGCTCGGCGCCCGTGTGCCCGTCGTCGTGTTCAGCCCGGAGACGCCCGCCGAGCACCTCGTCATGAAGATGCTCGCCTCGCGCGGGAGAATCGACCAGCAGCGGGTGCGCACGGGCACGCTCGACCCCGACGAGCGGTCCCGCCTGGCCTCGCAGGCGGCGCGGCTCGGCGACACCGACCTCTTCTTCGTCGACCAGAGCACCCTGACGCCATCGGAGCTTCGCGCCTGCTGCCGCAGGCTCCACAGGGCGCATGGACTCGGGCTGGTCGTCGTCGACTATCTCCAGCTCGTGCGCGTCCCGGGCATGCGGGAGACCCGCGCTGCCGGAGTCCTCGAGCTCGCCGGGCGAACGGACATCGCCGAGGTCTCGCGCTCGCTGAAGGCGCTTGCCGGCGAGATGAGGGTGCCGGTGGTGGCCTGTTCGCAACTCCACCGCAGTCTCGAGCTGCGCGCGAACATGCGTCCGGTGATGTCGGATCTGCCCGAAGGCGGTGCAATCGAGCACGACGCCGATCTCGTCCTGTTCATCTACCGCGACGAGGTGTACCACGAGCAGAGCAAGCACAAGGGCAAGGCCGAGCTCATCGTCGCAAAACAGCGAAACGGACCCCTCGGTTCAGTCGACCTCGCGTTCTCCGGCCGCTTCGCCCGTTTCGCGGACGTCCCCGCATTGAAACTCGTCCGCGGCGGCGCCGGCACTTCCTCGAGCATCCCGCCAGCGCTACACCCGTGAGCGGCGAACCTCGGGCGCCCGATAGCGCATCGGCGTGCACACCCACGAACCGTGACCCACGATCCACCGAACGTCTGGCCGAGCCAGAACCCCAGGTCGTTGATTGCCCGATCGCGCCGTAACAGCCACGACCCGCATCGGCGTTCGTGACGTGCGGCCTGCAGGGGGCGATCCGCTCGCTGCGAAGCGAAGGGCCGCGATGCCCACGTTCCGCGAGGCGACCGCGCGCACGGTCGAGGGGCTCGCGCCCACTTGGCGCAACGCCAAGCACACCACCTCGTGGCGGCAAACGCTCGAAAAGTATGCGTTCCCGGTACTCGCCGATCTGCGGGTCGATCAGATCGAGCGCCAGGACGTGCTCCGCGCGTTGCAGCCCATCTGGACCGAGCGCCGCGAGACCGCTCGGCGGGTCCGGCAGCGTATCCGCAAGGTCCTGGAGTGGTGCCAGGCGCAGGCATTCGTTGACATCAACATGGCGGGCGAGGTCAAGCGAGGAAACCGCAGCTCCGGATGCCTGCGCGGGCGCCGGTCAGGAGCTCCGCCGCCGCGCCACGCCTCCCCCTCACCGATGCGCTTCGTGCCCGTGCTCCCACCGCGCCCGCCAAGGGGGCGGGCGTCCACCGACAACGTCCAGCGCGAGGCGCCGCTCCACGCAGCTCAAAGTCGAGCGCAGTCCACGGCCACGCCAGGGGCGCAGCGCAAACAGCGTCCATCGCGCCCCCGCCCGGCACCGCTCGGGCGCGCCCGCCCATCCACCCGACACACTCAGGAGACTCTCCAAGTGACAACGACACCCATCCAGCACGGCCACGACCGCCTCGTCGTGGCCCTTGACGGCGAAATCACACCGCACAGCGCGCAAGAGTTCGTCGTCGCCATCGACCAACGCCTCGAGCAGTCCTTCTGCCGGCGCCTCGAGGTCTTCGTCGCCTCCCCCGGCGGCTCGAGCGCCGCGCTCGAGCACATGGTGCGCGCGTTTGCGCGCTGGCGCGCCGCCGGGGTGGACGTGCGCGCGTTCGTCATCGTCAGGGCAATCACCGCGCGTGCAATGGAACGAGCGCGCACGACCGCCCGAGCGTTGTCCGAGGCACCGCGCCGAACGCGCGCGCGCACGACCGATGAGCGCGCCCCTGGTGCGGCTGCGATCCGACACCCGACCGACGTTCACAGAGACTGAGGATGTGGAGCCGCGCGCCAGCCCTGCACCTGCGGCGTCGCCAGCGGCGGCGACCGATCGGGGCGCTACGCAGACCCCGTGATCAGGGCAACGGACCGAAGACGCAGCCTACGAGACCGCCAACACAAACACGGTCCATGGGGGGTGCCGACGCGGGGTTTGCGCGGTCCACGACAATCGGCACAGACCGTGCGAAAGGCCACGGGACGCTCAGGCGCCTCGGCGAGCCCGAGCCCACCGCAGGTGATGCGGTCGTCGTCGAGCAGGTCGCATCCAGGCGTTTCGCCCGCAGCCAGCTCCACACGGCTCGGGTTCGTGGCCTGATGTCAGGCGTCGGGCCTGTCAATCGCGACTCGGGGTGAGATCGAACCGCAGACGCGCCGATCAGGGGCGCGCGGCGGCGACGAGCGTCGCAACCCCGACCAGGTTGACCGCGCGGCGCATGTTGTAGGCAAGAGCGGTCGCGCCCAACGCGCTCCAGTGCCCATGCCGGTTGCTCGGCGCCGGCTGCGACGCCCCCCCGCCGCGGGCGCCGCGTGCTGTGGCGACCGGCCGTCGACCCGGCGAGCGGCGCCGAGCGGGTGCGCGTCGAGCGGCGCGGGCGTGACACCGACCTCGACCCGGCCACCATCGAGACCGACCCGGCCTCGGTCGAGCGCGTCATCGCAGCCGAACGCACCACGTGTGCGCACGATGGCGGCATCGAGCGGCTGCGCGCGTTCGGTGAAGCGGCGCCCGACAAGGTCGGAGCGACCGTGACGCAGGCGCGCAAGGACGAACCAACGCGCGCCACGTCACCGCCCAGCACGCAAGGGTCACGACCGCGCGCCCCGACGCAGGTCCGAAGCCCGACGAACGGCCCATCACCCGCGCTGCGCTCGCCGACGCACGACGCCGGACCGGTCGCAGCGGGCGAGCCGCCAACGACAACGACGAACGCACAGGAGAACGACCATGGGATATCGAGTCAAGACGCAACGGGGGCTGCAAAGGGTCGTGCCGGAGGAAGGCCTCGGCGCGGTACGCCGCGCCATCCGCGAGCGCAACGACGGTGTGGCGCTCGCCATGTCGTTCGACCCGGGGACGGTGAGCGACCTCGCGCTGTACGCGCATGCGAGCGCCATCATGATGGGCCTGCTCTACGCGCGAGGCTGGCGAAGGGCGCAGCCGCTAACAGCGGGGGGTGTTCCCCGCCAAAGCGGGGATAGACGATACGCCAACTCCGCAACCCGTTGATGTGACTGATTTTAATCGACAGTGGCACGGATACGCAAGACGCCAACCATCCAGTAGACCCCGCCGAGCGACGGGGGATTGTAGAAGACTATATGAGACAGGAGCGACAGGGAAACGCAGACCGCATGAGACGGCCTGCGCTCCACAGCACACCTACGGAGTCGCCCCAGGGCCAGAGCCCGGTGGAGTG
>CBDHDI010000022.1:0-8075 GCA_965261685.1 Dehalococcoidia bacterium
GCGCGGGGGAACGGTGGCCCCCGAGCAGCGCAGCGTGCTCACCGGCGCCGGTTCATCCCTGCGCTGGCGGGGGAACACTGCGTGTGCGCCATCCTTTGGATCAACTCTGACGGTTTAGGTTCATCCCCCGCGAGCGGGGATGATCCGAGGAGGGCGCGCCCTTCTTCGGCTCCGACGCATGTTCCCCGCACCCGGGGATGAGCCGGTCGGAGTGGACATGTCGGTGTGTCCTCATGACGACGTTCCCCGCGCGCGGGGATTACTCGGTGAAGCTCGGATCGCCATTCGCGATTCGGTCCCACGTTCCCCGCCACACGGGGATGGGTCAGAGCGCATCGACCTCGACCGCGTGCCGAGCGAAGGGCGAAGGTACACCGGCACCGTTGCGAGCGACGACGCGAGGCAGGACAATTGCGCAACGGCCCGCTCGAAGGAGGCCTGCAATGAACGAGCAACGCCCAAACCTCGAAGGGCTGCGAATTTTCGCCATTCAACACGACAGGGGGGAATCCCCCATCTTCGTCGGGCGCGAACGAGAAACCGAGCACATCCTGCTGCAGGCCGAGAGCATCGGGGCGGCACACGCCGCAGGCAGGGGCACCGAGGGCGCCACCATCGTCATCAGCGGCTGTCCCGGGAGCGGGAAATCCGCGTTCCTCAAATACTTCGCACGCGCGTTCTCGACACTCGAACTCACCAACACGGTGCTCGTCCCCGCGCTGTGCACCCACCACGCGCTCGGCGCGCGCAACGAGGATGAGCTCAAGGCGCAGCTCGCGAAGCTCGCCATCGAGAACAAGGGAGGAGGGCACAAGATCCTCCAGACACTTGCAGCCGAAGTCGGCAAGAAACTGAAGGTCGAGGAAACTCTCAAGCGGCTCGAGGAGAAGATCACAAAAGACTGGGGCAGGCGCACCGTCGTGTGCCTGCTGGTCGACGAGATCCAGAACGTCACCGACGAAAACCGCGTGGCGCTGGAGCTCCTGCACACACGGTCTCTGTCCCCGCCGGTGCTCCCGATTTACGCGGGGCTCGACGACTCCGTCGAGCAGCTGCAAAGGGTGGGGCGGATCTCACGCCTGTCGGACGAAGCACGCATGACGATGGGGCCGCTGCGCGAGAACGCCGCGAAAGAAGCAGCAGGGCAGCTGTTCGACAACTACCGGGTGCGCAGCGACGGTCCCACCCGCCGAGCGTGGGCGCAGGCCATCGAGGACGAGGCGCTCGACTTCGCGCAGCACCTGCACAGCGCGCTGAAGAGCGCCTCCGGCGTGCTGGTCGCCGGCGGCGGCACCGCGCGGGCCGAGGACATCACACAGGTGAGAGAGGGCACACGCACCCGAAGAGAGCGCTACTACGCGGAGAAGCTCGACGCAACGCTGGCAGGACATGGCAAAGCGATACTCGACGTGGTGGCCCGAGCGACACGCACGAGCAAGCCCCTGGTGGAGGACGATCTCGCAATGGACGCGGCGCAAGCGATGCAGAAACACAGACCGCGCCCAAGTGGGTACGACGAGCACGACGGACTCACGCTGATCAAGCAGGTGCGCCGCAGGGGGATCCTCCACCTCACGGCCGAAGGCCGCGCCGAGGTACCCATCCCGTCGCTGCGCACGTGGCTCATGGGGCCCTACGCAGCGCACATCGGCTGGACGCCGGACCGGCGGGGCAACAAGCGCCGACGCGGCGGTCCAGGGACGCGGTAAGCACCGACGCCACCGCTTCGCAACGCTCCCCGCTGGCGGGGAACACTCGGCGATGCGCGCCCCGATGCAGTCTTCGATCGGTTTACCCCCGCTTGCGCGGGGCAGGTAAAATCTTGGTTGGCTGTCCGGCGCTGCCGGATCGCGCTTGCGCCGGGTTTTCTCACACGAGCGTCAGCCCGATCGCGACGACACATGCACAGACGGCTCCCCACGACATCTCCGGCCACCATCGGCGCAACGCCTCCACCCTCAGCACTACGCCCATTGTTAGTCCCATTGCGATCAGCAGCGACCTGGCCAACATGAACGGCCTCGGCCGCGCGATCGGTTCATCCCCGCATGCGCGGGCGCGGCCCTGTCGGGCTCCCAGGCGTCAAACAGTGCTCGGGTTGCCGACTCGAGCAACGCCCCCGCAATGCCTGCGTGGCGGCGCAACCGGGCGAGCGCGCGGTGCGGGCGGGCCCGGCGGTGGTCGCAAACGGGGGAGCACCACGGGCGTTGCCGTCGTCCAGCACCGGGCGTCGGCCCGGAATCGGCCGAGCACCGTATCGCCGGGGCCGAGCGGCGTGAGCACGCCCATCGGGGCGCACGCGGGCTCGCGGACGAGCGCTGCGCCGGCAACTCGATCACGTCGAAGCGGTGGTGGCGCATGCCGAGCGGGCCCCGAGCCGCAGCGCAGCGGCCAATGCGTTGCGCCGCGACCCGGTGGGTCTCGCGGGAGCGATACGCTGGGCCCAGCGCCGCATGCTGCTGGTCCACCGCGCCCTGCTCCTCGTCATCGGGTTGCTGCCCGAGCAGCGCGAGCGATGCGTCGCCGAGGTGGGCGCGGTGCGCACCCGGCTCGGAACCGACAGCGCGCTACGCGCACTGAGCGCCGCGCAACTCCCCGTGTTGTCCGCCCCGTTGGGGTTCCACCCCCACCGTCGCAGCTCGACGATTCGCCATCGGCGCTTCCAACACAAGATGGGGCCTGACCCGCCGGCTGCGTCCTCGTAGCGTGTCCGTCTCCCGGGGCCAAGCACCCGGCAGCGACGGGAATCACGCGTTTGAAGCACTCCGACGACGAACTGCGCCGGGCCGTGTGTTGTTTCTCGCATTACCTCGTAAGGTCCCCACGGGCACACCGGGCATCGGCGAGCGGCTGGGTGAGAAGGCGAACCACGCCTACACCATCCGGCAAGCGTCTACGAGGCGTGTTCGCGATGCGCCGTTTCCGCTGCGCTCCTTCCAACTTTCCTGAGCCCGGCACGCGATGGCGCCGCAGGCGGCGGGGTGCGAAAGGCTGCGGCGGCGATGGGCCGCGCTCGAGCCGGGCCCGCCGGACGCGCTCCCCACAGGTGGGTCGACAGCCGGGGCGGGCCCGCCGGACAGAGGCTCGCGGAGTCCTGGGCACGGGGCTTCGGCGCCACACCGCGATCAGCGCTGGCGCGGACGCGGGCGAGCGGGCCTGGCCCTCGGAGTGTGAATTCGCCTTGCGCCATCGACCCTCGATGAGGGGAGGCACCGGATTCGTGCACGAGCAGGCGCGAGAGGGGAGAAGCGGGATCAGCCCGAGGCGGGCGCAGGCGGCGGGTCCGAAGGAGCGGTGACGATGCCGGCGGGATCGGGCGGGGCGGGGCGCAAGCCCGCGCGAACCTCGGCATCGGCGAGCGCGCGCTCGGCCGCGGCGACGCGCTCGGCAAGGATGTCGCGCACGCGCCGCACGACCATGTCGGCGAACGGGTCGACGATGGCGCCACGATTGGAGTCGTCGACGTCGGACGCGAGCTCGAGGGGATCGGAGAAGACACCGTCGCCGGATTGGAGAACCATCGCGCGGACCTCGCGGGCCGCACGCTCGCAGAGCGCCCGGTCGGGGATGGCCGCAGGGTCGGACTCGGCGCCGGTGAGCGCGGCGCGGGCCGCGAGTACCTCCGACTCGGCGCGAGCGACGGCGCCGCACACGTCGGCGACGCCGTCAGCGCGAAGATCGGAGGGCCCGGGGGAAGGATCGGCGAGCGCACGATCGGGAGGGTCGGACACGGCGCCGTCGGGGCATTCCGATACTCGGGGGTCAACAAGCGCATCCGCACGATCGACCGCATCAAGCAAGAATGCGTCGAACAGAGCGGACACGTCGTCAACAGGGGCGTACTCCTCGACGGCGCAGTGCAGGGCGAAGACATCGCACGAGGCGATGCGGGCGAGCGCTCGCGGGACGTCGAGGACGAGGAGGAGCGTCAGGGCGCGTACGCGCGCCGTGTCTTCGTAGAGCGAGAGTGTCCACATCGGGTACTGCTCGGTGAAACCGCCGTCGCAGCCGAGCCGGACCAGCTCGCAGGGCGAGACGCCGATGCGCACGGGGTAGGAGGCGGAGCCCGCGCAGAAGCCCGCGGCCGGATCGCGCTCGAGCAGGCGGTGCGCGTGCGCGGGGACGATGGGTGCAAGGGCCTGCGCGGCGATCGCCTGGGCCCACCCGGGCGACGGGCCGACAAGTGGCCAGTCGACGACGGAGAGGCCGGCGCTTGCGACCCCGGCGCGCAAGGAGGCGACCGCGTCATCGGCGGCATCGAGCAGTGCGCCGATACCCGGCATGAGTGCGGCGCGGCGCACGTCGTAACGCGAGACGGAGTCGAGAAGACGGGATACGGCGGTCCCGGACGGAGACGGAGTCGCCTCGGAAGAGGGCGCCGGGGAGAGGGCGCCGTCGGGCCGGCGCGCCTCGGCGCGGCGCTTGCGCCGTCGCAGCCGCCCGAGCTCGCGGTCGAGGCTCTCGAGCCGCATCGCGGGCGTGGGCTCGCCCGAGCGCAGCGGGCGCCGGTCGCGGGCGTCGGGGTCGCGCAACCGCTCGAGCACCCGCTCCCTCTCCGCGCGCATACGCTCCATCGCGCGCTCGATGTCTTCGATGGTCGTGGTCTCGTTCATTACATACCTCCTGGTCTCGTGGATCAGCCGACCCCCCGGTCGAGCGCGGGCGGGTCGTCGTCGCGAACGGCGTCGTCGAGGGCGTGCGCGGCGTGGGTAATGGGGGCGGCACACACGCGGGCGAGCGAGCGGCGCATGGGCCGGTGTGCGCAGTCGGGCGATGGATTCGACGGCGGGTCTCTCGGGGAGCGCTCGCCTCGATGGCCGTCCTCGGCCGCTTGTGCGCCCCTGATGCGGATGGGGCTTGGGGCCGGCCGTTGCGGGCTACGCGCGAGCGGCGACGTCGGCGGGGTCGGCGCGCCAGCGCTCGCGCGCGGTGACGCGCCGGCGCGGGATGTGGGGGAGCGCCTCGCAGCGATAGACGGTCTCGCGAAGCCACGCGAGCTCGGTGTCCACCGCCTCGGGCGTGACCTCGGTCCACCACGAGCGCTCGATGGCGTCGCGCCTTTGCGGCATCCAGCGGTAGCCGCGGGCCCTGAGCGCGTCCTTGTGTTCAAACGGGGCGTGGACCGCCCACAGCCGCACCGTCTCGCGCCACGCGGTCTCGCGAAGCGCGGCGAGCACCCGCTGGGGCGAGCCCGGAAGGGTCTGCGCGAGCAGCCACACGCCGGCCTCGCAGTCGGCGAGCGCTCGGTGACGGTCTCGGGCGAACACCCCGTAGCCGCAGGCGAGGCAGTGCAGCGCCGCGCTCGGGCACCCGTGCGCGGTCCACGCGACGTCGCGCATCGAGCACCCCCAGGGCAGCGCGCGCGTCGCCGGCAGGGCACGCTCGAAGAACGGCCGGTCGAAGCGCGCGTTGTGCGCGATGATCAGATCCGAGCGCGCGATCAGCGCGGTCGCGGCTTCGGCGTCGATGCGCCGCCCGCGCAAGTCCTCGTCGGTGAGCCCGGTGAGCGCGGTGATGAGCGCATCGAGCGGGCGGCCGGGGTCGTGGAGGTGGACCTGCGCCTCGTGGTGCAGCACCTCGCCGATGCGCCCGTCGCTGGGCGCGTAGGTGAAGGGGAGCATCGCGAGCTCGATGGCCTGGTCGTGCTCGACACTCAGGCCCGTGGTCTCGCAGTCGACGTAGAGTGCGCGGCGAAGCGGCGCGTCGCCGGTGTCGCACAGCCGCGCGGGGAGTGCGAGCGCACGCAGCGTGCGTGTCTCGTCGGCGGACTCTGCCTGTCGGTGCATCGGTCGGATCCTCTCGGGTGGTGTCGTGGGTGCGTGCGGCGGCGACGGGTGGCGCGCAGCGCTCACCCGCCCCCTCGGCGCCGAGCACCGATCAGCGTGGGTCGGGCCGGATCGCCCACGGCGCCTGGCGCAGCTCGTGCACCGCGGTGCCGATCGCGGTGCCGATCCGCACCAGCGTGCGGCGCCCGACGCCGGGGATCGGCTGGAGATCTTCGATCGGGACCGGGCGCCACTTGCACGGCGCATTGGCGGCAAGCGCCGCGATCGCCTCGCTCGGCGCGTGCGCGTGCGTGGCGTCGAGCTCGATGGTTGGACAGAGCTTCGCCATGATCGTCCCGCCGCTTGCGCCATCGGCCGGGCCCATCGCGGACGCCCGCACGAGCGCTTCGGCCTTTGCCGCGATCGCCCGTGCACAGTGCGGCCTCGCACAGCGCTCGTACGCGAGCCTGCCCCCGCTGTCGAACCAGAGCTGCTCGGCCGGGAGCACCCCTTCGATGCCGCCCGTGCCCTCGAGCGTCGGCTCCGAGCGCATGGTCCCCTCGCGGGCGAGCACGATGCGGCCTTGCGCGTCGAGCCCGATGACCTGCACGTCGGTGCCGTCGGTCCAGATCTCGAGCGCGAGCACTCCGTAGCCGGGAAGCGGCGGCGTCGAGTGACGCATCACCGAGACCTCCTCGGCGGCGGCGTCGGTGGGGGTGAGCGCGATGGTCGCGAGCACCGCCGCGATGACGAGGGCGCTCGCGCGCGGGATGGTCTGCGTGGTCTTCATGATGGTCTCCTTGGCGGGCCGGAATGCGGCACGCGGCACGATGGCGGTGGGTGAGAGCGGTGGTTGTCGGATTGGGACCGTCGTGGTCCACGGCGCCGCTCTCGTGGTGTCGTCGCCACGCGTCACGCGAGTCCGGCCCGAACGCGGGCGCGTTCCCGACGGTGGCGAAGGGGGTCGAGCGGTGTGGAGCCGGATTGCTGGCTCTCAGGGGCGTGCGTGTTCGGGAAGCGTCGAGATCTCTTCCCCGGTCGCTGTTTCCCCTGTCCTCCTCCCCATCATCCTGTCGCCGGTGACGGTGTACGCCGCAGGGGGCGGGAGGCAGGTCGCAGCGGCGACGATGGGCGGCTGTCGAGCAAGGCCCGGAGCGCTCGATGGCGAGGTGCGCTACCCGGCCTCGCGCCGGGCGGCGGAAGGGCCTACACCCCGTCGCACGACTGACCGGCGCCCGAAGGCACAGCGACCCGAAGGAGCCACGTGGACCCCTTCGTGCGCCGTCATGTGGGCTTTCTCGCACAAGAGCCGCGATGGACGCATGGGCGGCCGCCTGGAGCGCCATGGCGCAACCGGTCTTTGCACGCTCAGCCGCAGCGGGCCTGCAGTAGTCGGCTTCGCCGGCGACGTACTGGAAGTGCTCGCGATGAGCCGTATGGGTGTGTTGTCATCGCTCACTGCGCAGCCCTCGACGTTCGCGCGTCCCGGGCGCGAGGTGTTGGCCTCGCTCATCATCGGACTCCTTCTGGTCGTGTGTGGCCGCATCGGCACGGGCATAACAGCGCGCGCGCCGCACCCGGGAAGCGCTGGTGTCGTGGTGGACATCTGTTCAGTCTCCTTGTGGAGTGTTTCGGGGTGAACGGGCCTCGGCCCGTGGTGGTTCGCTCGCCGGGCGATATCCGGCAGAGCACGGACGCCTTTCGGCGCCGAGTTCGGTGCGGCTCGCGCCGTGCGGCGCGTAGCGGGTCGGGGCGTGGTGTGGGACGCTGCGCGTCAGGTCCGGCTCGAGTTCGGCAGCGAGGGGGCCTGTGCACTCGATGGCGGCTGCCCGCCTCGATCGGTGGCGCAACGCCCCCGGTGGTCGCAGTTTCCGGGCTGTCCCTTCGCAAAGGAAAGGTCGGGGTGGGCTGGAGGAGCGCGGAGCGCCTCCTCAGCGCTCGCCGTGCGGCGCAGGCGGGTCGGGGCCGGCCCCTGCGTCCGCGCTTGGCGGCTGCCCGCCTCGGGCGGTGGCGCAACGCCCCGGTGGTCGGGGTTTCCGGGTCTGTTCCCTCAACGCAAGGGAGTCTGGGGGTAAGGTGGACAGAGTAGACTCGGCCCGCACGGGCGAACCCCCGACACGGCTGGTCATGGCGAACTGGCGCCGGAAGTTGGAACCGTATCGCTCCGGGCCAGCGTCTCGATCAACGTAGTACGCTTGAGGCCAAAGTTGCGGCACGCAGCGGCCTTCGACATGCCATCGTCCAGGGCGGCAGGAATGGCATCGAGCTTCTCGCCGACTATCGCTGGCGGTCGCCCACCCACCCGGGCGC
>CBDHDI010000023.1:0-17925 GCA_965261685.1 Dehalococcoidia bacterium
GGTGAGCGAGTGTGAGGCGAACGCGGCGTGCGCGACGGGCAAGGGCGCGGGGCGCCACAGGCGATAGCGGAATCCGCCGCGGTTGCGGTGGCCGGGGACGGCGAACGCCTGGAGGCCGACGGAGCCGAGCAGCTCGACCCAGGGCCGGGCGTGGGCGCGCATGCTGCGGTGCGCGGCGAGGCTGAAGCCGAGCTCGAGCGTGTTCCAGCTCGAGCGGGGGTCGAGGTAGAGCCGCCCGCCCGCGGCGGGGGCTGCGTGGCGGAGCCACTCCGACGCACTGGAACGCCCGAGCGCTCGGTGGAGGTTGCGGTGCACACTCTGCGCCGACTGCGGGCCGGCCCAGTGCTTCATCCCCGGGTTGAGCCCCCAGGGGCACCACCAGTCGAGGACGATGCCCGCGAACCGCAGCCGCTCGCGCGGCGGACCCTCCATCCGCACGAGCGGCCACGCCGAGGCGTCTTCGGGGAGCGGCGTCGCATCGGGGACGACGAACCGCATCCCCCCGCCGCGCGCGCTCACGAACCCGGTCGCGGCCTCGGGGTTCGCGCGCCACGCAAGGTGGGCAAGCCCCGCGCAGGCGAGCACCTCGCCCGGATTGCCGGGGTCGATGGGCCACACCCTCATGGCGGTGCATCTCCCGCACCGCTCGAGACGTACGCGTCGGCGGCCTTCAGGAGCGCCTCGAGCCACGCAAGGCGCCACGGCCCGTGCCGCGCCTGAAGCCGTGCGAAGCGGCGCGCCGCACGCCGCGCGCACCGCTCGTTCACACGCGACGGCGCATCGGGGTCCACTGCGCGCGGTCGGGAAACCCCGGACGTGCCCAGCCGTGGTGGGCGGCGACGAGGTGCAGGACGAGGTCGCGGTGGGGAACATCGGGCCCGAGGATGCGCTCGGCATCGACGAGCGAACCGAACTCGTGACGGTAGCCGCCGAGCCACTCGGGCCGCAATCGGCCGCGCGGGGACTTCGCAAGCGCGGGGCCGCCGGGCGATGCGCCGGCTGCGCGCTGCCACACCGCGCGCGACTTGCCCTTGTCGTGCCAGCGCCCGGCGCTCTCGAGCGCGTCGACGAGGTCCTCAGGCAAGCCGAGCGCCGCACCGATGCGCCGCGCGGCGGCGGCGACCTCCGCGCAGTGCGCGTCGATGGTCTGCGCCGAGGCGCCGAGCCGGCCGAGGTCGCTCTCGCCGGTGTGAAGCCTTGCGCCGGGACGGCGCCGCGCGTAGACGAGGCAACGCTCCTCATCCCCCTCCTCATCACCCTCGCCCCCGAGCGGCACCCGCAGCTCGACCGCGCGTTCGGTCCATGCGGGAAGCGTCCCCGGCGGGCATGGGGCGAAGTAACGCGTGCGCGCATCGGTGTCGGCCACATCCTCGACCGGACCTTCCGCATCGGCATCGGGCAGCCCCTCGGCCGAGAGGCCGCCGGCCGCCGTCGGCAGCACCACCGTCGCGAACCCGAACGAGGGCAGCGCCGACGGGTCGTCGACGGCAGCTGCGAACACCTCGCCGTCGGACCCGACCACCACGAGCGGCAGCGCCGCGCCGCCGAGACGCTCGATGGCACATCGCACGAGCTTCTGCGCGTACCACGCCGGCACCCGGGCGAGCTCCTCGGACGTCGGCCGGAAGAACGCGAGGACTTCGCCCGCCACCGCCGCGCCGAGCGCGACGAGCTCGGCGATGTCGCGCCGCCAGGCGAGGAAGCACTGCGCGGTGCCGGGCTCGTCGCTCACCCCCCGCAGGTACACCGCAACCGGCGGGCGCGGCAGCGCCGCCGAGGTCGCCGCGAACGCCTCGAGCACCGCCGCGTCGAGCGGGGCGGGCCGGGCACACGGTGCGGAGCATGCGGCCACGGTGTCGGGGTCGAGGCCGCGCAGCGTCTTCGGACTCAAGCTCGGCGCTCGCCGCAGCGCATCGAGGGTCGCCGCGCGTGCGGCCTCACGCCGCTCGCGGTACGACGTGGGCGCCGAGCGCAGGCCCCTCGCCTCGCGCGTGGTGAACACGACGCTCACTTGCGCGTCGCCGTCACCGGCGCGGTTCACGCGCCCCAGACGCTGAATCATCGAATCGAGGGTGGCGAGGTCCATCACCGCGTGGTCCGCGTTCGAGGTCGACGCCGACCTCGCCGGCCCGCGGTCGACACGAGATACACCGAGGGTGCGTCCGGGCGGGTGTGTCGCCCCCGGCGTGAACCGCCGCCACACGGGCCCGTGCACAAGTGCGGTCCGCTCGTGGCCGCGCAGCGTCCCGGTCAGCACCGCGACCCGCTGCGCGGCCTCGGGTCCGAGGCTCGATGCGAGCCCTCGGGCGATGCGCCGCGCATCGGCGACGCGCTCGACGAACACCACGACCGCCCCGGTGCGGTGCGCAAGTGGCCGCGGCGCGGATGCGCCGGATGCGCTCAGGCACGGCGTCGCCGCCTCGACGAAGCGCGGGGACTTGCGGGCGTTCAATCGCCGGCGCACCGCGGCGCATCGGAAGTCCGCGCCGGTGAGTCCGAGCACCGTCGCGCCGGCGGCGCCGGTCGCCGACAGCGTCATGGTGCGGAACTCGGGTCGGTGCTGCAGTCCCTCGACGGCACGCAGCAGCGCGGCGAACGCGGGCGCGAGATGCGCCTCGTCGAGCAGCACCATTGCGTCGTGTCCGAGGAGCCCCGCGTGCGTCGCGCGCCGCGAGCGTCCGTCGCCGTAGCCCGAGAACACGAGCCGCGAGCCCACCATGTCGACGGTGCCGATGAGCACCGCGGGCCGCGCGGGGTCGAGCCGCCACGCGCCGTCGTCGGCGAGGCCCCCGCGCAGCACCCCGAGCCCGACGCTGCGCTCGGCCGGATGTGCCGCGCAGGCGTCGAACGCGTGGCGAAGCGCGGGCAGCGCGCCGATGCACGCAATCCACGCGCGCACCGCCTCCGCCGTCTGGTCGACGATGGCGCGGCGGTCGACGACGTAGACGATGCGCCGCGGCAGGGCGGGGTGCGCAAGGCGTGCGAGCAGTGCGAGCAGCACGCAGGCCGTCTTGCCGAGCCCGGTGGGGATGTCCACCGCGTCCGGAACCGCGCCCCGCGCGAGCGCGGCGTACAGACACCGCTGCCACGGGTAGGGGTCGTGGCCGACGATGGCGCGAAAGTGCGCGACGTCGCGAAGGTGGTCGTCGGCTTCGCCACACGTGCGTGCAGGTTCGGGCGCGGCGGTGCCGGTGCGATTGCGGCATTCGGTCATGGTGCGCTCCGTGCGCGGCGGGATGTGGGCGGGCGATGCAGGCGCGCCTGATGGTCGAGGAGCGCGCGCGGGGGCCCCGGGGCGTGCGGGCGCGCGTCGGCGCCCCGGTGTGCGACCACCGGGCGCGGAGCCGCGCCATTTGGCGCGACGGGTCAGTCGGTGGAGGTGTTCGCCTCGCCCGCGTCGTCGGGGTCGTTGGGCGGCTCGTTGGTGCCGGCGTGGTCGTCGGGACGCTCGCCGCGCGGCGTCACTCGACGGGCAGGCGAAGCACGGGCGCGGGGAGCGCCGCATCGGGGAGCACGTCGGTCTCGAGCCGGGCGAGCGTTTCCCGGTCGGTGACGAGGAAGGGGGCGAAAGTCACGAGGCGGCCCGCCTCGGTCGCGAGCGTGACGGTGATGTCGGCCGCGCCCTCGGCGGGCGCCAGGGCGCGCACGCCCGGGCAGGCGGCGACGAGGCCCGCGGCCATTTCGGCAAGCAGCGCGTGCCCATCGGGCTCGGCCATGCCGAAGAGATCGGCGCCCGCGGCGAGGATGCCGAGCCAGGGACCCGCGGGGCTGCGCCCGGGCGGCTCGAGACAGACGATGGCGCACCGCGCCCGCGGTGCGGACAACGCCCGGGTGGCCTCGACGACGAGCGTCGCAAGCCTGCGCGCGACGTCATGCCCGGTGCCGGGGACGGGGTCGGCGGTACGCACCGCATCGCCCGCGGACACGGTGCGGTCGCGCGATGCGCTCTCGCGGTCGAGGCCGAGGCAGGGCGCGTGTGGGTATCGGTCGTTCATTGCGTGGCTCCTTGGTCGTGGTGTGGTCGGGTCAACGTGGGCGTCAGCGGCCATCGCCCGGTAGTGGCAGGTCAAGCTCGGGGAACCGCGTGTTGTGGGGGCGAAGGAGCGGGCCGAGCGCCCCGGGCCGCGTGCGGGCGCGCCCCGCCGGGTCGGCGAGCGCGAGCACCAGCAGCGCGCAGGCCCGCACAACGGAGACGGGCTCGCGCAGCCAGTACGCGAGCAGCGTCTCGAGCGGCGCCCCGAAGCGCGCCTCCCAGGGCAGGTCGTCGGCAAGCGCGAAGCAGAGCGCGGACTGCTTGAGCGGGAGTCGCGCGAGCGCGTCGCGGGCCGGCGCATCGAACACGATGGCGATGTCGACGTCGAGCGCCGCGCGCACCTCGGCCGCGCCGAGGTCGGCCACCTCGGTGAGGCGCACCTGGTGGGCTCGAAGCACCGGCTCCGCGGGCTCGAGCTCGTGCCAGGGGTCGAGCGGTGCGAGCCGCGCGCCCGCGCGCAGCAGCCACCGCGCCTCCCACTCCACCCGTGCCTCGGGGACGACGCACAGGAACGGCAGGAGGGCGAGCTCGACGACTTCGCCGTCGCGCACCACGGGTGCGGCGAGCACGCCGCGGCGGACGGGGTAGCGCACCCGCCCGTCCGCCACGCTCGGGCGAAAATGTTGCTCGTCCTGGCACGCCTGGCAGAGCCCCGTGATGTGGAAATCACGGTAGGAGAGGCGGTCGCGGAAGCCGTCGGGGACGACGGGGGCGGGGCAGACGCTGCAGCCCCCCGTTGCGGGCCAGTGTCCCGCGGTCCACGGAATCGTCGGGCTCATCGCAGGCGCTCCTTCGCGGGCGCCGCGGTGCGGTCGCGGCGGTGGGGGTTCGACTTCGGACGGATTGCTGGCTTCATGGGGGTCATCTCCTTAGGTGGTGGTCGTGGTGATGGACGCTCGGGCGCGCACGGCGCACCGTGTCCGGGGTGGTCCGGCCGTCATCGTTCGTCGTCGTGCTCGAGTGACGTGCGGACCCGGTCGGTCACCGGCGACGCGCCGCCTCCATCGCCGCCGCCACCCGCTCGGCGACGATGGCCCGCGCCTGTGCCTGGACCCGCTCCGCGTAGGGGTCGAGGACCTCGCCGGCGGCGGTGACGAAGGTGCCGTCGGGCTGGCGCGCCTCGGTCCACGCCTCGCAGAGCTCGGCGAACCGGGCGCTCGCCGCGTCGAGGTCCTCGGCGGTGGGGCCGGTGCACGTGCCGAGGTCGGGCGGGGGCGGGCCGTCGCCGCGGGGGGCGTCCTCGCCGAGCAGCGACGTCCACTCGCCGGGCGCGAGCGTCTCCTCGGGGGTCGGCGCGAGGGTTCGGTCCACATCGGCGCGCGCCTGCGCGAGCACCACCACGTCGGTGACGGGGCCCTCGCACGCCGCGGGGGCGAGCGCGCCGTGCCAGTGGCCGTCGGCATCGCGCCGCCAGCCGTCGGCGGCGAGCGCCTCGTCGGCAAAGAGCGCGCGGTCGGCCCCGTCGGCGAGCGCCCGGATGCTGCGCATCTGCGCGGGCGCAACCTCCAGCGTCTCGACCCAGCGCTCGAGCCCGAGCGCGCGCATCGGGCCCATCCGCGCAGGCATCGGCTCGAGCGTCTCGACCCAACGCGCAAACACGCTCGCGCGCCGCGCGCGGCGCCTCGCGCTCTCGTCGGGGTCGCGCAGCCACGCCTCGATGCGGCGCTTGCGCACCCGCAGCCGCTCGAGCTCCCAGTCAAGGTTCTCGACTCGTCGGGGTCGCGCAGCGACGCAACGACCCGGCGCATCTGCGCGCGCACGCGCTCCATCGCGCGCTCGAGTGCTTCGAGCGTCATCGTCTCGTTCATCTCATGGCTCCTCGCGTGGGGGGGGCGTGCGCCCGCACCGGGGTAGCGGGCGCGGCGCGCGGCGCATCACCGAGAGACCTCCTCGGCGGCGGCGTCGGTCGGGGTACGGGGCGGCGACCGTCGGACCGGGACCGTTGTGGTCCATGGCGACGCTCTCGCGGTGGTCTCGCCCCGCGGCGAGCGAATCCGGCCCGAATGCGGGCGCGTGCTCGCCGGTGGCGACCGGGGGTCGAGCGGTGTGGAGCCGGATAGCGGCTCTCAGGGGCGTGTGTGGCCGGGGAGCGTCTACGAGGCGTCTTCGCTATGCGCCGTTTCCGCTGCGCTCCTTCCTACTTGCCCGAGGTTGGCACGCGTGGCGCCGCAGGCGGCGGGGTGCGAAAGGCCGCAGCGGCGATGGACCGCGCTCGAGCCGGGCCCGCCGGACAGAGGCTCGAGGAGTCCTGGGCACGGGGCTTCGGCGCCACACCGCGATCAGCGCTGGCGCGGACGTGGGCGAGCGGGCCCGGCCCTCGGAGTGTGAATTCGCCTTGCGCAATCGACCCTCGATGAGGGGAGGCACCGGATTCGTGCACGAACAGGCGCGAGAGGGGAGAAGCGGGATCAGCCCGAGGCGGGCGCAGGCGGCGGGTCCGAAGGAGCGGTGACGATGCCGGCGGGGTCGGGCGGCGCGGGGCGCAAGCCCGCGCGAACCTCGGCATCGGCGAGCGCGCGCTCGGCCGCGGCGACGCGCTCGGCAAGGATGTCGCGCACGCGCCGCACGACCAGGTCGGCGAACGGGTCGACGTCGGCGCCGCGATTGGAGTCGTCGACGTCGGACGCGAGCTCGAGGGGATCGGAGAAGACACCGTCGCCGGATTGGAGAACCATCGCGCGGACCTCGCGGGCCGCACGCTCGCAGAGCGCCCGGTCGGGAATGGCCGCAGGGTCGGACTCGGCGCCGGTGAGCGCGGCGCGGGCCGCCAGTACCTCCGACTCGGCGCGAGCGACGGCGCCGCACACGTCGGCGACGTCGTCAGCGCGCAGATCGGAGGGGTCGGGGGAAGGATCGGCGAGCGCACCGTCGGGAGGGTCGGACACGGCGCCGTCGGGGCATTCCGATACTCGGGGGTCAACAAGCGCATCCGCCCGATCGACCGCATCAAGCACGAACTCGTCGAACAGAGCGGACACGTCGTCAACAGGGGCGTACTCCTCGACGGCGCAGTGCAGGGCGAAGACATCGCACGAGGCGATGCGGGCGAGCGCTCGCGGGACGTCGAGGACGAGGAGGAGCGTCAGGGCGCGTACGCGCGCCGTGTCTTCGTAGAGCGAGAGTGTCCACATCGGGTACTGCTCGGTGAAACCGCCGTCGCAGCCGAGCCGGAGCAGCTCGCAGGGCGAGACGCCGATGCGCACGGGGTAGGAGGCGGAGCCCGCGCAGAAGCCCGCGGCCGGGTCGCGCTCGAGCAGCCGGTGCGCGTGCGCGGGGACGATGGGTGCAAGGGCCTGCGCGGCGATCGCCTGGGCCCACCCGGGCGACGGGCCGACAAGTGGCCAGTCGAAGACGGAGAGGCCGGCGCTTGCGACCCCGGCGCGCAAGGAGGCGACTGCGTCATCGGCGGCATCGAGCAGTGCGCCGATATCCGGCATGAGTGCGGCGCGGCGTACGTCGTAACGCGAGACGGAGTCGAGAAGACGGGATACGGCGGTCCCGCACGGAGACGGAGTCGCATCGCAAGAGGGCGCCGGGGAGAGGGCGCCGTGGGGCCGGCGCGCCTCGGCGCGGCGCTTGCGCCGTCGCAGCCGCCCGAGCTCGCGGTCGAGGTTCTCGAGCCGCATCGCGGGCGTGGGCTCGCCCGAGCGCAGCGGGCGCCGGTCGCGGGCGTCGGGGTCGCGCAACCGCTCGAGCACCCGCTCCCTCTCCGCGCGCATACGCTCCATCGCGCGCTCGATGTCTTCGATGGTCATGGTCTCGTCTCCTGGTCTCGTGGATCGGCCGCCCCCCCCCCGGTCGAGCGCGGGCGGGTCGTCGTCGCGAACGGCGTCGTCGAGGGCGTGCGCGGCGTGGTGATGGCGGCGGCACACACGCGGGCGAGCGAGCGGCGCATGCGCCGGTGTGCGCAATCGGGCGATGGATTCGACGGCGGATCTCTCGGGGAGCGCTCGCCTCGATGGCCGTCCTCGGCCGCTTGAGCGCCCCTGATGCGGATGGGGCTTGGGGCCGGCCGTTGCGGGCTACGCGCGAGCGGCGACGTCGGCGGGGTCGGCGCGCCAGCGCTCGCGCGCGGTGACACGCCGGCGCGGGATGTGGGGGAGCGCCTCGCAGCGATAGACGGTCTCGCGAAGCCACGCGAGCTCGCCGTCCACCGCCTCGGGCGTGACCTCGGTCCACCACGAGCGCTCGATGGCGTCGCGCCTTTGCGGCATCCAGCGGTAGCCGCGGGCCCTGAGCGCGTCCTTGTGTTCAAACGGGGCGTGGACCGCCCACAGCCGCACCGTCTCGCGCCACGCGGTCTCGCGAAGCGCGGCGAGCACCCGCTGGGGCGAGCCCGGAAGGGTCTGCGCGAGCAGCCACACGCCGGCCTCGCAGTCGGCGAGCGCTCGGTGACGGTCTCGGGCGAACACCCCGTAGCCGCAGGCGAGGCAGTGCAGCGCCGCGCTCGGGCACCCGTGCGCGGTCCACGCGACGTCGCGCATCGAGCACCCCCAGGGCAGCGCGCGCGTCGCCGGCAGGGCACGCTCGAAGAACGGCCGGTCGAAGCGCGCGTTGTGCGCGATGATCAGATCCGAGCGCGCGATCAGCGCGGTCGCGGCTTCGGCGTCGATGCGCCGCCCGCGCAAGTCCTCGTCGGTGAGCCCGGTGAGCGCGGTGATGAGCGCATCGAGCGGGCGGCCGGGGTCGTGGAGGTGGACCTGCGCCTCGTGGTGCAGCACCTCGCCGATGCGCCCGTCGCCGGGCGCGTAGGTGAAGGGGAGCATCGCGAGCTCGATGGCCTGGTCGTGCTCGACACTCAGGCCCGTGGTCTCGCAGTCGACGTAGAGTGCGCGGCGAAGCGGCGCGTCGCCGGTGTCGCACAGCCGCGCGGGGAGTGCGAGCGCACGCAGCGTGCGTGTCTCGTCGGCGGACTCTGCCTGTCGGTGCATCGGTCGGATCTTCTCGGGTGGTGTCGTGGGTGGACGCGTGCGGCGGCGACGGGTGGCGCGCAGCGCTCACCCGCCCCCTCGGCGCCGAGCACCGATCAGCGTGGGTCGGGCCGGATCGCCCACGGCGCCTGGCGCAGCTCGTGCACCGCGGTGCCGATCGCGGTGCCGATCCGCACCAGCGTGCGGCGCCCGACGCCGGGGATCGGCTGGAGATCTTCGATCGGGACCGGGCGCCACTTGCACGGCGCATTGGCGGCAAGCGCCGCGATCGCCTCGCTCGGCGCGTGCGCGTGCGTGGCGTCGAGCTCGATGGTTGGACAGAGCTTCGCCATGATCGTCCCGCCGCTTGCGCCATCGGCCGGGCCCATCGCGGACGCCCGCACGAGCGCTTCGGCCTTTGCCGCGATCGCCCGTGCACAGTGCGGCCTCGCACAGCGCTCGTACGCGAGCCTGCCCCCGCTGTCGAACCAGAGCTGCTCGGCCGGGAGCACCCCTTCGATGCCGCCCGTGCCCTCGAGCGTCGGCTCCGAGCGCATGGTCCCCTCGCGGGCGAGCACGATGCGGCCTTGCGCGTCGAGCCCGATGACCTGCACGTCGGTGCCGTCGGTCCAGATCTCGAGCGCGAGCACTCCGTATCCGGGAAGCGGCGGCGTCGAGTGACGCATCACCGAGACCGCCTCGGCGGCGGCGTCGGTGGGGGTGAGTGCGAATGCCCCGAGCGCGGCCGCGATGATGAGGGCGCTCGAGCATGGGATGGTCTGCGTAGTCTTCATGATGGTCTCCTTGGCGGGCCCCGGAATGCGGCACGCGGCACGATGGCGGTGGGTGAGAGCGGTGGTTGTCGGATTGGGACCGTCGTGGTCCACGGCGCCGCTCTCGTGGTGTCGTCGCCACGCGTCGAGCGAGTCCGGCGCGAACGCGGGCGCGTTCCGACGACGGTGGCGAAGGGGGTCGAGCAGTGTGGAGCCGGATTGCTGGCTCTCAGGGGCGTGCGTGTTCGGGAAGCGTCGAGACCTCTTCCCCGGCCGCTGTTTCCCCTGTCCTCCTCCCCATCATCCTGTCGCCGGTGACGGTGTACGCCGCAGGGGGCGGGAGGCAGGTCGCAGCGGCGACGCTGGGCGGCTGTCGAGCAAGGCTCGGAGCGCTCGATGGCGAGGTGCGCTACCCGGCCTCGCGCCCGGCGGCGGAAGGGCCTACACCCCGTCGCACGACTGACCGGCGCCCGAAGGCACTGCGACCCGAAGGGGCCACGTGGATCCCTTCGTGCGCCGTCATGTGGGCTTTCTCGCACAAGAGCCGCGATGGACGCATGGGCGGCCGCCTGGAGCGCCATGGCGCAACCGGTCTTTGCACGCTCAGCCGCAGCGGGCCTGCAGTCGGCTTCGCCGGCGACGTACTCGAAGTGCTCGCGATGAGCCGTATGGGCGTGTTGTCATCGCTCACTGCGCGACCCTCGACGTTCGCGCGTCCCGGGCGCGAGGTGTTGGCCTCGGTCATCATCGGACTCCTTGTGGTCGTGTGGCCGCATCGGCACGGGCGTCACAGCGCGCGCGCCGCACCCGGGAAGCGCTGGTGTCGAGGGGGGCGGTCGCCCCCCCCGGGTCGTCGCATCTACGGCGCGTCGAGGAACTGCGTGGCGGCCGCGATGAGTCCGGGCAAGCTCCCGAGCGCCGCGTCGCATTGCGCCTCGGAGCTGAAGCACACGGAGTACGACCTCTCCGTGTCCCCGGGGTTTGGGAAGTGATGGGCGTAGAACACATGGCGCGTGATGGCCGGGGGGATGTCGTCCGTGCGGGCGCTGTAAGCGCACGCCCTGAGCCGCTCCAGGACCCAGGGAGTGAGCCGGACCTGGGACTCACCTGATGAGTGGTTGCGGCTGACGGTCGCGAGCTGCTCGCCGGTCGTCTCGTCGATATGGTTGTACGTGGTCATCGGGTGTGTCTCCTGTTGTGACAAGCAAGATGGATGAATCGGTTGCCGCGGGGGCTCCCCCGGTGCGGCTCGGGGCGGTGCCCGGCAGTGGTGGACATCTGTTCAGTCTCCTTGTGGTGTGTTTCGGGGTGAACGGGCCTCGGCCGGTGGTGATTCGCTCGCCGGGCGATATCCGGCAGAGCACGGACGCCTTTCGGCGCCGAGTTCGGTGCGGCTCGCGCCGTGCGGCGCGTAGCAGGTCGGGGCGTGGTGTGGGACGCTGCGCGTCAGGTCCGGCTCGAGTTCGGCAGCGAGGGTGGCTGTGCACTCGATGGCGGCTGCCCGCCTCGATCGGTGGCGCAACGCCCCGGTGGTCGGAGATTCCGGGTCTGTTCCCTCAACGCAAGGGAGTCTGGGGGTAAGGTGGTCAGAGTAGACTCGGCCCGCACGGGCGAACCCCCGACACGGCTGGTCATGGCGAACTGGCGCCGGAAGTTGGAACCGTATCGCTCCGGGCCAGCGTCTCGTTCAACGTAGTACGCTTGACGCCAAAGTTGCGGCACACAGCGGCCTTCGACATGCCATCGTCCAGGGCGGCAAGAATGGCATCGAGCTTCTCGCCGACTATCGCTGGCGGTCGCCCACCCACCCGGGCGCGACGCCGAGCAGCTGTGAGCCCTGCCATCACCCGCTCTCGTGTCGGATTGGGACCGTCGTGGTCCACGGCGCCGCTCTCGTGGTGTCGTCGCCACGCATCGCGCGAGTCCGGCGCGAACGCTGAGCATGTTCTCGCCGGTGGCGACGGGGGTTTGGAGCCGGGTCCGGCTCTGGGGGGCGTGCGTGTTCGGGAAGCGTCGAGACCTCTTCCCCGGCCGCTGTTTCCCTTGCGCCCCTCCCAACGACCATGACGGCGGTGCCTGCGTGCGCCGCAGGCGGCGACGATGGGCCGTTGGGACGCTGGGTGGCGGGGTGTGCTATCGGGCCTCGCGCCGGGCGGCGGCAGGGGCTACATCGCGTTCGCAAGACTGACAGGTCCCGGGAGACACCAGCGAGCCGACTGGGTCCCCGGACTCGAACGACGGCGCGTGCGGCACCATCGGCGTCGGGCTCGTCTTCGCACGACCCCGGGGATGCGGCGAGGCCCCGATCAGCGTGTCCGGGGCGTCGGCGGGCACCGGTCGTGGCCAATGGCCACGAAGCAATGCCTCGATGCGCATGACGGTCGCCGGACTCGGAGCAGCGGTCGCAGTGCGGCTGCGGATCCTGCGATTCAGCCGCGGGCGGCTGCGCTTCAGCCGGTGCGCGAGAGTCACGCTCGACGCGTTTGCGCAGCTTCCTCCCCGGCTTGAACCAGGCCGCGTACCTCGCGGGAAGCGACACCGGCGGCCCGGTCCTGGGGCGCGCCCGATCCGCGCGCGGCGCAGACGCAGCGAGAAGCTGCCGATGCCCCGGATCTCGATGCGCCCGCCGCGGGCGAGACATCGCGCCATCTGGTCGAGCATCGTGTTCACCGCGAGTTCGATGTCGCGCTCGACGAGCTGCGAATTCTTCCGCGCGATGCGATGAAGGAGCTCGGACTGCCTTGCGCGTGTGCGGGCGCACTCAGAAATGCTTCGCGTCCCATGGAGCCGCAGCCGACGCCAAACCTGCGGTCGAGGCACTTGGATCCGGCGCACTCGGGCGCTACTCGCGGCCAGGCTCGCCGCCGCGATGTTCAAGCCGGTCGATGCCGCCAACGTCTCGATGGTGCAGCGCCGGACCAACAACACCGGGGGTGACGACCTCGCCGCGGCGCCTGCGCTTGTGCGAGGCGCCTTTGCGCGCGCGCCGAAGCTGCGGGCACGGCTTCGAACCGCGTTGATCGGCCGACCAATGTCGATTGATGTCGTCAACGCACCCGGCCGCGATTTCGAAGTCGTCATCGAACCGTGCGTTTCGATCATGAATGTGCCGCGCTTCATGCCGGTCGAGCGCAACGATTTCCGCATTGTCGGCTTCGCGCCGCTGGAGAGTCTCCCCGAAACGATTATCATCGAATTGGTCGTCCTGATTGCGCTGCACCATCGCGGTCAGGCAGGGAATGACAACGATGATGTCGATGTCGCCTGCATTGTCACCGTGATCATGTTCGGCCGCGGCCGCGAGCATCAGCGCGCCGCGCGCTTCTCGGCGCGTACGAGTTCGATCTTCGTACCGAACAGCTGCTCGGCGATGGCCCGCTTGACACGCGCGGTCGGCGTGTCGAATCCCTTCACGTCCTCGATGACCTCGTGCCATCTCCCGTCCGGCATCCGGCGTTCGTACACGAAGTCCGCGACGAACGTCATTCTGCGTCCCTTGGGGACGCCCGTGCTTCGGATCCGGTATGCAGCGCCTGTTCCGTCGGTGAGCGGGTAGCGCACCTGCTCGCGCAAGTTCCGGATCATCCCCACACGTTGTTGCAGTTCCAGATCGGCGGCGCGGGCGGCCTCGAGCTTCGACGCGTATGTGCGTCCATCTGCCCGGCGCGTCGTGCGTGCGCCGAACTTGTGCCTTTTGGTCGGTTCGATCTTCGGGCGACCTTCGCGGTACGCCTTGAGGTCGTCTTCGCTCCAGCGCATCGGACCTTCAGCGGCCCGATTGGTCTAGTGCGCGCGGTCCGTCTTCGTTCATCATGACCACCGATCCGTCGCCGAGCTCGATGAGCCTCGTGCGTCCGACCGGTTCGTCGGCCACTGCGATCGCGAGAGCGACGTCGACTGGTGCACCGCCTGCGCGCACGACTGCGCGCACGAGCGGGCCGGGCGGGTGCATCCTCATCGTCTCGACGGTCCGTTGTGCCTGCGTGCGCCCGGGCACGATGGCCCACAGTGCGCGAAGCTCCGCGCGTGCTACGTCTCCTTCGTCTGCGGCGAGTGCCTCCGTTGCGTCTTCGACGCGTGCGAGGGACCGACCGATCGGCGCGAGCGGTTCGACCCGGCTGCCGTTTCGGACTTCGTCGATCCTCGCTTGCTCTTCTCCTTCGTCTTTGTACATGGTCGTGCTCCGTGTGCGTGCGCGTTGCAATTGCGGCGCACCGCCGATTTGTTTTTACCATCCCCGCCGTTATGGCCCGGCGTGGCTCCTACCAGGGCTCGAGCGCGGGCGCCTTGACCACGTGCCGATTGCGTACGTGCGCACCCCCTTGCTCGATCAGCACCGCGACCCGCGGGCGCGCTTGCGCGCGCAGCTCGACGGCGGTCTCGATGATCTGCTGTACGCGCCCCGGTCCCCACTCGCGGTCGAGCCAGTCCATTCCGCACACGACGATGAGCACCGCCTTTCCGTCGCCCGCGTGTGACGACGTCACTTCTTCGAACGTGTCTGCGAGTCGTTCCATCAGCCACCGTCCGAGGATCGTGTCGTCGATGTTCTCCGGCTCCGCCGCGTACTCGTCGCCGTAGCCGGTGTGTACCATCCAAGCGCCGAGCATGGCGCTCGCGTCGACAATGCGCAGCCCTCCGCGCTCGGGGTCGAGGTGATCGTTGGCTTCCTGCAGGATGTCGGTGTGGCGGCGCCGGCGCTCGGCGTTCCCGCGTTGCCTGTCGTTCTCGATGACGCACCAGGCGACCTCGGTGTTCGGCCCGGCTGGTGACAGTCTTCTCGGTCGCGAGCTAAAGGGCTTCGACCCATTCGTCGTGCGTGTCGATCGTCGTCGATGCCGCCAATGCCATGTTCATGTTCACGCTCCCTGTTCGGTGTTGTCGCGGGTTTTGTTGCGATCGCCCGTTACCCGTGCGAGCGCAGCACCGCTTCGTTCGATGTTTCCGGGATATTCGCTCTCGCTCGTTGGCTGCTCTCCTTCGACGTGGCGCTTCGTGTCGCCGAGCGGAACCTTCGTTGCTGCGCGTCGCATGTGTCCGGCGGACACCGACGCGACGCGATGAAACAGCGCGCGTGATTGCCGCCGCCGTCGCCACGCCTCGTCGGCGAGCAGGCCCTCGAGGCCGTGCACGTACCGTAACGTTGCGCACACTGACTTCAGATCCTCGTTCTCGATGCCAGCGAAGATCTGCACCCACGTCTCGTTCAGCTCGACGCTGGTGCTGCGTGTGGCTCCTCCCGTTTGGTACGGTCGCGCGACAACACTCAACGTGCGCTCGCAGCGTTCATGCTGTTTCGCTGTGCGCGCTCGGCGCCACCGCCGCGTGCGTCGCCCGGCGGTGCGTTCGGCCCGGGTGAGCGTGCGCGCCACGCGCTTCGCAACGATCCCGACTGCTCGGTGGTACAGCGCCATCGGCCCCTTGCGTGTTCGCCACGCGTGCTCGCTGTTCGCGTACGCCGTGGCGGACAGTGCTTGCAGCGCCGCTCCGAGCGCGGCCCGACTGGATCGCGCCAGCGTCCCGACTTCGTTCTCGTGCATTGCGTGCACAGCGTGCAGCGCTCTCCAAATCTTCATTGGTTCTCCTTCAGGTTTGACATCGGTGTGCGTGCGAACCGGCTCTCGTGGTCGTGCGCGGCGCTTGTGCGCCCTACTGCGTTCGGTTCGCTCCGTTGCGCGTTCTGGACAGGTCTGTGCCGTGCGCTAGCGGGTCCTACTGGAGAGTCTGTCCTTGACGTCGGTGCGGTAGCTGCCACCGCTATGAGCCGTACTTGTCGTCTCCGCCGCGCACCCTTGACGTTGCTCTTTTACCCAGGTCCGCGCGGAGACTCGTCGTCCACGTCGGACGGTTTCAGTTCAGTTTCCTGCCCATCGTCTTCTTCACCGACTAGGTCGATGAGAGTCGTTCGTCGGTTTTCGCTACCGCTTAGGTCACTGCCTGATTCGTCCGTGTCCAAAGGCACCCTGAACACGTCCGCGAGAATCGCTCGTACTCTCGGTTTGCCGCCGACGTTACTCCGCGCATCGTCCGCTTCCGCCCCTTCACCGAACGTGTCGCCCAGAATGCGTCGTCTGCTTCCTCGCTCATTGGTGTCACGCTGTGTTTGGTCCGCGTCGGCCCGTTCGCCGAATGTGTCGCCAAGAATCGGCCGTCCCTTTTGTTCGCCGCTGACGTCACGGTTCTGTTCACGCCGGTACGGGACCTCCCCGTCCAAACCGCCTCGTTCCCGCTCGGCTTGCTCGGCGTTGCCCGGTCCATCGATCGCGTTGCTTGCCATTTCCGATTGCGGCTTTCGACGCTCGCCGCCCTTGGCTCGCTGCCGTGCTGTTGCTCTTCTCCTGCGACCGACGTTCTTCTTCGTCGGGCCTTTCGTACTACCGCCACCTGCTCCTTCTTTTCCCCGCTGGCGGTAGTCCCGATTTCGTGTGTTGTGATCCTTGCCGCATTCGTCGCATCTGGTTGACCCGGGCGCAGCGCGCCTCAACCTTTTCTTCGGGCAGTCGACGCAGTCCCCGTTCGCCGTGCGCCTTTCCCGTTCGAGCTTCCGTGCCCGATTGTGCGCGGACTTTTCGTCCATCCACGCTGCCAGACCGCTTGCGGCCGCCGTCGCCAGTTGCTCCGAGATGGTCGCCTGCTCGGCATCCTTCAATTCGCGTTGCTGTGTTTCGAGCGACGCCACGACGTCAGCCTTGTTCGGTATGTCCACGCCATGGTCGTGCAGGTTCTTCACCAGGCGTAGCCGCAATTTGACCTCGACCAGACCGGCGCCGATCCGCCGCCCCTCGTCCAGTGCCTGCGTGGTGGCGATGGTGCTTGCGGTGTCCGTCAACTTTGCCACTAGTGCTTCGAGCTGCTTCTGGTCCATCACTCCCGCAACGTCGTCATCTGTCCGCTGCGCTCTCGCCGTGTTGATCGCTGCTCCATTCTTTTCCGCCGCTGTCGTACCCTTCGTGATCCGTGCCCGGTATCTCGCGCCCAGCATTCGCAGTGTGCGCTGGATGTTCATCGTGCGTGCTGCCTGCACCCGCTGACGTTCACGTGCTTCGTCGCCGCGGTCATGGTTTGGTCCGCGTGAGGAACGGCAGTTGCGCTCCGGCTCCGGGCGTGCTTGCGGTCGCTTGGCCCGACGGGTCTCCGCTGCCCGATTGCGCGACCGGAGGTTGACCTCCGGCTTGGTGCGTGCTTTCCGCCGCTACCGCCGCATCGCCCGACGGTTCGCCGTTTGGCGCCGGTGTATTCGCACCCTCCCTGTCGATCATCTGTGTTTGTCTTCGCCTCCGGTACGTATCGTTTCGTGCATTGTGCGTCCCGGCACATTCCTCGCATCTCGTTGACCCGGGCGCTGCGCGCCTCACGTTCTTTTTCGGACAATCGATACACTCTCCGTTCGCCTGGCGTTGCGCACGTTCGATTCTTCTTCTGTGATTGCGCGTCACTTTCTCGTCGTCGGCAGTCACGCCCAACTTCGCGGCTACGGCCTCCACCTGCTGCGCGATGATGCGCTCCTCGGCAACGTCGAGTTTCCGCTCATGCGTTTTTATCCACGCGAGTATCTCGTCTTCATTTTCGATGGCGACTCCACGGGCGCGCATCATTTTCAACACGCGAAGCCGAATCTTTATCTCGAGTATCGCGCTCCCGACCCGTTGTGCTTTCTGCAGCGCGTCCGTCGCTGCAACGGTGCCGTGGACATCCTTCAACTGCGCCAGCAGGGTCTGAACCGCGTTGGTGTCGACCACCTTGGAACCTCCGCTGTGAGCTTCTGTGTTTGGATTCTACGTCGCGCCGACCCACGTAGTGTTCATCCGCGTCGCCACCCCGCGCTCTCGGCGTGCATGCATGACTCGGTTACTGCCATTGTTGCGCGGAGTGGTCATCCCTTGGCCATCGTCACCTGCCCGCAGCGGTGAGTCTCGCTCTCTACCCCGTCCGTCGTGCGACGGCGCATGCACACGATTACGACCCCTCCCGACTGATGCTGAATGCGTCCGACTACCATCAACCAGGAGATGGCAAATACTCCCGACCCCCTCACTTCCCAGCGATGGAGAATGCACTCGACTACCATCGGTGCCAAGTGATGGCGAACGAATCCGACTGCCATCTGCCTCGAGTGATGGCGAACGATCTCGCCCACCATCTGCGGACTGACGGCCAAAGCCCCTGACGACCATCACTTCAGTGATTGCGAATGCTGCGGACTACCATC
>CBDHDI010000024.1:0-7515 GCA_965261685.1 Dehalococcoidia bacterium
GTTTGCCTCGAGCCGCCCGAGCGCAGCCCCGCGGGTCCCTGGCTCGGCCTCCTCGCCGCGGGCCCCGACCTCTTCGGCATGTCCGAGCCCGACGGGCACGCGCTGCTCGCCAAGATGGCCGCGGGCCTCGTCGCCGCGTGCCCGGGCGTCCGCGCCCTGGCGCCCGTCGCGGGCGTGACCGATATCACCGTCACGCTCGCGACCGAGGCGGGTCGCGTCGTGACCTTCGCCCCCCTCCTCGTCACCGACCGGGAAGCACTCGCCTGGCTCGAGACCGACGTGCGCCCCGATGCGGCGCGCCCCGCGCCCGTCCGGTGATGCAACCAACCGCACCACAGTCGCAACCTCTCGGGAGACTCCCCATGGCCCCATCCACCACGAGTGCGCGCGGCCCGGCACCGCCGCGCGCATCGGCCACCCGCCCATCGGCGGCCTTCGACCCCGACCGCGTCGTGCACCTCCTCGCCACCGACGGCTACGCCGTCCACCGCCTCGTTTACGCAGCCTTCGCAACCGGGGGTGCGCGCGACTTCCTCTACGCGCCGTTCGCGCTCGGGGGCGCCCTGCACGAGGTGGTCGTGCGCCGCTTCGACATCGCGACACGATTCGCCACGGGACAGACGTTCGAGATGCGCCTTCGCGCCCTGCCGACGGTGAAGTCGCGCGGGCGAGCGCGCAGCATCGGCGCGGCGCGCTCGAAGGATGCGCTTCGCCGGCGCTGGCTCGATGCGCGCGCCGCCGAGCACGGCTTCACGCTGCTCGAAGCCCCGCGGATGCGCATCGAGCGCGTGCGGCTCGAGGCGGCGAAGCGCCCCTTCGCGTTCAACGCCTGCCGCTACCGCGTCGCGATTCGCGTCACCGACGCGGTGCGGTTCACCCGCGCCTACACCGGCGGTGTGGGCCAGGGCAGGGCGTGGGGCTGCGCGATGCCGATGCTTCGCACACTGTAGAGGAACGTCGATGCACACCTACCTCTTCACCGGCACGCTCCTCACGCTCGAGCCCCTCGCGTTCAGCCCGCCGGGCCAGCGCGGTGCGGACCATCGCTCGCTCCTGCCGCGCATGCCCGTGCCGAGCGCCGCAGGCCCCGTGGACACCGTCTACCTCGCGGGCAGCACGGTGCGCGGCGCCTATCGCCACGCCTGCGCCGAGGTGTGGCTCGAGCGCGAGGGCACGGTGACGCTCCAGCGCTTCCTCGAGCTCACCGTCGGGGGCGTGAAGGGCAGCGGCGAGGAGCCGCGCGTGGGCCTCACCGAGCGCGCGGCCTACCTCGAGGGCGACCCCTTCCTCGCCCTGTTCGGCGCGGGGCGCTCGCCCATCGGCTGGATCCACGGCCGCCTCGACGTCGGCGCGGCGCTGCCCGACGAGCCGACACAGCCGGTCCTGGTGACCGGCGCGCGCGGCGACGCCACCGCCGAGCCGATGCTCCTCGATGCGCTGGATGCGGACGGGCGCGCCGCGGTGCTCGAAGGGCTCGAGGCCAATCGCCGGCGAAGCCGCGCAGCGGCCGAGGGCCGCGAGCTTTCCCGGCGTATCCGCGAGGCGCGGCGGGCGAGCGAGGACACCACCGCGCTCGAGGCCGCGCTCGAGGCCGCGCGCACCGCCGAGCGCGATGCCGCCTCGGTCCAGTCGAAGCGCCTCGGGAGCGACGTCTCGCTCCAGATGCCGCTCCCGGGCTACGAGGCGATTCCGCCCGGCACCGTGCTCGGGCACCGGATGTTCTGCAAGCACGTCACCGAGCCGCACATGGCGCTCCTCATGGGCGGCCTCGAGCGCTTCGCCCGCGACCCCCGCTTCGGCGCGCACCGCGCGCACGGCTGCGGGCGGGTGCGCATCGACTACGCCGTGAAGCGCCTCGACGAAGCGCGTGCGCATCCGGTGGGGGCGGTGTCCATCGACCCCGGGCGCTGGGACGACGACGCGAGCAGCCTGAGTGCGAGCGGTGCCCCCGAGCGCTGGCTCGCCGCGTGGCGGGAGGGGCTTGGATGTCCGGACCGATGCGATTGAGCGACCTCGTGAGCGCCGCCAGTGCGCCGTCGATTGCCGCGTCGCTTCGCAAGTACGGCTACGACGGCCCGTCGGCCGACGCGGACGCGGTGGCGCGGTGGCTGCGCGCGCAAGCGCCGGACCTCGACACCGAGGTCGGGGCGCCGGCGGGGGCGGCCGCTCGCGAGGCGCGCCCCGACCAGCGCCGCTTTCGCCGGGCGGTGCTCGATGCCTACGGGGGGCGCTGCGCCGTCACCGGCTGCAACGTCGCCGAGGCGCTCGAAGCCGCCCACGTTGCGGACTGGCGATGCGAGAACGATGTCGGGGCGGGGCTCCTGCTGCGGGTCGACCTGCACCGGCTGCTCGAGCGCGGCCTTCTCGTCATCGACCGCGACTGGACGGTACGCAGCAGCCCGCCGTGGTACCGCGCGCTCGTCGGACGGCGCCTGCGCCTGCCGCCCAATCGCCTGCACTGGCCGCGCCTTGCGCCGCACGAGGGGGGCGCAGCGAAGCAGAGCGCCCAGTGTTGAGCATATCCATCGGACCGGTACGACCACGCCCATTGCGCCCCTGTGAAGCTGAGGGGCGGCGAAGATTCCATCATGAAACCCGTGGCGAAGGGTCCGACCCAGGTGCCCCTGTGAAGCGAGGGGCGAACGCACGCCGCGCGTGGCGTGCCCGAGACAAAGAGGACCGAGGCAATGCATGACATGCAGCCGTTCATGGTCACCTTCGAATTTGCGACGATGCCCATCGTGCACGGCCCGTGCACCCTCGATGCGGTGCTCTGCGGCGAGATTGCCCGCACCGTCGCAAGCCTCGATGCGGCCATCCGCGCGACGCCGCTCGCGTTGACCGACGGCATCTCGCACGGTTCCTCATTCATCGTGCTCGGCGACACCGGCGTGACCCGTACCCTTGCGGTCGTTCAGCGAGGACGCGCGGCGATCGAGCGCCTCGCCCCGGGGCGCATACCGAAGGGGCGCCGGCGCACCGACCGCTTCGGGGCGAAGAATCTGCTGAGCCGCTATCCGATGCGGCTCTGCGACGGCGGCGCGTGGCTCGGAACCGGACACATCGAGGCGGTGCGGGCGGTGTTCGCCGGGGTGATCGGGATCGGCAAGCGCCGCGCCGCCGGCGCCGGCATGATCGATCCGGACTCGCTCGCCGTCGAGCCCGTCGATGCCGACTCCCGCCACCTTCGGGCTCGTCACCGGGCCGGACGATCCGGAGTTCGCGACCGCGCGCATCGCGCCTGCACGTCCGCTGCCGCTTGGACTCTTTCGCCGCCTCGGAGGCGATCCAGCCGATGCGCTGCTCACCGTCGAGCGGGTGCGCCCGCCCTACCATGATCCGCGCAACGCCCCGGAGGAGGCCGTCGCGCCATGGCGATGACGCTCGATGCGGTCGCGTTCTTCGAAGCCCACGCCGCGCGCCATCTCGTCCATGGCGCGCGCGCCGACCCCTGGAGCGCCGCCGGCGCGGTGTTCAACAACGCGTACCCCCACGCCATGCCGATGGCGGAGTATGCGCGAAAGAGCCTTGCGCAGGCGCGGCGCGCAGGCGCGGCCGGCGCCCGGCGCATTCTCGAATCGCTCGCCGCGTACCGGATCGTCGATGCGGTGCTCGACGGCGCGCTCTGCGATGTCACCGAGGCCGAGCGGGCGGTGCTCGTCCGCGCCCGCGCTGCGCAGCGCAGGCAGGCTCCGCCGAGAGCTCGGCCGCTTGCGAGGCGCCCCGGCGCGGGCACGGTCGTGCTCGCACGCGCGGACCGCGTGCCCTTCACCATCGCGAACGTGCGCTGGGGGAGCGCCCGGGTCGAGCAGCGCTGGATGCACGAGGACAGCCTCGCCGCCCTCGTTGCGCGCCTCGCCGCAGTGCCGCCTGCGGCCCCCTTCATCCTCGCCGTCGCGGGGCCCGCCCGGTTCTCCCCGTCGCGGCTCGCGTTCAGCACGCGCGGGCGCATCGCCGTGTGCCACCCCGAGCGGACCGAGCACGTGGACACCGGGCGCCTTCGGCGCCTCGCGCGGTGCTTCGATGCGGGACCGCCCGAGCGCCGCGCGCTGGTCGAGTTCCGCGCGCTGTGCCGAGAGCGGGCGCTCGCGGTGCGCACCGCGCACATCGACGGAGCGCTCCTGCGCATCGCCCGCCGCTGGCGATGCGATGCGAACCGGCTCCATGCGCTGCTGCTCCCCGCCACCGACATCGAGCTCGCGGCGCTTTGCGCCCGGGCCGGGGACTGAGCGGTGTCGCTCGAGGTCCGCGCGGTGGCGGCGCTGGTCGAGCGGATGCTCCGCGCCGACGGGCCGTTGCCCGCGCTCGGCGAGGAGCAGCGCGCGCTCGCGGGTATCGTCGCCGGCGCACTCGACGCCCCGCCCGGTGCGGGCGCGCTCGTCACGCTGACCCAGGCCGCGACCGGCACCGGCAAGACCGTGGCGCTGCTTGCGCCGGTGATGGCGCTGGCTGCACTTCAGCGGCGCCAGGGCGTGCGCGCGCAGCGTGCGGCGCTCTCCACGTTCACCAACCACCTTGCCCGCCAAATCCTCGACGACGATGCCCCGCGCATCGCCCGGGCGCTCGAAGCGCTCGGGCTTCCGGCGATCACGGTCGCTGCGCGCGCGGGGCGCGGCCAGTTCATCGACCCCGATCGGATCGAACGCGCAATCGAGCGGCTCGGGTGCCGGCACCGAGACCCCGAGGCGCGTGCGCTCGAAGCGCTCGCCGCATTCGAGACCTTCGCCGAGGCCGAGGACCACGGGGTGTACGTGCCCGCCGGGTTCACCGCCGACGCGCTCTGCCTGACCCCGAGAAGCAGCGCATCGGCCGCCGCGGCGTTCTCGGGGGCGAAGCGCGCCGCGGCTGCCGCCCACGTCGTGCTCACCAACCACGCGCTCGTGCTGACCGACTGCCGCTACCGCGGCCGCGTGCTCGGGATTGGCTCTGCGGTCGACACCGTCCTCTTCGACGAGGCCGACGCCCTGCCCGAGGCCGCGCGTAGCGTCGCCGACGAGCGGATCGGACGGGACTGGTCATCCTGCTTTACGAATTACAAAGCCGGACAGGCGCTGGAGGGAGTGAGAAGGGAAGCCGTCGGGCGATGCCCGTGAGATGATTCGAGGTGACAAAAACTCGTCATCCACAGGAGCAAGCCAATGACCGTACTCCAGCGCACCGACCTGACGACTTCCCAGAAGATTCAGTGTGCCGCAGCGGCAGTGGCAGGACAACACGCCCACGGTTCGAAGACGGCGCTGAGCGAGACGTATGAGATATCGCGGCCCACGGTGTACGCCGTTGGGGCGGCGGCGGAATCGGTGCTTCGCAGCCATTTTGAAGCGCCGCTGCTCCAGGGTGCGGCGGTGGATGTGCGGGTCGATGATGCGCAGCTTCGCCGGGCGGTGGTGGCGTTGCGTGTGCTCGCGCCCAACGCCATCCGCCCGATTGAGGATTTAGTGCCGCTGCTCTATCCCGGGGTGAAGGTCTCGTACGGGACGATTCAGCACATGCTGGTCGAGGCCGAGGCACGCGCGGCGCGGTTCAACGCGCAGGTCTCGCTCGGCGGGGTCGAGGCCGGGGCGCTTGATGAGATGTTCAGCCAGGGCGAGCCGGTGTTGGCCGGGGTGGACCTCGACTCGGGGTATCTGTTCGGGTTGTCATTGAGTGCGACGCGCGATGGCGAGGCGTGGGCGGAGCTGCTTCGCGAGGGTCAGGCGCAGGGGCTGGGGCTGTCGGTGGTTGTGAAGGATGCGGCGCGTGGGATTGCCGCGGGGGTGAGCGAGGTGTTTCCGCATGCGGAGCAGCGCGACGATTGCTTTCATGTGCTCTACGAGATGAACAAGGTGCGCAGGCGTTTGGAGCGGCGCGCCTATGGGGCGATTGAGCGCGAGGGAGAGGCGCTGGGGCGATTGGGCAAGATACGCGCGCACGACAAGGTGCGCCGGCGCAAAGCCAAACGCGCACTGTCGAGCGCGCGGCGCGAGTGTGCCGAGGCCATCGAGCGATTCGATGAGTTCGAGGCGGCGATGGACACGCTGCGCGGGGCACTGGAGTGTGTCGACATCAAGACCGGTGAGCTGCACCGCCCCGAACACGTGCAGGCGTTGATTGAGGGGGTGGCGCAGCGCATCGAGTCGCTCGGGGTGGGGAAGTGCGCGAAGCTCGCGAAGTACCTGCGCAATCGGGCGCCGGGTCTGGCGCTGGCGCAGAAGAGCGTGTTGCCCCGGCTCGAGGCGCTGGCCGAGCCCTGGTCCGTTCAGGCCGTGAGCCTGGGGTGCATCTGCTGGTACTTGGTCAGGGAACTGCACAAGCGCCCTGCCCACGCGCGGCGCCGCGCGCTGTCTCGACATCTTCTTGGCGCCTACGGGGCACTGCAAGACCGGCTTGGCCCCGAGAGCGCATCGCTGCTCGATGCCATCGAGGAGGTGCTGCACCAGCGCCATCGCGCCTCGAGTGCCATCGAGGGGTTCAATGCGGCATTACGCCCCTATCTCTACGTCCACAAGGGCGCCACTCAGGGCTTTCTCGACCTGTTCCGCGCCTGGTTCAATCTGCGCACGCGGCGCTGGGGACGGCACAAGGGGACCAGTGCTCACGAGTGCCTGACCGGACAGCGGGTCCACGACTGGCTCACGCTGCTCGGCTGTCCGCCCTCGCCGACACTGCACTAATCCACGGGCGCTGCCGCGCCCTCGCGTTATTGGACACCCCCCGACCCCGAGCACTGCGTGCCTCGGGACAGGCCCGCTCGTGTGTGTAAAGATGAATTGCCGCATTTTGATCGGTGCCGATCGGACTCGGACGCATCGCCGACATGGTCGAGGGGAACGGGACGGCCGGCGCCGCGGCGTGCCGGGCGCTTGCGCGGCTCTGCGCGCGCGAGACCGCCCGGGGCACCCCGCGGCTGCTCGCGCACTGCGAAGCCTCCGACGCCATCGTCGATCACGTGCGCCGGATCTGCGAAGTGCTCGAATCCGCCGCCCCCACAGACGAGGACGCCGCCGAGGAGTCGGCGCTGCTCGCCGCGCGCCTTCGGGCATTCGTCGAGTGCGCGCACGCCGACACCCGCGCCGTCGCCGCCATCGCGCCCGGCGAGCCGCCGGCGCTCGCCGTCGTGCACCGCGCCCCGGTACGGTGGCTTCGCCGCGTGTTCGACACCGCGAAGGTCGCGTTCCTCGTGAGCGCCACCCTCGCGGCACCCGCCGCGCGGCCGAGTCCGAACGCGCTGCTCCGCGTGCTCGGGATCGGCCCCGGCGCGAAGGCGCCCGGGCGCGTCAACGCACCGGGGTGGGCCGATCTGCAGCCGCGCCGCTACGGTGCGATGGACTTCCGGTACGCCGATCGCGCTGCACCCGCCCCCATCCGCCGCGTGGACGGCACGCCGGTGTCCGACCCCGGGCACCTCGACTACGTGGCGCGGGCGATCGAGGCCGCAAGGCGAAGCGGGCGGGTGCTGGTGCTGTGCACGAGCTACCGGCTCGCCGAAGAGCTCGCCCTTCGGATGCGAGACCCCATCGCGCACGCGCGCGGCGA
>CBDHDI010000025.1:0-8363 GCA_965261685.1 Dehalococcoidia bacterium
GCGAAACCTGCACACCGGGCAGGTGAGGCGCTCTGACGTGAATGCACACGCACGAAATCCGTGCGTTTTCCAATACACGGCCATTGCGACGAAACCGGCAGATTCCGTGTGTTCGCACACACACCGGAAGTGGCACGCAGGCAGTGGAGAGGGCGAGAAGGGAAACGGGAACGACGGGATGCCTTCGGCGGCGGAGACCGCGCGTCGCCCGCAACCCCTGCTGGAGCCCTCCCATGACACCAGCGAGCCCCGAGGAGTCGCCGCAATGAACGCACACCGGGAACCGACCGCCGATACCCGCACCACCGTGCATCGGCTCGACCTGCCCGCGCATCGGTGCGACACCGGCGACGCGGCGCGGCGGCCCTCGCGTCGTCGGCGCCCGTCGCGCGAAGCGCCCGTGCGACCCGGGAGCGAGCCATGAGCATGGCCATCGAGCTCGAGCTCGTCGAGGTGTTGGACCCCGATGACCCCGACCGGCGGCTCGGGGTGACGGTGCGCGCGCTTGACCGGGCCGTTGGTATCTCGAACACGACCGAGCGGGCGTTGCGCATCGTGCTCGGCGGCGAGGAGCGCGTGCTGAGCCCGTCGCCCGGGCGCAACGAGTGCATCGTCGTCGGCATCGTGCTGTGGCGCGTGGGCGATGACTTCGATTGTCGCGCCATCGACGAGCCCGACGTCGTCGAGCCGGTCCACCTCGACGCGCTGTGCGTCGAGCTTCTGCTGCCGGGCGGTGCGCCGCCCGTTCACTGACGCAAGCGCCCCGCGTGCGAGCACAGCGCCGATGAACCGCTGTTGATTCGGGTGGGGCACGCACGGCCGGCCCATGGCCGCCGGGCCCCACGACGCCACCGGGGGAACCCCCACCGAGCGCCAACCCGCGTGCATTGTGGCAGCGATGGCCTGTCCTCGCACCGCTCGCGGGCCATCTCCCCCCGGCACTGACCACTGACTTGAGGAGACAACCCATGTCCGAGAGCTCCGAATACGCCGCCCCTGGTATCGACCTCGGCTACTGCCGGTGGTGCGCACGCGCGGTGCGCGCCGATTCGTTCCACGACGCCGAGTCCCATCGCGAGTACATGATTGGCGCTGCTTGCCAATCGTGCCAGGACCGCATGTTCTCCGGCGCGAGCGACCCCGACCGGCCCTTCTCGTGTCCCGTCCTTCACCTGACCGCCGTCGGTGCGGTGGTCGAGGGCGAGACGCCCCGCGAGGTGGCGCTCCTTCCGGTTCGCTTCGACCCCTGGCACGGGCGCTTCGAGTGGGAGCCGCGCCACATCGTGCACGCCGCCGACGTCGCCGAGCCCCTCGACCCGTTCGCCGAGCTCGGCGCGATGGGCGATGCGTGGAGCGAGCACGACGTGCGGGTGCTCACCCTGGCGTCGTTCGACGATGCGTTGCTCGCGGCTCGGATGGAGCGCAGCCACGTCGTGGTTGCGCTCCATCGTCCGAACGTCGTGGCCACAACGCGGTTGTGTCCGTCGGTGCCGCTTCCCGCGCTCATCGACCTGGCCGCCCAGGTGTTGTTTCGCGCTTTTTCTCGTGGGACCCCCATGCGATATGACCTGATTGTTCCGTAGACGGATTGCCTGGGATGACGGAGCAATCTGGGAAGCGGTCGGAGTCGGTGCCGTCGCCTTTGTCATGAATCGTTGTTGCAGAAGCGGTGAGGATGTGGGCGCGAGGGCGGCGAGTGTGGGCAAGGGGTGGGCAAGTGCGCAGCACTTGTCCATGCCTTGTCCACACGCTCCGTAGGACGACGCTCGGTCCGCAGGACGCGTCCACATCCTCACCGCTTGGCGCCGCGATGGTCGCCGTCGTAGTCTCGACGCCCCTTGGAACGAGAGAGGAGTTGGCCCGCACGGGGGACACACCCCGCCGGGCCACGGCCGGTGCAGCTTCGCTATGAGACGGGGCTTACCGGCGAGGAATACGTTAGTGCCCAGGCGTGGCGTGATGCAAGGCTTGAGCGCTGCCCGAATCACCCCCACAGGGGCTGTTCGTTCGCACGCCATGGCATCTACGCGCGCAAGACCCCGCGCGGGACACAGATTGCTCGCTGGTACTGTCGCGACAGCCACACCACCTTCAGCCTGCTGCCAGACTGTCTGGCCGCGCGGCTGCCGGGCGAGCTCGACACCCTCGAAACGGTGGTGGCCCACGCCGAGCAGGCTCCAAGCCTGGCCGCCGCGGCCGATGAGCTGCGCCGTGACGCGGTCGAACTCCCGGGGGCGATGCGCTGGGTCGAGCGCCGGGTCCGTCTCGTCCATCACGTCCTGACGATCGTCATCGGGCTACTCCCCGAACAGCTCGCCCGGTGCATCGCCGAGATGGGCGCGGTGCGCACCCGGCTCGACACCGACATCGCGTTGCGCACGTTGCGCACCCTCACCGCCGAGCAGCTCCGCGCGCTGCCCGCCCCGTTGGGGTTCCAACCCCACCGTCTCGGGGCGACGAATCGCAATCGTGCGCGCCAACACAAGATGGGGCCTGACCCGCCGCCTTCGCCTGCATAGCGTCCCCTCTCCCGGGCCGATGCGCCCCCTGAGACGAGGACCTCACCCATGCACCACACCGATGAGGAGCTGCGCAAAGCCGTCGCGCTGTTCCGTTATGGGCTGATCGCCGATGTGCTCCGTGTGCCGCTGGGCAGCCGAGACATCCGCCGCGCCCTGCACGAGAAAGCCCAGCGCACCTACATCATCCCCGGCACCCGGCGCACCCGCGTCGCCGTCGAGACCATGCGCGACTGGCTCAGTCTGTATCGCAACGGCGGGTTCGAGGCGCTGTACCCGAAGTCCCGCGCCGACCGCGGCCTGCCCCGACGCCTGCCCCCCGAGGTCGCCGAGCTGCTCGTCTCGCTCAAGACCGAGCAGTCCGCGCTCTCGGTCAAAGCCCTCATCGGCGCCGCCCGCGAGCGCGGCGTCGACCACCCCCTTGCCCCCTCCACCGTGCACCGGCTGCTCGCGCGCGAGGGCCTGCTCGACAAACGCCCCGGTGAGCCCCTCGCCACCGACCGGCGACGCTTCGCCTACCGCGACGCCGGCGAGCTGTGGATGAGCGACGTGATGCACGGCCCCAAAGTCAGCGACGGGCGCCGGCGCCGAAAGACCTTCCTCATCGCCTTCATCGACGATGCCACTCGCGTCCTCCCCTTCGCCGCCTTCGCCCACTCGGAGAACACCACCGCGTTCCTCCCCGTGTTCAAACAGGCCATCGCGCGCCGCGGGCTCCCCATGAGATTGTTCGTCGACAACGGTGCGAACTACCGCTCCCAGCAGCTCGCACTGGTGTGCGCCAAACTCGGCATCGCGCTCATCCACGCCCGCCCCTATCAGCCCGCCGGAAAGGGAAAAATCGAACGCTTCTTCCGCACCCTTCGCGCCGCCTGGCTGCGCCACCTCACCCCCGAGGCCACCACCAGCCTCGACACACTGAACCGCACCCTGTGGGCCTGGGTCGAGGGCGAGTACCACCAATCGCCCCATCGCGGACTCGACGGGCGCACCCCGCTCGACCAATGGGCGCTCGCCGGCCACAACGTGCGCTACCCCGACCCCCACCTCGACCTCGACGACCTCTTCCTCTTCGAGGCCAAGCGCCGCGTGATGAAAGACCGAACGGTGAGCCTCAACGGACGACTCTACGAGGTCGACGCCGTGCTCGTCGGCCAAACCGTCACCTTGCGCTACGACCCCGACGCACCGCCTGCGCGCCCCATCGCAGTCGTCCACGACGCCAAGCCCGCTGGACTCGCCACCCGCCTCGACGCCTACGCCAATACCCGCGTCAAGCGCCACCGACCCTCCTCCCAACTCCACTGCGACACCCCCGCCCGCGAGCCCACCCCCTCGCCCTTGACGATGCGACACCTCAAGGAGAAGAAGTAATGTACCTGCGTCACTTCGCGCTGACCCGGCTCCCGTTCGAGACCCCGGCCCACACCGACGAGCTGTTCGAATCAAACGCCCGCCGCGAGGCCGAAGCGCGGCTCCATCACCTCATCGAACTCAAGGGCATCGGCCTGCTCACCGGCGAGGTCGGCTCGGGCAAAACCACCGTGTGCCGTCACGTCGCCGCCGCGCTGCATACCGCACTGTATCGGGTGGGATACGTCTCCCTGACCACCGGCAACGTCCTCGACATGTACAAGGCCATCGCCTGGGAACTCGGCCTGCCCACCCAACGCTCGCGTGCCACCGCCTACCGCGCCATCCAGGCCGAGACCACCCGACTGGTGTGCGAGGCCAAGCAGCTCCCCGTGCTCGTCATCGACGAGGCGCAGCACCTGCGCAATGACGTGCTCGAGGATTTACGCCTGTTGTGCAATTACGAAATGGATTCCGAGAACCGCCTGTGCCTGTTGCTCGTCGGACTCACCGAGTTGCGCCGCCGCCTCGCCATGGCCGTGCACGAATCGCTCTCCCAGCGACTCGTCGTATGCCACCACCTCGGCGCACTCCAGCGCGAGGAACTCGACGCCTACCTCGCCCACCGCCTGCGCCTCGCTGGCCGCGAACTCCCCCTGTTCGAGCCTCCCGCCATCGAGGCGCTGTTCCACAGCGCGCGCGGATTGCCCCGGCTCATCAATCGTATCGCCCACTACGCGCTGACCGCCGCCGCCGCGAAAGGCACGCGCACCGTCACCGCCGAGCACCTCGAACACGCCGTCGCGGAGCTGCGGCTGTGAACCTCGCGCCCTTCCTCGTCCCCCACACGCTCAGCGACGAGGCCGCCGCTCAGCTCTGCGAGTTCCTCAACGACCTCGCCTTCTCCTTCGAGTGTCAACACCTCGCCCAGGTCCGCCGCTACTACGAGGAGCTTCGCGATATCGAGCGCTCGTGCCACAACGGACAACTCGACCTCTTCGCAGGCGACCACGCAGAGTTCTGAATCCCCTACCACCCCCCCCACCGCGCCCGTTCGCCGACGACGGGCGCAGTGCCCCATCTTCACCACGACCACCGTGACCAGCGCGACCACCGCGGCGCCGGCGCACATCCGCATTCAGCTCTCCGACGATGACGGGGCAATGTGAGAAATCGAGCTTCGCCCGACCAGGGATAAACCGAGAAATCCGCTACGGAACTACGTGACAAACAACACCAGGTGCCGTGGGCCGATGCGTTCGGCGCTCCGCTCCTGCCGCTCGAGGCGTTCCTGCACGCGCACGACCTCGGCGGCGCCGTCGGCTCGGCCGACGCCTGCTTCGGCTCGGCGCTTCGCCAGTGCGCCCTCATCGCCCGGCTGCTCGAGCTTCGCGCCATCGCCGGCCCCCATGAGGGGTGCACGGCCTTCGAGCACTTCCTGTTCGGGAATGCGCAAAGCGCCGGGCCGTCGATTCCGGAGCCTTGCGATGGAGCGCCCTGACTGCGTGCCGGCGCTCGCCGGTGCGGTCGGATTCGGCGCAGCGATGCAGCGCGCAGCCGAAGTACACGGCGCTCGCGAGCGCACCCGCCCGCGGCCACCCGGTCCATCTTCAGGCGTTCGGGGGACGGCAGTCCTCGCGCAGCATCGCCACGGACTCGAGCACCTCGTCGGGGACCCCGCGCGCTGGGCCGAGCCTCGAGCGCACCATCTCCTCGACCCGCGCCACGACCGGGTCGCGCGCAAGCTGCGGGGACAGCTTCGCGGGCGGCCCGAGGGCGAAGCGCTCGGCGTCGGCGCGCAGGCGCTGCGCAGCGCCCAGCATGCCCGCGTCGACGCGCTCGGGCATGCAGCGCCGCGCGAGCGCATCGACCACCTCCGGGGCCTGCTCGCGCACCCACGCGAACGTGCCGTACAGGAGCCGCACACCCGAGTACACGGCGAGCGCCGTCTCCTCGTCGGGGTCGCTTTCGAGCAACTCGGCGAGCGTGCCCACGGGCTGCGCGATGATGGCTTGCACCACCGCGTCGAGCTGCGCCGTTCCCGCGTAGACGTTCCCCGCGGCGAGCAACCGGTGGCCGAGGCAGCGCAGCTGCGCCTGCGTGCGCTCGATCGGGTCGAGCGTCTGCCAGATGGCGTCGGCGTCCTCGATGCGCCCGCGCACCGCGAGCGCCTCGGACAACGCCGCCGCGTGGTCGCTGCGCATCGCGTGCGTCCATGGCGTCAGCGCGTCGAGGATGGCGTCGGCCCCCTCGGGCGGGCCCTCGCCGGCGAGGAGCACCGCGAGCTTCACGAGCGCATCCACATCGCGCTCGGCACGCGGCGCGCCGCGCTCGCCGCGTTCGAGCAGGCGGTCCCCGAGCCACATCGCCCAGCGCGCCCTGCGCCGTCTGCGCTCCTCGTCGATGGTCGCTCTCTCTGCGTTGCCTGCTCTCAGCGGCTCCCCGGTCGAGGCGCTCTCGGCGGCTCTATTGGGCGAACGCCGCGCTCTGCTGCTCAGCTCATCGGCCAGCCGACGCCGGCGAGCACGCGAAGAGCCGCCCGATGTCGAGACACGGTACCTCGGTTTTCCAATACACGGCCATTGCGATGAAACCGACAGATTCCGTGTGTTCGCACACACAGCGGAAGTGGCACGCAGGCAGTGGACAGGGCGAGAAGGGAAACGGGAACGACGGGATGCCTTCGGCGGCGGAGACCGCGCGTCGCCCGCAACCCCTGCTGTAGCCCGCCCATGAATCCAGCGAGCCCCGAGGAGGCAGCGCAATGAACGCACACCGGCAACCGACCGCCGATACCCGCACCCTGCATCGACTCGACCTCCCCGCACATCTGTGCGACACCGGCGACGCGGCGCTTCGACGCGCGCTCTACGTCGACTGCGAGACCACCGGACTGAACGTCGAGCACGACCAGGCCATCGAGCTCGCCCTGCTGCCCTTCACCTACGCCGTCGGCGACGGGCGCATCGCCGAGGTCCTCCACCACGAGGCCCAGGTCCACCTCCACGACCCCGGCCGCCCGCTCGACCCGTTCATCACCGACCTGACCGGTCTGAGCGACGACGACCTGCGCGGACGCCGCATCGACGTCGACGCCGCGAACGCGCTCATCGCGCGCTCGAATCTCATCGTCGCGCACAACGCCCGTTTCGACAGGCCGTTTGTCGAACGGGCCCCTGCCGGCGACGCGCGCGCTGCCCTGGGGGTGCTCGATGCGCGATGTGCCGTGGACCGCGCACGGGTGCCCGAGCGCGGCGCTGCACTGTCTTGCCTGCGGCTACGGGGTCTTCGCCCGGGACCGCCACCGCGCGCTCGCCGACTGCGAGGTCGGGGTGTGGCTGCTCGCGCAAACCCTTCCGCGCTCCGAGCAGCGCGTGCTCGCGGCGCTTCGCGAGAGCGCGGGGAAGGAGACCATCCGGCTGTGGGCGGTCTACGCCCCGTTCGAGCACAAGGACGCGCTCAAGGCGCGCGGCTATCGCTGGATGCCCCAGGGCAGACGTGGAATCGAGCGCGCGTGGTGGACCGAGCTCGCCCCCGAGAGCGTCGATGCCGAGCTCGAGTGGCTGCGCGAGAGCGTCTATCGCGACGGAGCGCTCCCCCGCATCCCGCAGCGCCACGTCACCGCCTGTGACCGTTGGCGCGCCGATCCGAGCGACGTCGCCCGCCCCCTCCCCGCTTGAGCGTTCGCCATTGAGCTGAACGCTGAGCATCGGCGCCGTGCGCCCGGTCGCGTGGCTCCGACGCACCGACCGCGCACCCCCCACACCGACACCGGCGTCGCGATGACCGCGCCCTGTGCGCCTCGCCGGCGCATCGCTCCACCCCACCCATGGAGACCACTCATGGAACATGCACAGAGCCCGTTGTCGAACGAGCAGTGCCGCGACGCAGCAGCTGCGCCGTTCGCTCCGTCCCAGCGCCCCCGCGCCGGCGTCGACGCACCGTGTGCGCACCGCCCCTCGGGCGCAGCCCCCGCACCGGAGGGCGAGCGATGAGCGCGACGTTTCCGTGGACCGTCGACCTCCGCGCCGAGGTCGGGCGCTGCGACTGCGGCGCGGTCGTGCTCCCCACGAGCTTCCGCGACCGGGTGTCGTGGCGCGAGTTCCACCGCACGAGGCTGTGTCAGTCGTGCCAGGACGACCTCTTCTTCCGGGCAAGCCGCCCCGATGCGCGGTGGCGCTATCCGCTGCGCCGCGCGGTGCTCGCCGCCCCCCTCGAGCGCGACGGCGCGCTCGTCGAGCTCGCCCTCCTGCCCTTCATCTGCGTCCTCCCCGAGGCCCGGGTCGAGTGGGAGGCGCGGTTCCTCTTGCGCGCCGGTCCCCGGCGCGGCGCGCTCGAGCTCTTCGACGAGCTCTTCGCGCTCAACCCCGCGCTCGAGACGCACCAGGTGCGCCTGAGCGAGGTCGACGACGTGCGCGCGCCCGAGGTCCGCGCCGCCCTCGACGTGGACCTCGCCATCGTGCGCGACGCCGCCGCCCGCGATGCGCTCGC
>CBDHDI010000026.1:0-747217 GCA_965261685.1 Dehalococcoidia bacterium
CGCCTCGAGCGGTGGCCGGGTGCGCGCGATCGTGCCCTCGGGGTCGACGGGGCTGAAGTGCGACGTCAGCGAGGAAAGCTTGAGTGAGACCTGGAGGGCGAACACACCGCCCGGCGTCAGCTCGCCCGCCGCGGGGTCATTGGCCAGCTGTCCGATCAGTTCGAGATAGCGCGCGAGGTACGCCTCGGCCTCGCGTTCGCTGAGCACGGCCTCCCCGAGCAGGTCGAACGAGGGGACGCGGCCGTGGTCGCGCAGTTGCCGGATCGTCTCGCCCATCGCGTCCGCGCCCGGCGGTGTGATGAAGCGCCGCGCGAACAGCTCGGCCGCGCGCCGCGAGGATTCGCCCATGACCCGCGCCGGTACGCGTTCGTCGCGGGCCAGACGCAGCAGCCAGCGCAGCCCGCGCGGCAGCTCCGGGAACTCGTCGCCGAAGTACTCGGCGGCCAGCCGCTTCGCCTCGGCGCCACTGCTGTCGTGGTCGACCGAGGCGAGCACGTCGAGGTAGCGCAGCAGCCGGCCGCGGAACCGCTCGTTGGCGGCGGTCAGGCCCAGCAACCAGTCCTGGACGCGCTCGGCCGGGCCGGGCCGGTAGCGAGCGGCTTCGGCCAGCAACTCGCGTCCGAGTTGCTGCGTACGCTCCTCAACGCCGATCGCGCTCATCACCCGCCTCCGCCGATGCCTCGAGGGATGTGCCATCCACCGGTTCCGTTACCATAGCGGGCGAACAGATCGGCCCCCTACAGGAAGTGCTCCGCACGGCCGAATTGGACAAGTGCAACCGCTGCGAGGTCGTGCAGAGCCCGGCGTTGCGGCGCATGCGGAGCGGGCAGACGCCACGCGGCACCCCGCACCCCTTGCCGGCCATCGCCGGGCGGCGGGCGCCATCCGCCCTGCAACGCCCCGCCACATCCGAGGAGCTGGACTACGTCCCGCCGCTGCTGGCGCGGCCGCCCGTGATCACCCGGTCGTTCGGGTCGGTATCATCCGTGTAGTTGTAGTTGAGCGTGCTGTCGATGTTATCCGTCAGATCTTCGTGGCCTGTGTGCATCCCGTCATCGACGACGACTACCTTGATCCCCGATCCCATGTTGCCGCCTGACCAGACAGGTTCGACGTTGATGTCTTGCATGGCGCCGCCGGGGAATTGCCCCGTGTTCTTCAGGTGCCATTGACATCCATACCAGGGGTCGCTTTGGGCCGTCATGAGACCCTCGCAAGTCCGAAGCACCTCGCCGTACCTGGACTTCTCGACGTGGAGCAGATAGCTCCCGCTGCCGCCGGAAGTAGCGGACACCTGCAGGTTGTACGTACCTGCGGCGAGCTTTCCCCAGGTCCAGAAGCCGACCTTGCCCCGGTTCTGGGCGACCCATGCCGTGTGCGGGATGCTGTAGCGCTCGGTCATGGCGTCGATGCCGGCAATACTGACTGGCAGGTCTCCCGCGAACGACGTTACAGAGAAGAGCACGTAGGTGTCCTCATCGAGTGTGAGCGTGAAGTAGTCGATATCACTGGCCGATGACAGGTTTCCGGTCTGCGCCACGTCCAACGTGAGGGGCGCCGCATTGGACTGGGAACTGCCTGGTTCGCTCACGGTTCGCAATTCGAGCGTGTAGGGACCTGCGTCGTAGACGCCTCGGGCGCCAACGAGTATGAAATACGTCCCGGCCGACAGTGTCCGTCGGATCATGAAGGTCTTCGGGTTGTACAGCCACTCACTATCGTCAAACTGTGCGATCGGGCTGTTGTCTGCGTCCAGAAGCGCGGCCAGGCTGTCGAACAGACCAATGGCGACTGCCCAGATCTCGGTCTCTTCCGTGAGGACAAACTTGAACTCGTCCTTGGCGCCGAAGGGGCCGCCCGGGAAGTACAGCCTTCCCGGCGCCATCGAGTCAAGCGCGATGGTCGCTGAGCCGCCGGTCACGTTGCGAGCCTCGGCGGCGGTATTAGCGTGAATCTTGTAGGTCCCGGTAAACTTCCCTTCACGACTCTCCACCTTGAGGTAGTAGGTTCCTGGATCGACCAGGAAGCGGATGGAGAATGCGCGAGGGAAGTCAATGTGTAAGCCATCCTCGTTCCTGACGAGCAGCTCGCCCCTGGCATTGAAGAGCTGGCCAACAGTTCGAGGCCGCCGCTGGCGTAGACCCAGAGATCGTCCTGTGATGGCACGACGATTCTGAAGTAGTCAGCGTCGTCGGCCGGGTTGATGCTCCCCTCGATCGACGATCCCAGCGCCAGCGTTGTCGCGCCGGACGTGGTGTCGCTGTGGTCGGTCGTGGACGCTGTTGCGATAGCCGACCAGGGTCCGTCGTCGTTCGCATTGACCGCCCGAAGCTGGACATCGTAGGCGATGTCCCTGGCCAGTCCGGTGAGGGTGTAGGTGAGCGAGCCGCTGCTCCAGGCGCTTGCTTCCAGACTCCACTGGTCCTCGGACTTGTTCGTGGCGTCATTTCGGATGTAGCGCAGGTCGTACGCGGTGATCGTCGAGCCCCCGTTCTCCAGGGGCGCGCTCCAGGAGATGGTGAGGTGGGCCGTGCTACCGGTGATCGACAGGTCCGTCGGGGCGCCCAGCGTCGCCTGAGCGCTGATGCTCAGGCTGATCAACGCGAGGCAGAACGCGGCCAGGCCCGCGAACAGACGCAGCCGCTTCACCGTGGCATGGCCTCGCGTGTCAGTTCGAACTCGAGTTCGGTGACGAGATCATGGAACACGGAGTGGTCCATGATCTCGATCTCCACATATTCGATGAAGCGCACGTAGCCCGGCAGGGTGACGGTGCTCAACACCCAGGCGCCGTCGCTCGGGCCGGCTGCGTCGGGGATGTCGATCCTCGAGTGTTCGGTAGCGCTGCTCGTTCGCATCGCCGGCACGTCCGCCCAGGTCCGCCGAGGAGTCCAGCGCCATGGAGGTCGTGGCGGAGGTGGTGCCGCTGTGGTCGTTCGTGGTGCAGCTGGAAGTGGTGGACCAGTCGCCGTCGGCGTTGGTTTTACCGCTCGCACCTGCACGTCGTATCCCGTGCTGTCGCGGTATCCCGTGCTGTCGCGCGGGCCTGTGATCGCATGCTGGAGCGCACCGCCCCCGGTGGTCCAGACATCCTCTCCGACCGCCCACTTGGCGTCGGTCTGATCGGTTGCGGCCGTAAGGATGTCGAGCAGATCGTACGCGGTGACAGCCTCGCCACCGGTCCCCGAGGGCGCATTCCAGGCCACGGTCAGGAACCCGCACCAGCCGTGACAGAGGCGATGGCTGGCGCCCCCGGCGCGTTTTGCACGGCCGCCCGATCCACCACGAGCGCAGCACGGACGGTCGCGCACAGCGCCACGGCCGCCAACAGCCTCATCGCGTCCTCCACGTCGGCGGCGCTCCCGTGAAGCGGAGGGCAACCGGTCGGGTATCCGAACGGGGAGCGGTCTCCGGGCCTCAACTCCGTCCGCAAGTGGTTGGGAGCGGGAGCCGGGCCCTGCGCCCCGCGCCTAGGTTACGGTTTCGTGACAGTAGCTGAACGTATATCCGTACTGTTTGCGCAGAATCGGTCCCTGACATGTCCACTTGTTGTCTAAGCCGGGATCCACCGAAGAAGAGCGCATGAGCGGTTGCGGTTGGGTGCTCCGCTGTAGCTGGGACAATGGTTTTTGACCGAATCACGTCACAGCCACAGGGAGCACCCATTCGATGCTACCAACGAGCGACCCCGACCGGATAGACATCGCCTTCGACGACGACCGCCTGGTGGCCGATGCGGGGCTGCTCCTCCCGGCCACGCTCGCCCAGCATCTCGGTTTGCAAGAGCTCGCCGACAGCTACCTCGACCTCGGTGACGCGCCGGGCCGGGCGAACGCCGGCGACAAGCTGCTGACCCTGGTCGCCTCGGCGCTCGCGGGCGGCGAGTGCATCGACGACGCCGCTGCGTTGCGCGCCGGCGGGACGGCGAGCGTGCTCGGTTGCACCGTCAAGGCGCCGTCCACGCTCGGTGTCTTCCTGCGCAGCTTCAGCTGGGGCCACGTCCGCCAGCTCGACCGCCTCAGCCGCGAGTTGCTCGCCCGCAGCTGGGCGGCCGGAGCGGGCCCGGGCGCGGCGCCGTTCACGATCGACCTCGATTCGACGATCTGCGAGACCTACGGCCTGGCGAAGGAGGGCGCCCGGCACCACGGCTACACGGGCGTGCGCGGCTATCACCCGCTGCTCGCCGTTGCGGCCGGGACGGGTGACGTGCTGATGGCGCGGCTGCGCGAGGGCCGCGCCAACACCGCCCGCGGCGCCGCCCACTTCCTGCGTGAGACGGTGGCGCGGGTGCGCGACGCCGGGGCGAGCGGGCAGCTCACGGTGCGCGCCGACAGCGGCTTCTACAACCACGCCGTCGTCGCCGTCTGCCGCAAGCAGGATGTCCGCTTCTCCATCACCATTCGCCAGCAGCCGAACGTACGCACGCTGATCGAGGCGATCCCGGAAGAGGACTGGACGCCGATCCCGTACTGGCTGCCGGGCGGCGCGGATGTCGCCGAGACGACCTACACGCCGTTCCAGCACAAGGAGGATGCCACCGCGGTGCGGCTCATCGTGCGGCGCGTCAAGCCGACGCCCGGCTCACAGCTCGCGCTCTTTGCGAACTATAGTTACCACGCCTTCATCACCGATCGCGCCGGGGAGCTGCTGGAGCTGGAGGCCGACCATCGCCGTCACGCCGAGATCGAGAACACGATCCGTGACCTCAAGTACGGCGTCGGGCTGAACCATCTCCCCTCGGGCCGCTTCGGCGCGAACGGGGCGTGGCTCGCGGTGCAGGTGATCGCGCACAACCTCGCCCGCTGGACGGCGCGGCTCGGGCTCGGCGAGGGGATCGTGACGACCAGGACGCTCAGGCGGCGCTACTTCGCTCTCGCCGGACGGCTCACCCATTCTGCACGGCGCTGGACCCTGCACCTCGCGAAGCGCTGGCCCTGGGCTGGCCAGTGGGCAGCCGCCCTGGCGCGGTTACGGGCGTTACCGCTCCCGGCCTGACGCTCGCTCACAGCGCCAACACGGGTCCGAGGCTCGCGCCAGCATGCCCGCGCACGCCTCGCGCACCCTCGCGCCGGCGCCCTCAGCGCCCCCGAGCCGCGCTGAGCGACGCTGAGCGACGGCTCCTCGCTCCGGCACCGCCCGGCGAACGCCGGCACGCCCGCCGAACGCTCCGGCAGCCCGGCAGCCCGCCCCTTCAAGCTTCGATCGGTGGATTCGAGCTAAGCGCTCTGTCGACCCATGACATGTCCATCTGAATGGAGGGAGCGCCAGACGAGGCCCAGTCGATGAGGCGCTTGGTGAAGGGCCCGTTGACGGCGCCGAAGTTCAGCATGAAGCCGACGTAGCCGTCTCGCGCGGCCCGTACGAATGTTGGGTCGAACGACGTTGGCGCCATGACACGCGACCGTTGGGCGGCTCGGCCAGGACCACGTTGGCGCCCAGGTCCGCCAGGATCTGACCGCAGATCAGGTACCCGCCGGTGCTCAGGTCCAGGACTCGATGCGGCGTCAGCATCACGCGCGCCCTCTCGAGGGGCACCGGGGTCGCGGCGCAGTGCTCTCCAGGCTCACGCCGGCTGCGACGACTTCGTAGCCTTGAGCCCGCGTGTCGTGCGCAATCTCGGCAACGCATGGCAGCAGCGGTAGCAATTGCTACGACGAGCACGGAAACGATCGACGAGTCTTGCGTTCGCCACGAAGCCGTTTGCGGACTACGGCGCAGCCGTCAGCGAGGGAGCACCGCTCCCTCGCTGGGCGACCGGCAGGCGATGATGCGGGGCTCCGCCCGGCTCGTTAGTTCCCGGACCACACGTCGGTCTCGGGGAAGAACTGGCTCCAGGCGAACCAGAAGGACTGATGCGTCGCGATCTGCTCGCCGTTGCGATCGAAGGCTGCGAGCGCGCCTGCGACGAGCCGCACCGTGACACCGTCGTGCTCGACACGCCGGCCCTGCGCCAGTGCTGCCCGGACGGTCAGCTCGGGAAACGCGATCGTCACGCGGTCCGTTCGAACGCCGAGGATCTGGTCCTGTACCCGCAGGCGCGGGTCCACGTCGCCCACCGGAAAGATCGGCCCGTCATCGTCACGCCCGCCGAGGGGATCGCTGCGGTAGCGCCGCCCGATGCCGCCGTCCTCCGCCACGATCGTCGTCTCGGGGTGGCCGGCCTTCCACTCGCCCCACGTGGCCACGGCGACCGTCAGCGGCTCCAGTTCGAGACCCGCATCCTGCAGCGGCCCGCTGATCGCCCGGCCCCGGAACGTGTCGAAGAACGAGAACGTGTGCAGGTCGAACATCACCTTGTTGGATCGCGCCAGCAGGCCGGACGTGCGGAGTTCGAGCGCACCGCCGGGCGTTGTGACGCCCTCGGGGAGTGCGTCGGTGAGGAATGCCTGGGCGGTGCCGCACAGCGTGCAGTAGACGAGACCGATCCGCCTGCCGCCGAGGCTGTCGTTGACCATCTCGTGCACTTGCATCTGGTGCTTGGGGTAGGCGCGCGTCTCGCCGTTGAGTTCGACGCCGAAGACCAGCAGATCGTCGGGATACCAGGCGCCGCCGGCAGCGTCGGTTACGGCTGGATCGTCGAGCGCCGGGATACAGCCGCAGAAGGGGTCGACCTCCTCGATCGGTAGATCGTCGATGTTGGTCGGTCGATCGTCGATCCCTACGCCGCCCCAGGAGATCAAGCGCCAGTCGACCGCGGCGTCCGCGTCCTCAAAGAACGGCGCCCACTCCTCGACGAATCTGGTGTACAGCGTGCCCTTCCACTGCCGGTACCCGTCCGGTGCGGGGATGTCGTTCGATATCAGGTAGTTGCTGGCCTCGACCCAGAAGCCGAGGGCTTCCTCCGGTTGTCCCGTCAGCTTGGAGAAGGCGGCCACCAGCGCCCGCTGGGTTTCCGAGGGTCCGGGCGGGACGAAGCGCAGCATGTCCGCGATCGTCCACGCGAGCCGGATGTCGCCGGCTTCCCCGACTCGCCTGATCCTCGCCGCCTCGAACTCGGGCGCGAAGTCCGCGAGGACGTCCAGATCGTGGAGCACGCTCGGCTCCGAGGTGGACGCAGCGGAAGCAGTGGGCGTGGCGGAGGACGTGGGTGTAGCGGAAGCGGGCGCGTCCCGGCCCGCATCGCGCGGGCTCGCGTCCTCCCCGTCCGAGCAGGCAACGAGGGTGACGGCCGCCAGCGCGATCGCCAGGTGCGCAAGCCGCATCGAGACCACCGCGCATCCCTCCACGCATCCGTTTCGCCCGGCGAGGCCGCAACGCACGGACCGCGCCGCCGCCGCCCGCGACGCGCCAGCGTGCCCGCACCCCGAGGGTGTTGGTGTTCGCGGGTCCACGCCTGATGTCAATCATATCGAGGCGGCGAGCACGGCGATCAATTCGCGGGCCGGCCCCGCTGCGTGACGCCCTCGTCGACGAGCGTCTGGATCTGTGCCGGGGTGAAGCCGAGATCGGCCAGGATCGCGTCGCTCTCACTGCCGAAGGACGGCGTGGCGCTGGCGGCGTGAAGCCGTCCCCATCGAGCTTCACGGGCGGGCTCAACACGGTCATCGCGCCTGCGGTCGGGTGCTGCATCGTGCGGCCTCCGGGACTTGCGCGGTCAGACTACTCACCATGCAGGGCACCCGCACATCGCCGAGCGCTCCTCGCACCTAGACTGTGGCGCGGGAGACTGCGCGCCCTGCAGTCCGGGATAGCTGGAGCATGCGTATGCGAGTCCTCGTGATCGGCGGCACGCAGTTCGTTGGGCGGCACACCGTCGAGGTGCTGCTGGAGCGGGGTCATGAGGTCGCGGTGCTGAACCGTGGCGTGACGCCGGATCCCCTGCCAGCGGAGGTCCGCCGGCTCCGCGCCGATCGCACGAAGGTCGACGAGCTGCGCAGCGCCATCGGCGACCTCGACTTCGACGCCGTCGTCGACTGCATCGCCTACACCGTCGATGACATCGAGGCGGCGTACGAGCTGTTTCGAGGGCGGATCGACCGCTACGTCTTCATCAGCACGCAGGCGGTCTACGCCCCGAGCGAGCTGTTTCCGATCGCCGAGACGTTGCCGCTCCTCGATGGCTCGAGCTTTGCGTACGCGCAGCAGAAGGCCGACATCGAGCGCCGCCTCGAAGCGATCGGACGAAGCGAGGAGTTTCCGTGGGTGAGCCTGCGGCCCGGCTACATCTACGGGCCGTACAACAACGTCCCGGTCTCAGAGCCCGCGCTATTCGCGCGAATCGACCGCGACCGTCCGATCCTGGTCCCGGGTGACGGCCGGTTTCCCTCGCACCACACCCACGCACGGGACCTCGCCGAGGCGGTGCTCGCCTCGCTGCAGCGGGACGAGGCGGTTGGCCGGGCGTACAACATCTTCGGCGAGTACGCGCAGACGGCGAACCGGCTGGTGCGTGCCGCGGGCGAAGCCGCGGGCCGCGAGCCGCGCATCGTGCGGATGCCCAACGCCAGCAACGCCGAGGCGCGCCGCATCTTCTTCTACCTCGTGCGCCCGGTGCTGCTGTTCAGCATCGAGCGTGCGAAGCGAGAGCTTGACTGGCGACCGCGCTTCGGCATCGAGACGGGGCTCGCGGACTCCTACCGCTGGTACCACGAGTCCGGCTACGCCGATCAGCAAGTGGTCGACTTCAGCGTCGATGACGAGGTACTGGCCTCGTTGCAGGGTTGAGCGGCGCGGGGACCTGCGTCCTGGTTAGCGCTCGACTTGCTGGATCAGCTCGATCCGGACATCGTCCGGCGCTCGCAACCAGCAGGCGCGAACAGCGCCAGCGTCGACCGGCCCAGCCAACAGCTCCGCGCCGAGCGCTTCGAGTCGCTCGATGTCCGCTTCGAGGTCCGCTGAGTCGAGCCCGAAGTGCTCCAACCCCTCGTGCACGTTGGCGTCGCCGGGACCGAGCGTCTCGCCGCTGCGCGCGCCGGAGATATTGACCGTGATGCCGTTCTCGCTGCGCGTCACCACGAAGCGGTCACCGCCCTCACGGACGAAGTCACGCACGATCTCGAAGTTGAATGCCTCGACCCACCACTCTGCGCTCTTCCATGGGTCGTGAGACTTGATGTGGATGTGGTTGATGGCGAAGGTCATCGGCGGTTCCTCTGGCTCTCGTTGCCGCCCCTGTCAGTTCGTGACCAGCACGCCGTGCGCCCGGAGGAAGCCGGCGACAGCCTCTGCCATTGCGCTGGGCTGCTCGATCATCATCGCATGACCGGCGCGGGGTACGTCCACAACCCTCACCCGGTCTGGGCCCTCTTCAGCTCCCCGTCACCAACTCTTGGCATGTCTTCCTGACGCTCGCGATCCCGGTGTCGGAGCGCTATGCGTAGCGGTTGATACCGGGACGATACGGAGGGCGGCGCGCACGCGGAGCCGTCGGACGGGGGTAGCGCATGTCGATGGTGCAGACGATTAGTGGTTCCATCCCCAGCGCCGAACTCGGACGCACGCTCTCGCACGAGCGGGGAACGGGAGCGGCTGCGGCAGCTCGAGCGCGAGAATCGCGAGCTGCGCCGCGCCAACGAGATTTTGAAGGCGGCCTCGGTTTTTTTCGCACGGGAGCTCAACCCGCGACTGCCGAAATGACCCGCTTCATCGAGACCCACCGCGAGCGCTTCGGGGTCGAGCCGATCTGTCGCGAACTGCAGGTCGCCCCCCAGGCGTACTACGCCGCACGGCAGCGCCCGCGATCGGCCCGTCGCATACGGGACGGGGCACTGCAGGTGAAGCTGAGACAGGTCCACGCCGAGCACTTCGGGGTCTACGGTGCGCGCAAGCTCTGGCGCCAGCTCACGCGCGAGGGCATCCCGGTCGCTCGCTGCACCGTGGAGCGGCTGATGCGGGCGCTGAGTCTCTCAGGGGTCGTGCGGGGGAAGTCCCGACGCACGACGCTACCCGACGAGCACGCGCCCAGACCCGTGGACATGGTGGAGCGCGACTTCCGGGCGACCACCCCCAACCGGCTCTGGGTGGCTGACCTCACCTACGTGCGCACCTCGTCGGGCTTCGTCTACGTCGCCTTCATCATCGACGTCTACTCCCGCTACATCGTGGGCTGGCAGGTGTCACGTTCGCTGCACACCGACCTCGCGCTCGGCGCCCTGGAGCAGGCGCTCTGGAGCAGGCAGGGCCCCTTCGGCGGGCTTGTCCATCATTCCGACCGCGGCGTGCAGTACCTCTCGATCCGCTACACCGAGCGGCTGGCCGAGGTCGGGGCGGTCAGTTCCGTGGGCAGCCGCGGCGACTCCTACGACAACGCACTGGCGGAGTCGGTGAACGGGCTCTACAAGGCCGAACTCGTGCACCGCCGAGGCCCATGGCGTGGGCTCGAGAACCTCGAACTGGCCACCCTCGAGTGGGTCGACTGGTTCAATCACCGCCGGCTCAGCAGCGCCATCGGCTACGTGCCACCCGCCGAGTACGAAGCCAGCCAGTATTGTGAGACTGTCCCGGCCCCCGCCGGGACTCAATGAACCGAGTCTCCATTAAACCCGTGGCGGTTCACACCGAAATCGCCGAGGCAAGGGGCAACAGTACCGTGACCGTCCGGAACACCCTCTACCGCATACGGGACAAGCTGGGAATCAGGACGAAGCAGGAACTCGTGATCTGGGCTGTGCGGAACGGCCTGGTGGACGACGTCGTGGTGGGTGTTGACTCCCAGCCAGTGCCGGAGGGGCAATGACCCACGACCAATAGCTGCGACGGGTCTGGCGCCAAGATCAATCAACCGGCTCGGGTCCCGTGCGAGCCATCGTGCGGAGCTGGGGAAGAGGTCGGCGGCGCGGCGCATCACCAGTCCGGGCACGTACGCGACCGGGACGCCCCGGCGAGCGGGGACCGCGAGCACGAGGCTCGCGAGCGCGCCGGGCTGGTCCACAACCAACGCCGGGGCCCCGAAGCTTGCGGCGCGATCGAGCAGGGCCTCTATGTCCGCCTCGTCGTTGGCGACGGCAGCGGAGAAGAGCGGCGAGCCCGCGGCGTCGAGCACGTCGGCGAAGTGCTCCGCCTTCCCGATGTCGAGGCCGATCCACACATCGATGTCGTCGGGCGTACCCACTGCGGCTCCCTTCGGCTGCTTCGCCCACTCGTCCGGAAGGCCGCAGGTGCGCTCGCCGTCATCCACCTTACCCGGGATCCACCGAAGAAGAGCGCATGAGCGGTTGCGGTTGGGTGCTCCGCTGTAGCTGGGACAATGGTTTTTGACCGAATCACGTCACAGCCACAGGGAGCACCCATTCGATGCTACCAACGAGCGACCCCGACCGGATAGACATCGCCTTCGACGACGACCGCCTGGTGGCCGATGCGGGGCTGCTCCTCCCGGCCACGCTCGCCCAGCATCTCGGTTTGCAAGAGCTCGCCGACAGCTACCTCGACCTCGGTGACGCGCCGGGCCGGGCGAACGCCGGCGACAAGCTGCTGACCCTGGTCGCCTCGGCGCTCGCGGGCGGCGAGTGCATCGACGACGCCGCTGCGTTGCGCGCCGGCGGGACGGCGAGCGTGCTCGGTTGCACCGTCAAGGCGCCGTCCACGCTCGGTGTCTTCCTGCGCAGCTTCAGCTGGGGCCACGTCCGCCAGCTCGACCGCCTCAGCCGCGAGTTGCTCGCCCGCAGCTGGGCGGCCGGAGCGGGCCCGGGCGCGGCGCCGTTCACGATCGACCTCGATTCGACGATCTGCGAGACCTACGGCCTGGCGAAGGAGGGCGCCCGGCACCACGGCTACACGGGCGTGCGCGGCTATCACCCGCTGCTCGCCGTTGCGGCCGGGACGGGTGACGTGCTGATGGCGCGGCTGCGCGAGGGCCGCGCCAACACCGCCCGCGGCGCCGCCCACTTCCTGCGTGAGACGGTGGCGCGGGTGCGCGACGCCGGGGCGAGCGGGCAGCTCACGGTGCGCGCCGACAGCGGCTTCTACAACCACGCCGTCGTCGCCGTCTGCCGCAAGCAGGATGTCCGCTTCTCCATCACCATTCGCCAGCAGCCGAACGTACGCACGCTGATCGAGGCGATCCCGGAAGAGGACTGGACGCCGATCCCGTACTGGCTGCCGGGCGGCGCGGATGTCGCCGAGACGACCTACACGCCGTTCCAGCACAAGGAGGATGCCACCGCGGTGCGGCTCATCGTGCGGCGCGTCAAGCCGACGCCCGGCTCACAGCTCGCGCTCTTTGCGAACTATAGTTACCACGCCTTCATCACCGATCGCGCCGGGGAGCTGCTGGAGCTGGAGGCCGACCATCGCCGTCACGCCGAGATCGAGAACACGATCCGTGACCTCAAGTACGGCGTCGGGCTGAACCATCTCCCCTCGGGCCGCTTCGGCGCGAACGGGGCGTGGCTCGCGGTGCAGGTGATCGCGCACAACCTCGCCCGCTGGACGGCGCGGCTCGGGCTCGGCGAGGGGATCGTGACGACCAGGACGCTCAGGCGGCGCTACTTCGCTCTCGCCGGACGGCTCACCCATTCTGCACGGCGCTGGACCCTGCACCTCGCGAAGCGCTGGCCCTGGGCTGGCCAGTGGGCAGCCGCCCTGGCGCGGTTACGGGCGTTACCGCTCCCGGCCTGACGCTCGCTCACAGCGCCAACACGGGTCCGAGGCTCGCGCCAGCATGCCCGCGCACGCCTCGCGCACCCTCGCGCCGGCGCCCTCAGCGCCCCCGAGCCGCGCTGAGCGACGCTGAGCGACGGCTCCTCGCTCCGGCACCGCCCGGCGAACGCCGGCACGCCCGCCGAACGCTCCGGCAGCCCGGCAGCCCGCCCCTTCAAGCTTCGATCGGTGGATTCGAGCTTACGAATCAGCGATCAGTCGCATGTCCCCGTCAGAGGTTCACGCACCGAGCAGCGCCGCTGGCAACACCCCGCAGGCCGTCGTGCGACAGGGGGCACTGAGCCATGCCGGCGCTGCCGGACTTCCCGGTCTCAGACGCTACTGAGGCCGTGCAGAGAAAACAGGGAGGCGGACGAGCTCAGGGCCGGGAACCAGACCCAGCGCTCGCCGGTGCCGCAGCCTCGTCCCCGCCGGGAGTGCCGGTCGGGCGCTTGCCCTGCCTGTTCTGGAAGGACACGCGCATCGAGCGCGGCGAGCATGGGCGCGCCCATGGGCTACAACACTCACTGAGAGGCTGAACAAGCTGCAAGTGCTACTTGCAATGTGACCCGCCAGGCCCGCGGGTCGGCGGAGGCAGCCAGTAGCCGCAGAGTAGGATCGCGCTGCCTGATCGCGAGTACCGCTGCCCCCGCGCTGGCGACCACGAAGTAGCTAGCGAGGGCTCTCGCGGAGCCGGGGCCGGAACCGAGGGGGTAGTTCTTCGCCGAAGCCGGCACCGGAGCCGTTGCCGGCCGCCGCCACGACGATTATCACCGCTAGCCCGGCAACCACCGCGCCGGAAACCTCGATCGTGATCCGTGAAGGTGTCAATCGTGCTAATGCCTGCATGCATGGCCCCTGCAGCGAGTGTATCCGTCGGAGATCCCGCTGCGACCATGTGGCCTTCCCCTGCGGCGGATCGTTGACTTGGCGCGGGATGTAGAGGCGGACGCGCTCTTCTGCGGCGGCGATCTCTGCGAGCACGAGCGCGCGGACAGCGCCCCGCCGAAGATCTGGCCGGCCTGCGAGCCCGGCGAGCACACGCGGCAGATCCTGGCCGAGCTGGGCTATACACCCAGCGAGATCGAGCGCCTCAAGGACGCCGACGTCGTCGGTTGGCCGGAGTGGGGCGGCGAGGACGCATCCGCCCGCGCCTCCGACGAGCGCCAGCGCCGCAAGCTCGCCACGGCCTCCCTGCCTGAGGGTTAGCAGACCGCTGACCGCGGCCGTCGGCTGATCGTTGGAGACGTCGGAGGCGATCTGCCTGCCGCCGTCACTCCTGCCTCGCCCGACGCCGCCTCTTGAGCCGTGGCAATGGTGCCGTCACCAGCAGCGGCACGCGCACGATCATGTCGTCCTGGAACGGCGACGCCCAAGATTGGTGGAGTGGTGAGAGTGACCCCGCCAACCCTCCGGGCCTGCCTGCTTCCACTCACGCCGTCGAGCGCGCCCGAGTCGCCGCGTTAGTGGGCTGCGGGTGTGGGGCCGGGCGTGCAGCTCGCCACCCAGAGGCTGGGCGCGCCGCGCCGAAACGCGTAACGCCGGTTGTCGCAAGCTATCCTTGCGGCTTCGCGATGCGGTAGCCGACGCGGGACTCGTCGAAGATGTACCTCGGGTCGTGCGCGCTGTCCCCGAGCTTGCGGCGCAGCCTCGATACGATGTTCCGCACCGGGGCCGTGCCTGCGGATTGTCCCGCGCCCCAAATGCGCTCGAGCAGCTGGCCGTTGGTGATCACCCGGCCGGGATTCGCGGCGAGTTCGACGAGCAGCCCGTACTCGGTCGCGGTCAGCTCCACCGGCCGCCCGGCCACGGTCACCCTTCGCTCCATGAAGTTCAGGGCGAGGTCTCCCAGCACGTACGGTTCGGCGGGTTCGGGCAGGTCGGCGGGCCTTCGCTTGCGGAGGGCCGCCCTGATCCTGGCCCCCAGCCCCGAGGGCGAGAAGGGCTTGACGATGTAGTCGCTGACAGTACCCCTTCGTGACCGTGACCGGTCCGCGCCAGTCCGGCAAGACGACGCTCTGCCGTGCGGCCTTCCCCGACCTGCAGTACGCCAATCTGGAAGCGCCCGACCAGCGCGACTTCGCCGAGTCGGACCCCCGTGGCTTTCTTTCGCAGCTGGGCGAGGGCGCGATCATCGACGAGGTGCAGCATGTTCCCCAGCTCCTGTCGTACCTCCAGATCCTCGCCGACGAACGAGGTCAGAACGGCCTGTTCGTGCTCACGGGCAGCGAGCAGTTCCGGCTCTCCGCCGCCATCAGCCAGTCGCTGGCCGGGCGCACCGCGCTGCTCCACCTGCTGCCGTTCTCCCTCGCGGAACGGCGACGCACCGCTGCGAGCGAGGCGATAGACGACATCATCTATTCAGGGTTGAGTGTCGACGGGCAGCGATTTTGTCAGTGCAAGAGAGCAGCGACTTTGTCAGTCCCGCCGCTTCCGTCGGAGGATGCCGCGGCGCCGGTCTGGCGTCCAGGTACGCCGTTGGCCTGGATGTAGCTGCTGACGGTGTCGCGGGAGATCCCGAGCAGCCTGGCGGTTGCCCGCATCGAGAGTCCCTGTAGCTGCGCCTGCTGGATCGCCTTCCAGCGGGCGAGCTGCCGGGGAGTGGGAGCGCGGAGCTGCTTGCCCCCGGTCTCAGGTCTGCTGGTAGCACCGTTGCTCGCCACCTCGACCGCGGTAGAGGCAGCAGGGAGCGTGGGGAGCCGCCGGGGTGCTCCTCCGGAGCCGAGCCCTGAGGCGATGCGCTCGTGGTCCGGGCGCCGGGCCAGCTCGGAGCGCGCCGCCCTCAGCACCCGCGCGCGCGGCGGCGCCTCGCGCGCGGCGATGGTCTCCCCCTGGTGCAGGACGGAGAGCTCGCCGCCCGGCCGCTCCAGCACCTCGACCTGCGCCCCGGCGTAGCTGGTCCGCTCGCGCCCGGGCAGCAGCTGGAGCGTGCGCCAGCGGTACTTGACCGTGTTGTCGCGCGCGACGCTGCGGGGGTGCCGGAAGCCGAGGATGGAGCCGAGCGGGAGCGCGGGGTCGAGCGCGCGGTAGGCCACCTCGGGCTCTGCCGCCGGGACCCGGAAGCGGGCGTTGAAGCGCGGCAGGAAGCGCTCGATCACGATCTGGGCCTCGGCGATGGTGGAGGCCGAGGCGTCGCTGAGTTCGGTCACCAGGCGGTCCTGGAACGTCCCTGCGGCACGTTCCACGCGGCCCTTGGCCTGCGGGGAGCGGGCGAAGATCTGGGTGATCCCGAGTTCCCGCATCGCCCGTGCGAATTGGGTTGCGACCTTCAGGCCCCGCCGTCCGTCGGAGGAGGCTTTGAAGACGCCGTGGCGGTCGCTGTAGAGGGCGAGCGGAATGCCGCAGCGCCGGACGATCTCCTCCAGCAGCAGGAAGTAGCCGCGCGCGTCCTCGACGGGGCGGAAGAGGGCGTGCATGGCTGTGCCGGTCGCATCGTCGACGGCGAGCAGCAAGGCGAAGCGCGGGCCTCGTTGCTCGAGCCAGGCGTGGTGGCTGCCGTCGACCTGGAGCAGCATGCCCTCGCGGGGCATCCGCTCACGCCGGACACGGTGCTCGGGCGGCCGGCGGCGGCGGGGACTCGCGATGCCGGCCCGCGCCAGGAGCCGGCGGACGGTCCAACTGCTCACGTCCAGGCCCTCGTGCTCCCAGAGCAGCTCGGCGAGGTGGGTGTGGTTCGCTCCCGGGTAGCGGGTGCTGGCGAAGCGCACCACGGCCGAGGCGACGACGGCCGGGACGGCGTTGTGCGGACGGCGCCCGCGGTTGCCGTGCCCCAGCGCGGCGGTTCCGCGCGCACGGTAGGCGGCGAGGAGCCGCCACGCGTGTCGCTCGCTGACGCCCAGGATCTCGGCGGCCTGCGAGGCTCGCAGATCTCCGGCCATCACCCCTTCGAGTACGTAGCGTCGTGCTTCTTCGGACTGCTTCACTGTCACCCCCTGCTCGCTGGCTGGGGACTGACAGAATCGCTGCTCCGTTAACTACTGACCGAATCGCTGCTCAACGACAGTTGTACCCGCGGATTCTCGACCAGGGACTGGAGCCGCGGCAGGCGCTCGGTGACTACTTCGAGACCTACGTCGAGCGCGACGCGCGCCGGCTGGGCGGGATCCGCAACCTCTCGGCGTTCCGACTCTTCGTGCGTCTCTGCGCGGGACGGGTCGGCCAACTGCTCAACCTCAGCGCGCTCGGGTCGGATGCCGGCGTGTCGCACACGACGGCACGGGAGTGGCTCACGGTCCTCGAGACGAGCCACGTCGTGTTCCAGCTGCCGCCGTTCCACGCCAACATCCGCAAGCGGCTGGTCAAGTCACCGAAGCTCTACTTCTACGACGTCGGACTGGCCAGCTACCTGCTCGGCATCGAGAGCCCGCGGCAGGTGGCGACGCATCCGCTGCGCGGGGCACTCTTCGAGAACGTGGTCGTGGCGGAGGCCTTGAAGCACCGCTTCAACCGGGGGCTCCAGCCCAACCCCTCCTTCTTCCGCGACTCCCGCGGCCTGGAGTGCGACCTCCTCTACGAGACGGGGAGCGGCGTCCGGGCGAACGAGATCAAGTCCGGCGCGACCGTGGCCTCCGATTACTTCACCGCGATCAACCGGGTAGGCGAGCTCCTCCCGGGCGTGTCCGGCAAGACCGTGGTGTACGGCGGCACCGACAGCCAGTTGCGCAGCGACTGCGAGGTTGTGCCGCTCTCCGGACTGGCCGGGGTGCTCGGGCGATCGGAGAGCAGCCGCTAGGTGTACCGACTACAGAGGTGTGAGACACGGCTGACGGGCGGGAGGCCGCCGAGCGAGCCGTGGGGACGGCGCCGGTTGTACCACCTCAGCCACCCTGAGAGGGCTCTCGCGCGGTGCGCACTGGACGGGTAGGCGAAGGCGTACGCCCAACTCCGCAGCAGCATCTGGATGAAGCGCTCCGCTTTGCCGTTGGTGCGCGGCGTATGGGGGCGCGTCCGCAGGTGGCGTAGCCCCAGCTCGTCGCAGCGCGCTCGCCAGGCGTGCGAAGCGTATGCGGGCCCATTGTCCGTCATGACTGCCTCGACCGTGACGCCCTGCTCACCGAACCAGTGCAGCGCCCGCTCGAGGAAGGCGAGTGCGTCGCGGCGGCGGTAGCTGGGGAGCACCTCGGCGTAGGCCAGCCGCGAGTGGTCGTCGACGGCGACGTGCACGTGCTGCCAGCCCGCGCGCGGACTGCGCGTGACCCCGTCGCCGCGGATGCGCTTGCCGACGTGCCAGAAGCGCCCCAGTTTCTTGGTGTCGATGTGCAGCAGCTCGCCCGGACGTGCGCGCTCGTAGCGCACCACCGGGGGCCGCGGCTCGCGCGGGAGCCGCGAGCAGCCCCGCCGCCTGAGCACCTTGCCGATGGTCGAGGCCGGGCGTCCGAGCATCGCGCCGAGCGTGAGCGGGCCCGCCCCGCTGCGCTCGCGCGCGGCCACGATCTCGGCCTCCTCGGCAGTGGAGAGGCGGCGCGGCTGGTGCTTCGGCGTGGAGGGGCGCTCGTGCAGTCCCGCCCAGCCGCCGGCCCAATAGCGCCTCAGCCAGCGGTAGCCGCTGGCGCGGCTCGCGCCGACGCTGCCGGCGGCGTCCCTGGGCCTCATCCCCGCGAGCATCGCGTCGACGGCGCGGCAGCGGACCTCGTAGGAGTAACGCATCCGCAGCCGCTTGCTGGTGGCATCATGCATCGGGACCTCCTTCGGGACCTGGGTGGTGTTCAACCCCAAGTCTCGTCGGAGGCCCCTTTGCGATCAGATGGCAACGCCCCCTGGAAGCAGGATGACCTTCATGCACCGGAGCCCTCAGAGCCAGCCCACCGAGAGTGCGGATAGCGCCTCTATGTCAAACGGCGGCCGCGAACTGGGCGTGTTCGGCGCGGTCGGCGTCATCACGGAGCCGGCGGTAGATGACCTTGGCGAGTTGTCGTTTCAGGCAGCGCATGGCCTCCCTGGGACTCTTCCCCTCGTCGATCTTGCGGCGATAGTAGTCGTGCCCGGGGCCTGGGTGCATGCGCTGCACGTGGGCCACCAGGTGCAGCGCGGTGTTGAGTTTCCGGTTGCCCGCACGCGACAACCGGTGTCTGACGGCATCTCCGCTGGATACCTCGATCGGGGCTGTGCCGGTGTAGCTGGCGAAGGCGTCGGCAGTGGCGAACCGTCCGATCGGGCCGGTGTGCCCGAGGATCTTGGCGGCCAGGACGTAACTGATCCCGAAGACGTCGGTCAGCGTCGTCCCGCAGGCCTCCACCACCTCGCAGGTGCGCTGCCGGTTGTCCTTGAGTGCCTTGTCGAGCCGACGGATATCGGCGATGAGCTGCCGCGCGACATGCTTGCCTTCGATGGCGACGGGGTCGCGCGGCCGGAGCCGTGACAAGACCTGGGCGGCGCCGTTTGCGGTCAGCGCGGTCGGTGCACCTCCGGGTACGAGGTCCCGCAGATGGCGGTGGAGCCGGTTGACCGCCTGGCGGCGCTGCTGGGACAGTTCATCACGGCGGTCGGCCAGCAGCCGCAGCACCGTCGTCTCCCCGTCGCTGACGACCTGGCGCAGGTCCCCGCGCGATGCGGCGATCTCGGCGACGCTCAGCGCGTCGAGCCGGTCCGTCTTGCGGCCGTGACCGGTGCGCAGCAGGCGGACCTGCGACGCCAGGGTGGGCGGCACGTCCACGACCGTCTCGCGGGCAGCGACGAGCTGCTGCGCCAGCAGCCGTCCGAGCCCGTCGCTGCCCTCGATCGCCCAGCGCCGGGCCGGCCATGCGGAGGCCCAGCGGAGCAGCGTCGGGGTCATCGCCGGGGAGGCGACGACCTGGAGTTCGCCGAGCTGCTGCCGGTGCTCGTCGACCGCGACCGCGGTGTGGGTGCGCTTGTGTGGATCGATGCCGCTGGTGACCAACGTTGCCTCCTGTGCCTCGTGCATGCCGGACACGGCGAGCAACCTGAATTCAGGGATGACCAGGCCTCTATCGAGCTACGCCGTGTGCGGGCACGGCCGGCGGGCAGGCTATGCGAGAGCCACACCGTCCTCGGTGGGCAAGAAGCAGGGAGCCTGCCGGCCGTGCCCTGCGGTCACCCAACCACGAATCGTGGCGAGGCGCGCTGTGGACATTCAAACAAGTCAGCAGCTCGGCACAGGCTTCCTCATGGCATCGAGCGCAGGACCAGGAGCGGAGGCGGCCCGCCACGTCAGGCCTTGCGGATCAGGCGGTCCTCATAGAAGTACGTCGTCGGGGGTCATGGCGGATCTCCTCTCTGTGCGTCTACACACAGCAGGATGTACTGCCTGGCCCCTACTTCAGAAGGCCGGCACCTGTCGCCTCTACTCGGGAATAGGACATGCTAGCCCGCGCACATCGCCGCCGGGCTGGCGCGGCCGAAGTCGGTGGCAGCTCTCTGCCAGCGGCGTCTGGCGGGTACTGCGCCGCCACGGCCTCCCTTTGGTGCTGCATATCGGCGAGTTGATTTTCTATGTGGGTCCGTGTATTACGTACCGAGTGGCCTGGCCTGCTTCGCACTGCGGCACTCAAGCCGAGAGGCGGCCGGTTGGCGCGCCGGGGCGGGCTCTGGCGGTGTGAATCGGTCGCTGCTCATCGCCATTGCGGAATCCCGGGCCGGAGCCATGGCGTGTACGGGCGAGGAGGCGGGACACTGATGGCCGGACCTCTGAGCGGTATCCGGGTTCTCGAGTTTTCGGTCGTGGTCGCCGCCCCGCTGGCGGGCATGCACTTGGCGGACATGGGCGCGACGGTGACTAAGGTCGAGGCGCTGGAGGGCGACTCGTTTCGTTATGCGCACCAGGTGGTCCCGACCGCCGGCGGCAAGCTGTTCACCTGGTTCAACCGCGGCAAGCGCGGCATCACGCTCAACCTGCAGGACGAGCGCGCCCAGCGGATCGTCCAGCACCTCATCCGTGATACCGATGTCGTACTGGTCAACTACCGCCCGGGCGTCGCGGAGCGGCTGGGCATCGACTATCCCACGCTCTCAGAGTTCAGGCCGGACCTGATCTACGCGGACATCACCGGCTTCGGCCGTCATGGCCCGCTCGCCCACCGCGCCGGCATGGACATCGTCGCCCAGGCCTTCGCCGGCACCACGGCGACCTTCGGCCGCCTCGACCAGGAGGGCAATCCCTCGACGACGCAGGTTGCGATCAGCGACGTCTCGACTGGCATTGCCTGCGTCGGCGCGGTGCTGGCGGCGCTGTATCACCGCGAGCGCACGGGCGAAGGCCAGTTGGTCGAGCTCGCCCTTGTGCGCTCGGCGATGTCCTTCATCGGCTGGATCCTGGCCCGCGACCCGATCTCGGACCCGCTGCTCGTGGCGCCGATCGTCGGCGACATGGAGGAGGCGCGCGCGCACGGTGGCGGCTACCGCGAGATCATCGGAGCCCGCAACCAGCACGAGTTCCGCGTCGCCCAGGGACCGTACTACGGCGGCTTCGATGCCAGGGACGGCGGCTTCAGCATGGGCGCCAGCACGCCGGGTAATCGCGCCCGGGTGCGCAAGCTGTTCGGGATCGAGGGCGATCACAGCGACGACCCCGACTACGACGCGCTCGACCCGGACAACATCGCGAAGCTGGCGGAGATCGAGGGCCGGATCCGGGCGCGGGTCAAGGAGAAGACGGTCGCGGAGTGGGAGGCGCTGCTCGACAAGGCAGGAGTCCCGGTCTCGCGCATCAACTTTCCGGAGCACCTGCCCGACCACCCACACGCCAGGCAGTTCATGGTCGACGTCGAGCACCCGCTGCTCGGGGTGCAGCAGCAGGTCGGACCACTGTGGGGGATGTCGAAAACCGCCCCCGAGGTGCGCGGCCCTGCGCCGCTGCTTGGTGAGCACACCGACGAGGTCCTCGGAGAGTGCGGCTACGCGGCTGGAGCGATCGCGGAGCTGCGGGAGCAGGGGGTGATCGGCCCGGCGCCATAACGGATCACGGGCTGCTGCCGGGCGGCCCGGCGCCGCCTCGGCGTGTGTCGGCCTGCGGCACATCAATCAGTTGTTCAGTGCCGGTCATCCGGCGACTTCAAGGGAGGAAACAGCAATGAAAGAGTTCACGGCGGTTCTCTGGGAGCAGAGAGGTCGCGTGGGGATCATCACCCTCAACCGGCCGGAGAAGCTTAACGCCCTGGGCGAAGACATGATCGAGGGGCTCTGGTACCTGACCGAGCAGGCGAACGCGAATCCGAACATCGGGTGCTTGATCCTGACGGGTGCCGGTCGAGGCTTCTGCTCCGGCGCGGACCAGCAGAACATGGCGCAGCGTTCGACGGAAGGCTTCGCGGCGAAGACCGTCGGCGCCGGTATAGGCCCTCAGCTGTACCACCTCGCGGAGCTGTTTGGCTCGTCGAAGCCGATCATCGCGGCGATCAACGGGGCCGCGATCGGAGGCGGGTTCACAACGGCGCTGGCCTGCGACTTCCGCATCGGGTCCGACCGCGCGCGCGTCTCCGCGCGCTTCGTGCGCGTTGGGCTCCAGCCTGAGGTCGGGTCGACCTACCTGCTGCCGCAGGCGGTCGGTCTCTCCCACGCCATGGAGATGTTCCTCAGCGGCCGCATCCTCGACGCCGAGGACGCCTACCGGCGCGGCATCTTCAACGAGCTTGTCCCGCACGACCAGCTTCTGGACCGCGCGATGGAGATCGCCGAGGAGATCGCCTTCAACCCCATGCAGCAGGTGCAGTGGGCGAAGCGCCTCGTGCAGCTCAACGCCACCAACTCGAACATGCGAGGCGTGCTCTGGTCCGAGGAGGTCATCGGCGAGGCCTGCCTGACGACGGGGATGGCGCAGGAGGCGTCGAAGGCCTTCCTCGAGAGGCGGGACCCGGTCTTCAACTCGCCGGTCGAGGCCGCGACCTAGCGGAGGAGTTCGCAGCGCCCGCCACAGCGGGAGGGACGTGACCATGAAGTTCGGGCAGTTCTACATCCACGAGCAGGCCCCCGGGAAGTCGGCGAAGGAGGTCTACGACGACTGCCTCGAGCAGTGCCGGGTCGCCGACGAGCTGGGCTTCGACGAGGTCTGGCTCGGCGAGCATCGGGTCTCGGAGTACGGGACGCTGCCGGACACGCTTGTGTTCGCCGGGGCGGTCGCGCAGGTGACGAAGCGTATCCGGATCGGGACCGCCGTGGTCGTGTTGCCGTTCCACAACCCGGTGCAGGTCGCCGAGCAGGTGGCGATGGTTGACGTGATGAGCGGCGGTCGCTTCGACCTCGGCATCGGGCGCGGCTACCAGCGCAAAGAGTTCGAGGCGATGAACATCGACCAGAACGAGGCGACCCCGCGCTTTCGCGAGGGGGCGGCGATCGTCGAGGGCCTGCTGCACAACGAGCACTTCACGTACGAGGGCGACTTCTGGACGCTCAACGACGTGACGGTCTATCCGCGGCCGGTGCAGGAGCGGATCCGCATCGGCGTCGCGGTCATCAAGACGCCCGAGAGCTTCGACTGGGTCGTCGAGCATGGGTACATGGCGCTCTGCGGGAATCCGTACTCGATCGACCCGGAGATCGAGGCGGGCTACCGCGAGTACGCGAACGCGATGCAGCGCGCGGGGCACCCTGGGGGGATGACGAACGTCTGGGGCATCAGCTTTGCCTTCACGCACGAGGACGGGCGGAAGGCGCGCGAACTCGCGAAGTACAGCTCCGAGCTCTACTTCCAGCGCCTCACCGCGCACGGGACGGTCACGGGCGGCGACGGCAAGCTCCCGCAGGGCTACGAGAACTACACCAACTGGGATACCGAGATCGTCACCGGCGGCATCCCCTACGAGGAGATGGTCGAGCAACCGTTCTCGTTGATCGGCGACCCGCCGGAGATCGTGGACAAGCTGCACGCGATGTACGAGGAGTACGGCTTCCAGAACCCGATCCTCTGGATCAATCGCGGCGGCGCCATCCCGCAGGCGGAGATTCTCAAGACCATGGAACTGTTCGCGAACAAGGTAATCCCTGAGGTCGCGCATCTTGGAGAGCCTTCGCACGCCGTCGCTCCGGCTTCGAGCTAGTCCGCGTTGTCACGCCTTGGCAGCGAGCCCCCGGGGTTGCCCCTCGCGGGGGCTCGCTGTTCCGGCGTTGGGTGAGGGACGAACATATGGTCATCGATCTCCAGACAGATGTGCTGCTCACCGGCCTCACCTTCGGCGAAGGCCCGCGCTGGCACGACGGCAAGCTGTGGTTCTCCGACATCTGGGGTCACAAGGTCATGACCGTCGACCTCGACGGGAACAGCGAGGTCCTCGCCGAGCTTGAGGAGCCGTCCGGGCTGGGCTTCCTAGAGGACGGCCGGCTGCTGATCTCGACGTTTGACGCGCACATCAAGTCGTGGACTCGCGAGGACGGATTGCAGGACTATGCCGATCTTACGGGGCTCGCTTCGCGCGCGAACGACATGGTAGTCGACGGCGCCGGAAACGCCTACGTCGACCTCTATCCCGAACGGGACGAAGACGCACCGATCGGGGAGACTCGCGGATCCATCGGCCTTGTCCCTCCGGACGGTCAGCCGCGCATCGTCGCGGAGGGCCTGCGCGCCCCGAACGGCCTCGTGGTGACCCCTGATGGCCGGCGCCTTATCGTGAACGAGGTGCTTGGCAGCGCGATTCAGTCCTTCGCGATCAACGCGGACGGCTCGCTGGGCGATCAGCAGCTTTTTGCGGCGTTGGATGACGAGTCACCGGACGGGCTCTGTCTGGACGCCGAGGGTGCCGTCTGGATCGGGAGCTACAACAAGTCGCGCTGCCTGCGCGTCCGGGAAGGCGGCGAGATCACCCACCGGATCGAGACGCCTGGCCGCTGGGCAGTCGCGCCGATGCTCGGGGGTCCGGATCGCAAGACGCTGTTCCTGATGACGGCGGTCGTGGAGAGCCTCGATCGGTTGATTGAGATGGGCGAGGCGAAGGGCAGCATCGAGACCGTCCGCGTCGACGTGCCGGGCGCGGGCTGGCCATAGCGGGCCGCGCGTCGCAGCAGCCAAAAAGAGGAGGTTGGAGATGAACTGGAACGACACCACGGAGCAGGCGGAGTTCCGCGGCCAGGTACGGACCTTCATCCAGGAACGCCTCCCGGAACAGTACCGGCGGATGGACGACACCAGTCAGGGGCATCTCGTCCCCTGGTTCCGGCATCGACGCTCCGATGATGAGCGGTTGCGGCAGGCTGCGACGGAATGGGCGACTGCGCTGGCCGAACGCGGCTGGGTCGCCCCGCACTGGCCGAAGGAGTATGGAGGCGCGGGCCTGACCACGATGGAGCAGTACGTCTTCTCGCAGGAGATGACGCGCGCCGACGCCCCGACGGTTGGCGGCAACGGCATGATGATGCTTGGCCCGACCATCATCATTCACGGGACCGACGAGCAGAAGGCGCGGATCTTGCCCGGCATCCTCTCCGGCGAGAAGGCTTGGTGCCAAGGCTACTCTGAGCCCGGCGCTGGCTCCGACCTCGGGGGGCTGAGCACCCGCGCTCACCGCGACGGCGACGAGTACGTCATCAACGGCCAGAAGATCTGGACCACCAACGCCGATGTCGCCGACTCCGTCTTCGTCCTGCTGCGCACCGACCCTGAGGCTCCAAAACACAAGGGCATCTCGCTGGTCGTGATCGAGGACATCCACACGCCGGGGATCGACGTGCGTCCGCTCGAGGACATGGGCTGGCAGATCGACCTGACGGAGACGTTCTACGAGGATGTCCGCGTGCCGGCGGAGAACCTGATCGGCGGCGAGAACCGCGGCTGGTACGTCGCCATGACGCTACTCGACTTCGAGCGTTCGGGCGTCTCCAGCGCCGCCTCGAACGAGGACCACGCCCGGCTGCTGGTGGACTTCGTTCGCAGCGACGAGGGGAAGCGTGTTTCGCGTGTCGAGGAGTTCGGGACGATCCGGGCCGAGACCGTTGACCGCGTTATCGAGGCCGCTGTCGGCAACAACTTCACACTCCGCATCGCGACCATGCAGGCGACCGGCGTGGTGCCGAACTACGAGGCGTCGATGGGGAAGATGTTCAACGCGCAGCTCAACCAGGCGATCCAACGCACCGGCGTCAAGGCTTTCGGCCTCTACGCGACGCTCTGGAGCGGTGATCCCAAGGCACCGCTCAACGGCCGCTACACCCGAGACTACGTACGCACGATCCCGTCGACGATCGCGGGCGGTTCGAACGAGATCCAGCGCAATATCATCGCGACCCGCGGCCTGGGCCTGCCCCGCGGCTAGACCGTACGGAGTGACCGACTCCAGGTTTCACAAATTCGCGGGTTACGACGCAGGTTGCAGAGCCGTATGTGAAGGAGCCGGTCGGGAAGATGACTACCACATATGTCGGGATGGATACATAGGCGGCGACGATCCAGATTGCGGTGCTGAGGCCGGGAACGGGGAAGTCCGGGGAGTGGCAGTTGGCGAACGAGCCCCGCGCGGTGAAGCGGCTCGCTTCGCGCTGCAGCGCCGGCTCGACGCCGAGAGCATCGAGACAGACAGGCACCGATATCTAGCAGCCTGCCGGCGTCCCGGGTGGTCTAGTGACTGCGGCGATGCGTGGTAAGAAGACCCTGGCGATCGACACGCAGCGGCCGCTACGTCGGCCTTGCAGATCGGACCGGCCCTCATAGAATCGGCTGCGTCGAGCGGGCGCAGGGCACGATCCTCGAGGAGTGCTGGAAGCCCGCCTTCGCGCGCCTGACCTGACCCCTGAAACGGGACCGCTGTTGATGAGAGTCCTTTGGCCCATGAAGGTGGGCGGAGGAGAACATCACGGTGAAACGACGCAGGCACACGCCCGAGCAGATCGTGCGCAAGCTGCGGGAGGTGGAGCGGCTGCCCGGCGCAGGGCAGACGATCGCCGAAGCGGCGAAGCAGGTCGAGATCTCGGGGCAGACCTAGCACCGCTGGCGCAACCAGTACGGCGGGATGAAGGCCGACGACGCCAGGCGGCTGCGCGAGCTGGAGCGCGAGAACGCGCGGCTGAAGCGGATCGTCGCCGACAAGGAACTCGAGATCGACGCGCTCAGGACCGCGCTGCACGCCTTCTCGCGTGGCCACCCCCGCTGGGGCTACCGCCGGGCCTGGGCGACCTTGCGCGCGGAGGGCTGGGGCGTGAATCGCAAGCGGGTGCAACGGCTCTGGCGTGAGGAAGGGCTGCGCGTCCCGCTGAAGCGACGCAAGCGTCAGCGCCTGGGGGACTCGGCTCAGCCCGCCAGGCGGCTGCGTGCTGAGCGGCCGAACCACGTCTGGGCGCTGGACTTCCAGTTCGACCAGACTGCCGACGGGCGGGTCCTGAAGCTGCTCAACATCGTCGACGAGCACACGCGGGAGGCGCTGGCGATCGTGGCCGCCAGGCGCATCAACGCCAGCGCCACCGCCGCCACGCTCGACCGGATCGTCGCCGGGCGCGGGACGGCGCCCGGCTACATCCGCTGTGACAACGGGCCCGAGCTCACGGCCAACGCGCTGCGCGACTGGTGCCGGTTCAGCGGAACGGGCAGCAGCTACATCGAGCCCGGCGCGCCGTGGGAGAACCCATTCGTCGAGTCGTTCAACGGCCGGCTGCGCGACGAGTTCCTGGCCGTCGAGCAGTTCGACAGCCTGCTCGAGGCGCAGGTGCTGATCGAGGACTGGCGGATCGAGTACAACACGAAGCGCCCGCACAGCAGCTTGGGCTGGCTCGCCCCGGCTGCCTACGCCGAGCGCTGGGAGGCTCAGCAACACGCTGGACTCTCATAAGCGGTGGACTCGCGAAGGGGGTCCGGTCACGCCACCTGATCCCGAAGCAGACCGGGCTGCGCCGCAACCTCGAGGGCTACCTGCACTACTACAACGCGGACCGCGCCCCCAGCGGCCGCCGGACCCGCGGCCGCACCCCCGAGAGCGTCATCGGCAAGGTCAAGGTATGGTCTTGACACACAGCACGACGTGTCGCCGGATCTTGGAGATAGGACAACATAGGGCGCGGAGTTCAGGAGCCGACCGGCACGACGCCGAGCACCTCGCGAGCCTCGCGGACCATATCCTCGACCACCTGCGCCGCCGGCCGGACGCGATCGATGAGTCCGACGCCTTGCCCGGCTGCGACGTTCATAAACTCGTCGACGTGCCAGTCCTCGATCGACTGCATGAGCTTCGCGATGAGGATCGGCTGGAGCGGCATTGGCAGCGGGTCGGGGGCGTCCGGCTGCTCCCAGGCATCGACGAACTTCGAGCGCAGGCGCCCTGCCGGCTTGCCGGTGAGCGCGCGGCTCTTCCAAGAGTCCTCGGTCGCGGCGTCGACGAGCCGCTGCTTGAGGTAGGAGTCGACCTCCGACTCAACGGTCGCTTGCCAGATCGTGCCGCACCAGACTCCAACGGCGCCCAATGCGAGCGCCGCAGCGAGGTGCGTGCCCGTCGTCACACCTCCGGCGGCGAGCACCGGGGTGTCGGTCTCCCTGGCAAGCTGCGCAACCGCCGGAACGAGGGAGAAGGTGCCGATGCGCCCGCTGTGGCTGCCCGCGTCACCGCCTTGGGCGACCACAAGGTCGACGCCTGCCTCGAACTGCCGGCGCGCCTGCCGCGGCATGCCGACGAGCCCCCACACCCTGGTTCCGACAGCATGCGCGCGGTCGAGGACCATCGCGGGACTGCCAAGTCCAGAAGCGAAGATGGGCACGCGCTCCTCAAGCGTGACGTCGACATGGCCGCGGGTCCGCCTGAGCAGATCTGCGCCGAGTACCGGCTTCCAGGGGCCCGGGGTCTTCGGCTCGGGGATGTTGTGCTCCCGCTGCAGCCGAGCGACGAAGTCGCGATGCTCCTGCGGGATCTGCTGCTCGAGGTCCTCTTCGCTGCCCTCCACGAACGAGGCGGGCAACACGGTGTCCACGCCAAAGGGGCGGTCGCCGACCTGGTCACGGATCCAGCGGATGTCTTGGCGCAGCTCGTCAGACGAGCGTGTCGAAGCGCCGAGCACGCCGATCCCGCCCGCGTTGGAGACGGCGGCGACCACTTCGCGGGTGTGGTTGAAGGCCACGATGGGGAACTCGCAGCCGTACTCTTCGCAGAGACGCGTGCGGAGCGGATCCCCGGTCATTCCGGTCCCCCGGCTGCGGAAAGCGTGGCCATCAGGCGGACGAGCCTGCGACGGCGCGCGAAGGCTCGCCGAGGTGTGCGACTGCGGGGATTACCTTGTTCGCGAACAGCTCCATCGATTTCAGCAGCTCGTCCTGCGGGATGGCGCCGCCGCGGTTGAGCCAGAGGATCGGGTTCTGGAAGCCGTACTCCTCGTACATCGCGTGCAGCTTGTCCACGATCTCCGGCGGGTCGCCGATCAACGAGAACGGTTGCTCGACCATCTCCTCGTAGGGGATGCCGCCGGTGACGACCTTGGAGTCCCAGTTGGTGTAGCTCTCGTAGCCCTGCGGGAGCTTGCCGTCGTGGCCCGTCACCGTCCCGTGCGCGGTGAGGCGCTGGAAGTAGAGCTCGGAGCTGTACTTCGCGAGTTCGCGCGCCTTCCGCCCGTCCTCGTGCGCGTAGGCGAAGACGTTGCTGTAGATGTTGCCCATTCCCGGGCCGCCGCCGGCGCGCTCCATCGCGCGGACGTACTCCTCGAAGCCCTCCTTCAGCTCAGGGTCGAGGGCGTACGGGTTCCCGCAGAGCGCGAAGTAGCCACGGTTGAGCACCCAGTCGAAGCTCTCGGGCGTCTTGATGACCGCGACGCCGATGCGGATCCGCTCCTGCACCGGCCGCGGATAGACCGTCACGTCGTTGAGCGTCCAGAAGTCGCCCTCGTACGTGAAGTGCTCGTTGTGCAGCAGGCCCTCGACGATCGCCGCCCCCTCGCGAAAGCGCGGGGTCGCCTCGTTCTGGTCGATGTTCATCGCCTCGAACTCTTTGCGCTGGTAGCCGCGCCCGATGCCGAGGTCGAAGCGACCGTCGCTCATCACGTCAACCATCGCCACCTGCTCGGCGATCTGCACCGGGTTGTGGAACGGCAACACGACCACGGCGGTCCCGATCCGGATATGCTTCGTCACCTGCGCGACCGCCCCGGCGAACACAAGCGTGTCCGGCAGCGTCCCGTACTCCGAGACCCGATGCTCGCCGAGCCAGACCTCGTCGAAGCCCAGCTCGTCGGCGACCCGGCACTGCTCGAGGCAGTCGTCGTAGACCTCCTTCGCCGACTTCCCGGGGGCCTGCTCATGGATGTAAAACTGCCCGAACTTCATGGTCACGTCCCTCCGGCTGTGGCGGGCGCTGCGAACTCCTCCGCTAGGTCGCGGCCTCGACCGGCGAGTTGAAGACCGGGTCCCGCCTCTCGAGGAAGGCCTTCGACGCCTCCTGCGCCATCCCCGTCGTCAGGCAGGCCTCGCCGATGACCTCCTCGGACCAGAGCACGCCTCGCATGTTCGAGTTGGTGGCGTTGAGCTGCACGAGGCGCTTCGCCCACTGCACCTGCTGCATGGGGTTGAAGGCGATCTCCTCGGCGATCTCTATCGCGCGGTCCAGAAGCTGGTCCGGAGAAACGAGCTCGTTGAAGAGGCCGCGCCGGTAGGCATCCTCGCCATCGATGATGCGCGCGGTCAGGAACAGCTCCATCGCGTGCGAGAGGCCGACCGTCTGCGGCAGCAGGTAGGTCGACCCGATCTCTGGCTGGAGCCCCATCCGCACGAAGCGTGCAGAGACGCGCGCGTTCGGCGTGCCGATCCGGAAGTCGGCGGCCATCGCCATCGTGAATCCGCCACCCACGGCGGGTCCATTCACCGCGGCGATGATCGGCTTCGCGGACGTGAAGAGCTCGGCGAGGTGATAGAGGTTCGGTCCCACACCGGCGCCGATCGTCCCGCGGCCCGCGCTGAAGTCCGTGGTGGCCCGCCGCTGCTGGTCGGCGCCGGAGCAGAATCCGCGTCCGGCGCCCGTCAGGATCAAGCACCCGACATCCGGGTTCGCGTTCGCCTGCTCGACCAGGTACCAGAGCCCCTCGAGCATGTCTTCGCCCAGGGCGTTAAGCTTCTCCGGCCGGTTGAGGGTGATGATCCCCACGCGACCTCTCTGCTCCCAGAGAATCGCCGTGAACTCTTTCATTGCTGTTTCCTCCCTTGAAGTCGCCGGATGACCGGCACTGAACAACTGATTGATGTGCCGCAGGCCGACACACGCCGAGGCGGCGCCGGGCCGCCCGGCAGCAGCCCGTGATCCGTTATGGCGCCGGGCCGATCACCCCCTGCTCCCGCAGCTCCGCGATCGCTCCAGCCGCGTAGCCGTACTCTCTGAGGACCTCGTCGGTGTGCTCACCAAGCAGCGGCGCAGGGCCGCGCACCTCGGGGGCGGTTTTCGACATCCCCCACAGTGGTCCGACCTGCTGCTGCACCCCGAGCAGCGGGTGCTCGACGTCGACCATGAACTGCCTGGCGTGTGGGTGGTCGGGCAGGTGCTCCGGAAAGTTGATGCGCGAGACCGGGATTCCTGCCTTGTCGAGCAGCGCCTCCCACTCCGCGACCGTCTTCTCCTTGACCCGCGCCCGGATCCGGTCCTCGATCTCCGCCAGCTTCGCGATGTTGTCCGGGTCGAGCGCGTCGTAGTCGGGGTCGTCGCTGCGATCGCCCTCGATCCCGAACAGCTTGCGCAGCCGGGCGCGATTACGAGCGGAACCCGAGCCGATGTTGAAGCCGCCGTCACTGGCGTCGAAGCCGCCGGTGTACGGTCCCTGGGCGACGCGGAACTCGTGCTGGTTGCGGGCTCCGATGATCTCGCGGTAGCCGCCACCGTGCGCGCGCGCCTCCTCCATGTCGCCGACGATCGGCGCCACGAGCAGCGGGTCCGAGATCGGGTCGCGGGCCAGGATCCAGCCGATGAAGGACATCGCCGAGCGCACAAGGGCGAGCTCGACCAACTGGCCTTCGCCCGTGCGCTCGCGGTGATACAGCGCCGCCAGCACCGCGCCGACGCAGGCAATGCCAGTCGAGACGTCGCTGATCGCAACCTGCGTCGTCGAGGGATTGCCCTTCTGGTCGAGGCGGCCGAAGGTCGCCGTGGTGCCGGCGAAGGCCTGGGCGACGATGTCCATGCCGGCGCGGTGGGCGAGCGGGCCATGACGGCCGAAGCCGGTGATGTCCGCGTAGATCAGGTCCGGCCTGAACTCTGAGAGCGTGGGATAGTCGATGCCCAGCCGCTCCGCGACGCCCGGGCGGTAGTTGACCAGTACGACATCGGTATCACGGACGAGGTGCTGGACGATCCGCTGGGCGCGCTCGTCCTGCAGGTTGAGCGTGATGCCGCGCTTGCCGCGGTTGAGCCAGGTGAACCACTTGCCGCCGGCGGTCGGGACCACCTGCTGCGAGCGGCGTACCGGGTCTCCGGTGAGCGCTTCGACCTTAATAATGTCCGCCCCTAGATCCGAGAGGTGCATGGCTGCGAGCGGGGCGGCAAAGACAATGGAGAATTCGAGAACCCGGATACCGCTCAGAGGTCCGGCCACACTGCTCGCTCGCTTCCTGTCGTGTCGCGGCGGCCCCAGCCGCAGCCTCGTGCCCTACCGCCGGGCTGGCCGCCGGAAGCGTGAACACCGGAACTCCGGAAGATGCATTTTCATTCGTGACGCTCTATAACGTATACTGCCACGAGCCGAGGAGCACAAGGGGGAAACAGTATGGACAAGGACACCAGCGAGTTCGAGTTGCTGCACCTGCACCTCAACCGGCGCACCGTTCTCCGCGGGGCGGTGCTCGGGGGAATAGGACTCGGAGCCGCGGCGCTCATCGGTTGCGGCGACGACGACGACGACGAAGCTGTCGCAACGGCAACGCAGGCCGCCGCCACCGCAACGGCAACACAGGCCGCCGCCGCCACCACCGCAACGGCAACACAGGCCGCCGCCGCCGCAACGGCAACACAGGCCGCCGCCGCCGCAACGGCAACACAGGCCGCCGCCCAGACCACTTCAGCCGCCGGGCTCGACCCGCCGGGTGACTACGTCACCCGCGCCGAGCAGGACGGCGCGCCCTTCCCATATAACTTCCCGGAGCCGGCAGGCGAGCCGAAGCGTGGCGGAACGCTCGAGCTTGCCGTCGTCTGGGACGTCGTGGGTTGGGACCAGAGCGTCCCGGGGCACAACAACACCGCGCTCCAGTTCACCACTGACTCGCTGATCAGCTACGTCACCGGGGTACAGATGGACAAGTGGCGGAACGTGATCCAGCCCCAGCTCGCCAGCGGCTGGGAACTCTCGCAGGATGGGCTGACCTACACCTTCGCGCTTCAGGACGGGGTGAGGTTCCACAACAAGGCACCGGTGAACGGCCGCGACCTCGTGGCCAACGACGTGGTCGCCACCTACAACCGCTATAAGACCGAGGGGCGCTGGACGAACCTGCTCAGCGACGTCGATGCGATCACGGCCCCCGACGACAGGACGGTGGCGATCACGCTCGGCTCCCCGAGCCCTGACTTTCTCGACAACCTCGCGGTCGACATCCCAATCTATCCCCCAGAGCTGTTCGAGGGCGACTTCCTCGGAAACGACATCGTCGGGACCGGGCCGGCCATCTTGGAGGAGGCTGACGCGGGCAACTTCGTCAGGCTGTCGTCCAACGCGGACTACTTTCTGGGAGCGCCGTACCTGGACGGGGTCGAGTTCCGGGTGACGCCGGATGCGGCGGCCCGCACGGCGGCATTCCGGGTCGAGCAGGTCGCGCACGCGTTCTACGTCCCGAACGTCGTACGAGAAGCGAACGCGCTTCTCGAGAGCAACCCGGACGCCAACATCCTGAGCGACCCGGTGCTCGCGACCGTGTGGACGTGGGGCTTCAACCTCACGAACCCGAAGTTCGTGGACGATCGGGTGAGACAGGCAATCTCGCTCGGATTCAACCGGGACAAGGTCGTGGAGCTGGTCTACCAGGGGTTCGCGAAGTACCCGGGGACGCTGGCGTGGCCGTTCGTCTGGGACGAGTTCCCGACCGACGAGCAGCGAGGCCGTTGGTTCGGGCACGACGCTGCCGAGGCTCGGAAGCTGATCACAGCCGCGGGCTTCGAGGATGGCATCGAGTTCAAGCTGGCGTACACGCCTTCGCACGGCGCAGCGTCGGACAACGAGAACCAGATCATGAAGGACGACCTCGCCGAGGCGGGCATCACGGTCAACCTCGACAACGTCGGCGGGCGGACTGAGTTCACCGCGGTCTTCAACAACACGAACTACCCGGAAGCCGCCTCCGGCGGGTTCGCTCCGGCGTTCACGCCGACGGGGTTCTACGCCGACAGCATCATCTCAGGCTCAGGGCAGAACTACTGGTACCTCAACGAGCCGGAGCTCGACGATCTGGCGGAGCGGCAGAAGCACGAGCTCGACCCCGATAGGCGCCGCGAGTTGCTGCGCCAGATCTGGGATATCGAGTACGAGAAGGTATTGCGCCTTGGCAAGTCGCGCGAGTTCCTGTTGACCGGCCTGCAGCCCTGGCTCCGCTACTACCGGTTCAACGGGGCGGCAGTCTCAATCAACTGGTCGGGCGACTGGGGCATGGGCTACCACCGGGCCTGGATCGACAAGTAGCCACGTCGAGAGAGGCAGAGCCCCTAAGACAGATCACGCTTACGGGCGGGCGCGCGCGACAGTCGCTGGTTTCACGCGCGCCCGCCGCCTCCGGGTAGAGCGATGGCCTTGTACCTGTTGCGTCGACTGCTCCTCTCTATTCCCACGCTCTTCGTCGTCTCGCTCATCATCTTCTCGCTGGTACGGATCATCCCGGGCGACGCGGTGCTCGCGCGGATCGAGGAGAACAGCTTCGTCCCGCCCGAGGCACTCGAGCAGATGCGCGAGGAGCTCGGGCTCAACGAGCATCCAGTGCCGCAGTACTTCAAGTGGGTGGGCGGTGTCCTGATCGGCGACTTCGGGAAGTCGCTGCGCACAGAAGACCCGGTGCTGCCCACGATCAAGAAGCGAATGGGCGTCTCGATCGAGATCGCCCTGATGGCGATGGCGATCGCGATCGTCATCGCGGTCCCGCTGGGAGTCATTGCCGCCGTCAAACAGAACACCAAGGTGGACTACGCCTCGCGGCTCTTCGCGATCCTCGGCCTCTCGATCCCCGAGTTCTGGCTCGGGACGATGCTGCTGCTCTTCCTCTCGCTACAGGTGGGATGGCTGCCGCGGTTCGGGTGGTTCGAGCCGTGGGAGCACCCCAAGGAAAATTTTCTGGCCCTGATCTTCCCGGCGCTGATCGTGGGCTACCGCTTGTCGGCGGTAAGCGCGCGCATGACGCGCTCGGCAATGCTTGAGGTGCTGCGCGAGGACTACATCCGCACCGCGCGGGCGAAGGGGCTGGAAGAGTGGTCGGTTGTGATGAGGCACGCACTGCGCAACAGCCTCATCCCGGTGATCACGATCTTCGGTACGCAGATCAGCTTCCTGCTCGGGGGCCTGGTCATCATCGAGCAAATCTTCTCGCTTCCGGGCATGGGCAGGTACATGTTCGACTCGGTGATCGCGCGCGACTACACGGCGGTTCAGGGGGCAGTGCTGGTGATGGCCGTGGTCTTCATCGCCGTCAACCTGGTGATCGATGTCCTCTACTCGTACATCGATCCGCGGATCCGCTATGCCTAGCCACAATCGAACCTGCGCTGGCGCTGAGGATCTGCGCTGATGGCGAGATCCGCAGGGGAGCTCGCGCCCGTCCCGGATCTCCATGAGGGGCAACGCCACCCGGCCGTCGACGTCTCCTTCCGCATCCTCCGCAATCCGGTCGGAGGACTCTTCGGCTTCATCATCGTGGTAATCGCGGTCATGGCGGTCGCCGCGCCGCTGGTCACGCCCAACAACGACCCGTTCGACACCACGCTCAACACCTTCGCCGGGCCGAGCCTGGACCACCCATTCGGTACCGATAACCTCGGCCGCGACCAGTACGCGCGGATCGTCTACGGCGCTCGGCCTGCTCTGAAGGTGGGATTCTTCTCGGTGCTGCTGGCCGTGGGCATGGGCTCGCTCGTCGGGTTGGTGTCCGGCTTTCTGGGCGGCACGTTTGACCTCCTGATCCAGCGCATCGTCGACGGGATCCTCGCGTTGCCCACCCTTGTGCTCGTGCTAGCGATCGTCTCGGTGCTGGGTCCGAGCCTGCTCAATGCGCTGTTGGCGATCGGCGTCGTCTTTGCCGCCGCCGTCTCGCGCATCATCCGCGGCAGCGTGATCGGGGTGAAGCAGAACGTCTACATCGAGGCAGCACGAGCGATCGGCGCGAGCAATACGCGCCTCATATTCCGCCACGTGCTGCCGAACGTGACGGCGCCGATCCTGATCCTGATCTCGACGTTGCTTGGCGCCGCCGTGCTGCTTGACGCCAGCTTGAGCTTCCTCGGGCTCGGAACGCCGCCGCCGTCGCCGTCGTGGGGCCTGATGCTGGCGACCTCCGGACGCACTTACGCCGAGACCGCGCCGTGGCTCGCTATCGTGCCCGGGCTGGCGGTCAGCATCACCGTGCTCTCGTTCAACATGGTCGGCGACGTGATCCGCGACCAGCTCGACCCGCGGCTGCGCGGCAGCCGCGGTCGTGCGTAGCCTCGCGATTCGCGTCGCGGTGCCCGCTGATGGCGGGTGGCGGCGCGCGGCCGCGTTGCGCGCGCCGTCCGCCCCGACACCCCGACCGGGGACGAACGGGTCCGGGAGCGCACACGCGTGCTGCGTAGCGTCGTCGACAGCGTCGATGACGAGGAGGGGCGTCCCCTGGAGGTCATCGGGACGACGCAGGAGATCGCCGGGCTCGCGGCGATCTGTGACTCCTGCAGCGGCGCGCGATCGGCGATCGAGTGGTGGGCGGGCACGCTCCGCTGCCGTGGTACGACAGCGATCTCTGAATCGTCGCTGCGGCCCGGGCTCGCGGAACTGGGCAGTGGGACGGCGAACGAGCTACGCGGTTGGGAACTACAGCTGATACGGTCTACCGTCTCGAGGCGGTGCTGGCGCCGCCGTCGACAACTAGCGTGTGGCCGTTCACGAACCCTGCGAGGTCCGACGCGAGGAACACTGCGGCGGCCGCGATCTCCTCGGGCTGCGCGAGGCGCCCCATCGGGACGGTGTCCTCGACTGCCGCCGCCGGATCGCCCTGCATGTTCAGCAGTCGGCCGTCAGTGTCGACGGCGCCCGGCGCGACCGCGTTCACGCGAATCCCGTGCGGCGCCCACTCTGCGGCGAGCGAGCGGGTCATTCCGAGGATCGCCGCCTTCGCGGCGCTGTAGTGCGCTAGCCCGATCGAGCTGCCGCGGAGACCCGCTACTGACGCTGTGCTCACGATGCTGCCCCCGTGCCCTTCCTCGATCATCGCGCGCGCCGCGGCCTGACTGCCGAAGAACATGGCCTTCAAATTGATCCGCAAGATCGAGTCCAGCCCGTTCTCGGAGAGGTCCAGCGACGGTAGTTGGAAGGCACCGCCGACGTGATTCACCATCACGTCAATACGGCCGAAGTGCGTTCGCGCGCCCTCCACGAGATCGACGATCTGCTGCCGTTCGCGGACATCGGTGGGTAACCAAAGAGCCTCGCCGCCGGCGTCGCGCACGACGCGCTCAGTGTCCGGGCCAGTCTCAGAGTCGAACTCGCCGATGATGACCTTCGCGCCCGCATCGGCGAGGCCGATCGCGATCGAGCGGCCGATGCCGCGTCCGGCTCCGGTGACCACGGCTACCTTGCCGTCCATTGCCAAGCGTTCGCGCACCCAGCCCATCGCAGGCCCTCCCGCCGACGCGTACTGGCCTCAGCCTAGCTGCTGACGAAGTCCCGGACCAGCCGCCGATATGCGTCACAAAAATCATCCCGGAACGATGTGTCGCCAGATCTTGGAGATAGGACAGGTGTCCTGCCTCCCGGATCTGGCGACACATCGGGCTGTGCGTCACGACCATAGCTTGGCCTTGCCGATCACGCTCTCGGGGGTGCGGCCGGATGTCCGGCGGCCGGTGCGGGCGCGGTCTGAGTTGTAGTAGCGCAGGTAGCGCTCGAGGTCGCGGCGCAGCCCGGTCTGCTTCGGGATCAGGTGGCGTGCAAAGGCCGGCTTCCAGCACTCCTCGAGGATCGTGCCCTGCACCCGCTCCACGCAGCCGTTCGTCTGCGGGCGCCTCGCGTGGATGAAGCGCTGCCAGGCGCCCAGCGCGGCGACGGTCTGCCCGAACTCGCGTGCGCGGAATCCTGATCCAATGAGTTCCTTAGGGATGGTTTGATCAGGTGGCGTGTCGGGCGCGGTGCGTATCGATCAGCGTGCCGAGCCGCGCTGTGGGGGCCCGCTGCCGCGGTCCGGGGTGGTCTCGCCTCCAGGTCGCTCCGGAAGCGCTTCGGCGGGCGACTCCGGACGCAGCGCTCCCGCGATCGCGCGAGTTGAGGCTCGGCTCGCAGCAGGTTCGCGAAGCCGAGCAGCAGCGCGAGACGCTGGCGATTCTTCTCAAGACCCCGGTAGCGGACCTGCGCGTACCCGAAGTGCCGCTTCACGTAGAGAAACGGATGCTCAGCCTTCGCACGCACCGAGGCCTTCCGCCGCTCCGCCTGTGCCTCCTCGCCCCCCGGCGCCAGCTGCCGCCTGAGACCCGGGCGCATCGCCACCTGCCAGCTCAGCTCCGACCCCGCGTGCTCCGGGCGCTTCTCCGCTCCCTGGTAGCCGGCATCGCCCCACAGCGCGGTCTCAGCTCCGTGCAACAGGCGATGCGCCTCGGTCACATCGGACACGTTCGCCGCCGTCGTGCTCACGCTGTGGACCAGCCCCCTCCTGCGCTGCGTCGGCGAGGAGGGCTCGATCACGAACGCTGGCGCTCCGATGGTGAGGGAAACGAACTCGCCATCGTCCAGCGTGTAGAAGGCCGTGACATCCCGGCTCGCGCGCAGGCCGCCGGTTTCTCGTTGCTACCGCCCCCGGCCCCGAACAGGCGGAAGCCCACGCTGACGGCGCCGCGGACGCTCGGAACTCACTCGAGCGCTTCCATGTAGGGCCGCATCACGCGCGAGACGCGGCACACGAGCGCGTTCTCGGAGAGTTCGTCCGGGGTGCAACGGCGCTGTTCGAGGCAGTCGCGCAGCACCTCGACGGCGATGTCGATGCCGATCTTGTTCCTGAACTTGAAGCAGTCCGCCACGGTCTTCGCGGGGCCGTAGATGCGGACGGGAACGCCCTCGCCGACGTGCGTTTCGACGCCCGCGTCGCGCGCCTCGCCCGAGACGCGCACGATCCGCAGGGCCTTGGGAGTCTGATGACGCGGTTGACCTACTGGGTGTACGAGGACGTTCCGACCGATCGGGTTCGGGTCCACGAGGCGACCTGCACCTACTGCAACGATGGCCAAGGCCGCCGTGGATCGCGGCTATCAGACAACGGATGGTACGGACCCTTCCGTACAGTGCGGGAAACGATCGACAGGGCCCGGGGTTGCCAGGCAAAGTCCGTGCCTCAGCCAGCAAGGGAGCCGGCAACAGTCGGCGCGGCATTGAGCGACGAAGCGCGAAGCGCGGCGCTACGGGTTCGCACTTCCCGCGCATGGCCCGCCAGGCGCTCTCGTCGATCGCGGGGGTCTGCACGCCGCCGGAGGAATCCCGCCGGCCGGGTTCCACCGTTCCCGGCCGTGCCGCCTGCTCGTCGTCCGCAATCGTGGTCGCCCTTGCGCGTACCTATCCGGAGTGGTGCGGTGGCTCGCGCGAGGGCGCGGCCCCGTGTCAACGAGCGCCCGGCTGCACCAGTGGACTGCGCACGTCGATCGTTGCCGAGTCGGGATCAACGAGCCCCGGAACTCGCGTCGGCTCATGCGCGTGCTGCTACGGATGAGCACGCCGATTCGGAGTGCGGACGGGAGATTCCATGCTTCTTCGGCTGAGCGGCTGGTGCTTCCGCAACCCCCGCAAGACGGTCGCCGCCTGGATCGTGACGCTGATCGCGGTATTCGCGGCGGCCGGTGTCACGGGTCCCTCGTTCTACGCGGAGCTTGACGCGCCCGACTCGGACAGCCGCAACGGATTCGATGTGATCGAGGAGCACTTCGGCGGCTTCGGAGGCGGATTCAGCGGCTCCATCGTCTTCCGCTCCGAATCCGGCGTAGACGATCCGGAGGTGCGCCAGGCCATGGAGGCGATGTTCCGGGAGGTCGACTCGCACGAGGGCGTGAGCGTCACCAGCCCGTACCTCGCGACGATACCGATTCCGGATGCGCCCTCGCGGCGCACCCCACACATGCCCGGCCGGCCACAGGTGAGCGTGGACGGTCAGGTCGCGTTCGCTCGCGTTGACCTCGCGCCGGAGCTGGACTTCAACGAGACGTCCCGGCTCGGAGGAGAGATCGTGCGCATCGCGCCTGACCTGCCCGGGCTGCGGGTCGAGATTGGCGGCGAGGCGCTCAGCGAGTTCGAGCCGCCGCAGTCGGAGTTCATCGGGCTGGCGTTCGCGGTCGTGGTGCTGATTCTTGCCTTCGGTTCCGTGATGGCGATGGGGTTGCCGATCGCCATCGCGGTGGCGGGGGTCGGCGTCGGCCTCGCGCTGGCCGTGATCCTGTCCAACGTGCTGTCGATCCCGGAGTTCGCGGCGACGATCGGCGCGATGATCGGGATCGGCGTCGGCATCGACTACGCGCTCTTCATTGTCACGCGATACCGGGACGGCCTTGCCGAGGAGGGGGGCGTTGAGCCCTCCGCCTATCTCGCCTTTGACACGGCCGGCCGGGCGGTGATCTTCGCCGGACTGACGGTCGTCATCTCGCTGCTCGGCATGCTGCTCATGGGTCTGCCGTTCATCACGGGGCTCGCCGTTTCCGCAGCGCTCACGGTTGCGGCGACCATGATCGCCTCGGTCACGCTGCTGCCCGCACTCATGGGCTTCGTGCGCGACCGGATCGAGGTCACGCGCTGGCGCGGGCTCGTCGCGGCGGGGCTGGTTGCGGTGGCGCTGCTCGGCCTCGGGCTGGGTTTCCGGCCGCTGCTGCTCGGCGTGCCGCTCGCCGGAGTGGTGCTCCTCGCCGGGTTCGTGGTCAGGCCGCTGCGAGGGATTGTCCCGAGACGCGCCCACGTGCCGATGCAACAGACGCTCGCCTGGCGGTGGAGTCGCCTGGTGCAATCCCACCCGTGGATCGCGCTCATCGCCGGCGCCGCGCTGCTGCTCGCGATGGCCGCGCCGGTGCGCTCGCTGCAGCTCGGGTTCGCCGACGACGGCAACTTCCCCGAGGAGACCACGACGCGCCGCGCCTACGATCTCCTCGCCGAGGGCTTCGGGCCCGGCTTCAACGGACCGCTCATCGTCACGGCTGAAGTGCAGAATGCGCAGGATCGCGCGGCCGTCGGGCCGCTCCTCGCCGCGCTCGCGGCCGCCGACGGCGTTGTGTCCGTGAACGGCCCGCTGCCCAGCGATTTCGCGAACCCCGAGCGCTCGTCGGCGTACATGGTGCAGGTCTACGCGGCGACTGCGCCGCAGGACCCGGAGACCGCCGAGCTGGTGGATCGACTGCGCACGGACGTGCTCCCCGCGGCCGTCGAGGGCACGACGATGGACGTGAGCGTCACGGGCTTCGTGGCGCTGGGCGTCGACTTCACGAACTACCTGGCGGGACGAACCCCGGTGTTCTTCGCGGCCGTGCTCGTGGTCTCGTTCATCCTGCTGATGATCGTGTTCCGGTCGCTGCTGGTGCCGCTCAAAGCCGTGGTCATGAACCTGCTATCGATCGCCGCTGCCTACGGCGTGGTGGTGCTGGTGTTCCAGCAGGGCTGGCTTGGCTCGTGGATCGGCGTCGATGCCGGGCCGATTGAGCCGTTCATCCCGATGATGCTGTTCGCGATCGTCTTCGGGCTCTCCATGGACTACGAGGTGTTCCTGCTCTCCCGCGTGCGCGAGGAGTTCGACCGCAGCGGCGACGCGAGGGGGTCGGTGGCGGACGGGCTCGCGTCAACGGCGCGGGTGATCACCGCGGCCGCGGCGATCATGGTGGTCGTCTTCGCCAGTTTCGTGTTCGAGGACAACCGCGCCATCAAGATGTTCGGCCTCGGGCTTGCCGTGGCCGTGCTGCTCGACGCGACGGTGGTGCGGCTGCTGCTGGTGCCGGCGGCCATGGAGCTGATGGGGGCGCGCAACTGGTGGGTGCCTCGCTGGCTCGACCGCCTGCTCCCCCGCTTGACGATCGATAGCGCCCCGAACTCGAGCCCTTGAGCATGAGCGTCGTGGTGAGCGGATCCAGACGACGCATGTCCTGAGCCAGGAGGGGCGCAGGCGTGGCGCCTCCCGTGCGGACTCAACTGGACAGCTCACGCAGGGCCGCGAGGAAGCGGTCTGGCAGATCGTCGCTGCGGGCGGGATCGAGTGTGCGCGTGCGCCGACGATGCCGTCCTGGAGCGTCGACGCCTGTGTTCGCGCAGGTAATGACATAACGGTTCATCCAGTCGCTTGAAGGCGCCTCGGCCCTGACTTCGGCCTGACCGAGCAGGCGTCCGCTTGCACATCGCGCTTCCGGCGGAGCAGACGGTCCCGCGCTACGGGTTTCAGCCCGCAACGCTGCACGTGCACTGGCTCAATGCGCCGACCCTGCTCGGGCGTCCCGTGGCGCCTCCCGCCGCTCCGTCTGCCGCCAGCCAGCCACCGTTGCGCTTCTCGTTGCCTGCCTGTTTGCAGCCGCACGATCTGCCGGCTGCAAACCGCCACTCCTGCAGGTTCGTTAAGAAGTTACTCTTCCCTGACGAGCTGCTCGCGAACACGAGACTCGAAACACCCAGCACGGGAGCTGCACCATGAAGCAACCCGAACCCCGGCAATCCTACCTGCCTATCCGCGTGGCCACGAAGAGTGCCGTCATCGCGGGCCTCGTCGCGATCATCGCGGTCGTGGGAGCGTTCAGCGCAGTCGCCGCCACCCGCACGGTCGAGACGAGCGCCACCCTGGAGATGGAGTTCTGGGTGAGTCTCGCCAACAGCTCGGCGTTCGTGAGCACCCGCCAGGAAGGGCACGAGTGGATCACCCATGACTTCGTCGTGCCGCTGCGGGAGTACCCCGGCATTCCGACCCTGCTGGTCAGCGAGCCGGTCTCCGTGCCCGTGACGTTGGAGGTGGAGGTGGAAGAACCGGCGCTCACGCCCCTGCCGCCGGCAGTGCCGTATCTCCCGCCCGGCGAGGCGGCGTCGGGGCGGGCCACGTGCTGCACGGTGCGGGGCATGTGGGACGCGCGTCCGGCGCAACGGGCGATCACGACGGAGATGCGCAAGGTGATCACGTTCGCCCGCACGAATCTCGGCCTCACGCACGAGGGGCCGATCACGATCAACATCGCGCATAACGTCGGGGGGCTGAACGTGCGCTACGAGGAGGCGTTCGGGGAGGCTCTTGACGAGCTGCCGAGCGCGTGCTCGTTCCAGCGGGAGGAGCACCTGTTCTTCGGGCCCGCCTGCCGGTCGGACAAGACGGCGATCGCGAGGGAGTGGTTCATCCGCGCGGTGGAGGCGCCCTACGTGAGCGCGCGGTGGGTCGGGGTGGCCACGTTCGAGTACTACTGGACCTGGTACCAGCGGGGAGCGCCTCCCACGGTGCGGAGCGATCGCTACCGCTCGGCCATCTTCCACGAGCCCGCCAGGGACCTTCGCGAAGGCCGGGCGCACGATGACCTGATGGCGGCGGCGATGCTGTACGCGCTCGAGTCGTACGGCACGTTCGAGGACTGGCTGGCGTTCTACGAGGACCTCCTGGACGGAGCAGAGGTGCATGTGGCGTTCGAGGCGGCGTTCGGGGTCGAACTGCTGCGGTTCTACGCCGACTTCGAGGCGTGGGCGGCGCGGCAGCAGACGTACATCCTGGCGCTGGCGTATGGGTCGTGCCGGGAGGCAGCGCAATACATCGTGCCGCGGTCGAGCCCGGACGGGGGAGGGTTCCCGGACTACCGCGTGCCGCTGGAGTTCGACGCCGACGGGGACGGATACGTGTGCGACCAGTACTTGCCGTTCCATCGGGAGGAGGATCTGGTCTGCCTGGTTGCGGGGGAGGCGTCGGAAGCGGAATAGCGGGCGCTCGCCGGGTCGCCGGCCAACGGAACACCCGCAGCCGGCGGCGCCGGTGACGACGACGTGACAACCGGGTCGTCCTGCGACAGCTGGGGACAGCGGATGCTCACGAGTTCAATAGGCCGGGTACAGCGGCAGGATGGACGGACGCGACTGGAACCAGTGGTAGCTGGCGGCCGCGCGTGTCGGTTGTCTCCGGCGCCTCCGCGGTCCGCTCCGACTCAGGTGCGCGGCGATCGCGACCTGGTAGCGCGCCCGCCGGTAGCGGCGAAGCCAGGAACCCGACCCTCAGCGCATCATGCGTCCGCCGTTGACGTGCAGCGTCTGGCCGGTGATGAAGCCCGAGCGCTCGGAGGCGAGGAATGCGCACGTCCAGGCGACATCCTCGGGCGTGCCCCAGCGGCCCGCGGGGACGGCGTCCGGCCCGCTTCGGGGCGGGGACCCCGTGCGCTCGCCGCGCACGTCCAGGGCGGCGGGGGCGACCAGGTTCGCGGTGATGCCGTAGCGCCCGAGGTCGGCGGCGAGCGCCTTCGTGAGGCCGAGCAGGCCGGCCTTGCCCGCGAGCGTGTGGAGCCGGCCGGGGGCGACGCCGAAGCCGCCGCCGATGTGGATGATGCGGCCCCAGCCCCGCTCGACCATCGAGGGCGCGATCGCCTTCGCGAGGTGGAACGAGGCGTCGAGGTTGGTCGCGAGCGCGCGCCGCCAGTCCTCGGCGCTGACGTCGAGGACGCTCTGGTGCGGGCGGGTGGCGGCGTTGCTCACGTAGATGTCGATCGAGGAGAAGCGCCGCAGCGCCTCGCCGACGAGCGCGTGCACCGCGTCCGCGTCGCCGACATCGCCGAGCGTCACGAGGGCGTCCGCTCCGAGCGCGCGGGCCTCCTCCGCCACCGCCTCGGCCTCGGCGCGGTTGCTGCGCGCGTTGACGACGACGTTTGCGCCACGAGCCGCGAACTCGATGAGGATGGCGCGGCCGAGGTTGCGGCCGGAGCCGGTGACGAGCGCGGTCTTGCCCTCGAGATCGCGGCCGGCTTCCACGCGCTCACTCCCCTCGTGGCCGGCGCAGGCGCGCTCGCCAGCCAGCGGGGCGGAGACTAGCATCCAGCGCGACTCGCTGGAGGGCGCGACGGGTGAGGGAGGACGAACGTGCAGGAGCTCAGCGGTCGGGTGGCGATCGTGGCAGGGGTCGGGAACCTCGGGCTCGCGCTCGCGCGACGCTTCGCGGAGGAGCGGATGCGGGTCGTGCTGGCGGACATCGACGCCGCGGGATTGGCGAGCGCGGAGGCCGAGCTGCGGGCGGCCGGCGCGAGCTGCCTCGCGGTGCCGACGGACGTCGGGAAGCTCGGCGCGGTGCAGGCGCTCGCGGAGCGCACGCTGGAGGCGTTCGGCGCGGTACACGTGCTCTGCAACAACGTCGGCGTGAACCCGCGCAGCGCGAGCCTCTGGGAGGCGAGCGACGCGGACTGGCGCTGGACGCTGGACGCCAACCTCTGGGGCACGGTGCACGCCGTCCGCGTGTTCGTGCCGATCATGCTGGCGCAGGGCGGCGAGGGGCACATCGTGAACACCGCGACCGTGCCGGCGTTCGGCGCGCGTCGGGGCAACAGCCCGTACGTGGTGAGCAAGGGTGCGATCGTGACGCTGACGGAGGTACTGCACCACGAACTCGCGGACGCCGGCGCGAAGGTGCGGGCGTCGCTCCTCGTGCCCGGTCGCATCGCCGGCGGGATCGCGAAGAGCGAGCGCCCGGCGGAGTACCGCGAGCCCGGCGACGAGGAGCGGTTGGAGCTGGAGCGCGAGCGCTACGAGGCGCGGATGAGCGCCCGGCGGTCGGAGCCCGAGGACGAGCACCGCACGCCCGAGGAGATCGCGGAGCTGGTCTGCGGAGCGATCCGGGAGGAGCGCTTCTACGTGCTCACGCACCCGCAGCGGACGGTCGAGCAGGTGCGGCTTCGCAGCGCGGCGATCGCCTCGGGAGGACCGCCGGTCCTGTTCCACGGCTGATCGGCCTCGCGGAGTTCGCTCGGCGTCGGCGTGCGTCCGGCGAGCCGGGCACGCTGCGCATCAACGACCGCACCTCTCACCAGAGGCGGTCGCTCCAGGCACATGCCAGGCGATCGACCGGCTCGTGGGAGCCGATCTTCTCACGCAGGTGACGGTGGGACGGCGAAACCGCGCGTTCGAGGCCCATCTGCTGAGACGCGTAGAGCTCATTGCCCGAATTGGCCGAGTAACTTGCTGCCGTCGGTCGGGCCTGCCGGGGCAGGTAGCGGCCCGCACCGCCGCGTGCTCCACTTCGGCGAGCACCGCCTGGCGAGCCCGCTGCACCGAGCGCAGCCTGAGGCGCCTCCGCACGCGTCCGTGCACCCCACGCTCCAACCGCAAAGCGGAGCGCTTCATCCAGCTCCTCCGGGACGAGTGGGCCTACGCCCGCCCCTACCGCTCCAACAGCGGTAGCCAGCGCGAGCTGCCGCGCTGGCTACCGCGACAATGTGCTCGTAGTCGAGGCCGCTGAAGCCCCCTGGCCGCGATTGGCGCCGGCATGCCCGCCGAAATCAAGCGCAGACAGTTGTAGATCCGGCCGCCAGTGCCGAGCGATCACGGGAGCCACCGCCGCCGCCGTCCGGCTGCCGGACATCCCCGCGACAGCAGGCCGGACAGGGCGCCGGAACGGGAGCCAGGGGCGGAGTTGACTCGCCCGAGGCACGGACCCGCGCGCCACCTGGGCAGGCCATCGCGGATCAGGCGATGCCAGCCGCCCCTAAAGCTCGTTTCCTGGACCGGATAGTCAGCGTCCTAATGATTAAGAACTCACAAAGATAGTTCAGTGCACTGCTCGGCGGTACCCGCAATCCTGAGAGGACGCCCGCGTGTCGCGCACGGCCTTACTCGTCGGGGTGGTCTTCGTCGCCACGATTCCGCGGACCGTGGACGCGCAGAGGCAGCCTGCGCCCACTCACCGCCACGGCCGTCGACGGAGTCGCAGCGCCCAGACGCGCCACCACGCCACACGTCGGTGGGCTCTCATCGCAGTGCTTGCGCTCTGTCTCGCTGCAACCGTGCTGGCCGGACAACACCGGGCCCATGCGCAGACCGCAACACTCACCGATCTGAGCGTGGCCAATGTCACAGCGAGAAGCGCTCTCACCACGGTGACCGCAACCAGCCCGGGGACCGTGTACGTGCGGTACTCGCTGACGAGTACGGAGAACTAGCAGGGTGCCGAAAGAGTCCGCCGCGGCCGTTTGGGGCTGAAATCGAGCTGGTCGCGACATCGAAAAACCCAATGGTTCTGGGCTCTACGCCAGCCTACCGAATGGCCAATGAGACCCTGCGGCTCAGGATCAGGGTTTTTTCAGATGGGATGAGGGCTGGTCTCCTCCTCAAGGGGATACTCGTCCCCGGTAAGCGGCCTCGAATCGGGCCCAGAACGGCTTCTCAGAGCCAGAGAGGTAGAAGACCAGCCATGCAGCAGCATATCGCAACGGCAGAGCGCGTTGAACGGGAGGAAGCGAGCGGAGTCACCTGGGGCCTCGATGTGAGCGACCGTCACACCCAGGTCTGCATGCTCGGTCCCGCCGGGGACGTGCAGCGCGAGCAACGCGTCCGCACCACGGCCCTCGCGCTGAGGCGGGCGCTCGGGGAGCTGCCAGCGGCACGGGTGGTGCTGGAGGCGGGACGGCACTCGCCGTGGCTGAGCCGGCTGCTGACCGGACTCGGCCACGAGGTGATTGTCGCCAACGCCCGCCAGGTCGCGCTGATCGCACGCAGCCATCGCAAGGACGACCGCAGCGACGCCGAGCAACTGGCACGGCTGGGTCGCCTCGACCCCAAGCTGCTCGCCCCGATCCGTCACCGCAGCGCGCAGGCCCAGCAGGATCTCGCGGTCGTGCGCGGCCGCGACGCGCTCGTGCGCTCGCGGACGCAGCTCATCAACCACGTGCGCGGCGCCGTCAAGGCGTGGGGCGCCGCGCTGCCGAAGGTGACCGCGCCAGCCTTCCATCGCAAGGCAGCGGAGCACATCCCGGCTGAACTGCGCACCGCACTGCTGCCGCTGCTCGAGGTGATTGGCGAGCTCAGCGCCCGCATCGCCGCCGCCGACCGGGAGGTTGAGGCGCTGTGCGCGGTCTACCCCGAGACCGCCGCGCTCCGCCAGGTTGCAGGCGTCGGTCCCATCACCGCTCTCACCTTCGTGCTGACGATCGAGGATCCCGCGCGCTTTCCCCGCAGCCGCGAGGTCGCACCCTACCTCGGCCTCGTGCCCAGGCGTCGCGACTCCGGCGGCCGCCACACGCAACTGGGGATCACCAAACGTGGCGACTCCCACCTGAGGCGGCTGCTCGTGCAGGCCGCGCAGTACGTCCTCGGACCGTTCGGACCGGACTGCGACCTGCGCCGCTGGGGCGAGCGCTACATGGCCTCGGGAGCGGGGAACGCGAAGAAGCGCGCGGTCGTCGCCGTGGCGCGACGCCTCGCCGTGTTACTGCACGCGCTCTGGCGCAGCGGCGAGGTCTATGAGCCGCTGCGTCAGGCCGCCACGGCGGAGGGGGAGGCTGCGTAGCGGGCGACGGGAAGACGGCGAACCACCAGCAGACGACCACCAACGGCTGCACCGTGATGCCGGAGAGCGGGCGACTGCGACAGGCTGCTGGTCCACCCAGGGACGCTTTTCAGCTGGCAGCGCCCCCTGCAAGCAGGTTCCCCATCATGCACCGGGTCCAGAAGCGCGACCCCTCGGCGAGTGCGGATAGAAGCGGGGCACAGGTCACCATCCGGCATGGCGTGCAGACGGAGCGGCCACCACGTTGGCCGACTTGCAGATCGGACCAGCCCTCATAGAAGCAGCCTGCTAGAACAGCGCGGGGAGTGGAGCCACCATCGCAACCCGCGCATCGGCAGCACTGTTCCAGGACGACATCATCGTGCGCGTCCCGCTGGTGGTTCGGGCCTAGTTCCGCAGCTCGAGAGTCGACGGCGGCCGAGCGCCAGCCTGCGGTCCATCGTGCGCGCGGGGGCGCGCTCGAGTGCGGGCGCATAGCCCTCGAGGCTGACCGGGGCGCGCAGTTGCAGCGCGATCGCGTGGCGCAGGCGGCGCAGGGCGCGCGCACGGTTCTCGTGCTGCGAGCGACTTGAGCAGACCGCCCCGGCACTCCCCAGCGGCAGCTCTTCTGCGGGATGATCGAAGCGGACGAGCTCGCTGTGGATCCGCGGTTCTCGGAGAACGCGCTGCGGACGCAGCACTACGAGCAGCTGCAGCCGCTGATGTTCGCGGCGACGCGGCGGAAGCCCCGCGACTACTGGCTGGAGACGCTGAAGGACGAGTTCCTGGTGGCGCCACTGAATAACATCGCGGACGTGGCCAGGGATCCGCATCTCGGCGCGCGCGACATGTTCCGTGAGTTGCCGACGTGGACCGGGGGGGCGCTGACGGTGTCGAACACTCCGCTGAAGCACTCGCGGACGCCCGCTGGAGCGGAGCGCGGGGCGGCGAAGCCGGGAGCGCACAGCCGCGAGCTGCTGGGAAGCGTCGGGTTCCTCGAGACGGAGCTCGACGACCTCGTGGCGCGCGGGGTGATCGCGGTGGAACCGGAAGAGGAGTAGGTCCTGCCCGGTCACGTCGCGAGGGCGCCGTGATTCCGGAGGCGACCGCTTCACCAGCACACTGCGGCGGGGTCCTGCTCGCCACTCCTGCCGCTCCAATCCCGAACGGCTGCCGCAGCTCCCACGCTGGGCTCTACCGCTACAATGCTCGCCAACCGCACGGCGGCATCGGCGGGGCTGTCCCTGCCTCACGCCTGTGCACAACGTTCGTGGGAACGACAGCCAGGCGCCGAGGCAACCGGCAGCCGGCAAGCGACCTGAAGCGAGGGCAGATGAGCGGCAACGAGACGCGCCCCGTCGTGGGCATGATCGGTATGGGCAACATCGGGAGCGGCGTCTCGCAGGCGATCGCTCGGGAGGGCTTCAGCGTCGTCGCCCACGACGTGCTGCCCGACGCCCTCGAGGCGGCGAGCGGGTTCGCCCGCCCCGCGGCGACGCCGCGCGAGGTGGCGGAGCAGGCGGACATTGTCTTCCTGGCCGTCTACGACGACGCACAGGTGCGCGACGTGCTGACCGGCGGAGACGATTCAATCCTCGCTGCAACCCCCGCTCCACGGGTTGTGGCCGTTCTCGCCACGGTGACCATCGAGACGATCCGCTGGGCGGAGGAGCAGGCCGCCTCGCGAGAGATCGCGCTGCTGGACTGCGGGGTGACCGGCGGATCGCGCCTGCGGGAGCACGGGCGCATCGTTGCCATCGTCGGCGGCCCGGATGACGCGGTCGCGTACGCGCGGCCGGTGCTGGAGGCCTTCGGCGGGCCCGTCGTTCACACGGGCGCGCTCGGCACCGGGATGCAGGCGAAGATCGCGCGCAACATGATCACCTACGGCACCTGGTACGTGGTGCTCGAGGCGGCCGCCCTGGCGGCCGCCAGCGGAGTCGACGTGGAGAAGCTCGCGGAGATCTGCGACGCCGGCGACAAGTGGTCGGGCGGCGCGATCGGCATCCTCCATCGAGGCACGCGTGCGGGTCCCCCGCGCGACGAAGAGGACCTCGCGAGGCGGCGGTCACTCTCGGGCTACGTGCACAAGGACCTCGGCGCGGCGTTCGAACTGGCTGCGGAAGTGGGCGTTGACCTGCCCGCCACGCGGATGGTCGCCGAGCACTTCGACGCGACGATGGGCCTGAGCGGTCCGGGTACTTCGCCGTAGACGGGAGCAATGATGACTTCGGTTGCCGAAGCGCCTGAGGGCGTCGTCGAGACGGGACTCAAGCACTACATCGGCGGTCGCTGGTCCGACGCGACGACCGACGAGACGATCGCGATCCGCAACCCCGCCACCGAGCGGGTGATCGCGGAGGTGCCGCGCGCGACGCCACAGGACGCCGAGGATGCGATTCGCGCAGCCCGCACCGCCTTTGACGAGGGCCCCTGGCCACGGATGGCTCGCAGCGAGCGTGCGCGCATCCTGCGCCAGTTCGCCGACGCCCTGGCCCGGCGCCAGGAGGATCTGATCGACATCGCCGTGCGCCAGGGTGGCTGCACCGTCACGCAAGCGCGGGGCACGCAGGTCGCCTTCCCGATCCAGGCGATGTACCGCTACGCCGAACTGGCCGAGCGCGACCCGATCGAGCGCGCGTACGTCGGCGGCGGCCCGGCCGCACCGGACTCCACGCTCGGGGCCGGTCACGCCCTCGTGGTGCGCGAGCCGGCGGGAGTCGTCGCGGCGATCACCCCGTTCAACTACCCGTTCTTCCTGAACATCCAGAAGATCGGACCCGCGCTGGCGGCCGGCTGCACGGTGGTCCTGAAGCCCACCGAGTACATCTGCCGCGACGCCTACGAGATCGCGCGCATCGCCGACGAGGAGACCGACCTCCCGCCCGGCGTGCTCAACGTGCTGCTGGGCGGCGCGGGCGATGTCGGCGAGGTGCTGAGCAGCCACCCGCTTGTCGACCAGATCACGTTCACGGGCAGCACCCAGACGGGCCGCCGAATCATGGCGAACGCTGCCGCGACCCTGAAGCGCTGCACCCTCGAGCTCGGTGGCAAGTCGGCGAACGTGATCTTTGCGGACGCCGACCTGGAAAAGGCGCTGGCCGGCGATTGCGGGCTGGTGATCCGGCACTGCGGGCAGGGCTGCGGGCACCTCAGCCGCGTGCTCGTTCAGGAGTCGATCCACGACGAGGTGCTGGAGCGGATGCTCGCCCGGGCGAAGACCGTGGTCGTCGGCGACCCGGCCGACCCGGCGACAGAGATGGGCCCGCTGGTCAGCCAGGCACAATGGGACCGCGTGAACGGCTACATCCAGTCCGGCCTCGCCGAGGGCGCGACGCTCGTGACCGGCGGCGGCCGGCCGCCCGGTCTGGACATCGGCTACTACATGGAGCCGACGGTTTTCAGCGAGACGCGCAGCGACATGCGGATCTTCCAGGAGGAGATCTTCGGTCCGGTGGTGATCGTGCAGCGCTTCAAGACCGAGGAGGAGGCGATCGCGCTCGCCAACGACTCGATCTACGGGCTCGGCGGCGCGGTCTGGGCCGGCGACCTCGCCCGCGGCCTGCGCGTGGCGAGCGCCTTGCGCACCGGCAGCGTCGCCGTCAACGGCGCGGGCGCGGGCGTCTCGGATCTCCCGTACGGCGGCTACAAGCAGAGCGGGCTGGGCCGCGAGTTCGGGGAGTGGGCCCTGCTCGAATACACGGAACTCAAGGCCGTCAAGTACAACGCCTGAGCACGCGCGGCGACGGGACGGACACGATGGCGAGCTATCTGGACCTTCTGAGCTACAAGGGCAAGCGGGCGGTGGTGACCGGCGCAGCCTCCGGCATGGGCAAGGCGACGGTCGAGTACCTCGCGACCCTGGACGCCGAGATCCTCGCGCTCGATATCCAGCCGGTCGCGGACGGACCGTGGACGTACGTGCAGGTCGACCTGGGCGATCGCGCATCGATCGACGAGGCGGTCGCGCACATCGGCGGGCCCGTGGACGCACTGTTCAACATCGCGGGCCACCCGGGCGGTCGCGGGAAAGAGATTCCTGCCATGCTCGTGAACTTCGTCGGCCACCGCCATCTGACGGAGAAGCTGCTGGCGGTGATGCCCCGTGGCAGCGCGATCGTCAACGTCTCCTCGCTCGCGGGCGTGCGCTACATCGTCGAGTCGGTGCGGCAAGAACTGCTGCCACTGCTCGAGACGTCGACGTTCGAGGAAGCCGACGCCTGGCTCCATGAGAACCCGGAGAAGTACAACGGCTACGGCACCTCCAAGGAGCTGCAGAACATCTGGACCGCGAGAACGTGCAAGGAACTGGCCGAGCAGTACGGCGTTCGTATCAACACTGTCGCGCCCGGCTCGACCGACACGCCGCTGCTCGAGGGTTTCAAGGCGAACGCGCGCGAGCGGAGCGGCAGCGACGAGGGCGTGACGTTCGCGAGGGGCTTCCTCGGGCGCTTCGCGCACGCCGAGGATCAGGCTGCGGCGTGCGTCTTCATCAACAGCGATGCCGCCTCCATGATCACCGGCGTGGTGCTCAACGTGGACGGCGGTATGGCAGGCTCGATGCTCGGCGGTACCCTTCCCATGTCCGGACCGCGCGGGCGTTAGGCAACCGGGACTGCCCGGACGCGGAGTAGACGGAGTTCAACCCGATGGCGGACCTCTCCCGGATCGTGGTCGTTGGCGCGTCCGTCGCTGGCTACGGCGCCATCCAGGAGTTGCGCAAGGGCGGCTACGACGGGGCACTCACGCTCGTGGGCGCGGAGGACCGCCTCCCCTACGACCGGCCACCGCTCTCGAAGCAAGTGCTGGCAGGAGATTGGGAGCCCGACCGGGTCGACTTCCGCCTGCCGGACACGCTCGACGTCGAACTCCGGCTGGGGAGCGCGGCGAGCGCGCTCGACATCGGAGAGCGCACCTTGCGCCTGGCCAGCGGGGCGGACCTGCCGTACGACGGGCTGATCATCGCGACGGGAGCTGCGCCGCGCCAGTTGCCCGGCAGCGAGAGCATCGAGGGCGTCCATGTGCTGCGCACGCTGGACGATTGCCTGGCGGTGCGCGCGGCATTCGAGCAGGGCGCACGCGTAGCGGTGGTCGGCGCCGGATTCATCGGCTGCGAAGTCGCCGCCACGGCGCGTCGGCGCGGCCTCGAGGTGAGCCTGATCGAGGCGCTGCCACTCCCGCTCGCGGGCGCGCTCAACCCCGAGATCGGACAGGCCTGCGCGGACCTGCACCGCGCGCACGGCGTCGACCTGCGCTGCGGGGTGATGGTCGAGGGGATCGACGGCGGACAGCGCGCCGAGCGGCTGCGGCTCTCCGACGGCAGCACGGTCGAGGCCGACGTCGTCGTCGTCGGGATCGGCGTGACGCCGGCGACGGCGTGGCTCCAGTCCTCCGGCCTCACGCTGGACGACGGCGTCGTCTGCGACGCGACGTGCATGGCGGCGCCCGGCGTCTACGCGGCCGGCGATGTCGCGCGCTGGTACAACCCACGGTACGCGAGCCTCATGCGCATCGAGCACTGGACGAACGCGATGGAGCAAGGCAGGGCCGCGGCACGGAACCTGCTTGCCGGGCCGGAGGGCGGGGAGCCCTACGACCACCTGCCCTACTTCTGGTCCGACCAGTACGACACATCGATCCAGCTCGCCGGCCGCACTGACGGAACGGACGAGTTCCGGGTGGTGCGCGGCTCCCTCGAGGACGGCGAGTTCATCGCCCTGTTCCGCGCGGGCGAGCGGATCGCCGGCCTACTTGGCTTCGGGCTCGCTCGGGACTTTGCACGCACGCGGCGGCTGATCACGCAGGACGACTCCTGGGAAGCGGTGATCGAGCAGCTCGCCGAAGCGAGCGGGTAGCTTGCCGCTCGTGCCGCGTATCCGCCTGGATGCAGGTATGATTGGCCCGGCCAGAGTGAGCGCTCGCCCTGTTGGTCGGGCGCGCAGCCGGGAACCGGGGGTTGCATGAACGCATCGGACGGTGCTTCCAGCCTCGCCGGCGTGCGCGTGCTCGACTGCGGCAGCTCCCTGGTCGCCTCCTACTGCTGCGAACTGCTACACGGCCTCGGAGCCGACGTCATCAAGATCGAGGACCCGGCAGAGGGCGAAGCGGCGCGCCATCGTGGTCCGTATATCGACGATGTCGCCGGCCCGGAGCGCAGCGCGCTCTTCCACTACGTCAGCGGCGGCAAGCGCGGGGTCACGCTGAACCTGCGCAGCGCCGAGGGGCGGCAACTGCTCCTCGATCTCGCGCGGCAGGCCAACGTGCTGGTCTCCGATCGCCGGCCGTCCGTTGCCACGGAACTTGGCCTCGCGCCCGGCCCGCTGCATGACGCGAACCCCGCGCTGATCGTCGCCTCGATCACGCCCTTCGGGAGCACCGGACCGCGCGCCGAGGAGTTGGCGGATGACCTGATCCTGTCGCACGCCGGCGGGCTTGCGTACGCCCAGCCCGGGCTCGTGCCGGACCCGCCGAGCCACCCGCCGCTGCGCGGAGGCGGCTATCAGGCCTCGTTTTCCGCGGCCGTCGCCGCTGCCAACAATATCGTCGTCGCCGTGCTTGCCGCGGAGCTTGATCCCGACGGACACGAGCGTTGCCACATCGACTTCAGTTGCCAGGAGGCGCTCGTCAACCTCTTCCGGCAGAGCATGGGCTCGTATTGCTTCCATGGCACGGGGCTCGGGCGCAACCTCGCGAAGGGCCGCGGCGCAGGGGGCTCCGCCGACGCGCGCAGCATTCGCTGCAAGGACGGGTACGTGCAGATCCTGTGGGGCCGCTGGGACCGCGTGCGGGAGGTCCTCGGCGATCCCGAGTGGATGAGCGACCCGCGCGTCAGTTCGCCCACGGCGCGCTTCTACGAAACGGCGTACCTCGAGTCAAAGCTTGAGGAGTGGGCGTCGCAGTACGGCAAGCAGGAGATCTTTCACCGCCTGCAGGCGGCGGGTGTGCCCTGCGCCCCGGTGAACTCCGGGAGCGACCTGCTGGAGTCCGAACAGCTTGAGGCGCGTGGCTTCTGGCACGAGGTTGCGGTGCCGGAGGCCGGACCGATCCGGCTGCCGGGCGCCCTCGCGAGTATGTCCGGCACCCCGTGGACACAGCGCACCCGGGGACCGCTGCTCGGCGAGCACAACACCGAGGTCTACGGCGAGCTGCTGGGACTCTCGGCCGGGCGCATCGCCGAACTCTCGGCCGCGGCAACGATCTGAGTGCGGGAGCAACACGAGGGACGATGACGAAACTGCCGCTTGCCGGGCTCCGGGTGATCGACTTCACGCACGCTGTCGCGGGTTCGCACGCCACGCTCTGGCTCGCCAGCCTGGGAGCCGACGTCATCAAGATCGAGGGCCCGACGCGGCCGGATTCCTTCCGCGGAACGGCACGCGGCGCCGTGAGCAGCCTCAATCTGAGCGCGATCTTCCTCGTGACGAACCTTGGCAAGCGAAGCTGCGCGATCGACATCGCCGACGAGGCCGGCCAGTCGCTGATCAAGGACCTGGTGCGCCGCAGCGACATCGTGCTGGCGAACTTCCGGCCGGGCGTACTCGAGCGATTCAAGCTCGGCTACGAAGACCTCCGCGAGGTCAGGCCGGATCTGATCATGGCGACGCTGACGGGCTACGGCAACGACGGCCCCCTGGCGCGCTACGCGGCGTTCGCGCCCAACATCCACGCCTTCGGCGGCCTCTCCGAGGCCACCGGCTACGTGGGCGGTCCGCCCGCGCAGATCTTCCAGACGTTTGCGGACACGCTCGCCGGGCAGGCTGCCGTGCTCCCGATCCTCGCGGCGCTGCGGCATCGCGCGCGCACGGGCGAGGGCCAGTTCATCGACTCCGCGATGGGCGAGATCCAGGCCGCGCTTGCACCGGGACCCCCCTTGCACTACTCCGCCACGGGGCAGGAGTTGGAGCGGCAGGCCAACCGCGACGAGCGGATGGCGCCGCACGGCTGCTATCCCTGCGACGGCCGCGAGCGCTGGATCGCCATCGCCGCGGAGGACGACGACCAGTGGCAGGCCGCTGCCGAGGTGCTCGGCCACAGCGAGTGGGTTGACGACCCCCGCTTCAGCGGCATCGAGGGGCGCCTCGCAAACCAGGACGAACTGGACCAACTCATCTGGGAGGCCACGAGCGGGTGGGATTCGCGGGAGCTGGCCGACCGGCTCCAGGCCGCCGGAGTGGCGGCGACGACGAGCAACAACGCGCAGGATCTGCTCGCGGATGTGCAACTCGAGGCCCGCGGCTTTTTCGAGGAAGTCATGCACGAGGAGGCGGGCCCCGCCCGGCTTCCGCAGCTCCCGTGGCGGCTCAGCACCGCGGATCGCCCGCCGCTGCAACCCGGGCCCAACTTCGCCGACTCGACCGAGGACGTGCTCCGCGACGTGCTCGAGTTGTCCGGGGAGCGGATCGCCGAGTTGCAGGAGGCGGGCGTCGTCTTGCAGGCTGCGTCTTAGCGCGTAGTGTCGTTCGGACAACCCGTGCAGGAATCCGCCGCGCACGTCCGGGAAATGGCGGCTGCTCCGCCGACCACCGCAGGAAGGGAAGCGCAACATGAACGAGGTAGTGATTGTCTCCGGAGCGCGCACTGCCATCGGGCGCTTTGGGGGAGGGTTCCAGGACAAGCCGGCGGCTGAACTTGGCGCGGTTGCGATCAAAGCTGCGATCGAGCGCGCGGGGATCGAGCCCGACCAGGTCGATCACGTCTTGCTGGGCTGCGTCGGGCAGGTCGCGGAGGACGCCTACATCTCGCGAAACGCCGCGATCCAGGCGGGGGTACCGATCGAGACGCCCGCACTCACGCTCAACCGCCTCTGTGGCAGCGGCCTCGAGGCGATCAACACCGCGGCGCGGTTCATCGAGACCGGCGACGCGGAGATCGTCGTCGCCGGCGGCACAGAGAACATGAGCCGGCTGCCGTACTACTCGCGCACGAACCGCTTCGGCGCGCGCCTCGGCGACTCCACCCTCGAGGACGGGATCACGCTGCTCCTGTCCGACCCGTTCAACCGCTATCACATGGGCGTCACGGCGGAGAATCTCGCGGCGCAGTTCGAGATCGACCGCGTGACGATGGACGAGTTCTCGGCGGAGAGCCATCGGCGCGCGACGACGGCGATGGCCGAAGGGCGGTTCGTCGAGCAGATCGTCCCTGTGACCGTCCCCGACCGACGCTCCACCAAAGTGATCGACACCGACGAGCACCCGCGCACGGATGCGTCCGTCGAGACGATGTCCAAGCTGCGACCGGTCTTCCAGGACGACGGCCGCGTGACGGCGGGCAACGCCTCGGGCATCAACGACGGCGCGGCCGCGCTCGTCATGATGAGCGCGGACAAGGCTCGTGAACTCGGCCTCACGCCGCGAATGCGGCTGGTCGGACGCGCCGAAGCCGGCGTCGATCCCGCGCTCATGGGGAGCGGCCCGATTCCGGCCACGCGCCGCGTCCTGGAGAAGACAGGCATGTCCGTCGGCCAGTTCGACGTGATCGAGTTGAACGAGGCGTTCGCCTCCGTCGCGCTGGCCTGCGGCGGGGCGTTGGGACTGGACCCGGAGAAAACGAACCCGAACGGTGGCGCGGTCGCACTCGGTCACCCCGTCGGGGCAACCGGGGCCGTCCTCGCCGTGAAGCTGATGTACGAGCTGGAGCGCAGCGATGGCGAGTACGGGCTCGTGACACTCTGCATCGGCGGCGGACAGGGCATCGCGTCGATCTTCGAACGCCAGTAGACACGTCCAGCACGACGGGGAGCACCAGCGTGACGTCAGGGGCTGCAACTTCCGATCCTCAAACGAAGGCGAGTGGCGGTGGCGCCCTCGCCGGAATCACGGTGCTCGACTGCGCCTCCTCGATCACGGCTCCCTTCACCTGTCAGCTACTGCGTGGGTTCGGCGCCGAAGTCATCAAGGTCGAGGACCCCGCCAGCGGGGACGAGTTGCGCGGCCGCGGTCCCTTCCTCCACGACGACCCGGGGCCGGATGCCGGCGGACTCTTCCAGTACGTCAACGCGGCCAAGTTCGGCATCTCGCTCAGCCTCGAGACGGCGAGCGGCCGGGCGCTGCTGCATCGCCTGGCGGAGCAGGCGGACGTGCTCGTCGATGACCGGACGTCGGAGGCGGCGCAGGCCGCGGGCCTGGACTTCGAGACGCTGCACGCGGTCAACCCGGCGCTGATCGTCGCCTCGATCACGCCCTTCGGCCACACCGGCCCATGGGCGGACAACCCGGGCACCGACCTCACCATCTATCACGCGAGCGGGCTCGGTTACGCCACGCCCGGCCTCGTCGAGGATCCGGACACGCAGGCGCCCCTGCGTGCCGGGAGCTACCAGGCCTCGTTCACTCCGGCGCTCGGCGCGACGATCAACCTCGTGGCCGCGATCCTCGCCCGCGACCTCTCAAGCGAGCCAGAGGGAAGCTATATCGACTTCAGCTGCTTCGAGGCGTCGACGAACGTGCTTCGCCAGGGCCTCGGATCGTACGCGTTTCACGGGTCGGGTCTCGGGCGGCGGCTCTCGCGCGGGCGAGGCGCCGGCGGGACGGCGCAGGCACGCAACATTCGCTGCAAGGACGGGAGCGTCCAACTCTGGGTCGCCGGTCAGCGGCAGTGGGAAGCGCTGCGCGAGCTGATGGGCAACCCGGAGTGGATGGACGACGAGCGAGCCGGTTCGTCGGTGAGGCGAGGCGCGAACTGGCCCTTCATCGTCGAACACCTCGAGGCCTGGACGACCCAGTACGGGAAGCAGGAGCTGTTCTTCCTCTGCCAGGGCCGCGGCATCACGTGCGCACCGGTACAGGACGGCGAAGAGGTCCTGCACTCGGATGTCTTTGAATCGCGCGACTTCTGGGATGAGATCGACCTTGGCGACGAGGCCCGGCTGCGCGTGCCGGGACCGCTCTTCCAGATGTCAGCGACGCCACTGCAGCGCAAGGCGCGCGCCCCGCGCCTCGGCGAGCACAACGTGGCGGTCTACGGTGAGCGGCTGGGGCTCCCGCGTGAGGAACTCGCCCGCCTGAAGCACTCCGGCGTGATCTAACGCCAGCCACTGAGGAGACCTGCATGTCAGCACTGCCTCTGGACGGGATCCGTGTCGTCGACTTCACGCAAGCCGTCGCCGGCCCGCACTGCACGCTGTGGCTCGCCAGCCTCGGCGCCGAGGTGATCAAGATCGAGACTGAGCAGCGCCCGGACTCGATGCGGATCTCGCAGCTGCGCTCGGAGGAAGGGTTCAGCGTCAACAAGAGCCCGCTCTTCATCGTCACGAACCTCTGGAAGAAGACCTGCGGGATCGATATCTCGAATCCCGGGGGAAGCGAACTCTGCCGTGACCTGATCCGCGAGAGCGACGTCGTCATCGACAACTTCAAGGCCGGCGTGATGGAGCAGTTCGGACTCGGTTACGAAGATCTGAAGGCGATCAAGCCCGAGATCGTGATGGCCTCGATCTCCGGCTACGGCCACACCGGCGCCTACGCGGGGTTCGCCGGCTTCGCGCCGAACATCCACGCCTTCAGCGGCCTCTCGGAGGTGACAGGCTACCTCGGCGGGCCAGCCGAACAGATGTTTATGTACTACGCCGACGTCCCGCCCGGTCAGGCGGCAGCCCTCGGGATCCTGGCGGCGCTCCGCCAGCGTTTCCGGACGGGCGAGGGCCAGTACGTGGACGTTGCGATGAGCGAGGTGCTCGTCTCGCTGGTTCCCGAGCCCCTGCTCGAGTTCGGCCTCACGGGGCGAACGACCACCCGCCGCGAGAACCGCGACCCGATCATGGCGCCGCACGGCTGCTACCGCTGCGAGGGCATCCAGCAGTGGCTGGCCGTGGCCGTGGCCGGCGACCAGCAATGGCGCACGTTCGCGGACATCCTCGGGCATCCCGAGTGGACGGACGACCCGCGCTGGGCCGACGCGCACCTGCGTCACATCAACGAGGATGAACTCGATGCCGTGATCGCCGCAGCGGTGGAGTCGGCCAACGCGCACGAACTCGCCGAACGCCTGATGGCGGCCGGCATCGCCGCAGCGCCCAGCAACACCGTGAAAGACGTGCTCGAGAACCCGCAGCACCAGGCGCGCGACTTCCTCGCCGAGGTCGATCAGCCGGAGATGGGTACCGCAACCTTGCCAAGGGTTCCCTGGCGCCTCAGCACGATTGAGCAGGAGCCGTTCGTCCCCGCGCCGTTGATCGGCCAGAACACCGACGAGGTGCTGCGGGAGATCCTCGGCTTCGACGAGGACGCGATACAAGAGCTTCGAGAAAGCGGCGCGGTCGCATAGCGGCTGGGCACGCGATACCTGCGCCAACCGGAGGAGACCATGGACATGCGGTTGGCTCTGAACATCGGATGGCAGGACGATCTCTCCACGCAGCGGGAGGCGGTCCTCGCGAAAGCCCAGGCCGCGGACCGGGCGGGCGTCCACTCAGTCTGGGTGGAAGAGGCGTGGGGGCGAGACGCGTTCAGCCTGCTGGTGCAGATTGCGGACCGCACCGAGCAGATCCAGCTCGCGACGGGCATCGTGAACACCTTCTCGCGAACACCCGCGGCCCTGGCACAGCACTTCGCCAGCCTCGACGAGATCTCGGGGGGCCGGGCAATCATCGGCCTGGGCAGCAGTGGCCCCGCAGTCATCGAGGGGCTCCACGGCGTGCCCTTCGACAAGCCGCTCGCCCGCACGAAGGATTACGTGCAGATCCTGCGAACCCTGCTCGCCGGCGAGCAGTTGAAGTACGAGGGCGAGGCGGTTGCTGCAAGCGGTGGCTTCACGCTGGCGTTTCGCCCGCCTCGGGCGGACGTGCCGGTCTACCTCGCAGCCCTGTTGCCGCGCAGCCTCAGGCAGCTTGCCGAGATCGCCGACGGATGGCTTCCGATCTGGACGCCGATCGAGGCGGTTGCGAAGCTCGTGGAGTCCGTGCAGTCCGGCGTCCTTGCCTCCAGGAACGGCGTCGAGGTCCGCTCGCCGGGCCAGGTGATCATCTCCGAACGTCCAGAGGAGATCAGGAACGCCACGCGTGCGTCGCTCGCGTTCTACATCGCACGCATGGGCGACTTCTACGCGCGGCACCTCCAGCGGATCGGCTACGAGGAGCTGGTTGAGTCCGTGCGCGGGGCGTGGAACAGCGACGGCCGTGGAGCGGCGGTGGCCGCTATCAGCGAAGAGGCACAGCAATCGTTCACCCTCGTGACGGCGGATGTTGGCGAGGCGCGTGATCGACTGGCGCAGCAGGCTGCGGCGGGCATCACGGTGCACCAGGTTGACGTGGACAGCGATGACCCGGCAGAGGTAGGGAAGCGTCTCGCCGAACTCGCCGGGTAGCCTGCGGACCCTGGCGATCCTCGCTGCGAATCCTCGCGACGCGCGTTGCTTGACACGCAGATCGGGGGACGGCTACGGTGGCTCCCAGCGGTTGAGCGGCGTGCGCGGAGCGAGCGATCGCCCCGCGGCAGAGAGAGGTACCAACCTTGACGACCGAACAGCGGCCACACGCGGGCGAGATCATTCCCCCCGAGTGCCCGGCAGCGCACGACACAGTCATGGACTGGCTGAAGTACCTTCAGGCGAATGATCCGGTGCATGTCGACGACGACGGACGCTACATCCTCACCCGCTACAAGGACGTACAGGCGGTTCTCAAGGGCTCCGATCTGTGGTCGTCCGAGCACGTGCTGACCACGACGGACACGCCCGTGTCCGACGCGCGCTGGATCGTCTACAAGGACGACCCGGAGCACATGGACTGGCGCAAGATCTTCGCGCGCGGCTTCACGCCCTCCTCGATCGCCGAACTCGAGCCCAAGTTCCGGGCGCACGCCGTGGCGCTCACCGACGAACTCGAGCCAGGCGAGCCGTTCGACGCAGTCAAGCTCGGCGCCGAGTACACCAAGCGCTGCTGGATCGACCACTGTGGCCTGACCGACCATGGCGGCGAGGCCCGCCTCCAGGCGTGGCTGCCGGTGGTCGGGGGCTTTACGAAGCCGCGACAGCAGCGCCCACCGATGGCGCGGGAGCCGGAGGGACCCTCCCACTTCGAGTCACCGCCGGAGGCGTTCTTCGGTGGCTTCGCGGACATGAAGGCCTTCTTCTCGACTCGCATCGCCGAGCACCGCGATCACGATCCCGCGTACTGCAAGGAAGAGGAAGGGCTTGTGCCCTTCCTGCGGGCCATCGTGGCGTCGTGCAAGGACAGCGAGGAGAACCTCGACATCTTCCTGCGGAACGACTTCCCACCGATGATCGCCGGCGGTCTGAGCACCGCTGCGCACTTCTATCCGAACGCCCTCGACGTGCTGCTCGACAACCCGCACGTCTGGTCGATGGTGCGCGACGACCGCTCCCTGATCGCGCTCAACAAGTCGAGCGAGGTGGTCGAGGAGTTTGCGCGGCTCAAGAGCAACCACCCCGGCCTCAACAAGATCCCGCTCGAGGACGTCGAGATCGACGGGGTGACGATTCCTGCGGGATCGTTCGTCCAGTGCTACTACATCGCGGCCGACCACGACCCGGAAGAGTTCGAGGACCCCGAGGAGTTCAAGCTGCGTGGCATCACCCGCCACTTCGCGTGGGGCCTCGGCACGCACACCTGTCCCGGGCAGGCCTACGGGCGCGAGACGCTCAAGATCCTGCTCAGCGAGTTGATGGATCGCTTCGAGACGATCGGGCGTGCGCCCGAGCACTCCGACTGGACCTGGCAGGGTGGCTACTACACCATGGACCAGTTGCTGGTCGTAGGGCACGCGGCGAGCGAGGCCGCCTCCAACGGCCACACGCCCGCCGGCGTCGGCTCATCGAGCGTGCTGTCCAGGGAGCCGGAGCCCATCCTCTAGCGAGGCAACTGAGCGATGGTACGAGACATCCGGGCGCCTTGTGGCGCCCGGAACTCTGTCAGGGTTGATCGTGCGCGCCACTCGCGCGGGAACGTGATGGAGGGGACGGATGCAGCACAGGGTCGCCGCGCGAGACGAGGTCCAGCCCGGCAAGATTCTCGCCGTCAAGGTTGGCGCCGAGGAGTTGGCGCTGTACGAGGTCGACGGCGAGGTGATCGCCTCGGACGATATCTGCCCGCACTCCTACTGCCTGCTCAGCGAGAACGCGGACATCGTGGGCGACGGGGAGATCGAGTGCTCCTGCCACGGCAGCCGCTTTGATCTTCGGAGCGGGGATAACATCAACCCGCCGTCGTCCGACCCCCTGCCGCTCTTTCCCGTGGAGGTCCGCGACGGAGACGTCTTCGTCGAAGTCGAGTAGCAACCGACCGGCGTTGCGCGCCTGATTCGGCGCCGGGGCCCTCGCCGCCGCGGAGGCCTACTCGGTGATGCCTTTGTGGACGAGCGCGGCAATCTCCTCGTCCGGCATGCCCAGCACCTCGCTCAGCACTTGTCCGGTGTGCTCGCCCATCATCGGGCTGGGGTCGGAGTTGGCCACGCTCCGCGAGAACCTGAACCCGGTGGCACAGTCGAGCATCTCACCCATCACCGGGTGGTCGGCACTGGTGAGGAACCCGCGGTGCCGTAGCTGTGGGTCCTCCGCGATCTCCGCGGCCGTCTGCAGCGGCGCCGCCGGCACACCCGCCTCGCGCAGCGTTGCGACGATCTCGCCGACCGTGAGGGGGGCCGTCCAGCCCGCGACGAGGTTGTCGAGGTCGTCCTGCTCGGCGAGGCGGCCGTCCATGCGGTCGAACCGATCCTCGTCAGCCCACGATGGCTGCCCCATCGCTGCCTTCAGAGCCGCCCACTGGGACTCGTCCTCGACGGCGATGGCGCACCACACGTCGGTCTCGGTCGTCGGGTAGACCCCATGAGGGGCGTCCGAGCGGGAGCGATTGCCGATGCGCGACCAGTCATTGCCGTTTGCAGCCGCCTCGAGCAGCGGTGCGGCCAGAAGCAGCGACGCCGCGGCGGACTGTGAGAAGTCGATCCACTGGCCGCTGCCGGTGCGATTGCGGTGCAGCAATGCGGCGACGAGCACGGTGGCGGCGATCGGCGGCACCGTCTGATCGGTGTAGGCGCCCGGAACGAGCGGCGGGCGATCCGGCCAGCCGTTGAGGTCCGCGAACCCCATCAGGCTCGCGAGACCCATCCCGTACCCCGGCGTCGACCGCCATGAGCCGGTCTGCCCGAACATGCCGAGGCTCAGCAGCACGATGTCCGGCTTGAGCTCGCGCATCCGCTCGTAGCTGAGGCCCATGCGCTCAAGCGTGCCACCCGTGTAGTTCTCGATGACGACATCGGACTCGGCGACCAGCTTCAGCGCCAGCTCACGTCCCTCATCAGTCGAGAGATCGAGCGCGACGCTCTTCTTGCCTCCATTCTGGGAGCTGAACGCCAGACTTGTGTCGAGGCTCCGTTCCCCCAGGAATGGCGGTGTGATCCGCAGAGGATCGAGGCGCTTCGAGCTCTCGATCCTGATCACCTCTGCACCGCACTTCGACAGGTATCGCGACACGGCCGGCCCGGCGATCACCCAGGAGAAGTCCGTGACCCTGATGCCTGCCAGCGGTCCGGCGGCCCATGCATCCGGCCCGGCGTTGCCAGCGGCTGCCAGCTCCGCCCCGCTCATCCCCAGTTCGCCGCCGAAGATCTCGTCGTTGTGCTCACCGAGGCTCGGCGCACGCCGGCCTTCGCTCCAATCAAGCAGCGAAGAGCTGAAGTAGCGTGTCGGCGCGATGGTCCCACCGTGCTCGTCCGCGCCCTCACCTTCGAGCCGCTGCGGCGCCATCTGATCCAGCTCGACCAGTGGTTCGAGTGCGAGGATCTCCGAAGGCCGCGACATCGGGAAGATCATCAGCCGACGCTTCAGGCTTTCCCGCAGTAATTCGGCGCTCGTCTTCGTCTGAAAGAACTGCTCGAACTCCTCTTCGGCAGCGATCAGCCCCTCGCTGTCCAGCACACCGTATTCGTAGGCGACCCAGTCGATCTTCGTTACTCCACTGTCCCAGCCGCACTCCGTCATCCAGTCGGCCAGGTTCTGAACGAAGTGACTATTGACCCCGCCCAGCACCTGGAAGTTGATGTACCCGTCCGCGCACTTGAAGACACTCCTGCGCGCGGAGAGTCCGAGCGCGGCCATCGCCTGATCGCCCTGCCGCTCGAAGTTCTTTTGCTCCGTCTGCCACTTGGCGAGCGAGGCCCGGCCAAAGAGCTGCACGAGGACGTCGTGCACGGCCACGTCGATGTGCTGCCCGGAGCCCAGGCGCTCGCGCGCCAGCAGGGCCATCACCGTAGCGGTGGAGGCCTCGGCGGCGCCGAGCAGCATCGCCTGGTCGACGCTGATGCGGTTCGGCGGCCGGTCGGGATAGCCGCTCATCCCCAGGTACCCGGCCATCGCCAAACTGATCAGATCGGTAGCCGGGATCCCGGCGTACGGCCCGTCCTGCCCAAACGGCGTGATCGAGGTGACGACGAGCTGCGGCGAGTCGCTCGCGAGCTGTTCGTACCCAAGACCCCTCGCACGCAGTGTTCCGGGTGGGAACGACTCGATGAGCACGTCAACGTTGCTCGCGAGTTGCTTGAACAGCGACCGGCCCTGATCGTCGTTCAGGTCCAGGGTTACGCCACGCTTGTTGAGGTTGAGGAAGTTCCAGTACAGGCTGACCGGCTGCCCCGCCCGATCGCCATTGCTCGCGAACGGCGGGAGCCTGCGCCCGCGCTCGCCCTCGGGCGGCTCGACGTGGATCACGTCTGCACCGAGATCGGCGAGGAGCCGGCCGCAGAAGGCCGCGTCTCCCGAGGTAGCATCGAGCACACGGAAGCCAGCTAGCATCGGAACCTGCATCAGCTACTGGCCCTTACAGTGATGAATTTACGGTGATGACCTTGGTGATGACCTCACGGTGATGAAGAGTACAGCCCCGGCGGAGAGCCCGCCGGACCATAGGGCATCCCCGGAAGCACCGTCAATCACACGAGGCCCGGCGCGGATTGGGACAGGAGAGGGCATGATCGCGTCCCGATCATCGGCCCTGACCATCGCGCGCGGGCACTGGCAGCGGCGTGTGTCAGACCGGCGCCGCACCTGACTCTTCCCTCGGAGGCGTCTCGCGCCTCGACACTTCCGCGTGCATCCACGCGACCATCCCGAGGGAGCTGAGGGCCCGGCCGCCGCCCGCTTCGAGCGTCATCGCGGCCTGCGGGGGCGTCGACTTCGCTCACCCCGTGAACGAGCACCCGGCGCAATGCTGGCCGCGCCCGCGCCCGATATCTTGCCGCCCGCGCCCGGCGATTCTGCCCTGCGGCGGGAACAGGGTCCGCCGCAGCCGCAGGACAGCATCCGGAGTACAGCGATGGGCTATCGAGGGGTTCGAAGAGCGGTTGACTATCGGCGCGTGCTAATCCAGAGTGAATACTTGCTCAGTCGGACCGCGTGCTGCGCGTAGCGTGTGTGCGGGGGATGAGCAGACTCACAGGGGGCTGGTCAATTCGCGACCGCAGCAGGAGAAGGACGCACTTTAGATGGTGAACGGGACGGAAAATCTTGGGTGGCGAGCGCTAGGTAGCTACGCGACGAGGCGACGCTTCCTCGGAGCGGTCGGCATGGGTGGACTCGGCATCGCCGCGGCCGCGCTGGTCGGCTGCGACGACGATGACGATGAGGCACCCGTCGCCACCGCCGCACCGACCGTAGTGGCAACCGCCGCTCCGACCACCGCGGCGACTGCGGAGGCGACCGCTGCGGCAACCGCCGCGGCAACCGCCGCTCCGACCACTGCGGCAACTGCTGCGGCAACCGCCGCGGCAACCGCTGCGGCAACCGCCGCGGCGAGCCCGATCAAGCGCGGCGGCGTGGCCGCCGGGCACGTGGGGACCGGCGAGCAGGACCACCAGGACCCGCACCTCCAGGTCAACACGATCAACCAGAACCGCGGTTCCGGGATTACGTACGCCCGGTTGCTGCGGCTCAAGCGTGCCGTGGACATCCCGGGCGCCTCGGCCATCGCCGAGGGCTGGCTCGCCGAGAGCTGGGAGCAGGCGCCGGACCTGGTCACGATCACATTCAACATCCGCCCAGAGGCGAAGTGGCAGAACATCGCCCCGGTGAACGGGCGTGACCTTGTCGCCGACGATGTCGCCTACAGCATGGAGCGGCAGCGGGGCGAGACCTTCCTCGCCCGGCAGATCGCCGACATCACCTGGGAAGTGATCGACCCCAAGACGATCCAGCTCGTCCTCCCGACGATCGACGCGGACGCGTTCGGCACTCTTGCCGACACGGCGAACAAGGTGATCGCGCGCGAGGCGGTCGACGTCAACGGGGATCTGACGAACGGCCCCACGATCGGCGCCGGCCCCTGGATCATGGAGGAGTGGAAGCCGGACGAGCTGATCCGCTTCAAGGCGAACCCGGACTACTGGATGAACGGCCTGGACGGCAAGCCGTTGCCGTATGCCGACGAGGCGGTCCTGTTCCGCCTGCGCGACCCCGCCACGATCCTGGCGTCGTTCCGGAATGAGCAGATCATCCGCGCAGCCACGGGCACCGGTGGCGGGCTTGTCAGCGATGATGTCGAGCGGCTCGAGAACGACATTCCGGGCCTGCAGCTGATCAGCGAGCAGAGCTGGGGCCTCGAGTCGATCTTCATGAATGGCCAGGTGGGCTGGGGCCGGGACATCCGCGTCCGCCAGGCGGTCTCGAGGATCGTCAAGCGCGACGAGATCCTCGTCGCACTCAGTGAAGGCTACTGGGGCACGGGTCCGAAGCTGCCGGAGTTCGACTGGATCCTCCCGCAGGAAGAGCGCGAGCAACTCCTGGGCTACGACCCGGACGAGGCGGCCAAGCTGCTGGACGCCGCGGGCTTCACCAGCTGGGACGCGGCCTCGCCGTTCTACTACAGCGGCAGGGGCCAGACATCGGCCGAGTTGGTCCAGGCCTACGTCTCGGCGATCAACATCAACGCGACCCTGGAGTCGTGGGACGCCAACAAGCTCGTCGCCTGGTTCTCGGAAAAGAACATCGACGGCTTCGTCGTCTCGCCGCGGCAGACGGGCGCATCCGCCAACGGCGATCTCCGGACGTGGTTCGACTCGCGAAGCGCGCGCGAACTCTCGGCGGTCACGGACGAGTCGGGCCAGGAGCTCGATCGGCTCATCGATCTGCAATTCGGGGAGTTCGACCAGGAGGCCCGCCGCGAGATCCTCCAGGATCTGCAGCGCGCGAACATCGCGCGAGCGGGCGCGATCCCGCTGATCGGCAACTGGGGGACCGAGGTCTACCACCCGTGGGTGCGGAACGCCGTGCCGGGCGGATACGGAGACAGCCAGCTCTGGGAGAACGTCTGGTTCGACAAGTAAGGCGCGTGGGCCGCTGGCGCGTTGAGCCCTCCAGGGCGCGCGCCAGCGGCCACAAGCTCACCAGCGTCGGCGGCGGGGGTTTCGTGACCCGTTGCGAACGATGACGCCGCACCTGCACCCAGGACCGTTTGCCCGTTTGGCCGGTCCACGTTATGCGCTTCCCGGCCGCTCGCTGCTGAGCGGCGCGCATCCTTGTATGCTCCGCCCGGCGGCCGGCAGGCCCGGGCGCAGAGCTAACGGGTAACCACCCGGAGGGCTGGGCATGCAGCAGTACATGATGCGTCGCCTGTTCCTGATGGTCCCCACCATGTTGCTGGTGACGCTGATCGTGTTCTCACTCGTGCGCCTCATGCCGGGCGACGTGATCGTGCAGCAACTGGTCGCGGCCCCTGAGTTCAGCGAGGAGGACATCGACCTGCTTCGCGGGAAGCTCGGGCTCAACAGGCCCTTCGCCGAGCAGTACGCGAGGTGGCTCTGGGACGCCGTCAGGGGGGACCTGGGAGACTCGCTGGTCCGGAACTCGAGCGCGCGCGACCTGATCTTCGACCGCCTGCCGATCACGCTGGAGCTCGCGGTCCTCGCCTTCGTGATCGCGACATCGTTCGCGATGGTGCTGGGGATCGTCTCAGCGGTTCAGCAGGACGGCATCATTGACTACGTCCTGCGGGTGCTGAGCATCACTGCGCTGTCCGTCCCCAACTTCTGGATCGCGACGCTGGTGATCGTCGGCGGGGCGATCTACTTCAACTACGCGCCACCGCTCGAGTACGCCTTGCCGCACGAAGACCCACTCAAGAACCTGGAGCAGTTCCTCATCCCGGCGACGATCGTCGGGATCAGCAGCTTCGGCGTAACGATGCGCCTCGTGCGCTCGTCGATGCTCGAGGTGCTGCGCCAGGACTTCGTGCGCACCGCGCGGGCGAAGGGCCTGACGGAGACAAAGGTGATCTACCGGCACGCCGTGAGGAACGCGCTCCTGCCTGTGGTCACGCTGATCGGATTCCAGCTCGGCGCGCTGCTCACGGGCACGGTCATCATAGAGATCATCTACGGGCTGCCCGGCCTCGGCACGCTCACGTTCGACGCGATCCTGAAGCGCGACTACACGCTGATCCAGGCGGCGACGCTGATCTTCGGCGTGGTATTCCTGTTCGTGAACCTGATCATCGATCTCAGCTATGCCTGGATCGACCCGCGGATCAAGTACTAGCGGGCAGCGGCCGGAGGGGGCGGATGGCGCAGCAGCAATCCACACGCGCAGCAGAACCCGCGATCGGCGTCCCTGCGCTGGTGGGCGCACGGCGCGAGCGCTCGATGCTGGCGCGCCTCGGCGCCGGGTTCTGGCGGTTTTGTCGCCAAAAGCCGCTTGGAGCGGCAGGCGGCTTGCTGCTCCTGCTGCTCGTGGTCCTCGCCCTGGGCGCCGGTGTCCTCTCGCCGCAGGACCCGCTGACGCCGGCGCCTCTGGACCGGCTGGGTGCACCAAGCCTTGCGCATCCATTCGGCACGGATCATATCGGGCGCGACATGCTGAGCCGGATCATCCACGGTGCGCGGCCCTCTCTCTACACCGGCCTGCTCGTGGTGACGATCTCGTCCGTCATCGGACTGGTGATCGGCGTCTCCTCCGGCTACCTCGGCGGTCGCTTCGACCTGATCGTGCAGCGCCTCGTTGACGGCCTCATGGCGATCCCGCGCCTCGTCTTCGCGATGGCGATGCTCACGGTGTTCAGCTCCGGCATCCAGGTCTGGAAGGTCGACCTGCCGCTCGTCTGGAAGACCATCCCGCTGGCGGTCGTCGTGGCGCTCTCCGTGCTGCTCGCGCCGACCACCGTGCGTGTGCTCCGGGCGACAACCCTGTCGCTCACGGCCAGCCCCTGGGTCGAGGCTGCGCAATCCACGGGCGCAAGCTCGCTGCGCATCATCTTCCGCCACCTGGCGCCAAACGTGATGGCGCCCCTGATCGTGATCGCCTCGGCGCAGCTCGGCTCGATCATCCTTATCGAGGCGTCGCTCAGCTTCCTCGGCCTGGGGCTCCCACCTCCCCACCCGAGTTGGGGCGGGATGCTCCAGAGCAGCGGACGGCAGTACATGCAGGCCGCCCCCTGGCTCGCGATCTTCCCCGGCCTGGCCATCAGCCTCGGGGTGCTCGGCTTCAACCTCTTCGGCGACGCCCTGCGGGATGTTCTCGACCCGCGCTTGCGAGGCACCGGGTAGCGCGCCGGGGATCACGCACGGCGGGAGGCTCGCGAGGACTCCGGACGCAGGATTCCGGACGTAGGGGAGACCGAAACGGAGCCGCGGGCCGGGCCCGCGGCGGCTCCCGTGGAAAGGCGCCGCTCGATGCTGTTCAACGCCCCGTTCCAGTGGATGGGCGATGTCGCTACGCCCGAGAACCTGATCCGCGGGGCGAAGAGGATGGAGGAGCTCGGCTACTACTCGATCAACGTCGGCGAGCACCTCTTCTACCCGACGAACCTCGATCGCAGCTTCGGTGGCTCACCGCATTCGACGCACCTCGGGCACGCGCGTCTGGGCTTCGATCCGGGCAAGGATGCGAACATCGAGATCTTCACCTGCCTTGCGTTCGTCGCCTCGCAGACGAGCAAGATCATGCTGCGGAGCGGCATCGTCGTGCTGCCCTATCGGCCACCCTTCGTCACGGCGAAGCAGGCGGCGACGCTCGACTACCTCTCGAACGGGCGCTTCATCCTCGGCGTGGGGGCGGGCTGGATGCTCGACGAGTTCGAGATCATGAAGGTGCCGTTCAACGAGCGCGGCCCGCTGACGGAGGAGTACATCCAGATCATCCGCGCGCTCTGCAACGACGAGCCCTTCGAGGGCCGCTACTACCAGTTCGATCGCGTGCACTTCCTTCCCAAGCCCGTCCAGCAGCCACTGCCGATCTGGATCGGTGGGAGGGGCAGGCCCGCGCTGCGGAGAGTGGCGCGCTATGCGCAGGGCTGGGTGCCGATCATCCCCAGCCTCCAAGGCTTGCTCGATGACAGGGAGATCCTGCTGGAAGAGTTGGAGACGGCAGAACGCGACATCAGCGAGATCCACATCGCCGGACGCATGTCGATCCGCTTCGGGGATGAGACGGACAGCGCGGATGCAGTCCCCAACGACCGCGATCGCGTGCTCGGGGAGATCGATGTCTGGGAGCGCGCCGGCGTGCAGTCGCTCCAGCTCAGCGTCGGCGACTACCACTACCTGCCGCCGGACGTGATGCTCGAACGGCTGCAATGGTTCTCCGAGGAGGTCATGTCCGCCGCGGAATAGCGCCGGGGCGGTCGCCTGAGAGGCCGGGGCGGCGCGCTCATTGACACCCCGCGCGGCAGCGTGATACTCATCAGTCCGGCGAGTGAGCAAGTGCTCGCTCCGATGCGCCGTGCGTCTGCGCGGCGCATTGTGTATCTGAACGCGACTATCGAGATGGGCGGCGCATGGCTGACCAGCAGACCGAGCAAATGGGTGCGGACTTCCGCACGGGCGAGGAAGAGAACGTCGATCAGCTCGTCCTCTACGAGAAGATCGACAAGCACATCGCACTGATCACGCTCAACCGGCCCGAGCGCCTCAACGCGATGCTCGCGCCCTACAGCTTCCAGGAGCTCGGCCGCAAGATGGCGATGGCCCAGGACGACGACGAGATCAAGGTCATCATCCTCACCGGGGCGGGTCGCGCGTTCTCCGCCGGCGTTGACTTGCGCCGCACCCCGATCGAGGCGGCCGGCCTGCGCCCCGGGCAGCGGCTGCCGCAGTCACTGCGCATGCACCGCCCCGGCGGCGGCGGCGATCGCGCGGACATCCTCAACAGCGACAAGACCGTGATCGCCGCGGTCAACGGCGACGCCGTAGCCGCAGGCTTCCACTTCGTGATGCAGTGCGACCTCGTGGTCGCGAGCGAGACCGCGCGGATGGGCGAGCCGGAGGCACGCATCGGCTTCGCCGGCTTCACGCCGGACATGGTGATGATGCTCCTCAAGATGGGCATCAATCGCGGCCGCGAGGCGATCCTGACGGGGCGGATGATGCCCGCGAAGGAGCTCCACGAGTGGGGCATCGTCAACTCGGTCGTCCCTCAGGACCAGGTCATGGACGAGGCGATGCGCTACGCGAAGATGGTGGCCTGGCACTCCACGGACAATCTGATGCTCGGACGGCGCTCCATGCGCCTCTTCTGGGACCTCATGGGCGTCCCTGCGTACAACACCTGGTCCAGCATCGCCCACCCGCTGTTCACCAACGTCGTCTGGCGCGACGACGAGTTCAACTTCCTGCGCGAGCGCAACAAGTCCGGGCTGCGCGGCGCCTTCGACGAGATGAGGAACCAGTGGACGGACATGGGCTTCCCCGACTGAGCGGGCAGCCCCACGGAAACGCCAGCTGAGCCCGCGGGAGCACTGAATGACGAGCGAGCTGGATAGCTCAACGAACGGTCACGAGCTGGAGGCCTTCCGCCAGGAGGTCGTCGACTGGCTCGAGCGCAACCTGGACGGGGTGGGATCGCCGCCGGACGGCAATGACACCTCCGAGGAGGAATTCGAGCGCAATCACGAGTTCCTGCGCAAGCTCGCGAAACAGGGCTGGTACGCTCCCGGATGGCCAACCGAGTTCGGCGGCGGCGGTCTCCCCAGGGAGAAGGTCGAGATCGTCCACGAGGAACTCGACAACCGCGTCCCTGCCTTCCACAACGTCCGCCTGCCGGGTGACATCGGGGGCGGCCTCGCCGGGCCCGTCTGGCGCCTTGGCACCGAGGAGCAGAAGCGCCGCTTCCTGCCACCGATCCTGAAGGCGGAGACGATCACCTGGGAGCTCTTCACCGAGCCCGAGGCCGGCTCCGACTTGCCGGGCATGCAGGCACGGGCCGTCCGGCAGGGCGACGAGTACGTCATCAACGGGTCGAAGATCTTCGTTGGTGGCAACTTCCGTGCCGACCAGTACTTCGTGCTCGCGGTGACGGATCCGGAGGGAAGCCGGCACGGGAACCTGAGCGCCTTCGTGGCGCCCTCGGAGCTGTCGGGCCTGACGGTCATGCCGATGGAGATGATGGCCGGCCACAAGAAGAACATCATCACGATGGACAACGTCGTCGTTCCGGCCGAGAACCGGGTCGGCAACGAGGGGGACGGCTGGAGCTGCTTCGGCATGGGCGTCCCGGAATTCGGGACGGTCGGGCTGCCGAGCTCCGGTGAGCGCACCCTCTACGTGCTGGACATGTTGCTCGACTACGCGCGGACCACGCGACGGAACGGCAAACGCCTGATCGACGGGCCGCGTCAGCGCGCAGCAATGACCAACGCCTGGGTCGGCGGCCAGATCAACCGCCTGCTGACGGAGCGCAACCGCCTGCTCGCCATGGGCGGGGACATCCCGGGCGGTGGCTCGCACCTGCGGCACTCCTACCAGGGCGCCCAGATGTCGCTGCACCGCAAGCTCTACCAGGTTGAGCTGTCCGAGGCGATCCAGCAGGTGCTGGGACCACTCTCGGTCATCGGCGGCGAAGACTGGGCGCCGTGCGCCGGGGAGTTCGAGTACTTCCAGCGTCAGGCGATCGTGAACACCCACCCCGGCGGCACGATCGAGACGCAGAAGACGCGAATGTTCCGCGGCATGGCTTCAGCACGCAGCCTGCAAGAGATCAGGGCCTCCCGCCGATGACGACACCTTACGGTGACCTGCAGCGCGAGCAGCAGGAGTTGATGCGCCGCGCCGCTCGTGACTTCGTCGAGGAGCACTTCACCCTCGAGCGACGCGTGGAGATGGAGCGTGCGGGGAGCGACGAGGCCGCTCCGGAGACCCACGGTGGCGTCGGCGGATCGCTGCAATCGCGCTATCACTACCCTGGATCGCCTGACGTACACCAGCAGCGCATCGGCGAGCTCCTGGCGGCCGAGACGGCATAGGACGGCGGCGGGGAGCGAGCGGAGGCATCGCGAAGCGGAGGACTCGGAATGGTCGATCTACAGCCCGCGGCCCTGCAAGGACCGCTCTCCGAGGTGCAGTACCCCTCGCCCGAGGTCGTCGAGTGCCCGTATCCGTTCTACGACCGGCTGCGTGACGAGGCGCCCGTCCACCCGTGGCCGGGGCAGCCGAACCACTACCTCGTCTCGCGCTGGGAAGACATCACGTACATCACGGAGCACCCGGATCTCTTCCACGTCGGGCTGCCGCCCGGTAGCCCCGAGATGCCGGGTGACTACCCCACGGCCGACGCGGCCAGCGAGTCCCCGGGGCACGACTTCGGATACAGCCCGCGCGGCTCGGCCGGCTCGAATCCCCCCGAGCACCGCCTGAAGCGGCGACTCGAGAACCCGCTCATCGCTCGTGAGCGTCTCAATGCCTACGAACCGCGCCTGCGTGATCTCTGCAACCAACTGATCGACGCCTTCATCGACCGCGGCGAGTGCGAGTTCATGCAGGACTTCGCGCATCCGCTGCCGATCTTCGTCATCGGCGAGCTGCTCGGCTTTCCGCACGAGGATGGCCCCATGCTCTGGTCCTGGACCGAGGGCGTCGGGAACTCGCAGCGGTTTCTGCCGCCTGAGAAGCAGGCCGCGCATGTCGACGGGCAGGAGAAGCTCCGGCAGTACTCGCGGCGCGCGGTGCTCGATCGCTACGAGCAGCCGAGAGACGACTTCCTGACCGAGCTCATCCAGGCGCAGCTTGAGCACGACGACGGAGTGTTGAACCTCGAGTTCCTCGCGAACGAGGTGCCACTACTGATCCACGCCGGCAACAGCACAACGGCGTTCATGCTCGGCAGCGCGATGATGCTGCTGCTCGAGCACCCCGAGCAGATGGAGCAGGTCCGGGCGGACCGCTCGTTGATCGGCCACATGCTCGACGAGGCTATGAGGATCGAGACGCCCGTGCAGTGGACGCGCCGCTGGGCGCGCGAGGCAACCCGCATCGGCGAGGTCGAGGTGCCGGCGGGAGCGCTGCTCGTGATGATGTGGGCAGCAGGGAACCGGGACCCGAGGAAGTTCGACGATCCGGAGACGTTCGACGTCGACCGGCCGGAAGTCGTGAAGCACCAGCTGGGCTTCGGACGAGGCATCCACCTTTGCATGGGAGCCCCACTCGCGCGCCTCGAAGGGCGCGTCGCCTTCGAGACGATCTTCGAGCGCCTTGAGGACATGCGACTGCTTGAGGGGCGCAACGACTTCCTGCACGTGGAGCTCGCGAACAAGCGCGCGCCGCGCATGGTCCACATGGCGTTCGAACGCGCTGCCGGGGGCTGACCGCACACGCCGGCGCCGGCGCCGCGCTTCGCCTGTACGGAACCGCTATTCGGGAGTCCGGCTGGACGCCGAACGGCACCGCCCACGAGCTGAGGCCCGGATCAGATCTCCGTCGCCTGGGAGAGCCTGACGGGCTCCCGCGAGCTATTCGTACTGGAAGAAGCCGGAGCCGCTCTTTCGGCCGAGCTTGCCGAGCGACACGAGCCGGCTGAGCAGCGTCGGTGTCTTGAAGCGCGTCTCGCCCATCGCCTCGAACAGCGCGTCACCGACCGAGGCCAGTGTGTCGAGGCCGATCAGGTCGGCGGTCGCGAGCGGGCCCATGCGGTGGCTGAGGCCAAGCTGGCAGCCCTGGTCAATGTCCTCGGCGCTCGCGACGTTCGCCTCGAGCATCCGAATCGCATCGAATACGAACGGAACGAAGATCCGGTTGACGACGAACCCCGGCGTATCTGAAGCCCGGATCGTGACGCGGTCGATCCCGTCGCAGAACTCGGCAGCACGCTCGACCGCCTCGGGCGTCGAACTGACCGTCGTGGTGAGCTCGACGAGCCTGAGCACCGTGGGAGGGTTGAAGAAGTGGAGGCCCACAACCGAGCCCGGACGCCCCGAGGCGGCGGCCAGCTCGGAGATCGAAAGTGACGAGGTGTTCGAGGCCAGAACGGTATCGCCGCTGCACACTTCACCGAGCTGGGCGAACAGCTCCCGCTTCGGGCCGATCTCCTCGATGATCGCCTCGACAACGATGTCCACATCGGCGACGTCGCTCAACTGCCGGGAGCCAGTCAGGCCCGCGATCGCCCGCTCGAGCTGTTCTTGCGTGAGGCGCTCGTGTGAGGCCTCACGCTCGAGGCCGCTCTTGATCCGCGCCAGGCCTCGCTCGAGTTGCGCCTCGTCGGCGTCCACCACAACGACGTCGTACCCTGCGGCGGCGCAAAGCTGGGCGATGCCTGTGCCCATGGCCCCGCAGCCGACGACTCCTGTTCGCTTGATGGCCATCGAATCTCCAGATCATGCCCCGACCGGGGCGCACAACTACTCGGATCGCGTGTGCCGGAGCAGGGGCAAGCGCCCGCTCCGGCGACACTGTGAGCACCGGCCCCATGCGCTGTCAACGTGACCGGTCCGTGACACCCCTCCCGGACCACACACGGAGTCGCGAGGGCAACGTCCCGCGTCACGGCCTGGCCGGGGCGGCAACCCTCAAGGCATCAAGTAGCCCCCGCTGACGTGGAGCGTCTGCCCGGTGATGTAGCTCCCTTGCTCGCTCGCGAGGTAGACGCACATCGAGGCGACCTCGTGCGGCTCGCCCATGCGGGCGATCGCCAGCCGCCGATCCAGCTCCTCCTGAGGCATCGGCCAGTGCGGGTAGTTCACCGGGTCCCGCGTCGTGTTCATGATTCCGGGCACGACGACGTTCGAGGTGACGCCGTCGACGCCGAATTCGACGGCGATCGCCTTCGCGAGACCGATGAGGGCCGCCTTGGCCGTATTGCAGTGCGCTCGGTGTGCGGCGCCGCTATATGGCTCCGGCCGTATCCCGTCCGGGCCCCCCATCAGGATGATCCGGCCGAACCCGCGCTCGCGCATCGATCCGAGTACCAGCCGGGCGAGGAAGAACGACGCGGACAGGTTCGTCCGCATGATCTCGTCCCAGTCATCGAGCGTGATGTCCAGGAAATCGCGCCGCGGGCGGCGAGAGGCGTTGCTGACCAGCACGTCGATCGGTCCCAGTTCATCGACCGCGCCCCGGACCAGCGCCTCCACATCCGAGGGCTCCCCGATGTCGCCGGTGAGGGCGATCGCCCGCCGGCCGAGGCCCCTGATCTCCTCGGCTGTCGCCTCGACCTCGGCCTGGGCGTGCTGTGCCGTGACGGCTACGTTGGCGCCGGCGGCGCCAAGCCCGATCGCGATCGCTCGCCCGAGGTTCTTGCTGGCGCCCGTGACGAGCGCCGTCCGTCCTGCAAGTGGTTCAACCATCTACGAACTCCCTTCCGGAGACGGCCCAAGGGTGTGAACCCGGGCTCAAGATGCCCGGCCGTGAGCGGTGCTTCTCGCGCTGGAGATTCCGGGCGAACGAGTCCGCGGTCGCCTTGCCTGGCTTGCGGCGAACGGTGCGGCGGCAGCCTATGCGGGGAAGCCGATCGGCTTCGTGACGGAGGCGGGCTCGCTCATGTCACCGTGGCCCATGCCATGGATCCCGATCGCGTGGAGGCCCCCACGCCCGCCGGCGACAAGGATATTGAAGCGATCCGGTGTCTCCGTCTGGGGCACCCGGCCATTGGGAAGCACGCGGCCACCGTTGTTCAGCGGCTCGGCGTGCTCGGGCGGAAAGCGATCCAGCGGCAGTTGGCTGTGCTCCCAGAGATAGGTCCGGACGTCGTCGAGACTGAAGCCGTCGTCGGCGACGAACCCTGCCCACGACGGGTTGAGCACGACGGTGATCTCGGCGTCGCCGAGGATCATCCAGGCGCCGCTGACGGTGTTGATCGTGTGCGCGATGGTGGTGAGGTAGGACTCGCCGCTGCGGCACCAGATGTCCGTGATGTTGATCGTGCCGGTCGCGGAGATGGCGGTGACACAACTGTCGGACGGCTCGAACCCTCGCTGGACGTGCAGCGGCGCGCCCCAGGGGTTCTGCTCGTCCCACTCGCCGATGCACATCGTGTAGCGTCCCGGCTGGCCGAAGACGGACTTGCTGCCGTCTCCCGGGAGAGCGGCGCCGATGTTCGTCCAGCACAACTGCACGGCGCGGCCGATCGTCGCGTTCGAACGGCCGGCGACGCCGAAGCAGCCCTCCTGGTAGTTAACGCCGATCTCGTCCCGGATCGGGCCATTGACCACCAGCAGGTTGGTGTTGCAATTCGTGGTGCTGGCGTGCCCCTGGCGTTCGTTGCCTGCGAGCACTGACTCCACGGCCGCGAGGACCACAGGGAAGTACTCAGGCCGGCAGCCGGCCATCACGGCGTTGCGGGCGATCGCCTCGACGGTCGCCAGCCCGTTGCGGGGCTTCAGTACGCCGATCAGCTCCTCCGGATGACGACCGGACGCTGCAACCATCGCCCGGACGCGATCGGGCGTTGGGGGAACGCCCGGCAGGCCATCGCCGCAGTCATGGAGTTCCATGAACTCGTAGAGACCTTCGGCGGAATCCTCGATCTCGATCGTCGGAGCATCGGGCGCCATCGAACTCCTCCGGTTCGCGGGCTCAGGGTCCGGTCGAGGGAGTCGTGGCCAGGAGGCCCCGCACGATCTCGTCCACGGTGGCCGCCGCGATCACGCGGACCTCTTCGTCGGGCATGTTGTCGAGCGTCTTCGGCATCCCCACGCGGGGCACGTCGCCGTACTTCGAGAAGTTGAGCGCGAACTCCGTCAACGTCTCAAAGGCTTCGGTGTAGACGAGCACTGCCGGCACGCCGCGGGACTCGAGGGCAACGGTTAGGGCGGCAACTGCCGCCGAGCAGCCCCCTCAGTTGGCAAGGCCGACGATTGCGGCGTCCACCTCCGTTGCCAGTCGCTCCATCGCGCTCTCGTCGCGATTGCTTCCCTTGCGCACGTTGGCAAGATTCAGCCCCTTGGTGCTCAGGTCGACATGGTTCACGTCAACCCGGATCACGTCGATGCCGCGATCCTGCAGGCACTCCTCGAGGATCTCGGAGCTCACGTACCAGCTCCGCCAGGGCCCGTCGATGACGATGCCGACGGTCTTGCCATCGAGCGACTCGAGGCGCGGCGAGGCGCCCCCAATGCGCTCCTGCTGCTCGCCCCGGGGATCGAGTATGTCGACGTGCCGCGTGACGGCCGCCACTTCAGTTGCAGTTGGTGCAAGGGTAGTCATGGTGCTCGCCTTCCGACTCCGGGCCTCATCCGCAGGCACGTCCGGCGCCATCCTGGCGTGGAAGCGCTTGCTCACCCAACCCGTATCCTAGGCGCGCGCACGGCCGCCTACAACACAGGCCATCAGGCGTACCCCTGGATGCGAGTCTGTCGCTTCCGGCTCACCGGGCTTGTGGGCGCTTCCCGCAGCGATACAATCCGTCCCGCACCCGCGCCGGCCTGGAACCTGAAAGCGAATGGCGGATGGCGACCCCCTGCGCCGACCTCGTTGCCGAGTTGACCGAGCGCCTTGAGGCTGCCATTTCCGGGACAGACGTGGAGCCCCCGGACGACCTCGGTCGCTACGCCTCGGAATCCCTCATTCGCTACGACGGGGCCGCAGAGGAGTTGCTGAGGCTCGTGATCGCCGGATGCCACGAGGGGGCAGAGGCCGCTGCGCCGTTGTGGGTGCGCTGCATCGAGCGGATTGCGAACCTCGAGGACGGACCGGCTCGCCCCGCCGAATTGCGCCGGTTGCGTCGCTACCCTGCCCTGCTGCTCCTGTACGGCGGCGGGATCGCGGCGCTGGCCGCCGAGCGTTACGGCACGCTGCGCGCGCTGCTCTACGACACGGAGGTGCGCGAGTTGACCAGCGCCCGGCCGGCGGGCGTGACGCTGGACGCCTGGCAGGTGATGAGTGCACCGCTCGCGATGCGGCTCGAGGGTTACGAGCGTCACCACACGGCCCTCTCGGACCGCCTCTTCGATGTCCTTCGTGAGCCGCTGCGGGAGCATCTGCCGGACCCCGCCGACTACGAGCGCGCGTTCGATCGCTTCGAGTACTTCAAGGGACTCGTCCACGTCGATATCGAGGGCGCGGCTCCGCGCAAGGCCTGGATCCCCATGGGCCGCTATGGCTGGAGCGAGGACTGGTGGCTGGACACCACTCCGTGGACCGTCGCTCACGAGGTCGCCACGCTCGGCCCGGAGTGGCCGCCGCTGCAAGCCGGGCTCTTCGGCGGATCGCACGAGCGGCTGCTCGCTGTGATCGAGGTGGCGGACGAGGCACGCGGCGACTGGTCGTTCGAGTCCTGAGCGAACGACCGCGCCCCGGTTGCTCCTCGCGGGCCGCTCAGCGTGATGCTGCGCGGCAGTCAGTCGAGGCCGTAGACCTCCGTGTCCGGATGGAAGGCCGACCAACTGAACCAGTACGAGAGGTGTCCGCTCACGCGCGCGAGGCGCTCGCCCGCGGGGCCGAGCAGCGCCTCCTCGGTGACGCGCCAGACGCCGCCGTCTCCATCGATCAGCGTGTTTGCGCCGTCGCCGGGCGCGAAGCTCAGGTCGTCGCGCTCGAAGGCCCGGACTTCGCCGCCGGAACTGTAGACGATGGCGATGCCGCCGCTCGTGTCCTGCGTATGGACCGCGCGAGACGTAACGAGCACCACCGCGCGATCGCCGACGCGATCGTTGACCACCTCCTCGGCGGCGAGCGCGCTGATCGGGAAAGCCTTCCGCGCGCCGCCGGCGCGCAGCCCGTAGACGAAGTCCTTGGCCGGCAGGGCATCGCCCCGATTCCACACGGGGTATGCGATGTCGTAGTCGGCGAAGTATCTGCCGTAGGCGGCGCCGTTCTCGTAGGGACGGAAGTAACCCGTCTCGATGTCCAGCACCAGGGTCTCCGGGTGCCGGGTACGCCAGTCGTGCCAGGTGCTTACGACGAGCGGGAAGAGATCGAGACGCAGCGGCTCGCCCTCGGCGTCGAGCGTGCCGACGAGCGGGCCGAGCACCGGCTCGCCGGTGAACTGGTTCCAGAGTGTGTGCGTGGTCCGGTCATACATCAGCTTGTTGCTGCGGTAGAGCAGCCCGGACGTACCGAAAGTGTAGGTCTCGCCGTCGGGGGCACGGCCGTCGTAGGCGATCGCGGCGCCGCACAGCGTGCAGTAGGCGAGCGAGACGGGGACACCGCCGACCACGTCGTTCGCCATCTCATGCCAGTCCATGATGCGCAGGGGATAGGCTCTCGCATCGCCATTGACGACCAGGCCGAAGACGAGATCGCCAGGCTCGAGGTAGTCCGCCTCCTCGGCCTTGAGCAGCATGGGCCGATCCAGCGGCGGGATGCCGTCGACAATGACTCCGCCCCAGACGATCTCCTCGGTGCGGATCGCGGACGCGTGCTCGTCGTCGAGGAACAAGGTGAAGCGGGGATCGATCGGCGCGAGCAGGCGGCCCTTCCAGCTTGTGTAGCCGGGAGGCGGATCGAGATTGGCGGCGCCGTACCAGGCGATCCAATCGAACGCGTCGGCGCCGACCTCGGCGCCGGTCAGGGCCTCCAGCGCGGCAAGGGCCGATTCCGGTTCCGGCCCGGCGTCAAGAACCCCCCGGCCGCGCGCCCACAACACGTCGATCAGAGGTTGCGTGAAGCGCTCATCGCCGGCAGCGACGACCCGATCCAGCGCGGCCTGCGCCTCACCGGCCGGCGCGACAAGCGCTTCGAGGAGCTCGTGCGCCTCGGTGTCGCCGATCGGCTGAGGTGCAGTGGCTGTCGGGGCGCTGTTCTCGCCGCACGCCGCGGCGATCACCAGTACGGCCGGTACCGCGAGCATTGCCAGACGCCGCATCAGCACCACCAACCGCAGCAGGTCTTCAACCAGCGTACTACCGGCCCGGGGGCGCTGGGCGAGGGGTTGCCCGCGCGTTCTGGTCACTCAGCCCGGAATTTCGTTCGCGCCGGAGAGCATTCCGGGAGTCTCGCCGGGCCAATTGTCATAACATGCACACCGCTCTCGATCCGGCGAGTGTCCGCTTCCTCGCAGGGGCGTTACGCTCTGGCGAGTTGAGAATCCGAGGCGTCCGAAGGGGGTCCCACATGCAGCAACTCGAGCTCGTCCCGTACCTGCTCTACGAGAAGGAAGACAACGGGATCCTGTGGATCAAGTTCAACCGGCCCGAAATGCTCAACGCCGCCGTCGGTGGAGCCGAGCGGACCGGCACGCTCGCCAAGGTCGGCGAGTACATGCGCGCAGGCGACGACGACCCCGATGTCAAGGTGATCGTGCTCACCGGCGTGGGCCGCGGCTTCTGCGCGGGCGTGAACGTCAGGGGCACGGACCTCGGCGCCTTCGAGGCGGGTGACAACTTTCTCGGGAACGCACCCTACGAGGCCGGCGGGTTGGATGCGACGCGACAGCGCTTCTACTACGGCCTCACGAAGCTGATGAAGGACATCTCGTTCATCCGCAAGCCGACCGTCGCGATGGTCAACGGCGTGGCCGCCGGGTTTGGCCTGGACGTGGCGCTGCAGTGCGACATCCGCTACGGCAGCGAGCACACGCGCTTCATCTCCTACCACCAGGTCGGCCAGATCATCGAGAACGGCGGCGCCTACTACCTGACGAGGCTTGCCGGCCTCGGTCGCGCGCTCGAGTTCTCGTTCACGGGCCACCTCGATGGCGCGACTGCCGCGGAGTGGGGCGTCCTGAACAGGATCGTTCCGTCCGAGGACCTCGAGGCGGAGGTGCGCGCGCTGTGCGACCGCATCATGCGCAACCCGCCGCTGGTCTCGTGGGTCAACAAGCGGGTGATTCGCGCCGCCATGGACACCACGCTGGAAGCCACGTCCGTGCTGACCTCGAACGCCTCCCCGATTCTCGGCACTTCGGAGGACTCCGCCGAGGCGCGTGCAGCCCTGGGCGAGCGGCGCGACCCCGTGTTCAAGGGCCGCTGAGCGCTCGGCGTCGCCGCCCGGCGAACCAGCAACGGCCGGCCCTCCGAGGCAAGGGAGGCTGAGTGATGGCGCAAGCCACCGCGACGGGCTACGACCCGCGGGCCTACGAGCCCCTGACGTTCCACGACGCCGCTCAGCGGTTCCGCACGGGCGATGACACGCCCCGCGACTTCCTCGAGCGCTGCCTGGCGACCATCGAGGAGCGCGAGCCGGTGGTCCAGGCCTTCGCGCACCTCAACCGGGACCTGGCTCGCGCTGCCGCGGACGCGAGCGCGGAGCGCTGGGCCGCGGGCGAGCCGCTCTCGCCGATCGATGGCATGCCGCTGGGGATCAAGGACCTCCTGGAGACGAAGGACATGCCGACCGAGTACGGCTGCCAGGCGTTCCGCGGGAACTTCCCGAAGCGGGACAACGCGGCCGTCTGGGCGCTGCGGCAGGCGGGTGCGGTGATCCTCGGAAAGACCGTCACGGCCGAACTCGGAGGCGCGCATCCCGGAGCAACGACCAATCCGTTCGACCCGCGGCGCTCGCCCGGCGGCTCCTCGTCCGGCTCGGCGGCTGCGGTCGCGGCGCGCATGCTCCCGGCGGCGCTTGGCTCTCAGGTCGGTGGGTCGGTCATCAGGCCCGCCGGCTACTGCGGGAACGTAGCCCTCAAGCCGACGCAGGGAGGCATCAACCGCGGCGAGCGGCAGGCGACAAGCATGAGCACCCACGGCGTCCATGCGGGCTGTATCGAGGACATGTGGCAGGTTGCCATCGAAATCGCGCGTCGCGCCGGAGGCGATCGTGGCTGGCCCGGATTGGACGGGCCTTCCACCACACCCGCGCCGCGCAAGCCCGAGCGGCTGATCGTGCTGGAGACCCAGGGCTGGGATGAGCTGGACGAATCCAGCAAGGAGGGCTTCTCGTCACTCCTCGGCCAGTTGCGCGAGCTCGGCGTCCAGCTCCTGCGGAGACGGGACAACCCCCTGGTCGAATCGCTGGAGGGCGCCGTCAGCGATGCTCGCGAGGTGTGCAACGCGATCACGGGCTGGGAAAACCGCTGGGCGACGCGGAACCTCGTCGATCAGCACCCCGACGGCGTCAGCGAGCGTGCGAAGGCCGTGCTTGCGCAGGCAGAGGCGATGTCGGTGGACGACTACCGGGCGGCGCTGCTCGCCCGTGAGGTCGCCCAGCAGGCGCACGCGGCTCTCGCCGGATCCGCCGATGCCATCATCACGCTCTCGTGTCCGGGCCCCGCTCACCTCTGGCTCGGCGATCAGCCGGGCGCTCCGCTTGCCCCGCGCCCGACCGGCGATCCGGTGTTCAACTTCCCAAGCTCGATGCTGTTCGCCCCGGCCGTGAGCATGCCGGTCGTGAGCGTCGGCGCCATGCCCGTCGGCGTGCAGGTCTTCGGCCAGCCGCACCAGGATGCCGGGATGACGGCGATCGCGCGCTGGCTCCTCGGAGCGGTGGCGCCGGTCGTCGTCGACTAGCGCTAGAACGTGGCGATCGGGTTCGCCGGCGAGCCGGTGCCCTGCGCGAGGCGCAGCGGATTGAGGGAGAAGCTGAACTCCCAGCGATTGCGTTCCGCGCAGGCCTCGCCGAGCCGCTCGAGGTGGGCGTTGTCGATCAGCCGCAGGCCCATCGCGGGGATGGCGACCTGGTGGACCGGCATCATCGTCTCCACGTACTGCCCGATCGGCGCGTGGTCGGTGAAGACGTCGGAGCCGATCAGGGCGACCCCGCGCTCGTGCAGCCACGGCAGGCAGGCGGCGTTGTAGCCGGAGAACTCCTGGGGCGGTGGCTCGCCGGCCGCGGCTGCAGCTTCGATCTGAGCCCCGTAGCCCACGCGGAGGAGCAGCACGTCGCCTTCCTCGACACGCACGCCCTGGGCCTCCTCGGCGGCTTCGAGGTCCTCGGGGAACACGTAGTCCTCGGGGTCGAGCGTCGTCCTGCCCTTGAGACGGGCGACATCGAGCAAGACGCCCCGGGTCAGGATGCCGTCCTGCATGACGTCCGAGGTCTGGATCGTGGCGCCCTCGCCGCTCTTGACCAGCGCGGCCGAGCGGCCGTTGTACATCTGCCCCTCCCAGAAGACGTGGGCGAGGCCGTCGATGTGCGTGAAGACGGAGCCGTGGAAGACGAACGACAGATGCTCGCTCGACGCCTGCAGCATCTTGCGGCCCGGAAACCTCGGGTTCTCCCGGTCGTCGCCTAGGGCGAACAGCTCACCGCTTTGCACCATGTTGGTCACCGGGTTCGCGCCGGCCATCGCGCTCGAACCGGACCAGGGGATGACGCGGGAGCAGGAGACGCTGACGCCGTCCCGGATCAGGGAGGCCGCCTGCTTGCGCTTCTCGGGCGTGATCAGGTTGAGCGTGCCGAGCGTGTCGCTCTCGCCCCAGCGCCTCCAGTTGCTGAGGGTATCGAAGTAGCCGAGGATCTCCTCCTGGCTTGGTGGTACAGGCATTGCTCGCGCCCTCCTCATGGGCGGCTCAGAGCCGCCGGAAATTGTGCCGCCTCGTGAGTTACCCCTCGACGATGAGCCGTGTCAACGCGTCCGGCTCGCTGATCATGGGGTAGTGTCCGGTGTCGAGTTCGTGCCAGCGTGCGCCAAGCGCCTCCGCGCAACGGCGCTGGTGCGCCTCGCCGGGGTTCTTGGCGCGCCGGCACCAGATGACCGAGACGTCCCAGTGCTGGTCCCAGAACGACTCCAGTACGACCGGCTGCGTGAATACCGCGTCGGGACGCCCTCCGAAGCGCTCGCCCGCCCACGCGGCGGTCCCGGCCGGAAGGCCCTGGAGCAGGCGTGCCAGGTGTTCCTCGGATGGCCGGCCGTCCCCCGCGTCGGCGTTGGTGGGCCTCGGGCGGCTGAGGACGTCTCCGATGGTCTCGCCGTGCATCAGTACGAGCGCGTCCACGAAGACGAGCTGCGCCACCCGCTCGCGCGCGAGTTCAGCCGTCTTCGCCGCGACCATCCCACCCGACGACGTGCCGACCAGCACGATGTCGCTGAGGTCCTCGTAGAAGAGCAGCTGCGCGATCTCTTCCGCCTGCGACTCGGTGGTGATGCCGGGCCGGCGCTGCGCTGCCCGCTCGCCGCAGCCGTCCAGGGACGGCGCATGCACCACGTGGCCCTCCGCGCGCAGCCTCTGGGCGACGGGGCCCCAGATCCAGCCGCCTTGATATGCGCCGTGGATGAGCACGAATGCGGTCATCGTTCCCCTCCTCGCACGGGACTGCTCCCGTCCACTCGCGGTCGTTGCAGCTCGGCAGTTCGCCGTCAAGGCTATAGCAGCACGCACGTGGCGTGGGAGCGTCTGCAAACGAACTGGGCTGAGGGCCGGTCTCCGCCTCGTGGTGGATGGTCGTCCACCCGATCTGGCTGGCCTTCCTGCCCTGCGGGGTATCCCCGCATCCGCGTGAGGGCAGCCTCGTGGCGCGAGGGCTGTCCGGCGTGGAGCTCGTGACCTCCGACGCCCACCAGGGCTCAGGGAGGCGGTCGCCACCGCCTTCGGCGGGTCCTCCTGGCAGCCCTGCGCGTATCCCCCCATCCGCGGGAAGGCTGCCGCACCCACCTCATGCGCAACCTGCTGACGCGCGTACCGAAAAGCGCCGAGGCGCTGGTGCGACGACGGTGCGCACGATCTACCAGCAGCCGTCGGCCGCCGAGGTGCATGCCCAGCACGCCCGGGGTGGTGGCGTAGCTGAGGCGCGCTTCCCGGAGGCGGCGGTCATGCTCGCAGATGCCGCGGCGGAAATCCTGGCGTTCACCAGCCTTCCCGGTCTCGCACTGGCGGCAGGTCTGGTCGAACAACCCGCTCGAGCGGCTGAACAAGGAAATGCGCCGGCGCACCAATGTCGCGGGCGTCTTCCCCAACCGTGCCGCAGTCGTCCGGCTGGTCGGCGCGGTGCGCGCCGAGCAGCACGACGAGTGGGCGGTGGCGAGGCGCTACACCACGCTGGTGACCCTGCTCCCGCCCGGGCGAGAGGTCACGTCAGCCGACGAGGTGCTGCTGCAAGCTGCCAGCTAGTGATTGATAAGGATGGTGCACCTGTGACACCACCTTGCGGGACGTGACCCGGCCGACAAACTATGCGTCAGCACGATATAGGACCGCTGCGCGAACATCGGCATCGCTGTTCGAAGACGACGTGGCGGGCGAAGCGGGAGTGACGGCGAAGGGCCGGCGTCTCGCGCGGGCGACCTCCTCGAGCAGGTCGATGAGCGCCGCCGGCGCCGCGTTGTAGCGTGCGTCGCGGCGGCCGAGCGCCAGCCTGCGGTGCTTCGTGCGCGCGGCGGCGCGCTCAAGTGCGGGCGCATGGCCCTCGAGGCTGACCGGGGCGCGCAGTTGCAGCGCGATCGCGTGACGCAGGCGGCGCAGGCGGCGCAGGCGGCGCAGGGCGCGCACGGTTCTCGTGCTGCGAGCGACTTGAGCAGACCGCTCCTGCACTCCCCGGTCCGGGAGCTTCCTGGATGCATGTTGGTCGCGGTCAGCGTCGAGCCGGGACCGGCGCCCGGCCGAAAGACACGGGGCGTCGCGCGACTCGATCTAGACTCGATGTGCGGCGTCGCCCCGTTCGGGTGACGTCACCGGGGTTGGGCTGCCCGAGTGCGCCGTTGCAGCGAGCGGCGCAGTGCAGCGAACGACAAACGTCAGGCCGGCGCAGGACCAGGAGGTTGCGATGGCGGGACCGCTGAGCGGGATTACGGTGCTCGACTTTACGTGGGCGATGGCGGGGCCTTACGGGGCGATGATCCTGGCCGACCTCGGAGCGGAGGTGTGGAAGATCGAGACGCCGTTCCAGACGGAGCGGCGGCGCGGGAATGGGCCATACGTGCACGGGGTGAGCACGTACTTCTTCTCGGTGAACCGGGGCAAGAATAGCATCATGCTCGACCTCAAGGCGCCCGAGGCGACGGAGATCGTGCAGCGGCTGGTGCGGCGGGCGGACGTGGTCACGGAGAACTTCTCGCCGGGGACGATGGAGCGCCTCGGGTTCGGGTACGAGGCGCTGTCGGAGCTGAATCCGGCGCTGGTATACGCGTCGACGTCCGGGTTCGGGCAGACGGGGCCGTACCGGGAGCGGGGCGCGGTGGACATCATCGTGCAGGCGATGGGCGGGCTGATGAGCACGACCGGGCACGAGAGCGATCCGCTGCCCTCGCGCGCGGGGTACTCGATCGGGGACATGGCAGGCGGGATGTACACCGCGATCGGGGTGCTGTCGGCGTTGGTGGAGCGCAGCTCGAGCGGCCTCGGGCAGCACGTAGACGTCGCGATGCTCGACAGCCAGGTGGCGCTGATGGAGAACCCGATCGTGCGCCACTTCGCGACGGGGGAGGTGCCGCCGCGGGTGGGGCTGCGGCATCCGCTGAGCACGCCGCACCAGGCGTTCCCGGCGAGCGACGGTTGGTTCGTGGTGGCGGGGGTACGGGACCACGGCTGGCAGCTCTTCTGCGGAATGATCGAAGCGGACGAGCTCGCTGTGGATCCGCGGTTCTCGGAGAACGCGCTGCGGACGCAGCACTACGAGCAGCTGGAGCCGCTGATGTTCGCGGCGACGCGGCGGAAGCCCCGGGACTACTGGCTGGAGACGCTGAAGGACGAGTTCCTGGTGGCGCCACTGAATGACATCGCGGACGTGGCCAGGGACCCGCAGCTCGGCGCGCGCGACATGTTCCGTGAGTTGCCGACGTGGACCGGGGGGACGCTGACGGTGTCGAACACTCCGGTGAGGCATTCGCGGACGCCCGGTGGAGCGGAGCGCGGTGCGGCGAAGCCGGGAGCGCACAGCCGCGAGCTGCTGGGAAGCGTCGGGTTCCTCGAGGCGGAGATCGACGACCTCGTGGCGCGCGGCGTGATCGCGGTGGAACCGGCGGAGGACGAGTAGGGTCGTCGAGGGGAAACGTCCTCGGCGAGCGGCGACCGCCACGACTGCGCTGTCGCGCGCCGGTGCCAACCGGTCTGTTGGTGGCTCTGGTCGCCGCCCCCTGAGGCATCGACGAGCGGGCGTCCGAGAGCAGGAACACTTCGGCGCCGCACCTCAACGATCTTGGCGTTCCGGCACACGCGAGCGTTGGTGGGCAGGCGATCGAGATCCACGGGGGCGGCCACGGCGTTGACGGGCGACAGGCATTGCTCGCGTTCCGCGCGCTGACCGTGATCCTGTAGCATCCGGCCCGGCGGACGACTGGAAGGGTCGCCGCTCCGACAGGGCAGGAGTTGCGTGATGCGCGCACGTCTGGCGTTCTGCCAGTGGCGGGGTTGATCGCGGCGCTGGCTGTCGAGCACGCCGTTGCCGGTCTCGCTTTCGGCAGTTCCAACACGACACGAGGAGAGCCAACCGAAATGACCGTATCCTCGCTTCGTATCCGCTGGCTCGCGGTCCTGGCCGTTCTGGCTATCGCCATCGTCCTGAGCGCCTGTAGCGACAGTTCCGCTCCCACGCCGGAACCAACGGCCACTCCGACCGCCACTCCCACGCCGGAACCAACGGCTACTCCGACCGCCACTCCCACGCCGGAACCAACGGCTACTCCGACCGCCACTCCCACGCCGGAACCAACAGCTATACCGACCGCCACTCCCACGCCGGAACCAACAGCTATACCGACCGCCACTCCCACGCCGGAACCAACAGCTATACCGACTGCCACTCCAACGCCGGACACGGCCGAAGACGACGGGAGCGTGGCGTCGGACCGGGCCGCGCTGGTCGCGCTCTACGAGGCCACCGAGGGCGTGCGCTGGAGGGAGAGCGAGAACTGGCTGAGTGACAGGCCTCTCGGTCAGTGGTTCGGCGTCAACACGAACAGCGCCGGCCGGGTCGCTGAGCTGTGGCTGGCGGAGAACGGGTTGACGGGGCCGATCCCGGCCGAACTGGGCGACCTCACCAACCTGCAAGGGCTGACGATCTTTGGCAACCAGTTGACGGGCCCGGTCCCGGCCGAGCTGGGCAGCCTCACCAACCTGGAATGGCTGCTCCTCAATGAAAACCAGTTGACGGGGCCGATCCCGGCAGAGCTGGGTGGCCTCACCAACCTGCGAACGCTGGTGCTCTGGGGCAACCAGTTGACGGGCCCGATCCCGGCTGAGCTGGGCAGCCTCACCAACCTAGAAACCCTGGCCCTCGGCAACAACCAGTTGACGGGGCCGATCCCGGCAGAGTTGGGAGACCTCACTCAGCTCGAATCCACCGATCGAAGCTTGAAGGGGCGGGCTGCCGGAGCGTTCGGCGGGCGTGCCGGCGTTCGCCGGGCGGTGCCGGAGCGAGGAGCCGTCGCTCAGCGTCGCTCAGCGCGGCTCGGGGGCGCTGAGGGCGCCGGCGCGAGGGTGCGCGAGGCGTGCGCGGGCATGCTGGCGCGAGCCTCGGACCCGTGTTGGCGCTGTGAGCGAGCGTCAGGCCGGGAGCGGTAACGCCCGTAACCGCGCCAGGGCGGCTGCCCACTGGCCAGCCCAGGGCCAGCGCTTCGCGAGGTGCAGGGTCCAGCGCCGGGCAGAATGGGTGAGCCGTCCGGCGAGAGCGAAGTAGCGCCGCCTGAGCGTCCTGGTCGTCACGATCCCCTCGCCGAGCCCGAGCCGCGCCGTCCAGCGGGCGAGGTTGTGCGCGATCACCTGCACCGCGAGCCACGCCCCGTTCGCGCCGAAGCGGCCCGAGGGGAGATGGTTCAGCCCGACGCCGTACTTGAGGTCACGGATCGTGTTCTCGATCTCGGCGTGACGGCGATGGTCGGCCTCCAGCTCCAGCAGCTCCCCGGCGCGATCGGTGATGAAGGCGTGGTAACTATAGTTCGCAAAGAGCGCGAGCTGTGAGCCGGGCGTCGGCTTGACGCGCCGCACGATGAGCCGCACCGCGGTGGCATCCTCCTTGTGCTGGAACGGCGTGTAGGTCGTCTCGGCGACATCCGCGCCGCCCGGCAGCCAGTACGGGATCGGCGTCCAGTCCTCTTCCGGGATCGCCTCGATCAGCGTGCGTACGTTCGGCTGCTGGCGAATGGTGATGGAGAAGCGGACATCCTGCTTGCGGCAGACGGCGACGACGGCGTGGTTGTAGAAGCCGCTGTCGGCGCGCACCGTGAGCTGCCCGCTCGCCCCGGCGTCGCGCACCCGCGCCACCGTCTCACGCAGGAAGTGGGCGGCGCCGCGGGCGGTGTTGGCGCGGCCCTCGCGCAGCCGCGCCATCAGCACGTCACCCGTCCCGGCCGCAACGGCGAGCAGCGGGTGATAGCCGCGCACGCCCGTGTAGCCGTGGTGCCGGGCGCCCTCCTTCGCCAGGCCGTAGGTCTCGCAGATCGTCGAATCGAGGTCGATCGTGAACGGCGCCGCGCCCGGGCCCGCTCCGGCCGCCCAGCTGCGGGCGAGCAACTCGCGGCTGAGGCGGTCGAGCTGGCGGACGTGGCCCCAGCTGAAGCTGCGCAGGAAGGTCCCGAGGGTGGACGGCGCCTTGACGGTGCAACCGAGCACGCTCGCCGTCCCGCCGGCGCGCAACGCAGCGGCGTCGTCGATGCACTCGCCGCCCGCGAGCGCCGAGGCGACCAGGGTCAGCAGCTTGTCGCCGGCGTTCGCCCGGCCCGGCGCGTCACCGAGGTCGAGGTAGCTGTCGGCGAGCTCTTGCAAACCGAGATGCTGGGCGAGCGTGGCCGGGAGGAGCAGCCCCGCATCGGCCACCAGGCGGTCGTCGTCGAAGGCGATGTCTATCCGGTCGGGGTCGCTCGTTGGTAGCATCGAATGGGTGCTCCCTGTGGCTGTGACGTGATTCGGTCAAAAACCATTGTCCCAGCTACAGCGGAGCACCCAACCGCAACCGCTCATGCGCTCTTCTTCGGTGGATCCCGGCTAAGCTCGAATCCACCGATCGAAGCTTGAAGGGGCGGGCTGCCGGGCTGCCGGAGCGTTCGGCGGGCGTGCCGGCGTTCGCCGGGCGGTGCCGGAGCGAGGAGCCGTCGCTCAGCGTCGCTCAGCGCGGCTCGGGGGCGCTGAGGGCGCCGGCGCGAGGGTGCGCGAGGCGTGCGCGGGCATGCTGGCGCGAGCCTCGGACCCGTGTTGGCGCTGTGAGCGAGCGTCAGGCCGGGAGCGGTAACGCCCGTAACCGCGCCAGGGCGGCTGCCCACTGGCCAGCCCAGGGCCAGCGCTTCGCGAGGTGCAGGGTCCAGCGCCGTGCAGAATGGGTGAGCCGTCCGGCGAGAGCGAAGTAGCGCCGCCTGAGCGTCCTGGTCGTCACGATCCCCTCGCCGAGCCCGAGCCGCGCCGTCCAGCGGGCGAGGTTGTGCGCGATCACCTGCACCGCGAGCCACGCCCCGTTCGCGCCGAAGCGGCCCGAGGGGAGATGGTTCAGCCCGACGCCGTACTTGAGGTCACGGATCGTGTTCTCGATCTCGGCGTGACGGCGATGGTCGGCCTCCAGCTCCAGCAGCTCCCCGGCGCGATCGGTGATGAAGGCGTGGTAACTATAGTTCGCAAAGAGCGCGAGCTGTGAGCCGGGCGTCGGCTTGACGCGCCGCACGATGAGCCGCACCGCGGTGGCATCCTCCTTGTGCTGGAACGGCGTGTAGGTCGTCTCGGCGACATCCGCGCCGCCCGGCAGCCAGTACGGGATCGGCGTCCAGTCCTCTTCCGGGATCGCCTCGATCAGCGTGCGTACGTTCGGCTGCTGGCGAATGGTGATGGAGAAGCGGACATCCTGCTTGCGGCAGACGGCGACGACGGCGTGGTTGTAGAAGCCGCTGTCGGCGCGCACCGTGAGCTGCCCGCTCGCCCCGGCGTCGCGCACCCGCGCCACCGTCTCACGCAGGAAGTGGGCGGCGCCGCGGGCGGTGTTGGCGCGGCCCTCGCGCAGCCGCGCCATCAGCACGTCACCCGTCCCGGCCGCAACGGCGAGCAGCGGGTGATAGCCGCGCACGCCCGTGTAGCCGTGGTGCCGGGCGCCCTCCTTCGCCAGGCCGTAGGTCTCGCAGATCGTCGAATCGAGGTCGATCGTGAACGGCGCCGCGCCCGGGCCCGCTCCGGCCGCCCAGCTGCGGGCGAGCAACTCGCGGCTGAGGCGGTCGAGCTGGCGGACGTGGCCCCAGCTGAAGCTGCGCAGGAAGACACCGAGCGTGGACGGCGCCTTGACGGTGCAACCGAGCACGCTCGCCGTCCCGCCGGCGCGCAACGCAGCGGCGTCGTCGATGCACTCGCCGCCCGCGAGCGCCGAGGCGACCAGGGTCAGCAGCTTGTCGCCGGCGTTCGCCCGGCCCGGCGCGTCACCGAGGTCGAGGTAGCTGTCGGCGAGCTCTTGCAAACCGAGATGCTGGGCGAGCGTGGCCGGGAGGAGCAGCCCCGCATCGGCCACCAGGCGGTCGTCGTCGAAGGCGATGTCTATCCGGTCGGGGTCGCTCGTTGGTAGCATCGAATGGGTGCTCCCTGTGGCTGTGACGTGATTCGGTCAAAAACCATTGTCCCAGCTACAGCGGAGCACCCAACCGCAACCGCTCATGCGCTCTTCTTCGGTGGATCCCGGCTAAGAAGCCCGGAAGTAACGTGTTCCTGCAACAGCTGTCGCTCGCAGGCAACCAGTTGACGGGGTGCATACCCGCTGGTTTGCGACGACGTGTACCGATCAATGACGTCGGGGATCTCGGCCTGCCCGACTGTGGCTAGACCGTACGAGCCTGTCTCGGGAGGCCACCGGGCAGTGCCAGTGAATGCGCTGGCCGGTCTGCACGGAGGGCACTGAGGCCGGACGAAGGGTGATGGCCGAGGGGCTCGCGGGGCTCTGCGGTCAGCCGAACGGCTGGGGACCAGACGCCTGGTCTCCAGCGTGCGCTATGCGTCGGAACAAGATCTCGTCGACGGAGAGGGCTGCGGCGCGGGCGGCCTTGAGGATCGCCTCGCAGGCCATCGAGAGCGTGGTCCGGCCCGACCAGCACGAGTATTCGGTCCCGCCGACGCCGACCATGCAGTAACGGCCGCTGAGCCGGCTCACCGCGTGCTCCCGCCTCGAGAAGCTCTACGAACGGGGTTGCGGGCTCGTCGCGGTGGCGCGTGATGCCGGCGATCAAGACCTCAGGGCGAATTAGGGCGCGTGGGAATCGAGCCGCACAGAATTGAGAAGCGAGTCGAACAGCTCCGCGATCCCGTCCGCATCTGGAGCCACCTCGCGGCCGCATTCCGGGGGTCGCCCCACTCTGAGGCACATCCACGACCGCCCATCCGGCGTGAACAGCACCAGTCCCCACCGCCCGCTTCCCGGCTCCCCCTCCCGAGCCGCAGTCAGTTCCAGCCCCTCGGGAACCCAGAAGAATAGGAACTCACGGGGAATCGGGGACTCGTAGCTATAGAATCCATGCATCAGCGACGCGCCCATCGCGACGGGCGTGGGCCAAGGGTTTTGGACCCTCACGACGGCGGGCTGGCGCGGCTCCCGTTCCGTGACGACCATGCACGTCCCGATCGCGGTAACCAGCACAGCGACCACCACGAGCAGCACGCCGGCCAGGCGCCATGACCACGTACCGCCGGCCAGCGCCGACCCCTGGTAACGCCTGCTACGACGATTCATGTCGCACCTCCGCAGGCCATGAGTGGTCGAGGAGACGACCGGGCCGTCAGTACGGCTGCTCCGGCCGCTATCCGGTCCTTCCGCGCGTCCGCGCCGACTCCGTGCAATCCGGCGGATGGTTCTCGCCACCACACTAATGTGCTATCTGCGCACCCCTCTGTCACGCTGAGCGCTGACCGTGCGCAGCCACCGCAAGACGGACCGCCTCGACGGCGAGCAACCGGCGCGCCTCGGGCGCCTTGACCCCGAGCTGCTTGCCCCCGTCCGTCACCGCAGCGCCAGGCACGGCAGCACCTCGCCGTGGTGCGCAGCCGCGGACGCCCTGGCGGAGCGGGCTCGTGCCCGAAGCCGCGCTGCCTCTATCATCGGCCCTGCAGGGCGCGACGCCCGGCCTCGACGAGGGAGCATCCCATGGCGTTGATCGAGTACGAGCAGCAGGACCACGTTGTGACGATTGCGTTCAACCGGCCCGAGCGTCTGAACGCGCTGGGCGGCACGCTTCGCGACGAACTCTGCGAGGCATGGGTGCGCTTCGACGAGGATCCCGAGGCTCGCGTTGCGATCCTCACCGGGCGCGGCCGGGCGTTCTGCGCGGGCCGCGACCTCAAGGAGTCGCTCGAGTCGGGACACGGCTGGTCGGGCAGGAGGTACAGCGAGGTGCTCAACGAGGACCTCGTGCCGCAGACGTCGAAACCGACCATCGCGGCGGTGCACGGGTACGCGATCGCGGCCGGGTTCGTGATGGCGCTGGGCTGCGACATGATCGTGGCTGCCGAGGGCACGAAGTTCCAGATGCAGCAGCTTCGTCACGGGGGCACGATCGGGCACTACAGTCTCGCGATCCTCGAGCAGCTGCCGTGGCAGTCGGCGATGGAGATGCTGCTCGGCGGCGTCGAGCTGGATGCACGCCGCGCGCACGAGCTCGGGTTCGTGAATTACGTGGTCCCGCCGGATGCGCTCCTGCAGAAGGCCCAGGAGATGGCGGCGAACCTCGCGGCCCTGCCGCCGCTGCACCTCCAGCGGACGAAGCAGCTTCTGACCGAGGTCCGCCCGCGGCCGACGCAGCAGGTTCGCGAACTCGAGCGCGAGACGCGCGAGTTCATCGCGGGGCTCGAGGACACGACGGAGTCGATGAAGGCCTGGGTCGAGCGCCGGCCGCCCGTCTATCGCGGACGGTGACCGGGGCACCGCGGGCGTCACCGGAAGGCGACGATCGTGAGACGTAAGTAAGCGGACGGGTGCAATACGCGAGCTGGGGCGATCACTGCGAACGCGCCGCCACCCGAAGGGGAACACACGCTCGTGAAGCTCGACATCTTCACCGAGGTCCAGAAGGCCCGCGCGGCCTGGGGCGACGACCACGAGCAGGACGTCATCGAGGAGACCCTGGAGCAGGCTCGCCTCGCAGACGAGCTCGGCTACGAGTGCTGGTGGCAGGTCGAGCACCACGGGGCAACCGAGTTCAGCTACAGCTCGGCTCCCGAGCTGCTGCTCACCGCGATCTCGCAGCGGACGAGCCGGCTGCGGCTGGGGCACTCCGGGGTGCTGGCGCCGTTCAAGGTGAATCACCCAATCCGCGTCGCCGAGCGCGCGGCGACGCTGGATCGACTGAGTCACGGTCGCGCCGAGGTCGGATTCGCGCGCTCGGGCGGCCTCGAGTGGGAGACGTTCGGCGTCGACCCCGAGAGCTCGCTGGAGCAGGTCCGGCAGTGCATGCAGATGGTGAAGGGGATGTGGACGGAGAGCCCCTTCTCCTGGCAGAGCGAGCTGTTCGAGATCCCCGAGCGCAACATCGTGCCGAAGCCGTTGCAGCGGCCCCACCCGCCGATGTGGCAGACCACCTCGAGCCCGGGCTCGTTCCGGATGGCGGGGAACCTCGGCGTCGGCGTGCTGGCCACCACGCTGATGCAGCCGCTCGAGGTGATGGCGAGCCTGCTCGATGAGTACCGCGACGGCCTGAAGGACTGCGAGCCGGTCGGTGATTTCGTCAACGATCAGACCGCGGTGTTCACGTTCGTGCACTGTGCCGAGACCACGCAGGCGGCGATCGAGAGTGGGGCCGCCAACGCCGCGCTGTGGTACGTGAACTCGGCCCCTACGGTCTTCAAGGTGGATCCCGAGATCTTCTACGACTCGATCCGCGGCGAGGTCCTCGAGGGCGCGGCCTCGCGGATCACGGTCACCGAGGACACGGCAGCAGCTCCACCGAGCGACGAGGAACTGGACGATCCCAACCCGGTGGTGCGACTGCTCCGTCATGCCGCGGCCGGGCGAGAGGTCTCGCCCGAGGAGGCCTACGAGACGCTCGATCCACTGGACTCGGTCATCATCGGCGACATCGAGACGTGCCGGCGGAAGATGCAGCGCTACCGGGACATCGGCGTGGACCGCCTGATGTGCTTCATGCAGATCGGCGATCTCGGGCACGAGTCGATCATGCGGAGCCAGCGACTCACCGCCGGGGAGCTGTTGCCCGCGATGGCGGACTAGCCCGGTCCGCTCGCCGGCTGCTGCGCGCGGGCGTGGGGCCGGCTTGAGTCCCGGCCCGAGGCCTCAGCGTCGTCGTCTACTGGTGAGTCACTACGGGGTTCTCGAGGGGGCGGCGACGCTCACAGCGGCGCGCACCGCGCCGCTCGCGCGAGGCTGAAGACCGCCTCGATCTGCTCGGGCCACTCGGCGAGCGCCTGGACGATCGTGCCGAGGTCGTCCGGAAGTGGCGGCGCAGCGGCGTAGACGCCGGGCAGCGAGGAGAGTTCGGGGAGGTCCGGCTCCTCACCGGGCTGCCTGCCCAGCAGGAACATCGAGCCGACCGCGCCGAAGCGGCCGGCGGCTGATTCGAGGGCGGCACGGTCGCGTTGCGGGACGAGGTCGGAGCGGCGCTCGTAGCGCACCCGCCCCTCGGGATCGACGACTCGCAGCTCGCTCTCGATCCGCGTGAACTGGAACCGCTCGTCGTGTGAGAGGCGGCCGAACGACAGCGACTCGCTCCAGCTTGCCCGCGCCGATTCGTGCAGCACAATCTCTGTTTGCTGGCGGAGGATCGCGCCCGCATGCGGGATCAGCAGGCCCGAGTCGTAGCGTAGCTCCGCGCCCGGCATGACCTCGATGCGCGTGCGCAAGGTCGCGCCGCCGCCGCGCGAGCGGAACACCTTCGCCGCGGATGTGGGCTCCACGGTGACTCGCGTGCCCGGCGCCGCGCAGACCTCGATCGCGTAGTCGTCACCGTCGAGGATGCCGGCGGTGACGTTGCGCAAGAGGTAGCGAGGGGGCGTACCGGGGCTCGAGGCAGGCGGGGAAGGGGCCGCGCAGCTCGAGTGGGGTGGTCGCCGCAACGTCGGCGCGCACCGCGCCGGGCGCTCCATCGAGCGACGAAGCGAAGCGCGCGACCAGCCGGCTGCGGATGGGCATCAGGCGCGCGTCACGCCGGGGCGGCTGCCGGAGCGGCGAGCGCGCTGATCGAGGCGGCAAGCCAGTCGGCGACCTCGACGAGACCGCGGCCGTGGCGGCAGTCGGTGAACAGCAGCGGGCCGCTGCGGTACCTCGCGGCGTCGCGCTCCATGACGGCGAGGTCGGCGCCGACGTACGGCGCGAGATCGGCCTTGTTGATGACCAGCAGGTCCGACTGGATCATGCCCGCCCCCTGCTTGCGAGGGGTCTTGTCGCCGCCAGCGACATCCATCACGTAGATCGAGAGCCGCGCCAGCAGCGGGCTGAAGGTCAGCGTGAGGTTGTCCCCGCCGCTCTCGATGAACACGAGGTCGATGTCCGGGTGCTCCTCCGCGAGACGCTCGATCGCGGCGAGATTGAGCGACGGGTCCTCGCGCACCGCCTGATGCGGACAGCTGCCCGTCGCGACGCCGACGATGCGCGCCGGGTCGAGGATTCCAGCGAGGCCGCGGCGGATGATCAGCGCGTCCTCCTCGGTGACGACGTCATTGGCCACGACGCCCGGCGAGAAGCCACGTTCGATCATCAAGGGGACGATGCGCTCGACGAGCAGCGACTTGCCGGAGCCGACAGGGCCGCCGACGCCGACGGTGATTGGCTGGCTCATGGTCTGACCTCGATTCCTCGACTGCATGCCTCGGCGGCGTGCCCCGATTGCTTGCGTTATGACGCGAAGAAGCGGACCGGTGCGCTCGCGTGGCGCATCGACGCGATCTCCTGGAGTGGGTGGAACGATGTGAACGCGAGCGGTTCCGCCCCGGCGGCCGCGCGCGCGGCGTTGGCGATCGCGTCGCGAACGCTGTGCAGCACGGACTGCGCGTCGCGGTGCGAGATCGGGAGCAGGCGCATCGCCGCCTGCACGAGCGCGTTCGCCGTGCTGAAGAGCAGGGCGGCGGCGACGTCCTCGGGCGGCACGCCGAAGGCCGCGCCCGCCACGCCGAGCGCGACGGCGTGGGTGCCGGGCGAGTGGTCTTCGAGCACGGCGTCGCGGAACGCGGGTACGAGGCCGCGACGGCCGGCGGAGTGCGCGGCGACCTCCTCGAGCAGCCGGCGGCCGGCGGCGATCGACGCGTCGCGCAGCTCACGAGGGGCGCGCGTGACGTGGAGGCGGTGGTCGATCGCGAGCACCAGCTCGCGCCCGCCCGGCGCGGCGGCCCGGCACGCCGCTGCGGCGGCGCGGGCCTCGGCGGGCGCGAGCTGGAGCGAGACGATCGAGTCGACGAAGGCCTCGAGCGATGCGGCGTCCTCGACCATGCCGTCGCGGACGAGTTGCTCCAGCCCGTAGGAGTGGGCGAACGCGCCGATCGGGAACGAGGAGTCCGCGAGCTGGAGCAGCGCGACCAGCGAGCGGGTCGCGGCGGGCATCGATAGACCAGGAAGTAGCGCTGAGCCAGAGCGAGGGTCTCCGCCGCGGGCGAGGTGACGACCTCGCCGTCGACGCGCACCTCGTAGGTCTCGGGATCGACATCGATCGCCCGGAGGGCGTCATTGCGGAGCATGTCGGGCTTGCTGAGCGCGCGATTGTTCCGGCTGACGGCGATGCGACGCCGCAGGCCGAGCGCCCCGGCGACGCCGCGGTCCAGCGCGGCCTGGCTGAGGAAGGTGACGCTGGTCGCCGGGATCACGGAGGGGTGCGCGCCGAACATCGGGCGGTAGATGACCGGCTCGACGGTCGGGATCGAGGCGTTCGGCTCCCCCATCACAGACCACGCAATCATGCCGCCTTTGACGACGAGCGCCGGCTTCGCGCCGAAGAACTGCGTCGGCCACAGCACGATGTCGGCGAGCTTGCCGGTCTCGAGGCTGCCAACCTCGTGCGCGATGCCGTGGGTGCGGGCGGGGTTGATGGTGAGCTTGGCGATGTAGCGGAGGACGCGGGCGTTGTCGTCGCCCTCGGCGTCCTCGGGCAGCGGGCCGCGCACCTGCTTCATCTTGTCGGCGGTCTGGATCAGGCGCGTGAAGTTCTCGCCGGCACGGCCCATCGCCTGCGAGTCCGAGGAGTACATGCTCAGTACGCCCATGTCGTGGAGGACGTCCTCCGCGGCCATCGTCTCGGGCCGGATGCGGCTATCGGCGAAGGCGACCTCCTCGGGGACCTGCGGGTTCAGGTGATGGCAGACCATGAGCATGTCCATGTGCTCGGCCAGCGTGTTCACCGTGTAGGGGCGAGGCGGGTTGGTGCTCGACGGGAGCACGTTCGGCTCGCCGGCGAGTGACCGCCGCCCGCGCCCTCGGTGTGGAACGTGTGGATCGTGCGGCCTGCGATGGCGGCGATGGTGTCCTCGACGAAGCCGCTCTCGTTGAGGGTGTCGGTGTGGATCGCCAGCTGGACGTCGTACTGATCCGCGGCGCGGAGCGCGGCGTCGATCACGGCGGGGGACGAGCCTCAGTCCTCGTGGACCTTGAGCGCGCAGGCCCCGGCCTCGATCTGCTCGGCGATCGCCGCATCGTCCGAGGCGTTCGCCTTCGCGAAGCGGCCCCGGTTCACGGGCATGGTCGCGGCGGCCTCAAGCATGCGCGCGATGTTCCAGGGGCCGGGCGTGGTGGTGGTGGCGCGCGTGCCGTCGGCGGGGCCGGTGCCGCCGCCGAGCATCGTCGTGATGCCATTCGAGAGGGCGGCCCACGCCTGCTGCGGCGCGATCATGTGCTCGCCGGCGATGACCTCGGTGCCCGGCCCGATCACGAGCGCGGGGTCGACGCCGTCCATGATGTCGGGGTTTCCGGCCTTGCCGATGGCCGCGATCCGCCCATCCTTCACGCCGATGTCGCCCTTGATCACGCCGAGCACGGAATCGAGGATCAGCGCACTCGTGATCACGAGGTCGGGACTGCCGCCCGCGGCAGTCATCGATGGCGACTGCGCCATGCCATCGCGGATCGTCTTGCCCCCGCCGAACACGGCCTCCTCTCCGAGTACCGTGCGCCGCCGAAGGCGACGAGCGTCACGGTCTGCTGCTGACCCGGCTCGAAGCGGACCGCCGTGCCGGCGGGAATATCGAGTCGCATCCCGAACGCGGCGGCGCGGTCGAGGCGGAGTGCGCGGTTCACCTCGAAGAAGTGCGCGTGCGATCCGACCTGGATCGGGCGGTCGCCGGAGTTCGCGACCGCCAGCGTGACAGTCGGGCGTCCAGAGTTGATCTCGAGGTCGCCGTCCTCGACGAGGTAGCGCGCGTGGTCCGCCATCAGCGGATCGGATCGTGGCAGGAGACGAGCTTCGTTCCGTCCGGGAACGTCGCCTCCACCTGGACGAGGCTGACCATCTCCGGGATGCCGTCCATCACGTCCTCGCTGCCGAGCACCTGAGCGCCCCGCGTGGCGGCCTCGGGGACCGTCGTGCCATCGCGGGCGGCCTCCATCATGGCCTCGCTGATCAGCGCCACCGCCTCGGGGTGGTTGAGGCGCAGGCCGCACGCGCGCCGCTTCCGGGCGAGGTCGGCGGCGACGTAGATCATCAGCGCATCCTGCTCGCGAGGGGTCAGCCGCACGGCGCTACGCCCCCCGCCGCGGCAGGTGCCCCGCGCGCACCTGGCAGCCGAGCGTGTCGCAGATCACGCGCGTGGCGATCAGTGCGGTGATCTCGGCGGTGTCGTAGGGCGGCGAGCATTCCACAACCTCCATCCCGGCGAGCGGACGCTCCGAGATCAGCTGGATGAACTTCAGCACCTCGCGAGGCAGGAAGCCGCCCGGCTCGGGCCAGCCTGTGCCAGGCACGAAGGCCGCGTCCAGGCAGTCGACATCGAAGGAGAGCCAGACGGCGTCGGCGCCGTCCCAGGCCACCTCGAGGGCGCGCGCGGCGGCTTCCTCGATGCCCATCTCCACACAGTCGGTGACGGTCATGATCGTCGTGCCGCGCTCGCGGCCGACCTTCACGCCGGGGCGCGGCGCCTGCCAGCCGCCGATGCCGATCTGGACGAGGTTCTTCGCCGGCACGTTCGGGATGTCCGTCGCGTGGAACCAGGGTGTGGTGTGCATCCGCTCGTCGAGGTCGGTCTCCTGCGTGTCGACGTGGCGGTCGAAGTGAATGATGCCGAGGTTGCCGCCATTCAGGTGCTCAGCCACGGCACGGACGGCCGGGTAGCCGATCGAGTGATCGCCGCCGAGCACGATCGGGAAGGAGCCGCTCGCGTAGACGTGACCGACGGCCTTGCTGATCTGGTCGAACGTCTTCTCGATGTTCGCCGGGATGGTGAAGATGTCGCCGATGTCGCAGATCGTGATCGACTCGCGCAGGTCGACGCCGAGCTCGAACGAGTACGGACCATAGAGCGCCGAGATCTTGTGGATGCCCTGGGGACCGAAGCGCGTGCCCGGGCGGTACGTGGTGCCGCCGTCGTACGGGGCGCCGAGGATCGATACGTCGTACGCGCCGCACTCGCGCACATCCTCCAGGTAGGGGGCCTTGAGGAAGGTGTTGATGCCCGCGAAGTGGGGCAGCTCGCCGCGGCTGAACGTCGGGATCGTCCGATCGACGATCGAGTCGGCGCCCTGCAGGCCGAGTTCGAGGCCGCGGGCGATCTCGCGCTCGTGGGCGGTCTGCGGAATCAGCGCCTCCGCCTCGACGGCGTAGCGCGCCTCGGGGCCGTACTGGTCGTGGAGCGGGACTTCACCGCGGTATTCGTGCGAGTGGGAACGGCGATTCGGTCACGAGAGTCCTTTCAAACGGGGTTCGATGCCGAGCATGACGCCTAGACCTCGGAAACCTCGGCGAAGAGCAACGCGTGCACCTCGTCGCGCAGGTCCAGGAAGTCGTCTTGCCGTCGCAACTGCTGCGAGCGGTTATCACCGAACGGCAGCACGATCTCGCGCTTCACGCGACCGGGGTGCGAGGACAGCACGTAGATCCGCTGCGCGAGGAACAATGCCTCTTCGACGTCGTGCGTGACCATCAGCACGGTGGTGCCGGTCTGACGCCAGATGTCGAGCAGGAACTCCTGCGTCAGCATCCGCGTGTGCGCGTCCAGCGCGCCGAACGGCTCGTCGAGCAGGTTGCGGGGCGAGCGAACGGGCGATGGCGACACGCTGCCGCATCCCGCCCGAGAGCGCGCTGGGCAGGGCGTCGGCCCACTTCGTAAGTCGCATGACCCCAAGGAGGTACGCGACGCGCTCCGCTCGCTCTGCCTTGCTCCAGCCCGCGAGCTCGAGGCCGAACGAGATGTTCTTGGCGACGGTCTTCCAGGGGAGCAGCGAGTAGCCCTGCGAGACCAGCCCGCGGTCCGGGCTGGGTCCGCCGATTGGCAGGCCATCGAGCAGCGCCTCGCCCTCGGAGGGCTCAATCAGACCGGCGATGATGTTCAGCAGCGTGGACTTGCCACAGCCGGAGGCGCCGACGAGGCATACGAACTCGCCCCGGTCCACGTGGAGGTCGATGTCCTCGAGGGCGACGGTCGATTCGCCGCGGCGGCCGCGGAACGCCTTGGTGAGCCCTCGGGTCTGCAACGCCGTGTCTCGCGCGACCATCGCCGTCACTCCTGTGACCACGGCGCGAGGCGATTGCGCGCGGTGCGAAGCAGCAGATCTCTGGTGAAGCCGAGAATCCCGATCACGATCAGCACCGCGAAGATGGTGTCGATCTGCAGGAACTTCTGGGAGCGGACGATGCGGTAACCGAGGCCTTCGTCCGCGGCGAAGAGCTCGGCCACGACGATCAGGTTCCACGCCGCGGCGAGGTTCACACGCGCCGCATCGATCGCGCCGGGAACGCTGTGCGGGAAGATCACCCTCGTGAAGACCGCCACGTTGCTCGCGCCGGATCAGCGCCTGCGTCGTGAACGGTGCGAAGACGCCGACCGCGTCGAGCTGGCCCGACGCGAATGCGGCGGCAGCGGCGCCGGTCTCGAGGTTGACGATCTCGACATCGGCGGCGCTGAGCCCGACGGACTCCAGGCCGAGCAGCAGGAGGAAGTGGTCGACGACGCCGACCTCAATGCCGATCGTCTTGCCGGTGAGATCCTCGATCGACTGGATGTCCGCCGTAGCGATGATCTGGTCGTTGCCGGTGGAGTTGTCGTTCACCAGCACGATCACCTGATCCGAGCCGGCGCCGACCGAGGCAATGGTGTCGTTCAGCGTCTGCGTGTTGCCGTCGAGCTGCCCGCCCGCGAACGTGTTGATCGAGTCGAGGTAGCCCTCGAACCAGACCATCTCGACGTTGACGCCGACCTCGTCGAAGATCCCGGCTTCCACGGTCACCTGCCACGGGAACCAGCCGGGCCAGGCGCTGAAGCCAATCTGGATCGGCTTGGCCTCGGGGCCGCCTCGGTCGCGGCCGCCGTGGCGGCGGGCGCCGCGGTGGTGGTGTCGACGAGCATCGCCACCAATCGCAGGTGGGCCAGGTGGCGCCAGGTCAACATCAAGAGTCTTTCCTCCGGATCCGCGTTGCGGCGGCGCGCATTGCGCCACCTCCAGGAAGGGCCAGGAGGCCTCGACCTCCCTGGCAGTTGTCGCGCCGTGCACCCGCCTGCGTTCAGGTGAGGCGGGCAGGCGCCAGCTTGAACGCGAGGGATTACCAGCGCTGTCGCTGGTGTGACGTTCGCGTTTCGCAAGCCCTCCGCTGCGGTAGCAGGGGCGGGCTGTGCCGTCGTCGCGCCCGCTCTCGTGCGGGCGATCGACAGCGCGGCTCGGACCCGTACGGGGGACGGGAAAAAGCACCGCCACCAATCGAGGATCCCGACCGACACGTTGCGGGAGTCATGCTGATCGGCTGTTCGTGGAGGAGTCGTGCCCCGGACGGACGTCGTCGTGTGATGCGATCCATCGAGCCGCATCGCGAGTCGGCGACTCGATCACGGGCATCGGTTCTGGCCGGCCTCGTGGCGCGGGGCGGTCCGGCGTGGAGCTCGTGACCTCCGACGCCCAGCACGCGCTCCGGGATGCGGCCGCCGGCCGCGAGGGGCGACGGCTGCTCCGGACTTGCGGGAGCGGAACGGCGGGCCGTTGAGTCCCTAGCCGCGCCTCAGCCGCACCGGGACCTCGCCCCATCCACGCATGAAGGTGGTGGGGTCGCGCTTTGACGGCCCCGTCCGCTCGATGACCGGATAGCGGTCCAGCATCTCGTTCATCAGCCCCTTGACCTCGGCGCGGCTGACCGGGGCGCCGGGGCAGTAGTGGATCCCCAGGCTGAAGGTCATGTGGCGCTTTGGCGGCCGATCGAGGCTGTAGCTGTCCGGGTCCTCGAACACGCGCTCATCGTGATTCGCCGACCCGTAGACGACAATGACGTTGGAGTCCTTCGGGATCGTCACGTCGCGTATGACCACGTCCTCCTTCGCCCGGCGGCGCAGCGCCTGCACCGGCGCCTCGAGGCGCAGCATCTCCTCGATCGCTACGTCGATGAGCTTGCGGTCGTCCCGGATTCGCTGCCACATGTCGTGATGGTCGGCGTAGAAATCGATCAGCAGCTCGATGAGGTGCTGGGTCGTGTGGAAGCCGCCCGTCATGATGTGCAGCAGCATGTCGATGATGAATCCCTGGTCGAACAGGAAGTCATCAAGGATGCGTTCGTCGCCGTACTTCTCCTGGGCAGCGACGAGCACGCTGATCAGATCGTTCTGCGGCTCCCGGCGCCGCTCCTCGACGGCCGGCCGGGCGACGTCCCAGAGGTCCGCCTGGATCTCCTCCCATGGCCGCGCGTCCGGCGGTGGGTTGTTGCGATCGCTGAGCCTGGTGAGGCGTTCCGCCGTCAGCGCGAGGAACCGTTCGCTCGAGCTGCGCGGCAGCCCGATCACGTCCATCGTCACGATCCCGGGCAGGGGGATCGCGATCTCGGAGTGTGCATCGACGGTGTCCTGCTGCTCCGCGGCGTCGCACAACTCGATCGCGATCGCCCGGAACGACTCGTTGCGCGCGCGAATCGACGCCGGCGTAAAGAGCGGCATCAGCATCTCGCGCAGGAAGGTGTGCTGCGGCTGGTCTCGCTCGATCAGCGGGCTCAGCCGCGGCACGTCACCGTTCAGCAGCGGCAACGAGATGTTCGAGAAGTGCTCGTGGTCCAGGAGCACCGACTCGATGTCTTCGTACCTCGTCAGCATGTAGCACTGCGACTCTTCGTCCCAATACACGGGAGCCTCGTCGCGGAACTTCTTGTAGATGGGGTACGGATCGTCCGCGAGGATCGCAGACGGGTTCGCGAGGTAGGTGCGAGGTGGTGCGTTTGTCACTGGCTTCACTCCTGGCATCCGTCGCCGGGCTCGTCAACAGCGGTCACCCGCAATATACGGCACGGCCGGGCGAGCGATCGCTCCGGCCGCTGCGTGATAGGCTTCGCTGCCGTAGTCCGGGTTGCCCTGGGAGGATCGCAGGATGGCAGACCGCAAGCTCGAAGTGACCGTGAACGCGGCCGTCTGCGTCGGCACGGCCCAGTGCGAGAATCTGGCCACGGGGACGTTCCGGGTGTCGGGTGGCCTCGCCGAGGTGATCGACGCCGGGGGCGACACAGTGGAGAAGATCATGGCGGCGGCCGAGAGCTGCCCCGTCGAGGCGATCACGGTCGAGGACGCGGAGAGCGGCGAGCTGCTGTTCCCGCCCGACTAGCAAGCAGCGAACCTCATCGGCACCCGTGAGTGAGCGCACCGAGGAAGGGCGGCGGATGTGGAGCAACTTGACGGTCGCGTAGCCGTGATCACAGGCGGAGGCTCCGGGATCGGCGAGGGACTGGCGCACGCTTGCCATGCCGCCGGCATGAAGCTGGTGGTCTCCGACATCGAGCAGGCGCAGGCCGAGCGTGTCGCCGAGGCGGTGCGGGAGCTGGGTGGCGAAGCGGTCGCGGTCCGGACCGACGTCACGGACCAGGTCTCGGTCGACTCGCTCGCCGATCAGGCGTACGAGGCCTACGGCGCCGTGCACCTGCTCTGCAGCAACGCCGGCGTCCTGACGGTAGGGCCGCTGATGGAGACGTCAGCGAGCGATTGGCAGTGGCTCCTCAACGTGAACCTCTTCGGCGCCATCCATAGCGCCCACGCGTTTGTCCCGCGCATGCGGGCGCAGGGCGGGGAGGCGCACATCGCCATCACCGCGTCGGTGGCCGGGACGTACGCTGCCGACGACCTGGAGATCGGCGCCTACACTGCCTCGAAGTACGCGGTGGTCGGGTTTGCCGAGATGCTTCGCGTCGAGCTCGCCCCGCAGGACATTGGCGTCTCGATGTTCTGCCCCGGCACTGTCGAGACCCGCATCGGGGAGTCGGACCGGAACCGCCCGGCTGAGCTGGGTGGGCCGGGCGCGCCGGATCCACGGACCCCGGAGGACCGGGCAGCACAGCGGGAGGTGCGTCCCCTGGTGCTCTCGCCGCGTCAGGCGGGCGATCACATCCTCGCGGGGGTGCGCGACAACCGGAAGTTCATCTTCTCGCACCCGGAGCGCCGGGCCTTCGTCGAGCAGCGGCACCGCGAGCAGATGGAAGGCTTCGACGCGGTCGAGTAGCCGCCCCGTCTCCGCAGCCAGCCTCGCGGTCCGCGGTTAGCCCCGTGGCAGCCCGAGCCCGCGCGTCGAGATGATGTTGCGCTGCACCTCGGAGCTACCCCCTGCGATCGTCGCCGGAATCGTTCGTATGTAGAGGAAGATGTGCCGGCCGCCGAGCACCTCCCGGCCGTCGCCCGGCCAGATCTGCGCGTGCAATCCGAACGCTCGCAGGGCGACGCGGTGCAGCTCCTGGCTCTGCTCGCTATGGAAGAGCTTGGTCATCGAGGCCTCGTAGTTCGGCACCAGACCCGCCGCCTGCATCGAGGCGACGCGAAGCGCGAGGTTGTGCGTGATCGCGGCGCCGATCACAAGATCCGCGAGGCGTGAGCGCAGCACCGGGTTGCGTGCAAGTTGCGAGCGGTCGCCTTCCGCGACTTCGCCGATCAGCGCCGTGATGTCGCTGAGGAGCGCCGCGGCAGTTCCGATCCCGGAGCGCTCGTGGTCGAGCAGCGTCATCGCGACGTACCAGCCGCGGTTCTCCTCGCCGAGCAGGTTGGAGACCGGAACCCGCACGCTGTCGAAGAAGACCTCGTTGATGTGGTGGCTCCAGGTGGCGTCGATCAATGGGCGTACGGTGATGCCGGACGCGTGGATGTCGTCGATCAGCAGGAACGAGATGCCGCGGTGCTTCGGCGCCTCCGGGTCCGTGCGCACGAGTGCGAACAGCGCGTCCGCGTTGTGCGCTCCGGAGGTCCAGATCTTCTGCCCATTGACGACGTACTCGTCGCCGTCGCGCTGCGCACGCGTGGACAGCGAGGCGAGGTCCGAGCCGGCGCCGGGCTCCGAGTAGCCCTGCGCCCAGGCAACCTCGCCGGAGAGAATGTCCCCGAGGTACTTGCGCCGCTGCTCCTCGCTGCCGTGCAGGAGCAGAGTCGGCCCGAGCAGCGAGACTCCCGATCCACCGACGCCGGGCGCGGCCGCCTTCGACATCTCCTCGCGGAAGATCACGAGCTCCATCTGGGAGAGCCCGCCGCCTCCATACTCCTTCGGCCAGTGCGGCGCGATCCAGCCGCGCTCCGCGAGTGCGTCGGCCCATTCCTTCGCGGCGGCGCGGACCTCCTCGTCCTCGCTCGCGCGGTCGGTGTAGCAGGTCATGGGGCCGGCGACGGCCGTCTCGACGCTATCGCCACGCTCGGCGTAGTACGCCGGCAGGCGCTCGCGAACGAAGTTCGCCACATCCTCGCGGAAGCTGGACTGCGCGGCGTTGTCTTCCCAATCCACTGAGCACCCGCCCTTTCCAGATTGCGTGCGGAGTGAGTTCGCTCGTCGCGAGTGTCCGGTGCGAGCGTCCGCTACGGCAAACCCGGCCCGGCGATGTCCCGGCTCTCGAGGTACCGCCCCAGCAGCGCCGCGACCTCCCCGTTGTTGAGGTCGGAGAACGGGAAGTGGGTGTTGCCTTGCATGCCCAGGGAGGGGAGATCGACCAGCTCGGCGTCGCCCCCTCGCGCCGTCAGCGCCTCGATGAACTGCCGCGCGCGTTGCGTGTTGACCCGCCACAGCTCCACGCCGGTTACCGGGCTCGGCCGCACGCGCTCGATGTTGTCTCCGTAGACGAGCTGCACCGGGATCGCCGTCAGGCGCTGGAAGTCCTGGCTCGTCACCTCGATCGGCGTGTTGATCAGCGCGACCGCCTCGACCTCGGTGTCGATCGCCGCTGGCGGCCCGTCGGCGGGGAACACGAACGTCCCCGGCTCGTACGCGACGATGCCGCGCACATCGTGGTGGCGGATCGCGGCGAGCCATCCGTACTGTGCTCCGTTCGAGTGCGTCACGAGCGCGCACGGACCGGTTCGATCGATCACCGCTGCGATCGCGTTCGCCGCGACCTCCCGGTCCTCCTCGGGCGGGCGCGAGACCACGCTCGCGCTGCGCTGCCGCAGCAGCTGGTCGAGCACGGCCTCGTCGTCGGGGAGCTGGAGTCCGTCGAACAGACTCCTCGGGTCGGGTGGAATCCAGGGCCCGAGGCGCCAGACGTTCCAGGTCTGGACGTCGCCGAGCTGGCGGCGGGGCGAATCGCCCGCGGCCGTGCCCCCGGCCCGGCCACGGCCCGGCAGATCGAGGACGTAGACGGCGAAGCCGAGCCGCAGCAGCAGATCGCGGAAGCCCTCGCGTCCGTCGGGCGTGCTCTCCCAGCACATGCCTGTCGTACTGCCACCGTGCACAAGCACCAGCGGGAGCGCGCGCGCCCCGACAGGTATCTGATAGTGGACGTAGGCGTGGCCTCCGCGGAACTCTTCGCCATCCTGGTGCTCGACGCTCCCGCCCGCCATGAAGCTGCCCTGCTCGGCGAGCTCGATTGGCCGGCGGGTGGATGAGGAAGACCGCATCGTTCCCTCCTGCGGACGCGTGGCGGGCAGTGTTTCGGTCGTACGGCGCGGCGGTCAAGCTCCCCGCCGACTGAGGCTGGCCGCTACTGTGGACGGACTTCGGCTAGCATCGCGGCTTGACGGCCGGTTGGCAGCGAGGTGAAGGAGGGGTCGAGTGGAGTACGAAGAACTACTCGTCGAGATCGATGGTCAGGTCGCGCAGGTCACGTTGAATCGCCCGGAGAAGTTGAACGCGCTCACGCCGCGCGCAGGGTACGAGTTGATCACCGCGCTCGAACAACTCGAGACAGACGACGGCGTGCGCGCCATCGTGCTGACGGGGGCAGGCCGGGGCTTCTGCGCCGGCGTGGACCTCGGACAGACTGAGGATCTGGCGAAGTACCAGGCGCTGCTCGGCGAGCGCCGCCTGAAGGAGCACCCCGGCTTCTTCCCGATGGCGGTGGAGACACTCGGCGTGTCCCGCAAGCCGACGCTGTGCGCGGTGAACGGCGTGGCCGCCGGGCTGGGCCTCGCGCTGGCGCTCGCTTGCGACATCCGTTATGCCTCGGAGTCCGCGCGCTTCCAGACCATCTTCATGAAGCGCGCCATGGTGGCGCACGGCGGCATGGCGTACTACCTCCCGCGCGCCGTCGGCACGGCGCGCGCGCTTGAGATGCTCTGGACCAGCCGGCCCGTGGATGCGCGGCGCGCGGAACAGATCGGCCTGGTCAGCGAGGTGATCGCGGCCGACGAGCTGCTCCCCCGAGCGCTTGAGACGGCTCACGAGATCGCGAGCGGCCCCACCGTGACGCAGGAGCTCGACAAGAAGGTGATCTACGACGCGATGGCCACGAATGACCTCCGGCGCGTGATGCAGCTCGAGGGCTGGGCCTCCGCGCTCGCCCGAAACACGGAAGACAGCGCGGAAGGCTTGCGCTCCTTCGTCGAGCGTCGCGAGCCGGTGTTCGAGGGCCGCTAGCACTGGGAGCAGCCTACCGGCCGCACGTGATCGGCGGCCCGTCCTACCACCTGCGCGCGACGCCGCTGCCCGGGGGCGACCGGCCGATCGATGTCTGGGTCGCCGGCGGACGGCTGACGTTCGAGCCGCGGGACGGCGCCGTCGAGCTCGCTCCGGAGGGCGGATACGTACTGCCCGGCCTGGTCGACGCACACGTCCACGCGACACTCGCGGGCCGGCAGGAGCACCACCTCCCGATTGGGTCGCGCGAGTTGACCGATGCGAACCGGCGGCTCGCGCTGGAGCGCGGAACACTCGTGCTCCGCGACATGGGTCCGCTCGTGCGGAGAGGGGAACGCGGGCCTGCGACCCTCGGCGGGATCGACTCGAGCGATGGCCTGCCACGGGTCCACGCGGCAGGCGAGATGCTGAGCCCGGGCGGCTTCAGCGGCGCGGAGCGCGTGGCCGCACCGCACGAGCTGGTCGAGACCGGACTGGCGCAGGTCCGCGAGGCCAGGGGCGCCCACGGCCACGGCGCGCCCTGGGTGAAGGTGATTCTCGAGAACTTCGTCCCCTCGCGCGACGGCGGCTCGCTGGACCGCTTCGGGCGGAACTACGACGGGGCGCGCCTCGGCGCCCTCGCCCGCGCCGTGAGAGATGCGGGCGGCCGCACCGCCGCCCATGCGCTCGGCCGGGCCGGCGCGGCCGCCTGCATCGAGGCAGGCGTCGACTCCATCGAGCACGGCTGGGGTCTCGACGCAGCGCTGGTCGACCGGCTGCCGGACACGGGCATCGCCTGGACGCCGACGCTCTACGTCCTCGCGCAGATCCGGGGACGGGCCAGCGAGGACGTAGCACAGTGGCGCTGGGCGAACGAGGCCTTCGAGCAGACCAGCGCGATGGTGGCGCGGGCGCACTCGCGCGGCGTCACGCTGCTCGCGGGGACGGACTCGGGGGCAGCTGTCAGCTCCGAGGTGGAGGCGCTCCACGCCGCCGGGCTTTCACCGCGCGAGGCGCTGGCAGCCGCCTCGACCGGGGCGCGAGCGTTCCTTGGCGAACCGGGGCTCGAGGAAGGCGCGCCGGCCGACCTCGTGGTCTTCGCCGCCGATCCGCGCGAGGACCCGGCTCAGCTCCGCCAACCAAGGACCCTGATGATCAATGGGCTCGTCGTTGACCCGCCATAGGCGGGTCGTGCGGGGCCCACTACGCAGTCGGCTCTGTCCCCGCCGCTGGCGCATCGTCTACGCGTTCGCCTGCCCCGAGGACACGACGCCACTGGATGCGCCAGATGCCCTTGTCGTTCACGAAGCGGTCGTCGTAGTAGCCGATGCTCGTGAACTGCGCAGGCTCCCCGGCCGGCTTGACGAAGAACGTATAGAAGGACGTGACGACGGCCTCGAGGTCGGTCTCCTCAACGATCATGACATTCGAGATCACGTGCCAGGGCGTCGTGCCCTTCTCGTAGAGGCCGCGCCGTCGCGTGAGCTCGGCGACTACGGCCTCTCGTCCGTGCTGGATGCCGGTTCCGAACGCGACCTCGGCGTCCTCGGCAAAGCAGTCGCCGATGGTGTTGAGTTCATCCATGTCGTACGCCCAGGCGTACCAGTAGAGAACGTTCTCGATGTCGGATCGGGCAAGCATCGTAGCCTCCGGCTTCGGGAGCGAGCGCTCGTTTGCCGGACGGAGTATAAAGGCGAGACCGCAACCGAGGCACCGCGTCAGAAGAGGATCCGTCGATGACCACGGAGCATGCATCGGAGACCGCAAGCGAGCACGCGCCGCACGGATCGCTCACGATCGGCTCCGAACTCTGCCAGGCCGCGCGAGACCTCGCCAGTTACGACTTCCCCTCGGACGAGCTGGCGCAGTGCCCCTACCCGTTTTACGAGTCCGCCCGCCGTGAAGCGCCGATCTACAAGTTGCCGGGGCGTAACGACTTCCTGGTCTCGAGGCGTGCGGACATCCTCGCGGTGCTCAGCGACTACCGGACCTTCTCGAGTGAGAGCTGGCGATCGCCGGGGGAGCAGCGGCGCATCACCGCCGCCGGGCAGTTGATCGAGGACCTGCCCGACATGCCCGAGGGGCCGATCAGCCACCCGCACTCGATGTCGAGCACTGACCCGCCCGAGCACCGCTTCAAGCGTCGCCCGGCGCTCGAAGTCGTCTCCAAGGCGTATCTCGAGCAGCAGCGACCGCACATCGAACGCCTGGCGCACGAGCTGATCGATACCTTCATCGAGCGCGGAGACGCAGAGCTACGCTCCGAATTCGCCGACAGGATGGCGGTGCTGACGATCTGTCACATGGTCGGCTTCCCGGCGGAGGATCGGGACGTCTTCCTCGGATGGAGGCGCATCGGCACAGGCGCCGGCAGGCGCTACCTCACGGACGAGCAGCTCGCCGAGCAGGACCGCGACCGGCCCGCGGAGGCCCAGTACTGCCACGACCTGATCATCGAGCGCTACGAGAACCCGCGCGACGACTTCCTCAGCAGGTTCATCGCGAACCAGGTCGAGCGCGATGGCGCGCTGAATCTCCCATACCTGATCACTGAGACGAATCTCCTGCTCGTCGCGGGGAACGAGACAACCTCGCGGCTGATCACGAACGCGCTGCTGCTGTTGCTCCGCAACCCCGACCAACTGGCGAAGCTGCAGGCCGATCTCTCCCTGGTTCAGAACACGATCGAGGAAGCCCTGCGCTTCGAGGCGCCGACGCAGTGGACCAACCGGACCTCTGTCGCGGACACCGAGGTCAACGGCGTGCCGATCCCGGCCGGGTCCACGATGGTGCTGCTGTACGGCTCCGCGAATCGCGAGCCGGAGGTGTGGGGCGCAGACGCCAACCAGTTCCGCATCGACCGTCCGGAGGTGCAGAAGAAGCACGTGGCATTCGGAGGCGGGCCACACCTCTGCTTCGGCGCGCCGCTCGCGCGTGTCGAGTCGGCCATCTCCCTTGAGGCGCTCATCACACGGCTCAAGAACATCCGGCTCGCGCCCGACAAGAACGACTTCGCCAACATCGACAACTTCCAGAAGCGCGTCCCGGAGGTGCTCTACGGCGAGTTCGACCCCGGCGAGCGGGTGCTCGGAGGCCAGGCGTAGTTCCCACGTAGGTCGGGTCCACCCCGACCCCTCGGCCAGTGCGAATAGACAGTCCGAAACGACACAGGGCACAGGCTCCCGGACGGCACCGCGTGCGGACGGAAGCGGCCACCGCGCTGGTCCCTTGCAGGTCAGACCGGCCCTCGGAGAAACCGGGATGGCGGCCCAGGCCGGGATACGGCTATCGTTGCCGGGCAGAGCTCGCTGGGAGACTGACGTGAAGATCGGACTACTGCTGACATCGCATCCGGACCCTGAGACATCGCCGTATCCGCACCAGTCGATCCACGCGCGCGTCACTGCTGAGGTGATGACCGCGGAAGAGAACGGTTTCGACAGCGTCTGGATCGCGGAACATCATTTCTCGAACGCGTACGGCATCCTGCCGGACCCGTTCAGCTACCTCTCCTACCTCGCCGCCAAGACCAGCCGCGTCAAGCTCGGCGCAGCCGTCATGGTCGTGCCGCTGCACCATCCCATGCGCATCGTCGAAAACGCCGCGTTCGTCGACATCCTGAGCGATGGCCGATTCCAGCTCGGCCTTGGCTCCGGCTACCGGCCATACGAGTTCGAGGGCCTCGGCGTCGACTACGAGGAGCGCCGCGTGTTGATGCAGGAGGAGGCGGTTCCGCTCATCCTGAAGGGCTTCTTCGACAAGCGCGTCAACGCGGACGGCAAGTTCTTCAAGATCAAGATGGACGAGCAGAGCGAGGTCTTCCCGCATCCGATCCAGCAGCCGCATCCGCCGATCTACATGGCGGCAGGCACGGACGGCTCGATGGCATACGCGGCCCGCAACGGCTTCGGTCTCATGCAGTCGGCGCTGCCATCGATCGAGACCATCGGGCAGCACGTGGCGTTCTACCGCGAGCACATGGCGGAGGCGAAGGCCCCCTACAACCAGAACCCGGCGTTCGGCGAGATCGACGTCGCCCGCATGGTCTATGTCGCCGAATCCGATGCGAAGGCTCGCGAGGACTCGGAAGAGGGCATCGTGCGCCACATGACGAGCTTCCTGCTGGGCGGCAACACCGGTAGCTACCTCGGCGACGTCGCCGAGAAGAGCGACGAGGGCGCGTTCACCTACGAGAGGCTGGTCAAGGACACCGTGCTGCATGGGTCGCCTGACACGGTGCTGCGCGGCCTCGAGACCCTGGCCCAGGCCGGCGCCTCGTCGGTGATGATCCACTACCCCCCGTACTACGGGCCGGCGAGGACCACGAAGATGCTCGAGCTGTTCGCGCGGGAGGTGCTGCCGCCCGCCGCCGCGTTCGAGCAGGCCGGCGCCGCGGCGGCTCTGGCGACGGCCGGGATCCCGACGCCGGGATAGCGGGCATCGGGGCAGCGCCGCGTCCGGCAGACATCGCCTCCCGATGGAGGGAGGGACACGGAGGGACGTCACCATGGCCGAAGCCTCGTTCGCTCGCTTCCAGGGCAAGGTCGCGCTGATCACGGGGGCCGCCAGCGGCATCTGCCGCGCCAGCGCCGAGATCATCGCGGCCGAGGGCGGCGCCATCGCCGCCGTCGACAACAACCGCGAGCTGCTCGACGGCGCGATGGACGCGTTCGCGGCGGCCGGGGGCGGCCCGCACCATGCCTATCACGCCAATGCGCTCGCGCAGGCAGAGGTGGATGCCGTCGTCGCCGACGTCGTCGGCCGCTTCGGCAGGATCGACATCCTCGTCAACGGTGTCGGCGGTTCCACGGCCATCCCGAATCCGGGCGCCACGACCGATCAGCTGACGCTGGAGGAGTGGCAGACGGTGCTGGACTTCAACCTCACTGGGACCTTCCTGTTCTGCCACGCCGTGATTCCTCACATGACCAGGCAGGGCGGCGGCAAGATCGTGAACTTCTCCTCCCGATCAAGTCGCGGGAGGAGCCCGACGAGTTCAGCGGCCTACGCCGCCGCCAAGGGTGGCATCATCTCGTTCACCTCGAAGCTTGCTATGGAGGTCGGCCCCGCGGGCATCAACGTCAACGCGATCGCACCCGCGACCACCATGACCGAGCGCATCCGCCTCGTATACGAGCGGCGGCCAGCGGGGGCGCGCGAGCGCCAGATCGCCGCGATCCCCCTGCGCCGCGTCGCCGAGCCGATCGACCAGGCCAACGTGGTGTGCTTCCTGGCGTCGTCGCACGCGGACTTCGTCACCGGCGTGACTATCGATGTGACGGGCGGTGGCTAACGCGTCCTCGAAGGACGCGGCACCTGCCTGCTTCCCACGATCGAGGCGTTACGCTCGTCGCGAGTCCGAGACTCCAGGCGTCCCAAGGGGGTTCCCGTGCAGCAGCTCGAGTTCGTCCCGTACCTCCTCTACGAGAAGGAAGACAACGGGATCCTGTGGATCAAGTTCAACCGACCCGAGAAGCTGAACGCCGCCGTCGGCGGCCCCGAGCGGAACGGCACGCTGGCCAAGGTCGGCGAGTACATGCGCGCCGGCGACGATGACCCGGACGTGAAGGTGATCGTGCTGACCGGCATCGGGCGCGGCTTCTGCGCCGGTGTCGACATCCGCAGCAGCGATCTCGGTCAGTTCGAGCCGAACGACAACTTCCTCGGCAACGCACCGTACGAGGCCGGCGGGCTGGATGCGACGCGACAGGGCTTCTACTACGGCGTCACGAAGCTGATGAAGGACATCTCGTTCGTCCGCAAGCCGACGATCGCGATGGTCAACGGCGTGGCCGCCGGACTCGGCATGGATATGGCGCTGCAGTGCGACATCCGCTACGGCAGCGAGCACACGCGCTTCATCTCCTACCACCTGGTGGGCCAGATCATCGAGCACGGCGGCGCCTACTACCTGACGAGGCTCGCCGGCCTTGGTCGCGCGCTCGAGTTCTCCTTCACCGGCCACCTCGATGGCCAGACCGCCGCCGTGTGGGGCGTGCTGAACAAGATCGTCCCCGCCGAGGACCTCGAGGCGGAGGTGCGCGCGTTGTGCGACCGCATCATGCGCAACCCGCCGTTGGTCTCCTGGATCAACAAGCGGGTGATCCGGGCCGCCGCGGACAGCACGCTGGAACACACGGCCGTGCTGACCTCGAACGCCTCGCCTATTTCCGGCACCTCGGAGGACGCGGCCGAGGCGCGTTCGGCGCTCCGCGAGCGCCGCGCCCCCGTGTTCAAGGGTCGCTGAGCGCTCGCTCGGGGTCACCGCTCGGCAACCACCGGGAGACCATTCCCGGCTCGCGCGCGTTCAGTCCTCGGGCTGATTCGCGGCGCCCGGAGTGGGAGTGCGCACGGTCTGGAACTCACCGCTGACGTCCGGCACGCGAGCGTAGCTCGCGCCCGCATCGGCCTGTCCCTCGTCCCAGTCGGCCCGGGCGACCGGCACGCCGCCGGCCGTCCAGATGCCCAACTCCTCGTCCCTGCCGAGGGCGAAGCCGGGCCAACCGTCCTTGTCGAGTTCAACTTGCAGGTACCCGCCGGGTGGAATCACCAGGTCGGAGGGGAAGGCGACCCGCTTGCCGGCGTCCGCTAGATCGTCGGCCACGACGAAGTTGGCCAGGGCCAGCTGGGAGTCGGACGAGTTGTAGAGCTCGAACCAGTCGAGGGGATCCCCCTGGGCGGCGATCTCGTTGATGACCAGGCCGGCGTCCGGCGGGGCGGCGCCGCTACTCGCCCCGTCATTGCCGGCACTCTCCGGCGGCAGGGCGGGAGGGATGCCCCCGAAGACGCCGGAGAAGCTGCCGGAGACCGTCGCGCCCTGTTCGGCGCTCGCTTCCGAGAGCATCAGCACTCCCTCGCTGAAGGGCGTGAAGCTGTCCAGGGTCGAGCCCCCGGCCGGGATGGACCACACCCCTCCCGCGATCCGGTCCTTGCCGATCGCCAGCGTGGCGCCGTCCGTCAGCCGGGGGATGGGCAGCACGACGGTGAACCCGTTCACGGAACCGTCGGGCTGCAGGCTGATGACGGCGAGCGAGGCCGCATCCTCGATGCCGAACCCCGCGGTCTCCTCCGCGCTGGCGTGGCCGACGATCACTCCCAGCTCGCCGGCGGGCAGCTCGGTGCCGTTCACCGCCAGATACGAGATCTCCCCCTCGGCGAGGGGGTTCGGACTCTTGTTGGATCCCCAGCTGGTCTCGAAGCGCACTTCCAGCGTGCCGGACTCGGATTCGCCGGAGGAAGCGGCGGCCTGATCGGGAGCGGGCCAATCCGGCGGCTCCGGCGTCAGGTTCTCCAGGATCTCGGTCCGCCGCTTCAGGATGAACTGGCGCACCCGCTCGGCGTCCGCGGCGGCGGCCGACCTGCGTTCCGGCAGGGAGTGCTCCTGCACGATGGCCGCCATCTCGTCAACGCTTGTCAGCAACTCGTCCTCGTTCCAGACGGTATCGAGCAACTCCTTCAGGCGGCCGACGTACTTCGCTCGCCAGGCGTCATCCTGATACAGCCGGCTGGGAATGGCCGTGAGGGCCAGCACCGACGGCGGGGGGTTGCTGATGTTGTCGAAGGGGTTGGGATCGTCCTTCAGGTGGAACGCCTCGTCCACGCCCCAGGGCATGAACACGAAGCGGCCGTCCGGTTCCCGGTAGAAGCGGTAGTTGTTGCGGTTGCCGGTGTAGCCATCCCAGTGGCCCAGCAGCACCTCCACGGTCCAGAAGGTGAGGAAGCGGTCCAGGTCGACAGCGTCCGCCAGCGCCGCCAGGCCGGCCTCGGAGGGGTCTTGCAACGCGGCGACCACGCCGTCGATGTCCGACCAGTCGTCGGCGTCTTCGTTGGACTTCTTCTCGAAGGTGCCGCGGTACTCGGGTGTGAAGTCGCTGACCGTTCCCTCGTAGAGGTTGCCCTCGGCGCTCGCGAAGTGGCGCGCCAGGAAGGGAGGCTTGATCTCCTCGACGTGGACGTAGAGGCCGAGATTCGTCCCGTTCACCGAGACGGTGGCGAAGCTGCAACGGGGGGTCGGCGTCCCGGCGAGGGCGAAGACCTGGTGGGCCAGACAGGTGTTGACCATCGAAGGGTCCTGGATGCCGTTGTTCAGGGTCATGCGCTCCATGACGCCGCCGAGAGCCTGGCCGTCCATGTACTTGTCGAAGCGGAGCTTGAGCGAGGGCCTGGTGTCGCTCTGGGAGCCGATGAATCCCTTCTTCCGGACGCCGACCTCGGCGTATGTGTCGCCGTCCACGGTCACCCTGGCCGGGAACCAGGTGTAGATGTCGGCGAATGGCCGGGAGAGGCCGTACCTCTCGATCTCGGCTATCAGATCCTCGAATGTGCGGGTCTGGTCGCGCAGGGTTTCCCAGTCCTCGCGCGCGATCTCGATGGCGATGTTGAGCACGCGCTGGCGGTCGAAGTAGGGGTCGCTGGAGTCTGCGGGACGGGAGTCTTCCGCTGTGCGCGCCGCGGCGGGCGTCGTGGCGGGGTGCGGAGTGGCCGTCGGCGCGGGCTGTGCCGGTGTTCCTGCCGGCGTCGCTTGCGGCGCAGCCGTTGCGCTCGCTCCGGGTGAGCCGGGGCCGCTGTCGTCCGAACTGCACCCGGCTGCCAGCACCGCGAGCGCCACGGCGCCCGCCGCGATCGCCAACAGCCACGATGCGCGGCCGCGCCGCGCGGGCGGTAGAGCGGGGGCGGTGCTCATCTCCGCCGGCTAGCCTTGCCGGATCTCTTCGGCCACGCCGCGCATGTGCTGCGCGTCGTGGAAGCGGAGCGTGCGCCTCTCCGCGAACGCGCGCACCGCCTCGCGATGCTCGGGCGTCTGCAGCGCGGCGTCGAACTCCACGCGTGAGTTCTGCTCGGTCGCCTCGAGGGTGGGCGCGAACAGGTCGTCGAACGTCGCGCGATCGCCTCGCGGATCTCGCCGGCCAGCTCGGCGCCGAACGCGTTCATCCGATCCGGCCGGTTGAAGCGGATGATCGCGACGCGCTCCTCGCGTCTTTTCTCGATGAACTCCCAATCGGACGCGGTCGGGCTCCTCTCCCGGCTGCGGCGATCGTGTGCATGATACACACGTCGCCTCAGGGGTCAGGACCACTCCGGCGACGACCCTATGCGAGCGCGAGGATCCGGGCCGGGTTGTCCACGGTGATCGCTCGAATCACGTCTTCCGGGAAACCCTTGCGCCGCATCGTGGGGACGATGTGCTCGAGGATGTGGCCGTAGCCGTGCCCGCCGTATCTGACAAGCCGGTGCTTCGTGAAGATGTCCTGCGCAATGACGATTCTGTCGGCATAGCCGGCGTCGGCGATGCGCCTGACGAAACCCAGTCGCTGGGCGTCGCTGGGCATGTCGATTTCGGCCCGCGGATAGTAGGACCCCTCGTTGCCGAAGAGGTCCCATTCCAGGTAGCAGCCTGACGCCGCAATACTCTGGAGCGCGTCGAACTCGAACACGGTTCGATCGAGATGTCCCATGATCACTCGGGAGATCTCCGCGCCTCCACTCGCAAGCACGTCCAGGATCTCCAGTGGCGCATCCTGATGCCGCCCGGGGTGGATCAGGATCGCCGCGCCGGTTTCTCGCTGGGCAATTGCCGCCGCAAGCAGGGACTTGCGCTCGTTGGGGGCCAGAGGCCAGCTGCAACCGACCTCCCCGATGATGCCCGCCTGTACGCCGCTGCCCTCAACGCCTTCGACGATGTCGCCGATGATCTCCCGCGCCAGATCCTCCGCGCCTCGCTCATCCATGTCGGCCGGATGGGCCGCCTCCACGTAGAAGCCCGAGCCCATGACGATGTGAACTCCCGTCTCGCGGGATACCCGGACCAGCGCCTCGGGGTTGCGCCGGATGCCCGTGCTGGTCGCGTCCACGATCGCGCCGCCACCGACGTCGCGGTACTTCCTGACTTCGCTTATCGCCGTATCTACGTCTATCAGCTGGAGGTTGGAGCGGTTGCTGTAGTAGTTGCGCCGGATCCATCCGAGGTTCTCGAGCGTGATCGGCGCATCCGCCAGCTCCTCGGACGGCGAGTCCTGGGCCGGGCGATACGCGAATGCGAAGTCGATGTAGAGGTGCTCATGGGTCGTGGTGGCGCCCAGTTCCGAGGGAAGGACAGGCCCCAGCACGGTCTGGACCAGACCCCGATTCCGGCCTGATGTCATGGCGCCACTCCCTGGAGTATCGTGGCGCGCAAGCCTAGCACGACCGTTCAGGGGCGCTGAAGAGCCAGCTGCCCGGGAGGTTCCAGGGATGAAGTTCGCGGCGTTCACGACCGTGGCGGGTTCCGCCGGCGAGGCCACCAACGCCGAGCAACTGATCGACAACCTTAGACAGCAAACGATTCTGGCCGAGGAGCTCGGCTTCGAGGCGATGTGGCTCGGGGAACACCACTTCGGGCCCTATGCAGTGGGCGATTTGCCGAACCCGATCCTGCTCGGCGCGGACCTCGCGGCGCGGACGTCCCGGATTCGCATCGGGCAGATGGCGAACATCGCTCCGTGGTGGCATCCGATCCGGCTCGCCGAGGACGTTGCGATCCTCGACAACATGACCCGCGGGCGCGTCGAGGTTGGCTTCGGCAGGGGAGTCTGGCCGTACGAGGGTCCGCAGTTTCATCCCAACGCGGACCCTCGCAAGGATGAGGAGAACAGGGAACTCTTCCGGGAGACGGTGGAGATAGTGCGGGGAATATGGACCAACGAGTACTTCTCCCACCAGGGAACCAACTACAGCTTCCCCGCCGACGGCACCGCCTTCTCCCATCCGCTGTATCCGCCGAACCCTGAATGGCAGGACGGAGAGCGGGTCACGAAGCTGCGCGTGACGCCAAGACCCTACCAGCAACCCCACCCACCGCTATGGATGACCGTCTCCACGGACAGGTCCGTGACGACTGCGGCCGAACTTGGACTGAAGGCGTGCTACTGGCAGCCCCCTGCGCTCAGGATCAGGGAACGAATGGAACTCTACGCAGAGGTCAGGACGGAACTGGAGGGGAGACCCTTCGCTGTGGGAGAAGACCAGGCGGTCATGCGCTCCATGTATGTCGCCCCCTCGATGGAGGAGGCACGCCGGGATGCGGAAGCAGGGATCATGTCCGCATTCATCTTCAACGATCCGTTTCGCGGCAGGCAGGTGTTCACCAACCCCGGCGAAGTCCTGGGCGACGACGTGAAACTGGACTGGGACTTCCTGGAGCCGCGCAGCCTGCTCGTGGGTTCCCCCGAGGACGTGGTGGAGAAGATCCAGGAGCTACGGGAGATCTGCCACCTGGACTATCTGCTTGTCGAGTTCTCACACATGGGGATTCCGCTGAGCAAGTCGCTGACGAATCTGGAGACCTTTGCCACGAAGGTGATGCCGCGGTTCGCCGGCGACAGCTGACCCGCTCCCGCCATTCGTGGGGCTAGTATGTGCGCGTCGCCGGTTGCCTCGGAAACCGGCGCAAGATCGCCTCGTCGCACGGGAACGAATCAGATTCGACGCCGCACCTGGGGCCGCGGCATCGAGCATGCGGGAGGGTTCGATGCGCGCACTCGTCGTCGGCGGCACAGCGGCCACCGGTCCTCCGATCGTCCGGCAACTGTTGCAGCGCGGCTACGACGTGGCGCTCTACCACCGCGGGCTGCACGAGGCCGACGAGCTGCCGGACGACCTCGAGCACATCCACGGCGAACCGCACTTCGAGGAGACGATCGCGCGCGATCTCGCGGGCCGCAGCTTCGACCTGGTCGTGGCGACATACGGCCGCATTCGGCACCTGGCCGAGGCCCTCGAAGGCAAGACGCCGCGCCTGATCACGATCGGCGGGTTCCCGGTCATGAAGGGCTGGATGCACGTCCGCGATCCCCACAACGCCGAGCACGATGGGCCGGTGCTGACCCCGGGGTTCGAGGAGAACGAGCTGGAAGAGGACGGCGTCGACGCCTTCGTCGACCGCATGATCGAGACAGAGCGCGCGGTCATGGATCGCCACGCGGCCGGGCACTACGAGGCGACACACTTCCGCTATCCGTACGTCTATGGCCCGCACAGCATCGTGCCGGGCGAGTGGGGGGTCATCAGGCGCGCCCTCGACAATCGGAGGCGGTTCATCATCCAGGGCGGCGGGCTGACGCTCAGCACGCGCTGCGCTTCGGAGAACGTCGGTCACGCCATCGCCTTGGCGATCGATCAGCCTGAGCGCTCAGCCGGGCAGATCTACCACCTGGCCGATGATGTGCAGTTCACGGCCCAGCAGTGGGTCGAGTTGATCGCCGGGATCCTGGGGTACGAGTTCGAGTTCGTCGAGATCCCATGGAGCATCGCGCCACCGGGGCGGACGTTCGTGCCGCTCAAGGGGCAGCCGTTCCACCGGCTGATGAGCAACAGCAAGCTGCGCGGGGATCTGGGCTACCGAGACGTCGTGCGGCCGCAGGACTGGGTGAAGAAGACGGTCGAGTGGTGGCTGGAGCATCCGCCGGCGGTGGATGGCCGGGGTAACAACATGCGGGCGGACGCCTTCGACTACGAGGGCGAAGACCGCCTCCTCGCCGCCTGGGACGAGTTGCTGGCGAAGGCGCCGGAGGTCTTCTCCGAGCGCGTGCACTTCCGGCACCCGTACCCGCATCCGAAGCAGCTCGGCGACCTGCTCTGACGGCCCTGGCGCCAGAGCAGGCTCGGCGTGGTCATCGACCTGCGGTCCGACACCGCCACCCGGCCCAGCGGCGCGATGCGCCGCGCGAGGGCGTGCTATGCAGCGAACCCGGCCGCAGCGGGTGCGGATGGTCACGCACCTCGGCGTCGACGACGCAGCGGTCGATGCGGCCGTCGCGGCCACCGGCCGCGTGATCGAGTCGATGCGCGCCGCCTGAGCGCCGCGCCCCACTGATCAGCGCCGCTTCGCAACGTCGCGGCCGCCGGGCTTGGTGGGCAGGAGGGACACGATGCGGGTCTACGCCTCGACCGACCCGAACATGCCGCTGGAGGAGGTCGGCCCCTACGCACAGCGCGTCGAGCGCATGGGCTTCGACGGTCTGCGGGTGCCGGAGACGATCCACGACGGGCTCATGGTCTCGCTGCTCGCGCTTGAGCACACGACGCGGCTGCACGTGCGGAGTTCGGTGATCCTCGCCTTCCCGCGCAGCCCGATGGTGGTGGCGTATGCGGCATGGGACCTTCAGCGCATGTCGGGCGGGCGCTTCGGGCTGGGGCTGGGCACGCAGATCCGCGCGAACATCGAGGGGCGATTCTCCGTGCCCTGGCGCGCGCCGGTGGCGCGCATGCGCGAGTACCTGCAGGCGCTGCACGCCATCTTCGCCGCCTTCCAGGAAGGCGCCGGCCTCGACTTCGAGGGCGAGCACTACCGCTTCACACGCCTCCAGCCCTACTTCAACCCCGGCCCGATCGAGGCGCCGCCGCCTCCGTTCTCCCTCGGAGCGGTGAACCGCCGGCTGTGCGAGCTGGCGGGCGAGCTCTGCGATGGCCTCGTCACCCATCCGACGAACTCCAGCCCGCGCTATCTGCGCGAGGTCACGCGGCCGGCGCTCGCCGCGGGCGCCGAGCGCGGCGGGCGCCGCCTCGAGGAGATCGAACTCGTCGCCGGCACCCCGATCATCACCGGGCGCGATGCGGCGGAGCTGGCGGCGGCGCGCGACTCGGCGCGGCGCAGCCTCGCCTTCCTGTACTCGACGCCGATGTACTGGCCCACGCTCCAGGCGCACGGCTGGGGAGACCTCGGGCAGCGCTTGCGCGAGCTCACGCGCGAGGGCCGCTGGGACGACCTTCCGGCCCTGCTTGGTGACGAGGTGCTCGACGCGCTCGTGCCGCAGGGGACGTACGGCGAGATCGCGGACGTGCTGCTCGATCGCTACCGGGGCCTGGCGGACGGCCTCGGGCTCGCGCCGCCGGAGGACCCTGCGCACGACGACGAGGTCGCAGCGGTGATCCGGCGACTACAGGCGGGGTAGCGCCCGGCCGCTGGCGGCGTACGATCGGTTCCCGCCGTTGCAGAGCATCGCGAGGCGGGCTCGTTGCGAGCGGGCCGGGCCCGCCGCGAGTCAGGAGCATGTCCGATGGCAGCGCCCCTCGATGAGATTCGGGTGCTCGAGGTCGCGAACTGGCTCGCCGCGCCGGCCGCCGCCGCCCTCATGGCCGACCTCGGCGCCGACGTCGTCAAGGTCGAGCCTCCCGGAGGCGATGCCTTCCGCGGTGTGCTGCAGACGAATTCGCCGGATGCGCAGATCCTGCCGGGCTTCGAGCTCGACAACCGGGGGAAGCGCTCCGTCGCGGTGGACCTGGAGCGTTCCGGCGGCCCCGATCTCGTTCGGCGACTATCCGTCGGCGCGGACATCTTCATCACCAACCTGACTCGCCATCGCGTGGAGCGGTACGGCCTCGGCTTCGAGGAGATCCGCGCCATCAACCCCCGGGTGGTCTACGTCGCGTTCAGCGGCTACGGGTCGAGCGGCCCCGACGCGGACCGCGGGGGCTTCGACTACCTGGCGTTCTGGGCACGCTCCGGGATCATGGGCGCGCTCGGTGAGTCGGGCGACGCGCCGGTGATGGCGCGCGGCGGACAGGGCGACCACACGACCGCGCTCAACATCCTCGCGGCCACGCTCGCCGCGTTGCGCCTCCGGGACCAGACCGGCGAGGCACAACGCGTCGAGGTGACGCTCCAGTTGACCGGAATGTGGACCATCGGCACGGATCTGCAAAACGCGCTGCAGTCGGCCGAGCAGCCCGCGAAGGTCGACCGGCGCTCGCCCTGGAACGCGCTCGCCAACAGCTACCCGACACGCGACGGCCGCTGGCTGCTGCTGATGATGCCGCAGGCCGAACGTTACTGGCCGCGCCTCTGCGAGGCGATCCGCGAGCCCGGCTGGGCCGCCGACGAGCGCTACGACTCGATCACGAAGCTGCTGGCTCGCGGGCCGGAGCTGGCCGAGGCGCTGGAGCAGCGGTTCCTGGGCGAAGACCTCGCTACCTGGAGAGCCCGCCTCGACGAGGCCGGCTGCCTCTGGGCGCCGGTCGCGGAGCTTCCCGAGGTGATCCGTGACCCGCAGCCTCGAGCGATGGGCGCGTTCGCCACGATCGAGCACCCGCGCGCAGGCCCGTTCGAGATCCTCAATGCCCCGTTCCGGATCGAGGGCGCGGACATCGCGGTTCGCGGGGCCGCGCCGGACGTCGGCGCGCACACACACGAGGTGTTGCAGGAGGCAGGCCTCAGCGACGAGGAGATCGCGCAGCTCGCCGCCGGCCGCGTCCTTGGTTAGAGCGCAGACTGCGCTGGCCGGCGCTCCCGGCCCCGACGCAGCCGCCCTTTGCTATCGCCTGCGCGGCTCGCGTGCTCCACTGGTTGGGGCGCCGCTGAGACGGCACTCCCAAGCCTGACCTCACCCGGAGCCCGTCATCACCACTTCTCCCACTCTCACAACGCCCCGGGCCGGCGCGCGCGGCGTCCGCGAGGACATCCGTAACGTCGCGATCATCGCCCATGTCGATCACGGCAAGACGACACTCGTCAATGCGCTGCTGCAGCAGTCGGGGCAGCTCGACGCGCGCGTGGAGCTGCCGGACCGGGTCATGGACTCGAGCGACCTCGAACGCGAGAAGGGCATCACCATCCTCGCGAAGAATATGGCCATCCGCGTGGGCGGCGTGAAGGTGAACATCATCGACACACCGGGACACGCCGACTTTGGCGGCGAGGTCGAACGCGGGCTCACCATGGTCGACGGCGCGCTGCTGCTGGTCGATGCGAGCGAGGGACCGCTGCCGCAAACCCGCTTCGTGCTCCGCAAGGCGCTCGAGCGCAAGCTGCCGATCATCCTCGTCGTCAACAAGGTCGACCGCCCCGACGCCCGCATCGCCGAGGTCGTCGACGAGGTGTACGAGCTGTTCCTCGACCTCGACGCGACCGACGAGCAGATCGACTTCCCGATCGTCTACTGCACCGCGCGCGACGGCACGGCCTCGCTGGATCCGGGGCGCCGTGGCGCCGACCTGCAGCCGCTGATCGAGGTGCTGCTCGCGCACATCCCGGCGCCGACCTACGAGGTCGGCCACGGTCTCCAGGCACTGGTCACGAACCTTGATGCCTCGCCGTACCTCGGCCGCCTCGCTCTGTGCCGGGTCATCAACGGCGTACTGCGCCGCGGCCAGCAGATCGCCTGGTGCCGCCGGGACGGCACGGTCGAGCGCGCGACGCTGCGGCAGCTCTACGTCACCGAGGTGCTTGAACGCGTCGAGGCGGACGAGGCCGGGCCGGGCGAGATCGTCGCAATCGCCGGCATCCCCGACATAACGATCGGGGAGACGCTGGCCGACCCCGACGATCCGCGGCCGCTGGAGCTGATCTCCGTCGACGAGCCCAGCCTCTCGGCGCTGATCGGCATCAACACCTCGCCGCTGGCGGGGCGCGAGGGCGATCTGCTCACCGCGCGCATGCTGAAGAGCCGGCTCGACGCCGAGCTGATCGGCAACGTCTCGCTGCGGATCCTGGACTCCGGACGTCCCGACGCGTGGATCGTCCAGGTGCGCGGCGAGCTGCAGCTCGCGATCCTCGTCGAGACGCTGCGGCGCGAGGGCTTCGAGCTGACCGTCGGCCGGCCCGAGGTCGTGACCCGCGAGATCGACGGCCGGCGACACGAGCCCGTGGAGGCGCTGACCGTCGACGTCCCGGAGGAGTACCTCGGGGTGGTCACACAGCTGCTGGCGCCCCGCAAGGCGCGAGCGACGCGGACGATCAATCACGGCAGCGGACGGATTCGCCTTGAGTACATCGCGCCCTCGCGAGGGCTGATCGGCTTCTACACGGAGTTCCTGACGGAGACTCGCGGGACCGGCATCGCGCACCACGTCTTCCAGGGCTACGAACCCTGGTACGGCGAGCTGGCGGGCCGCGCGACCGGTAGCCTGGTCGCCGATCGCCGCGGCGAGACCCGGGCCTACGCGCTGATGAACCTCCAGGAGCGGGGCGCGCTCTTCATCGGGCCGGGCGTCGAGGTCTATCAGGGGATGATCGTCGGCGAGAACTCGCGCGCCGGCGATATGGACGTCAACCCGACCCGCGAGAAGAAGCTCACGAACATGCGCGCGGCCGCCGCGGACCGGACGGAGAAGCTCGTCCCGCCGCTCGTGCTGTCGCTCCAGCTCGCCCTCGAACTGCTCCGCGAGGACGAATGCCTCGAGGTCACCCCGCTCTCCATCCGCCCGCGCAAGGTCATCCTCGACCCGAACGGGCGGGCGCGGGCGAAGTCGGCGCGCGCCGAGCGGGACTAGCCGTAGCGAACGAGTTCCTGCAGTGCATCATAAATGACTGTTACCGTACCTCCGATTGCGGCCGGGCCAACTCGTGCTCGTAGCGGCGCCGCCGCTGAGATACTCGACATCTCGGCCCGCGCAGACATCGCCGGGGGCTACTTCTTCATGTTGGGGGCTTCGGCGCCGTGAGCCGAGAGCTCTCACGGCTCGCGGGGCCGGCGCGGTAGGATAGGCAGATGCGCGCTCCGGGAGGACCAGCCATGACTACAACCGTCAAAGCCACCTACGCCAACGGCGTGCTCACGCCTGTGGAGCCCCTTGACCTTGAGGAGGGCGAGGAGGTAACGGTGTCCATTGAGGGCGCGCAGCTGCCCGGCGAGGCGCATGAATCTCTCGTGGAGATGTTCGACAGGCTCAGGAATTCCGTCCCGCCGGAGGCGTGGGACGACATGCCGACCGATGGGGCCAAGAACTACAAGCACTACCTGTACGGACATCCGAAGGTCGAAGACTAGTGAACGTGGTGTTCGCTGACGCGGGGTATTTCATAGCGAATCTGGACAACAGGGACCCGTTGCACGAACGGGCGAGGACGGTGGCCGCGGGTCTGGGGTTGTTTAGCACTGTGACGACCCAGATGGTCATAGCCGAGGTGCTCAACTACGTGTCACGTGGAGGTGACTACCTTCGGAGCCTTGCCGTGCAGATGGTCCGAAACCTGGAAGCCAGACCCGACGTGGAGATCGTCCCGCAGACGGAGGCCCAGTTCCGGGCCGCCGTCGAGCGCTACGCCGCCCGGCCCGACCAGACATGGAGCCTCACGGACTGCGCAAGCTTCCTCGTCATGGAGCAGCGGAACATCACCGAGGCGCTCGCCTACGACCGGGACTTCGAGCAGGCGGGCTTCGCCGCCCTGCTCCGATAGGCCGGGCGTGAGCCGACCCATGACCGGCTTGGGGGTGCGAGCCCGCCCCACCCGCACCATCGTTGCCACCAGCGGATGAACTGCTCAATGGCAGCGTTGATTCGGTTGCCTGTGATGCATAGCGTGTCGCCGTGCCGTTCGGTAACACACGTTGTGATGCACGAGCCGTGATTTCGGTAGCCATTCCAATGATGCGATCCGCTGCCTCGCTGGCTTGCAGTATGCTTCCCGCGCTCCGCGTGACGGCACGCGCGTGAGGAAAGCGAGGGCCGGCCGATGGCCGATCGCAGTGAGCCCCTGAAGTTCGGCATCTTCGCCCAGCCCTTCCACCAGCCCGGCGAGCATCCGACCGTCGCCTACGAGCGCGACATGGAGGTGATCGAGCTCCTCGACCGCCTCAACTTCGACGAGGCCTGGATCGGCGAGCATCACAGCGCCGGCTGGGAAACCGTCGGCGACCCGGCGCTGTTCATCGCGGCGGCGGCCCAGCGCACGAGGCGCATCCGGCTCGGCACGGGCGTGGTCAGCCTGCCCTACCACCACCCCTTCACGCTCGCCCATCGCATGGTCCAGCTCGACCACCTGACGCGAGGCCGCATCAACTTCGGCGTCGGCCCCGGCGCGCTCTACTCCGACGCCTACCAGCTCGGCATCGAGCCGACGACGCAGCGACGGCGGATGGGCGAGGCGCTCGACGCGATCATGCGCCTGCTGCGCGGCGAGGTCGTGACGGAGCAGACCGAGTGGTACGAGCTGCGCGACGCGCGCCTGCAGATGGCCTCCTACCAGCAGCCCCACGTCCCGGTCTTCGTTGCACACGCCGTCTCGCCGGCCGGCGCGCAGGCCGCCGGGCGCCACGGCCTCGGGATGCTCTCCGTCGCCTCCTCCGAGCTGGCCGGTGGCCTCGGCACGATGTCCCAGGCCTGGACGTGGGCCAGCAAGGAGGCCGCGTTGCACGGCACGGAGGTCGATCGCCGCGACTGGCGCATCACCATGACCATGCACCTCGCCGACTCCCGGGAAGAGGCGCGCGAGGACATCCGCGAGGGCGTCCTCGCGCTCAACCATGGCTACTTCGGCACGCTCGGGATCCGCTTCGAGGGCGGCCGCGACAGCGTCGACTGGCTGGCGAACCAGCCCGGCGTGGCGATCGGCACGCCCGACGACGCGACGGCCGCGATCGAGGAGGTCCTCGAAGCCTCCGGCGGCGTTGGCGGCATCCTCATCAACCACCGCGAGTGGGCGCGCACGACCGGGCGGATGCGGCGCAGCTACGAACTCTTCGCCCGCCACGTCATGCCGCGCTTCCAGGGGCACGCGCAGCCGTTCGAGGACAGCCTCGAGTGGGCGCGCGAGGGGCATCGCACGCTCTTCCGCCCGGTGCGCGCGGCGCAGCGCCAGGCCTTCGTCGACGCCGGGATCGAGGTGCCGGACGCGCTGCGCCCGCGTGGACGCGCCCCCGAGCCGGGCGGCTAGCCGAAGCGCAGGAGCGGAGACCCTATACTCCGGCGGCATGCAGCGCTCGCTCCTCGCAGCGGCGAATGCGGCACGACGAGAGGCGGATGATCGATGCCGAACGAGGTTCTCATCGACGAGCGCGGACCGATCACGGTCGTCAAGATCAACCGGCCCGAGAAGCTGAACGCCTGGAGCCGCGACGTGACGGCGCAGCTCGGCGAATACCTCGCCAGCCTCAACGAGGGCGACTACAAGACGCGCTGCATCGTGCTCACGGGGGAAGGGCGCGCCTTCTGCTCGGGCGCCGACGTCGGCGGGCTCGCCAACAGCGCCCAGGGCGGTCGCCCGGCCTGGCGGCCACCGCACACCGACTACCACCCCGCCGACCTGCTGCGGCGTTGCGACGTGCCGATTGTCGGTGCGATCAACGGCTACGCGATCGGCATGGGCTTCGGTATCGCCCTCGCGACCGACCTCCGCATCGCCGCGGACGACGCGCGCTTCCAGGTCACGCAGATGAAGCGCGGGCTCTTCGCGGACGGGGGCCTCGGTCACCTGCTGCCGCAGGCCGTCGGCGACCAGCGCGCCCTCGAGCTGATGTACACGGCGCGGATGGTGGGGGCCGAGGAGGCGCTGGAGCTGGGGATCGTGCTGAAGGTCGTCCCGCGCGAGGAGCTCATGGACGCCGCGCTCGAACTCGCCGAGCAGATCGCGCTCAGCGGCCCGCTGGGGCTCGCGGCCTCCAAGCGCGTCGTCTACCAGCGCACCGACGAGCCCTGGCAGCGGTCGCAGGAGTTCACCGGCCTCGTCATCGAACGGTTCTTCCTCACCGACGACTTCAAGGAAGGCGTCCAGTCCTTCGTCGAACGCCGCGAGCCGCAGTTCCAGGGACGCTAGCCGCGGGGACCGCGCGCCCGGGCCGAAGGGATACACGTGGCTGAGCCGGAGGCGCGCGTCCAGATCGAGGAAGGCGTCGCCTTCGCCTCCGCGGGCGGACGGGAGTTGCACTGCGACATCTTCCGTCCAGCGGGCCAGACCGGGCCGCAGCCGGGAGTCCTGTTCGTCCACGGCGGGAGCTGGCACGGCGGCGGGCGGGCGATGCTGCGCGGCTACGGCATCCTCATGGCCCGCAACGGCTACCCCTGCGTCGCCAGCGAGTACCGCCTCAGCGGCGAAGCCAAATGGCCCGCGCAGCTCGACGACGTCCTCGCGGCGGTCCGCTGGATGCAGGATCAGGCAGGCGAGCTCGGCGTCGATCCGGCGCGCCTCGTGCTCTGGGGTCTCTCCGCGGGCTCGCACATGACGCTGCTGGCGGCCGCTCGCCTGAGCGGCGAGGCGAGCCCGATCGCCGCCAGCGTCAACTACTACCCGATCACCAGCCTTGAGCCCGCGCTCGGCACCGCCTGGCAGGACGCCCAGCAATTGCCGGACGATCCCTCCTCGGCGGACTGGGCCGCGATGAGCCCGCTGACGCACGTCGGAGCGGGCTTCCCGCCCACCCTGCTCATGCACGGCTCCGCCGACACGACCGTCGCCCTCGACCAGAGCCTGCGCCTCTACGAGGTGCTGACGCAGGCCGGCGTCCCCACGGACCTCACCGTCTTCGCCGACCAGCGGCACGGCTTCGACCTGCAGCGCGCCTTCGCGTTCCACTCGATCGAGGTCGCCCGCTTCTTCCTTTCGCGCTACGCGCCGCTGAGCGGCGAACCCGCGCAACAGGGGTAGCGCGCATGGCCGGCCCGGCGCAGGGGGCCCTGATGCCGCAGCGTTGCTACCATCGGACCGTCGGGACCAACTCGGCGGCGCTCCCGCCTGCCGAGGTCGCGCTCGCGCGACGCCGCCGTCGCGCCGCAAGGGAGGCGCCGCTTGAAGCTGGGACTGCACCTCGCGAACTTCACCTATGACGTCGCGGCGCCGGAGTTCGCGGCGAAGCTGGACGAGGTCGTGAGCGGCGCAGATGCGGCCGGCTTCGACCGCATCTCGGTGATGGACCACTACTTCCAGATTCCGGGAGTCGGCCCGGCCGAACACGAGATGTTCGAGGCGTACGGCATCCTCGGGTACATCGCCGCGCGGACCTCCCGCGTGAAGCTCGGCGTGCTCGCGACCGGGGTGACCTACCGCAACCCCGGCTTCCTCGCGAAGCAGGTGACCGGCCTCGACGTCCTGTCGCAGGGTCGCGCCTGGCTCGGGATCGGCGCGGCCTGGTACGAGCGGGAGCACCTCGGCCTGGGAATCGCATTCCCGCCGCTGCGGGAACGCTACGAGCGCCTCGAGGACGCAATCCGGATCTGCCTGCAGATGTGGAGCGACGACGACGGCCCGTTCGACGGAACGCACTACCAGCTCGCGGAGACGCTGTGCTCACCTCAGCCGATCCAGCAGCCACGGCCGCCGATCATGGTCGCCGGGAGTGGCGAGCGGAAGACGCTGCGCCTTGTCGCGCGCTACGCGGACCAGTGCAACGTGCGCGGCGATAGCCCCGAGGGAGCGCAGCGCCTCTTCGCGATCCTCGAACAGCACTGCGCCGATGAGGGCACGGACTACGAGGCGATCGAGCGAACCGTCGTGATGCGCTTCGATCCCGGTCCCGAGGGCGAGCGCGCCGCCGAAGTCGTCGAGAAGATCGGGGAACTCGCGGACGCGGGCGCGCAGGCCATCCTCGGCTCCCTGCAGGGCGCCGACGATCCGCGCGTCATGGAGGTGATGGGCCGCCTCGTGATCCCGCAAGTCGCCGGCATTTGATGCGCGCCGCGGCGCGGGGCGGCGCCCAGGTTCCTCGGGAGTTCGCGGGTCCGCTGTCCGCCGGGAGTGCGGGAGCCGGTCACCGTGGCCCGGCCTGGGCGCCATAGGAGGCTCGGCATGGTCATCGACTTGCGGTCCGACACCGTCACCCGGCCCAGCGACGCGATGCGCCGGGCGATGGCCCGCGCCGAGGTCGGTGACGACGTGCTCGGTGACGACCCCACGGTGCAGCGCCTCGAGGAGGCCTCGGCCGAGCGCGTCGGCAAGGAGGCCGCGCTCTACGTGCCGAGCGGCACGATGGCCAACCTGCTCGCGCTGCTCGTGCACTGCGGCCGCGGCGACGAGGCCGTTGTCGGCTCGGAGTCGCACATCCTCCACCACGAGGCGGTCGGCGCGTCGGCGCTGGGCGGCATCAACCTGCGCAGCGCCGCCAACGACGACCGCGGCCGCATCGACCCCGCCGAGCTGCGGCTGCGGATCCGCGCCCCCGGCTCGGCGCCGCGGACCGCGCTGGTCTGCCTCGAGAACACGCAGAACCGCTGCAACGGCTCGGCGGTCCCTCTCGACAGCATGCGCGGCGTGGCCGAGGTCGCGCGCCTCGCCGGCGCTGCGGTGCACCTCGACGGCGCGCGCATCTTCAACGCCGCGCTGGCGCTGGAGACCGACGCCGCCACGATTGCCGCGCTCGCCGACACCGTGTCGTTCTGCTTCTCCAAGGGCCTCGGCGCGCCGGTCGGCTCCGTGCTGACGGGACCTCGCGAGGTGATCGCCCGTGCGCGCGTGTTGCGCCGCCAGCTGGGCGGCGGGATGCGTCAGGCCGGCGTGATCGCCGCGGCCGCGCTCCACGCGCTCGAACATCACGTCGAGCGCCTGGCCGAGGACCACGAGCGCGCGGCGCGCCTCGCCGGCGGGCTGGCCGCGCTGCCGGGCGCGGCCCTGGAGGTCGCCGGCGCCGAGACCAACATCGTCTTCTTCGAACTCGATGGCGCGCTGGACGGGATCGAGTTCCGCGAGCGCCTCGCCGCGGAGGGCGTGCTGTGCAGCGGGCCCGGCCCGCAGCGGGTGCGGATGGTCACGCACCTCGGCGTCGACGACGCAGCGATCGATGCGGCCGTGGCGGCCACCGGGCGCGCTATCGAGTCGATGCGCGCCGCCTGATGTGGCTCAACCAGCATCGCCGATATGGGTAGGCTGGCTTCCATGAAGACAACGCTCGATATCCATGACGAACTGCTGCTCAGGGCGAAGCGACACGCGCCGAGCACGGGGTGGCCACTGCGCGCCGTGGCCGAGGAGGGACTGCGCCAGGTGCTCTCCGCAGCCACGCCCCGCGACCCCTACCGGCTGCCGGATCTGAGCGTGGGACGCACCAGCGAGGTGGACCCGCTCGAGGCGTACTCGTGGCAGGACCTCCGCGAGATCATCTACGGAGCACCCGAGACCCGGTGATCGCGGTCGGTACGAACCTGCTGGTGTACGCCCACCGCCGCGAGTCGCGCACCACGCGGGCGGTCTCTTCCACCCTTCGCAGACTAGCGATTCGTGCTGCGCCCGCGGGTGCTCGGAGCCGTCGTCCACGACGCCGGGATCGCGGCGATCTGCGTGGCCCATGGAGCCGAGGCGTTGCTGACGCGGGACCGCGACTTCTCACTGTTCCCGGAGTTGCGAACGAGAGACCCGCTCGCGAGGCGGTAACCGGACACGAGCGGTTAGCCCTGCTGCATCTCCCTGACCACGCCGCGCATGTACTCCGCGTCGTGGAATCGGGGCGTGCGCTTCTCCGAGAACGCGCGCACCGCTTCGCGATGCTCTGGCGTCTCCAGCGCGGCGTCGAACCTCACTCGGGAGTTCTGCGCCGTCGCTTCGAGGGTGGGCGCGAACAGATCTTCGAACGTCATCTCCTTGACCGTGCGCAGCGTTGAGGCGGGGTTCGCGGCGATCTCCTGGCCGAGCGCGATCGCCTCGGGCAGCAGTTGGTCGGGCTCGACCAGCCGGCGCACCAGGCCGAGGTCCAGCGCCTCCTGCGCGCTGTAGATCCGCCCCGTCAGCATCATCTCCCTGGCGTTGTGGAGGCCGATCACCCGCGGCAGCATCCACGCCGAGCTGACCTCGGGCGTCAGGCCGATCGCCGCGAAGCGCATCGAGAAGCGCGCCGCCGTCGAAGCCACGATCGCGTCGTACCAGAGGATCGAGGTGAGACCGACGCCGAGCGCGATCCCGTTGACCGCGGCGATCAGCGGCTTGCACTCGACCGCGAGGAACTCGGGCTGCCATGGGTGCGCGCCCGGCGGCCGCGGCTGCGGGCGGTCGAAGTCGCCGCCCATGCGCGCGCTCAGGTCGGCGCCGGAGCTGTACGCGCGGCCGTTGCCGGTCGTCACAATCGCGCCGATGTCGGGGTCGGCGTTGAACTCCTCGAGCGCCTGGCGGATCTCGCCGGCCAGCTCGGCGCCGAACGCGTTCATCCGATCCGGCCGGTTGAAGCGGATGATCCCGACGCGCCCGTCTCGCTCTACCTCGACGAACTCCCAATCGGACATGGCCGGGCTCCTCTCTCGCCTACGCGGTCCCGGGCATGATGCCACGCTTGCTCGGGGTACAGATCGCAGCGATCGGACTCGCGGAACGATTGCACGCGGCGACGCGTACTATTGAGTGCAGGCCCGGGACGGACTGACCCAATGAGGCGCCGCGCCATGCTGAACAAGGTGATCGCTGGCGCGTTGCTGCTGGCCGCGGTCGTCACGCTCGCTGCCGCTTGCACCTCCGACGATGAACCCGATCCGGCGCCGGCCACTGCCACGACGCCTGCCGTCACGCCGAGCCAAACCCCGGCCGCGACTACGACTGCCACGCCGACCGCAACACCGAGCGCGGCTCCGACGGCGACCACCACGGCAACACCGACGCGGACGCCAACCCCCACGGCAACGCCGACCCCTACGGCAACACCGACGCCGACGCGAACCCCTATGGCAACGCCGACGCCGACCCCCACGGCAACGCCGACTCCCACGGCAACGCCGACTGCGACCCCGTCGCCGACTCAGGCGGTGTCCGTCTCGCCCGGCGGTACGGACGTGCCGAGGCTGGCGACCGTGACGATTGCCTTCAATGAGCCGCCACCCGTGGCGGACGGTGCAGCCCTCGTCTCGATCGAACCAGCCATCGAGGGCTCGTTCGTCTGGGACGGCGACCGGACGCTGCTCTTCCAGCCCGCGTTCCCGGGCTGGCAGCGGGGCGGGCGTTACGAGCTGCGCGTGCATGCCGGGCCGGCGGCCCTTACCGGGGACCACGTGCACGCGTTCACCGTCGGGGGCGCGCTCGAGGTGGCCTACGTCATCCCGGGCGACGGAGACCGCGAGGTACCCGTCGAGGCGCAGATCCTCGTGCAGTTCAACCGCTCGGTCGCCGCGCTCACGGTGCTCCGGGAGGGCCCCGCGCCCGAGGTGCTGGAGTTCGACCCGCCGATCGCCGGGCAAGGCGAGTGGCTCAACACCTCGCTCTACCGCTTCACGCCCAGCGAGGGACTGCTGCCCAGCACGCAGTACCGCGTGCGCATCCCGGCCGGGCTCAGCTCCGCGGCCGATGGCGTCCTCGAGTCCGACTTCGCGTGGAGCTTCGCGACCATCCAGCCCGCGATCACGAGCTTCGAGCCGGAGAACGACTCGACGTTCGTCGAGCCGGACGGCCCGTTCGTGGTCACCTTCAACCAGCAGATGGACCGCGCCTCGGTCGAAGCTGGCCTCGTACTGCGCGAAGACGGCGGGCCCGACGTTGCGGCCTCGTTCGCGTGGAGCGAGGGCGACACGGTCGTGACCCTGACAGCCGCAGAGCCTCTGGCGCTCGGCACGGCGCACGCGCTCAGCGCAGCCGCCGGCCTGCGTGGAGCGAGCGGTGGCTCCTCGTCCTCGGAGCGGGTTGCGGGCTTCACGGTTGTCAGCTCACCTGAACTGGTGGAGACGTCTCCGGCGGACGGCGCGACCGATGCACGGCTGTACGACATCCAGCTCTACTACAACAACCCGATGGACCCCGACTCGTTCGATGGACTTGTTTCGATCAGCGGCATCGATAAGGAAGACATCGAGGTGACCTGGTATCGGTGGAGCCCCGAACGGGTGTACTTCCGTGCTCCCCTCGAGCCCTCGACGAGATACACCGTGCGCATCGCCGAGGGCGTCCGCGATCGCGGCGGGCGGACCGTGCCGGTGGCAACGGAGTTCTCGTTCACCACCAGGGCGCCGACGGTCAGGCCGTCGCTAAGCCTGGCAGTCCCGGCCAGCTTCGTCACCTTCTCGGCCAGCGATCCACAGGCGGTCTACTACCACGCGCAGAACCTGAACGAGGTGCGCTTCCAGCTGTACCGCCTGTCCGACGCAGAGGCTGAGATCCTGCTCCGCCGGGGCCTCATCGACGGATGGAGTTCCAATCAGGGGAGAAGCATCAACTTCTGGCCGGAGAGCGAGCCAATCCGAACCTGGACCGAGGAGATCGGATCCGGGTTGCGCGAGACCTCGCGGCTCTACTCGACGGACCTGAGCGTCGGTGAGCCGCTGCCAGAGGGACACTACTTCCTTGCCGCTGGTGACGAGGAGGACGTGGGCTGGCGCAAGCTGGTACTCAGCGTCGTGGATACGGCGGTCGTCACGAAACTCGCGTTCGATGAGCTGCTCGTCTGGGCGCTCGACTACGACTCGGGCACGCCGCTGGCGGAGGTCGCGGTGCACACCGCACCGCTTGAGGACCCGCCATCCAGCCCCTACCAGGCCGCGGACACCGACCGCGACGGACTGGCGCGATTCACCGTCGCTGCCGACACAGACTCCTACTGGACTCCGTACGGAGACCACCTCGTGCGGATCGAGGAGGACGGACGCAGCGGTGTGGCGTCTACGTGGTGGGATGCGGGCGCCTCCCCCCGGCAGCTGGGAGCTTCCTCGTACTTCCCCATTTCGGTCGGCCACCTCTACAGCGACCGGCCGATCTACCGCCCCGGCGAGACCGTCTACTACAAGGGCGTCGTGCGGGACGACGACGACGCTTCGTTAGCCGTACCAGGACCGGGCACCGAGGTCACCGTCCGGATCCGGGACCCGCGCTGGGAGAACCTGCTCGACACAACGTCCGAGCTCGACGAGTTCGGGGCTCTCGCGGGCGAGTTCGTGCTCCCCGGCGACGCCGCCACGGGTAGGTACGGGGTGTCCTTGCTCGACGGTCACGGCCGCGTGGTGGCCTGGATTTCCTTCACCGTGGCGGAGTTCCGCGCACCGGAGTTCGAGGTCACCGTGGAGACGGCGGGAACGGACTACCTCACCGGTGACGCGATCCCCACCGAGGCACAGGCGCGCTTCTACTTCGGCGGCGCGGTGGCGGACGCCGATGTCGAGTGGGCCGCGCGGGCGTTCCCAACGGCGATCCGGGTCGAGGGCTACGAGGACTACTCGTTCTCGGAGTACGACTACTACTACCAGACCCCGGACCGCCCCGATCCGCGGCGAGGCGAAGGCGAGACGCGTACGGACGCCTCCGGCGTGGCGCGCTTCAAGGTTCCCGCCAGGCTCGAGCGGGACGAGGGCACCCAGCAGTTCACGATCAGCGCGACCGTGCGGGACACCAATGGGCAGGCCGTGGCAAACAGCACCACGGCCACCGTCCACCCCGCCACCTGGTACGCCGGCATCAAGACGGAGTCCTACATCGCGAGGGCCGGGGAGCCGGAGACCGTCCACCTCGTGACGGTCGACTTCGAGAGCCGCCTCGCGCCGAATCGGCCGGTGACGGTGCGCGTGATCGAGCGCGAATGGGTGCGCTCAAGGGAGCGGGCGGACCACGGCGGCTACTACTACCGCTATGAGCTGATCGAGACGGAGATCGAGGTGCTCGCGGCCACGACGAACGAGGCCGGCGAGGCGACGGTGACGTTCACCCCGCCGAAGTCGGGCTCGTACCGGCTCGTGGCGGAGTCGCTCGACGACCGTGAACGTGTCGCGCGCTCTGCCCGCTCCCTCTGGGTGAGCGGCCCGGACTACGCGCCGTGGCCCGTGCGCGACGACGACATCATCGAGCTCATCGCCGACCGTGAGGAGTACGAGGTCGGCGACGTGGCCGAGGTGCTCGTGCCCGCGCCGTTCGCGGGCGCCACCGCGCTCGTCACGATCGAGCGCGGGCGCGTCCTGAGCAGCGAGGTGCACACCTTCGAGACGAACAGCGAGGTGCTGCGCATCCCGATCGTGGACGCGCACATACCCAACATCTACGTGGGTGTCGTGCTCTACCGCCCGCCGGCCGGGGACGACCCCTACCCGCGCTACCTGGTCGGCTCCCTGAAGCTCCCGGTCTCGACGGCGCCACGCCGCCTCGACGTGCGGATCGAGCCGGACCGCGAGCAGGCGGCGCCCGGCGAGACGGTGCGCTACGAGGTCACAGTGACGGACGCGGAGGGCCGCGGCGTCGAAGCTGATGTCGCGGTCGCGATCGTCGACAAGGCGGTGCTGGCGCTGGCGGACGAGGTGGGTCCGGACGGCATCGACGCGTTCTGGTACGAGCGCACGCTGGGCGTGCGGCCCGCCTCGTCGCTCACCGTCCTCGTCAATCGCTGGAACGAGACGTACCGCGAAGCCGAGAAGGGCGAGGAGGGCCGAGGCACTGACAGCGCGCGGGAGGCGTCGCCACTCGGAGAGGCCCCTGTGTACGCCGTGGCTGCTGCGGCGACGGCAGAGGCATCGCCTGCTGAGGATTCGGCGTCAAGCACCGATCCGCGGGTGCGCTCGGACTTCCAGAATACGGCGCTCTGGATCGGGCAGCTCACGACGGACGAGGACGGCACGGCCAGCTTCGAACTGCGCCTGCCGGACAACACCACCACCTGGCGCGCGCTCGCCCGCGCAGTGACGACCGAGACGCAAGTCGGCGAGGGCGAGAGCGAGCTGCTGGTCACGCAGCCGCTGCTCGTGCGCCCCGCGCTGCCGCGCTTCCTGCGCGTCGGCGACGAGGTCACGCTGCGCACGCTCGTGCGCAACGGCACGGACGCGGCGCGGGAGGTGACGGCCACCATCGAGGTCGAGGGCGTGACGCTTGACGACGATGCCGCGCGCTCGCTGACCATCGAGCCGGGGGACTCGGCGATCTTCGAGTGGCCCGCCCGCGCGCTCGAGGAAGGCACGGCGACGATTCGCTTCCGCGCCGTCACCGGCGGCTACGGCGACGCCGTCGAGATCAGCCTGCCCGTGCACCTCGACGTCACGCCGGAGACAACGGCGACCGGCGGAGTCGTAGAGGAGGCGCCCGTCATCGAGGCGGTCTACCTGCCGGACTACGTGATCACGGACAGCGGCTCGCTCGAGCTGTCCATCCAGGGCTCGCTGGTGGGGGCGCTTGAGGAGGAACTGGAGTACTTCAGGCCGTACCCCTCGGACTGGCGGGAGTCGAATGTGCGCAAGGCGAGCCGCGTCATCGCGACGATCGCGGTGCAGCGCACGCAGGCGGACGGCCTCGACGAGGCGCAAGTGCGCCAACTGAACGCGGACCTGGCGGTGCTGGTCCGGGAGCAGCAGTACGACGGCGGCTGGGGTTGGTGCGAGAGTTGCAGCACCAACCTGTGGATCACCGGCTGGGTGCTGGTCGCGCTCGGCGAGGCCCGCGACGCCGGTCACGCGGTCCCCGACCGCGACCTCACCGACGCCTGGCAGCTGATCCGCAGCCACGTGAACCGCGTGACCGATGTCGAGCGCCCAGCCGATCCGAACCAGCACGCCTTCCTGCTCTATGCCCTCGCCAGCGCCTCGGAGCACGTCCAGGAGGCGCGCTCGCTGACCGGCGAGCAGGCGCTTGCGATGCGGGTGATCGTCGATGAGCACCGCGCCGGCCTCACGAGCTGGGGCCGCGCCTACCTGCTGCTCGGGCTGATCGCGACGGGTCACGAGGCGGACCACGAGGACGTGCGGATCCTGCTCAACGACCTGACCGCGACCACCATCGCCAGTGCGAACGGCAACCACTGGGAGGACAAGCGCATCGCGGGCAGCATGCATAACAGCAGCGTGCGCCCGACCGCGCTCGTCCTCCGCGCGCTTACCGGGGCCGCCCCGAATCACCCACTGATCGAGGAGACCGCACGCTGGCTCGCCATCGCGCGGTCCGCGCAGCGCTGGAAGACGGAGGTCGAGCGCGCCCAGGGCATGGCCTCGCTCGGCGCATACGCGGAACTCACCGGCGAGACGCTGGGCGTGTACGACTACTCGGTGCTGGTGAACACCTCGATGGTGCTCGCCGGCGACTTCGACGTGCCCGCGGGCGACTACCTCGACGGCACGGAGATCGCACTCGCGGAGCTGCCGCTCGGTGAGGTCAGCCGCGTGCAGTTCGAGCGCGAGACGGACGCCGAGGGGCGGATGTACTACGGGCTCAACCTGCGCTACGTCACGCCCGCGCGCGACATCGAGGCACTGAACCGCGGCTTCGCCGTCTCACACCGCTACTCACTGCTCGACGACCCCGGCACACCCATTACGAGCGCCTCGATCGGCGATGTGGTGAGGGTGACGGTCACGGTACTCGCGCCCGCCGACCGTCTGTTCGCCAGGGTCGAGGACTTCCTGCCCGCGGGCCTCGAGCCGATCGACCCGCAGCTCAACATCGTCTCGCCCCGGCTGCGCGAGCAGCTGGAAGCCGATCGCACGGAGGCGCGGCGCGGCGCTGCGCCCGCCTACTACGCGCCCTGGTTCCGCTGGTACTGGAGCCCATGGGACCAGGTGGACCTGCGCGACGACCGCCTCGTTCTGCTCGCCGATCGCCTGCCTCGAGGCGTGCACGAGTACGTCTACTACGCTCGCGCCACCACGCCCGGCGACTTCTTCGTCGCCCCCGCCCACGCGGAGGAGGCCTTTTTCCCCGAGGTCTTCGGACGCAGCGACAGCGGCCGCTTCAGCGTCGTCGCCGGCGAATAGCGCACCGCGACGGGCGCGACTCCGATGCGGGCCTCGAGGGCCTGAGCCAGCAGTTGGAGTTCGTCCCCGTCGGCCCGCTGCATCACCCCGCGGATGCAAGACGAAGGCCCGCCAGCGGCGGGCCGTGCGCGGTGTCGTTAAACGCTCGGGGTCAGCCGGAGTGGGTCAGCTCCAGCCATGGCTCGAGTTCGGCCTCATGGTGCCACCAGAAGCCAAAGCCGTTGTCCTCGGCGGCCTCGTAGTCCGTATTGCGGTCGCCCATGTGGTAGTAGGCGTCGGCGTCTTCGAACTTCTCCTTGACCATGGCGAGCTGGTGCTTCGACACGACGAAGTCGGGTTCGATTTCGAGTGACGCCCAGATGCGGCGCTGGCTGCTCAGGGGCCGGTCCGAGCAACTGCCGACGATGAAGCCGTGGTCAATTGCCCGTCGAACCATGTCGACCGTCACGCCACCCGGCGGGTCACCCAGCTCGAGAGTCCCGTCGATATCAAAGCTCAGCAGGATCGCCACTCAATACTCCCTCGGTTCCTTGTACGCCGAGGGAGTATCGCTAGCGAACCGCTAGGCCGCAACGGGTGCGGCCCGGAAGGAGGTCGGCGAGCTCTGGGTGCTAGTCGGGGCTCGTGCTGAACGCCAGTGCCGCGGCCCGGAACGGGAGCACCCCGATCGTGACCGCGACCTCGGCCTTGATCGCCACCTGGCGTTCGCCCGCGCGCCCCTGCAACTGCTCCATCGGGTCGGTGATGAAGACCGTGCGCATCCGTCCCGTGCCCATGTTGCCTCCGCCCGAGTTGAGCGGGTTCGGCCCCTTGAGCGAGATGTCGTCACCGTAGAAGTCGTGCGCCTCTCCGCGCTTCACCCCTCGCCACCCGAAGGCCTCGAGGAAGTACTGCGTGAACACCGCGAAGCCGTCATACGGCGCGAACACGTCGATGTCCTCGGGCCGCAGGCCGGAGCCGGCGTACGAGCGCCGCGCCTGGGTGTCTGTCCACTCCTCGGTGTCGTCGAGGGTCTCGACGAGGCTGCGCGGCTTAAACTGGCTCTCCGTGTGGTCGAGGATGTAGACCGGCTTCTGCTTCATGTCCTTCGCGCGCTCGGCGGTGGTCACCACGTAGCAGGCGCCGGCCTGCACGGGCCGGTCGCAGTCGAAGATGCTGAGGTTCTGTGCGATCCAGCGGCCGTTGAGGTAGTCCTCCTCGGTGAACGGCTCGGGCTCGTGCTGGGCGTAGTAGCTATGCGGCCAGAGCAGGCCGTTGGCATGCTCCTGGACGATGAACGGCGCCAGCCGGTCGTGGTTCGTCCCGTACTTGCGGGCGTACTGCTCGAAGACGTAGCCCTGGCCGGACAGCCCCCAGCCGTACGGGTGGGTCCACTGGTTCGGTCCGGGCGCCTGGAGGGTCGGGTTCTGGTGGTAGCGGCCCTCGATGTTCCCGTTCGGGTAGGGCACCAGGCAGACCTCGCAGCGCCCGTCGCCGACGACCTGGGCGGCGAGACCGATCAGGTTCCAGAGGGTCGCGCCGTGCGAGTTCATGTACTTCACGTTCGGGAGGTTCATCGTCTTGCGCAGCCACTCGGCCGTCACGTAGGTGAGTCCGTCCTCCGTGTCGTACGGCGGGTCGAAGAAGGGCCGCAGCGGCCCCCACTGCGAGCCGAGGCTCACGTGGTTGGTCTGCCCGCCCGCCGAGGTGACGATGCCGTCGACCTCGTCGGGCGTGATGCCGGCGTCGTCCAGCGCGGCGCGCGCGGCCTCGATGACGTAGGCGCCCAGCGTCTTGTCCATGCTGACGCCGTCCCAGCGGCGGTCGGTGTTCTTCGAGTGGCCCCGGCCTGCGAGTGCGACCTTGCCGCGGTGCTCCCAGATGCCGACGGGATCCTCGTTGCGCTCCCAGTGAATCGCGTGCGCCATGACTCATGCCTTCCTGCGCAGTCCCGACTGCTAGTCGGGGACCGAGCTGAACGCCAATGCGGCGGCGCTGATCGGAAGCACGCCGATCGTGACCGCGACCTCGGCCTTGGTGGCGATCTGCCGGTCGCCGGCGCGCCCCTGCAACTGCTCCATCGGGTCGGTGATGAAGACGGTGCGCATGCGGCCGGTGCCCATGTTGCCGCCGCCCGAGTTGAGCGGGTTCGGCCCCTTGAGCGAGATGTCCCCGGCGTAGAAGTCGTGCGCCTCTCCGCGCTTCACCCCTCGCCAGCCGAAGGCCTCGAGGAAGTACTGCGTGAACACGGCAAAGCCGTCGTACGGCGCGAACACGTCGATGTCCTCGGGCCGCAGGCCGGAGCCGGCGTACGAGCGCTTCGCCTGGATGTCCGTCCACTCCTCGGTGTCGTCGAGCGTCTGCACGAGGCTGCGCGGCTTAAACTGGCTCTCCGTGTGGTCGAGGATGTAGACCGGCTTCTGCTTCATGTCCTTCGCGCGCTCGGCGGTGGTGACGACGTAGCAGGCGCCTGCCTGCACGGGCCGGTCACAGTCGAAGATGCTGAGGTTCTGGGCGATCCAGCGCCCGTTGAGGTAGTCCTCCTCGGTGAACGGCTCCGGTTCGTGCTGTGCGTAGTAGCTGTGCGGCCAGAGCAGTCCGTTGGCGTGCTCCTGGACGATGAACGGCGCCATGCGGTCGTGGCTGGTCCCGTACTTGCGGGCGTACTGCTCGAAGACGTAGCCCTGGCCGGACAGCCCCCAGCCGTACGGGAAGGTCCACTGGGCCGGTCCGGGCGCGGCGATGGTCGGGTTCTGGTGGTAGCGGCCCTCGATGTTCCCGTTCGGGTAGGGCACCAGGCAGACCTCGCAGCGCCCGTCGCCCACGACCTGGGCGGCGAGACCGATCAGGTTCCAGAGGGTCGTGCCGTGCGAGTTCAGGTACTTGACGTTCCCGAGGTTCATCGTCTTCTGCAACCACTCGGCCGTCACGTACGTGAGCCCGTCCTCACTGTCGTACGGCGAGCCGAAGAAGGGCCGTGTCGGCCCCCACTGCGAGCCGAGGCTCATGTGGTTGGGCTGCCCGCCAGCCGAGGTGACGATCCCGTCGACGTCGTCGGGCGTGATGCCGGCGTCGTCCAGCGCGGCGCGCGTGGCCTCGATGACGTAGGCGCCCAGCGTCTTGTCCATGCTGACGCCGTCCCAGCGGCGGTCGGTGTTCTTCGTGTGGCCCCGGCCTGCGAGTGCGACCTTGCCGCGGTGCTCCCAGATGCCGACCGGATCCTCGTTGCGCTCCCAGTGAATCGCGCGTGCCATGACTTGTGCCTTCCTGCCCTGCGCCCCTGCTGGCGTGATCTGCGCCGCACGGGCGTCAGCTCTCCTCCACGGCCTTCCACTCCGGGATCAGTTGATCCGGCGAGACTTCGATGAAGTCCATCTCGACCGTCGCGCCGACGGAGACCTCGCCGACGGGAACGCCGGAGAAGGGCTGGTGCTCATGCCACGCCATAATGCCACGATCCGCCAGGCCGCAACGGGTGCGACCCGGATCGCAGCCGGCGAGCCCCGCGTACTAGTCGGGGACCGTGCTGAACGCCAGCGCGCCGGCGTTGATCGGAAGCACGCCGATCGTGACCGCGACCTCGGCCTTGGTGGCGATCTGTCGTTCGCCGGCGCGCCCCTGCAACTGCTCCATCGGGTCGGTGATGAAGATGGTGCGCATGCGTCCCGTGCCCATGTTGCCGCCGCCCGAGTTGAGCGGGTTCGGCCCCTTGAGCGAGATGTCGTCACCGTAGAAGTCGTGCGCGTCGCCGCGCTTCACGCCTCGCCAGCCGAAGGCCTCCAGGAAGTACTGCGTGAACACCGCGAAGCCGTCATACGGCGCGAACACGTCGATGTCCTCGGGCCGCAGGCCGGAGCCGGCGTAGGACCGCTTCGCCTGGATGTCCGTCCACTCCTCGGTGTCGTCGAGGGTCTGGACGAGGCTGCGCGGCGCGAACGCGCTCTCGGTATGGTCCAGGATGTAGACCGGCTTCTGCTTCATGTCCTTCGCGCGCTCGGCGGTGGTGACGATGTAGGCGGCGCCCGCCTGCACGGGCCGGTCGCAGTCGAAGATGCTGAGGTTCTGTGCGATCCAGCGGCCGTTGAGGTAGTCCTCCTCGGTGAACGGCTCCGGCTCGTGCTGTGCGTAGTAGCTGTACGGCCAGAGCAGTCCGTTGGCGTGCTCCTGGACCACGAACGGCGCCATCCCGTCGTGGTTGGTCCCGTACTTGCGGGCGTACTGCTCGAACACGTAGCCCTGGCCGGACAGCCCCCAGCCGTACGGGTGGGTCCACTGCGTCCGTCCCGGCGCGGCGAGGCTCGGGTTCTGGTGGTAGCGGCCCTCGATGTTCCCGTTCGGGTAGGTCACCAGGCAGACCTCGCAGCGCCCGTCGCCGACGACCTGGGCGGCGAGACCGATCATGTTCCAGAGCGTCTCGCCGTGGGAGTTCACGTACGTGGCGTTCTCGAGGTTCATCTGCCTCCGAACCCACTCGGCCGTCACGTACGTGAGTCCGTCCTCACTGTCGTACGGCGGGTCGAAGAAGGGCCGTGTCGGCCCCCACTGCGAGCCGAGGCTGATGTGCCAGGCCTGCCCGCCACCCGAGGAGACGACGCCGTCGACCTCGTCGGGCCTGATGCCGGCGTCGTCAAGCGCGGCGCGCGCGGCCTCGACGACCTTGGCGCCAAGCGTCCTGTCCATGCTGACGCCGTCCCAGCGGCGGTCCGTGTTCGGCGAGTGGCCCAGGCCGACGAGCGCGACCTTGCCGCGGTGCTCCCAGATGCCGACCGGATCCTCGTTGCGCTCCCAGTGAATCTGACCTGCCATGAATTGTGCCTTCCTGCCTTGTGCCGAGGGGTTGTGGATGGTCTACGCCGCGTGGGCGTCAGTGCTATTCGACGACCTTCCACTCGGGGATCAGTTGATCGTCGGACACGGCGATGAAGTCGACCTCCACCGTGGCCCCGACGGGGACCTCGCTCACGGGTATGCCGGGCAGGTTCGAGTAGAAGTTGATCTCGGGGTATTCCTCGAGGGAGATCACGGCGTTGTTGAACGGCTGCTCTTCGTGCCAGGCCATGATCCGCGAGTCGTAGGTGACCGAGTAGCCGTTGATCGTGCCGCGGCCGTTCGTCTCGACCCAGTCGAGGTGCAGGTGCCAGCCGCACTCGCCGCACTCCGCCTCCGGCGGGAACTGCTTGCGGTCGCACATGGTGCAGACCTGGATGATCAGCCGGCGCTCGTTGCAGGCGTCCCAGAACGGCTTGCTCAAGGCGTCGGGCACGGGAATCGGTCTCGGCATACGGGCCTCCTTGATCGTGTATCGCGTATCCGCATCGCGTATCGCGTATCCGCATTGGGTATCGGGTATCGCGTATCCGCATCGCGTAGCGCGTATTGCCGGGGCGAGGGTACCGCAGCACCGCAACCCCGCGCTACGGGCGGCTACTCGCTGTACTCGCTCAGGTGGACGATCCGCGCCTCGAGGCCGTCGCCGTCCGCCTCGAGGATGGCAACGGTGCCGAGTTGGCGCCGCTGCCACGGCAGCGTCGGGCTGCCGGAGTTGACGAACAGGATGCCCTGGTGCCGCTCCACCATCGGGACATGCGTGTCGCCGAAGATCACCGCCTCGACATGCTCGCCAAAGACCTGCTGGAGGCATTCGTCGAGCGAGGTGTCGTCGCGTACCTGGCGCCCGATGATGCCGGGCACCACCTCGAAGCCGTAGCCGATGATGATCAGGTCGTGCATCAGCCCGACCGGACGGCCGGCGACATCGACGACACGCTTGCGGGCGACGCGCGGGTCGTCGAAACAGGGCGCCGGCGGGACTTCCACCGCGAGCACGGGCGCGATCTGCTCCAGCCAGTCCAGGCACTCCGAGGTGTAGACGTCGCCGGCGTGCAGGATGAGGTCAACGCCCTCGAAGGCGCGGGCGACCTCGAGCGGCGGGACCTTGCCCATGGCCGGGGAGTGCGTGTCCGAGATCAGGCCTGCTCTCACGATGGCTCCTTACCGTTGCGCCGCCGGCGCCGGCCGCCAGTGTGCCGAACTGCGTCCCGTTGCGCATCAGGTCGCGTCGGAGGGGCTGCCGACGGACCCGCGGGTAACGACAGCGCGCCGCTGCCGGGGCCGACCCGCCTCGTTCCGGTGCGGCTAGTGCGACAGAAGCGGGATTAGCTCCAACAGCGAACGAATCTCGAGGTCAGGCTCGGGTTCGTCTCTCGTGCGAGGAACGCCGGTTCGGTTGAGCCAGACTGCAGTCAGGCCTGCGCCCCTGCCTCCTGCCACGTCGGTCGTGAGGCTGTCGCCGACATGCCACACGGCCTCCCGCTCGACGGCCAGGCTGTCGAGGGCGAGTTCAAAGATCGCTGCATCAGGCTTTGCGATGCCGATCTCCGGCGGAGACTACGACCGCATCAAACCAGTGCTCGATTCCGAGAGCAGCGAGCTTGGCGCGCTGAGTATCCGCAGCTCCGTTGGTGATGAGGGCTAGCGGAACGTGAGCTCCCGCCATGGGCGCGAGGACTTCGTGGACGTCGTCAAACAGGCGGTAGGCCGCCCGGGCCAGGCGGTCGTGGGTCTGCGTCGCGCGTTGCACGACCGACTCGTCGCTGCACCCGCACTGCTGTAGCGTCCGGCGCCAGGCTTCGAGGCCCACGGAAGCGCCGTCGAGGATCCCGAGCGTCCACTTGTCCTCCACCTCGGGCCAGTAGGCATCCCACACTTCTCTGTTTGCCTCGACCAGCAGGGCGCCATCCAGTCCCGGGAGCGACGCAGCAATCTCCACACACGTGCGCACGATCGCTTCCGGGTGGAGGCTGTTGTCGAGCAGGGTGTCGTCGAGGTCGAGGAACAGCGCCCGAGGTGACCTCACGGAGCGCGCGCGTCGAGGTGCCATCTGCCGCTCCCCTCCGCGCCAAGCGTATCGAGTCGGGGCGACTGTAACTGGAACAGGGAGCCTCGTATCTGCGAAGGCTCCTACGCCGGCAGACGGCCAGGCTAGTGGGTGCCCTGGGCCGCCATGACGGTGGGCATGCCCTGCATGCCGCGAAGCGTGTTGATCTCGCCGCGGTGGCCGTTGAAGTGGCCCATCATGTGCAGCGAGATGGCCTCGCCGACGCTCTCGGTGCCGTTGCGGGCGGGAATCTCGCGCTCGAGGTCATCGTCGCTGGCGTTGGCGAGGAACTGTGCGGTGCGCTCGAAGACGGCGTCCTGGTAGCCGCCGAGGGCTTCGATGTCGGCGACATGCACCTCCCGGGCGTCCTCGTCGGACATGCCGGTGCCGAAGCCGTCGAAGGGGAGGCCGCTACGGCCGGCCCACTCCTCGCTCCAGATCTGCGGCTGGCCGCTGACGCGGCTGATGATGAGGTCCTCGACGCGCGCGGTGTGCCAGAGGCACCAGGCGATCGAGTGGCTGCCCTGCTCGGGGACGAAGTGCAACTGCTCGTCGCTGCCGTTGCGGGCGTCGATGAGCGCACCGTGCGTGAACTCAAGGCTGCGCTGGATGAATGCGACGGTGCTCATGGCTCCCCCTCGTGCTTAGGCCGCAATCCTACGCGCGCGAGCAGGCGCCGTGGAGGCCGTTGAGCGAGAAGGCCGGGGGGACACCTCGAGAATCCCGCCCGGACGCGCGTGAGGCCTTCGAGATCGAGGCCGCGCCCTGCGGTACCCTGCGCGTCGCTGCCACTGACCGAGCGCACGGAACGGGGCGAGGACGATGGACCGACGGCGCGTACTGGTCACGGGACTTGGCGGCGCGGTCGGCGCCGCGATCCGCCCCGCCCTCGAGGAGCGCTACGAGGTCGCCGCGCTCTCGCGCAGCGGGGTCGAAGGCATGACGCCGGAGCGGGACTTCCGCGGCGACATCGCCGCACTGGAGGAGATCGCGCCGGCCTTCGCGGGCGTCGACACGGTCGTGCACCTCGCTGGCTACGGAGGGGTCAACTCCCCGCGAGGGATGTGGGAGGCGCCCTGGGAGGAGATCCTCCGCAACAACATCGCCGGCGTTCAGAACGTCTTCGAGGCGGCCATCGCGGCGGGGGTGCGGCGCGTCGTCTTCGCCTCGAGCGGGGCGACCATGAGTGGCTACCAGAGTTCGTCGCCCTACGCCGAGATCACACGCGGGGAATACGATCGCGTTCCCTCGGAGTGGCCGCTGCTGCGCCCCAGCGACGAGCCGAGGCCACTGAACCTCTACGCGGTCTCCAAGCTGTTCGGTGAAGACCTGGCGCGCATGTACGTGGAGACGACCGACCTGTCCGTCATCTGCCTGCGGATCGGCGCCTGCTCGCGGGATGGCCGGCCGCGCGAGGGCGATCCCTGGAATCAGGCGATCTTCGTCAGTCACGGCGATGTTGCCGACCTCGTCGTGCGCAGCATCGAGGCGCCCGAGGACGTGCGCTTCGACATCTTCTTCGGCATCTCCAACAACCGCTGGCGTTTCCGGGACTACAGCCACAGCACGGAGGTGCTGGGTCACGTCCCTCGGGACGCGGCTGAGGACTTCCTGGGCGAGGCTAGCTGAGGCCGTACGTATACTTGCCGTCTGCGCGCGGCCCCGGAAAGGCAGTGAGCGATGAAGTTCGGCATCTTCCTCGAATTGCAGCATCCGCGGCCCTGGACCCCCGGTAGCGAGCAACAACTCTTCCAGAACACGATCGAGCAGATCGAGCTCGCCGACGAGATCGGCATCGACTACGTGTGGGAGGTCGAGCACCACTTCCTCGAGGAGTACTCGCACTCCTCCGCGCCGGAGATCGTGCTCGCCGCCGCGGCGCGCAACACGAAGCGCATCCGGCTCGGCCACGGCATCGTTGCGATGCCGCCGAACTACAACCACCCCGCCCGTGTCGCGGAGCGCATCGCCACGCTCGACCTGGTCTCCGGCGGCCGCGTCGAGTTCGGCACCGGCGAGACGGCCTCGCGCAGCGAGCTGGAGGGTTACGGCGTGCCGCTCGCGGACAAGCGGGCGATGTGGCTCGAGGCGTCCGAGCAGGTCGCGAACATGCTCGCGCTCGATCCCTACCCCGGCTACGAGGGCAAGTACTTCTCGATGCCCTGCCGCAACGTGATCCCGAAGGCCGTCCAGCGGCCGCATCCGCCGATGTGGATGGCCTGCTCCAATCGCGAGGCCGTGAAGCTCGCCGGCCGGCTCGGCCTCGGAGTGCTCTGCTTCTCCTTCCTCCCGCCGGCCGAGGTTGGCGCGTGGATCGACGACTACTACGACGCGATCAAGACCGAGTGCGTCCCGATCGGCCACTTCGTCAACGCCAACTTCTCGATCGCCGAGCCGCTCTGCCTCGATCACGACGGCGATGCCGCCTTCGAGCGCGCGCTGCCCAACCGCCTCTTCTTCAGCACCGGCGTCGCCCACTTCTACGTCGCCGGCCTCCACACGCCCGGCCGCACGAACCTCTGGAACGTCTTCGAGGACGCCCGCGAGAGCCTCGAGGCCGAGCACACGCGGCGGCGGCCGAGCTGCATCGGCACGCCCGAGGAGGCCCGCGAGGCGATCCGCCTGCTCACCAAGGCCGGCGCCGACCAGGTGATGCTCGGCGCCCAGGCCGGCCGCGCCACGCACGAGGAGATCTGCGACTCGCTGCGCCTCTTCGCCGAGGAGGTCATGCCGGAGTTCAAGTCCGAGCAGGAGGAGGAGCGCGAGGCCCGCAAGCAGGAGGAACTCGCCCCCTACATCGAGGCCGCGCTGGAGCGCAAGGAGTGGATGCAGCCACTCGCCGACGACGAGATCCCGAGCTTCGAGCCGTTCCAGCGAGCGGTCGCCGAGTCCGGGCACGCCGAGGTGGACGAACTGGAGCCGGACTCCTTCCAGGCGCTCAGCAAGGACTTGATCACGCGCGCCGGCGTTGTCCCCGGCGACAGGTAAGCCCGCGCCAGGCCCACGTTCGGGTTTGACCGGTCAGCCGTCGGCTGCCTCGCTATGATGCGGCGGCAGCCGCTCCGCTGCGTGCGCTGAAGGAGAGCCAATCGTGACCACTGGCCGCGTCGTCGTCGTCAAGGAATACCGCGAGCCCTTCGTGATCGAGGAGTACGAGGTCCCCGACCCGGAGCCGGGCGGACTGGTGCTGAAGATCACGCAGGCCGGGATCTGCGGCTCGGATCTGCACACCTGGCGCGGCGACCAGGTGAACGTCCCGCTTCCCGAGAGCGGCCGCGTGATGGGCCACGAGGGCACGGGCGTCGTCTACCAGCTCGGCAAGGGCACGACGACGGACTCCAACGGAGTCCCGCTGCACGAGGGCGACCGCATCATGTACTCCGCGATCAAGCCCTGCGGCAACTGCTACCAGTGCATGCGCGGCGAGCCCAACTGGTGCCCCAGCAGCCCCTACAGCGACGCCGGCGACTGGCCCTACTTCACCGGCACCTACGCCGACTACTACTGGATCCGGGCCAACCACCCCGTCTTCAAGGTGCCCGACGAGCTGCCCGACTCCGTGCTCGGCTGGGTCAACTGCGCGATGGGCACGGTCACCGAGGGCCTGCTCCGCGCCGGCGCCCGCGAGGGCGACTACGTGGTCATCCAGGGCGCGGGCGGCCTCGGCCTCAACGCCACCGCGATGGCGAAGGACATGGGCGCGCACCGCGTGATCGTCCTCGACCGCCTCGCCGACCGGCTCGAGCTTGCCGAGGCGTTCGGCGCCGACCACACGATCAACATCACCGAGTACGACACCCCGGAGGCACGGCTTGAGCGCGTCCTCCAGCTCACCGATGGCCGCGGCGCCAACATCGCGATGGAGCTTGTCGGCAGGGCGGAGCTGCTCGTCGAGGGCGTCGGTTACCTCACCAACGGCGGCACCTTCATCGAGATCGGCGACATCGTGCGTGGCCGCACCGTGGAGTTCGACCCCTCGACGATCCTGCGCGGCAAGAAGATCATGGGCTCGCTGATGTACCGCCCGCACCTGCTGCCGCTGATGATGGAGACGCTGGTCAAGAACCAGGGCAAGGTGCCCTACGAGCGCATCGTCTCGAACATGTACCCGCTCGAGAAGGTCAACGAGGCCTTCGCCGAGGCCGAGTGGAACGAGCGCCAGACCGCCGTCTCGCGCGGGATGCTCGTGCCCTGACCTCGATGGTGCGCGCTACGGGCGCAGGACGGGGATGACCTCTTCGGCGAAGAGCTGCATCTGGTCCCTGACGACCTCGTGGGGCATGCCGCCGTAGCTGATCTCGAACGTCCAGCCGCTGAGGCCGCACGCCTCGGCTAGTTCCGACATGCGCTCGATGCACTGCTGCGGCGTGCCGATTACGGTGCGCTGCCGGCGCATCTCCTCGATGTCCTTCCACAGGCCCTCTCCGGAGCGGTAGTAGCGGTTGGCCTCTCCCCCCAGGGTGTGCTTCACCCCGGTCCGTTCCTTCCCGGTGTTCTGGGTGAAGTTGAGGTAGCGATAGAAGTACTCGTCCGCCCCCTCGATCTGATCCTCACGCTCGACGATGCTCAGGTGGTACGTCCCGAGGATCTCGAACTGCTCTGGGTCGTGCCCCGCCTTCGCGAGCTCCTCGCGGTAGATCTCCACGTAGCCGCGCTGCCGCTCGCTCGAGTCGAGCAGGAACGGCGCGAGCAGCAGGTGGTAGCCGTTGCGCCCCGCCCAGCGGTACGTCTCCGGCGTCGCCAACGCGGAGACGTAGATCGGCGGCATCGGCTGCTGCAGCGGGCGCGGCCGGAGCGAGTGCGCGTCGAACTGCCAGTACTTGCCGTTGTGCACCACGCCGTCCTCGGTCCAGAGCCGGCGGATCACCTCCCACGCCTCCTCGAAGCGCTCGCGCGACTGCTCGGAGGGCACGCCGACGGTCTCGAAGTCGTACTCCAGGATGCCGCGGCCGATGCCGAAGTTGAGTCGCCCGCCGGAGAGCAGGTCGACCGTCGCCCAGTGCTCGGCGCTCAGCACGGGGTGCCGCTGCGTGATCAGCGCCACGGCCGTGCCGATGCGGATCTGCTGCGTGCGGTCGGCCATCGCCTGCGCCACGACCGGCGTCGAGGAGAAGGCGTAGCCGGGATAGCGGTGCTCGGCGATCCAGATCGAGTCGTAGCCGAGTTCGTCGGCCCACGCCCACTCGGAGAGCAGCCGCTCGTACCAGTCGCGGAACTCGCCGTGCAACTCCGGGTAGTAGTCCGGGATGTAGCAGAAGCCGAATTGCATCGCGGCGCCTTCCCCGCGCGGCTATCGTAGCGGGCAACTCGGTCCAGTCGAGAGAGGCAGGCGTCGATGAAGTTCTGGCAGTTCACCGGGTTCATGCCGACCGAGCAGGTGCTCCCACTCGCTCGCGCCTCCGAGCGGCTCGGCTTCGAGGGTCTCGCGATCCCCGATCACCTCTTCTACCCGCGCGAGATCATCCCCGCGTACCCCGGCACCGCCGACGGCGTGCCGTTCTGGGGCGCGGAGACACACTGGCCCGATACGTGGGCGCTCGCCTCGGCCGTGGGCGCGGCGACCACGACACTGCGCTGCATGAGCGCCGTCTACATCGCGCCAGCGCGCGACCTCTTCACCGTCGCCAAGGCGATCTCCACCGCAGCCGTGCTCACCGAGGGGCGCATCGTGGCGGGGTTCGGTGCGGGCTGGTGCCGCGAGGAATTCGAACAGACCGGCCAGGCCTTCTCCGGCCGCGGCCGCCGCATGGCCGAGATGATCGAGGTGCTCAAGCGCCTCTGGGCCGGCGGCTGGGTCGAGCACCACGGCACCTGGTTCGACTTCGACGCCGTGTCGATGGCGCCCGTGCCGCCCTCGCCGATCCCGATCGTGCTCGGCGGCCGTAGCGAGATCGCGCTGCGCCGCGCCGCCCGCATCGCCGACGGCTGGGTCGGCGGCGGCTCTCCGGCGAGCGAGGTGCCTGCCCGCGTTGGGCGGCTGCACCAGCTCGTCGAAGAGGCGGGCCGCGACCGCGCCGACTTCGAGATCACCATTCAGCTCGCCGAGACGCCCACCCCCGAGCTGCTCGACGATCTCGGCCGCGCCGGCCTCGACGGGATCCGCATCCCCGCCTGGGAGCCGGCCGGCGCCGGCTCGCCGGTCGAGGCGAAGATCGAGGCCGTCGAGCGCTTCGCCGAGGAGGTGATGCGCCCGCTCCAGGGCAACGTCGCGTAGCCCGCCCGCTGCTCCCGCGGCCCTCGTCGCGTCCGGTCGGGGCGGGGCGTCGTGGCTGCTACCATCCGGCCCGATGGGAGCGCCGCTGCGAGGCGGAGCAGGCAGGAGGCGACCATGGCCGGACCACTCGAAGGCATACGCGTGCTCGAGTTCACGCAGATCATCGCCGGACCGATCTGCGGCGTCGCGCTCGCCGACTTCGGAGCGGACGTGGTGAAGGTGGAGCCGCTCGACGGCGGACCTTCGCGGCGGCGGCGCAGTCCGATCGCGGGCGAGACCAAGCCGTTTCACTCGCTCAACCGTGGCAAGCGCAGTCTCGCCATCGACCTCAAGCACGACGACGCACGGCGCCTGATGCAGCAGCTCGTTCCGACGTTCGACGTCGTCGTCTCGAATCTTGGTTACGGCGCGGCGGCCCGCCTGGGCGTGGACTACGAGACGCTGCGCCAGTACCGCGCGGACCTGATCTACGCCGAGAACACCGGCTTCGGCGGCCACGGTCGCAACGCCAGCCGCGCCGGCTCGGACATCGTCGCGCAGGCCTACAGCGGGCTGATGGCCGCCGAGGTCAAGTGCGACGAGCTCGGTGGACCCGAACTCGTGCAGTGCACGGGTATCGTCGACTACCCGGCAGGCGTCGTCCTCGCGATGGGCGTCTGCGCTGCCCTCGTCCATCGCGAGCGCAGCGGCGAGGGCCAGCATGTCCGCAGCTCGCTGCTCGCGACCGGGATGATGATGATGGGTCGCGAAATCGCGCGCTCGCCGATCTTCGACGCCGTGACGCGGGACCCGATGATGGAGCGCGTCGATGCGGTCCGCGAGCGCGGCGGCGACTACTGCGAGGTCGTGACCGAGCGCGGCGGCGTCTATGACCTGCTGGGCCCGCAGCTGCGCCTCTACTACGGCGGCTACGCCGTTCGCGACGGCGCGATCATCATCGGCGCGCTCAGCGACCGGAACCGACGCCAGATCCGCTCCCTGCTCGGCATCGAGGATGACCCGACCGAGGATCTCGAGTTCGACGTCCTCGATCCCGCGAACCGCCCCGCGATCGACCGCACGCGCCGCAAGATCGCCGAGGCGTTCCGCACCCGCAGCGCGGACGAGTGGATCGCCGAGCTCGATCGCCTCGGCGTGCCTGCCTCGAAGGTCTACCTGCCCGAGGAGCTCGCCGACGACCCCGGCGTGCAGGAGGCGGGCATCATGCTCGAGCTTGAGCACGAACTGACCGGCACGGAGCAATTCGTGGGGCCGCTCGTCGAGATGTCCGGCTCGCCGACGGGCTCGCCCCGGCCCTCGCCGCTGCTCGGTCGCCACACCCGCGAGATCCTCGAGGAGGCGGGCCTTGAGGCGGACGAGATCGATGGCCTCTACGAGCGGGGAGCCGTCGCCTCGCCATAGCCCTCCCACTCCCTCTCCCCTCGCGGGAGAGGGCTGGGGTGAGGGGGCTCCCAGACCGGCGGTGCTAGTTCACCCGGCGCAGTCGCGGCACCAACGCGGCGACGGCGAGTGCCAGGACCGCGAGCACCAGCCCGAGGCCCCCGATCGCCGTCTGGATTCCCGTCACTTCCGCGATCAGTCCGACGATGAACCCGCCGAACAGGACCATCGAGATCTGGGTCATGAAGATCGACATCACGCGGCCTCGATGCGCGTCGTCCACGTAGGACTGGACGAGCACCATCGCCATCGCCTGCCGCCCCGCGGTCCAGGCGCCGACGACGAACATGATCGCGAAGGCGGGCCAGAACAGCGATGTCGCGGCGAATGCGACCAGCGAGAGGCCGAGCAGGCACGAGCTGGCGAGCAGCAACATGCCTCGCCGCCGCTCCGGCAGCGATGCGATCACGAGCGTCGCGAGGAGCGATCCGGCCCCGCTCACTCCAGCGAGCAACGCCAGCTCCGTGGGGCCGCCCGCGAAGACGTCGGCGACGTAGCCGGGAAGCTGCACCATGTACGGCATCGCGAGGATCGCGGTGACGAAGTTCAGGACGAGCACCCAGAAGATGACCCTGTTTGAGACGGCGTAGCGGAGCCCCTCCACCAGATCGCGGAGTCCCCCGGCACCGCCCGCGCTGGGCACCGCCCCCATCGCGCCGGGCTGCCGGATGCGAACCGGCAGCAACGCGATCAGCGCCAGGCAGTAGAAGACGGCGATGGTGAGATAGGCCGAGCCCGTCCCGACCAGCGCGATGATGAGGGCCGCGGCGGCGGGGGCCAGCAGCCGCATGAAGCTCATGCCCGCGGCGCTCAGGGAGACGGCGTTCATCAGGCGCTCCCTGCCCGCGACCTCGGGGACGATTGCCTGGCCCGCCGAGATCGTGAGCGCAAGCACGATGCCCTGCACGAGCGCGATGACGAACAGGTGCTCCACGCGCAGCATGCCGAGCAGCAGCAACACGCCAATCAGGATCGCGAACCCCATGTTCAGCACGTGCCCGACCTGCAGGATCCGCTTCCGCGGCACGCGGTCGGCCAGGACGCCGCCGAACACCGAGAGCAACAACATCGGCACGGCGCTCGCGAGCCCGACGACGCCGATCGCCGCGAACGAGTCCGTGAGGTCGTACGCGACGTAGCTGCGCATCAGGATCTGCATCTGGATCGCGGCCATCTGCCCGAGCGTGGATGCGAAGAGCCAGCGGAACTCGCGCTGCCGCAGGGACTCGAAGGTGCGCAGCGAGAAGCGCCCTCCTCGTCGCGGCGGCGGAGCCTGGGCGGCCCCGTCCGCGGTCGCGGTCAGGCTGGCGGCGGGGGAGGGCGTGGACGGGGGCGAATCAGACAGGGTCATCGCCGTCGGCCCGCCCACCTTCAGGACACGGGTACGCCTCGCACCCGCCCGTGCGCGTCGAGTCTAACAGTGGCTCCGAGCGGTCGAAGCCGCTCGACAACCCGGCGAGGGCTGCGGCGTCCGCGGGCTAGATCTCCCCGAGCGCCTCGAGCACGCGTTCGGGGTTGAGCGGCAGGTGCCGCATCCGCACCCCGGTCGCGTCGTGCAGCGCGTTCGCGATCGCGCCGAGCGGCGGCACGATCGGCACCTCGCCGACACCGCGCACGCCGTACGGGTGTCCGGGGTTCGGCACCTCGACGAGCACCGTCTCCACCATCGGCAGATCGACGGTGGTCGGCATCCGGTAGTCGAGCAGGCTCGCGTTCCGGAGCCGGCCGTCCTCGTCGTAGATGTACTCCTCGCTCAGCGCCATCCCGGCGCCCTGCGAGGCGCCACCCTGCATCTGGCCCTCCACGTACGAGGGGTGGATCGCCGTGCCCACGTCCTGCACCGCGGTGTAACGCAGGATGTCGACCTTCCCGGTCGCCGGGTCGACCTCGACGTCGACGATGTGCCCGGCGAAGCTCGGCCCCCAGGTCGTCTCGTTCGAGTCGGCCTGCGCCGCGATGTTGCCGCCTGTCCCGGGCAGCTGGCCCGCGAGCTCGCGGAACGTGAAGGAACGGGCGTTGCCGTCCTCGTCCGGAGGCCCGTGGATCGTCGCGTCCTGGCGGTACTCGACCTGCTCCGAAGACACGTCCCAGATCCGGGCTGCTCGCCCCTGGAGCTTGGCCTGCAACTCCTGCGCCAGCTTGTAGACCGCCCAGCCGGTCTTGAACGTGGTCGCCGAGCCCGCGGTGAGGCCCGTGTAGCCGATCGACTCCGTGTCGACGACGTGCGGGCGGACGTCCTCGTAGGGGATGCCCAGCGCCTCCGCCATCTGCATCGCCAGCGAGGCGCGCTGTCCGCCGATGTCGACCGAGCCGAAGATCAGGCTCACGGTGCCGTCCGCGTTGATGCTGGCCGTGGCGGTGCCCTCGCCGCCGCCGTTGTACCAGTAGCCGATGGCCACGCCGCGGCCCTGGTACTCGCCGCTGAGTTCGGAGCGGTAGTGCTCCGAGCTGCGCACTGCCTCCATCACGTCGACCGCGCCGATCGTCGGGAAGGCGCGGCCGTCGAGGACGCGCGTGCCCTCGCGCGCGGCGTTGCGGAGCCGCAGCTCCATCGGCTCGATCGCAAGCTCCTCCGCGATCTCGTCGAGCACGGACTCCACGGCGAACGTCGGCTGGCAGGCGCCGGGCGCGCGGTAGGAGGACACCTTCGGCTTGTTGAGCACCACGTCGTAGCCGTCGACGCGCTGGTTCGGGATGTCGTAGGGGCCGAACACGGTCATGCAGCCGCCGGCCACGGGCGAGGGCGGGTGCGAGCCCGCCTCGTAGGCCAGTTCGGCCTCCCCGGCCAGCAACGTGCCGTCGCGCTTCGCGCCGATCTTGACGCGCACGTACGTGCCCGAGGTCGGCCCGGTCGCCGTGAGCACCTCCTCGCGCGAAAGCGAGACCTTGACCGGCTTCCCCGTGCGCTGCGAGAACAGCGCGGCGATCGGCTCGACGTACATGTAGAGCTTCCCGCCGAAGCCGCCGCCGATCTCGGTCGGTACGACGCGGATGTGCGCCGCCGGAATCTGCAGGAGTACGGCGAGCTGATCGCGGAAGTTGAACGCGCCCTGGCTGCTCGCCCAGACGGTGAGCATCCCGTCGGGACTCCAATCGGCCACGGCGCTCTGAGGTTCGATGTAGCCCTGGTGCGCCATGCCGGTGCGGAACTCGCGCTCGATCACCAGGTCCGCGTCGGCGAAGCCCTGGTCCGGGTTCCCCTTCTCCAGCGGCATGTGGCTCACGACGTTCGAGGGCGTGTCGTTGATCGGCGCGCCGGGCATCCCGCGCCCGAGCATCGTCACGGTGCGCATCTCCTCGTGCAGGATCGGAGCGCCCTCGGCCATCGCCTCGAGCACGTCGAGGACCGGCGGCAGCGGCTCGTATTCCACCTCGATCAGCTCGATCGCGTCCTCGGCGATGTGCGGATCGGTCGCGCAGACGGCGGCGACGGCGTGGCCGTAGTGCAGCACCTTGTCCGAGGCCATGATCATGTCCTGGAACCACTTGCGCGTGGTCTGCCCGCGCATTGTGCGAATCATCTCGTCGCGCTCGCCCGGGAAGTCCGCGGCGGTGATCACCGCGCGCACGCCGGGCAGCGCCTCGGCCTTCGAGGTGTCGATCGAGCGGATGTAGGCGTGCCCGTGCGGGCTGCGCTTGAGGCGGCCGTAGAGCATCCCCGGCAGCCGCGTGTCGGCGCTGTAGCCCGCTCGCCCGGTCACCTTTTCCATTCCGTCGGGGCGCACCGGCCGGGTGCCAACCACTTGATACGGGCGCTGTGCAGTCGTCATGCCTCACCTCACTCCGTCGCGCGCGAAAGCGAATCGAATGTCGAGACTGTACCGCGCCGTCAGCCGCCCGTGGGTCCGGGGGGCGTATGGGCCGCGCCCCGGACGCCCGTTCGAGGGCGGCCGGCTGCTAGAAGCGCTCGATCACCTCGTTGGCGATCTGCTCCAGCTCGCGTTTGGCCTGGTCCAGATCGGGCGCCGAGAACGCGAAGTGGACGCGGTTCGCGCCGCGCTCGGCAACGCGCCGGACCGACTCGAGGTCGGGCGCGGAGCCCATCCACAGCTCCATCGAGGCGGCGTCGCGGCCGGCTGCGGTCGCCGCCTCGCGCCACGCGTCGAGCAGCGGTCCCACGTCCTCGCCGTCGAAGCCGCCGAAGCCGAGCGGCATGAAGCCGTCGCCGAGCCGTCCGGCGCGCCGCGCCGCGGCGAGGCTGTGCCCGCCCACGTAGATCGGCGGGCCCTCCGGCCGCGTCGGCTTCGGGAGGCAGCGGATCCGCTCGAAGGAGACGGTCTCGCCGTGGAAGGTCGAGATCTCGTCGCGCCAGAGCGTGCGCAGCGCCTGGATGTACTCGTCCGCGCGGCGTCCGCGGCGCTCCCAGGTGGCGCCGATCGCCTCGAACTCCTCGCGGAACCAGCCAACCCCGGCGGTCAGGCTGACGCGGCCACGGGAGAGCGCATCGAGGGTCGCGAGCTGCTTCGCGAGGATGACGGGGTTGCGCTGCGGGAGGATCAGCACCGACGTGCCGAGCTCGAGGCGTTCCGTGACCGCGGCGACGAAGGTGAGCGCGGTGATCGGCTCGGGGAACGCCGTCTCGTCGTAGGGGTAGCGCTTGAAGTCGCCGCCCTCGTACTGCTGGTACGGGTAGCGCGACTCGTAGTCGACGGGCAGCACGACGTGCTCCGGGAACGAGACGAAGTCGAAGCCGACCTCCTCGGCGAAACGCGCGACGCCGCCGAGGTACTCGGGAGAGGTGAGGGCCGCGCCCTGGCCGGGATCGGCGCGCCGTCCGCTCGGCCCGACGTGTGCGCGGTGCGGCGACTCGATGAGGAAGAGCCCGAACTTCATCGCCTCTGGCTCCCTTCGAGCAGGCGGCGGCAGGGGCGCGGATGGTAGCAGTGCGGGTGGCGCCACGTGATGCGCGAGCGCGCTGGCGTCATACTGAGGCAGCGAGGGCGCGGCGTCCGGAAGGCGGGCAGGCGGCATGACCTCACTGATCATCGTCAGCGACTTCATCTGACCGTGGTGCTACGTCGGCCTCGTGGAGGTCGAGAAGCTGCGGCGCGAGTACGAGCTGGAGGTGCGCTGGTGGCCGTTCCTGCTCGACCCCTCGATTCCTCCCGAGGGGCGCGAGCGCGAGCCGCGCACGGAGCCGGACGACCCGCCGACCCAGCTTGAGCTGCGCGGCCAACGGGTGGGTATCCCGTTCCGTCGCGGGCGCAAGTTCACCCCGAACTCGCACCTTGCCCTCGAGACGGCCGAGTACGCGCAGGAGATCGGCCACGACGGCGAGGGCCTGCACCGCGCGCTGTTCGCCGCCCACTTCGAGGGCGAGGCGGACCTCGGGGACCTCGAGACGCTGATCGCAATCGGCGGCGAGCAGGGGCTCGACTCCGACGAGCTGCGGACGGTGCTGACCGAGGGGCGCTACCGGGAGCAGGTGGACGAGCGCATCGACTGGGCGCGCCAGATCGGCGTACGCGGCGTGCCGACGTTCATCTTCGACGAGCGCCATGGCGTGGTCGGCGCGCAGGAGTACGAGGTCCTCGAGCAGGTGATGGAGCAGCTCGAGGTGCCGCGGCGAAGCGACGAGTAAGGAGCGCGCGGGCCGCTACTCGATCCTGCGCAGTGTCTTCGAGCGCAGCAGCAGCACCAGCGAGAGCAGCACGAGCACCACGCCGGCCGCCGCGAACGTGACCTGGGGGCCGTAGATGCTCGTCGCGATCCCCATCCCGAACAGCAGCAGCTGCGTGATGTTGAACTCCATCATGTAGATGCTCATCACCCGCCCTCGATGCGGATTGCCGGCGAGGGTCTGCACGAGCACGTTCATCAGCCCCAGGTAGCCCGCCTGCCCGACCCCTACGAAGAGGATGAGCCCGAGCGATAGCCAGTACGAGGTCGAGGCGGCGAAGGCGACCAGCGAGACGCCGAGCAGGACCGCGCTCGACAGCATCAGCACGCCTCGCCGCCGGCCCGGCAGCGATGCGACCGTCAGCGATCCCGCCACCGCGCCGACACCGGAGACGCTGACCAGCAGCCCGAGCTGCCCCGGACCGGCGTCCAGCACCTCCTTGGCGAAGCCGGGCAGCAGCACGAAGTGGCCGAGGCCCAACAGCGCGAAGAGCGGGTTGCAGATCAGCAGCAGCTTGAGCGGCCGGTGCCCGGCCACGAAGCGGAAGCCATCGGCCAGATCGCCGCGCAGCGAGGCGAACGAGCGCGCTCGCGGCATGCGGTCCGGCACGCGCACCGGGAACATGGTGGCGACGGAGACCGCGTAGATGCTGAAGATCAGCACGTAGACGTAGGCCGCACCGCCGATCGTCCCCGGATCGCTGAGCGCGCCCACCATCCCGCCGGCGATGCCGGGCATCAGCAGCCGCGCCGCGTTCTGGCTCGTGCTGTAGAGGCCCATCGCGTTCATCAGCCGCTCGGGTCCCACGACGTCCGGTGTCAGCGCCTGCCTCGAGGGCATCGTGAGGTTGTTCGAGCCGCCGTGAATCGCCGCGGCGATCAGCACGTGCTCGACGCGCAGCAGGTCGGTGAACACAAGGAGCGCGAGTACGAGCGCGTTGATGCCGCTCAGCGCCTGCCCCAGCTGCACCACGTGCTTGCGCTGCCGCACGAGGTCCGCGACCACCCCGCCGACCAGCGCCAGCAACAGCCCCGTCATTCCGTTGAGCAGCGACATCAGCCCGAGCGCGGCGAACGAGTCCGTCAGCTCGAAGACGAGCCAGCCCCGCATGAACTGCTGCATGTCGTTCGAGGTGAACCCGGAGAAGATCGAGGTCAGGAACCAGCGGAAGTTGCGGTCCTCGAGGGAGCGGAACGTCCGCAGCCGGCCTTCCCGCCGCGCGTCGATGGCCGGCCTCCGTTCAGCGCCGCTCGGCGTTACGCGCCGCCCTGTTCCAGGGCGTCCAACGCCCTCCGGACTCGCGACCGGCGCTCCTCGATCCGGTCGCGAGAGTCGAGGTCCGTGAAGAGGTAGCCCGCGTCACGCAGGATCGCGGCGACGACCATGGCGCCGACCTCGTCGGGCTGCTGCCTGCGGGCGCGCGCGGGCGTGTTCATCGACTTGCGCTGGCCGAAGCGGGGGTGGCGGTTCCGTTCCGCCTCCCAGAGGCGCGTGCTGACCGGACCGGGGCACAGCGCCGTGACGCCGACCCCGGTGCCCTCGAGCTCCGCGCGCAGCACCTCCGAGTAGCCGAGCACGGCAGCTTTCGAGGCGGTGTAGATGCCCATTCCGCCGTCGAGCCTCGGCGCGACCGCCGCCATCGAGACGGTGTTGACGATGTGCGCTGGCGCGTTGGCGCGCAGGTGCGGCAGGAAGGCGCGCACCCCGCGGACGACACCGTGCACGTTCACGTCGAAGAGCCACGACCAGTCGGCCTCGGACGCCTCGGCGAGCGGCCCCATCGTCATCACGCCGGCGTTGTTGACCAGCACGTGGACGGCGCCGAAAGCCTCGATGGTGGCCTCGGCGAGGCTGTCGAGGTCGTCGGCGTTGGTCACGTCGGTGCGCCGCGCGATCGCCGGGTGGCCCGCGCTCCTGAATGAGGCCGCGGCTGCTTCCGCCGCCGCCCCCTCGATGTCCGCGACGATGAGGCGTGCGCCGGCCGCCGCGAGCGCACTCGCGATCCCGAACCCGATCCCGCTTCCGCCGCCCGTCACGACCGCGACTCTTCCGCGCAGGTCCTCCATCGTCGCAGCCCTCCCCGGATCGATTGCGGCGACGGTACCACGCGACCACCGCGGGCATTCGTCGATCGGGCTCCCCGACCCCGTGTCCGCAGCGTCCGCCACTGCCGGCCAGAGAGGCCGCTGCGGGGCTACAGCCGGAAGCGCCGGTCCGCGCCGATGCGGCGGCCCCGCAGCCGGGCGGTCCGCAGCGCCTCGTCGTGTTCGCTGTCGCCGTACGCCATCGCCCCCCCTCGATTCGCTGCGACCGCGCCGGGAGGGCGGATCTCAGCGCGTTCTCACGAACTCGTCGATGAGCCCGTGGATCTGCTCGATGTCGTCGGTCGGCACGGCGTGGCTCATGGGCAGGATCAGGCCGTACTCCATGACCCGATCGGCGTTCGGGTAGCCCTCGGGAGCAGCCTTGTGGGCGGTGTCCCTGAACGCGGGTTGGCGGAGGATGTTGCCGGACCAGACCATGCGCGTCTGGACGCCGTTGCTCTCCATGTACTGCTGGAAGTCGGCCCGGCTGAAGCCTGCATCCTCGCGGATCATCAGCGGGTAGGAGATCCAGCTCGTCTTCAGCCCCTCCAGCTGGCGCGCCGGCACGAATCGCTCGCGGATGCGCTCGAGGTTGAAGAACTCCGTGTGCAGGTCGAAGCGTCGCTTGCGCGCCTCGTAGAACTCCTCGAGCCTGCCGAGCTGCACGAGCCCGAAGGCGGCGTGCATCTCCGAGGGCTCGAAGTTCCAGCCGACCTCGTCGAAGATGAAGTACGTGTCGTAGGGGATGCCGTCGATCACCGCCTCGAAGCGGCCGCCCGAGCCCTCCTTCGAGCCGTACATCTGCACCTCGGAGGTGCGCCCCCAGCGGCGCAGCATCAGCGCGCGGTCCCACTCCTCGTCGCTGTTGACGGCGACCAGGCCACCGCTGCCCCCGCTGGTGATGATGTGGGAGCGGGCGAAGCTGGTCATGCTGATGTCGGTCCAGGTGCCGGTCGTCTGGCCGCGCAGCTCCGCCCCGAGCGTGTCCGCCGAGTCCTCGATTACCTTGAGGTCGTGACGGTCCGCGATCTCGCGGATCCGCTCCCAGTCCGGCGCGTTGCCGATCAGGTTCGGGATCAGCATCGCCCGGGTGTTCGGCGTGATCATCTCCTCGATCTTGTCGACGTCGATGTTGTAGGTGTCGAACTCCACGTCCACGTAGGAGGCGACGAACCCGCCGCGGACGATCGGCGCGAAGGTGGCGGAGAAGCTGATGATCGAGGTGATGATCTCGCTGCCCGGCGGGAGGTCGAGCAGCTCCACGGCGAGGTACAGCGCCGAGGTGCCGGAGTTGGTCATGACGCCGTGCTTCTTGTCGAACATCGCCGCGACGCGGCGCTCCATCTCTCGCACGCGCGGGCCCACCTGCAGCTCCGGCTCGCTGCGGAGCGCCTCGACGACGGCGGCGATCTCCTCCTCGCCGTAGATCGGGTTCGTGTAGCGGACCGAGTACTGGCTCTCCTGACGCTCGTCTGGCATGGGGACGGCCCTTCCGCGGCGTGGCCGCTGACTTGCGGGGGCCCGCATGCTAGCGGGCTCGCGAAGCGCGGCGCCACAGCGGCTCGCTCTCCCGGGCCCGCTGCCCGGATCGCGGCGCAAGCTCACTGCGTAGCGAGTAGGATCGGGCGGCGCGGTAGCGCCGCGCCAGACTCGCGGTGCGCAGCCAGCGTCGAGGGAGCCAGGGCCATGACGAACAGCAACAACGGAGGCCAGTACCGGGTGGTCTGGCCGCGCAGCACGAGGCAGCTCCAACCCCAGCCGCTGGCGCCACGGCTGGACACCCTGGCCGGCAAGACGGTCGCCCAACTCTGGGACTACGTGTATCGCGGCGACGAGATCTTCGACCTGCTGGAGCCGCAGCTCGAGGCCCGCTTCCCCGGCGTTCGCTTCGTGAGCTGGCGGGAGTTCGGCTCCACGCACGGCTCCGAGGAGCGCGAGATTCTCGCCTCGCTGTCGCAGCGCTTCAAGGAGATGGGGGTCGACGCCGCCATCTCCGGGATGGGTTGCTGAGGCAGCTGCACGCCCGCCGTGATGCGGGCAAGTGCGGCGTGCGAGTTCGCGGGCGTCCCCACCTCGTCGCTCGTCTGCGAGGGGTTCATCGGCCAGGCCGGCACGACCTCGGCGGGCCTCGGCTTGCCGAACCTGCCGCTGGCGCTGGTGCCGGGGCACGTCGGCAACCAGAGCGAGCAGGAGATGGAGCGCAACGTTCGCGAGGTGACGCTGGACGCCGTCATCGCGAACCTGCTCGAGGCGCCCGCGGACGCGCCGGCCGTCGCGGAGCCCTCGTCGCGCGAGATCGTGTTCGAAGGCAGCTTCGAGGAGGTCAACCGCTACTTCTACGAGTGCGAGTGGAGCGACGGGCTGCCGATCGTGCCGCCGACCGTCGAGAAGGTCGAGGAGTTCCTCGGCTTCACCGATCGCGACCCGGACGAGATGATCGGCGTGATCCTGCCGGACAACCGCGCGGTCACGATCTGGAGCGTCGCGGTCAACGGCGTGATGGCGGGCTGCCGGCCCGAGTACATGCCCGTGCTGCTCGCGCTCGCCGAGGCGATGGCCGATCCCGAGTACGGCGTGGAGCACAGCGGCAACACGCCCGGCGCCGAGACGCTGATCACGATCAACGGGCCGATCGCGAAGGAGCTCGGCTTCAACTTCGAGCAGGGCGTCCTGCGCGACGGATTCATCGCGAACACCTCGATTGGCCGCTTCTGGCGGCTCTACCTGCGCAACGTCGCCGGCTTCCTGCTGCACAAGAACGACAAGGCCACCTTCGGCAACACCTGGCGCGTGGTGCTGGCGGAGAACGAGGACGTGCTCGCCGAGATCGGCTGGCCGCCCACCAGCGTCGAGATGGGCTTCGAGGCAGGCGACAACACCGTCACGATAGCCCGCTACACCGGCAGCGATATGATGGCCTCGGTCTACGGCGATACGCCGGAGCTCGTGCTGCCCTACATCGCCGATGCCGTGCTCAAGCAGAACACCTGGCAGCTGATCTTCACCGTCGGCAAGTCGATGGGCTCGCTGCGCCCGCTGCTGGTGCTGAGCCCGATCCTGGCGCAGACGATCGCGAAGGCCGGCTGGAGCAAGCAGGACGTCAAGCAGTACCTCTTCGACCACGCGCGGCTGCCGGCCTGGGAGTTCGAGCGCTACCTGGGCGACTGGACCGACCACGTGATCCGGTCGCTCGAGTCCGAGGTCAACCTCGGCAACATCCCGCGGGTGTTCCTCGAGTCGGACGATCCGAACCGGCTCGTGCCGATCGTGTTCGAGCCCGACGACTTCATGATCGCGGTCGCCGGCGACCCGCTGCGCAATAACGCCTGCACCTTCGCGCACAACGGCAGGCTCGGCTATCCAGTGGCGAAGCAGATCCGTCTGCCCGCCGATTGGGAGACGCGGCTCGCCGAGGCGCGGACGAGCTGACGGGAAACTCGAAGATGGTGCGCCGCCTCGGCAGGTACGACGTCCTCGTGATCGGTGGCGGCGTTACGGGCCTCACCGTCGCGCACCACGCCGCCCGCTCAGGCCTCAGCACAGCCCTGGTCGAGGGCGAGCCGCTGTTCGGCGGACAGATCGTGAACGTCGAGCAGCTCGATGGCTACCCCGCCGCCGGGCAGCTCTCCGGCATCGACCTTGCCGTCGGTCTCGTGGGGCAGTGTCAATCGCTCGGAGTCTCGATCGTGCAGGGCGCGGTCGAGGCGCTCGCGACCGAGGACGGCGGCCACGTGGCGACCGCCGGTGGTGAGCGGCAGCGCGCGCGGACGGTGGTCGTGGCCTCGGGCGCGCGCCTCAAGCGGCTGGGCGTGCCCGGGGAGCGCGAGTTGATCGACCGGGGCGTCTCGCAGTGTGCCTCCTGCGACGGGCCGCTGTTCCGAGGCGGGGACGCGGCCGTCATCGGCGGCGGGGACGCGGCGGCGCAGGAAGCGCTCGTGCTGGCCGGGTTCTGCCGGACGGTCTACGTCGTCGCCCGCAGCCCGCTGCGGGCGAAGGCGGACTACGTGAACCGGCTCTCGGGGCTCGACAACGTCGAGTTCGTCTGGGGCTGCGAGGTCGACGAAGTCCTCGGAAGCGGCCTGGTCGAGGGCGTGCGGCTGCGCGGCGTCAGGGACGGCAGCGTCAGGGAGCTGGCCTGCACGGGCGTCTTCCCGTTCATCGGCTCCACCCCGAACAGCGAGTTCCTGCCGCCGGAGCTGGAGCGCGAGGACGGCTACGTCGTCACCGACACGGGTTACGCGACCTCGCTGCCCGGCGTCTTCGCCGCCGGCGCGGTGCGGCGCGGCTACGGCGGCCACGTGGCCGAGGCAGTGGGTGAGGCCGTCTCCGCGGCGAGCGCCGCTGCCAGCTACGTTCGAGGCGAGTGATGGGCGGGGCCGGAGCGAGCTACCGCGAGCACATGGCTCAGTAGCCCTCCTCGACATCCACGACCCCCTCGAGGGGTTCGCCGGCCATGTAGTGGCGCAGATTCGCGATGAAGATGTCGACGATCTGATCGCGCCCCCGCGGCATGCTCCACGAGAGGTGGGGGGTGATCCGCGCGCGCGGGTGCGAGTACAGCCAGTGACCGGCCGGCAGCGGCTCCGGCTCGATCGTGTCGAGCGAGGCCATGGCGACGCGCCCGTCATCGAGCGCCCCTCGCAGCGCTTCCTGATCGAGCAGCGTCCCACGCGCGACGTTGACCAGGTGCACGCCTGGCTTCACCTGCGCGAGGGCGTCGCGGTCGATCAGGTGGTGGGTTGCGGCGGTCGCCGGGGCGGCGAGCACCAGGTGGTCCGCCTCCCGCAGCAACTCGCCGAGGTCGCTCGCCAGCTCGACGCCCGGCACCTCGCTCGGCCGCGGGCGGCGCCGCAGGGCGAGCACCCGCATGCCGAAGGGCAGCGCGAGCCTGGCCAGAGCAGCGCCGATGCCGCCCAAACCCACCAGGCCGAGCGTCTTCCCGGACAATGTGCCCAGCCCGGGATCACTGCGCCGGTCCCAGGGCTCGTGGATCGACGTCTCCATCAGCCGCTTCTCGAAGGCGAGCATCGTCGCCATCACCCACTCGGCGATCGGCACGCCGCTCGCTCCGCGCGAGCAGGTGAGTGTCTGACCGTCATCGAGCAGCTCGATGGGGAAGTCGTCGACGCCGGTGCCGTAGATGTGGATCCAGCGGACGCCGCTGCGCAGCGCCTCCTCCATGATGGGCACGCTGCGCGCGCCCACCAGCAGCACCTCGCCGGCGGCGTCCTCCGGGAAGGGGCCACGCGCCGTGGTGTGGATCAGCTCGACGCCCTCGACCTCGCGCGTCACGCGCGCGGTCATCTCGGGCGGCATCCAGGTCAGCACGCGGAGGGGAGCGCTCACGCGGTCACGACTCCTTCGTACACTGCCGATGCGTCGCGCCCGGCAGGGCGAGCGCGATCATAGCGCGTCGCGCCCCGGAGCTCGCTGCCAGCCGTACTCAGGCGAGGCGGCCAGGCGCTACGCTGCGCGCGAGGCCGGGCCGACGAGGACCGGCGCCCGAACGGAGGCGCGATGCGTGCCGCCCTGGGCCGCGGAGGCGACCTTGTACGCGGCCGGCTGTTCTACGGCTGGTACATCGCGCTCGCCGGCGCGTTCACCAGCTTCCTCACGTTCGGCGTCGTCGGCTTCGGCTTCGGCGTGTTCATCGAGCCGATTCGCGAGGAGACCGGCTGGAGTCTGGCCGCGATCTCGGTGGGCTTCTCGCTGCGCAGCTTCGAGCACGGACTGCTCGCCCCCGTCACGGGCGCGCTCGTCGACCGCCTCGGAGCGCGCAGGATGGCGATCACCGGCGTGCTGATCGTCGGCATCGGGCTCGTGCTCTTTTCCCAGGCGCGCGTCCTCTGGGTCTACTACATCGCGAGTCTCGTGATCGCCTCGGGCGAGAGTCTCGGCTCGTCGACCGCGTACTCGGCCGCGCTGATGCGCTGGTTCGATCACAAACGAGGCCAGGCGCTCGGCCTGCTCGCCTCCGCGCGCGGCGCCGGCTACTTCATGGTGCCGGTGCTGGCGGTGCTGATCGGCGCGTTCGGTTGGCGGCCGACCCTGCTGGTCGCCGCCGTTGTGATCGTTGGCTGCGGGCTGCCGCTCTCGATGGTGCTGCGCAACCGCCCGGAGCCGTACGGCTACCGCCCGGACGGAGCTCCGGCTCCGGCAACCCCGACCACCTCGCAGGAGGCAAGCTCGTTCGGCGACGGGATGACGGTCGCCGAGGCGTTGCGCACGCCGGCCTTCTACCTGCTCGGGACCGCCACCGCGATCGGCGCAGCGACGCAGATCAGCTGGATCGTGCACCAGGTTCCGCACCTCCAGAACGTTGGCTTCTCGCTGCAGGGCGCAGCCTTCATCACCGGCGCCTACGGGCTGTTCCAGGTGCCGCTGCGCTTCATCTGCGGTTGGCTCGGCGACATCGTCGGGCGTCGCAGGCTCTACGTGATCTCCTATTTCCTGCAATGCGTCGGGATGCTGATCTTCGCGTCGCTGTCGCCCTCGCGGCTCTGGCTGCTGCCGCTCTACTTCCTCACCTACCCGTTCGCGCACGCGGCCTGGGTGGCGATGTTCATGACGCTGGTGGCCGACTACTTCGGCACCCGCTATTTCGCCACGATCCGCGGCCTGACCTCGACGCTGATGATGCCGCTCGGCTTCGCCGGCCCGGTCATCGCCGGCTGGGCGTTCGACCAGACGGGGAGCTACCGCCTGGTGTTTACCTGCTACGCGCTGTTCACCCTCAGCGGCGCGATCTTCCTGCTGCTGATCCGGCGGCCCACCTGGGCGCAGCTCGCCTCGCGCTGATCGCGAGCTCGCGCGATCGAGGACTGCTCAGTCCGCGGCCAGCGCCTCGCGCAGGTCCGCGGCCACGCGCAGGGCGCGCGCCGCCTGCTCCGAGGCCTGGCGTGCGCTGTCGCCCGTGTAGCGCGTGGGATCGAGCAGCTCCGCCAGCCGCTCCGCGCCGAGCCGCGAGGCGATCTCCTCGTCCCTCGCGAGCAGCGAGGCGAACGCCTCCCCGCTGGTGGCGGCTTCCTGCGCTGCCTCGTAGACGGCGTCGTGCGCGCGCTGCCGCCCGATCTCGCGCCCCAGCGCGAGCATCAGGCTCTCTGACATGATCAGCCCACCCGAGAGATCGAGGTTGCGCCGCATCCGCTCCGGGAAGACGCGCAACCCGGTCGCCACATCGAGCAGCCGCACGAGGATGTCGCCGCTCAGCTCCAGCGCCCGGCGCAGCGCGCGGTCGATCATCATCGAGCGGCTGCCGTCGGCCTCGTGATCGCCGAGCATCGCCTCGATCGCGAGCGGGACCAGCGATCGCAGCTCGGTCTCGTCCGCGATGATGTCCTGGCAGAGCTTCGGGTTGCGCTTCTGCGGCATCGTGCTGCTGCCGACGGTGCCGGGCGACACGGGCTCCTCGACCTCCGCGAACTCCTCCGACATGAGCGTGCGCACCTCGCGCGCGGCCTTCCCGCAGCTCGTGCCGAGCAGCGCGAGCGCGAGGACGTACTCCGTCATGTGGTCGTAGATGGTGCGGCCGGGCAGCGGCATCGAGCCGAACCCCAGCAGCTCGCCCATCCGGTGCTGCAGCGCGGGGCCGTGGCCCTCGAACGAGGCGGCCGTACCCGCGCCGCCGCCGAGCATCGCGACGAAGAGCCGCGGCTCGATCTGCCGCAGCCGCTCCACGTGGCGGCACAGCTCGTCGATCCACACGGCGACCTTCGCGCCGAAGGTCGCCGGCACCGCGTGCTGGCCGTGCGTGCGGCCGGCGATCGCGTCGTCCTTCGTGCGCTCGGCGAGGTCCGCGAATGCCTCGAGCAGCCCCGCAATCTCCGTGAGCACGATGTGGTGGGCCTTGCGGACCTGCAGCAGGTTGCCGGTCTGGGTGATGTTCTGCGTGGTCGCGCCCCAGTGGACGTAGCCGCCGGCGTCGCCCTCGCAGAGCCGGTCGAACTCCCAGACCAGCGGGACCAGGCCGTGACCGGTGACGCGCAGCCCCTCGGTCACGCGGTCGAGGTCGAACAGCTCGAGCCGCGCCTTGCGCTCGATCTCCGTCGCGGCCGGGGCGGGGACCATGCCGATCTCTGCCTGCGCCCGGGCCAGCGCCACCTCGACATCGAGCCACGCCTGCCAGCGCGCGTCGCGCGCGAGAAGCTCCCGGATGCCGGGGTCGCGGACGCGCAGCGCGCTCGGTCGTTCTTCGGTCATCGCGTGCTCCTCGGCGCGCGCCGATGCTACGCGATTGGCGCTGCACCTGGCCGCCTGCAAGCGCCTCCTCGCGGCGCCTCCGAGGGCTATACGCCGATGCTATTCCTGCCGGGCGCCGGCGTCCGCCTCGATCAGTAGTGCTGCTCGTACCAGCCGCCGGCGGGCGGCTGTGTGTCGTCGTGGAACAGCGTGAGCGTGCCGCCACCTCCGAGGACGACGCGGTAGTAGCTGCGGCGCAGCGGCGGCTCGCGCCACCATTCGTCCGCGATGCGCCACGCCTCCGCGATGCGCTCGATGGCGAGCGGCGCGACCCGCACGCCGCGCCGTGTCCGCCGCAACTCGCGCGGTTCGCCCTCGGGACCGGGGCGCACCTCGATCGGCCGCGGCAGGCCCAGCGGAGTGAGCGCGCCGTCCGCCGGCTGCCGCTCCGCGCTCACGGCTCGTAGTCGGCGAGGGCGTAGCGGCGCTCGGGGATGCGGCTCTGCGGAGCGAGCACGACGACGCGGCGCAGCGCCGCCTGCCCGTAGCGCAGCCGCAGGTGGCGGGCCATCTCGTCGAGCTGCTCGCGGCGTCGCGCGCCGCCCTCGCGCAGCAGCCGGGCCTGGCGGCCGCGCTCGGCGGTCAGCCCGTCGAGTTCCAGCGCCAGCTCGGCCACCGGCCCGCCGAACTCCGCCGTCTCGATCGAAGGCGCGAGCGCCATCCACAGCCGCGTGCGGTCGCCGGTCGGCTCGGTCAGCACGCGCCGGCGCTCCCAGACCCGCTCGTCCTCCATCACGGCGCCGAGCTGCACGGCGCGCACGAGGCGCCCGCGCGCCAGCGGCCGCGCGAGCGCGCGCCCCAGCAGTTGCCCGAAGGTGTGCAGCAGCGCCTCGCGGCCGATCAGCGGCGGCTCGGCCTGCGCGCGCTCCAGCACGCGCTCGCGCTGCGCGATGGGCGCCAGCGGCGTCGGATCCTCGCCGCGCGCGGCCAGCCAGGCGCGCCCACCCGCCTCCCCGAGCTGCGCCTCGACGGCGTGTCGCGGCAGCGCCGCGAGCTCGCCGAGCGTGGCGATGCCGAGCAGCGCGAGCCACTCCCGCGCGGCCTGCTCCAGCGGCAGCAGGGCAGTCGGCCGCGGCGCGAGGAAGGCGCGCGCCTCGTCGCCGTCGATCTGCAGCCACGCTCCCGGCTGTGCGGCGAAGGCGGCCACGCGCGCGGTGAAGCGGCTGTCCGCCACCCCCAGCCGCGCGCCGAGCTCGCGCGGAGCCGCCTCCAGCAGTGCCTGCGCCAGCGCGTCCTTGTGCGGGTAGAGGCCCTCGAGGCCGCGCAGGTCGGCGTAGACCTCGCCCGGCGCCGCCTCCTCGACCAGCGGGCTGACGGCGGCGGCAGCCTCCACGAGCTGCGAGGCGGCGTGCCGCACACGCGCCGGCCGCGCCTCGAGGACGGCGAGCGCGGGGCAGCAGGCGAGCGCCTCGCTGAGCCGCTGCCCCGGCCGCACCCCGCGCGCGGCGGCGGCCTCGCTGGCCTCGGCCACGCGCCGCCCCGAGTCGTCGCTGACGGCGACGGGCCGCCCGTGCAGCTGCGGACGCGCCGCCAACTCGGCGGCGAGCGCCGGCGATGGCACGAGCAGGCACGCGATCCGTGAGTGTCGATTTCCCATGGTTCACCCCCGCCAAGAGGCCTGCGCATGGTAGCAGAACGCACGTTCTGTTACCATGCGCCGACGCGGCGAAAGGGGTGACGCCGTGGCGCGCACACGCCGTGATCAGCAGCCTGGCTACATGGAGCGCTGGGACGAGTTCGAGGCCCGGCAGGCTCGGGCCATACCGGACACGCCGCGCTCGCGTGCGCCACGCGATCCCGTGACGCCCATCGAGCACGCCACGCTCGACGGCGTGCCCTACGTCGAGCTGCACGTGCACAGCCACTACTCGCTGCTGGAGGGCGCTTCGAGCCCGCACGAGCTGGTGCGGACCGCCGTCGAGCAGGGTCACGCGGCGCTGGCGCTGACCGACCACGACGGCATGTTCGGGGCGATGGAGTTCGCACGCGCCGCCCGCGAGGCCGGACTGCGGCCGATCAGCGGCCTCGAACTGACCGTGTCCGAGCCGGCGGCGGCAGGCGACGGCGACTGCGACGGCGGCGAGGTGCGAGCGCACCTCACGCTGCTGGCGGAGACGCGGCAGGGCTACGCGAACCTCTGCCGGCTCTCCAGCTACGCCTTCGGGCTGCGCGAGAGCGATCGCCGCGGGCAGGAGGCGCGGCGGCTCGACCCCGTGCTCCCGCTCGCCGATCTGGAGCAGCACGCGGACGGGTTGATCGTGCTCAGCGGCTGCCGCGAGGGCCGTATCCCCCGCCTCGTGCAGGCGGGACGGCGGGCCGAGGCGGCCGCGGCGCTCGACCGCCTCGTCGGCTGGTTCGGGGCGGACCGGGTCTTCGTCGAGTTGCAGGACAACGACGTGCACGGCGACCGCCCGCGCAACGAGGCGCTGGTCGCGCTCGCGGAGCGGGCGGGCGTGGGCGTGGTCGGCACCGGCAACGTCCACTACCACGTGCGCGAGCGGCACCGGCTGCAGGACGTGCTGGTCGCGATCCGCCATCGCGCCAGCCTCGATGAGTCCCACGCCGAGCGGCGGCCGAACGCCGAGTTCTGGCTGCGCAGCCCGCGGGAGCAGGCCGAGCGCTTCGCGCGCTACCACCCGCAGGCGGCGGCGAACACGCTGCGGATCGCGCGCCGTTGCCGCTTCGACCTGACCGCCGACCTCGGTTACCGACTGCCCTCGCCGCCGCTGCCCGGTGGCGTCACGCCGCTCGAGGAGCTGGAGCGGATCTGCCGCGAGCGCCTGGGGGGGCGCTACCGCTCGCCCGCCGAGCGCGCCAGGGCCGAGGCGCAAATGACCGAGGAGCTGCGGCTGATCGGACTGCACGACCTCGCCGGGTTCTTCCTCATCTACCACGAGATCTTCAAGCTGGCGCAGGAGGTGGCCCGCGAGGTGCGCGGGCCCGGCGCAGCCCGCAGCGTCACCAACCTGCCGCCCGGCCGCGGCCGCGGCTCCTCGGTCTCCTCGCTGGTCTGCTACCTGATCGGGCTCTCGCACATCGACCCGATCCGCCACCGCCTCTTCGTCGGGCGCTTCCTCAACGAGGAGATGGAGTCGCTGCCCGACATCGACCTCGACTTCCCGCGCGACATCCGGGCGGAGTTGATCGAGCGCGTCCACGAGCGCTGGGGCCGCGAGCGCAGCGCGCTCGTCGCCGCCTTCGCCACCTACCGGCTGCGCAGCGCGGTGCGCGACGTCGGCAAGGCGCTGGGGCTGCCCTCGGCGGAGCTGGACCGCCTCGCCGGGCTGGCGGGTCCCTACGACGGGCCCGGCCAGCTGCCCGAGGAGCTCGCGCGCTCGCCGCAGTTCCGGGACCGCGCGGAGGCGCGCGGCTGGCGGGAGCTGGCGGCGCTCGTGCCGCAGCTCGCGGGCGTGCCGCGCCACCTCTCGCAGCACCCCGGGGGGATGGTGATCTCCTCGGGGCCGTTGATCGACTGCGTGCCCTGCCAGCCGGCGGCGATGGCGGGCCGCTACCTCTGCCACTGGGACAAGGACTCGGTCGACGACGCGCGGATGGTGAAGATCGACTTCCTCGCGCTCGGCATGCTCTCGGTCGTCGAGGAGACGATCGACCTGATCGCCGACGGGCGCGGGCGCATCGTCGACCTCTCGCGCATCGACTTCGAGGACGAGACGGTCTACGACGCGATCTGCCGCGGCGACACCGTCGGCGTCTTCCAGATCGAGTCGCGTGCGCAGATCGCGATGCTGCCGCGGACGCAGCCGCGCAACCTCGAGGATCTCACCGTGCAGGTCTCGATCGTGCGGCCGGGGCCGATCGTTGGCGGCGCGGTGAACCCCTACGTGCGGCGTCGCGAGCAGCAGCGCCGCAACCCCGGCTACCGCCCCGCCCCGCCGCACGAGTGCGTGCGCGAGGTGCTGGAGGAGACGCTGGGCGTGGTGATCTTCCAGGAGCAGGTGCTGCAGGTCGCCCGCCACATGGGCGGTTTCACGCCCGGCGAGGCCGATCGCTTCCGCCGCTCGCTGGGCCGCAGGCGCGCGCACGAGGAGCTCGATGCCTGGCGCGAGCGCTTCATGGCTGGGGCGGCGGAGCGCGGGGTGCCGCTCGCGGTAGCGGAGAGGGTCTTCGGCAACCTCGCGGGGTTCGCCGAGTTCGGCTTCCCGAAGAGCCACGGCGCTGCCTTCGCGTTGCTCGCCTACCAGTCGAGCTGGCTCAAGCAGCGCTACGCCCCCGAGTTCCTGTGCGCGCTCTTCAACCAGCAGCCGATGGGCTTCTACCCGCCGCACGTGCTGACCAACGACGCGAAGCGCCACGGCGTCGCCGTCGAGCGCCCCGACATCAACGTCAGCGCCGCCCGCTGCACGGTCGAGCTGCCCGAGGGCGCGGTCCGCGTCGGCCTCGGCTACGTGCGGGGCCTCGGCGCCGCCTGGGCCGAGCGCATCGAGGAGGAGCGCGAGCGCGCCGGCGAGTACCGCTCGCTGTTCGGCTTCGTGCAGCGCACGGGGCTGGGCCGGCAGGCGACGGCGCGCCTCATCCAGGTCGGCGCCTTCGACGGCTTCGGGCTGCAGCGCCGCGAGCTGCTCTGGCAGCTCGGGCTGTTCACGGGCGGGGCCGTCGCCGGGGCGGCGGGTGCGCCCGCGGCGGAGGCGACAGGGCGCCAGCTGCGGCTCGATCTGCCGACCGCGCAGGACATGGTGACGCTGCCGGACTTCGGCCCCTACCAGCGGATGGCCGCCGACTACGCGCTGCTGGGCCTCTCGCCCGACCGCCACCCGATGCGCTTCCTGCGCCGCGTGCTCGGCGAGGGCGTCGCCTCCAGCCGCCACCTGCAGACGCTGCCGGCGGGGCGCACGGTGGAGGTCGCGGGGCTGGTGGTCTGCCGCCAGCGCCCGCTCACCGCGCGCGGCATCGTCTTCCTGCTGCTTGAGGACGAGTACGGCCTGATGAACATCCTCGTGCGGCGCGAGCTGGCCGAGGAGCGGCGCGGCATCGTGCGCACGGCGGCCTTCGTACGCACGCGCGGCGTGCTCGACGAGCGCGCCGGCGAGCAGCGCACGCTCATCGCCGAGGCCCTCGACGAGATCGTCCCGGCGGGTGCGCTGCCGATGCCGTCCGGCAAGTCCTGGGCCTGACGGCGGGACGGCTGCTCAGGCGGTGAGGTGGCGTGCGAGGAAGGCGATTGAGCCCTCGAGCGCCTCGGGCGTGGTCACGGCGTGCTCGCCGGGGAAGGCGTGCAGCTCCTTCTCGGCGACGCCGATCATGTCGAAGAGGAAGAGCGAGCTGTAGCGGTCGAATCGCTCGTCGTCCCACTGCACCTGGAAATACGTGGGGCAGGCGACCTTCGGAGCCGCCGCTCGCAGGTGCGGCGCGATCTTGCTGCGGTCGACGCTGCTGCCGGTGAGCCCCACCTTGCCCAGGACGGCAGCCCGGATCCGCGGTTCGGCGGCGACGAACGGCAGCCCGAACATCGTGCCCATCGACATGCCCCAGTAGCCGACGCGGGCCTCGTCGATCGCGTCCAGCTCGCTTAGCGCGTCGAGCGTCGCCTGCCAGTCGGCGACCATGTTCGGGACGTTGTTGGGCCGCTGCCAGATCGCGCGGTAGGCGGGGTCGTCGGTCGAGATGAGGCCGCCGCGGTCGCCGTGGCCGGGGCCGTCGATCGCCGCGGCGGCGAAGCCGCGATCGCGTGCGAAGCGCACGCCGAGCTCCAGCATCCGGTCGTTGCGCTTGTGCCCGCTGCCTCCGTGGCCGAGCAGCACCAGCGGCGCCGCCCCAGCACGCGAGGCAGGCGTCCAGAGGATGCCGGGGATCGCCTCGCCGCCGCGCATCACCTCGAACCGGCGCTCGGAGACGCGGTCCTCGATCAGGGGCTCGCCGAGGAACTCGATGGCACTGGTGGTGGTGGTCATCGAAGACTCCCTGTCGCGGCTACTCGTCGAGCTTGAAGACCCGGACCGCGTTCTCGCGCAGGAACTTTGGCCAGACGCGGTCGCGGAACGGAACCTCCGCCAGCTCGGCGAAGATTCGCTCCAGCGAGAGGCCCGTCGGGAAGTAGCCGGCGTAGATCACCTTGTCCGCGCCTCGGGTGTTCGCGAAATCGATGATGTCCCGGGGGTAGTGGCGGGGCGCGAAGGCGCTGGTCGAGTAGTAGAGGTTCGGCCACTTGAGCAGCAGCTTCACAGCCAGCGCGGTCCACGGCTCGCCGCCGTGCCGCATCACGAAGCGCAGCTCCGGGAAGAACCAGCAGACCTCGTCGATGAGCGCCACATCCTGCGCCTGCATCGGCACGCGCGGGCCGGGCACGCCCGTGGTGACCGTGACCGCGATGTCCAGCTCGACGCACTTGGCGTAGACGGGGTAGGCCCGCTTGTCGTTGATCGGCACCTGCGGGTGGACGAAGGCGGGCGTGACGCTCGCCGCCTTCACGCCGAGCTCGTGGACGGCGTGCTCAAGCTTGCGCAAGGCCGGGACGCCCTCGTTGGGGTCGACGGTGTACGCGCCGGCGAAGCGGTCCGGATGCAGTTCGAGGGCGCGCCGCCCCGCGCTCTCCTCGCCGGTCACGTCGACGAGCGCGCGCCAGATGCCGTGCGTGTCCATCTGGGCGAGCGTGAAGTCGACCATCTCCTCGCTGCTGCCGGTCTGCGGGATGTCCGGCCGGTTGCGGTACTGGTACGCCACCGGGTAGTCGAAGACCTCGAGCGACTCGTAGTCGCGCAGCATCGGCCGGAACGAGGTGTACGCCTTGTGCCCGGGCGTGGGGATACCGAGCAGCGTATCGACGACGCCGATATCCGTGGGCATGGGCATGGCGCTGCTCCCGAATCTCGCCGGCCTTGCAGGCCATGCATTCATAGCAGAGACCGCGGCGAGCGCGTCGGCCCTCGCGTGCCGAATGGGCCTCTGGCGCGCGTGTATAGTCGGGCGGCGGACGCGCCTGAGGTGTGAACGATGCAGGAATACGTGATGCGGCGGTTCCTCCTGGTCCCGCCCACGGTGTTCATCATCTCCCTGATTGTCTTCGGCTCGATCCGGCTGCTGCCGGGCAGCGCCCTCGACGACCGGCTGGCGGAAGCCGGCGTGCCGGCCGAGGATCGCGCCCGCATCCGTGCCGAGTTCGGCTTCGACCGCCCCGTGTTGCGGCAGTACTTCGACTGGACGGGCGGGCTGCTGCGAGGCGACCTCGGCGACTCGGTGTTCAGCAAGGAGAGCGTCGCGACGCGCGCCTGGCGCGCCCTGCCGATCACGGTCGAGCTCGGGATCCTCTCGATCCTCTTCGCGATCATCATGGGCATTCCCACGGGCCTGCTCTCGGCGCTCCGTCCGGGCACGTTCCTGGACCTCGTCGCCCGCACGCTCGCGATCGGCGGGCTGTCGATCCCCAACTTCTGGCTCGCCACGCTGCTGATCGTGATGCCCGCGATCTGGTGGGGGTGGGTGCCGCCGCTCCAATACGTTTCGTTCGTCGACGATCCGGTCGGCAACACGACGCTCTTCCTGCTGCCGTCGATGGTGCTGTCGTTGCGCCTCGGCGCCACGGTGATGCGGATGGTCCGCTCCGAGATGCTCGAGGTGATCCGTGCGGACTACGTGCGGACGGCTCGGGCGAAGGGGCTTACCGAGTACAGCGTGGTCACGGGGCACGCCTTCAAGAACGCCGCGATTCCCGTGGTCACGGTCATCGGGCTCTCGGTCGCGAACCTCCTCGGCGGAAGCGTCATCATCGAGTCGATCTTCAACCTGCCGGGGTTGGGCCGCCTGATGCTCGAGGCGATACGCGAACGCGAGTTCATGATGATCCAGAGCGTAGTGTTGCTGGTCGGCGTGTTCGTGATGCTCGTCAATCTGTCGGTCGATCTCGTCTACGGCTACCTCAACCCGCAGATTCGCCACGGATGAGCGGCGCGAGTGTCGGAGGACGGAGGGCGATGACCCCGATGGGAGTACGGCGGTGACGGCAGCGGCGAGCCTCTACCGGCCGAGTGGCCGTCTTTATTCCGCTCGTCGTGGGCTGTGGCGATTCGTGCGCAAGCAGCCGCTGGGCATGCTTGGCGCCTTGATCGTGCTGCTGTTCATCGTGCTCGGCGCCATCGGTCCGTACATCGTTCCCTTCGATACGGCGCAGATCGCTACCGGCCCGCGGCTTTCCGGCCCGACAGCCAACAATTTCTTCGGGACGGACGCATTCGGCCGCGATCAATTCAGCCGCGTCATCGTCGGCGCGCGGCTCTCCGTCTTCGTCGGGTTCGGCGCCGTGACGATCGGGACGGGGGCCGCCACCGTCCTCGGACTCTGGGTCGGCTACGTCGGAGGGCGCGCCGACATGGTGATTCAGCGAGTAGTGGACGGCGTGATGGCCTACCCGCCGCTGGTGCTCGCGCTGGTCGCGGTCGGCGTGCTGGGGCCGAGCACCCTGAACATCACCCTCGTGCTCGGGGTGCTGATGATCGCCAGCAACTCGCGCGTCGTCCGCGGCTCCACGCTCGCGATCAAGGAGTCGACGTACGTCGAAGCAGCGAGGACGGTGGGCGCCAGTACGTCGCGCGTGATCCTGCGGCACGTGCTGCCGAACGTGGTCTCGCCGCTGATCGTGATCGCGACGGTCAGCCTCGGCAGCGTCGTCCTGGCCGAGGGGGCGCTGAGCTTCCTCGGCCTCGGGGTCCCGCCGCCCACGCCCTCGTGGGGCCGCATGATCGGCGGCGCGGAGTCGCGGACCTACTTCGCGACGAACCCCTCGCTCGTGTTGTTCCCGGGCATGGCGCTCACCCTCGTGGTGTTCGCCTTCAACATGTTTGGCGATGCCCTCCGCGACGTGCTCGATCCGCGTCTGCGCGGCGAGTAGACGGACGCCCGAGCCGCCAAGGCTTGACGCGTTGGGGTAGTGTTTCACCACGTCCGTGTCCGCAGCCGTGCCGTCTATGCTCGAATCCACCGATCGAAGCTTGAAGGGGCGGGCTGCCGGAGCGTTCGGCGGGCGTGCCGGCGTTCGCCGGGCGGTGCCGGAGCGAGGAGCCGTCGCTCAGCGTCGCTCAGCGCGGCTCGGGGGCGCTGAGGGCGCCGGCGCGAGGGTGCGCGAGGCGTGCGCGGGCATGCTGGCGCGAGCCTCGGACCCGTGTTGGCGCTGTGAGCGAGCGTCAGGCCGGGAGCGGTAACGCCCGTAACCGCGCCAGGGCGGCTGCCCACTGGCCAGCCCAGGGCCAGCGCTTCGCGAGGTGCAGGGTCCAGCGCCGTGCAGAATGGGTGAGCCGTCCGGCGAGAGCGAAGTAGCGCCGCCTGAGCGTCCTGGTCGTCACGATCCCCTCGCCGAGCCCGAGCCGCGCCGTCCAGCGGGCGAGGTTGTGCGCGATCACCTGCACCGCGAGCCACGCCCCGTTCGCGCCGAAGCGGCCCGAGGGGAGATGGTTCAGCCCGACGCCGTATTTGAGGTCACGGATCGCGTTCTCGATCTCGGCGTGACGGCGATGGTCGGCCTCCAGCTCCAGCAGCTCCCCGGCGCGATCGGTGATGAAGGCGTGGTAACTATAGTTCGCAAAGAGCGCGAGCTGTGAGCCGGGCGTCGGCTTGACGCGCCGCACGATAAGCCGCACCGGGGCGGCGTCCTCCTTGTGCTGGAACGGCGTGTAGGTCGTCTCGGCGACATCCGCGCCGCCCGGCAGCCAGTACGGGATCGGCGTCCAGTCCTCTTCCGGGATCGCCTCGATCAGCGTGCGTACGTTCGGCTGCTGGCGAATGGTGATGGAGAAGCGGACATCCTGCTTGCGGCAGACGGCGACGACGGCGTGGTTGTAGAAGCCGCTGTCGGCGCGCACCGTGAGCTGCCCGCTCGCCCCGGCGTCGCGCACCCGCGCCACCGTCTCACGCAGGAAGTGGGCGGCGCCGCGGGCGGTATTGGCGCGGCCCTCGCGCAGCCGCGCCATCAGCACCTCACCCGTCCCGGCCGCAACGGCGAGCAGCGGGTGATAGCCGCGCACGCCCGTGTAGCCGTGCTGCCGGGCGCCCTCCTTCGCCAGGCCGTAGGTCTCGCAGATCGTCGAATCGAGGTCGATCGTGAACGGCGCCGCGCCCGGGCCCGCTCCGGCCGCCCAGCTGCGGGCGAGCAACTCGCGGCTGAGGCGGTCGAGCTGGCGGACGTGGCCCCAGCTGAAGCTGCGCAGGAAGGTCCCGAGGGTGGACGGCGCCTTGACGGTGCAACCGAGCACGCTCGCCGTCCCGCCGGCGCGCAACGCAGCGGCGTCGTCGATGCACTCGCCGCCCGCGAGCGCCGAGGCGACCAGGGTCAGCAGCTTGTCGCCGGCGTTCGCCCGGCCCGGCGCGTCACCGAGGTCGAGGTAGCTGTCGGCGAGCTCTTGCAAACCGAGATGCTGGGCGAGCGTGGCCGGGAGGAGCAGCCCCGCATCGGCCACCAGGCGGTCGTCGTCGAAGGCGATGTCTATCCGGTCGGGGTCGCTCGTTGGTAGCATCGAATGGGTGCTCCCTGTGGCTGTGACGTGATTCGGTCAAAAACCATTGTCCCAGCTACAGCGGAGCACCCAACCGCAACCGCTCATGCGCTCTTCTTCGGTGGATCCCGGCTATGGTGGCTGCGGCAGGATTTCGGCCAGATCGCATGGCTCAGAGGGGGGCTCGATGCCGGATAGTTTGATCGAGGGACGAGGAATCTTCAGCCGCCGGACGCTGCTGCGGAGCAGCGCGGTCGGCGCGACCGGACTGGTCGCCGCCGCACTGATCGGCTGCGCCGACGACGACGACGAACCGGCGCCGCCGGCTGCCAACGGCCGCCGCAGCCACGCCAACGGCCGCCGCAGCCACGGCGACGGCCGCCGCAGCCACGGCGACGGCCGCCGCAGCCACGGCGACGGCGACGGCCACGTCAACACCTCCGCCAACACCGACGCCCACGCCGACGCCGACGCCGGACCCCGACGCGGCGAAGCGGGGCGGTGAGATCGTCACGGTCTTCTTCTTCGCCCGCACATCGTGGGATCCGCACCGCGCGACCTCCCCGATCCAGACGCAGGACCACTGGGGCCTGGTCGGCAACAACCTGTTCGTGCCGGATCCGGAGACGTTCCTTGCCGTCGGCGACCTCGTCACCGATTGGGAGTGGACGGGCGACACCACGCTGGTTGCGAGTCTCGATCCCGCCGCGAAGTGGCAGCCCGTCCCGCCCGTCAACGGGCGGGCGTTCACGGCCGCGGACGCCGTGTTCAACGTGGAACGCATCGCCTTCAGCGACTTCTCGCCGGGGCGCTTCCTGTTCTCGTCGCTCGACAGCGTCGAGGCCGTCGACGACGGCACGATCCAGTTCAATCTCAATCAGCCGGATGCGAACTTCCTCGATGCGCTGGCCTCGCTCTTCAACGCGATGGTCTCGCCCGAGGTGGCGGAGCTGGCCGGCAACGACCTGAACGACCCTCGGGCGCTGATCGGCACCGGGCCGTTCATCTCCGAGTCGCACGAGGAAGGCATCGGCGGGCGCTACGTCAGGAACCCCGACTACTGGCGGGCCGGCCGTCCCTACCTCGACGCGGTCGAGTACCGGATCGTGCCGGACGACACGGTGCAGTTCGGCCTCTTCAAGGCGGGCGAGATCGACGGACCCGCTCGCGTCTACCCGAACAGCTTCGGCATCGAGCTGCAGGGGGAGGAAGAGTTCACCGTCTGGCACTCCGGCGGCGAGGTGAGGGGCTACGGGGGCGTCCTCTTCGCGGTCCAGAGGGAGCCGTTCAACGATCAGCGGCTGCGCCAGGCGGTCCACCTGGCCCACAACCGGCAGCAGATGATCGAGCTCCAGAACGATGGCTTCGGCTCGCTCATGACGCCCGGCGGGCGCGACCCGTACTTCACCATCCCGGACGACGAGCTGCTGCAGATGCCCGGCTACCGCGTCGACAAGACCGCCGACCTCGTAGAGGCGGCGAAGCTGGTCCAGGCCGCCGCCGGCGGAACCCTGAAGGTGCTCCAGCACACCGGCGACTCCTACTCCGGACAGAACGAACTGGTGCAGGCGCAACTTGCCCCGATCGGGATCGAGACCGAACTCAAGGTGCTGCCCGGCCGCGGGATCATCACCACCGAGGACGGAGCGGCGAACGAGGACATGGTCATGATGGCGACGACGCGCGGCGGCGGCGACACCGTCGACCACTCGTTCCTGCAGACCTTCCACCCGAACGGGACCCAGAACCCGTACGGGATCGATGACCCGGCACTCACTCCCATGATCGATGCGCAGCGCCAGCTCCTCGACATCGAGGAGCGGCGTGATGCGTACCGGGCGGTCGAGCGCTACATCCTCGACAACGTCTACATCGCGCCCGGCGTTCGCAGCCAGGGCTTCATGTTCTGGAAGAGCGAAATCATGGGGTACCGCTTCGGACTCTCCGGAGGCGGCAACGTCAAGACGCACCTCTTCGAGGAGATCTGGATCGAGAAGTAGCCGCCACGCGCGGCAGCGCGGACGGTCATCACGCGGCGCACGCCCGGCACCCGCCGGCGTGCGCCGTGCTGATCACGGAGAGGATCGCGGGCCGTGAGTCTTGATGTGCAGAAGATGCAATGGGAGCGCTCGGCCGCCGTGCCCGGCCAGCTCACCGAGCCGTTCAGTCGCTGGGTCCGCACGCCGGACACGGTGTTCGGCCAGGGGGCGCACCGCTTCCGGGTGATCGACAACTGGGCGCGGCGCCCTCGCGGCTGGCCGCTCGGCGACGTCGCCGGCGTGGCCGTCGACTCCGACGACAACCTCTTCGTCTACAACCGCTCGACCCGCCCGATCCAGATTTACGACCGGGACGGCAACTTCCTCGACTGGTGGGGCGACGACGAGCACACCACCCCGCACGGGATCACGATCGACCAGGCGGGCGACGTCTGGCTCGCCGACACCGGCGACCACCTCGTGAAGAAGTGCTCGCCGGACGGCAAGCTGCTGCTCGCGATCGGCAGGAGGCACATCAACACGCCGGAGATGGGCGGCGTGCCGTTCAACCGGCCGACGCGCGTGGCGGTCGCCGCCAACGGCGACCTCTACGTCAGCGACGGCTACGGCAACAACCATATCCACGTCTTCGACGCCGGCGGCGACCACAAGTTCACCTTCGGCGGCCCCGGCGACGGCCCGGGCCAGTTCAGCACCCCACACGCGATCTTCATCGACCACAACCAGCGCGTGTACGTCTGCGACCGCATGAACAGCCGCATCCAGCTCTTCGACCTGGCGGGCGAGTTCCTCGAGGAGTGGCGCGGGGTGCATCAGCCGGACGACCTCGTGGTCGGCCCGGACGGCACGGTCTACATCGCCGAGCTGCAGCACCGGATCACGATCTGGAGTCCCGAGGGCGAGCGGATCGCGGGCTGGGGCGACGAGGGCTGCGAGTGCCCGCAGGGCTTGCTGCCGAGCATGCACTGCCCGGCGGAGAGCCTGGACGCCGGCATGGTGATCGGCCCGCACGGCCTCACGCTCGACTCCGAGGGCAGCATCTACGTCGGCGACCTCGCCGACACCTACCGCGGCATCGACCGCGGATCGCGCGCGGTCCAGAAGTTCGTGCGGGTGGACTGAGCGCCCGGCCAGTCCTGGCTGGAGGGCTGCGGACATGGACTACGAGGGCTACGAGTTCCTCAAGATCGAACTCGACGGCGAGGGCATCCTCACCATCACCCTCAACCGCCCCGAGCGGCTGAACGCGACGCACCCGCCGATGCTCGATGAGCTCGAGCGCGTCTTCCACGACGTGAACCGTGATCCCGCCGTGCATGTCGTCGTGCTGACGGGCGCCGGGCGTGCGTTCTGCGCGGGCGGCGACATCAAGGCGATGTCCGACCGCAACAGCGGCGACGAGGATCACGCCTGGGCGATCCCCAAGCCGGGCCGCCACGACATCATCCGCGGCTTGCTCGCCCTCGAGCCGCCGATCATCGCCGCCGTCAACGGCGCGGCGGTCGGCGTCGGCGCGACCCTCGCGCTGTTCTGCGACATCGTGATCGCGGCCGACACGGCGCGCATCGGCGACTCGCACATCAAGCTGGGGATGGTGCCCGGCGACGGCGGCACGGTGATCTTCTCACACCTCCTCGGCCTGCCGAAGGCGAAGCAACTGCTGCTCACCGGCGATCTGGTCGACGCGGCGGAGGCGGAGCGGATCGGCCTGATCAGCGAGGCGGTCCCCGGCGACCAGTTGATGGAGCGCGCGTACGACCTCGCGAGGCGGATCGCGGCGAACCCGCGCCTCGCCGTGCGCTGGACCAAGATGTCGCTCAACCGCCGGCTGGAGGAGGAGGTGCTGCTCGGCCAGGTACCGGCCTCGGCTCTAGAGTGGCTCTCCCTGCAGCTGGAGGACCATCAGGAGGCGATCAAGGCCTACGAGGAAGGCCGGCCCCCGCAGTACACGGGTCGCTGACGGCCGCCGCCTCGGCCGTCAGACCGCCGGCAGGCGGTCCTCGATCCCCAACTCCGCGAGGATGCTGCGGAACCACTCGATCACCTCGGGGTGGTAGGGGATGCCGAGCTCCCGGCGGATCGCCGCTTCCTCGTGCTCGGGCAGTCCCGCGTAGTAGACGCGCTCCTCGCCGGGCGCGGTCTTCGCCTCGCGCAGGCGCCGCATGTAGGCGTCCATGTCGTCCTTGAAGCCGTCGAGGTCCGTGAACGCGTCGATGCGGTAGGCGAGCAGGTGGTGCGCCTGGCGGACGCGACGGTCCGGCCCGGCCGAGCCGCCCGAGAGGAGGCTCGTCAGCACCTCGACCATGACGGCGAGGCCGTAGCCCTTGTGCGAGCCGATCTCACGGGTGCCGCCGAGCGGCAGCATCATGTACGGCTCCGGGATCGGCTGCTCCTCCATGATCGGCTCGCCGTCTTCGCCGGCGATCCAGCCCGGCATCGTGTCGCGCCCGAGGCGCTGCACGAGCCGCACCTTGTTGCCGGCGATCGAGCTCATCGACCCGTCGAAGATGAACGGAGCCTCCTCGCGCGTGGGTACCGCCATCGCGATCGGGTTGAGGCCGATCAGCGGCTCGGCGCCGAAGGTCGGCGTGACGTTCACGCCGCCGGCGGTCATCGAGACGCCGATCATGTCCTCCTCGAGGGCCATCGCGGCGGTGTAGGCAGCGGCGCCGTAGTGGCCGCCGTTGTAGACGGCGACCGAGCCGATGCCGTACTCGCGCGCCCGCTCGATCGCGATACGCATCGCCTCGGGGCCAATCACGCCGCCGTGCGCGCCGTCCGAGTCGATCGTGCAGGCGGCCGGGCTGTCGTGCGTGATGCGCCACCGGGGATCGAGGTTGATGCTGCCGTCGCGGATCGAGTCGACGTACCTGCGCAGCATGTTCGAGACGCCGTGCGAGTCGATCCCGCGGATGTCCGCGTAGAGCAGCACGTCCGCCGACTGCTCGGCGTGCGCCCGCGGCATGCCGAGGGCGGCGAACAGGTCCTCGACAGTCGCGCGCATCACCGCCGGATCGACGCGCACCTCGAGGTCGGACGGGACGTGGAAGCGCTCCAGCATCAGGCGCTCGCCGTGTGGAAGACCGGCAGGACGTCCTCGATGTACGCCTCGAAGGCGTCCCAGCGGATCGGTGGCCGGAAGGCGATGTTCACTCCCTGCACGCCCGCCTCGACGTACTCGCCGATGCGGTCGATCGCCTGCTGGCTCGCGCCGGTCAGCGAACCAGGGACGAAGTTCTCGGGCGGATCGGCGTCGCTGTCATCGGCGTGGGCGCGCATGTGGAAGCGAAGATTGACGCTGGTCTCGACCTCCCGGGGGTCGCGGCCCAGCCGCTCGCACGCTTCCTCCAGCGCAGCCAGCCGCTCGCGAATTGTTTCGGGGGGCTGGTAGGGGATGTTGTAGCCGTCGGCGTACTGGGCCGCGAGCCGGGGCGTTCGCCTCGGCCCGTTGCCGCCGACCCAGATGCGCATGCCCGGGTTGAGCGGCTTCGGGCTGCAGACCGCGCCGGAGAGTTGGTAGTGCTTGCCGTCGAAGTCCGTCACCGGATCGCGCCACAGCGAGCGCACGATCTGCAACGTCTCCTCGAGCTGCTCGAAGCGCTGCCCCAGCGGCGGGAAGTCGTAGCCGAACTCACGGAACTCCTCCTCGAACCAGCCGGCGCCGATGCCGATCTCCGCCCGCCCGCCGGAGAGATGGTCGATCGTGACGGCTGCCTTGGCCAGCATGCCGGGGCTGCGGAACAGCGCGCAGAAGACGAGGCAGCCGACGCGCATGTTCGAGGTCGCTCCGGCCAGCGCGGCCAGCGAGGCGACGCCCTCGAAGCAGGGGTCCTCGCGCAGGTTCAGGGGATTGGCGTAGAAGTGATCCCAAACCGAGGCCCAGTGGAACCCGGCCTCGTCGGCGCGGCGCCAGACCCGGAGCAACTCGCCCATTGAGAGGTCTTGCGGGCCGGTGTGGATGCCGAGCTTCAGGGTCATCGGGCGCCTCGTCTCACCAGGCAGGCGATTGGCTGGCGGCGATGCTATCAGGCACGCTCGCGACAGCGCCCACTTACGACGCGCGTGCCGACGCCTTGAGCTTCTGCCGGGCGATCACGAGGTCGTAGTCTGCCTGGAGGCGGAGCCAGATGTACGCTCTCGTCCCGAACTCGGCCTCAAGCTGCAGGGCGGTCTCGGCGGTGATTGCCTTGCGGCCGCGCACGATCTCGTTCACCACCTGGTATGGCCGCCCGATGCGCCGCGCGAGTTCACGCTGCGACATCCCCCGGACCTCCAACTCCTCGGCGAGCAACCAGCCGGGGTGGGAGACAGAGTCAGGCTCCACGTAGGGAAACGTCTCAGTCATGGTAGTCCACCACCTCCTCGACGGTGACAGTCCGTTCGTCCTCGACCGTCACGATCATCCGCATTCGCCCCGTCAGCCGAAGCGAGTGTTGCCCCCTCCGGTCGCCCGTCAGCGGGTGGAAGTCCAGCGGACGGATCTCGTACAGGTGCTCAACACGCTCGGTGCGCCGGAGTGCTCGCACGAGATCGACGTACCGCTGCCCCGTGACCGGGCCCCACTCGCGCACTGCGCGGTTGCGCTGCTCCAAGGCCCGCTGCAAGCGGCGGGTGCGGAAGCGAATCTCCACGAATCGAGCGTACGAGCAGTGGGTGAAGGCGTCAATCGAGGGGTGAATACGCGGCTCGCCGCGCGCTCCTCTAGTATGGCGTCCATGGCGAAGCCACTCGAGGGCAAGGTCGCCGCCGTCACCGGCGCGGGGCGCGGCATCGGCCGCGGGATCGCGCTGCGACTCGCCGAGGAGGGCGCGCGCGTCATCGTTGCCGACTACGGCGGGCCCGTGGACGGCGCCGGAGGTTCCGAGGCGGACGTCGCCCAGGTGGTGGCGAACGAGATCATCGCCGCCGGCGGCGAGGCTGCCGCGAGCCGGTCCGACGTCTCGACCATGGAAGGCGGTCAGCAGATCGTGACGACCGCCCTCGAGAGCTTCGGGCGGCTGGACGCGATGATTTGCTGCGCCGGCATCCTCGTCGATGGCGGCGTGCTCGAGGTCAGCCCCGAATCCTGGGACCGGGCGATCGCGGTGCACCTGCGCGGGCACTACTCCTGCGCGCGGGCAGCGGCGAACGTCATGCGCGAGCAGGGCAGTGGCCGCATCATCTCCTTCTCGTCGAGCACCGCCCTGGCCGGCGCGGCCACACGCGTCGCCTACGCGACGGCCAAGGCGGGCGTGATCGGCTTCGCACTCAGCCTCGCCGAGGAGCTCGAGCCGCTCGGCATCACCTCGAACTGCATCGTCCCCGTCGGGGCGACGCGCATGCACGACATCGTCGCGCAGCAGGCGGGGCAGGTCGGCGAGGGCGACCCGCTGCCGAGCGAGCAGGCGATCGGCGGCGCCATGGATCCGGCGAACGTCGCGCCGATCGTCGCCTACCTGCTCACCGACGAGGCCGCCTCGATCAACGGGCAGGTCTTCGGGGCCGTCGGCCGGCGGGTCTACCTGCTCAACCGCCGCGAGTGGGTCGCCGACATCGGCAGCGAGGGGCCGTGGACGCTGGACGCGCTGATCGAGCGCGTCCCGGCGGAGCTGGGGCCGGACCTCGACCACCGTCGCGTGCCCTGGCCCGGCCGCTAGCAAGCGCAGGAGGACAGGGCTTCCGATGGTCAACGTGACGCGCCTCGAACACCACGGCTGGGCGAACAGCGACGGGCGCTGGGGCGCCCCGGCGACCCGCTCGCGCGGGATCGTCGAGGAGCCGCTCGGCTCCGGCGAGCACACCTACTACGTCGTCGACAACTGGGCGAGGCGGCCCCGGGGCTGGGCGCTGATCGACGTCGCCGGAGTCGCCGTCGACGCCGAGGACCGCGTCTTCGTCTTCTCGCGCTCGCCGCGCCCGGTGCAGGTCTACGACCGCGACGGCTACTTCCTCGACTGGTGGGGCGACGACGTGACGACGACGGCGCACGGCATCAGCGTGGACGCCGAGGGCAACGTCTGGCTCGCCGACACGGGCGACCACACCGTGCGCAAGTTCACGCCCGAGGGGAAGCCGTTGCTCAGCCTCGGGACCCCGCACCAGAGCGCGCCCCGCATGGGCGGCGATCCGTTCAACGAGCCGACGCGCGTGGCGGTGGCCGCCAACGGCGACCTCTACGTCAGCGACGGCTACGGGAACGCGCGCATCCACGTCTTCAGCGCCGACGGCGAGTACCGCTTCGGCTGGGGCAGTCCCGGCTCCGGGCCCAGCCAGTTCTCGAACCCGCACGCCGTCACGATCGGCCCCGACGGCCGCGTCTACGTCTGCGACCGCTCCAACCGCCGCATCCAGGTCTTCGCCCCCGACGGGACGTACGAGGAGGAGTGGTCCGGCGTGAACCTGCCGGACGACCTCGCGTTCGGCCCGGACGGCAACGCCTACGTCGCCGAGCTGCTGCACCGCATCAGCATCTGGAGCCCCGAGGGCAAGCGCATCACCGGCTGGGGCGACGAGGGCTGCCAATGCCCGGAGCAGCCGCCGATCCCGCCCTGCCCGGCGGAGCGGCAGGACGCGGGCCAGGTGATCGGCCCGCACGGCCTCGCCGTGGACTCGCAGGGCAGCATCTACGTCGGCGACCTCGCGGAAACCTACCGCGGCATCGACCGCGGATCCCGAGCGCTCCAGAAGTTCGTGCGGGTGGACGGGTAGCCCGCGACGCGAACGTATTAGACTTGACTTATAGTAGAAAAGGCTTATACTCCGCGTGTGGGAAGTCGAGTACACCGAGCAGTTCGAGGGCTGGTGGCAGGAGCTGAGCGTCGCGCAGCAGGAGGCTCTCGACGATCGCGTGATGCTGCTGGCGGAGACTGGTCCCGGACTCGGGCGGCCGGTGGTCGATGGGATTGCGGGCTCGCGCCACTCCAACATGAAGGAGTTGCGGGTCTCACAGGGGGGTGCGCTGCGAGTGTTGTTCGCCTTCGACCCGCGACGCCACGCCATCCTGCTGCTGGGTGGTGACAAGTCGGGGCAGTGGAATGAGTGGTACGGACGGGCGATTCCCGAGGCGGACGTGCTCTATGACGTCCATATCGAGGAACTTCGTGCGGAAGGGTTGATCGGGAGCGGGGACGGGTAGGGAGTCGGTGTCATGGCCAGGAACTATCGAGACCTCCACGAGAAGGTCGTAGCCCGTCCGGGTGCTCCCGATCGGCTCCGCGCGCTGCGCGAGGCGACCGTGGCGGAGATCGGCCTGTACGAGCTCCGCCGTGCGCTCAACCGCTCTCAAGCCGAACTGGCCGTGAACATGGGCAGCAGTCAGCCGGCCGTGTCCCAGTTCGAACGCGGCGACGACATGCGGCTGTCTTCGCTGCGCAGGTACCTCGAGGGCCTCGGCGCTCGACTGCGGATCGTCGCCCTCTTCGATGATGGCGAGGTAGAGACGGCGGTCCCGCTGCGGATCGGCAGCGGGAGCTCGCTGGTGGTCGCCGAAGAGGAGCCCGACTACCTCGTCGAGTAGGCGGCGCGCTTCCGGCTAGAACACGATCACGCAGCGGCCGCGAGCGCCTCCGGCCTCGAGGCGGGCGTGGGCGTCCGCCGCCTGCTCCGCCGGGTACGTGGCGTAGACGCGCAGGGTGAGCTGGCCGTCCTCGGTCTGCTGCCGCAGCCGGTCGAGCAGGTCCGCCCGGTGGTCGTACGTGCGTACCGAGGTGACGTGGAAGTTGATCCCGCGCTCGCCGGTGCCGCCCCAGCCGCGGACGGCGGCGTAGGCGCCGCCGTCGCGGATCGCGCCCACCGCCAGCTCGTTCTGCACCGCGCCGTCGGCGAGGCCGTCCACGCCCTCGGGGGCAACCCTGCGGATCTGCTCAGAGATGTCGTCGCCTCGAGGCACCACGATGTCGGCGCCGAGGTCGCGGACCAGCTGTTCGTCGGCGGCTGAGGCGTCGGCGATGACGCGCAGGCCCTCGGCCTTGGCGAGCTGCACGACATAACCGCCGTAGCAGCCCGCCGCTCCCGTCACGCCGAGGGTCTGGCCCGGCTGCAGCGCGAGCTGGTCGAGCGACTGGCGAGCCGTCAGCCCGTTCATCGGCAGCGTCGATGCGTCGGCATGGCTGGCGCCCGCCGGAGCCGGCACGACCGAGTCGGCGGAGAGCACGATGCTCTCGCGGTAGGCGCCGTGGTTACCGCCCGGCAGCACCATCGCCATCACCGCGTCGCCGCCGACGAGGTCGGTCTCCGTGCCGGGGCCGACCTCGTCGATGACGCCCGCGATGTCCATGCCGGGAATGTACGGCGGCGGCACGTCGCGGAGCGCATCGGCGCGGGAGCCGTTGCGCAGCATCGTGTCCGTTGGGCTGACCGCGGCGGCGTGGATGCGAATGCGCACCTCGCCGGGACCGGCGTGGACCTCGGGCAGATCGACGACCCGCAGTACCTCCGGGCCCCCGAACTCGATGACTCCGACTCCTCGCATGGCTCCCCGCCTCCCTCATCCATCAGGCCGCATACGCGCCGCGCGCCGGGGAGCGAGCCCCGGCGCGCAGTGTTCGATCAGTTCGCCGAGCCGCGCAGACGCCCCGGCGTGCGGTTAGCGGCTGGCCGCGGCTGCGATCGCGCGGCTCGTGAAGACCCGCGTCATCGCTCGCCTGTAATCCTCCGAGCCCGCCAGATCCGCGTTCAGATCCCCGAGGCTGTCGGCCGCCGCGGCGGCGGCGGCGATCGCGTCCTCGTCCAGCGCCGAGCCGGTCAGCGCCTCCTCGACCGCCCCGAGCCGCTGCGCGTGCGTCGAGGCGCCCGTCACGGCGACGCGCGCGCCGGTGCAGACGCCGCCCTCGACGGTCAGCGAGGCCGCCACACCGACAATCGCGAAGTGCGAGGCCGGGTGGCGGAGCTTCGCGTAGGCCGCCTGCGAGGGAGCGTCGAAGCTGACCGAGGTGATCAGCTCGTCCTCCGCGAGGTCGACCTCGAAGAGCCCGCTGAAGAAGTCGCCGGCAGCGACCGTGCGCTCGCCGCCCGGACCGGCGATGTGGATCGACGCGTCGAGCGCGACCACCACGGCCGGCAGGTCGGACGCCGGGTCGGCGTGCGCCAGGCTGCCGCCGATCGTGCCGCGGTTGCGCACCTGCTGGTCGCCGATCTCGCCCGCCGCCTCGGCGACGACTGGCGCGGACGCGAGCAGGACCGCGTCGTCCTCGAGCTCGGCGTGCGTGGTAAGCGCGCCGATCGAGATCCGTCCGCCGTCCTCGCTGACGCCGGACAGCCCGGGGATGCGGCTGATATCGATCAGCAGCGACGGCTCGGCGAGGCGCAGCTTCATCAGCGGGATCAGGCTGTGACCCCCGGCGATGAAGCGGGCGTCGCCTTCAGCCTGCTGCTTGAGCGCGATCGCCTCCTCGACGGAGCCGGCGCGCTGGTATTCGAACGCTGAGGGGATCATGCGTCGCCTCCATGGATCAGACGCCAGAGCTTCTCCGGACGCAGCATCATGTCGATGTGGTCCACGCCGAACTCGCTGAGCGCGTCAACAGCGGCGCTGACGATGCAGGGAGTGGACCCGATCGTGCCGGCCTCGCCGATGCCCTTCACGCCCAACGGGTTGAGCGGCGAAGGGGTCACGGTGTGGTCCAGCTCGAAACGCGGGAAGTCCCGCGCGCGCGGGATCGCGTAGTCCATGAACGAGGCGGTCAGCAGCTGGCCGCTCGCCTCGTCGTAGACTGCCTCCTCGGTCATCGCCTGGCCCACGCCCTGGGCGATGCCGCCGTGGATCTGCCCGGTGACGATGAGCGGGTTGACGATGTTGCCGCAGTCGTCCACGCCCACGAAGCGCTGTAGTTCCAGCACGCCGGTGTCGCGGTCGATCTCCACCTGGGAGATGTAGCAGCCGAAGGGCCAGGTGAAGCCCTCCGGCTCCCAGAAGGCCTCGTCGCTCAGTCCCGGCTCCGTGTCCGGGGGCAGCGGAATCGGGGCGTAGGCGAAGGCTGCGACGTCCGTGAACGGGACGCCGGTCTCCTCCTGGCCCGCGAGCCCGATCATGCCGTCCTTGAAGGCAAGGTCGCCGGGCTGCAGCTCCAGCATCGGGGCGGCGAAGCGCCGCATCTTGTCCTGCACCTTGGCCGTGGCGAGCAGCAGCGCCGTGCCGCCGACCACCTGCGAGCGGCTGCCGAACGTGCCGGTGCCGCCTCGCACCTGGCCGGTGTCGCCATGGACGATGGTGATGTCGTCCATCGGGATGCTGAACTCGTCAGCGAGCATCTGCGCGAAGGTCGTCTCGTGACCCTGGCCGTGCGAAGAGACGCCGGTGGTGGCGCGCACCTTGCCGTCGCGCTCCACGCTCACGCTCCCGTGCTCCCAGAGGCCCACGCTCGGCATCGCCGCCGAGGGCCCGAAGCCGCAGATCTCGGTGTAGAAGGACATCCCGAGGCCGACCAGGCGGCCTTCCGCCCGGGCGGCGTCGCGGTCCGCCTTCATCTGCTCCCAGCCGGCGTTCCCGAGCGCCTTGTCGAGCGCGGTCTCGTACTCGCCGGAGTCGTAGACCATGCCGCCGGCGGTCGTGTACGGGAACTGCTCCGGCTGGATGAAGTTGACCCGCCGCAGCTCGGCCGGGTCCATCCCCAGCTTCACGGCCAGCATCTCCATGCCGCGCTCGAGGAAGTAGATGCCCTCGGGCCGTCCCGCACCGCGGTAGGCGTCGGTCGGCATCTTGTTGGTGAAGACCTCGGTCAGGTCGCAGCGCACGACGGGGATGTCGTAGACGCCGCTGATCATGAACGCGACCAGCGTGGGAATCGCGGCGGTCAGCACCATCTCGTAGGCGCCGATGTCCGCCACCAGCCGCATCTTGACGGCCAGCACCTTGCCCTCGTTGCTGGCCGCGATGTCGAGGTAGCAGATCACGTCACGACCGTGGATCGTGGTCATGAACGCCTCTGAGCGGTCCTCGATCCACTTCACCGGCAGGCCGAGCCGGCGCGAGATCGCCGCCGCGACGAAGTCCTCGCCGTAGACGTTGATCTTGCTGCCGAAGCCGCCGCCGACATCCGGGGCGATGACGCGCACCTGGTGCTGGCCCATCCCCAGGATCGCCGCCAGCAGCGTGCGCGCGATGTGCGGGTTCTGGGTGGTCGACCAGACCGTCAGCTCGTCGTTGCCCGGCTCGAAGCGCGCGATCACGCCTCGCGGCTCCATCGCGTTCGGGACCAGCCGCTGGCTGACCATGCGCTGCGAGACCACGACGTCGGCCTGCTCGAATGCCGCGTTGAGGGCCGACTCGTCCTCGACTTCGAGCGTCGCCGCGTTCACCCCGGTGCCTGACGGGGCGAACGGGACGGCAAGGTTGTTCTCGAACGCCTCGTGGATGGTGACCGGGTCCCCGTTCATCGCCCGCTCCGGGTCCACGACCGCGGGCAGCTCCTCGATGTCCACCATGATCGCGTCGGCGGCGTCGGCGGCCAGGAAGCGATCGGTCGCCACGACGACGGCGACCGGCTCACCGACGTAGCGCACGCGGTCCGCCGGAACGGAGTGGTGATCCGGCGCCGGGAACGGCGTGGCGACGGGCATCGGCGGGATCATCTCGACGAGCTGCGCGCCGGTGAGCACCAGCTCGACGCCGGGCATCGCCTCGGCGGCGCTGGTGTCGATCGAGCGGATGATGCCGTGCGCGACGTCGCTGCGCTTGAAGGCGAGGTGCAGCATGCCCGGCAGCTTCATGTCGTCGACGTAGTTGCCGCGGCCCGTGACCAGGCGCGGATCCTCGCGACGGCGTACGCGCTGCCCGACGAGCTGGCCGGGGGTTGCCTGCATGGTCATTGCGCACCTCCCGCCGCCGTCTTCACGGCGTTGATGATGTGCTCGTAGCCGGTGCAGCGGCAGAGGTTGCCGTCCAGCCCTCGGCGAATCTCATCGTCCGAGGGGTCCGGGGTGCGCTCCAGCAGGTCGACGCCGGACATGATCATGCCCGGCGTGCAGTAGCCGCACTGCAGCCCGTGCTCGTCCCAGAAGGCCTGCTGCAACGGGTGCAGCTCGCCGTCGGCGTTGAGGCCCTCGATGGTGGTGACGGACGCGCCGTCGGCCTGCACCGCGAGGACGGTGCAGGACTTGGCGGACGAGCCGTCGATGATCACGGTGCAGGCGCCGCACTGACTGGTGTCGCAGCCCACATGCGTGCCGGTCAGGTTCAACTCCTCGCGCAGGAGATGCACCAGCAGCGTGCGGGGCTCTGCCTCCAGTTCATGGACCCGTCCGTTCACGGTCACTGAAATCGGTACGGTCATAGCGCCGCACTCCTCTCTGTTGCCGCCTTTGCCTCTTGCTCGATCGCATCGAAGAACTGGCGCGCCATCGTGCGTGCCGAGCCCGTCAGCAGCCGGCCCCCGACGCGCGCAATCGCGCCGCGGACCGTCACCTCGGCCTCGTAGCGCAGGTGCGTGCCGTCTCCGTCGTCCGCCAGACTGATCGCGGCCTCGCCGGTGCCGCCGCCGGGCCGTCCCTGGCCAGAGGCGATCAGCGTGTAGCGCGTCTCCGGCTGCCGGTCGCGCAGTTCGACGCGGCCCGTGAAGGTCCCGCGCACCGGTCCCACGCCCATCTGGGCGGTCAGTTCCCAGGTGTCGGGGGCGACCTCGTCGAAGGCCTCGCAGCCCGGGATCGCCGCTCGCAGCGAGGCCGGGCTCAGCAGGTGTTCCCACATCACGGAGCGGGGGAGTTCGAAGCGGTGTTCACCGTCTACGCGCACCCGTCACCCCCTCGCGAGCCGGGCGGATGATAGCACCGATGCGATGCGCCCTGCCGCCACGCGTCGCGGTGGCCCGGGTCCTGTGGCACACTGTGAAAGGAGGACCTGATGGAGGCTTCCTACGAGAACCATCCTGTTAGGGTGGCGCTGACAGACGAGAGCCCGAGTGCCGAAGGTTCCTCGCGCGAGGCTCTCGACCGCGCTCGGCGGTGGTTCCCCCGACCTTGACATGCTTGTATAACGCTGCTAATAGCGGACGAACGGTTGTGATCCGAATGCGGTCGCCGACTGTGGGCGCACGCCCCGGTTCGGTGTATGGCGGTTGGGCGCGATTGGCGACGGCTTGAAGCGGGTAGTCGCTCGGAAGCAGGAGGAATGAGCATGAGTAACCAAGCCTTGGAGAAGTGGGCAGCGAACAGCCGCTGGACGAGGCGGCGTTTGATCGGCGCTGCGGGCGTCGCGGGCCTTGGCCTCGGTGCTGCGGCACTGATCGGGTGTGGCGGCGATGACGATGACGATGACGGCGGCGCCGCGCCGGCTGCTGCCACGGCTGCCGCCACTGCTGCCGCCGCCACGGCCACTGCCGCCGCCACGGCTGCTCCGACCCCCGCCGCGGTGGATCCACCGCTCAGCGAGCTGCTGTCGGTCCACTGGGGTACGCGCGAGCACCCTGATCCGCACACCGGTTCGGTCTCCTCGCCCTGGACCCACGTCGGCGATGTGGCGCTGGACATCAAGCGGGACACGTTCGAGGTGCAGCCGCGGCTCTTCGAGTCATGGGAGCAACCCAGCGCGACGGAGTACGTGTTCTCGATGGCGCAAGGCGTATTGACGCATGATCGCGCGCCGAGCAACGGTCGCGTCTACACCACTGAAGACGCGGCCTACAGCATCGAGCGAATCACGGGCAAGTACGACCCGGACAACGTCACGCTCTATCAACGGCGGACGGAGCTTGGGCCACTGATCTCGGCGGAGGCCGTGGACGAGACGTCCGTGCGCGTGCTGCTCGACAGTCCGTTCAGCCCGTTCCTGATCGGCCTGGCGAACCACCGCAACCCGATGGTGCCGAAGGACTTTGCCGAGAGCGGCGGGTTCAGCGGCAATATCTCGGAGGCGCTTCCCGTCGGCACCGGGCCGTACGTCCTCGAGGAGCTGCGGAATGGCGAGGGCGCCACGTTCAACCGCTTCCCGAACTACTGGCGAGGGAAGGGCGCTCCGTACTTCGAGCGCGTCGAGTGGTCCGTGTTGCCGGACGATTCGGCGCGCGCCAGCGCGTTCGCCGCGGGGGCTATCGACTTCTACACGACCTTGTCCAAGGCGGGGCGGCAGACCATCGAGACCCTCGCGGATGACTACAACCTGATCAGCTTCCCTTCGAACCGCATCCAGCACCTGGACTTCAACATATCGCGCAAGCCGGTCGACGACGTCCGGATTCGCCGGGCGCTCCAGCGCGTCCTCGATTACGCCGGGATGGGCGCCGATGAGTACGGGGACGGCTTCTGGGACTACAGCGGGCCTGCCGGTTCGGCGTATCCCGACGCGTTCCAGGCCGAGGACATCAAGAAGATGCCCGGCTGGAACCCGGACACGAAGGACGCCGACACCGTCGAGGCCAGGCAACTGATGTCTGCGGCGGGCTTCCCCGACGGGAGCATCGAGCTCCCGATCACGTCCGTCGCGCCCGGTGGGGGCAACGTCGCCGCGATCATGGCGTCGCAGGCCGTCCGCATCCAGCACACGCTGACGCAGACCTGGCCCGCCATGAATGTGACCATCGATGTCGTCCCGGGCTCAGAGCAGAGCCAGCGGCGAGGAAGCGGCGAGTTCGTCGCGCTCGCCCAGGGGCTGTTCGGGCCGCTTGACGTGGTGCTCGGCCTGCTCCAGAACTTCGGCTCGGACGGCAGCAGGAACTGGCGGGAATACAGCAACCCGGAGGTCGACGGCTTGCTGGCGAGAGCGGTGCAGGAGACCGATCCGGACGCACGCAGGGAAATGATCCGATCGGCCGAGGGTATGGTCATCGACGATACGCCGATGCTGATCGTGGCCCGGCTGCCGGTGACCCACTACGTCAACCCGGCGATCATGGGCTACCACCCGGGTCCGGCCGGGCTGGTCGACTTCGACCTGCTGCTGCTGGCGGATCGCTATTGGAAGGCATAGCGCCTGGGAGGCCCGCTGCGCAGCTGGCGGCCGCCTCGCTCTCCTCGTGATTGAGGAGCAGGCGGGAACTCGGGAGATGCCTTGCTTGGTTACATCATCAGGAGGATCGTCGGCATCTTGCCGACGATCCTCGTCATGCTCGTACTCGTCTCGGGCATGCTGAGGCTGCTTCCGGGCGACATCATCGACACGCTGTTCGAGGAAAATCCGATCCTGTTGTCCGAGGATGAGCGGGATCAACTCGAACAGCAGCTGGGCCTTGATCGCTCGCTCGCCGAAGACGTGATGCAGTACTCCTGGAATGCGCTCCGCGGCGACTTCGGGCGGTCGCTGTTCACCAGGGTGCCGGTCGCCGAGTCGATCAAGAACCGGGCGCCGATCACTGCGATGCTTGGCGTGTATACGCTGGTGGTGTCGGTCATCGTGGGCATTCCGCTCGGCGTGATATCAGCGGTGAAGCAGGACACGTTCCTCGACTATGGCCTGCGAGCCGTCGCGCTGGTCGCCCTCAGCGTCCCGAACTTCGCGCTGGCGATCATGGCGATCGTGCTGCCGGTGCTGTGGTTCGGGTGGATCCCCCCGCTCAGGTATGTGCGACTCGAGGACGACCCCACCGGGCATCTGACGCAGTTCATCCTGCCCGCCGTGGTGCTCGGACTCGCGCTGTCCGCCTCGCTCACACGAATGACGCGCACGACGATGCTGGAGGTGCTGCGACAGGATTACGTGCGCACCGCGCGCGCGAAGGGGGCGACCGAACCCCGCGTCGTCGTTCGGCACGCGATGCGGAACGCGATGATCCCCGTGGTCTCCATCGTAGGGCTCCAGGTCGTCGCCCTGTTTTCCGGCACGATCATCATCGAGAACGTGTTCGCGCTGCCGGGCCTGGGGCGGCTGCTGCTGGAGGCGGTGAACAGCCGTGACTATCCGGTCATTCAGGGCCTTGTGCTGGTCCTCGGTGTGCTCGTCATGTTGACGAATCTCATGGTGGATTTCTCCTATGGCCTCCTCGATCCGCGGATCCGGCTCGCGGAGATGGGGCAGTAGCGAAGTGGCGGCGGAGATCGCGTCCTTGTCCCCTACGGCCTCCACGGCGCTCCCGCTGCGCTGGCTGCGGGCTCTCCGCACGCTGCTCGCGCGCAAGCCCGTCGCGGGCGTATCGGCGCTCATATTGCTCGCATTCGGGCTCGCCGCGTTGCTGGCGCCGCTGCTGGCGCCGTATCCGCCCAACCTCAACAGCGTCGGCCCGACGCTCGAGGGACCCGCGCTGGGCTATCCGGCCGGCACGGACCAGTTCGGCCGGGACATGCTCAGCCGCCTGATGTTCGGCGGACGGGTCTCGCTCTCGATTGCCCTCGTCGGCAGCACGCTCTCGATCCTCGGGGCTCTGCTGATCGGAGTCACGAGCGGCTACTTCGGCGGCGCCCTGGACTACATGCTGCAGCGCCTCGTGGACACGGTGCAGGCCATCCCCGGGCTGGTGCTGCTGCTTACGGTGATCGCGCTTATGGGCTCGAGCTGGCTGAACGTCGTGCTGGCGATTAGCGGGCTCTTCGCGTTCAGCCAGTCGCGCGTGGTCCGCGGCGCCGTCCTGTCGCTGAAGTCCGAGACCTACATCGAGGCCGCGATTACCATCGGATGCAGCCCGTTTCGGGTAGTGGTCCGGCACATGCTGCCGAACCTCTTCCCCGTGCTGATGGTGGTTGCGAGCCTGCTGGTCGGCGTGATCATTCTCGCGGAGGCGTCGCTCAGCTTCCTAGGCTTCGGAATCCCGCCGCCGAACCCAACCTGGGGCGGGATGCTCAGTGTGGAGGGCCGCACCTACATGATCATCGCGCCGTGGATGCTGATCGGCCCGGTCATCGCGCTCAGCGTTGTGGTGTTCGCGGCGAACATGCTGGGCGACGGCATACGCGACCTGATGGACCCGCGGCTGAGGGAGTAACCCCGCGCCGCTGCACTCGTTCCCGCATGGCGGCGGGCGGGGAGCATCCGGAGGCGGCCTCGATCCCGCCGGACCGGCGGCACGTACCCTGGCAAGCGCTGTAGGCGGGCGCTGACAGCGCCTGGTTCGGGAGGGACCGAGTGGAGCCAGCGGCCGAGGGCGTCTACCAGTTCCGCATCCCCATGCCGGCGAACCAGATCCGGCCCAGCAGCCGCGAGCGCTACACGCTGGTCTACGCCATCGAGACCTCCGACGGCTGGGTCATGGTCGACGCCGGCATGGACAGCGAGGCGGGCCTCGAGGCGCTGCGACGGCAGATCCCGGAGGCCGGGCTGGACCCGCGCGACTTCTCGCTGATCGTCGTGACGCACGGCCACACCGATCACTTCGGGCTCGCCGCGAAGGCGCGCGAGTTCACCGGCGCCCCGATTGCCATCCACCACGCCGACGCGACCAACCCGTACGTGCTCACCTTCGATCCCGGCGCCGGCCCGCCCGAGGTGGACGTGCTCCTCGAGGGCGGCGAGGAGCTCGTGCCCGGCTCCGGGCTGTGGACCATCTGGACTCCCGGACACACGCCCGGCCACACCTGCATCCACGACCGCGAGCGCAGGCTGCTCTTCGCCGGCGACCACGTGCTGCCGGTCACCACGCCCAACGTCAGTCGCTACCCGACCGATACCGGCAACCCGCTGCAGGACTTCATCGACGCCCACCGCGCGCTCGCCGACCTCGATGTGGAGATGGTGCACCCCGCCCACGAGTACTCGTTCGCCGACCTCCGCGCCCGGGTCGACGAGATCATCGAGCACCACCACGATCGCGCCGACGAGATCCTCGTGGCCGCTGCCGAGGGCCCGCGCAGCGCCGCCGGGATCGCCTCGCGCATCAGCTGGAACGTGGGGACGTGGCAGGAGATGAACGCGGACACGCGGAACATGGCGATCTGGGAGACCAGCGCTCACCTCCACTACCTCGTGCGCGAGGGACGGCTGATCGAGCAGGAACGCGGCCCGCAGGCGCTGACCGAGGCGTTCGAGGCGGCATTTGGCGGCGAGCCGCTGAGCCCGATCGCGCTGGTCGGCTGCGGCCGCCTCGGCCGGCCGACGCTGGCGAGCGAGCAACTCGCGCAGGCCGGCTATGAGATCACCGCGGCCTTCGACGCCGACCCCCGCCAGACCGGGCACACGATCCGCGGCCTGACGGTCGAGTCCGTCGATGGCCTGGAAGACGCCCTCGACGCGTCCGGCATCGCGGCGGCGATCGTCGCGGTGCCGCCGAGGTACGCCGGGGGCGTGGCGGACCGCCTGATCGCCGCCGGCGTGCGCACGATCGTCGACTACACCGGGACCATCGAGGACGCGCCCGGGCATGTCCGCATCGTGCATGTCGACGCCATCCGCGCGTTCCAGTCCTCGGCCTACGTGCAGGCGCCGCCCGCCGCGAACTGACGCGGCCCTGACGCGTCAGCGGCCGCCCGCGCGGCGCCCGCGACGCCACTGAACACACCAGATGCCCTTTTCGTTCACGAGACGGTCGTCGTAGTACCTGATGCCGGCGATCGGGAGCGCCGATCCCGCCAGGGTCAGCGAGGCCTGAGCGAGCCGGGGCGTAGCGGTCGGGCCGGCGCTTCCCCGCAGCCGCGCAGCCGCGCGCCTACCCGGTGACGCCGCTTGCGACGAGCGCCGCGATCTCCTCGTCGGTCATCCCGATCACCTCGCTCAAGACGGGCTCGGTGTGCTCCCCCATCGTCGGGCCCGGCTTGAAGCTCACGGGATTCCGCGAGAGCTTGAATCCCAGTGCGGAGTCGATGACCTCGCCCATGACCGGGTGCTGGACCTTCGCGAAAAAGCCGCGATGCCGCAGCTGGGGATCCTCGGCGATATCGGCGGGGGAGCACAGCGGCGAGACCGGTACTCCCGCCTCGCGCAGCATCCGCACGAGGTCGTCCACCAGCAGCGCGCCGCTCCACTGCGCGACAAACTCGTCGAGGTCGTCCTGCGCGCCGAGGCGGCCTGCCAGGCTGGCAAACCGTTCGTCCCCGGCCCACGCCGGATGCCCCATCACGCGCGTCAGCGCCGCCCACCGCTCCTCGCTGTCCACGGCGATCGCGCACCAGACATCGGGCTCGGCCGTGGGGTAGACGCCGTGCGGCGCAGCCGTTCGCGAGCGGTTGCCGATGCGCGTCCAGTTGTTGCCGTTCGCTGACGCCTCAAGCAGCGGCGCGGCCAGCAGCAGCGCCGCGGTCGCGGACTGGGAGAAATCGATCCACTGGCCCTGCCCCGTCCGCTTGCGGTGCAGCAGCGCAGCGAGGAGCACGCTGGCGGCGATCGGCGGGACCGTCTGATCCGTGTAGGCGCCCGGCACGAGCGGCGGCCGGCCGGGCCAGCCATTGAGTTCCGCGAACCCCATCAGGCTCGCGAGGCCCATCCCGTATCCGGGGATGGCGCGCCACGAACCCGTCTGGCCGAACATGCCGAGGCTCAGGACGATGATGTCCGGCTTCACCTTCCGGAGTACCTCGTAGCCCAGCCCCATGCGCTCCAGCGTGCCGCCCGTGTAGTTCTCGATCACGGCATCCGAGCGGGCGATCAGCTTCAGCGCGACCTCGCGCCCGGCCTCCGTCGAAAGGTCCAGCGCGACGCTTCGTTTCGCGGCGTTCTGGCCGTTGAAGGACAGGCTCGAGTTCATGCTCCGCTCGCCGAGAAACGGCGGCGTGACCCGCAGCGTGTCGATCCGCTTCGAGCTCTCGACGCGGATCACGTCGGCGCCGCACTTCGCGAGGTAGCGCGATACGGATGGGCCGGCGACGATCCAGGTGAAGTCCGTGACCCGGATGCCTTCGAGCGCCCCCGGCGCCGAGGCCGCCTCATCGCCGCTTGGCGAGCCACGATCTTCCGGCATGAGCGCCTCCTGACCTTTCGTCTCCGGACCCGACACCTAGATGACGCCGGCTTGCCGGGCCGCTTCCAGCTCGGCGCGCGTCAGGCCAATCTCTCCGCCGTACACATCCTGATTGTGTTCGCCGGGCGCCGGCGCCCGCAGGCCCTCGCCCCAGTCGAGAAGCGAGGAGAAGAAGTACTGGCCCGGCGCGGCGATGCCCTCGGTGTCCTCGCCGCGGCCGAGGCGCTGACGCGGCATCTGCCCGAGTTCGACGAGCGGCTCCAGGGCGAGGATGTCCGAGGGGCGCGAGATCGGAAAGATCATCAGCCTGTGCTGCAGGCTGTCGCGCAGCAGTTCGGCGCTGGTCTTCGTGAGGAAGAACTGCTCGAACTGCTCCTCCGCAGCCACCAGTCCGTCGCTGTCGAGGACGCCGTAGTCGTAGGCGATCCAGTCCATCCCGGTGACATCGCTGGTCCAGCCGTTCTCCCTCATCCAGTCGGCGAGGTTCTGTACGAACTTGCTGTTCGCGCCACCGAGAACCTGGAAATTGATGTAGCCGTCGGCGCAGCGGAAGACGTTCCTGCGCCCGGTCAGCCCCGGCGACACCGACACCTGATCGCCCGTGCGGGCGAAGTTGATTTGCTCGGCCCGCCACCTCGCGATGGTGCTGCGGCCGAACAGCTCGACGATCACGTCGTGGACGGCGACGTCGACGTGCTGGCCGTATCCGGACTGCTCCCGTGCCATGAGGGCCGTCATCGTCCCCGTCGAGGCCTCTGCGGCGGCGAGCAGCACCGCCTGGTCGACGCTGAGCCGGTTCGGCGGCAGATCGGGGTCGCCGTTGGAGGCGATGTAGCCTGCCATCGCCATGCTGATGAGGTCGGTAGCCGGGAGCTCCGCGTACGGGCCGCTGGTTCCAAACGGGGTAATTGAAGTGACGATCAGCTCCGGGAAGTCACTGCAAAGCTGTTCGTGATCAAGCGCCCGCGGATGCGTGGCGCCGGGCGGAAAGGATTCGATCAGGACATCGACCCGGCCGAGCAATTCGCTGAACAGCCTGCGTCCATCTTCGTCGCCGAGATTCAGGGTGATGCCGCGCTTGTTCAGATTCAGGAAGTTCCAGAGGAGGCTGACCTGCTGCTGCCCTGCGGCATCCGAGGCGTCGCCGCCTGGCGCGTAGGGCGGGAGCGCCCGCTCCTCGTCCCCGCCGGGCGGCTCTGCCTTGATCACATCAGCACCGAGATCTCCGAGGATGCGCCCGCAGAAGGCTGCATCGCCGGACGTGATGTCGAGGACGCGAACGCTGCTCAGTACCGGGATGCGCATGAGCTGACAGTCCTTGTTGCGGAGGGTCCGGCCACCGGCCAGGCATCCGGCGGATGACATGCTGACTGATGCGTCGGCCGCGACGCCCCCGGTTTGCCGAGCAGGCGCTCACTCTGGATCAAGGCCGCGGCCCGCGTCAATCTGCCGGCGGGACTCGCGCGCCTCTCCAGAGACGCTTGGTCGCGGCTACGTCGGTCGCACCGGCGCGATGGTGACGGTTGCGGGCGTGCCCGGCTCAAGGCGCACGAGGTTCACGCTCCCGCACAGCGAAGGCGATCCGGAGTAGTAGGCGGGGGTCGGTGGCCCGCTCACCTGCGTCGGGATGTCCCAGTGCCCCAGAGCCAGATAGTCGGTATCGAGGCGGGCCACGTCGTCAAGCGTGAACAGCCAGCCCCGATGTCTGTCGGCAGGGCCGCGCTCCCAGTGGCCATGGGCAACGGTGACGCGCCAGCGTGTCGTCCGCGCGGCAGCGGGCATGCCGATTGGCGCCTGGTCAGCGTATCCGCGATGCGGGCTGCCGCAGACCTCCAGGTCGTGTTCCCCGAAGACGGCCGAGCCAGCGTTGCCCATCCCGAACACGGTCACGTTGCGCAGGCCGGCGGTGTCCACCTGCTCGTAGACGGAGTCCGGTCCCAGGCAATCGTGGTTGCCGGGCAGCAGCACGACGGGAGCCGCGAGGGACTCGAGGCGGGCCATCACGCGCCTGGCAAGAGACGGCGCAACCCGGTTGTTCTCGAACACATCGCCGGCCACCACGACCACGTCCGGCTCCATCCGGGACACGGCGCTGGCGAGGAGATCGAGATTGGAAGCGCTGCTTCGCTCGAGCGCGTCTCCGAGATGCAGGTCGGACGTATGCAGGATCAGCGGACTCACCGACTGTTCACCATGCTGGACAAAGGAATGAAGCATCGCCGTCCGTGCATGGCGGGAAGTCTCTCATACTGGCTGTCTTTGACTCATGAGGAGGGTAGCTGATCCAGTACCTCCGGCTCGCCGAATTGGACACACTCGTGATTGACAGCGCTCGCCGCCGGATGGTACTGATCCGGCGTTCGGCGGGCAAATGCCCGCCCCCCTCGGGCCGAGCGTCACGAGCTGGCCTCTGTTTGTGTGCGTGCATGCACGCTGCGTGGGCCATCAGGACAGGCGGGATGTGTATGACCGGGCAGCAGAGTGATCAGCTAGGCGCGGACTTCCGGACAGGCGAAGAGGAAAATCCCGAACAGCTTGTCCTGTACGAAAAGGTCGACAAGCACATCGCGCTGATTACGCTCAACAGACCCGAGCGTCTCAATGCGATGTTGGCGCCCTGGAGTTTCAACGAGCTGAGCAACAAGATTCAGCGGGCAGAGGATGACGACGAGATCAAGGTGATCATCCTCACCGGAGCAGGGCGGGCCTTCTGCGCCGGCGTGGACCTGCGCCGCACCCCGGTTGAGGTTTCGGGGCTTCGCCCCGGGCAGCGGCTTCCGCAGTCCCTGCGGATGCATCGGCCGGGCCAGTGGGGCGGGGGCAGGAACCTGCTCAACTGCGACAAGACCGTGATTGCCGCCGTCAACGGCGCGGCCGTCGCAGCCGGATTCCACTACGTCATCCAGTGCGACATCGTCGTGGCGAGCGAGACCGCGATGATGGGCGAGCCGGAGTCGCGCATCGGCTTTGCCGGCTTCACGCCGGACATGGTGGTGATGCTGCAGAAGCTGGGGATCAACCGCGGTCGCGAGGCGATCCTCACGGGGCGGATGATGCCGGCGCAGGAACTCAAGGACTGGGGCGTCGTCGCATCGGTCGTTCCGCCGGACGAGCTGATGGACGAGGCGATGCGCTACGCGAAGATGGTCGCGTGGCACTCGACCGACAACCTGATGCTGGGGCGACGCTCGATGCGTCTGTTCTGGGATCTGATGGGCGTGCCGGCCTACAACACCTGGACCAGCATCGCGCACCCGCTCTTCACCAACCTGGTGTGGCGGGACGACGAGTTCAACTTCCTGCGTGAGCGGAACAAGCGCGGGCTGCGTGGCGCCCTGGAAGAGATGGGGCGCCAGTGGGACGAGCTCGGGTTCTAGAGCGCTCAGGGTCCCGGCCGATGGTACGCTCCCGATCGTGGGAGCGCGCAGCCACTGATGCGCAGGGAGGACGAGATGACGACTGACGTGGACCGCGCTGTGGACGATGCCGACCTCGAGGCCTTTCGCCGCGAAGTCGTAGGCTGGCTCGACGGACACCTCGACGGTGTGGGCTCTCCGCCCGACGGCAACGACTCGAGCGAGGAGGAGTACCAGCGCAATCACCAGTTCCTGCGCGAACTCGCGCAGCAGGGCTGGTATGGCCCCGGCTGGCCCACCGAGTACGGCGGCGGCAGTCTCCCTCGCGAGAAGGTCGAGATCATCCATGACGAGCTTCTCCAGAACGTCCCCGCATTCCAGAACGTCCGCCTCCCCGGGGACATTGGCGGCAGCCTCGCCGCTGCTACGTGGCAGCTCGGTACCGACGAGCAGAAGCAGCGCTTTGTACCGCCGATCCTGCGCGCCGAGGTGGTGACCTGGGAACTGTTCACCGAGCCGGACCACGGTTCTGACCTCCCCGGCATGCAGGCGCAGGCGGTGCGCCATGGCGATGAGTACGTGCTCAACGGCTCCAAGATCTTCGTCGGCGGCAACTTCAGAGCCGACCAGTACTTCGTCCTCGCGGTTACCGCCCCGAACGGGAGCCGCCATGCGAATCTCAGCGCGTTCGTTACGCCTTCGGACGCGCCCGGGCTGACCGTGATGCCGATGGAGATGATGGCGGGCCACAAGAAGAACCTGATCACGCTCGACAACGTCGTCGTCCCGGCCGAGAACCGCATCGGCAACGAGGGGGACGGCTGGAGCTGCTTCATGATCAGCGTCCCCGAGTTCGGCTCGGTGGGATTGCCCGCCTCCGGCGGGCGGACGCCGTTCGTCCTCGACATGCTCATGGAGTACGCGCGGACCACCACCCGCGGTGGGAAGCGGCTGATCGACAGCCCGCGCCAGCGCTCGGCAGTGACGAAGGCCTGGATCGGCGGACAGGTGAACCGCCTGCTGCTCGAGCGCAACCAGAGGCGTCAGGCCGACCCTCGCGCAGCAACGCACCAGCTCAACACCTATCAAGGCTCGCAGGGGGCGATGCTCGGCAAGCTCTACGCCGTTGAGCTGTCGGAAGCGATTCAGCAGGTGTTGGGGCCGCTCTCGATCATCGGCGACACTGCCTGGTCGCCGTACGAGGGCGAGCTTGAGTACTTCCAGCGCCAGGCAATCGTGAACACGCACCCCGGAGGCACCATCGAGACGCAGAAGACGCGCATGTTCCGTGGCATGGCCTCGGACCGCAGCCTGCAGGAGATCAAGGCGGAGCGAAGATGACCTCAGCCGCCAGCAACGGGAGCCGCGAGCAGCAGGAACTCCTCAGCCGCGCCGCCCGCGACTTCATCGAGGAGCGCTTCACGCGCGAACGCCGCCTCGAAGCCGATCTCGAGGGCGACGACGGCGTGGACCTCGAGGCCTGGCAAGCACTGGCCGGGATGCAGTGGACCGGCACGCTGATCCCGGAGGCCTACGGCGGCGTTGGCGGCGGCCTTGAGGACGCCGCGACGATTTACGAAGAGATGGGGCGGCAACTCGTGCCCGGACCGCACCTCTCGTGCGCTGTGCTCGCGGCGCAGATCCTGCAGGAGGGCGGCACGGAGGAGCAGAAGCTCGAGTACCTCGGCGCGATCGCTCGCGGCGCCCGCGTCATCGTCCCGGCCATCAGCGAGGAGCAGGACGACTGGACGGCCGACAACGTCCAGCTCCGCGCGACGCCCGCCGCCGGCGGGTATCGGCTCGACGGGACAAAGCTCTACGTACCGGACGCGGCGGTGGCAGACGTGCTGATCGTGGCCGCACGCGCTGCCGAGGGCGTCACGCTCTTCCTCGTCGACGCGAACGCTGCCGGTGTCACGACGCGGCGCATGAGCGGCTGGACGGCTCAGCCACTGTTCGAGATTCGCCTGGAGGGCGTGACCGTTCCCGAGTCGGCCGTCATCGGGTCTGTCGGCGAGGGCTGGGACGTGCTGGAGCCTGCGCTCCGCGTCGGAGCCGTCGTGCTCTGCAGCTACATGATCGGCGCCGCCGAGCGTGTGTACGAAATGACCATCGACTACTCACACCAGCGCGTGCAGTTCGGGCAATCGATCTCGCGTTTCCAGCGGGTGGCCGACCGCGTCATCGAACAGCGCAACCTGATCGATGCGGCCCGCCTCATCACGCAGGAGGCGCTCGATCTGCTCGCACGGGACGATCCCGAGGCGGCCAAGTACGTCTCCGTTGCCAAGGCGCTCACCAGCCAGGGCTTCTACATGACGTGCGAGGAAGCGCACCACGTGCATGCCGGTATCGGCTCGACCAAGGAATTCGGGCTGTACCTCTACACGCAGGCGTCCCACTCGCTCTACCACTACCTCGGGTCGCCGGACGTGCACGAAGAGCGCGTCGGGGCGCTTCTGGCTGCCGAGTAGCGCGGGCCTGCTGCTCGCGCGTCAGCGGGAGCCTGCCGGGCCTTGCGCGGGCCTCACTCCGGCAGGTCGAGGTACCCGGCATCGGCGGGCTCGATCAAGGCGCCCGCGTCGATGCGTTCGCGAGCCTCGCTGACGGCCGCCTCGATCACGGCCGGCTCCAGCATCGTCAGCTCGCCGCTGCGCAGGAAGAGCAGGCCCGCGCTCGCCGGTTCGCCGACCGCGGCCTCGATGGCGCGCTGGTAGAGCCCGATCTGCACGGCGTAGCGGCCTGCCAGCTCCTGCGCCGTGGTGCCGTCCAGCCGATCGCTCTTGAAGTCGATGACGTTCCAGCCGCTCCCGTCGCGGTAGACGAGATCGACGCTGCCGTGCACCGGCACCCCGTCCCAGTCCCAGGCGAACGGTAACTCGAACCAGCGCTCGACGGCGGCCTCGGCCAGCGTGGCGGCCAGCGGCGATTGCGCGAAGCGATCGAGCATCCCGCGGACCTCGCCGGCCAGCGCGCGCGCCGTCGCATCGTCGAGTGCGCGCTCACTCTGCTCCCGGGCAAGATCGGCCAGGGCGCCATCGTCGAGGGAGCCCGGCGCGCCGCCGGAAACCTCGAGCGCGCGGTGCACTACCAGCCCGCGCAGGGCGGCGAGGCCGTCGCCGCGCTCGCGTGCCCGCGGGGCCGACTCGGGAGGTCGCAGCGCGGTGACCGGCGTGCTCGCGCGCAGCGGAATGACGGGCGGCCGCGCGAGCAGCGGTGGGACGTAGTCCTCCTCAGCGGATGCGGCAGGGGGGTGGACCGCCCGCGGCTCCGGCCACGAGGCGGTGCTCCCGGGATCGGGCGCGAGAGGCCCACGCACCTCGACGTCGCTCAGCACGCCGTCCGCCTCGGCCTCGAGCGCAGTGTGCAGCCAGCCGCCCTTACCCGACTTGTCGCCGGAGAGATAGAGGTAGTCCCCGGCGCGGGTTGCGGCGACATAAAACAACCGCAGGTGCTCGTCAGAGTCTTCCACCTCGTCTTGCTGCTGGAGGTGCGCGTAGAAGCCGGGCCGCGGGCGTCGCTCGTCGTCCTCGTCCCGCTCCAGCGTGACGGAGACACCGTCCTCGCGATGCCAGCGGACTGCGGGCCACGATCGGACGGGACCGAGATGCGCCTCCGGCACGAAGACGATGGGAAACTCGAGGCCCTTCGCGCCGTGCACCGTCATCAGCTGCACGGCGTCGCGCTGGTCCAGCACGGCCGGCCCCTCGCGCGGGTCGAGGTCGTCGCGGCGCTGTTCGAGGTAGGAGACCACCTCGGAGAGCGGATGCCCGGCCAGGGTGCGGACCATGCGCAGCAGCTTGCGGATGTTCGCGCGAGCCTGTGCACCGCCTGCCAGCGGCGCCCACGACGCCTCGAAGCCGGTGCGATCCAGCGCCAGCTCGAGCAGGGCGTCCGCCGGGAGGGAGCCTGCGGCCCGGCGCAGCTCGGCGAGCGTCCCGGCGGCATGCGTGCAGCGGGCGCGCTCCTCGCCAGCGGCCTCCGCGGGCGGATCGGCCAGCGCCGCCCGCAGCGAGCGCCCTCGCTCGCGGAGCGCCAGCAGCGTGTCGTCCGCGAGGGCGAAGAAGGGTGATCGCAGCACGCCGCTGAGCGCGATCTCGTCCTGGGGCTCCGCCAGCCAGCGCAACAGGTGCGTGCAGTCGAGCACCTCCTGGCGCGTGAAGAAGCCCGTGCCGCTCGGCGTTGCGGCGGACACCGCGTGCGCCTCGAGGGCTTGCTGGAAGACGTGGACGTTACTGAAGCGGCGCAGCAGGATCGCGATGTCGCCGGGTCGTGCCGGGCGCATCAGGTCGTCGTCCCGGTCCCAGATCAGGCGGCCGCCGTGGAGCAGTTCCGCTATCTCCCGGGCAACCGCGTCCGCCTCGGCGCGTCTGCGAGCGTGGTCGTTCGATCGTTCGCCGCCCGTGGTGCTGCTCGCGATCGGCATCAGCGTGAGGTGCGGGCCGGCTCCCGGCGCCGGGCCCGGCCGGCCCGTCATGGGCGGGAGCGCCGTCCCGGCGAACACCCGGCCGAACAGCTCGTTGATTCGGCTCACGAGCTCGTCGTGGGCTCGGAACGAGCGGCTGAGCGGCAGTAGCGGTCCACCGCGGGAGACGACCAGCTCCTGCAACTCCGTGAAGCGACGAACGTCCGCGCCGCGGAAGCGGTAGATCGACTGCCGCGCATCGCCAACGAGGAAGAGTGGGGGTCGCGGTCCGGCGCCGTCTCGCCCCGTGATCAACTCCAGCAGCGCCGCCTGCACCGGGTTGATGTCCTGCGACTCGTCAACCATCAGGTGATGGAAGCGCTCACGCACGGCGGCCGCGACCTGCGCGTGGTTGCGCAGCAGGGCGACGGCGCCGAGTTCGAGGTCGAGGTAGTCGAGCGCGCCTTGCGCGCGCCTGGCCGTCTCGTAGCGCCGCACCGCGTCCTCGAACAGTTCGCGCAACCCGGCGAGCGCCCGGAGGGCGGGTTCGTCGTGCGCGTTCCAGACCGGCAACTTGCTCGCCTCGGCATCGAGGTCGCGCAGCTCGCGGAAGGCGTCCTTGACCTCGGAGTCGGGAGGGCTCCGGCGTCCCGGTCGCAGATCGGTGAGCCCTTTCGCGTCGGCGAGGGCGGGGACGAACTCCCCCCAGGACTGCGCATCGCAGGCCTCGGCGAGCGGCGGCAGGACGTCGCCCACGACAGCCGCGAGCTTCTCGCTGACGATGGTGGCGTCGCGCCTGATCCGCGCCGCGATCTCCCTCGCGCGCTCCCTGATGAGGTCCTGCCGGGGTCCGTAGCGCTCGCCGAGCATCGCGCGTACGCGCGCGGGCCAGCCGGCGGCATCCGCGCCCATCGCCTCGAAGGCGGCGCCGACGGCGTCCCGTTGCGCGACCATCAGCGGGAGTTGGATCCCGACGTGGTAGACGCCGATCGCGCGCAGCGCGCTGGTTCGCGCGTCGCCGGCCTCGGCTGCCGCGTCGATCGCCTCGATGCAGGCCGCGCGGCGGAGCAGCTCAGCCTCGTCGTCCGCAAGCACGGCCGCGGACGGATCGATCGCCGCCTCAACGGGATGCTCGCGCAGCAGGCGCAATCCCAGCGAGTGCACGGTCCCGATCGCCGCCTCGTCGAGCAGGGCGCGGTGGTGTATCAGCGCGGGATCGGCCATCACCTCCCGCCGCACCCGCTCGCGCATCTCGGCGGCGGCCGCCTCGGTGAAGGTCACCGCGGCGATCTCCGGGATCGTGCACTCGCGCAGCAGCCGCAGGTAGCGATCGACCAGCACGCGGGTCTTGCCGCTGCCGGCGCCGGCAGCGACCGCCAGATCGGAGGGGTCCGCCTCGATGATCGCCTGCTGCTCGGCGGTCAGTTCCACTGCTTCGACCGTGTGAACTGGTTGACTCGGCAGATGTGCTGGAAGGCGCAGTAGGACGGGCAGGGCGTGACCTGCGGGTCGACCCGGAAGTCGCCTCCGGCCACCGACGAGCGCACGACCTCGGCGTGCCGCGCGGCCTCCTCGATCAGCGCCTCGTCGCGCGGGTTCGCGCTGTCCAGTTCCCACTCGTCGGCCCGCGGATCGAGGTAGGCGTAGCGGGCGATCAAGCGCTCGGCGCCGAGCTCTTCCCGCGCCGCGAGCGCGTACAACTGGAGCTGCAGGCGCCTGCCGGCCTCGACGTCCGCGCGGCTGATCGCGCGCCCGCTCTTGTAGTCCACGATCTGCGCGAAGCCCGGGCCCGCGTCCACGCGATCGACATTGCCCCGTAGCCGCAACTCCGGCTCGATGCCCGGCAGTGCGATGTCGATCTGCAGCTCAAGGCCATCGACCCGCGTCACACCCAGCACCTCGTTGCGCTCCGCCTCGCGGCGAATCAGACGCTCGAGGTCGTCGGCCGTGTCGTCCCAGCCGAAGCGCCAGAGCGCGGCGCGGCCGAAGTGATGGCGGTCCGGCGCGCCCAGCCAGAGGTCTCGGCCCTGCTCGCGCATGCGCCTCACCGCCTCGTCCACCGTCGTGGGGACGAGCGGCCGGCCGCTCTCGGCCAGCGGGCCGAGCGCATCCTCCATGATCTCGTGGACCACGGTCCCGCGGATCGCCGCGTCGGCCTCCCCGAGCTCGTCGTCGACCTCGTAGAGCCGCAGCGCGTAGTGGGCGAAGAACTGGAAGGCACAGGTGCGGTAGGCCTCGATGCGGCTCGCGCTCCACCGCGCCGCCGGCCCGATCAACTGCTCCACCGCGACACCGGGCAGCGCGCCCTCGTGACGGCCCGCGCCCGCGAAGGAGCGGCGCCGCTGCTCGATCGGCGCCGCGGATCGCACCACCAGCGACCAGGCCGCGAAGTCCCTCGGGCGGCGTCGCTCACCCCCGTCCCAGCGTGAGCTGAGCGCGGCCGCCAGCTCGCGCTGCGAGGCTGCCTCGTGTGGCTCGACGGCGTCCGGCTCATCGATCGCGCCCGCATCCGGCTCCCGGAAATACCAGGAGGCCGGCACCGGGCGCCCGGAGTAGTCGAGGCGGGGTCTCCACAGCGCCGTATGCGCGTCGGCGCGAGCCGAGCAGGAGCGCCACAACTCCTCCTCCGTTGCGCGCGGTTCGGGCGGCAGATCCAGGCCCGCCTCGCCGAGGCGCTCGCGCCGCTCGCGGTCGAGCAGGCGGGCGGCCCGCCGCGGGGCTGGGAATTCGCCCTCCGCGAGACCGCCGATGAAGACGTGCGCGAAGCGCAGCCCGTGCAACGTGTGCATCGGCGCGAACAGCACGCCGCCGGCCTCGCGCAGCAGCACCGACGGCCGCTGCATGCGGCGCTCCAGTTCCTCGGCGAACGCGACCAGCGTCAGCCGCGTCTCCCCAAGCTGCTCGTCGATTGCCCGCATCGCGTCGAGGTCCGCGCGCAGCGCAGCCGCCTCGACATCGAGACTCTCGTACCCGTCGACGCTGGCGCGGACGAGTCCGGCCGGGCCGAGCAGCGCGTCGTCGAGCGCCGCCGCCCAGCTACCCGCGGAGCGCTCACCGCCGCCGAGCAGGCCGTGCAGACCCTCGATGGCTTGCGAGACGCCGTCGGCGGCGGAGCGCAGGCGCGCGGCGTAGTCCTCGCGGCCGTCGCCGTCGGCCCGCTCGGCCTCGTCGCCCAGCGCCCCCGGCAGCTTCCTCAGTTGATCGAGGCCCGACAGCAGGTGCTGCTTTCGCCCGATGCGCAGCACGTGATCGACGGTGTCCGCCTCGATGCCCCAGCGGCGACGATCGAGGAACGAGGAGCGGAGCAGCTCCGCGAGCCGCGTGAGCCGCCACTCGTGAGCGGGGAGCCGCAGCAACTCCAGCACCCAGCTGCCGAGTGGCCGCGAGGCCAGCCGCTCGCCGGCGGCGGGGTCGAATGGCAGCTCGTACTCCGCGAAGACGCGGCGGGCGAGCGCGAGGTGCTGTGTCGCCTGCCGGAACGTCACGGCCACGTCCGAGGGCCGCAGCGCGGGCTCCGCTCCCAGCCGCCGCTTGATCGCCCGCGCGATGCCGCGCAACTGCGCCTCGGCATCGAACGCCGTGTGGGCGCTCACGCCGGTGGAACCGCCGCGTCCCGGCAGGTACTCGACGGAGGCGCCGCCCGCGAGCGCCTCGAGGCGGTTCGCCGTCCAGCGAGCCCGTTCGCCGGCCTCGCGATCGATCGCGAACAGCACGCGGGTGCGACGCGCCAGCGCGCCGACCAGCGAAAGCTCGCGGGGGTTCAGGAACTCGAATGAGTCGACGAGGACCAGGCCGGGCACGCCGGGTTCGCCGTCGACCGCCTCCGCGGCCAGCGACGGCGCCTCGCCGGGATCGCGCCACGCGCCGGCGGCCAGGGCGCGCCGATATGCGCCGTAGATATCGGCCAGCGCATCGAGGTCCGCGCTGCCGGTGACCGCTGCGGCTGTCGCGAAGTCCGGGGGCTCGATGTCCGCAGCCACCAGCTCGCGCACGGCCTCGGCGATGAGCGAGTGCAGGCCCGGCGTCGCGGCGATCGGCTCGAAGCGGCCCGCGCCGCCCGAGGCGATGCGCTCCCTTGAGACGCGCCGCAGGAGGTCCGCCGCAACGTCCGAAGACAGCATTCGGCCGCCGGCGTGGCGGCGTGCGTACTGTGCCAGCGTCGCGACATCGAGGTTGAGCGCCACGCCGCCCTGCGCGACCACGCGACGGCGGAACTGATCGCCGTGTCGCGCCGTCGGGACGAGCACGAGTGTCGAGGCGAAGCGGTCCCGCGCGTAGCGGCTTGCGGCGTGGCGGACGAGTTGCCCGGTTTTCCCGGACCCGGCGGGCCCGCACACCATCATCAGCTCAGCCATCACCCGCGATTGTAACGACCGCGGCGATCCCGGAGCCGTCGGCGACCCTATTCCGGCGGGTCCTCGCCGCTGATGCCGAGGCGCACGAGCTCCTCGTAGCCGGCGGCGTCGACTCCGGCGAGGCGGGCGAGCACCTCCGCCGAGTGCTCGCCGAGGCAGGGGGCGGGCGCGGTGACGCGCAGCGGGGTCTCGGTGAGCCGGTAGGGGACGACGACGTAGGGCCAGACGCCCGCCTCGGGGTGCTCGACCTCGGCGACGACACCGCGCTCGCGGAAGGATGCGTCCGCCGGGAGCTCGCCGGGGACCAGCACCGGCGCGGCGGGCAGCCCGGCGGCGGCGAGGCGCTCCGCCAGCTCGTCGCGTGGCTGCGTGCGCGTCCACTCGGCGATCGCGGCGTCGAGGGCGTTCTCGTGCTCCTTGCGGTCGGCGTTCGTCGCGTAGCGCGGGTCGGTCAGCCAGTCGGGGCGCTCGGCGATGCGGCAGAGCTCCTGCCACTGCGCGTCGTCCTCGGCGGCGAAGGCGAGCCAGCGGTCCTCGCCGCTCGCGGGGTAGACGCCGTGCGGCGCGATGTCCGGGTGGCGGTTGCCCTGCGGGCCGGGCGTGCGGCCGGTCAGCTCCTGCTCCAGCGCCGCGTCGCCGACCAGCGCGAGCGTCGCCTCCTGCATCGAGATGTCGATGTGCTGGCCCTCGCCCGTGCGGGCGCGGTGTTCGAGCGCCGCGAGGATCGCGGTCGTCGCGGTCATCGCGGCGAGCGGGTCGGGGAAGGTCGCGCCCGAGTTGCGCGGCTGCCCGCCGGGGAAGCCGAGCAGCGAGGACATGCCGGAGGCGGGCTCGATCGTGCCGCCGTTGGAGGGGCGATCGCGGTAGGGGCCACTCGCTCCGAAGCCGCTGATCGAGCAGAGGATCACGCCCGGCCGCTGTTCGCGCATCGCCTCGTAGCCGATCCCGAGGCTGCCGAGGACGCGCGGCGTGAAGTTCTCGACGACGATGTCGGTCGAGCGCAGCAGCCGCCGGAAGAGCCGGATGCCCTCGGGCCTCTGGAGGTCGAGCGTGACGCCGAGCTGGTTGAGGTTGCCGGAGTTGAAGGACGGGTGGCAGTTCCAGCCGAGGCACGCCGTCGGGCGGTTCTGCAGGGCGGCGAGGATCGGCATCTCGTAGCCGCCGCGCCAGGTGTCGGGCCGGCGGCGCGCCTCGACCTTGATCACCTCCGCCCCGAGCAGCGCGAGCTGCTGCGCGCAGTGCGCGCCCGCCCAGACCTGCGTCAGCGCGAGCGCGCGCAGGCCCTCGAGGGGCCTCGATCGCGCGCCGCCGGGCGGCGGGGTCGCGTCGCGCGCGTTCCGTCGCTCACGGAGCACCGAGGCGCCGTCCGAGCCGGGGGCGGGCGCGGCCCGGCGCAGCCGCGGAGGCGTCGCCGAGAGCCGCGCGGCGGGCCCCGGCATGCGCTGCCCGCCGCCCTCCGGCTGCACGAAGAAGCCGCGCGCGGCGAGGTGCTCGTTCGCGGCGAGCTCGGCCGCGTCCAGCACCGGCCCGGCGACCACGCGCGCGCTGGTCAGCGCCTCGAACAGCTCGAGCTTCTCGCGCGCCGCGACCCGCTCGCGTACCGAGGGCACCCACTCCGGAGCGAGCTCCAGGCGGGCGGCGCGGCTCTCGAAGCGCTCGTCCTCGGCCAGCTCCGGCAGCTCGAGGACGTGCAGCGCCAGCCGGAAGAAGTCGCTGCGACCGAGCATCAGGTGGAAGTAGCCGTCCGCCGCCGGCAGCGGCCCCTGGAGCGGGTCGCGGAACCAGACGACGTTGCGCTGCTCCAGCTCGCCCTGGTACTGCGCGTGCGCCGCGACCGAGGCGAACGTCGTTGCGAGGGCGTCCGTCTCCGCGAGGTCGACGAGCTGCCCTCGCCCGCTCGCCGCGCGCTCGCGCAGCGCCGCCAGCACCGCCGCCGCGCCCGTCAGCCCGGCGTAGAGCGAGGCGACGTGGCGGGTGCCCTTGAGCGGCGGCTCGCCCGTCCGTCCGTTGATCGCCGCCCACCCGGAGCGCGCGAACACCGTCAGATCGTTGCCCGCCTGGCCGGCACGCGGCCCCGTCAGCCCGTGCGGCGTCAGCGCCGCGAGGATCAGCCGCGGCCGCTCGCCGCGCAGCTCCTCGAAGCTCGCGCCCGCCTCATCGAGGACTCCGGGCGCGCGGCTCTCCAGCAGCACGTCGCTGTCCGCGGCGAGGCGGCGCAGCGTGGCGCGGTCGTCCTCGTGCGCGAGGTCGAGGACCAGCGACCGCTGGTTGGCGAGCGCGTAGGCGGCGGGGATGCTCTCGCCATCGGGACCGCGTGGCCCCAGCCGCCGCAGCGCGGCCCCGCCGGGCGGCTCGACGATCGTCGCGTCCGCGCCGTAGTCGGCGAGCGTCCGCGCGCACCAGGCGGCGGAGAGCGAGCTGCCGAGGTTGAGCACGCGCAGGCCGGAGAGCGCGCCGCGCTGTCCGCCCTCGGCGCCACCAGCGGCGGGTTGCGCCATCGCCTCGATCGCTTCCGGTCGCCCCGGCTACGCGCCGGGCGGCTCGGCGAGCTGCACGGCGTCGAGGGCGTCCCAGGCCTCTTCCATCACGTCGAAGATCACCTGCCGGGTCGGCTTGATCTCGCGCACGAAGCCGACGCCCTGCCCGCCGGGCGTGCGGATCCAGTCGCGGCGGTCCCAGTCCTCGGCAGCCTGGAGCAGCTTGCCGACGAGCAGCCCCTGCAGCGGCATGGCCAGCGGCCGGGGCGCCTCGGACTGCTCCCACGCCTCGACGAAGGAGTCGCGCAGCCCTCGGGCGCGCTTGCCGTCCAGCGCGGTCGTCACCCAGGCGTCCTGCGTGCGCGCATCGACGACCTTCTGCTTCTGCCAGCTCTCGAGGTGCCCGTTCTCGTGCGTGGCCAGCCAGAGCGTGCCGGTCCAGACGCCGACCGCGCCGAGCGAGAGCGCGGCGACCAGGTGGCGACCCGTCGTCACGCCGCCGGCGGCGAGGATCGGCGTGTCGTACGCCCTCGCCAGCTCGGCGACCTCGGGGACGATCGAGAAGGTACCGATGCGTCCGGTGTGCCCGCCGGAGTCCTGCCCCTGCGCGATGATCAGGTCGAGCCCGGACTCCAGCTCGCGCGCCGCCTGGCGGGCGAGGCCGACGAGGCCCCAGACCTTCACACCGGCATCGTGCAGCTCGTCGAGCACGAAGGCGGGGCTGCCCATCCCCGAGGCGAAGATCGGGATCCGCTCGTTCATGAACAGCTCGAGCTTGGCGCGCGTGTCGGCGAGGCTGCGCAGGCGCTGCGTGCCCCACGGTCCCGGTGTCTTCGGCTCCGGGATCTCGTGCTCGCGGATCAGATCCTCGACGAACTCGCGATGGCCCTCGGGGATCTGTTCCTCGAGTTGCTCGCGGTTCCCCTGGACGTAGGACGAGGGCAGGGTGATGTCGCAGCCAAAGGGCCGGTCGCCGACGCGCTCCTTGATCCAGGCGAGGTCGGCGCGCAGCTCGTCCATCGAGTGCGTGCTGCAGCCGAGCATCCCGATCGCCCCCGCGTTGGAGGCCGCCACGACGACATCCCGCGTGTGCGAGAACGCCACGATCGGATACTCGCAGCCGTATTCCTCGCAGAGCCTCGTATACAGAGGGTTCGCCGCAGTTGGGTTCGCCGGGTTCGCGGTCATGGCCGATCTCCTCGCGCGCCGCGATGATAGCGCAGCACCGCCCGCCGCCCGCGCTATCATCCCCGCGAGCACGAGCGAGGGAGGCACACGCTGGTCGCCGAGATCTTCGATTCGCCCGACGCCGCCCTCGAGGGAATCGAGGACGGCGCCTCCGTGATGGTCGGCGGCTTCGTCTCGGCCGGATCGCCGACGAACCTGATCCTCGCGCTGAAGCGCCGCGGTACGCGCCGGCTGACGGGGATCGCCAACAACATCGGCTTCGGTGACCGCCTCGACGAGCTCTGCGAGAACAGCCAGATCGCGCACATGATCGCGACCTTCGCGGTCCGCGCCTCCTCCTCCAAGCGGAGCCACTTCGAGGAGCAGTACCTGTGCGGCGAGGTCACGCTCGAACTGGTCCCGCAGGGGACGTTCGTGGAACGCATCCGCGCCGGCGGCGCCGGTCTCGGCGGCGTGCTCACCCGCACCGGCCTCGACACCGTCGTCGAGGAGGGCAAGCGGCGCATCGAGGTCGAGGGCGTCGACTACCTGCTGGAGACGCCGTTGCGCGCCGACGTCGCGTTGATCCAGGCGCACCGCGCGGACCGGCTCGGCAACCTCGTCTACCGGATGTCCGGGCGCAACTTCAACCCGCTGATGGCGACCGCCGCCGACCTCGTGATCGCCGAGGTGTCCGAGATCGTCGAGACGGGCGAACTCGATCCCGAGACGGTCGGCACGCCCGCCGTCTACGTCGACCGGATCGTGCGCTGTGATCCCATCGATCTGCGCCTGGAAGGCATGTAGCGTGACCGCCGGGCTGACGCGCGAGCTGATTGCGCTGCGTGTCGCGCGGGAGCTGCGCGACGGCATGGTGGTGAACCTCGGCATCGGGTTGCCGACGCTGGTCTCGAACTACCTGCCGCCGGACCACGGCGTGCTATTTCAGGCGGAGAACGGCATCCTCGGCTGCGGCGCGATCCGCGAGGACGGCTTCGACCGCGACCTGATCAACGCCGGCGGCCAGCCGGTCGAGCTGCGACCGGGCGCCAGCTTCTTCCACAGCGCCGACTCGTTCGCGATGATCCGCGGCGGGCACATCGACGTCGCCGTCCTCGGTGGCCTCGAGGTCTCCGCTCGCGGCGATCTCGCGAACTGGTCGATCCCGGAGCGGGGAGGCGGTGGCATCGGCGGGGCGATGGACCTCGCCGTGGGCGCGCGCCGCGTGATCGTGGCGATGGAGCACACGACGCGCGAGGGCCGGCCGCGCATCCGCGAGACCTGCGCCTACCCGCTGACGGCGAGTGCCTGCGTGGACCTCGTGGTCACGGACCTGGCGGTGATCGATGTCGTCGCGGGCGGCCTGCTGCTGAGCGAGGTCGCGCCCGGGGTCACACCGGAGCAGGTGCGGGCGGCCACGGACGCCCCCCTCACGTACTCCCCGGACCTGTGCGAGATGGTCCTGTAGGACCGCGCGAGCAGGCCGAGGCCCAGCCGGGGCCCCGGGAGCCAGCCGATTCACCGCTGAACCTCACCCCTCCGCAGCCACAGTGGACCGTGCTGCCGACTCCCTCGCCCAGCTTCGCCTGTCGACCTACTCCGACGGAACCGATTGTGAGCCGTCGGCGTACTGTCTCTCGAGGGCAGTCACACTCGAGGAGCCCCGGGCGTCGCCGCTCATTGCACCGTCCGGGGTGTGACGGACGGGCCCGGCCATCGACGCCGGCGTGGTGTGGCACCGGAACGGGAGCCTCATGGATAAGCGACTGACGGCCTTGCTGGCGGCGCTGCTGCTCGCCGCGGCGGCGCTCGCGGCCTGCACGGGCAACGGGGACGAGGCTGGCCCAGGGGAGGCGCCCTCCGCCCCCACCGCGGCCGCTCCGGCCACCGCAACCGGCTCCGGCCACCTCACCCGCTCCGAGTCGGCGGGGATAGCCGCGGACCGCGCCGCGCTCGTTGCGCTCTACCACGCCACGGGCGGCGACGACTGGCACGACAGCACAAACTGGTTGACCGACACACGGCTCGGCGCGTGGCGGGGGGTCACGACCGACGGCGATGGTCGCGTGACGGAGTTGAACCTCATCACCAACCGATTGAGAGATTCAATCCCGCCCGAGTTGGGCAGCCTGACCCGGCTTGAGCGGCTGCTTCTCGGGGGATACCGGCCTATCGACGCGGGGTGGCCGCTCAACAGGCTGAGCGGCCCGATCCCGCCTGAGCTTGGCAAGCTCGCGGAACTGAAGGAATTGCTCCTGGTGAACAACGAGCTGAGCGGCCCAATTCCGGCGCAACTGGGCGACCTCGTTCAACTGGAGAGCCTGGATCTCGGCGAGAACCAGTTGAGCGGACCGATCCCGCCCGAGCTGGGCGGCCTGGTTCACCTGGAGAAGCTCGATCTCAGACGCAACCAATTGAGCGGTCCGGTCCCGCCCGAGTTGGGCGGCCTCGCGAACCTGAAATACCTGTACCTCGACGGCAACCAGTTGAGCGGTCCAATCCCGTCCGAGTTGGGCAGACTTGCGAACCTGGAGGTGCTGGGTCTCAGCAGCAACCAGTTGAGCGGCACCATCCCGTCCGAGTTGGGCAGACTTGCGAACCTGGAGGTGCTGGGTCTCAGCAGCAACCAGTTGAGCGGCACCATCCCCTCCGAGCTGGGCGGCCTCGCCTACCTGCTGGGTCTGCATCTCAGCAGCAACCAGTTGAGCGGCACCATCCCGTCCGAGTTGGGCGGCCTCGCGAACCTGCTGGGTCTGCATCTCAGCAGCAACCAGTTGAGCGGCACCATCCCGTCCGAGCTGGGCAGGCTTGCGAACCTCGAGTGGCTGAGCCTCGACGCCAACCAATTGAGCGGCACCATCCCGTCCGAGCTGGGCAGGCTCCAAGACCTGGAGTGGCTGAGCCTCGACAGCAACCAGTTGCATGGGGCGATCCCGCCAGAGTTGGGCCGCCTCACCAATCTGACAACACTGCTTCTCTCCGACAACCAATTGAGCGGGCCCATCCCGGCTGAGTGGGGGTACCGCCGGAGTTCTTCACTTCGTAGGGTGGAGCTTGCCGGGAATCAACTCAGTGGCTGCATTCCCAAGGGACTGCGGGTCTACGACTTCGAGGAGCTCGGCCTGCCCTACTGCGACTGAGCCGCGCCGCTCGGCGTCCGCCTACGGGAAGATGCCGAGCGCCAGGTAGTTCGAGGCGATGCGGTCGATGGCGATCAGGAAGGCGGCCGTGCGCAGGTCTGGAAGATCACGCTCCTTCCAGATCTCGTGCATGTCGCGGTAGGACTCGGACATCGTCTCCGCCAGCGCCGTGTGCACGAAGTCGATCTCGGACGGGCCGCGGGTGAGCAGGGCCAGCTCGTCCGGCGGGAAGCTGCTGCCCGTCAGCCGCTCCGTCGCGGTCAGCAGGCGGCGCGTCGAGATCTCCTCGTAGCGCTTGTGCATGCGGTCGAAGCTGACGTGCGAGAGGTTCTTCAGCCACTCGAAGTAGGAGACCGTGACGCCGCCGGCGTTGAGGTAGATGTCCGGGATCAGCAGCGTGCCGCGCTCGGCGAGGATCGGCTCCGCGTCCGGGTAGACCGGGCCGTTCGAGGCCTCGGCGATGATCTTCGCCTGGATGCGCGGCGCGTTCTCAGCCGTGATCACGCCCTCGATCGCGGCGGGGACCAGGATGTCGCAGTCCTGCTCGAGCGTCTCGGCGGATGTGGGGATGAAGCGGGCGCCGGGGAAGCCGTGCAGCGAGCCGGTCTCGGCGCGGTAGGCCAGCACCTGCTCGACGTCGAGTTCGTCCTCCGTGTAGAGCCCGCCCTCGTACTCGGCGACGCCGACGACGCGCGCGCCGCAATCCTGCAGGTGGCTTGCGGCGTGCGAGCCGACGTTGCCCAGGCCCTGCACGATCACGCGCTTGCCCTCGAGGCCGCGGGAGAGGCCCAGCGCTTTCACATCTTCGGCGTGGTCGAGCGCCTCCATGATGCCGTCGCAGACGCCGAGGCCCGTCGCCTCGCTGCGGCCGGGGATGCCGTGGAGGGTGACCGGCTTGCCGGTGACGCAGGCCCAGTGGTCGAGTTCGTCCGGCCTCAGGTGGCGGTAGGTGTCGGCGATCCAGGCCATCTCCTCCTCGCCGCTGCCGTAGTCGGGGGCGGGCACGTCCACGCTCGGGCCGATGAAGTTCTTGCGCACCAGCTCCGCCGTGTAGCGCCGGACCACGCGTCTGCGAACATCGCGGGGGCTGCGCGGGTCCAGCACGATCGCGCCCTTCGCCCCGCCGAACGGCACCTCGACGAGGGCGCACTTGAACGTCATCAGCGTGGCGAGGGCGGTCACCTCGTCGGCGTTCACGTTCGGGCTGATGCGGATCCCGCCCTTGGTCGGCAGCCGGTGGTAGCTGTGCTCGGCCCGGTAGGCCTCGATGACCTCCACCTGCCCGTCGTCCATCTCGACGGGGAAGCGCAGGTGGTAGACGGCGTTGCAGTCCCGCATCTGCTGGAGCAGGCCGGGTTCGTAGTCCGTGAAGCTGGCCGCCTGGTCGAACTGGCGGTAGACGGTGTCCAGCAGGCTGGTAGCGTCGCTCATCTCACACGCCCTTCTTCACCGCCGCGAGGGCGCCCGCGGCCTGGTAGCTCCAGTATCGGCGATCGTCGTGAACCGCGGCGTAACACGACCGCTTGCCGGCGGCGCGGCCCGCCGGACGTTACTCGCCGTCGCCGACAGGTTCCGCGCGGAAGACGGGGATCACGCGCTCCGTGCGCTCCTGGTACTCCGCGTACGGTGGGTAGGCCGCAACGGAGAGCTCCCAGAGGCGCGCCCGCTCCGCCTCGTCCTCGACGAGCCGCGCCCGCATCCGCTGCACGCGATCGCGGTCGCGAATCTCGACCTCGGGGTCGGCGAGCAGGTTGTAGTACCAGAGCGGGTGCTTCGGCCCGCCGCCGACCGAGGCGACCAGCACGTAGCCGTCGCCGTCGGCGACCGTCATCAGCGGCACCTTGCGGATCGCGCCGCTCTTGTGTCCCCGGCAGGTGACGATGATCACCGGCATCCCGGTCTCGCGCAGGGTCGTGCCCTCGCCGCCGTTGCTGGCCTCGTAGACCTCGACCTGTTCGGCGACCCAGTCCCTGGGGCTCGGTAGGTACTCGCTCATTGCTCCCCCCTTACTGCGCCTGCGCGCCGCTGCCCGGTACGCGGCCCGCGCGCGCGGCGGCGCTCGCCTCCCAGGGCGTGACCGACGCGGGCTCGCTCTCCGCGACGATGTTCTTCGCGCGGGCGACGATCAAGTCGTCGAGATCGTGCTGCGGCAGCACGTAGAAGCGGTTATCGCGCAGCGCCTGCATCACCGCCTCGGCCACGTCCTCCGGCTGGATGGCGCCCTGGTAGGCAGCGACGGCGCGCGGGTCGTCGCTGCGCTGCGTGAGCGAGGTCTGCACGAACCACGGGCAGAGCGCGTGCGCGTGAACCTTCAGGTTGCGGCGGCGCAACTGCAGGTAGAGCGTCTCCGTGATGCTGACCACGGCGTGCTTGGCCGCCCCGTAGAGCAGGCCTCCCGGCACGATCCCGGACATCGAGGAGGTGTTCACCACGTGTGCCTCCTCGTCCATCGCGATCATCCGAGGGACGAACGAGCGCACGCCGTGCACCACGCCGTACATGTTGAGGCCGAAGACGAAGCTCCAGTCCTCCAGCGAACTCTCCCAGATCGGGCCGCGGCTGCCGCCGCTCCCGCCGGCGTTGTTGCACAGCACATGGACCCCGCCGTGGCGCTCGAACGCCGTCTCCGCGAGCGCCTCGACGGCGTCCGGGTCCATGACGTCGGCGATCACGCCGCTGGCGTCGTGGCCGGCCTCGCGCAGCTCGCCGACGAGGCGATCGAGGGCCTCGGCGTCGATGTCGGCAAGCACGACGCTCATGCCTTCGGAGGAGAAGCGGCGCGCGTAGGCGCGGCCCATGCCGCTCGCGGCGCCGGTGATGACGGCGACCCGTCCCGCGAACTCGTCCATCGAGCGCTCCCTGTTCGCGCCTGCGGGGCGGTCCGCCCGCCCCGTCTGGTCTGTGCGCGACCTTAGCGCATCGAGGGCGTGTGCGGCGGCGGTGGCGGGCGCGCGGCGCTCAGATGCGGAGCAGCCGCGGGCGCAACAGCACCGCGCCGCTGGCGCAGACCATCAGCGCCGCGCCGGAGAGCCCAACGGCGAGTTGCACCCCGAGCGTCTCGGCGATCGCGCCCGCCGAGAGCAGCCCCAACACGTTGAAGCCCCAGGTGAGGGTCATTGCGCCGATCACGCGGCCGTGGAAGCGCGGCTCGACGATGCGCAGCAGCATCGAGTTGAGCAGGATGTGCAGGCTGGAGAAGGTCAGCCCGGTGACCGCCAGCAGCAGCATCGTCAACGGCACCCAGGTGGACATCGAGTAGCCGACGATGGCGAGGCCCAGCGTGAACATCGCGCCGATGTACGCGGCGCCGGTCCAGCGAAAGTTGCGATAGAAGGCGAGCAGCAGCGTGGACGGCACCTGCCCGATCCCGATCGCGGCGCTGAGCACGCCCAGCAACTGCGCGTCCCCGTCGAACACGTCCCTCGTCATCACCGGCAGCAGCGTGACGTAGACCCACGCCACGGAACCGCCGAGCACGCCGAGCACGACCAGCGCCCGCGCGTCGTGGTGGCTGGCGAGGTGTCGCAGCCCCTCCATCAACTCGCGGTGCATCCGCCCCGCCGTCGCTCCGGGCTGGCGTTCCCGCTCGATCCGTCCCGGCGTGCGGATCGGGAGCGTGAACACGACGATCAGCAGGCTCAGCACCGCGAACGCGAGGAAGGCCCCTCCGGCGCCTGTCTCGTCCAGCAGGAAGCCCGCGAGCAACGGCCCCGCGACGCGCGAGATGCTGCCCTCGCTGGAGAGCATCGCCATCGCGTTCACCAGTTGCCCGCGCGGCACCAGCATCGCGACGTAGGCCTGGCGGGCCGGCATCTCCAGCACGATCAGCGTCCCGGTTAAGGCGGCGAACACCAGCAGCAGCGGGTAGCTCAACTGCCCGGCGAAGGCGACCACGGCCGCGCCGGTCAACAGCACCGCCGAGAGCCCTCGCGCGATGATCATCAGCGCCCGCCGGTCCACCGCGTCGGCGAGCACGCCCGCGGGCAGCGCCAGCAGGAAGAACGGCGCGAACCAGACGACGCTGACGAGCGTCACCCCGGAGGGGGTACCGGTCAGTTCGAGCGCAACCCAGCCAATCGCCGTGATGCCGACCCAGAGCGAGCCGGAAAACGTGAGCCCGCCGAGCAGGTACCAGCGGTAGTCGCGGTTGTGCAGCGGGCCCCAGAACGAGGCGTTGGCCGTCGCCGACTCAATGGGTGCGGGCGCATCCGGAACCGGGGGCAGAGCGGTCGCGGCAGGCGTGCCGGAGGCGTCGCTGTCCTTCGAACGCTGCATCGACACCTCGGGCCGTCTCGCCTCGCCGGCTGGCGGCGCGCCGTCCCGGAGTCGGCGCGGAAGCCGCGGCGATCATAGCGCCCCGGCGGCACAGCCGCCGCGCGAGCCGGTCCGGGCTACCGCGCGCGGTAGGCGTCCGCCAGCGTCGAGCGGTCGAAGCCGTGCGGGGTGTGCCCGTTCGCGAAGTCGTAGAGCGCGGCCTTGAAGATGCCCTCGAGGGCGGAGACCGTGCCGAGCGCCAGCGCAACCAGCGGGACGCCGACGGCGATGCCGAGAATTGGGTGCACGAAGAACAGCAGCACCGCGGGCACCAGCGCGAGGAGCACCGCGAGGATGGCAACAATCCCGAACCCGAAGCCCGCGGTGACCTGGCGGCCCCAGGTTTGCCCGAGCAGCCCGGCCGAGCGCTTGATCGCCTCGATCGGCCCGACGCCCTCGGCGACCAGCACCGGGATCACGAAGAACGTCGCGAGGGCCCAGGCCACGCCGCCGATCCACGATGCGACCTGGCCAGCGATGCCCCCGCGGTCGCGCAGCGCCTGCAGGATGATCGAGACGATCACCGAGATCAGCGCCCAGGCGAGAATCTGCGGCAGCCGCGCGGAGGCGGCGCGCAGCCCGGACCCGATGTTCGGGTCACCGCCGCGCAGGCGCTCCAGCGCCGCCGCCACCAGCGCCGCATTGAAGAAGATCACGATCGCCGAGGACACGAAGACGAACACCAGCCCCAGTACCGCGTCCGCGGCGCCCAGCGACTCCGAGGCGCCCTCTGCGGCGCGGTCGAAGGTGCCCGCGGAGAGGCCGATGCCGCCCATCACCGCGATCAGCACCAGCACCGCGATGCCGGACATGATCGGGAACAGGATCAGCTCGCGGTCCAGCATCAGGACGCGCCAGCTCATCTTCATCAACTCGAAGGTGTGCCCGATCGTCGCGAACATGTGCGGCCCTCCTCGCTCTCGCCGCGAGTATACGAGGGGGCACGGCGCGTTCGGCGCGCGGGGGGGAGGGGTACGCTGCGGGAGTGTGAGCCGTGTTCGGCCTCAGTTCGCCGCCACCCGGATCCACGCAAGCCCGTCGACGTGCTCGAAGTGCCCGTCCGCCGACACGAGATCGGCGCCCGTCTCCATGGCGTGCGCCGCGATCCACATGTCGTTTGTCGGGATGGGCCGGCCCTTGGCTCTCAGCGATGTCGCGATTCTGGAGTAGCGGTCTGCAGTCGCCAGCCCCACCGGCACGAACTGGACGTATCGGTGATCGAGGAAGGAGCGAAGTTCGGCGGCGTTCTGCTCGAAGCGCGATCCGCGCCGGAATCCAGACAAGAGTTCGCCGATCACGACCGCGGAGAGCAGAACCACTTCGGCCCTCTGCACGAGGTCCGCGACCACGTGCTGACCGCGCGCGAGCCCGGAGTAGGCATTGGAGTCGAGCAGGATCCTCATACCCAGATCGACTCATCGATGGTCTCGAAGTCCTCCAGCGCGGCGTTCAGTTCATCCGCCTCGGCCGCAGTCCAGGATCCGATAAAGAAGTCGAGCGAAGAGCCGATTGTCCGATCGTCGCCGGCGTCGCCTGTCAGCCCGGCGCCCTTGCGGAGCAGCTTCAGCGCAGCCTTGTTGAGCGAGATCCCCTCGCGCCTCGCGAGACGCTGCAAGTGGTCGTTCAGTTCGTCGTCGAACCCTCGGACTGTGAGCTGGTTCACGTGGCGGCGCCTCCGTGACTCACATTATGAGGCACAGTGAGTCATCTTGCGAGTCACTCATGCCAGAGGGCCTCGAGGTGAGGCGTCAGTCGGCCGTGATCTCGCGGCGCTCGAAGCGCCACTCGCCGCCGTCGCGGCGCAGCGTGTCGCGGTAGCGGCGCGTCAGCACCAGCACCGGCGGCTCGTCGGCGCGGAAGACCAGCAGGTCCGAGCGCATCACGATGCGGTCGGTCTCGCCCTCGATCGGGTCGAAGACCGCGTTGTAGGTGATGTGGCGGACGTTCGGCAGCCGCTCGCCGCCTTCGAGGAAGAAGCGCCGCAGCTCCTCGTGGCCCTCGCTGCGGCTGCGGCCGGTGACGAACGTGGCGTCCTCGGTGAAGGTATCGAGCCAGCCGTCCACGTCGTCCGTGTCGTGCGCCATGTTGTAGCGCGACACCAGGTCCTGGATCGCCGTCCGGTCGTCTCCAGAGAGCTGCATCGTCTCCCCCTCTGCCTCTTGCTGGTGTGGCTACCCCGGACTCGCCTCGACGAACCTCTCGACCTTGAGTTCTTTGGCGCGATCCCGCGCCTGCCAGAGGTCGTAGGCCGTCTGCATGCCGAGCCAGGTCTCGGGTGCAGAGCCGAACGCCTGGGACAGGCGGAAGGACATCTCGACCGACACCCCGGCCCGCGTGTTCACCAGGTCCGACAGCGCCTGACGGGTAACGCCAAGGCCTTTTGCCGCCCTTGTGACAGTCAAGCCAAGCGGTTCGAGGCATTCCCACCTGACGATTTCGCCCGGGTGGGGAGGATTCTGCATGGGCATCATGTCACCTCGTCAATGGTAGTCCGTGTAGTCGACATCGACAGCGTGACCATCCTCGAATCTGAAGGTCACGCGCCAATTTCCGGACACGGACACGGCGTAGTGGCCCTTGAGCTCACCCGTGAGCGGATGCAGTCGGAACCCCGGCAGATTCATGCCTTGGGGAGTAGGACTCTGATCCAGCACGGCAAGGATGCGTGACAACTTTCGGACATGCTCTGGAGCTACCCTCCGTGATCCCCGGCCGTTGTAAAGGGCCCGGAGTCCCCGGTGCCTGAAGGAGACGATCACGGAAGCAGGCTAGGATGGCGCCTGTCGCTTGTCAATAGACACCAAGGCGGATCGCCGAAGCCTACCCCTGTTGAAGCTGCTCGATGACCCGCGCGACCTGCTCGTCTCGCGCCCGGTCCTCAGGCAGCGGGAAGGTCACGCCGTCGACGAGGTCGCCGTACCACTCGAGGATCACGTCGGCGATGGAGTCGTACGTACCCTGCGGCATCAGCGCGTCGATCATCTCGTCGCTGATCAGCGACGACATCTCGCCCCACTTGCCCGCCCGCGTCAATTCCCGCAGTTGCGGTCCCAGTTCGTCCCAGCCGTGCAGCTGGAGCGTCGGCCAGTAGGGCGGGGTGGAGTACCAGAACCCCATCGATTCGCGCACCACCTCGCGCTGCCGGTCGATCTCCGCCTGCGTCGCGCCCGTGAGCACTTGCAGGCTCGGGATCAGCTCGACCTCCGAGGGGTCGCGGCCGCTTCGCCTCGCGCCCTCGGCGATGTTGGCGAGCGTGACCTCGCGCAGGTAGCGAGGGCTGGAGTTCGTCGGGTGCGTCAGCACCCCGTCCGCCAGCTCGCCGGCGAGGCGGCAGATCGCCGGGTTGACCGCCCCGAGCCAGAGCGTCGGCGCCGGGAAGTCGATCGGGCCGGGGTTGAAGCGCGGCTGGAGGCGCGTGATGCGGTACTGCTCGCCCTCGAAGCGCACGCCCTCGCCCGACTGGAAGGCGCCGAAGATCGCGTGCATCGCCTGCAGGTACTCGCGCATGCGCCCGATCGGCGGCGTCCAGGGCACGCCGTAGCGGCCCTCGATGTTGCCCTTCACCTGCGTGCCGAGGCCGAGCTTGAGGCGGCCCTCGGCGAGCTGCTGCACGCCCCAGGCGCTGTAGGCGAGCTGCATCGGGCTGCGCGGGAAGGCGAGGATGATGGCGGTCACGATGCGCAGCCGCTCGCTGTGCTCGGCGACGAGTGCGGCGGTGATCATCCCGTCGTTGACCGTCTCCGGCACTTTGATGCCGTCGTAGCCGAGCGCCTCGACGCGGCGCACGTGCGCCTCGATGTCCGCGAACGGCGTGTGCGTGCCCGTGCCCGCGTAGACCTTCATCGCCCCGGCGCTCCCCTCGGCTGCGCCGGTCAGGCTACGCCCCGGCGCGCATGGGGTCGATGCGCCGTGAGGCCGGGCCGCAGGCTACGAGCCGTCCTCGAAGGTCCAGCGTGTCTGCGTCTCCACGAAGGCGCCCTCGATCCAGGCATGGCCGATGCGCGGACGGAGCACGTAGAGCGCGGCGTCGCCCGGGAGCTCCCCATCACCCACGAGCCGAAACGGCTCGCCCGTTGTCGGGTCCACGTACTTCGCGCCGTAGGCGGCGGCTACTGCCGGGGGCGCCTCGTCGAGAGGCAGGCGCTCGACCGGGCCCTCGATGATCGCGACATCCTCGCCGCTTTCCAGGTGGGCGACGGTCCAGGGCTGGTGTGCGAGGTTGCGGATCTTCTGGCCGTACGTGCCGAACCAGAGCGCGCCGTCCACCCAGACGCCCCAGACCGGCATCGAGTGCGGCCGCCCGTCCGGCCGCGTCGTCGCGATCCAGTAGGTCGTCGCCGCTCGCAGGCGGGCGATCGCGCGTTCGCGGATGTGCGGCACTGCGCTCATTGGACCTCGCAGTATCGTCGTGCGCGCCGCAGGCCGCCATCCGCGGGCGGCGACCGGTGACCGCGGTGCGCCGGCGCCGTGGCGGGGGTTCGGGCGCGGAGGCTCAGGTGGCCCGGCAGCTACTCTGCCGCCGTGCCGGTCCCGTCCCCGAGCGTGATCTGGAAGATCACGCCCTTGTCGGTGTCAGACACGAGGAGATCGCCATCCTCGGTAACGATGATCCCCAGCGGCCTCCAGAACCCAAGGTCGGCAACGATCGATATCTGCCCGTCGCGGGTGACCCTGATGACCCGATTGTAGGAAGAGTCCGTCACGTACAGCGCACCATCACTGCCTACTGCGATTCCCCCGAGGGAGGGCGAGAGCGCTCCCCCATAGCGAGTGTGCGGAGTCCTCAACACCGCCGAGACGAACCCGTTGCCGTCGATCACCCGGATGGCGTGGTTGCTCTCGGTGAAGAAGATGTTGCCCTCGTCGTCGATTGCGATCCCACGCGGCCAGTGGAAGTGAGCCTGACGCCCCGGTCCGTCGGAACTGCCGGAGTTCCGCTGGTGGCGGTGGCGTTCCGGGATGCGCGACGCTCCCGCCACCGTCGAGACCTCGCCGGCGGGCGAGAGCAACCGTATCCGGCTGTTTTCGGTGTCAACGATGAGCAGGTTCCCCGCTCCGTCAAATGCTAGTGCGCTGGGACTGCGGAATCTCGCTTCGGCAGCCGGGCCGTCGCGGAAGTCTCCCCAGTTCCCCGCGGTCGCGGGCGGGCCGCCCCCCGCGACCGTCGTGACCGACCCGTCCGGCGCGATCCTGCGAATGCGGTTGTTCCCCGAGTCGGCGACGTAGATCGAGCCGTCCGTGTGTACGGCGACAGCCTGTGGCTCGGAGAATTGGGCGTCTCTACCCACGCCCTCCCGCAGACCTTGCCCCCGGCCACCGGCAATCGTGGTCACAGTCCCTCTCGGCGAGATGCGACGGATTGCGTGGCGCCCGGAATCCGCGACGATCACGTTCCCCTCGAGGTCCAGCGCCATCCCCGCCGGCCGTGAGAGGAGCGACCCGCTGGCGAAGACCGTGACCTTCACATCTTCCAGCCGCGGGAGTCGCCCGGCGACCGCCAGCGCCTGGCCGCGGGCGGACGAGCTGGTCGCCGTGGGGGCAATCGTGCGGATCAGGTTGTTCCCCTCGTCCGCCACGACGAGCCTGCCATCGTGCGCGACGTCAATCGCAGCCGGGAGGTTGAACATTGCCTCAACCCGAGGCCCATCGGCGTAGCCCTCCTCGCCGGTGCCTGCCACGGCGCGCAGGATGCCTCGATCCGTCAGTTCGAGGATCTGGTGCCGTCCCGTGTTCGCGATGTAGATCGCGCCGTCGGCTGTCACCGCAAGGCCTGTTGGAGAGGCGAGCGTTCCCCTGCGGAACGGAGCGGCGCCGCGACGGAGTGTGGACACAACGCCAGTCGTGTCGATTTTGCGGATGGCGATGCTGCCGCTGGAGTGCTTGTCGATGACGTAGATGTTGCCTTCGGCGTCCATGTCAATCGCGAGCAGATTGAGGAACCTCGCTTCATGTCTCTGGCCGTCGCGGTAGCCAGGTGTGCTGCCTCCCGCGTAGGTCGAGACATTGCCGGACGGAGAGATTCGCCGGATGCGCCTGTACGCCTCGGCAATGAAGAGGTTGCCGTTCCCATCCAGCGCGATCCCGTGGGGAAAGTCGAACCTCGCTTCGGCGGCGGGTCCATCGCGGAAGTCGCCCCAGGCGCCCTCCCCGAATGGCGGTCCGTAGAAGGGGCCGCCGCCGGCCACGGTCGTCACCATCCCGTCCAGCGCGATCTTGCGGATGCGGTGGCCGTAGTAGTCGGCCACGTAGATCGTTCCGTTATCGGCGATGGCCACGTCCGTCGGTCCGGCGAACTGCGCGGTCGAGGCGGGGCCGTCGCGCACGCCCCAGCCGTTCCCCCGGCGATGGTCGTCACCGTGCCGTCGGGCGTGATGCGCCGGATCGCGCGGCTCTGCTGGTCCGCGACGATCACGCTCCCGTCGCGATCGAATGCCACTCCGAGGCCGCCAATAACCTCGGCGAACCGCCCGAAGCGCGCCTGGTCCCCAGGACCGTCCGCGTACCCGCGCACGCCCGGGCGGCCCGCGAGCGTGGACACCTCGTCCTCGGGTAGCGGCGCGTCGATGCTTGTGTCGCCGTAGCGAAGACCGCGGAGGGAGTCGACACCGCCGTCCAGCGGCAGCGCGATCGTGCCCAGCGTCGCCCACGAGCCACGCTGTGGCCGAGCGCTGAGGTAGATGCGCCTGCCGTCCTCCACGTGCTGCCAGACCCGCATATCGAGGTGCACGGGGGTCGCCCGCTCTGTCAGCGGAACCGCGAGGGTGATGTTCCCGTAGCGATAGTGCCCGCCGCTGCTGTGGCCGTCGTCCAGCGGCAGCGGGATCACTCCCAGCGTCTGCCACGAGCCGTCCGCCGGTCGGGCGCTGACGGAGATGTCGAGGTCGTCGTTGATGTCCTGCCACACGCGCAGCTCGATGCGGACGGTCTCCTCATCCGCGGCCCCGCGTTGCGCGTCGACGCTGCCGGGCGCGGCTGCGACGGCAAGCAGCAGCAATGCGCCGACGATCGCGATCTTCGGCCTGGCGCAGCGCTTCATCGCGCCATCCCCAACCACAGTGCCCCGGTCAGGTCACTCCACATCCCGACGCTGCGGCCACGGCGTTTGTTCCCGGCAGCGGCACTCCCGCGGATCACGGGCCGGTTGACCGCGCTGCGCGCCGCTGGCAACCATGCCGCGAGGAGTCCCATGCTGATCGCGCTGCTCGACCTGCTTCGCATCCGCAGCCGCGTCGAGCGCGCGCTGGTGCGCTACAGCGGCTACTCGCTGCTCAGCCGCCACGTCACGAGGCGCATCGGCGTGCCCTACGTGCCGACGCTGCTGCTCGTCAGCATCGGGCAGCGCAGCGGCGAGCTGCGCGAGGCGCCGCTCTTCTACTTCGAGGACGGCGACGACTACTTCGTCGTCGGCTCGATCGGCGGGAGCCCGCGCCACCCCGAGTGGTATCGCAACCTGCTCGCGGATCCGCATGCCTGGGTCCACGTGCGCCGCCGCCGGATCGCGGTGACGGCCTCGTTGATCGAGGGCGAGGAGCGCGCGCGGCTGTGGCCGATCGCCGCGCGCGCCTACCCGCGCTACGACGAGATGATCGAGGAGGCGCGCCCGCGCGAGATCCCGCTCGTGCGGCTCAGTCCGCGGGCCGCCGGCTCAGCGACTTCCTAGATCGACTTCCTAGATCTGCGAGTAGCCCGAGCCCGGACGGGTGACGCCCGTGCCCTTCGCGTCCTCGAGGCGGCCGTACTCCTTGAGCAGCCGCTGGTCGTAGGTCACGAGGCCGCTCACCCGCTCCAGCGGCTCCGTCGCCAGCAACAGCGCCGCGTCGACCATGTAGTCCACCGGGGCGCCCTGGTCGCCCATCCCGGACGCCTCGAGGTGGAACAGCGCGCCCGGCGTCCGCACCGCTTCCGAGGGTGAGACGCAGGAGACGGCGATGCCGTGCTGCTCGACCTCCTCGGCCAGCCCCTGCGTGAAGCGTTCGAGCGCTGCCTTGGTCGTGCCGTAGAGCACGCTGCGGCCCGCGGACACCGTGGGGTAGGGGCCGCGGCCGGGGCCGGTCGCGCCGCCCGAGCCGATGTTCACGATCGCGCCGCCGCCACGCTCGATCATCCCGGGCAGCACGCCCTGCGCCAGCATGAACGGCGCGTGCACGTTGACCGCGAAGACGCGTTGCCAGCGCCGCTCCGGGATCTCCGCGACCGGCGCGAAGTAGTTCGCGGCGGCGTTGTTCACGAGCACGTCGACCGGGCCGAACGCCTGCTCGGCAGCCGCGACCACGCGGCTGCACTCGTCGCCCTCGGAGATGTTCGCGGCGACGGCCTCGGCCTCGCCGCCGGCCTCGCGGATCGCGGCGACCGTGCGCTCGAGCGAGCCGTCGAGAGGATGGTCGCCCTCCTGCAGCGTGCGGGCGACGCAGACGACGCGCGCGCCCTCGGCGGCGAAGCGCATGGCGATCGCCTCGCCGATGCCGCGGCTTGCCCCGGTGACCAGCGCGACCCGTCCATCGAGCATGCCCACGATGTCACTCCCTCCGCCGGCTCCGAGGCCGAGCGCGCCCGCCGGGGCTTGCGCTCGCCCCGTCGCGATCGATGCGCAGCACCGTCGCCGCGCCGGGGTGATCTGTCAACGTCGGCGGGTTGGCGCGGCTGCGCCCAGCGTGGCGCAGGCGTAGGCTGGAGCGCGCAGGCCGGCGGGGACCGGCAGACAGGGCCAGGCGCGCATGAGGCGTCTCGGACGCAGGCTCCCCGGCGATGTCGTCGTGCGACGCGCGCGACGGCGATCGGAGACGGTGCGCGTCAGCGCCATCCGCCGGCGCAGCTTCCGGCCCCGGCCGTGGATGGTGCCCGTCGCCTTCGCCGTCCTGATCGCGCTGGGCGCGCTCCTGCTCTCGCTCCCCATCGCGTCCGAGTCCGGCGAGTGGACCAACGGCTGGGACGCGCTCTTCACCGCCACCTCGGCGATCTGCGTGACCGGCCTCGTGCGCTTCGATACGGCGGATCAGTTCAGCTTCTTCGGCGAGCTCGTGGTCATCGTGCTGATCCAGCTCGGCGGACTCGGCGTCACGATGTACGCGGGGATGCTGATCCTGTTCGTCGGCGGGCAGTTCGGCCTGCGCGGGCGGGATTTCTTCGGCATCGAGTTGATCGGCGACTCGGAGCGGGACGTGCTGCGCCTGCTGCGCCGCGCCGCGCTCTTCATCTTCACGCTCGAGGCTACGACGTTCCTGCTGCTGCTGCCCTGGTCGCTGACGAAGTTGGATCCGGCCCCGGCGATCTGGCGTGCCTTCTTCCACGCCCTCTCCGCCTCCAACTGCGCGGGCTTCGATCTGATGGGCGGGGGCCGCGGGTTCAGCGGGCAGGTCGACGAGCCCTACCCGATTATCGTGATGGGGACCGCCGCCTTCCTCGGTAGCCTCTCCTTCATCACCGTCTTCAACCTGCGAACGCGTCCGCGGCGCTGGTCGCTCGACACGAGGCTGGTCGTGATCGGGATGGTGGCACTGCAGCTGATCGCCATGCTGGTCTTCTCCAGCATCGAGCTGCGGGCGGGCAATCCTCTGAGCGGGCTCAACCCCTTCGAGGCGCTCGCCAACATCTACTTCCTCGCCGCCAACCGCACGACCGGCATGTCCACCATCGAGATCGCCTCGCTGCAGGACGCGAGCATCGCGATACTGCTTCCGCTGATGTTCATTGGCGGCGCGTCCACCTCCACCGCCAGCGGCATCAAGATCGGAACCTTCATGGTGTCGCTCGTCGTCATCCTCTCCGCCCTGCGTGGCAGGCACAGCGCCCAGGTCTTCGGGCGCGAGATCCCGCAGGCGATCGTGCTGCGCGCGACGGCTGTCACGCTGCTCGGCGTCTTCCTCCTTTCCGTGGGACTGTCGCTCCTGCTGCTGTTCGAGGATGGACCGTTCCTGCCGCTGCTCTTCGAGGTCATGTCCGGCCTCGCCAACGTCGGCTGGTCGATGGGCAGCACGGGGGATCTCTCCACGCCGGGGGTCATCCTGATCACCGCGTTGATGTTCATCGGGCGGCTCGGACCGCTGATCGTCGCGATCTCCATCCCGGACCGCCCCCAGGAGCGCTACCGTTACCCGTACGGGCGGGTGCGCATCGGATAGCGGCGCGCATAGCGAGAGGAACGAACGATGCAGATCGCCGTACTCGGGCTTGGCCGCTTCGGCTCCCAGCTTGTCCGCGCCCTCGGGCCGCTCGGCCACGAGGTGCTCGCGATCGACCTCAACGAGGCGCGCGTGGAGCGGGCCGCACCCGATTGCGCCAAGGCGGCGATCGCCGACATTACCAACGAGCTCGCCCTGCGCGACCTTGGTGTCGGTAGCGTCGACGCCGCCGTCGTCGCCACCGGCGTGATCGAGGCGAGCGTGCTCGCGGCGATGAACGTCCAGTCGCTCGGCGTGAGCGCCGTGTACGCGAAGGCCTCCAACGAGCTGCACGCCTCGATCCTCGAGCGCATCGGCGTCCGCCGTGTCGTCCAGCCGGAGCGCGAGGGCGGCGAGCGCTTCGCCCACCTGCTGCGCGTGGAGGGCGCCCGCGACTACCTCTCGGTCAGCCATGACTACGGCATCGTCATCCACGACGCCCCCGAGCACCTACACGGGCGGCGGCTCGGCGACCTCGACAGCAACGACGGCACGCGCCGGCTGCTGATCGCCGTGCGCAGCGGCGAGGTGGAACTCAACCCCGTCCGCGATCGCATCATCGGCCCCGGTGACCTGCTCGTCTTCGCCGGCCGCGACGAGGATCTCGCTCGCGACCTGTGACCGGGCTGGCCGCGGGCACGGGCTATCGTCGCAAGGGAGGCGCTCGCATGATCCGCATCGCTCGACCCCTGCTTGCAGCGTTCGCGCTCGCGCTCGCCGCGCTCGGCTCGGCCTGCGCCGTCGACGGCACGGAGGGCGCGCTGCACGTCGTCACCATCGAGCGGCAGGTGGACGGCGTGCTCGCCAGCTACATCGACCGCGCGATCGCCCACGCCGAGGATCGCGGCGGCCTCGCCGTGCTGCTGCGCATCGACACGCCCGGCGGCGAGATCGGCGCGATGAAGTCGATCGTCGGGCGGATCGAGCGCTCCGAGGTGCCCGTCATCGTCTGGGTCGGCCCGCCGGGCGCGGAGGCCGCCTCGGCAGGCACGTTCATCGCGATGGCCGGCCACGTCGCGGCGATGGCTCCGAGCACGACGATCGGCGCGGCCACGCCCGTCACGGCGACCGGCGAGGACGTCGAGGGCGACCTCGGCAAGAAGGTCACCAACGACACCGTCGCCTTCGCGCGCGGCGTCGCCGAGCTGCGCGGGCGCAACGCGGACTGGGCCGAGGCCGCCGTCCGCGACGCCAGTTCCGCCACCCCGAGCGAGGCGCTCGAACTCAACGTGATTGACCTCGTCGCCGCGACCGAGTCGGAGCTGCTCGCCGCCGTCGAGGGCCGCACGGTGGAACTGATCGACGGGCGCACGGTGGAGCTGCGGCTCGCGTCCGCGCCGCGGGTGGAGAACGAGTTCAACGCCTACGAGCGGATCGTCGGCTTCCTCGGCGATCCGTTCGTGGTGACCCTGCTGCTGCTGATCGGGATGGTCGGGATCGCGACGGAGCTGTTCTTCGCGCCCGGGACGTTCGTCCCCGGGGTCGCCGGGGCGATCGCGCTGCTGCTGTTCTTCCTCGGCGTGGGGACGCTGCTGCCCGCCGAGGCGGCGCTCGCCTTCGTCGTGCTCGCGGTGCTGCTCGTGGTGCTGGAGCTGTTCCTGCCGACGGGCGGCGTGCTGGGTGCGGGGGCGGCGCTGGCGCTGGCGTTTGCGATCGGCATCGGCATCGGCCAGGGGTCGACCGACCTCAGCATCGAGCGCCTGCTGGTGATCGTGCTCGCGGTGATTGGCGTGATCGCGCTGTTGCTCGGGGCCTTCCTCGCCTACTTCGCCGCGCGCTACTGGGCGCCGAACGAACCCCCCGAGGCCGACTCCGCGGACTCGACGTAACGGGAGTCGCTGCCGGTCAGGCGTCCAGCGTCGCGGCCGTCAGGCGATCGCCCGGACTCAGCACCTCGGACGCCGCGACCTTGCCGCCGTCCGCCCGCGCGCGCCCGACGGTGAGCACGCCGCCGATGACGGCGATGCGCGCCGCCTGCGGGTTCGCCGCGTCCGGCTCCAGCACCGTGCCCACGGGCTCCGAGGGCGCGGCAGGCTCAAGCGAGGGGTCGAAGAGCCGCACTCGCGTCTCGCCGAGCGCGGCGATCGCGCCCGGGGCGGGATCACAGCCGCGCACGTGGTTGAACAGCGCGCGCGCCGGCCTCGACCAGTCGACCAGCGCGTGCTCGTCGTCGAACGGCGGCTCGTAGCTGGCCTGCCCGTGGTCCTGCTCGATGCGCGGTGCGCGGCCCTCCCGCACCAGCGCAGTGGCCTCGGCGAGCGCCTCGATGCCCTGCGGGTAGAGCCGCTCGAAGTAGAGCGAGCCCATCGTGTCGTCGGGCCGGATCTCGACCGTGCGCTGGAGCAGGATCGGCCCGGTGTCGATGCCCTCGTCTACCCAGAAGATCGTGAGCCCGGTCTCCGAGTCGCCGTTGACGACGGGCCAGTTCATCGCCGAGCGGCCGCGGTACTTCGGCAGCAGCGAGGGGTGGTACTGGATCGCGCCGTGCGTGGCCGCGTCGAGCACGTTCTTGCGCACGATGTCGGTGACGAAGGCGAAGACGATCAGCTCCGGCTCCCACGCGCGGTAGGCCTCGAAGGCCTCCGCGCGGCGCAGCGCGCGCGTCTCCAGCCAGGGCAGGCCGGCCTCCTCGGCGGCGGCGCGCAGCGGGTCCGGGCGCCCGCCCTCGGGCGTGCGGGGCGTGGAGACGCCGACGATCTGCTCGCCGGCCTCGCGCAGTGCGTTGTACGTGTCGAGGCCGAACGCGGCCTGCCCGAAGATTGCGATCCTCACGCGACCACCCCCTCCTCGCGCAGCGCGGCGATCTCAGCATCGGAGCAGCCGTGCTCGCGCAGCACCTCGTCGGTGTGCTCGCCGAACAGCGGCGAGTAGTTGAGCACGCCGCGATCGCCGTCGATCTCGAAGCCGCCGCCCATCTGCCAGATGCGGCCCTTCGTCGGGTGCTCGATCGGCACGACGAATTCGTTGGCCTGGACGTGCTCGTCGGCCATCAGCTCCTCGACGCCTCCGTAGACGGGTGAGCAGGGGATGTCGGCGGCGCGCAGGGCGGCGATCAGCTCGTCGCGCCGCTGCGGGTGGATCCAGGCGGTGAACAGCTCGTTGAGTTCCACCTGGGCGGTCTCGCGCAGTTGGCGCGTCGCGTACGCGGGATCGCCGGCCAGGTGCGGGTAGCCCGCGAGGTGGCAGATGCGCTCGAACTGCCCGTTGTTCCAGGCACAGACGAAGGTCCACTCCCCGTCGTGGGTCTGGAACACGCCCGCTCCGCCCGGCAGCTGCCGCTCGTGCGGCGGGCCCGTCTCGTCCTCGGCGACCACCTTGCGCGGCGCCATCATGTGGAACGCGCCCTGCAGCAGCGAGCTCGTGACGTGCGAGCCGCGCCCGGTGCGGTCGCGCTCGCGCAGCGCCGCCATCGCACCGAAGGCGGCGAGCAGCGGCGTCGAGGTGTCGCCCACCATCGATCCGTTGAGGCGCGGCGGGCCGTGCTCGTCGTAGCGCCGCATCGCGGTGCTGAAGGCCTGGATGATCACGTCGTAGGTCGGCTCGTACTTCAGTGGCCCCTCGCGGCCCCAGCCGCTGATCGAGATGTAGACGAGGCGCGGGTTCAGCTTCCTCAAATCCTCGTAGCCGAGGCCGCGCCGATCGAGGACGCCGATGCGCATGTTCTCGATGAAGACGTCGGCGTCCTGCACCATGCGCAGCAGCAGATCGCGGCCCTTGTCCGCGCGGATGTCCAGCACGATGCCGCGCTTGCTGCGGTTCGACACCGTGTAGAGCACGCCCTCACTTCCGAGGAACGGCGTGGTCGAGTTGCGCCCGTCGTCGCCCCAGGGCGGCTCGATGTGGATCACGTTGGCGCCAAGCTCGGAGAACATGCGCGCGGTGACCGGCCCCGCGATCATCGTGGTCAGGTCGATCACCTTGAGGTCGTCGAGCATCCTCGCTGCGCCGCGCTGCTCCAGCGCGCCCTGCTCGCTGTTCGCTTCGGACATCAATGCTCCTCCGCGGGTGCGCCCCGCCACGCCCGGCGCATGATACCTGAGGGCGTCCTGCGCGATGGCCGCGTGGATGCCCGCGTGGCGCGGCTATACTCGATGGAGCCGGTCAGTCGGCACGGGGGAGGTTGCGGGCATGTTCTTCATCAACGTGGTGCGCCAGTACGAACGGGCCGTGATCTTCCGCCTCGGCCGCTACGCCGGCACGCGGGGCCCCGGCCTCGTGATCCTGATCCCGTTCATCGACCGCGGCATCCGTATCGATATGCGCGAGTTCGTCATCGAGGAGCCGAAGCAGACCTCGATCACCAAGGACAACGCGCTCGTCGACGTTGACTTCGTGGTCTTCCTCCAGGTGGTCGATCCCGAGTCGGCGGTGATCAACATCAACAACTTCATCATCGCCGTCCGCAACCTGGCGACGACCTCGCTGCGCGCGGTGATCGGCGACATGACGGTGGAGGACGTGCTGGCCCGGCGCGAGGAGATCAACAACCGCCTGCAGGTCAAGATCGCCATCGAGACCGTGCGCTGGGGCGTGAAGGTCACCTCGATCGAGATCCGCGAGATCACGCCGCAGCACGACATCCAGGACGCGATGACCCAGTTGCTGACGGCGGACCGCACCAAGCGCGCCCAGATCACCGAGTCCGAGGGCCAGCGCCAGTCCGCCATCAACGTCGCCGAGGGCAACAAGCAGGCCGCCATCCTCGAGGCCGAGGGCGTGCGCGAGTCCTCGATCCTGCGCGCCGAAGGGTCGCGGCAGGCCCAGATCCTGCAGGCCGAGGGCTTCTCGATCGGCCTCGAGCGGATCTACGACGTGGCGCGGGGCGTGGACTCCAACACGATGGGCCTGCAGTACCTGGAGATGATGAAGCAGCTCGGCGACGGCCAGTCCACGAAGTGGATCATCCCCATGGACCTCGCGAGCGTCGCCGGGAACATCAGCAGCACCCTCGCCGGGATCTCCGGCGGCGCGCGCAGCGTGGCCCAGGACGACGCTGCGGCGAACGGCGAGTCGTAGCGCCGGCGCGCGGCGGCAGCCGAAGCGGCAGCCGCCCGCCCGCTAGCCCCGAGGCAGCCCCAGGCCGCGCGTGGCGATCACGTTGCGCTGAATCTCGGCGCTGCCGCCCGCGATCGTCGAGGGGATCGTGCGCACGTAGGAGCGCGTGAAGGTGCCCGTCATCGGGGCCCGCTCCTCCCCCGGCCAGAGGTTCGAGTAGAGCCCGAAGATGATCGTGCCTGTGCGCGCCATGCGCTGGTTCAGCGCCTTGGAGAAGACCTGCCCGATCGAGGCCTCGTAGTTCGGGATCAGGCCCTTCGCCTGCAACGAGGCGAGGCGTAGCGAGAGGTTGTAGCCCACCTCGATCTCGATCGCCCGGTCCGTCAGCTGCGCGCGAATCGTCGCCGACTCCGCGAGCCGCGACTTCGCGGCACCCTCCGGCGTGTCGAGGTAGTCCTGCAGATCCTCGAGCAGCGCGCGGTCCTCGGCGGTGTTCGAGATCGAGGCGCGGTCGAAGTCCATCAGCGTCATGGCGACGTACCAGCCGCTGTTCTCCTCGCCGATGCGGTTCTCGGCTGGCACGCGCGCGTCGTCGAAGAAGGTCTCGCCGAACGAGGCGTGGTCGAACACGGCGTTCTCGATCGGCCGCTTCGAGATGCCGTCGATGAAGAAGTCCTCGATCATGAGGAAGGAGATGCCCTTGTGCTTCGGCGCGTCCGGGTCCGTGCGCACGAGGGCGTACATCGAATCGGCCACCTGCGGGGTGGACCAGATCTTCTGTCCGTTGAGCACGTACTCGTCGCCGTCGCGCTTGGCGCGCAATTGCAGCGAGCCGAGGTCGGAGCCGGCGCCGGGCTCGGAGTAGCCCTGCGCCCACTGCACGTCGCCGCGCGCGATCGGCGGCATGTACTTCGCCTGCTGCTCCGCGCTGCCGTAGACCATCAGCAGCGAGCCGAGGAACATCGCGCCGGTCCCGCCGACGCGCGGCGCGCCGGAGCGCTCGCGCTCCTCGTTGAAGATGAACTGCTCCAGCGTGGAGAGTCCCGCGCCGCCGTGCTCCTTCGCCCAGGCAGGGGCGACCAGCCCCTCGGCGGCAAGCGCGTCGGCCCACTCCCGCGAGGCGGCGACGATCTCGGGATCAGGGGAGAGCCGGTCGTGGTCCCAGCTCGGCTCGTCGAAGTACATCGGCTCGCCGTCGGGTCCGGGGATCATCTGGCGCATCCACTCGCCGGCGGCGGCAAGCTTGTAGCGCTCGGGCAGTTTGTCTTCGAAGAAGGTACGGATGCGTTCGCGGAATGCCGCGAGTTCGGCCGAGTCGTCCCAGTCCATGTAGTCCTCCTGACAAGTGGGGCCGATTCTATACGCTGATCGCGCCTTGCGCCTCGCGCCGGGATCGCCGCGCGAATATCCGCGCGATCTCGAACGGGACGATCTGAAGGCGTGACCGGGTCGCCTCGAACGGGACGATCTGAAGGCGTGACCGGGTCGTGCGCGGACCTGCCCGGCGGCCGCGAGGGGAGATGCAGCGTGCTCAAGCTCTGGTCGCTCATCCTCCTCGCGACCGCGCTGCTCGCCCGATGTGCAGGCGGCGAGAGTGGTCCGCCTGAGCCGCTGAGTGAGACGCAGGCGGAGCGCATCAAGGAGGAGCTGGCCGATCGCTCCTTCCGCCAATTCGACCCATCGAGGGACGCCGACCGGAGGAAGGGCGTGGTGCTCGACTTCCTCAGCGGCGTGACGCTCTGGGCACAGTCCGCCGAGGGCGGCCGCGCCGTCAGCGAGTGGGAGATCGTCGCGAGCGATTACCGCATCGAGCGCGCGGCGCCCGATAGCTCGGAGATCACGATCTCCTTCGTCGACGCGCGGACCAGGCAGCAGTTCCCCGAGGCGTGCGAGAACTGCATCGACACCTCCGGTGTCTCGATCTCGATCCGGAACGTCTTCGATGCCGAGCGCATCGCCTTCAGGCTGAACGATCCCGAGGGCAACCTGCCCGCGCCGTTCCCCGTCTTCGGGTCGTGGACCACGTTCCGGGAGGACGAGATCTTCGACTAGCCGCGTGGGCCGCCTCGCTGCCTAGCGTGTGCGCCTGCGCAGCGACAGCAGAGCGAGCGCGATGGTGACCGCGCCAAGGCCGAGCACCGCTCCGAACGCGCCGGCCAGGTTGTCCCATTGCCAGCCCTCGAGGACCAGCGCCCGCATGCCCTCGATCAGGTAGGTGACGGGGTTGATCGAGGCGAGGAACTCCATCCAGGGGTCGAAGACCTCCTTCGGCGCGAAGGCGGGCGAGAGGAAGAGCAGCGGGAAGAACACCAGGAACCCCGCCTGCGCCGCCTGCGCATTGCCCGTGCGCAGCGCGATCGTCGCGCCGATGCCGGAGTAGGCCGCCCCGAACAGCCCCGCCAACACGAGGATCATGACGTACCCGAGCGGCCCCGCCTCCATCCCCGCGCCTACGAACGAGACGACGACGAGGATCACCGCGGTGAACGCGACGGCCCGGATGGCGTCCGCGAACAGCCGTCCGAGCACGATCGCCAGCCTCGGGCTGGGCGTGAGCAGCAGCTTGTCGAAGTAGCCGCTCTCGAGGTCCTTCACGATCGCGATCCCCGAGACCGAGGCGGAGCCGGCCACACACTGCAGGACCGCGACCGGCAGCTGGAAGCCTTCGTAGTTCTCGATGCCGAACGCCGGCCCGGCAATGTTGCTGATCGCGCCGACCGTCACGAAGAAGAAGAACAGCGGGATGAAGAGGTTGCTGACCTCCACGCCCGGCTGCCGCAGCGTCTCCCGCACCGCGCGCCAGCAGAGCTCGTACGAGGCCGTCACGAGCGCGGTCATGCCGCTGTCCCCACCGAGTTGTCGCCGGCAGCTGCCGGGTCCGGCACGTCCGCGTCGACCTCCAGGCGGCGCCCCGTCGCGCGCACGAAGACGTCGTCCAGCGTCGGACGGGCGAGCGTGACATCGAGCACCGAGAGTCCGGTCTCGTTGGCGATCGTCACGATCGGGGCGATCGCCTGGCTGCCCTCGCGGATGTAAACCACCAGCGAGTCCTCGATCCGCCGCAGCTCCTCGAGACCGGACATGGCGCGGATCCGCTCGCTGGCGCGCTCGACGGCTTCCGCGTCTTCGTCGCCGTGCTCCACCCGCAGCGTCACCACGTCCGCGCCGATCTCGGCCTTGAGCGCCGACGGCGACCCGGAGGCGATGATCCGCCCGGCGTCGATGATCGCGATCTCGTCGGCGAGCCGATCGGCCTCCTCGAGGTACTGGGTGGTGAGGAAGAAGGTGACGCCGCCCTCGCGGTTGAGTTGTTCGACATAACGCCAGAGCGCCTCGCGGCTGATCGGGTCGAGGCCGCTCGTCGGCTCGTCGAGGAAGATGATGCTCGGCCCGTGCACCAGCGCCGAGGCGAGGTCGAGCCGCCGCTTCATCCCGCCGGAGTAGGTGCCGATCTTGCGGTCGGCCGCGTCATCGAGTTCGACGATCGTCAGCAGCTCGTCGACGCGCGGCCCGACGGCGGAGCGGGGCATGCCCTGCAGGCGGCCCTGCAGCGTCAGCAGCTCGCGCCCCGTCTGGAGGTCGTCGAGGCCGGCTTCCTGCAGCGCGACGCCGATGCGGCGGCGCACCTCGGTGGCCTCGCGCTGGATGTCGAGTCCGTCGACCCACGCGCGCCCCTCGGTGGGACGCAGCAGCGTCGTCAGCATGCGGATGGTCGTGGTCTTGCCGGAGCCGTTCGCGCCGAGGAAGCCGAAGATGCGCCCGCGCTCGATCGAGAGGTCGATGCCGTCGACGGCGCGGACGCCGGGGAAGGTGCGGACGAGTCCCTCGGCGACGATCGCCGCGCCAGGGTCGGCGCTCATCCTCGGTCCTTCCGTCGCGGCAGCGGCGCTCCCGGCTTGCGGTGGGTGGCCGGCGGTGCGGGAGGGGAGTATCGCCCCGGCGCCCGGTAGCGGCGAGGCGTATACGGGCAGACGGCCGCAGGCACGGATCGCGCGCCAGCGTGGGTGCGGCGGGGCCGCGCGGGAGTTGCGGCTAGATCTCGTGCAACTCCTTGATCAGCCACTGCAGCCGCTCCTCGCTGGGCAGGGGCGCTCTCGCGTCGCGGCTCGCGTCGCCGCCGTACGTGCCGGCGCCGTCTCGCCTGCTCGGCATCGGGAGGCTGATGCGGTCGGCGTACTCGAAGTGCTCGCGCGCGAACCGAGGAAGGTTGTCGTAGGTGCTGGCGTTCGCCATCTCGACGGCGACCTCGAAGTTGACCGCCTCGTACATCTTGTCCCACTGGCCCTTCAGCGAGAGCTCGTAGAGCTGCATGCCGAGTCCCTCGAGGCCGTGCGAGCGGAACACGCCGTGGTAGGAGCGGGTGGAGCCGTAGAAGGAGATCGGCCGGCGCAGCGCCTCGATCGCCTGCTCGACATCGGAGTCCGTCTCGCCGAAGGCGTTGAAGCCGCCGACGGCAATGCTGATCTCGTCGAGCGAGCGGCCGGCGCGGTCGGCGCCCTTCTTGACGGCGGGTAGCACGGTCTCGCGGAGGTACGTCTCGGTCATGAACCCGTGGGGGAGGAGGCCGTCGGCGCAGTAGCCGGCGGCTTGGGCCATCCTCGGGCCGACGCAGGCGAGGGAGATCTTCGGGTGCGGATAGTCGATCGGGCCCGGGCTGAATGCCGGGGTCATGAGCGTGTAGTTGTAGTCGTCGCTGTGGTACGCGGGCCGCTCGCCCTCCTGCCAGGAGCGCCAGACGGCGCGCATCATCCCGATGTAGCCCTCGACGCGCCTGGCGGGCGGCGTCCAGGCGCCGCCGAAGCGACGCACGATGTGCCCCTTCACCTGGCTCCCAAGGCCGATGTTGATGCGGCCCTTGCTGAACTCCTGGAGATCCCAGGCGGTCTGCGCCATGACGTACGGGCTGCGCGGGAAGGCGATGGTGACGCTGGTCGCGATCTCGATCCGCTCGGTGTGCTCGGCGGCGAGCGTGAGCGCGAGAATCGAGTTGTGCTTCAGCTCGCCGGTGGCGATGCCGTCGAAGCCGGCTGCCTCGGCGCGCTGTACCTGCTCCTTGATGTCGCCCAGCCAGACCTCGCCGTAGCCAGTGATCACCTTCACGTTCGGCTCCTCTCCTCTTGCGGCGACCCCTGGTCGCTGATCAGTTCCGCGCGCCCCGCTGCGGTCGCTGCATTGTCGCGCATGAGCGCGACCTCGGAGGCAGCGAGGGCGCTTCGGCTCACCAGAGGCGGCGGACGCCGTACCCGTCGAAGAGCGAGTCGGTGGAGACGAGCACCAGGTTGCGGGAGAGCGCCTGTGCGATCAGCATCCTGTCGAACGGATCGCTGTGGGGACCGGGCAGCGCGCCGGCACGCGCACCGTCGTCCACGGTCACCGGCAGTTCCTCGAATCCCTCGTCCGCGATGGCCCACGGGATCTCGCCCGCGAACTCGTCGGCTCCGGGCAGTTTCCCGAGCCGATGCTTGGTTGTGATCTCCCACGCCGACGCGGCGCTGACCAGCTTCTCGTTCGAAGGGTCAGCGATCGCCCGGCGGGCACTGACCGACAGTCGGGGGCTTCCCTCAAGCCACCAGACAAGTGCGTGGGTATCGAGCAGGAGGCGCAATAGCTACGTCTCCTCCTCCATGTCCGGCCCCTCGTCGGTTCCCTCCCATGCAGCCAGCTCCTCTTCCGGCAGCGGGTCGAAAAAGCTGTCATCCAGGGTGAGGCGGCCCTTCCAAGAACCGAATTGAGGTGTGCCCCGCGGCTTCCGTATCTGCACCAGCCTCGCCACGGGCGCCCCGTTGCGGGCGATCACGACCTCCTCGCCGGCCTCGACCTGTGCGAGGAGCCGAGAGAGATGAGTCTTCGCTTCGTGAACGTTCACCGTTACCATCGCTACAGTCCCTTGAGGCGATCGCTTGGCTAACTGCATGACTAACCCTACGGCTCGCCGGGTGCCTCGTCAACGAGCGGCTGTGGTGAACGGGAGACGCGTGTGCTGATCCGCAACCTGCGCCTGCTCGATGGCACGGGCACCGTGCTCGAAGGCGTCGACGTGCGCGTGCGCGACGGGCGCTTCGCCGAGATCGGCGTCGCCCTCGCCGGCGACGAGCCGCAGCTCGACGCGGGCGGCGCGACGGCGCTACCGGGGCTGATCGACGCGCACACGCATCTCAGCCTCGACGCCACTCCCGAGGCGCTCGAGCACGCCGCCGAGCGCTCGCACGGCTACCAGGCGATCGACTCGGCGCGACGGGCCCGCGAGTTGCTCGCGGCCGGTGTCACGACGGCTCGCGATGTCGGCGGCGTGGCGCCCGTGATCCTCGGACTGCGCGACGCGATCGCCGACGGGCTGACGCCCGGCCCGCGCGTCTACGCCGCGGGCGCCTGGCTGACCGCGCCGGAAGGCCACGGCTGGCACGTCGGCGCCCTCGCCGAGGGCGAGGACGGGGTGCGTCAGGCGGCCCGCGAGCAGCTCGACGCCGGGTCGGACCTGCTCAAGCTGATGGTCTCCGGCGGCGTGATCGGCACCGGCCACGGCCCCAACACGGAGCAGTTCAGCGAGCGCGAGGTGCGCGTCGCCACCTTGATGGCGCACGCCGAAGGCAAGACCGTCGCAGCCCACGCCCACGGCGAGCCGAGCATCCGCAACGCCGTCCTCGGCGGCGTCGACACCGTCGAGCACGCCTCGTTCGTCACCGAGGAGCTGATCGGCGAGATGCTCGAGCGGGGCACGGCGATCGTGCCCACGCTGGCGGTGATCCGGATCGTGATCGAGGCGGCGGGCGAGGCGCTCGGCGCTGAGACGCTGGAGCGCGCGCACGAGGTGGCCGCCGCGCACCGCGAGAACATCATCGCCGCCTGGCGGGCGGGCGTGCCGCTGGCCGCCGGCACGGACATGGGCAGCCCGTTCACGGGTCCCGAGGCGCTGCACGACGAGATCGCGCAGCTCGCCGGCCTCGGCATGACCGCGCACGAGGCGATCCAGGCCGCCACGCTGCAGGGCGCGCGCGTCCTCGGCCTCGAGGACGAGATCGGCACGGTGCGGCCCGGCCGCCGCGCCGACCTGCTGGTGCTCGACGGCGACCCGCTCGCCGACCTCGGCGCCACGCGCCGCATCCGCCACCTGCTGCAGGACGGCGAGTTGCGCATCCGCGACGGCGCGCCGGTCGCCGGGTAGCTCGGAGGTGTGCGCGATGCCGGATGCCGGGCGTCCCGACTGGGTGTCGGACGAGTTGTTCCCGTTCGAGAGCCGGTTCTTCCAGACGCCGGACGGGCAGCGGATGCACTACGTCGACGAAGGATCGGGCGCGCCGATCGTCTTCGTGCACGGCAACCCGGCCTGGTCCTTCGAGTTCCGCCATCTGATCGAGGGCCTGCGCTCCGAGTACCGCTGCATCGCGCCGGACCATATCGGCTTCGGGCTCTCGTCGCGCAGCAGCAGCCCGGAGGACCATCACCCCGCCGCGCACGCGGAGCGCTTCGCCGCGCTGCTCGACCATCTCGAGGTCCGCGACGCGACACTGTTCCTGACGGACTGGGGCGGGCCGATCGGGCTTGAGTTCGCGCGCCGGCATCCGGACAGGGTCGGGCGCATCGTGATCGCGAACACGTGGTGCTGGCCCGTCTCCGACGATCGGCACTTCGTGATGTTCAGCTTCATGATGCGCAGCTGGATCGGGCAGTTCCTCATCAAGCGCTTCAACTTCTTCGTCACCCAGGTGATGCCGAGGGCCGTCGGCGACAAGGCCGTCCTGACGCCCGAGGTGATGAGCCACTACCGCAACGCCCAACCCACGCCCGAGGCGCGCGCCGCGTGCGCTGCATTCCCCGGCCACATCGTCGGAGCGAGCGACTGGCTGCGCTCGATCTGGGACGAGCGGGAGGCGTTCGCCGACAAGCCGGCGCTGCTCCTCTGGGGCTTCCGCGACATCGCGTTCCGCCGGAAGGAGCTCGAGCGCTGGCAGTCCGCGCTGTCCGACGCGCGGCTGCTGACGTTCGAGGACTGCGGCCACTTCCTCGCCGAGGAGGCGCCCGAGCGGATCCTGCCGGCGCTTCGCGAGTTCATGATGGAGCCGCCGCCTTCCGGGTAGCGCGTCACGACCGCGGGCTGAACGCCACTGCGGATCCTGCTACGCTCGCCCGCGCCCGGAGCGGGCAGTACGACGTTGCGGACATACGAATCGAGGCTGAGTGATGTCTGAAGACGGCAAGCCGCTGGCCGGCAAGGTCGCGATCGTCGCCGGCGCGACGCGCGGGATCGGCCATGACATCGCGCTCTACCTCGCGCGCGCCGGCGCCAGCACCGTCATCGCCGCCCGCAGCAGCGAGGTCACCGACCCGCGCTGGCCAGTGACGATCCATGACGTGGTCAAGGAGATCGAAGACGAGGGCGGGACGGGGTTCGCGATCCGCCTCGACATGCGCGATCCCGAGAGCTGCAGCGCCTGCATCAACGACACGGTCGAGCAGTTCGGGCGCCTCGACATCCTCGTCAACAACGCCGCCGTGCAGGCGCGAGGCACGATCGAGACGATGGCGGAGCGGCACATCGACCTCATGCTCCACGTGAACGTCCGAGGGCCGATCCTGCTGATGCGGGCGGCGATCCCGCACATGCGCGCGATCGGCGGCGGGCACGTGATCAACATCTCCTCGCGCGGCGCGGTCAACTCGCCGCCCGGCCCGTATCCGGTCGATGAGCGGCGGCCGACCTCGTACCTCTACGGGCCCACCAAGGCCGCGCTCGACCGCGTCAACCAGCAGCTCGCGCTGGAGCACCAGGCGGACAGCATCTCCTTCAACTGCCTCTCGCCCGACCACCAGGTCACCACGCCGGGCGTCGCCCTGCTGCGCAACATCGACGACCCCGACGCGCCCCTGCTCGACGTCGAGATCGCGCACGACCTGGGCAAGTCCGCCGTCTGGATCTGTCGGCAGCCGCCCGGCTCGTACACCGGCAACATCCTCTACGACACCGAGGTGGTCGCCGAGCGCGGGCTGTAGGGGCGGGAGCTACGCGCGCTCGTAGATCGAGACGTGCGACTGGCTCGCGGCCGTGAACTGCCCGCCCTGCCAGTCGCCCCAGCGCTCGCGCAGCCGCAGCTCCGCGAGTTGCGCCATCAGGTCCAGCTCCGAGGGCCAGACGTAGCGGAGCTCGATCGGGTACTGCGAGGCGTGCTCGCCGTCGATGGAGACGAGGCGCGTCGAGATTCGCTGCTGCGCGAGATCGAGTTGCGAGACATGGAAGACCGCGTGGTCGCCGTCGGTGCGCTGCTCGTGCAGCGACTGACCGCTGTCGTCGTAGCGGCACATGTCCGGCACGAACGCCTCGACGGCGAACACGCCGCCCGGGCTCAGGCGCGCCGCCACGTTGCGGACGCAGCGCACCTGCTCCTCCTGCGTGAGCAGCGCGAAGAAGGTGTTGAAGGCGACGAAGATCAGGTCGAACTCGCCATCGACGGCGACATCGGCAAAGTCGCCGATCGTGACCGCGATCGCCTCGCCGCCCGGCTTTGCGCGGAGCTCCGCGACCATGGCCTCTGAGGCGTCGATGCCGTGCATCTCGACCCCGCGCGCCGCGAGGGGCAGCGCAATCCGCCCGGTGCCGATTCCGAGCTCCAGCACGCGTCCGCCGCCGGCGAGCGCGGCGAGCGCCTCGACGGCGTGCGTCGGGTCCATGTGGGCGTGCAGCTCGTCATAGTCGGCGGCGATGCGTTCGCCGTAGGCGCCGGGAGCGTGGTCGCGACTGCCTGTCATCGACCAATGGTACGGGGAGCGCGAGATCGACGGCGAGGAATAACGCGTGTCGGTCGGGGATCGAGGACCGACCCGCGCTGGTCTTGCCCTGAGCGGCGCGGTACGCGAGCATCGGGACCGTCGCGGGATGGACGCGAGCGGGAACCACTCCCCTGACCGCGGAGGAATGCATGACCTCGAGGCGTGATGTCGCCGCGCCCGATCCGGCCACGGCCGATGAGGGCGACGACCGGTCCTCGCCGTGGTTCAAGGACACCGAGCCGTTCATCGAGCACGGCGGGAAGAGCCTCGAGGCCCGGCTCGAGCTGATGGACGAGGTGATCACCCCGACCCGCCTGTTCTTCGTACGGAACAACTCACCGGCGAGCGTCGATGTGGACACGGGGGAGTGGCGGCTCTCCATCGAGGGCGACGCCATCGAGAGCCCGCTGGAACTGAGCTACGAGGAGATCCGCCGCCTGCCCTCGCGCAGCTTCGTCTCCTACCTGGAGTGTGCGGGCAACCAGCGCGCGATGTTCGAGCTGCTGGCCGGCTGGCTGACGACCGGCTCGCAGTGGAGCACTGGCGGTGTCTCCAACGGCGAGTGGAGCGGCGTCTCCCTGCGCGACGTGCTGACGCTGGCGGGGCTTCGCGACGATGCCGTCTGCGTGATGCTGGTCGGCCTCGACACGTCCGCCCCGGAGCGCGGCTTCCGGCGCGTGCTCCCGCTGGAGAAGGCGCTGCACCCCGACACGCTGCTCGCCTACGAGCTGAACGGCGAGACCTTGCCGAAGGACCACGGCTTCCCGCTGCGCGCGATCGCGCCCGGCTGGGTGGGCAGCACCAGCATCAAGTGGCTCGACCGCATCGTCGTTTCCCGCGAGCAGATCTGGACGCGCAACAACACCACTCACTACGTGCTGGTCGGCACCAACTACGAGCCAGAGGGCGAGGCTCCGGGCGAGATCGCGGAGGAGCAGAACATCAAGAGCGCCCTCGCACTGCCATGGCCCGCCGAGCTGCCCGCCGGCGTCCACCGCCTCCACGGCTACGCCCATTCGCCCGGCGGCCCGATCGAGCGCGTCGAGTGGAGCAGCGACGGCGGCGCGAGCTGGAGCGACGCGGCCGTCCTCGGCCCGCAGGTCGACTACTCGTGGGCGAAGTTCGAGTTCGAGTGGAGCGCCGAGCCGGGCGAGCACACGATCACGACGCGCGCCACGGACGCCTCGGGAGAGACGCAGCCGGAGGAAGTCCCCTTCAACGACAAGGGCTACCTCTTCAACCAGCCCCTCCCGCACCCGATCCGGGTGACGTAGCGGGCTCGGGAGCCGAGCGATCAGCCGATCCGGCCGCCCGGAGTCTCCGACTCCAGTTCAAACTCGATCGGGCTCGGCTGCTTGAGCGTGCTCACCTCGTGGATGAGGAATCCGATGACCTCGCCGTCGTCGTCGAGCCGCTTGAGGATGCGCTCATCGTCGGTAGGGCTGAAGTAGCCCTCCCTGAAGTCCCACAGAACCTCGAGCATGTCGCCTTCTTCGTCGTACCAGACGGACACCGTTCTGCTCGCCATGCTCAGTTCCCCTCGATCCGTGGAGCGCCCCCGCGGTCGCCCTCGGCCAACCCGGCCGCGTCGAGGCGCGCGTGCAGCCGCCTCAGTTCCTCAAGCACCTCCTCGGACGCCGGGTCGCGGGCCGGCCTCGCGGACTCGAAGAGGAAGGCGGCAGCGCTCGCGGTGAACACCGCGAACACGCCGATGCCGACGATCATCAGCACCACGGCGATGCCTCGGCCCAACGACGTGACGGGGTACGTGTCCCCGTAGCCGACCGTCGTGGCGGTCGTGATCGCCCACCAGACCGCCGTGTCCAGACTGTCGATCGGGCCACCGCTCGATCGCTCCGCGAAGTAGATCGCGATCACCGAGACTGCCAGCACGGCGCCCATGAAGAGCAGTGATGACCGCGCACCGTGGCGAACAAGGATCGTCCGCGTCACGTGCGATGCCCGCGCAACGTATGCCAGCACCCGGGCCGCCTGAAGCACGCGCAGGGCGCGCGCCGACCGCGCGACGCGCAGGGGCCGGAGGAACGGCAGCACCACGATCAGCACGTCGAACCAGTGCTGCCGGAGGTACAAGAGCTTCCGAGGCGCGATCCAGGTGCGAATCAGCAGGTCGGCCGCGAAGACTCCCCAGATGAGCCAGTCGAGGGCAAAGATGACCCGCTCCTGCCCGTCGGACAGGTCGAGGACCAGCGGCGCCAGCAGCAGCGGGATGGTGAGCAGCGCGAGGACGAGCAGCGGGAACTCGGTCGCGTGCTCGAAGCGGTCCAGGGCCGCAGTCCGCCGCTCCGTCCTGGTGCTCACCCGGGGCGGCGGAGCCGCCACCTACAGCACGGCCAGCGGGTTCACCGGCGACCCGGTGCCGCCCCAGATCACCAGCGGCGCGCACACGAACTGGAACTCGTAGCGGCCCAGCTCCGCCGCGGCTACGCCGATCGCCTCGAGGTTGGCGTTGTCGAGCAGTGGCAGCCCCATGTAGGGCAGCGCCACCTGGTGGATCGCGCCGCCGCTGCCCTCGAAGCCCTGCCCCGCCGCCTCCTGCAGATCCCAGACGAGGATCGAGGCGTCGTACTCGTAGAGGAACTCGAGCGCCGAGGCGTGCACGCCCGGCCGCGGCGGCGCGCCCGGCACCGTGGTGCTCATGCTCTCGCCGGGCGCCTGCAGCGCGCCGCTCTGCAGCGCGCGCTGCACCGCGTCGGCGCCGGATCGGATGATCACCGCGTCGCCCGATCGCGGCTCGACGCCCTGCGCCCGGGCGACGTCCTCCAGTTCCCAGCCGTGGACGGGCTCCTCGTAGCTGACGTGCTCGACGCCGCGGTAGCGGGGGATGTCGTAGAGCACGCCGCGCGTGACGATGCCGTCGCGCCAGTGGTCGACGGATCCGCTCTTCGCGCCCGTCACCGTCACCAGCGAGGCGGGCCGCCCGTTGTAGAGCAGCGGCTCCTCGTCGTCGGTGAAGATGTGGCAGTGCGCGTCGATGTGCGTGTTGGTCAGGCCGTGATAGTTGATCGCGAAGAAGTCCCAGGCGATGCCCTGGTGCCAGCGCAGATAGTGCGAGACCGGGAACGGGTTGCGCGGCCCCGGCCGCGTGTCCAGCGAGTTGGCGAGCGAGACCGCCCGGCCCGCCTGCACCAGCCCGGCCGCCTGCGCGCGCACCTCGGGCGTGATGTGGTTGAGCGTGCCCATCTGGTCGTCGTCGCCCCAGCGTCCCCAGTTACTGAAGCGCTCGCGATAGGCGAAGAAGTCCGCCTCCGATGGCGGCGTGCGATCTGCGAGTCCCATGCGGCCCTCCCGCTCCTCCGCCGGCACGCACGTGCGGCCCGCCGGCGCCTGCGGCGCGGATCGTAGCAGGCGCCGCGGGCGGCTATCATGACGCCCGCCGCGACTCGCTTTGACGCCGCCACGAGGCGACGCGAAACTTGCTCCGCGCGACGGCGGCTACGGCAAGGGGGGCAGGGTGGTGAGCGGGCCCGAAGACGAACGTCCAGAGGACCTCGACGATGCGGCCCCCGAGGCCGTCGACGAGGACGAGGACATCCGCTACTTCTTTGACGAATCGCTGACGGGCAGGCTCTGCACCTGCGAGGGCGGCGCGCAGATCGAGGGCACGAACTACGCCGGGCGCGTCACCTACCGCGGCGTGCTCACCGGCCGCAGGTTCGAGCAGGGCGACCCGCCCTGGCGCTGGCTGGAACTCGCCGGGCGCAGCATCGACGATCACAGCGGACAGGGCGAGCAGCTCGTCTGGTGCGAGGAGAGCTTCGTCTTCTTCGACGACGAGGAGTAGGGGGCCCAGGGCCCACACGCAAGCACGGCGCGCGGGGCAGCGCGCGCAGCTGACCGCGGGAGCGAGGCGACCGAAGGAGGCCGTATGCACATCGTGATCTGCGTCAAGCAGGTCGTCGACCCGGACGGCGTCAACAGCTACGCGCTGTGGGGCCAGCTGGAGGTCGACGAGAGCGGACGAGCCTTCAGCACCAGGCTGCCGCTGATCATCAACGCCTACGACGACCAGTCGATCGAGGCCGCGCTGCGCCTCCGCGACGACGGCCACGAGGTGAAGATCACCGCCATCTCGGTCGGTAGCGAGAACGCCGACCAGGTGCTCAAGCACTGCGTGGCGATGGGCTGCGACGAGATCATCCGCATCGACGACCCCGAGGCCGGGGCCGCCGACGCGCTGCGCACCGCGCGCCTGCTCAGCGCGCAGATCGCCGAGCTCGGCGACGTCGACCTCGTGCTCTGCGGGCGGCAGTCCTCGGACTACGACCAGGGCACCGTGCCGGGCGCGCTGGCGGAGCTGCTCGGCTTCGCCTGCGTCACGCTCGGCTTCGGCGTGAGCGCCGAGGACGGGCGGCTGCGCGTCCAGCGCGCGACGCCGCTCGGCGAGGAGCTCGTCTCGGTCGCGCCGCCGGCCGTCGTGACGATCAGCAACGAGTTGGGCGTGCCGCGCTACCCGACCAGCCGCGGCATGATCGCCGCCCGCCGCCACCCGCCGACCGTCCGCGCCGCCGCCGACCTCGATGCCGACGGCGGGGCGCACGGCGTCGAGCTGGTCGAGCTGTTCATCCCCGACGTGCAGGGTCACTGCGAGCGGATCGAGGGCGAGACCCCCGCTGAGCAGGCCGCGGCCCTGTTCGCGAAACTGGAAGAGGAGGGCGTGCTGTGAGCGGCGTGCTGGTCGTCATCGCGCAACCCGGTTCCGAGGGACTCAACCAGGCCGAGGGCGAGGCGCTCGGCCTCGGCCGCAGCCTCGCCGACGCCCTCGGTGAGTCGCTCGCCTGCGCGCTCATCGGGCACGGCCTCGAGGCGGCCGCAGCCGAGGCGGCCGAGCGCGGCGCGGAGCAGGTGCTCAGCGCCGACGCCGATCACCTCGCCACCTTCTCGGGCGACGCAGTCGTCGCGGCCGCGGCCGAGGCGGTGAGCGCCTCCGGCGCGAGCAGCGTGATCGTCGCCCGCGGCCCGAACGCGCTCGAACTGGCGCCGCGCCTCGGCGCGCGGCTTGGCGGCGGCTGCGTGATGGGCGTGAGCGAATTCCGCACGGATGGCGCGAACCTCGAGGCCGTCGCCTCGGTCTTTGGCGGCGCCGCCCGCGCGGTCTACCGCATGTCGGCGACCCCGCGCGTCGTCTCGCTCGCGCCGGGCGTGGCCACGGCGCCGGAGCGCGAGGCCGGCCGCACGGCGGAGACGGTCGCCCTCGATGTCGCGCCGCCGGCGGACGCGCGCGTGACCGTCGAGGAGCCCGCCGCGCTCACCGGGCCGCGCCTCGAGGATGCGAAGATCGTCGTCTCTGGCGGGCGCGGGCTGCAGCAGGGCGACAACTTCGGCCTGATCCGCGAGCTTGCGGAGGCCCTCGGCGGCTTGCCGGGCGCCTCGCGTGCGATCGTCGACGATGGCTGGGCGCCCGCCGAAGAGCAGGTCGGTCTGACGGGCAAGATCGTCAGCCCGAACCTCTACATCGCGGCCGGCATCTCCGGCGCCAGCCAGCACATGGTCGGCTGCTCGACGGCGCGCGTGCTCGTCGGCATCAACACCGACGGCGACGCGCCCATCTTCCGTTACGCCCGCTACGGCATCACCGGCGACTGCCTCGAGGTGCTGCCCGAGCTGATCCGCCTCGCCCGCGAGCGGGCGGCGGGATAGCGGGCAGGGTGCGTAGCCGCGCTCGCCGCGCTTCGTGACTGAGGAGGGGGCGAAGACGCCACCCGCTGCTACAGCCGGCCGGCCGCAGCCGGCCGCGGTCTCGATGGCGCGCGAGCCCGGCGCGGAGCTCGGCGTCGTCGCCGCCGCACGCTTCCCCGGCGGCGCCGTGGTCGACATGCACTGCCACAGCTCCGAGCTCTCGCTCGACAGCGGGGTGCGCGCCGAGCGGCTCGTCGCGCAGGCGGCGGCGCGCGGCCTCGATGGCGTCTGCCTCACCGAGCACAACGCGATCTGGGACGCCGCCGAGGCGCGCGCGATCGGCGAGCGCCACGGCGTCGCCGTGCTGCCCGGCATGGAGATCGGTAGCACCGCAGGGCACGTGCTCGTCTTCGGCCTCGACCGCTACCGTCCGGAGCTGACCAACATCGAGCGGCTGCGCGAGATCGTGCTCGCCGAGGGCGGCGCGATGGTCTGGGCGCACCCGATGCGCGAGGGCGATCACCAGCGCCCGAGTTGGTCCGCCATCCCCGACCTGTTCGAGGCGGTCGAGGTCGTCAACGGCGACCACACGGACCACGTCGACGGCTACTGGGCGACGCTCGCCGAGGAGCTGGGCGTCGGCCGCACGGCCGGCTCGGATGTGCACAGCCTGCCGGCCGTCGGCCGCGTCGCGACGGGCTTCCCGGAGCCCGTCCCGGATGTCGAGACGCTGGTGCGGCTGCTGCGCGCGCACCGCCACGCGCCGCTGGACTTCCGCCCCGGCGGCGCACACGGCCTGCCGCACATGGCGGACCCGCCGCCCTACACGCCGCGGCGGCCGCCGACCTCGTAGGGGGCCTGCACGGCCCCACCGCTATCGGCGCGAACCCTCGCAGCGATGATTGCGTTGCAATCATCGGCTACAATCGGGGTCACCTGCCGAAAGGAGGCGCGGTTCATGGCCAGCATCACGGTGCGCAATCTCGATGACGGACTGAAGCGGCGGCTGCGCATTCGGGCGGCGGAGCGCGGCCACTCGATGGAGCAGGAGGTGCGCGAGATCCTCCGCGCGGCACTGGCCGAGGAATCGGCGCCCCCGGGGAATCTCGGAACGGCGATTCACGAGTTGTTTAAGCCGTTCGGCGGCGTCGACCTGCCGATTCCTCCGAGGGAACCGATGCGCGAAATCCCGCAGTTTGACTAAGCCCCGGGAGTGTTCATTCTCGACACCAACGTCGTCTCGGAACTCATGCGGGACAACCCGTGGCCCGAGGTACTCGCATGGGTGGACCAACAGCCTCTGAACAGCCTCTTCGTCACGGCGGTGACCGAGGCGGAGATCCGAACCGGAATCGCGCTGCTGCCGTCGGGAGAGCGTCGTCGTGGATTGGCCGCTGCGGCCGAGCGCACGCTCGGCGTAATGTTCGCCCAGCGCATCCTGCCGTTCGGCGGTGATGCAGCCCGCGAGTACGCCGTCATCGCGTCCAGTCGCCGCGCGGCTGGCCGTCCGATCAGCCAGTCAGACTGCCAGATCGCGGCGATCGCTCGCTCGGCGGGAGCCCCGGTTGCGACCAGGGACACAGCCGGGTTCGCGGAGTGCGGGATCGACGTGGTCAATCCCTGGCCGGGCGCGCTGGCCTGACGGCGGACGCGGAAGGGGCGCCTCCCGGCGCCCCCAACGCATTCCCGGCCGCGGTCGGCTGACTACTGGTTCGTCATCACCATCGAGGAGGCGGTGCCGGGGTTCGCCCAACCGAGGTTGGCGGTGATCTCCGGATCCTGCACCTGGCGGCAGTTGCCCTCGCTGTAGTCGAAGGTGTGGTCGCCCGTGCAGTAGTCGTCCACCTGCTTGCGCAGCTGGCGCACGTTCTCGATCACCATGTTCATGCCGTGCGTGTAGCCCTCGCAGAGGTGACCGCCCGAGGGGTTGTTCGGCCGCCTCCCGCCCAGCTTGATGGTGCCGTCGGAGACGTAGGTGCCGCCCTCGCCGATCGGGCAGAAGCCGTAGGCCTCGAGCTGGATCAGCGAGGTGAACGTGAACGCGTCGTAGGAGCCGGTGATGTCGATGTCCTCCGGCCCGACGCCGGCGTTCGGCCACAGGATCCGTGCGTTGTACTCACCGGCGACCTGCGAAATCGGGTCGTTCTGCCACGGGTAGCCGGCCTGCCACTTACAGACACGCCCGGCCAGCCCGAGGATCTTGACCACAGGCTTCGCCAGGCTCGCCGCCCGCTCCGCCGTGGTCACGATGATCGCCGTCGCGTTGTCCGTCTCCACGCAGCAGTCCAGCAGGTGGAACGGCTTCACGATGTAACGCGAGTTGACCACGTCCTCCACGGTCAGCCGCGTCTTGTAGTAGGCCTTCGGGTTGTTCGAGGCGCCCCAGCTGTGGGCGACCTTCACCTCGGCGAGCTGCTCGTTCGTCGTGCCGTAGTTGTGCATGTGGCGCACGAAGGCGAGAGAGAAGCTCTGCAGCGGCGTGCCGAAGCCGTAGATCGCCGTCTGCAGCGCGTCCAGGCCGTTGGCGGCGGTGAAGCGCGGCGCCTGCTGGCCGGTGCCGCCGGTCCGCGTCTCCGTGAAGCCGTTCATCGAGCGGTTGATGACCACCGCGTCGCACATCCCGGCCTCGATCACGCCGACGGCCATGCCGGTCAGCGCCTCGGTCGAGGAGCCGCCGCCCATGCAGTCGAAGTAGAAGTCGAGCCGGACGCCGACGTCGCCGGCGAGGTCCGGGGCGTTGGCGGAGCCGCGGCCCTGGTAGGAGAGCATGCCCCAGCTGGTTTCTTTCCGGTCTTCCCACATGCCGGCGTCCTGCATGGCGTTGCGGATCGCCTCGGCGCCCATCGCCCGCGTGGTGCGGCCGGAGTTTCGCGAGTACTCGGTCTCACCGACACCCACGATCGCGTACTTGCCTCTGATTTCCGGACCCGGCATAGATGGCTCCCTCCGCCGCGCGCGGAACCTGCCCGCGGGCGCGCTCCGCTTCATAGCACGCCCTCGGAGTCGTCGCAAACCTTAACCCCGCACGAGCGCGTGCGTTGGGCCGCCGAATGCCCCGTTCGCGCCAATGCTGGCGGGGCGGCAGTGCCGGTGGTATCGTCCGGGAGCTCCTCGCCGGAGGCTTCGGCGAGGGCTGACGAGGGGATGAAGCGTATGCCCGCAGCGGACTTCCGCGACAGTGTGGCGATCGTCGGCATCGGCTATAGCCGCAGCCCGTCGGCGCCAGGGGGATTCTCCAAGAACTCCGGCGAGAGCGTGACCACGCTCACCGTGCGCGCTGCCCGCGAGGCCGCCGCCGACGCCGGCATGGACCCGAAGGACATCGATGCCGGCGTCACCTACCAGACGAGCGATTCGATCGATCCGCAGGCGGCGCTGCGCGCGCTCGGCGTGCGGCGCATCCATCAGGACACCAGCCTCACGGGCGGCGGCAACTACGCCTCCGCCTCGATCATGATGGGCGCGCAGATCATCTACCACGGGATGGCCGACTACTGCCTGGTCTACCGCTCGATGAACGGGCGCTCCGGCTACCGCATGGGCCAGTCCGGCGCGGGCGCCGGCGGAGGCACCAACCGCGTCGGCGGTCCCGGCCAGTTCCAGAACGTCTACGGCCTCGCCGGCCCGCCCTCGACGTACGCGCAGCAGGCGCGGCGCTATATGGGCCTCTACAACGTGAGCAGCGCGGATCTGGCCGAGTGGACCGTCAACTCGCGCAGCAACGCCGTCAAGAACCCGCGCGCCACCATGCGCGACCCGATCAGCGTCGAGGACCACCAGAACTCGCGCTACATCGTCAATCCGTACCACCTGCTCGACTGCTGCCTGGAGACGGACGTGGCCTGCGCCATGATCCTCACCAGCACCGAGCGCGCGAAGTCGATGCGCAAGACGCCGCTGCTGATCCGCGGCGCGATCGGCGGGCCCAGCCCCTTCGAGGACCTCGCCGACACGGGCTTCAAGTACATGCGCGACCAGCTCTTCGGGGCCGCCGACATCACCCTGAGCGACATTGACATCGCGCTGCTCTACGACAACTTCACGGACTGCCCGATGCGTATGGTCGAGGACATCGGCTGGTGCGGTAAGGGCGAGGCCGCCGACTTCGTGCGCAGCGGCGCGACCGCGCTCGACGGCCAGATCCCGATGGAGACGCAGGGCGGCCTGATCAACGAGGGCTACTGCCACGGCCTCAACAACGCCCTCGAGGCCGCACAGCAGCTCTGGGGCGAGGCCGAAGACCTCTGCTCCGGCTGGGCCGAGGGCGAGCACAGCTACGACCGCGCAGTCTGTCGCCAGACTCGCGACCCGAAGATCGCGCTCCACACCGGCGTCGTCGGCAAGAGCGCGCTCGTGATGATGAAGGCGGATTAGCGATGGCTGACGAGTACCCCTACCTGCTGCCCCAGCCGGACGTCCTCACCCAGGGCTACTGGGACGCGCTCAGGGAGCACCGCATGGTGCTGCAGCGCTGCCAGTCCTGCCAGACCTTCCAGCACCCGCCGGACCGCACCTGCCGCTTCTGCCTCGGCGAGGAGATGGGCTGGGAGGAAGTGAGCGGCAAGGCCACGCTCTACACCTACGTGATCGTCACGCAGAGCATCCTCGGCCCCTGGCGCGGGCATGATCCCTACAACGTCATCCAGGTGCTGCCGGACGAGGTCGACCCCGCCAGCGTGAGCGTCCACAACAACGCCACCTACAACGTCGTCTACGGCAACGCCGTCGATATCGAGAGCGAGGCCCTCGAGGTCGGGATGGCGATGGAGGCGGTCTTCGACGACGTCACGGACGACGTGACCATCCTGCGCTGGAAGCCGGCCGGCTAGCGACGGCGCGCCGGGTCCCGGGAGGCTGAGCTGTGGAACGCCGCTTCCGCAAGGCACTGTTCGCCCTCGCACGCGAGGCGGGCAGTGCGTCCGACCTTCGCGAGCGCTTCGACGCCTTCATCGCCGAGGTGCGCACGCACCCGGCGCAGACCCGCCCCTACGCGGACGAGGTCCGCGACACGCTGCTGGCGCTCAGCTTCCGCCCGGAGATCGCCGCCGACCTGCACCGCCGTTACCGCGCCGCCCGCGTCGGCTCATCGGCGGCGTAGCGGGGAAGTCCTCGAAGCCGGTCAACTGTACTTCCGCGCTGCGTCTGAATATGATTTCCTTATCGAGCGATTCATACGGAGACAGATCATGCGGATCTCCGAGCGAGGCCAGATCACCATTCCCAAGAAGCTGAGAGACCGCTACGGCATGCATCACGATGTCGAAGTGGAAGTTGCCCCCACCGAAGGCGGCATCCTGATCCGCAAGCGGACGGGCGGGGAGCACCCCGTGGACCGCGTGTACGGGATCCTGGCGGTTCCCGGCTGGAATACGGACGAGTACATGGCGGAAATCCGCGGCAGGTGATCACCGCCGTTGATACGAATGTCATTTTGGACGTGCTGCTGCGTGACGAGATCCACGGTCCGCCTTCACGCGAGTGGCTCCGCGACGCCTACGACCGTGGCGCGGTCCTTGTTTGCGATATCGTCTACGCGGAACTGGTCCCGTCCGTGCGCGACCGAGCGGCGCTCGACAGGGCGCTGCTGGCGATGGGCGCTCAACTCTCCCCGATCGATACGGAGATCGCCTGGGGGGCCGGGATTCGCTGGCAGCGGTACCGCGAGGCCGCTGGCCCGCGCCAGCGGATCATGACCGACTTCCTGATCGGCGCGCACGCCCTCGGCGCGGCCGATGCCTTCCTCACGCGGGATCAGGGCTTCTACGCCACATACTTCCCGGAGCTGGCCGTGCCCACCGGCTCACCCTGAGATCGAAGCGTCCCGCCCGCGCCTCAGCGCTGGAAGAAGGAGATCGAGGCGCCGGACGGGTCGCTGGCGAGGGCGGTGCGGCCGTGGTCGTCCCCAGGTGAGGGCAAACAGTTCGGACCTCGCCCGCGCTGCCGCCGCCCGCGCCTCAGCGCTGGAAGAAGGAGATTGAGGCGCCCGACGGGTCGCTGGCGAGGGCGGTGCGGCCGTGGTCGCCCCCAGATGAGGGCAAACAGTTCGGACCTCGCCTGCGCTGACGCCGGCCGCGCGTCAGCGCTGGAAGAAGGAGATCGAGGCGCCCGACGGGTCGCTGGCGAGGGCGGTGCGGCCGTGGTCGCCCCCAGGTGAGGCCAGACAGTGCGCACCTCGCCGGCGCTGACGCCGGCCGCGCCTCAGCGCTGGAAGAAGGAGATTGAGGCGCCGGACGGGTCGCTCGCGAGGGCGGTGCGGCCGTGGTCGCCCCCAGATGAGGGCAAACAGTTCGGACCTCGCCTGCGCTGACGCCGCCCGCGCCTCAGCGCTGGAAGAAGGAGATCGAGGCGCCCGACGGGTCGCTCGCGAGGGCGGTGCGACCGTGGTCGCCCCCAGGTGAGGCCAGACAGTGCGCACCTCGCCCGCGCTGCCGCCGCCCGCGCCTCAGCGCTGGAAGAAGGAGATCGAGGCGCCCGACGGGTCGCTCGCGAGGGCGGTGCGGCCGTGGTCGCCCCCAGATGAGGGCAAACAGTTCGGACCTCGCCTGCGCTGCCGCCGGCCGCGCCTCAGCGCTGGAAGAAGGAGATCGAGGCGCCCGACGGGTCGCTCGCGAGGGCGGTGCGACCGTGGTCGCCCATATCCCGTACCGCGCCCGCGCTGCCGCCGCCCGCGCTGACCGCCGCCAGCGCCGCCTCGATGTCGTCCACCTCGAAGACGGGGACGGGTTGGCCGGCGGCCGCGCCCTGGCCCTCGGCGGCGCTCGCGATGGCGAGCGAGATGTCGCCGGCCGAGAGCTGCACCCAGTTCGCGCCGTCGCGGAACTGCTCGGCGAGCCCCAGTGTCTCGGTGTAGAAGCGGGCAGCCGCCTCCACGTCGTCCGCGACGATGTAGACCTGTCGCAGTCGCTTGACCTCCACGCCGCACCCCCTTCGCGCCTCCATGTGTCCGTTCTCGCCCGGGCATCGTAGCCGCGTCCGCTAGCGCGTTCGAGCGGCATCGCGACTCTCGACCCGGCGGCGGGCGCTGGTATGATGCGCGCGGCGCAACGCGGGCGGCGACGGGTGGCAGCATGACGACGAGCACCGAAACCCACACGACGGAGCAGATCGAGGTCGCGGGTCGTCGCGTCCAGTACCTGCAAGGCGGCAGCGGCGATGCGCTGCTCGTCCTGCACCACTCGACCGGCAACACGGGCTGGCTGCCGGTCCACGAGCAGCTGGCTGCCTCGCGGCAGGTGCTCGTGCCCGACCTGCCCGGATACGGCCAGTCCGAGCGCCCCGAGTGGGCGCGCGATCCCCGTGACATCGCGATCCTGCTCCACCAGATGCTGGACAAGCTCGGTGTCGGCGCCGTCCCGATCGTCGGCCTCGGCTTCGGCGGCTGGATCGCCGCCGAGATGGCCACGATGAACCAGGCACGCGTCTCCAGCCTCGTGCTGGTCGGCGCGCCCGGCATCCAGCCGGACGAGGGCGAGATCCTCGACCAGATGCTGGTCGATTACGACGAGTACGTGAAGTCCGGCTTCAGCGACGAGGCGAACTACACCGCCGAGTTCGGCGAGGATCCGCCGCCCGAGGTCCGCGAGCTGTGGGACTTCAGCCGCGAGATGACCGCGCGCCTGACCTGGAAGCCCTACATGTTCAACCGCCGCCTCCCGCACCTGCTGCAGGAGGTCCAGACCCCGACCCTGCTGGTCTGGGGCGCCGACGATCGCGTAGTCCCGATGGCCGTCGCGCAGGCCTACGAGGCCGCGCTGCCCAACGCCAGCATCGAGGTCGTCGCGGACAGCGGCCACATGGTGGACATGGAGCGGCCGGGGCGGCTCGCCGAGCTCGTCGCCGCGCACCTCGGAGGCTGATCGCGGAGCGGAGGATCGGGCTGGCGCGCGCCGCGGCCGCCTGATCCGCACCTCTGCAGCGCGGCGCAGCGCCGGTGCGCGCCGGGCCAGCGCCGCCGGTGTACGATGGCGACGGGGGCACGCCACCTGCGGGCGGCGCGTCGTACAGGCAGGAGGCGGCCATGTTTGTCGGTCATTTCACCGAGCGCCCGTATCAGGATCCGCAGTCCGGCGTCTTCGGCACCACCGCGCGCCCGATTCCGGACCTCGGTATCACCAACGAGGTCTACGACCCGCGCGTCGGTGCGGACCTCTACAACCGCTACCTCGACGAGCGTGTCTACGCTGAGGAAATGGGCTTCGACGGCGTGATGCTCAACGAGCACCACTCGACGCCGTTCTGCATGGGCTCCGTGATGAACGTCGAGGCCGCGATCCTCGCCCGCATCACGAAGAAGGTGAAGATCGTGCTGCTCGGCAACATCCTGCCGATCTGGGACGACCCGCTCTTCCTCGCCGAGGAACTGGCCGAGATCGACATGATCTCGCGCGGCCGCCTCGTCACCGGCTGGGTGCGCGGGACCGGGCGCGAGAGCGTCTCCCACAACTCGCAGCCGCCGTTCAACTGGGAGCGCTTCCAGGAGGCCCACGACTTCGTGGTGAAGGCCTGGACCACGCCCGGCCCGTACCGCTGGGAGGGCGAGCACTACAACTTCCGCTACGTGAACCCCTGGGCGAAGCCCTACCAGACGCCGCACCCACCGATCTGGATTCCCGGCGTGATGAGCAAGAACACCGTCGAGTGGTCCGCGCGACACCGCTACCCCTACGTCATGCTCGCCACCGACCTCGAGCCCACGAAGCAGTCCTTCGAGTACTACGCCGAGGTCGCCCGCGAGGAGGGCTACGAGGCCGGCACGCAGCACCGCGGCTACCTCTTCAAGGTGCACGTCGACGAGACCGAGGAGCTCGCCTACGAGACCGCGCAGAAGTACGTCGAGGGTCCGCCCAACCCGTTCCTGGAGGGCAACCAGGGCGTGGTCCGCAGCTTCCTCCAGAACCTGCCCGGCCTGACCTCGCGCACGCACCTGCTGCCGACCTCGATCAACCGCGCCGCCGCCATCGCGCGTGGCCGCCTCGAGAGCGAAGATGGCGCTCCGCGGAAGGAGACTCTTCCGGCTGCGGGCTTCCAGGGCACCTACGACGAACAGCTCGAGCGCTACACGATCATCACCGGCACGCCGAAGACCGTGATCCCCAAGGTCCGCCACGTCCTCGAGTACCTGCGCCCCGGCGCGATCTTCTTCTGGGACGGCGACGGCGCGATGAGCCACGAGGACCAGATGCGCAGCCTCAAGCTCTTCGGCGAGGAGGTCATCCCCGCGGTCCGCGAGATCGGCGAGGAGCTCGAACTGCACGGCCCCTACGAGGTGGACCCGGCGACCAACGAGCCGGTCGTCGACGAGGTCGCGGCCACCGCCTGATCGCGAGCCGGGGATCGAGCCAGACGACGCGCCCCGGCGCGCGAACGCTCCCGCGATGAGCGAGCCGCCCGCCGCGCAGGCCGACGTCGCCGTCATCGGCGGCGGCCCCGGCGGCAGCAGCGCCGCCGCGATGCTCGCCCGTGCCGGCCTGCGCGTGGTGCTGCTGGAGCGCGATCGCTTCCCGCGTGACCACGTCGGCGAGTCGCTGCTGCCCGCCAGCATCCCGATCCTCGAACGCCTCGGCGTGCTGCCTGCCGTCGAGGCCGCGGGCTTCCTGCCCAAGCACGGCGCGACGATGGTCTGGGGCTCGGACCCGGAGCCCTGGAGCTGGTACTTCCGCGAGACCAACCGCAGCTACCCCAGCTCCTTCCAGGTCACCCGCCCCGAGTTCGACCAGATCCTGCTCCAACACGCCCGCGCCCTCGGCGCCGACGTCCGCGAGGGCTGCCAGGCCGTCGAGGTGCCCTTCGAGGACGGCCGCGCGAGCGGCGTGCGCTACCGCAGCGACGATGGCGCGGACGGCTTCGTCGCCGCGCGCTGGGTCGTCGACGCGAGCGGGCAGACGGCACTGCTCGGACACGCCCTCGGTCTGCGCGAGTGGGACGACTTCTTCCGCAACCTCGCCATCTACGGCTACTTCGAGGACGCCGAGCGGCTGCCCGGGCCCGACGCCACCAACATCTTCATCGAGTCCAGCGAGCACGGCTGGTGCTGGACGATCCCGCTGCACACCGGCCAGGCCAGCATCGGCGTCGTCCTCGACAGCGAGGAGGGCCAGCGCGCGATCGCCGAGCAGGGCGTCGCCGAGGCGTTCCGCGACCGCATCGCCGGCGCGCCGCGCACCGCGGCGCTGCTCGAGGGCGCCTCGCTCGTCGACGGGCCGCACGTGGTCCGCGACTGGTCCTACCGCTCGCGCGAGCTGGCCGGGCCGGGCTACGTACTCGTCGGCGACGCGGGGTGCTTCGTCGACCCGCTGTTCTCCTCGGGCGTGCACCTGGCGCTGAGCAGCGGCGTGCTCGCCGCCGCCTACATCGCCTCGGCGCTGCGCGATCCGACGCTCGAGGGCCCCGCCGCCGAGGCCTACCGCGACCTCTACCTGGCGCAGTACAACAACTTCCACCGGCTCGCGAAGCTCTTCTACTCCAGCAACCGCAGCGCCGGCTCCTACTTCTGGGAGGCGCGCCGCATCAGCGACGACTCCGAATTCAGCCCGCGCCACGCCTTCATCCGCATGGTCGCCGGGCAGTCGCCGATCGGCTACGAGCGCGCCGTGATCAACCACGGCGACGCGCCGCCCGCCTTTGTCGATGGCGTGCGCGCCGTCGAGGCGGAGCGTGAGGCGCGCCACGCCGCCCTCGACCGCGCCGGCCCGGCGGCGATCGCCGCCTCCGTCCCGCGCCTCGACGCGGGCGTGCGCATCGAGCGCAAGCCGGTGCTCGAGGGCGACGAGTTCGCCTGGGGCCACGTGCTCAAGAGCGCCCAGCGCCCGGAGGGCACGCCGCTCAGTCTCCCCGTCGCGCGCATGCTCGCCTCCGCGGACGGCGGCGCCTCGATCGCCGAGCTGAGCGAGCGCATCGCCGCCGCCGTCGGCGTCACCGACGAGCCCACGCGCGCCCGCCTCACCGAGCAGCTCGCCGCCGCCGCCGCCCTCCTCTACGTCGACGGCGCCATCGAGGAGCTCGCCGGCCTCAGGGGTTGACGGCAGGAACCGCGAGGTGCCCGGTGGCGTCATACCCGGGAACGACGGGCCTCGACCCGCGGGGCCGATCGGCGTCGTGCAGCCAGGCTGGCGTAGCATTCGCGCCGCGAGCGGGCACGACGGGGCGGGACGGCCGATGGGAACGCGACTGACCGCTCTCCTGGCGGCAATCACGCTGGTACTCCTCGGCGTCGCCGTCATCACCGCCCTCCTGGCGACGCCGGAACCTCCGGAATGGGAAGCTGAGGACCGCGCCACGCTGGCCGCGCTCTACGAGGCCGCGAACGGTTCGGGCTGGACGAACCGAAAGAACTGGCAGAGCAACAAGCCCCTCGGTGAGTGGTACGGCGTCACCACCGACGATGGCGGTCGTGTGATCCACCTCGATCTTCGGGGCAACGGGTTGCGGGGGACGATTCCCGCCGAGCTCGGCGGCCTTCGAGACCTGGAAGAGCTGCACCTGGGCGGCAACGGGCTGACTGGAACGATCCCGCCCGAGCTCGGTGGTCTGGCGGCGCTCAGCGTCCTGCGCCTCGGAGAGAATGATCTGGGCGGGCCGATTCCCGTGGAGCTGAGTCGCCTCGCCAACCTGCAACGGCTGGAGCTCTGGGGCAACCAGCTCAGCGGGCCGCTCCCGGCCGAATTGGGCAGCCTTACGAAGCTGGAATACCTCAACGCCAACGGCAACCGGCTGAGCGGCCCCATCCCGGCGGGACTGGGCAATCTCGCCGATCTGGAGGTTCTGGACCTTAGATGGAACGAGTTGAGCGGGCCGATCCCGCCCGAGTTGGGCAGACTCACGAATCTGGAGAGTCTGATCCTCAGCCGCAACCAGTTGAGCGGGCCGATCCCGCCCGAGTTGGGCGGCCTCGCGAACTTGCGGAGGTTGGTCCTCGATGGCAACCGATTGGGCGGACCGATCCCGGCCCGGCTCGCCGCCATCGAGGGGCTGCGCACGCTGAACCTCAGAGACAACCGGTTCAGCGGCTGCGTTCCCGTTGGGTTGCGAAACGTTCCCCACAACGACTTCGACTGGCTCGACCTCCCCCTCTGCAACTGACTCGCAACCCGCGCGCTACCCCCAGCAACGCAGGCGGCATATATTGGCGCTCGCGGTGGGCGAGGGCCGGGGGCGACGCCGCGACACCATAGATCTGCTGCCCCGGAACCCGAGGTACGAGGGGCGGCGTCTACGTGAACCACGAATTCAACGAGCTGCAGGAACTGCTCGGGCAGACCGCGCGCGAGTTCTTCGCCCGCGACTTCCCGCTCGACCGCATGCGCGACGGCTACCGCGCCGACGAGGGCTACGACACCGATCTCTGGCCCAACATGGTCGAGCTCGGCTGGAACTCCGCTCCCTTCCCCGAGGAGATGGGCGGCACCGGCGGCGGCCTCTTCGACACCGTCCTGCTGCTCGAGGAGATGGGCAAGGGCTACTCCGTCAGCCCCTATCCGCACTCGACCATCGCCGCCGGCCTCCCGCTCGTCGAGGCCGACCCGGACCTCGCGCAGGCGATCGCCGACGGCGAGGCCGTCGCCATCCCCGCTCTCACGGCCGACGCCGCCACGACGCAGCTGGCCTCGCGCGGCGCCGACGGTGCGATCACGCTGACCGACCGCCGGCTGGTGGTGCCGTGGGTGGAGCTCGCGACACACCTGCTGGTCCCGCTCGCCAACGAGGACGAGGTGGCCGTCATCGAGACCGGCGCGAGCGGCGTCAGCGCCGAGCGCATGCCCGCCTCCGGCGGCGAGCCGCTCTACGACGTGCGCTTCGACGGCGCCGAGGGCCGGGTCGTCTCGGCCGCGGGCTTGCAGACGAACATCACGCTGCTGGGCGCGATCGCCAACTCCGTGCTGATGCTCGGCCTCTGCCAGCGCTCGCTGGAGCTGGCCGCGGAGTACTCGAAGACGCGTGTCGCCTTCGGCAAGCCGATCGGCACCTTCCAGGCGATCTCGCACAAGTGCGCCAACATGTCGGTCGACATCGAGACGGGGCGCTACCTCTGCTACAAGGCCGCCTGGCTGCACTCCAGCGGCAAGCCCTACGAGCTGGGCGCGCGCTACGCCAAGGCCTTCATGGGCGACGCCACCGCGCGCATCACCCGAGACGCGATCCAGGTGCACGGCGGCGTCGGCTTCATCGACGACCACTTCGTGCAGTTCCCCTACCGCCTCGGCACGGCGGCGGCCTGCACCTACGGCACCGCGCACGAGCACCGTCGCGCCGTCGCCGGCGCGATCCTCGACTAGCCGCGCCGCGCAGGAACGCTGGAGGATCGACATGGACTTCGAATACACCGAGAGCGAAGAGCAGTTCCGCGCCGAGGTGCGCGAGTTCCTCGAGGGTGAGTGGCCGCCCGAGGTCCAGCGCGCCGGTCGCGCGGGTCCCGAGGAGGCCGAGCGCTTCCGCCACGCCGCCGCCGAGCGCGGCTGGTTCTCGCTGGGACTCCCCGAGGAGTACGGCGGCCTGCCCGCCTTCAGCCAGATGGAGCGCTACATCGTCAGCGACGAGGCGAGCCGCATCGGCGCGCCGCTGCCGCCCTACCTCGTCAGCATCATCGGCCCGCTGATCATCAAGTACGGCACCGACTGGATGAAGTACGAGGCACTGCCGAAGATTCGCGCCGGCGAGATGGACTTCACGCTCGGCTTCACCGAGCCGGAGACCGGCTCCGACCTCGCCAACCTGACGACGCGCGCCTACCGCGACGGCGACGAGTACGTCATCAACGGCGCGAAGATGTACGGCAATCCGGGCCCCGACGACGTGATGTACCTCGCCGTGCGCACGGACCCCGACGCGCCGCTGCGCAAGGGCATCTCCGTGCTCTTCGTCGAGTCCGGCCGCGAGGGCTTCACCTCCACCCAGATGCCGACCCTGACCGGCGCCAGCGTCGGGGCCACCTTCTACGACAACGTGCGCGTCCCCGCCGACCACCTGCTGGGCGAGGAGAACAGCGGCTGGGATTACATCCGCGAGGCGCTCGACCTCGACCGCACGAGCGGCATCACCTACGGCCAGATGCCGATGCGCCTCGCCGAGCTGATCGAGTACGTCAAGGAGTCCTCGCTCGACGGCCGCCCGCTGATCGAGGATCCGTGGGTGCGCGACCGCATCGCGCAGTTCGTGATCGAGATCGAGGCGGGCGAGCTGCTGCAGGGCATGACCGCCTCCAAGATCGCGGCGGGCCTGAAGCTGCGGGCGGAGTCCTCGGTCGTCAAGATCTTCCTGACCGAGCTGGAGCGCCGCATCGGCGAGTTCGCGATGGAGGTCTCCGGCCCGCTCGCCTCGCTGACGCCCGCCTCGCCGGAGGCGCCCTCGGGCGGCTGGTTCCACTACACGCAGCGCAACAACCCCGGCATCACGATCGCGGGCGGCAGCAACGAGATTCAGCGCAACATCATCGCGCTGCAGGGCCTCGGCCTGCCTCGGGACTAGCCCGCGCGAGGGCTGCCGGCGCAGCGCTGCGCGAAAGGACGGGCGAGATGGACTTCACCTGGAGCGAGGAACAGGACCGGTTCCGCGCGCAGATCCGCGAGTTCCTCGACGACGCCTGGCCGGCCGAGGTGCGCTCGGCGGACCGCATGAGCCGCCGCTCCCCCGAGCACGCCGGCGCGATCACGCGCTTCAAGGAGATGGTCGCCGCGCGCGGCTGGTACTCGATCGGCTGGCCCGAGGAGTACGGCGGCACGGGCGACCTCACCGCCGTCGAGCGCTTCATCCTTTCCGACGAGGCCTCCAGCGTCGGCGCGCCGCTCTCGCTCTACAACGTCAACATCATGGGGCCGCTGATCATCAAGCACGGCTCGGACTGGATGAAGTCGGAGCTGCTCCCGAAGATTCGCGACGGCGAGATTGACTTCACGCTCGGCTTTACCGAGCCGGAGACCGGCTCGGACCTCGCCAACCTCCAGACCAGCGCCTACCGCGACGGCGACGAGTACGTGATCAACGGCTCGAAGATGTACGGCAACCCCGGCCCCGGCGAGATCATGTACCTCGCCGTGCGCACGGACCCCGAGGCGCCGCTGCGCGACGGCATCTCCCTGCTCTTCGTCGAGCACGGCCGCGAGGGCTTCACCGTCGCCTCGATGCCGACGCTCGATGGCGGCGAGGTCGGCGCGACCTTCTACGACGACGTGCGCGTCCCCGCCGACCACCTGCTGGGTGTGGAGAACCGCGGTTGGGACTACGTCCGCGAGGCGCTGGACCTCGACCGCACCTCGGGCATCCCGTACGGCCACATGCCGCTGATCGTCGACAACCTGATCGCCTACATCAAGGAGACGAAGGTCGACGGCCGCCCGCTCTCCGAGGATCCCTGGGTGCGCGACCGTCTGGCGCAACTGGTGATCGACATGGAGGCGGGCAAGGTGCTGCAGGGCATGACCTCCTCGAAGATCGCGGCGGGCATGAGGCTGCGCACGGAGTCGTCCGTGCTCAAGATCTTCATGACCGAACTCGAGCGCCGCATGGGCGAGTTCGGCACGGAGATCGCGGGCCCGCTCGGCTCGCTGCCCCCGGCCTCCGGGGAGGCGCCGCTGGAGGGCCAGATCTGGTCGACCCACAAGTTCAACGTGGCGATCACGATCGCGGGTGGCAGCAGCGAGATTCAGCGCAACATCATCGCCCTGCAGGGCCTCGGCCTGCCGCGCGACTAGCGGCTCGGTGCCTTCCGGCTCGCACGCCGCGCAGGCGCCGCTGCGGGCGACCGTCCGCCCTGCGCTGGCCGCCGCCTTCCTCGGCCTGCTGACGGCCCTCGCGGCCGCTTGCGGGTCTGGCGAGGGCGGTGCGCCGTCGTCGCTGGACTTCTCCGCGCGCGCCGTCGGCGAGGCCTTCGACCCGGAAGCGCAGCCCGTCCTGCTCAACTCGGCGCTGGCCGTGGGCGAGAACCGCCTCACCTTCGGGTTCTTCCGCTCTGACACCTCGCTGATCCTCGAGGCGAGCGGCAGCGTCTGGATCTATCGCCTCGACGAGTCGCGGCGGGGCGCCTTCGTCGGCAGCTACGAGCTGCAGCGCGCCGCGTTCAGCCAGCAGACCGATCACAAGCACGACGACGGCTCCACGCATGTCCACGAAGACCCGCTGGTCGCCGTCTTCCATGCCACCGTCGACTTCGACCGCACGGGCGACTGGGGCGCCGAGCTCGACGCCGAGATCGAGGGCGAGCGCCGGCGCCTCCGCGTGCAGCCGTTCAACGTCCTCGAGCGCACGCCCGAACCGCAGGCCGGCGACGCGCTCCCGGGGAGCCCGCACCTGACGCTGCGCGACACTGACGACATCACCATCGTCAGCAGCATGGCCGAGCCGATCCCGGAGCTGAACGAGCTGACCGTCGCCGAGGCCGTCGCCACGGGGAAGCCGGTCCTCGTGGCGATCGCGACGCCCGCGTACTGCCAGAGCCGCTTCTGCGGCCCGCTCATGGATGCGGTCGTCGTCCCGCTCTGGGAGGAGTTCGGCGGCGAGGTGCAGTTCGTGCACGTCGAGCCCTACGAGCTCGAGGAGGTGCGCGCGACGGGCCGGCTCGTCGCCATCCCGCTGCTGGACGACTGGCAGCTCCAGACCGAGCCCTGGATCTTCATCGCCGCCCGCGGCGGCGCCGTCACCGCGAAGTTCGAGGGCGTCGCCTCGATCGAGGAGGTGCGCGCCGCCCTCGTCGCTGCCATCGACGCGGAGTAGCCGCGAGGGCCGCCGCGCTGGCGCCGCGCGAGCGCGCGGTGGCAGACTCGAGGCGATGGACACCCCCGGCAGCACACCGGACTACGCCGCCCTCGAGTTCCCCGAGGCGCCCGCCGATCGGCCCTACGTGATCGTCAACATGGTCGCGTCCGTCGATGGCAAGACCGTGATCGAGGGCAGCGAGCGCGGCCTCGGATCGGCGGCCGACCGGCGACTACTGTGCGAGCTGCGCGTCCACGCCGACATCGTGCTCACGGGCGCGGGCACGCTGCGCGCCAGCGGCCACTCGCCGCGCCTCAACGACGAGGCCCTCGAGGCGCTGCGCGTCAGCCGAGGCAAGTCGCGCCTGCCGATCGCCGCCACGCTCTCCCACTCCGGCGATCTCCCGCTCGACAACCGCTTCTTCAGCGGCAGCGACTTCGAGGCCGTCCTCTACCTCTCGGACGGCGCGCCCGCCGAACGCGCCGCGGCGCTGGCTGCGGCCGGCCGCCCCGTCCACCGCGTCCCCGCGGGCGACGAGGCGCCCTCGATGCTCGCGCACATGCGCGAGGCGCTCGGCTGCCGGCTGCTGCTGCTCGAGGGTGGCCCGACGCTCAACGGCGAGTTCTTCCGCCGCGGCCTCGTCGACGAGCTGTTCCTGACCGTCGGCCCGCTCGTGGTCGGCGGCGACGGCGCGCCGAGCGCCGTCGAGACGCCCGGCCACCCCGCCACGCACGAGGGCGCGCGGCGGCTCACGCTGCTGTCCGCGCACCAGAACGCGGAGACGAGCGAGCTGTACCTGCGCTACAGCGTCGAACGCTAGCCGCTACCGCCACTCGGGACGGCTGCCTCGCAGGCATCGACGGCGGCTACGGCGTCCTCGACGCGCTCGATCGGCGCCTCGTGGCCGTCGCCGTCGCGCAGCTCCCAGGTGCCGAGGCCGATCACCGGCCGCTCCGAGATCAGCGCGAAGGCGATCTCGGAGAGCGTGCCGAACTTCCCGCCGATGGCGATCACGGCCTCGCCCGCGCGGGCGACCAGCACGTTGCGCGCGAACCCCAGGCCGGTCGGCAGGGGGATGTCGACGTACTCGTTGGCCTCGCCGAGGTCGTCGCCGGGCAGGATGCCGATGGTCAGCCCGCCGCTCTCCTTCGCGCCGCGGCAGACCTCGCGCATCACGCCGCCGCGCCCGCCGCAGATCAGCACGTGGCCGCGCGCGCCCAGTTCGCGGCCGACCTCGAACGCCAGTCGCGAGGCCTCGCGGTCCGCCTGCTCGCCACCGATCACCGAGATGCGCATCGCCAGCCCCGCCTTCTTCGCGCGCTCGTCGCCGCGCGCAGGGTAGCCCGCGGCGCGCGGCGTGCGCCTGTACCATCCGGCCATGGCTGGCTACTCGGGAACGCCGCTTCCGAAGAAACTCGGCATCAAGCCCGGCCAGCGGGTGGCGCTGCTACGCGCCCCCGAGGGCTTCGACGCCACGCTCGGCGAGCTGCCCGCGGGCGTCGCGCTGCGCCGCACGGCTCGAGGACCGCTCGACGTGATCGTCAGCTTCACCGACAGCGAGCGCGACCTGCGCCGCAGGTTCGCCACGCTCGCGCGGGCGCTCGACCCGGCCGGCGGGCTCTGGATCGCGTGGCCGAAGCGCGCCTCGGGCGTCCCGACCGACCTCGACGGCAACGTCGTGCGCGAGGTCGGCCTCGCAGCGGGCCTCGTCGACAACAAGGTCTGCGCAATCGACGAGACCTGGTCGGGCCTGCGCTTCGTCGTGCGCGTCGAGGACCGCCCGCAGGCGACGCGCCGGCGCTGACTCGCCTCGTCAGTTCCGGCCCCAGCAGGCGACGGTGCCGTCGGGCCTCACGCCGCAGGTGTGGTGCCACCCAGCGCTGACGGAGGTGAAGGCGCCCTCAGGCGGCGATGCCTGGCCATCGGAGTCACGGCCCCAACAGGTGATGGAGCCGTCAGTCTTGACCCCGCAAGTGTGTTCCCAGCCAACGCCGATGGACTCGAAGGCACCGGTGGGCGGCGAGGACTGGCCGTGGGAATCACTGCCCCAACAGGCGAGCCCTCCGTCCGCCCTCACTGCGCAGGCGTGGTTCTGCCCGGCGCTGATGGAGTTGAACGAGCCGGGGGGCGGCGAAGCTTGGTCGTCACGATTCAAGCCCCAGCACTTGATCCGTCCCTTCGTCGTCAACCCGCAGGCATAACTCAGGCCCACGCTGACGAGACTGAACGAGCCGTCGCTTGGCATGGCGTGGATGGCCCAGCACTCAAACGGTGCTGGCTCCAACCGGTCCAACCGCGCGCGTGGGAGGTGCCCGTTCCCCTCGCACCTGGAGGTGCCTGGCTGCCGCGGCGTGGCGAGATCATCGGCAGCCTGGCCCCAGCAGAAGATTGTTCCGTCGGTTCTGACCGCGCAGCTGTGGTCCTGTCCGGCGCTCACGGAGCTGATGGCATCGCTGGCCGGCGAGGTCCGGCCACCGAGGTCAGCCCCCCAGCACGTGACCGAGCCGTCGGTCCTGATCCCGCACGTGTGGTAACGGCCGGCGCTGACGGACTCGAAGAGGCCGGTAGGCGGCGATGCCTGGCCGAAGGAATTGCTGCCCCAACAGGCGACCGTGCTGTTCGTCGTCACTCCGCAGGTGTGACCCAACCCGGCGGCGACGGAGATGAAGGAAGCGGTGGGCGACGAGGACTGGCCCGAGTAACCAGAGCCCCAGCACTCAACCAGGCCGCTGGCCCTGATCCCGCAGGAGTGGTACGACCCTGCGCTGACGGAGGCGAACGAGCCCGGAAGCGGAGAGAGCAGGAATTCGCTGCCGAAGCCCCAGCAAGCGACTGAGCCGTCGGTTCTGATCCCGCAGCTCTGGTCCGTGCCGGCACTGACAGACCGGAAGGAACCGCCGGGTGGCGAGGCCTGGCCTCTGTCGTCAAGGCCCCAGCACGCGATTGAGCTGTCGGTCCTCACGCCGCAGGCGTGGTCTCCCCCTGAGCTGACGCTGACTGACCTGAAGGGACCGGCAGGCGGCGCCCAGTCCTGCGAGTCCTGCCCCCAGCACGTGACTTCCCCGTCGGTTCTGACACCGCAAGTGTGCCGCCTCCCGGCGCTGACGGTGGTGAACGAGCCATGGGGCGGCGAAGCCTTGCCGTCCTCGTCATGGCCCCAGCACGAGATTGAGCCGTCGGTCAGGAGGCCGCAGGCGTGGCGAAGCCCAACGCTCACGGAGTTGAAGGAGCCAGACGGTGGTGAGGCCTGGCCGTCGCCGTCATAGCCCCAGCATGCGATCGAGCGGTCACTCCTGACGCCACAGGTGTAGTCCTGCCCGGCGCTGACGGAGCTGAACGAGCCGGGAGGTGCTGAGGCCTGGCCGTCGCGGTTGCTCTCCCAACCCCAACAGATGATCGAGCTGTCGCTCGTGACACCGCAGGTGTAGTCCTCCCCTGCGCTGATCGCGGTGAACGTATAGGGTGCAACGCGCGTCCCGGCCCCGAGGTTTCGTTCGGTCCTGGTTGGCGTCGATGTAGGCCAAGGCGTGGCGGCGGGCTGCGACGCGGCGTCCGGCTCGTTCGCGGTGCAGCCGGCGAGCGCCGCCAGGGAGAGCAGGATCGCGAGCACGGCGAGCGACCACCCAGCCGGAGTGCGCAGGAGCGGCTGCGGCTGGTAGTCCGTCATGGCCCGGCCCCCTACGCGTCATCGCCGCCCGAATGTTGCAGGCAACAAACAGTACGCTTGGTAGGTCGCTTTGGTTCCCGCCCAATGTTATCGGTGCGTGGCGAGCGTGGCCCGCAACCCGCGCGACGCCGCTGACCTCGCAGGCCGACCTCGACGCCTACCGCAGCTCGGAGTTGTTCGAGCAGCAGGTCCAGGCCTCGCTCAGCGACAACTTCGTCGACGAGTTCCGCACCTACCACTGCGAAGTCGACATCGTCGAGGATGTCGGGTAGGGCGACCGCCGGGGCGGTCACGTGCCTCGTCAGTTCCTGCCCTGGCGAGTGAGCGGCTACATCCGCTAGAAGTGGTGCCGGATGTAGTACGAGGCGACAGCGACGCCGTTCTGGGCTACCTGTCGGGCGACGCTAAGCGCGCGGGCGCTATCCTCGTCCGCGCGCGCTGCCGCAAACAGCACACGGGATTCCGCGGTTGCCGTGAGGTAGCTGGTCACCTCCTGCTCGGAGAGCACGTCCGCTCGGGTTTCAAGCTCTTCCGCCACGAACGCAATGGATTCGGTGACTTCCCGCAGTAGTGCCGGGTCAACGGGGTGGTCCGCTTCCACCTCGACGGCGATCGCGGCGATCAGTTCTTCGATGCGTGCGATCTCGCTCTCGATCGTCGGAAGGGTGCGGACTTCCTCGTCGGCCGACGTCACCTGAGCGCGATTGATGGTCGGTGGTAGCGCTGGCGCCACCGCGTCCGAGGGCTCCCCTCGTAAGTGGTTCCGGATGTAGAAGGAGGCGACAACCAGGCCGTTCTGGGCCGCCTGCCGGGCGGCGCTGAGCGCAGGGACCTCGTCCGAGCCCGCGGGCGCCGCTGCAAGCAACGTGCGGGCATACGCGGTTGCAGTGAGGTAGCTGACCACCTGCTGCTTCGGCAGCACATCCGATCCGGCCTCAAGCTGCTCCGCCACGAACGCGATGGATTCGGTGATCTCCCGTAACAGTTCCGGATCTACGGGTTCGTCGGCATCCCACTCCCGAGCCATCACGGCGACAAGTTCGTCGATGCGCGTGATCTCGCCCTCGATCGTCCGCGCGGCGGCGATGTCCCCCTTAGCTGACGCCGCTCGAACGCGGTCGACGGTCGGTGGCAGCGCTGGCGCCACCGCGTCCGGAGGAGCCTCCCTGGCCGGTGTCAGCGGCGCCCCATCGTCCGTCTCTGTGGAGGCATCGGGTACCACAACCTGGAGACCGTCGTCACTCTCGACGGCCGGCTCCGCGACGGCGACGCTCCGCTGGTCCGGCGGACCCTCCTGGCCAACGATGAACGCGAGCACCAGCACCGCCGCCGCCGCGCCCGCGGCTGCCGCGACAAGGCCCCATGCGCCCGCCCTGATGTAGCTCCGAGCGTTTCGCTCATTCATCGGTGCCTCCTGCGCGGTGGGTCCGGATCGCCCGAAACACACACTACGCTCTTAGTCGCCGGGCGGGTCCCGTGCGGGCGGCGCGAACGGCGCGAGCAGGGCGCGGGCGCGAAGCGGATCAGGCGGCCCGCCTCGGCAGGAGCGAGTTGGCCATCACGGACAGCGAGCTGAAGGCCATCGCGGCGGCGGCGACGATCGGGTTGAGGAAGCCGTGCTCGCCGAAGAGCGGCGTCAGCGCCGCGGGCACCGAGGCGCCCCCAACCAGGGATGAGCCGAAGAGCAGGTAGCCGAGGCCCGCCGCGACCGGGATCAGCAGCACGTTGTAGGCGAATGCCCAGACGAGGTTCTGGCGCAGCGTTCGCATCGTCGAGCGGCTCAGCGCGATCGCGTCGGCGACGCCGCCGGGGTCCGCGCGCAGCAGCGAGACGCTCGCCGCGCCGATCGCCGCGTCGGCGCCGCCGCCGATCGCGATGCCCACGTCCGCCTGCGCCAGCGCGGGCGCGTCGTTGATGCCGTCGCCCACCATCGCCACGACGCGGCCCTCGGCCTGCAGCGCGCGCACGGCCTCCGCCTTGTCCGCGGGCGTCGCGCCCGCGACGACGCGCCCGATGCCGGCCTGTGCCGCGATCGCCTCGCCCGCCTCGATGCGGTCGCCGGTCAGCAGCGCGACATCGAGGCCGAGCGCGTGCAGCCGCGCGACCGCCTCCGCTGCGTCCGCGCGCAGCCGGTCCGAGACGCCGATCACTCCCGCCGCCTCGCCGTCGATCGCGACGGCGATCGGCGTTTCGCCGCGCGCCGCGGCCGCCTCGAAGTCACTCGCCAGCCCCTCGGTGGCCGCGCCCCGCGAGGCCAGCAGCTCGAGGCTGCCGGCGACGACCTCGCGGCCCTCGACGGCGGCGACGATGCCGTGCCCCGGCTCGGCCTCCAGCGCGTCGGGTTGCCCGAGGGCGAGGCCGCGGCGCGCCGCCTCGCGCTCGATCGCGCCGGCGAGCGGGTGCTCCGAGCCGCGCTCGGCGGTCGCGAGCAGGCGCAGCAGCTCGTCCTCCTCGAAGCCGGGCGCCGCGGCGATCGAGGCGACCTCGGGCCGGCCCTCGGTCAGCGTCCCGGTCTTGTCGAGCAGCACGGTGTCGACGCGCCTCGCGAGTTCGAGGGCGGAGGCGTCGCGGATCAGCAGGCCCGCCCGCGCGCCGCGCCCGATGCCGACCATGATCGCCGTCGGCGTGGCGAGGCCGAGCGCGCAGGGGCAGGCGACGATCAGCACCGTGACCGCGTTGATCAGCGCGAACGTTAGCGCCGGCGCCGGGCCGAACGCCCACCACAGCGCGAGCGTCAGCAGCGCGACGGCGATCACCACCGGCACGAAGACCGCGGCGACGCGATCGACCAGCGCCTGGATCGGCGCCTTCGAGCCCTGCGCCTGCTCGACGAGCGCGATGATCCTCGACAGCGCCGACTCCGCGCCGAGGGCGGTCGCGCGCACGCGCAGCGCGCCCGTCGTGTTCTGCGTCGCGCCGTAGACCGGATCGCCCTCGCGCTTCGCGACCGGCAGCGACTCCCCGGTCAGCATCGACTCGTCGACCGCCGAGGCGCCCGCGACGACCTCGCCGTCGACCGGCAGCTGCTCGCCCGGCCGCACGATCACGATGTCCCCCGGCTGCACGGCGCCGATCGGGATCTCGTACTCCTCGCCGCCCTCGAGCACGCGCGCGAGCCGCGGGCGCAGCTCGATCAGCGCGCGCAGCGCCTCCGCCGACTTCGCCTTCGCGCGCGCCTCCAGCAGCCGCCCGCCGAGGACGAGGGCGACGATCGCCGCGGCCGTGTCGAAGTAGACGTTCGGCTCCAGGCCGCGCGCGTCCTCGAACAGCCCCGGCGCGAAGGTCGCCAGCAGCGAGTAGCCGTAGGCGGCCGAGGTGCCGAGCGAGATCAGCGTGTCCATCGTCGCGAGGCGGTGCCGCGCCGCGCGCAGCGCCGCCACGTGGATGCGCCACGCCGCCCAGAGCTGCACCGGGGTCGCGAGGGCGAAGAAGAGCGGATGCCAGACGCGCTCGGACACGCCCTCGAGGCCGGGCAGCCGCGTCCAGCCCATCGCCGAGACGAGCACGATCGCCGCCGCCCCGGCGAGCAGCGCCCGCCTGCGCAGCGCCGCCTGCTCGGCGCGCCGCTCCGCCTCGAGGGGGTCGCCGTCCGCCTCGTCTTCGCCGCGGTCGCCGGGCAGCCGCAGCTCGTAGCCGGAGCGCTCGACCGCCTCGCGCAGCGCCGCCAGCGGCGCGCCGCGTGTGGAGACGGTGGCGGCCTCGGTCGCGAGGTTCACGCTCGCCGACTCGACGCCGGGGACGGAGGCGAGGGCGCGCTCGACGCGCCGCACGCAGGAGGCGCAGTGCATGCCGCGGATGGGGAGCTGCAGCTCCTCGGTCGCGGCTGCGGCGGGTGGCTGCTGCCGGTCCGTCATCGCGGCCGCTCGGCGCTCGCGCTTCGGGCGAGGTTCTGCCCATCCGGCCCGGCTGCCGGAGGGAAGGCGTCGAGCATGAGCGCCAGGCACTTCACGCTGCCGCCCGCCTTGATGAACTCATCGGTGGGCGTCTCGATCGCCTCGTAACCGCGCTCGGCGAGGGCGCGCGCCGTCTTCGGGCAGCCGCTGTTCAGCACCACCTGCTTGCCGACCACCAGCGCGTTGCAGGCGAAGCGCAGCGCCTCCCCGTGGTCGACCGCGATCAGGTCGTCGAAGTGCTCCGCGAGCCGAGCGCGCGCCTCGCGACTGAACCCCGCCGGCTCGTACAGCGCCCGGCCGCCGCCCAGCGGCGCGAAGCAGGTATCGAGGTGGTAGAAACGCTGGTCCGCCAGCTCCAGCCGCACCAGTTCCTGACCGAGCGCCTCCTCCAGGTGGTCGAGCGCGCGGAACTCCGTCCGAAAGCGGTAGCCAGCGAAGATCGCACCATCGGCGGGCAGCACGTCCCCCTCGCCCTCCCAGTAGTGGGGGCGATGCACGGGCTCGATCCGGTAGCCATGCTCGCGGAACCAGCGGACGAAATGGTCCTCCTCCGGCTGCCGCTCGGGGAAGCGGAAGTTGGAGGGGATGAAGAGATCGCCGGCCAGCACGCCCGCGTTCGCCGTGAAGGTCATGTCCGGCGTCCCGGGTGCCTGCGAGATCAGCTCGACGGTCACGCCGAGCGCCTCGATGCGCGCGCGCAGCAGCCGCCACTGCTCGAGCGCCCGGGGCCCGTTGATCCGGTTGGAGCGGCGCATCCACGGATTGATCTCGTACTCGATCCGGAAGTGCAGCGGCTCGCACATCAGAATGCGCCGCGTCACCGCTGCTCCCTCAGGGTCGGGCGTCACGCCTGGAGGCCCGCGCTACTTGTTCGCCAGCTCGTAGAGCTGCACGAGCTCCTCGATCACGCGGTGCTGCTCGCCGCCGCGTACGCCGTCGACGACGCAGTGGTGCAGGTGGCCGGAGAGCATGCGCGACTCCGCCTTCTCGATGGCGCGGCGCACCGCGTAGGTTTGCTTCAGCACGTCCACGCAGTAGGTGTCGTCCTCGATCATGCGGCGCACCCCGGCGAGGTGGCCCTCGAGGTACGCGAACCGCTTGAGCACGTCGGCCTTGGTAGCGGTGTCCATGGCTGCACCCTCCGCTACCAGTATACCCCTACCCAGGGGGTAGGGGTCTGCGCGGCCGGTAGTGCCTCGGAGCGTGGCCACTTCCGAGGAGATTCAGTCGAGGGGGACTCAGTCGAGGGCGACTCAGTCGATCAGGCACTCACCGGCGAGGCGGTTGATCTCGCGGCTACGCGCCTCCTGGTCGGCCGCCGGCACAAAGCCGTTGGTGACGAATCCGAGCGACAATCCGCTCTCCGGATCGCCCCAGGCGATCTGACCGCCGGCGCCACCGTGCCCGAAGGCGCGTGCTGAGACCGTCGGCGCAAACCCACGCTCAAGCGGGCGATCGCCTGCCACCACGACCGCCAGCGCGCGGTTGACCGGCACTCCGTCGGGCGCCCGGTGGTGATCGTTCGTCAGCACCCGCGTGGCGTACTCGATGGTCTCGGGCTTGAGCGGCGCTCGATCGCCGGACTCGGCCGGACTGACGAGCCGCTGATAGAAGAGCGCGAGCTCGCCGGCGCCCGCGAAGCCGGCGGCCCCGGGGCAGCCCGATCGCCGCTGCGATGGCAGGTTGAAGTGAAGCACGGTGTCGGGGTTGGTCTCGGTCCACCCGCCCTCCGGCATCACCGGGGGCTCCGTGTAGACGACATCGGCGGCGCGCGGCTGTTGCTCGTCCGGCAAGCCGACCCAGAGATCGGGCACGCCCATCGGCAGCAGCAGGCGCTGGCGAACGTAGTCCCGGAAGTCCTCGCCGGTGCGCTGACTGATGATCTCGGCAAGCGTCCAGTGGGCCGAGGTGGCGTGGTACTCGAAGCGGCTGTCCGGCTCCCAGGTGAGGCGCCAGTAGTCCATTCGCTCCTGCCGTTTGGCGCGGTCCTCCCAGAGGTCGGGATGCATCGGAGCGTAGGGGAAGCCCGCGGTGTGCGTGAGCACCTGGCGGACGGTGACCTTGTCGGTGCCGTTGGTCAGGAACTGCGGGATGATCGCTGAGACGCGCTCATCGATATCCAGCATTCCGTCCTCGATCAACGCCCAGGCCGCGGCGCCGACGATCCCCTTGGTTGACGAGTAGATGCAGTAGAGGGTGTCCGGTTCGGCCGGGCCGGAGCGGACACCCCGCGTCACCTCCCCGTAGCAGGCGACGGCAGCGATCCGGCCGCGGCGGCCGACGGCCACCTGCGCGCTGGGAAGACCATCGTCCACCTGGCTGCGCACGTAGTCGCGCAGGCGCTGCAGACCCGCAGGGTCGATGCCGATCTGCTCCGGGGTTTCGGCGATGAACTCGGATCCAATCATGGCGCTGGCAGTCCTCTCCGGGGGTTCCGGCCGAGCACGTCGCTGCACCCGAGGGCGCAGTGGCAGAGGGACAGGCCTCGCGATCGCCGCAGCGGCTCAGCCCTCGCGCGAGGGCAGCACGACGACGGCGTGACCGGGCGTGGTGCCCCGCCCGTCCTGGTTCATCACGTTGATCTCGAGGCGCACGAGGTGCTCGCCGTCCTCGACGGTCTTCTCGGTGATCGTGCCGGTGCAGGTGAGCGCGTCGTTCTTCTGGTTGATGGCGCGGAACTGCACCGCCAGCTCGCGCACCTCGACCTCGTCGCCGGCCCAGTCGCGCAGCATGTTGATCAGGTAGGCGAAGCGCAGGTTGCCCATGCCGAAGGCGCCCTGCTCGTTGGCGCCGCGTCGGCCCGCGTCGTCGTCCATGTGGATGTAGACGAACTCGTCGTTGACCGCCGCGTAGCGGTTCCAGTGCATGAAGTCCGTCTGCCGCGACCAGCCCGGCACGCTGTCGCCGACGTCGACATCCTCGAAGTACACGTGATAGGCCACGCTGACGCTCCCATCTCGATCCGCCGCGATGATAGCAGCGCGCGCAGCGCGCCAGCGGAGGGGCCGGCGCGCTGCCCGCCTATACTGCCCTCGCGAGCGCCGTCGAGCGCGCCGCGTGGAGGCCCCATGACACTGATTCACGCCGTCGCACACCCCGGATTGACCGATGATGCGGACGGCGACGGGTTGCTGCCGACGCTGATCGCGCTGCATGGCTACGGTGCGAACGCGCAGGATCTGCTGGGCCTCAGCCCCTACCTCGCCGGCGGGCGGCTGCTCATGATCTGTCCCCAGGCGCCACTGCAGATCGAGCCGAACTTCCATGGCTTCAACTGGCACGCCTTCAGCGGTCCCGACGGCCGCGGCTCTCCCGCAGTCATCGAGGCCGCCAACGCCATGGTCAGCGAGTTCGTCGACTTCGCACTCGAGGCGTACCCGGTACGCCGCGATCGCGTCGTGCTGCTCGGCTTCAGCCAGGGCGGCGGTATGGCCTACCGCGCCGGCTTCAGCGAGCCGGAGCGCTACGTCGGCCTCGCCGCCCTCAGCACGAGCCTGCCCGACGACGTCTTCGCGGACGGCGAGGCACCCGGCGACGCCGTGCGCGCGCTGCCGTTGCTCGTCCAGCACGGGGCGTCCGACGCCAGCGTGAGCGTCGACCGCGGACGTGCCTCCCGCGACCGCCTCGCGGCGCTCGGGCTGGCGCCCGACTACCGCGAATACCCGATGGCGCACGAGGTTGGGGCGCACAGCGCGCGCGATCTCTCGCAGTGGCTGGAGCGGGTGCTGGGCCTCGAGAACTGAGGGTCGGCGCATGACAAACGCTATCCTCGAGAACTGAGGGTCAGCGCATGACAAACGCTATGGGGATCGGCGCCTGATCGCGCGCAACGCGCTGGCGCGATGTGCTAGGATCCGCGCGATCGAAGTACGAGCGATCCGGTTCGGCCGCTCGTTCGTACCGTCAACATCGCAAGCGGGGGAGCTGCAAGCGAAGGGGGAGTGGCATGGCAGAAGACAGCCGCAACTGGTTTGAGGGACTCAATACCCGTCTGAGCCGCCGGACGGTTCTGCGAGGTGGTGTCATCGGGGGAGCCGGCCTCGCCGCAGCCGCTTTGATCGGCTGCGGGGACGACGACGAAGAGCCGCCGGCCGTCGCGACCCAGCCTCCTGCGACCGCGACCCCGACTACGGTCGTCGCGACGCCGACGCCGACCGCGGCGCCGACGGAGCCGCCGGTGCCGGCCTACATCACACAGGCCGAGGCCGATGGCTCGCTGTACCCGTACAACTACGCGGAGCCGGCCGGGGATCCGAAGCCCGGCGGCATTCTCAAGGTCGGCGTTTCCTGGGACCTCGGCGCCATGGACACGGCGCTGTATAAGTCGGGTGGCAACACGACCGCGCCGGACGCCACCTACAACAGCCTGCTTGGCTTCAAGCACGGGCCGGACACCGGCGCCAAGCTGGGCGTCGAGCTTGAGCCGGAGTTGGCCCAGACCTGGGAGTGGTCGCCGGACGGCACCCAGATCACCTTCAACCTGGCCAGCGGAGTCAAGTTCCACAATGTTGAACCGCTCAACGGGCGTGACTTCTCCTCCGCGGACGTCCTGTCCTGGGCGCAGCGGCAGTCCACGGTCGAAGGCGGGCTCAACAAGGGTGCGTTCGGTCTTGTCACCGACATGGCGACCCCGGACGCGAACACCTTCCAGTTCACGCTCTCGTCGCCCAGCCCGGACTTCCTGATCCCGTTCGGCACGCACTTCATGAGCATCTACCCGCATGAGCTGGTGGAGCAGGATCTGATCGCCACAAAGGCGATCGGCACCGGCCCGCTGATCATCACGGAGATCGAAGAAGGCAGCCACGTCAAGTTCACGAAGAACCCGGACTACTGGGAGAAGAACCTGCACGGCCGCGAGCCGTGGCTGGACGGCCTGGAGTTCCGGATCATGCGGGACTCGGCGGCGCGCATCGCGGCCTTCCGCACCGGCGACATCGACTACTGCTACAGCTGGCCGTCGACGCCGAGGCACGCGGCCGAGTTGCTGGAGACGAACCCGGACTACGTCGTCCTCGCCGACCCGGTGGTGCTCAACAGCGGATCGTGGGGCATGAACCTCACCGACCCGCGCTTCTCCGACCCGCGAGTGCGGCAGGCGCTGCACCTCGGCTTCAACCGCGATCGGGCCATCCAGATCATCTATGACGGTATTGGCACCTGTCTGCCGACGGCGGCCTGGCCGTTCGTCTACGACGAGACTCCGTCGTACGAGGCGGGCACGCTGGGGCCGTGGTGGACGTACGACCCGGGCGAGGCGAAGAGTCTGCTCGCTGCCGCGGGCCAGGAGAATCTCGAGTTCGAGGTTCTCACCACGGACCGTTACCTCAGCACCGGCGACGCCGAGCTGATGCAGGAGCAGTTCGGGGAACTCGGCATCAAGGTCAACTTCAAGTCCGTGGACTACACGGAGTTCAACACCCAGTGGGTCCCGGGTGAGTACCCCGAGGTCGCCGACGGCTGGGCGACCCCGTCCAGCACCGGCGCCGCGGACGGCTTCTACTGGGAGCAGGTCCACTCGGAGTCGGCCGACAACCGCTGGTACATCAACGACGCGGAGATCGATGCCTGGGCGGACGCCCAGCGGATCGACCTGGATCCGGACAGCCGCAGCGAGACGCAGCGGAAGATCTTCGACAAGTTGGTGCAGGAGGCGTACCGGCTCGAGACGATTCACACGTTCTCGCTCACGTCGTACCCGCCATGGCTGCGGTTCGCCCGCTTCAACGGGCCGTACATCAGCTACCACTACTTCTACCGCTTCGGTGACTCCTTCACGGACATCTGGCTCGACAAGTAGCGGATCGGGAGCGCAGTACGCGGGGAGCCGGCCAGCTGGCCGGCTCCCCTCATTTCAAGGGGCATCGCCGGGCTCCGGGGAGCTTGGGCACTTGAGATCGAATCCCGGGAGCGCACGGCTGCCGCTGACCATCGGAGGTGGCGGCCGCAAACGACAGGCGCGACGTAGGCGTCCGCCAGCGGGCGCTGCGCCCGCACCGGGAGCACAACGAGGCGAGGCCGCATGTACCGCTACATCATTCGCCGCCTGTTCGCCGCCATTCCCACGATCGTCATCATCTCGATCATGGTCTCGCTGCTGATCCGCCTGCAGCCGGGGGACGTCCTCATGGCCAACCTGGAAGAGGGAGGGAGCTTCACCGAAGAGGGACTCAACCGAATGCGCTACGAACTCGGCCTCACGCGCACATGGCCGCACCAGTACCAGTGCTGGGTGGTCGGCGATTTGCTCAACTGGGCGGCGGGCTCAGCGGACCCCGACGCCTTGACATCCGACGGCCTGCCCAAAGATGCCTCGATCCTGACCCTCGGATTCATGGGCGAGAGGCCGCTGATCGGCGAGTGCGACGGCGGCGGCCTCATCCGCGCCGACTTCGGGAAGTCCCTCGACAGCAGACGGGACATCCTGGAGCAAATCGCCAAGCGATCGAGGGTTTCCGTCCAGCTTGCCTTCATGGCGATGGTCACCGCCGTCGTGATCTCCCTGCCGCTCGGCATCATCGCGGCAGTCAAGCAGGACAGCTGGATTGACTACACGTCGCGCTTCTTCTCGGTTCTGGGCCTGTCGGTCCCGGACTTCTTCACCGCGACCGTGCTGCTCTACGTCCTCTCGGTCTATGTTGGGTGGTTGCCCCCATTCGGCTACTTCTCTCTGTGGTCCGATACGTGGACCAACCTGCAGGCGTACACCATTCCGGCGGTCATCGTCGGGTACCGGCTTTCAGCGATCAGTGCGCGCATGACGCGATCCGCCATGCTTGAGGTGCTGCGCCAGGACTATGTGCGCACCGCCCGTGCGAAGGGCCTCAACGAGCGGCCAATCATCCTCAGGCACTCGCTGCGGAACGCCCTCATCCCGGTCGTCACGATCATGGGAACGCAGTTGAGCTTCCTGCTCGGCGGGATCGTGCTCATCGAGGTGGTGTTCTCCCTCCCCGGAGTTGGATCTCTACTGCTCAATGCCGTCGAGGTTCGCGACTATCCGGTGGTGCAGGGCGTGGTGCTCCTGACCTCTTGCACCTTCATCCTGATGAACCTGCTGGTCGATCTCTCGTACGCGCTGATCGACCCGCGGATCCGCTACAGCTAGGGAGGAGGAGACAGTGGCCCAGAGCACGGCCCGGGCGCGGGGATTCCAGCAGCTTACAACCCCGGAGCGCAACCCGATTCTCCATGCCCTCTCGCGCATCGTGCGGACGCCTGTCGGCGCGATCTCGCTTAGCATCATCGCTCTGCTTGTGTTCGTCGCGGCTTTCGGCCCCTGGATTGCCCCGTACCCCTTCACTCAATCGTCGATCGATACATACCAGGGCCCCAGCAGCAGTCACTTCCTGGGCACTGACAATCTTGGCCGAGACACGCTCGCGAGGATCATGCAGGGGGCGCGCGTCTCAATTTATGCCGGCTTCCTCACCGTCACGTTCGGCACCGTCCTCGGTTCGATCATCGGCCTCGTCAGCGGCTTCCTCGGCGGCAAGACCGACCTGATCATGCAGCGCTTCGTGGATTCAATTCAGGCGATCCCCGCGCTGATGATGACCATCGCGATCATCTCGGTGATTGGGCCCAGCACCACCAACGCCGTGCTGGCGATCGCGGTATTCATCTCGGCCAGTAACTCCCGCGTGGTGCGGGGGGCCGTCTTCTCCGTGAGGGAGAACGTCTACGTCGAGGCCGCCGAGGTGATCGGAGCCTCGCCGCTGCGACGTATGGTCCGCCACGTCCTGCCGAACGTGATGCCGGTGATCCTGATCCTCATCTCGGCCGGCTTCGGCTCCGCCATCCTGATCGAGGGCGCGCTGAGCTTCCTCGGGCTGGCGACACAGCTCCCCGATGTCTCGTGGGGAATCAGCCTGCGCGACGGGCGCATCTTCATGGAGGAGCAGCCCTGGATGGCCCTTTCCGCCGGCGTTGCGATCGCCCTCACGGTGCTCGCCTTCAACCTCCTCGGCGACGTCATCCGCGACGTGATCGACCCGCGCCTGCGGGGCTCGCGCTAACTCAGCGGCCCCGGCCGGGCGGCGCGACCGCGGCGATCATCCCCGCACCCGGCAACGTGCCGCCCGCCTCGCCGATCCGCGCCGTCCAGTAGCCGAAGAGGCCCGCGAGGGCCGCGAGGGCGTCGCGCTCACCGGCGGTGGCGGCCGGGGAGGCGGCGATCAGCGCGCGCCCGACGTGCCGCGCCAGCTCGCCGGGGTGCGCCGTCGTGCGCACCTCGGTGAAGCCCGCGTCCTCGAGGGCTTCGCGCAGCCAGGCCGTCGTCCAGCGCCGCAGCTCCACCACCGTGCTGCGGCGCGCGTGCGGCGCGAGGCGCTGCAGCAGCTCCACCCCGAGCGCGGGAGCGACCGTGCCCGCCAGCAGCGTCTCGCCGTAGGCGCGGCGGCCGAGCGCGGCCGCCTCGAGCGCCTGCTGGTGCAGCCGCGCCGCCTCGCCATCGGCGGGGAGTTCGAGGGTGTAGCGGCGCTCGAGCGGCGGATCCTGCAGCCGCCTCACGTAGGTGTAGAGCCGGATCGGCCCCGAGGAGACGTCGACACCATCCCAGAGCAGCACGCTCTCGACCTCGGGGGCGGGGAGCCGCCAGTTCTGATACGAGGCGCGCAGCGCGCCGCCGGGTCGCAGCACGCGCCGCAGTTCCGCGAACACGGCCTCCGGCGCCGACGCCTCCTCGAGCGATGACGCTGCCGTCACGAGATCCACCGAGCCGTCCGCGAGCGGCAGGGCCGCGGCGTCCGCCGTCACGAAGCGCGCGTTCGCCAGGCCCAGCCGCGCGGCGTTCTCGCGGCACGCGCGCGCCCGTCGCGGCGACGGGTCGACGCCCAGCACCTCGGCGTCGGGGCGTCCGGCGGCCATCGGCAGCGACGGCCAGCCGTCGCCGGGTCCGACATCGAGCACGCGCAGGGCGCGCTCACCGGGAGGCGCGTGATCGAGGTAGTCCGAGATCCTCGCGGCGTCCGCCCAGTGGTCCTCGCGGCGGGGGTCATAGGGCACGTCGACGAACGGGAGCTGGCCGTCGCGCTGGAGTGGCATCCGCTCGTAGAGCGCGCGGGCGGAGTCGAGCGGCTCGGGCGGCGCATTCGCCAGCAGCCAGCGCTCGACCGGCGAGGGGTGGACGGCGGAGGGCATCGGAGCGGCGCGTGCGCGGAGGCTAGAACAGCCCGCCGGTGCGGATCGTTCGCTCGATCGCGTAGAGGATCAGCAGCCCGGCGGTGATGGCGATCCACTTCCAGTGGAAGCGTCCGGGATCCTCGAGCAGGTTCATCGCAGGCGTCTCCATCTCCGGCGGCGGGCGGCCCGGCCGCTTGGCTGCGTCCGGCGAACCGGCGAGGCCGAGCGTACGGGCTGCGCCAGCGGGCGTCACCCGCATCGAGGCGGTCCGGCTCCCTCTCCCCTTGCGGGAGAGGGCGGGGGTGAGGGGTTCGCCGCGCGCCAGCGCGGCCATCGAGGGCGGGCGAGGCTTGCGGGCCCGGCTCTCGCACAGCCCCGGCGTTGCCGCTGCCGCAGTCCGGACGCTGTAGCGGCGTTCGGGGGGAGCGCGTTGTGAGCAACGCTGGTACGATCCCCCGACGTTAGGTGTGGCGAATATCGAGCCGTTGCCCGTACGATGTTCAGCGGGCAGGCCCGACAGCACGTCCGGTGCGCCCTGGGCAGGCGTGGGGGTGGCGATGACGGCGCGGCTGATTGCACTGCCCGCACGCCGCGTGCCGCTCCTCGGTCCCGGCTGGCCGCCGGCGGTGATCCTGCTGCCCGCGCTGCTGGTGGGCGCGCTCTGCGCCATTCCTCCCGTCTACCTGCTGGTTCGCGCCGGACAGTCGCCCGAGGCCGCGTGGGAGGCGATCGCGGCGAGCTCGACGTTCGGCCTCGCGTTGCGCACGGCTGGGCTTGCCGCCGCAGCGACCGCCCTGGCCGCCGCGATCGCGCTGCCGCTCGCCTGGCTGACGACGCGCACGGACCTGCCCGGCAGGCGCGCACTGTCGATCCTCGCGGCGCTGCCGCTCGCCGTGCCCTCGTACATCGCCGCGATGCTGGCGGTCTCCGCGTTCGGCCCGCTCGGGCTGCTCCAGGACGCGCTCGAGCCGCTCGGCGTGCAGCGGCTGCCCTCGATCTACGGCTTCTGGGGCGCGACGTTCGTGCTCGCGCTGTTCACCTATCCCTACCTGCTGCTCACCCTGCGTCCGGCGCTGCTCGGCCTCGACCCGCGCCTCGAGGAGACATCGCGCGGCCTCGGCTACGGGCGCTGGACCACGTTCCGCCGGGTGGTGCTGCCGCAGCTCCGCCCCGCACTGGCGTCCGGCGGGCTGCTCGTGGCGCTCTACGCGATTTCCGATTTCGGCGCCGTCGCGCTGCTGCGCTACGACACGCTGACGCGGGCGCTGTTCGTGCGCTACGAGTCCGGGTTCGACTTCTCCGGGGCCTCGGCGCTGGCGCTCGTGCTGATCAGCATCGCCTTCGCGCTGATCGCGCTCGAGCTGTGGGCGCGCGGCGAGCGCCGTTACCACAGCGCGCGAGGCGGCTCGCGGCCGGTTGCCACCGCGCCGCTCGGCCGCTGGCGCTGGCCGGCGCTCGGCCTGGTGTCGGCGCTGCTCGCGCTCGCGCTCGCCCTGCCGCTCGCGCTGCTCGGCTACTGGCTGCTGCGCGGGCTGGCGGCCGGCGAGGCGCTGAGCGGCGTCGGCGCCTCGGTGCTGGACTCGCTGACCGCGTCCGGGCTCGCCGCGCTGCTCGCGGCGGCGCTCGCGCTGCCCGTCGCGGTGCTCTCGGCGCGCCACCGGCGCTTCGCCCTGACGCAGCCGATCGAGCTGCTCAGCCACAGTGGCTTCGCGCTGCCGGGGCTGGTGGTGGCGCTGGCGCTCGTCTTCGCGGCGCTGCACAGCGAATCGCTCGCCGGAGGCCTGTTCGGCGGGCGGCTCTACCAGTCGCTGGCGCTGCTGGTCGCCGGCTACGCGCTGCTCTTCCTGCCGCAGGCCCTCGGCGCCACGCGTACATCGCTACTGCAGATCAGCCCCTCGATGGAAGAGGCGGCGAGCGGACTCGGGCGGCGGCCCTGGCAGGTGCTGGGCTCGATCACCCTGCCACTCGCCAGCCGCGGCATCGCCGTGGGTATGGCGCTCGTCTTCCTGACGACGATGAAGGAGCTCCCGGCCACCTTGATCCTCAGCCCGATCGGCTTCGAACCGCTCGCGGCGCAGGTCTGGGCCGCCTCCAGCGAGGCGTTCTTCGCGCGCGCGGCGCTGCCCGCGCTGCTGCTGGTCCTGCTCTCCGCCCTCCCGCTCGCCGTCCTCACCCTCTGGAGGCGCGATGCCTGAGCGCACGCCCGTCGCCGCGCGCGAAGCGCCCGAGCCGCCCGCCCTGCGTGCGCGCGGTCTCGCCTGCCGCTTCGACGGCGTGCGCGCGCTCAATGGGCTCGATCTCGAGGTCGCCGCCGGCGAGCTCTGCGTCGTGCTCGGCGCCAGCGGCTCCGGCAAGACGACGGCGCTGCGCCTGATCGCCGGCTTCGAGCGGCCCGACGAGGGCGTGATCGAGCTGTTCGGCGAGCGAGTCGCCGGCGATGGGACGTTCGTCCCGCCGGAGCGGCGCGGCGTCGGCATGGTGTTCCAGGACTACGCGCTGTTCCCGCACTTCTCGGTGGCGGAGAACGTCGCCTACGGCCTCCCGCGTGGCGAGAGCCGCGATGCGCGCGTGCGTGAGGTGCTGGAACTGACGGGCCTCGAGGGCCTCGGCACGCGCGCCGTGCACGACCTCTCCGGCGGGGAGCAGCAGCGCACCGCGCTGGCGAGGGCGCTCGCGCCCCGGCCGCGGCTGCTGCTGCTGGACGAGCCGTTCTCCAACCTCGATCCCTCGCTGCGCGCGCGCGTGCGCGGCGAGCTGCGCGAGATCCTGCGCCGTGCCGGGACGACGACGATCCTGGTCACGCACGACCAGGAGGAGGCGCTCTCGATCGCCGACCGCGTCGCCTTCCTCTGGGAAGGTCGCGTCGAGCAGTACGACACCCCGCAGCAGATCTACCTGGCGCCGGGCACGCTGCACGTCGCGGAGAGCATCGGCGACGCGATCGTGCTGCGGCTGCCCGCCGCGAACGGCAGCGTGCGGACCCCGTTCGGCGATCTGCCCGCGCCGCCCGAGGCGAGCCGCTGCGCCGTCGTGATCCGCCCCGAGGACGTGCTGCTGCGCGAACAGGGAACGCCCGCCGAGGTTTGCGGCCACGAGTTCTACGGCCACGACCAGGTGCTGCACGTGCGCCTCGCCGGCGGCGAGGAGCTGCGTGTGCGCGTCGGGCCGGGCGAGGAGTTCGGGCGCCTCGATCGAGTCGCGCTGCAGCTGCGCCGGCCGCCCGCCGTCTTCGCCGAGTCGCCCACGGCGACGCGCTGAGCGCTTCGCTCTCGTAGCGGTCGCCCACGGCGACGCGGTGAGCGCTTCGCTCCCGTAGCGGTCGCCCACGGCGACGCGCTGAGCGCTTCGCTCTCGTAGCGGTCGCCCACGGCGACGCGGTGAGCGCTTCGCGCCCGTAGCGGTCGCCCACGGCGACGCGGTGAGCGCTTCGCTCTCGTAGCGGTCGCCCACGGCGACGCGGTGAGCGCTTCGCTCCCGTAGCGGTCGCCCACGGCGACGCGGTGAGCGCTTCGCTCTCGTAGCGGTCGCCCACGGCGACGCGGTGAGCGCTTCGCTCTCGTAGCGGTTCCCCGAGCAGGGTCCGAGGCGGCTACGCGTTGCCGGACTCGCCCCTGATCCTTGAGAGCAGCACCTTGCGCTGCACCTTGCCGTTGCGCGTGCGCGGCAGTTTGTCGACCAGGCGGTACTCGTGCGGCTGCTTGTAGGCGGCTAGCCTGGCCTCGGCGTGGGCGCGCAGCGCGTCGTCCTCTACCAGCACGCCGTCCTGTGGGACCACGCAGGCGGTGACCAGCGTCTTCGTCGGGTCGATCGGCACGCCGACGACGGCGACCTCGGAGACGCCGGGGCAGGACTCGATCGCCGCCTCGATCTCGACCGGGGAGAGGCGGAAGCCGAAGGACTTGATCACGTCGTCGGCGCGGCCGTGGAACCAGATGTAGCCGTCCTCGTCCATCGCGGCGAGGTCGCCACCGGTGAACCACTCGCCCCGGTAGACCGAGGCCTCCTCGTCCGGCCGCCGCCAGTAGCCGAGCATCAGGCCGGGGTCCGAGCGGTGGACCGCGAGCAGCCCCACCTCGCCCGGCGGCAGCGGCTGCTCCGCGTCCGCTGCGTCGCCGTCCTCGGGCAGGATCACGACGCGGCGTCCCGGCTGGGGCTGTCCCGGCGAGCCGGGCCGCACGGGGGTCGCCGGGCCCGAGGAGATGTAGGTGCTGACCTCGGTCATGCCGAGTGCCTCGAACATCTCCGTGCCCGCGACGGCGGCCCACTCCTCGGCGAGCGCGGGCAGCAGCGGCTCGCCGGCGCAGAGGCAGTGACGGAGCGAGGAGAGATCGGTGTCTTCGGGCGCCCCGTACTTGAGCAACTGGCGGTAGACGGTGGGCACGGCGGTGAAGACGTTCACGCCGTGCTCGGCGATCAGCCGAGACCAGACCGCGGGGTCCGGCGGGCCGCCGTAGAGCATCGCGTGCCCGCCCACCGCCCATACGTCCATCAGCCCGACGCCGAGCGTGTAGGACCAGTTCAGGGTGCCGGCGTGCAGCGCGACGTCGCCGGCCTGGAAGCCCTGCCACGCGCCCCACATCAGCGCCCGCCCGTAGAGCGTGCGCTGCGCGTGCAGCACGCCCTTCGGGCTCGCCTGCGTCCCCGAGGTGTAGATCAGGAACGCCGGATCCTCGGCCTGCGTCTCCGGCAGCGAGGCGTCGCCGTCGAGGTCGTCGAGTCTGGCGGCGTCGATCTGGATGCCCTCGAAGCCCGGCAGCGGCAGATCGGCGGAGCTGACGGCGGCGCGTGGTTCGGCGTCGGAGCAGAGGAACCCGGCCTCGGTTGGCGTCAGCTGCGGCGAGGCGGGGATCGGCACCAGCCCGGCCGCGTTCGCGCCGAAGAAGGCGAACGCGTACTCCGGCGAGTGCGGCGTGCGCACCAGCACGCGGTCGCCCGGCTCGAGGCCCAGCGCGAGCAGCCCGCGCCCGATGCGCGCGACGCGCTCCCAGGCCTCGGCGTAGGTCCAGCGCTCCGTGCGATCGCCGTAGAGGAAGCTGAACGCCGGCCGGTCGGCGAAGGCCGGATCGAGCGCACGTTGCTCCAGGCAGGCGCGCGCGATGTTGAGCTGCTCCTCGACGGGCGCGCGCGCGACCGTGCCGGGCGCGATCGCGCCGGACGTGCCGGGCATCCCCGGCGTCACGGGGCTTCCTCGACCAGCGCCGACATCGAGCCCTGCGAGGCGTCGATGCGCGGGTCCGCGCCGTAGCCGTGAATCCTGCGCTGGTGTTGCGTCACCTGCTCATGTCCTGCCGTCTCCACGATCACCCGCCCTTGCGTGTCCACCATGCGTGCGAGGGCGAACGCCTTCTCGCGCCCGTAGCCGAAGATATCGCCCAGCATCTCGATGACATAGGCGTAGGTGTGGTAGTCGTCATCCAGCAGCACCAGGTGGTAGCGGGGCGCGAGTTGCTGCCCGGCAGCGGCGTCCGGCGTCGTGATCTCCGTCGGAGTCGGGCGTGTGGTCGTCTCGGCGGCGGTCACGCGCCTATTGTCCGCCCTCGCCGCCTCGCGTCAACGGCGCGGCACCGCGAATCGCCTACGAGGCGTGCCAGGCGCGCTGGAAGTAGCCCCAGAAGTCGATCATCAGCACGCCCTGGCCGCCGTCGGTGACGGGCTGCGCCTCCCGCTGCGGCCACGGGTCGACGCCGACCTGCTGCATCATGTCGCGGTGCATCCGCTCGCTGTAGGGCGCCTCGACCTCGTAGATGCAGAGGTAGGGTAGCGGTGTCCCCTCGAGACGGCGCTCGAGGATGTAGCGCGTCGCGCTGCGGAAGGGCGGCGACTTGGCCACGTCGATCATGTGGTTCGTCGTGTACCAGTCGTCGAACGAGCCCGTGTAGCCGAGGTCCGTCGGGTGCGTGAAGACGATCATCGCGGCCTGGAAGGCGTCGTCGCTGGTCGGATCGGGGCGGCCGAAGTCGATCATCTTGCGGTACGCGCCGGTGCTGATCACCGAGCGCCCTGCGGCCTCGGGCATGGCGGCCAGCGGGTCGAAGTCGTTGCCGGCGAGCTGGTATGCGGCCCCATAGACGGTTGCCGGACGCGGCCGGTCGGGAGTGGCCGTCTTCGCCGCGTCACGATCGAGGTGGAGCCAGAGCCGGTCCTCGTAGGCCTCCGTCAGCCCCTGGTTGATCCCGCGCCCGAGCGGCGTAGCCGGCACCTCCTGCTCGCGCAGCTCGAAGATGTTCGCCGCCGTCGCGGCGCCGCCGTCGAGCAGCGGCCGCGCGCGGTCCTCGAGGTAGCCGTCGAGGCCGGCGTCCCCGTCGACGGCGAAGAAGTCGAAGAGCAGCGAGGCGACGGTCTTGGCGTCGTAGTGGGCGGTCAGGATTTGCGTGTCCGCGGTGGTCGTCATGGCGGGTCTCCTCTGAGTGAGTGTCGGCGCCGTTCGCGCCCTGCGGGCCGCACGTTACCCGTCTTCGCGAGCGACTAGCGAATCGCTCCACTCCCGCAGGTTGGCCGGGTCGAGACGGGTGAGGCCGGGCAGGCGGTCGAAGTCGCTGTCCGCCGGGACGATCCGGTCGGCGTCAGCGAACACCGCGGGGCTCATGGGCGGCGCCCAGCTCGCGCGAGAGCGTGGCGGCATCCGGCGGATCCTCCACCTCGAGCACGGCCAACCGCCGCACCGCGTCCCGGCGGCGCTGCTGGATGACGGCCTCGTAAGCCTCATCGATCAGGCAGCGCACGACTTGCGAGATCGGCTCGCCCCTTATGGCGGCGAGCGACTCGACACGGCGTCGTCGCTCCGCATCGAGTCGCACATCGAACCGCGCCATAGCTGCTCCTTGTAACGGGGTGCCGCGGGCGCACTCTACCCGACCGCGGCCTGCCCCCGCCGCGCAGAACGCCCGAGATTGCGCAGCATCTCGTAGTTGTCGCTGATGACGCCGGTCACGCCCCACTCGATGAGCTCGCGGGCGCGGCGGCGGTCGTCGACGCCCCAGACGAAGCACTCCGGCACGTGCTCGCGCAGCTCTGCGACGCCCTCCGGACTGAGGTGCCGGCGGTGCGCCCCCAGCGCGGGCAGCCCCTCGCGGCGCGCGATGTGGAGCGCCTGGGCGAGCGAACCGGTCGATCCGCAGGAGTACACGGCGAGGACGTGAGGGAGGCTGCGGAAGGGGTCGAGCAGGTCCCACTCCCGCGAACTGACCAGGTAGGGCTCGCCCGGCCTGCGCTCCGCCATCAGGTTCATCGCCGCCCTCGGCAGATTGGCGTCGCTGCCCTGCAGATCGAGCATCAGGCGTATGCCGGGCTGAGCGGAGTCGAGGACGTTGGCGAGTTGCAGCCGGCCCGCCCGGCCCGGTCGCGCTGACCAGCCGTCCCGCAGCAGGGGCAAGGGGCCGGTCGACTTCGCGTGACGGACGTCGAGGCGGCCGCGGTGCAGCCAGAGATCGAGTTCGACGACGTCGACATCCGCGTGCTCCGCATCGACGAGCCGCCGGAGCGCGTTGCCGCCGCGGTGCGCGATGCGCAGCGGCGCGCCGAAGAGGAGCCGCTGCTGACGCCTGCCCTCGGACGTCATCGGCTCGTCCCTCCTCCTGCACGCCGGGCGTCGCGGGGAGGGTACAAGGAGGGGGCAGCGCGTGCTGCCCCCTCCGAATTCGTGCGTGGGGCTTCGCAGCCCGCGTGGTGCTCCCTAGGGCGGGTAGCTGTGCGGGATCTGCCAGGCCTCGTGCTCGTCCGGCTCGCCGGAGAGCTTCCACTGCGGCAGCGCCCAGCCGTCGCCGAGGTCCACGAAGGTCACCTCGACGCGCTTGCCGATCGCGACGTCCTCGCGCGGCGCGGGGTTGCCGTCATCGCCCAGCAGGTTGCCGATCACGCGCAGCGCGCGGTGCTCGCCCAGTGTGCCGCGCTCCTCGTCCAACTCGATGAGGACCACGGGGTAGGGGACGAAGTCCTTGAACGCCGGGTTAATCGGGTGCGGGACGATGTAGTAGGAGTAGATCGCGCCCTTGCCGGTAGCGGGGACCCAGGTCATGTCGCTGCCGCGGCACTCCGGACACATCGTGCGCACGGGGTAGATCTTGGCGCCGCAGTCGTCGCACTGCTGCAACGGGAGGTAGCCCTTGCCGGCCTCCGTCAGGTACTCGCGATGCTGCGGGTCGTTCTCCGGGACGTAGACCCCTGCTCCGAGGTACTCAGCCATTGATGTCGCTCCTCTTCGCTGGCCGCTCGCTAGACCTGGTTGGTCATGATCAGCGAGGAACCGGTCGGCGGCTGCGCCCAGCCGAGGTTCATCGTGATCTCCGGGTCGCGAACCTGGCGGCAGTTGCCCTCGCTGTAGTCGTAGCTGTGCGGGCCATCGCAGTAGTCGTCGACCTCGCCGCGGAGCTGGCGCACGTTCTCGATGACCATGTTCATGCCGTGCGTGTAGCTCTCGCAGAGGTGGCCGCCAGAGGGGTTGTTCGGCCGCCTGCCGCCGAGCTCGATGGTGCCGTCGGAGACGTAGGTGCCGCCCTCGCCGATCGGGCAGAAGCCGTAGGCCTCAAGCTGCAGCAGCGTTGTGAAGGTGAAGGCGTCGTAGGATCCGGTGATGTCCACGTCCTCCGGGCCGACCCCGGCGTTCGGGAACACCACGTCCTTCGTGTAGATGCCGCCGACCTGGTTGATCGGCCCGTGGCCCCAGTGGTAGTCCGGCGACCACTTGTGGGTGCGCCCGCCGGTCCCGAGGATTGCGACGTTCGGCCTCGGAAGGTCGCGCGCGCGCTCGATGTCGGTGATCACGATTGCCGTCGCGTTGTCCGTCTCCACGCAGCAGTCGAGCAGGTGGAACGGCTCCACGATGTAGCGCGAGTTGAGCACGTCGTCGACGGTCATGCGCTGCTTGTAGTAGGCCTTCGGGTTGTTCGAGGCGCCGATGCTGTGGGCGACCTTGACGTGCGCGAGCTGCTCCGGCGTGGTGCCGTACTCGTACATGTGGCGCACGAAGCTCAGCCCGAAGGTCTGGAGCGCGCTGGCGATGCCGTAGACGCGGCTCTGCATCGTGTGGTCGCCGTGGCGCGTCATGAACGGAGGCGGCCCGGCCGGCGCGCCCACGGGCGTGCCGCCGATGCGCATCTCCGTGAAGCCGTTCATCGTCCGGTAGACGACCATCGCATCGCAGAGACCCGCCTCGAGCACGCCGACCGCGAGCCCGATCAGCGTCTCCGAGGACGATCCGCCGCCCACGGTGTCTACCTGATAGTCCATGCGCACGCCGAGGTCGGAGAAGATGATCTCCGAGCCGGCCGCGTCGCCGACCTGGTAGCAGGTGGTCCCCCAGCTTGTGGTGTCGTAGTCGAGGCCGGAGTCGTCGATTGCCTTCTTGACCGCCTCCACGCCCATCTGGCGGGTGGTGCGGCCGGAGTTGCGCGAGTACTCGGTCTCGCCAACGCCGACGACTGCGTACTTGCCTCGAAGCAGGCCATGACCTTTAGCCAAGCGGTGCCTTCCTTCCTTATGTGTTCGCCGCGCCGCACTCTACAGCACCAAGGCGATCGTTGCGACGCATGAACCTGGGCCTGATCAGCCGCCGCAGGCTGGACAACCACGGCGCGGTAGCCTACCAATGCGAGCGGGAGGACGCATGCCGAATCGCTACGTGTTCTACGGCGCCGGGGGCATCGGCTGCGCCATCGGCGCGCGGCTCTTCGCCGCCGGGCGCGAGGTAGTCCTGATCGGGCGCGGCCCGCATCTCGAGGCCATCCAGGAGCGCGGGCTCACGGTGAAGAGCCCGGTCGAGACACTGCAGCTTCGCATCCCCGCCGTCGCCAGCCCCGGCGCGGTCGACTTCCGCGAGGACGACGTGGTCTTCCTCACGATGAAGACGCAGGACTGCGCGGACGCCCTCGACGAGTTGCGCCTGGCCGGCGGGGCCGGCCTACCCGTGGTCTGCCTGCAGAACGGCATCGAGAACGAGCGCATGGCGCTGCGCCGCTTCGAGCGCGTCTACGCCGTCGAGGTGCTGGTCGCCACCTCCTTCGTCGAGCCCGGGCTCGTCCTCAACTACGATGCCAACGGCGGCGGTACGCTGGTGCTCGGGCGCTACCCCGAGGGCGCCGACGACCTCGTCCGCTCCATCGCCGCCGACCTCACGGCGAGCGGCTTCCGCGGCGAGGTCGAGGAGCAGGTGATGCGCTGGAAGCACCACAAGCTGATCCGCAACCTCGGCGCGGCCTTCCCCGCCGTCTTCGGCCCCGGCGCCGACACCGTCGCGCTGCGCGCGCGCCTTGAGGCCGAGTGCGAGGCCGTCTTCGGGGCCGCCGGCATCGACTACGCCTCGCGCGCGGAGTCCGCGGCCGCCGGGCGTGCGCCCGGCTTCGAGTGGGGCGAAATTCCCGGCCACGACGCCTTCACCAGCTCCGTCTGGCAGGGCATCCAGCGCGGCAACCGCAGCGTGGAGACGGACTACGTGAACGGCGAGATCGTGCTGATCGGCGCGCTGCACGGCGTCCCCGCGCCGTGGAACCGCGCCCTCCAGCAGGCAGCCAACCACTGCGTACGCAACGGCATCCCGCCCGGCTCGATCGGCGTCGAGGAGTTCGTCGTCGACGTGGAACGGGGCATCGCGGCCGGAGCGGTGGCGGAAAGGATCGCACGATGACCGACATCGAGGGCAGCGTCGCCGTGATCACCGGAGGAGGCAGCGGCGTCGGCCGCGCCATCGCGCTCGAATGCGCCCGCCAGGGCGCGCGCGGCGTCGTGATCGCCGACATCGAGTCGGGACCCGCCGAGGAGGCCGCCGCCGAGGTGCGCGAGGCTGGCGCGGCCGCGATCGCCGTGCAGACCGACGTCAGTGATCGCGCCGCCATCGAGGCCCTCGCGGCCCGCGCCTACGAGGAGTTCGGCGAGGTCAACCTGCTGTTCAACAACGCCGGCGTGAGCAAGCGCAATCCGATCGCCGAGGCGCCCGACGAGGACTGGGACTGGGTGACCAGCGTCGACCTGATGGGGCCGATGTACGGCGTCTACGCCTTCGTGCCGCGGATGCGGGAGCAGGAGGGGCCGGCGCACATCATCAACACCGCCTCCGTCTCCGGCCTCGTCGCCCGCCAGAACGTGAACGGCATCTACACCTCGATCAAGCATGGCCTCGTCGGCGTCAGCACCGTGCTCCACGACGAGCTCGCCCCCGAGGGCATCGTCGTCTCCTGCTGGTGCCCCGGCGGGATGCTGACCAACATGTCCGACTCCGGCCGCAACCGGCCGGAGCGCTTCGGGGGCCCCTACCCCCAGCGGCCCCGCCCCGTCGACCGCGAGCCCAATCCGATGACGGTGGATGACGTCGCGAAGCGCGTCCTCGCGGCCGTGCGCGAGAACCGGCTCTACATCTTCAGTCACCCGCACACGCGGCCCACCGTCGAGGCCTACTACCAGCAGATCCTCGACGACTTCGAGGCGGGCGAACGCATCGCCGCCGAGCTCGGCTAGCCCGCACGCCCATGTCGAGGCTCAGCGAGACCGTTCGCGTCGGATCGCTCGAGGTCGTCGCGATCAGCGACAGCGCGCCCGATGTCACCGACTTCGCCCGCCACTTCCCCGGCGTCGACGCCGCCGACTGGATGCAGGAGGTCGGGATCACGAGCCCGTCCGATCCGGTCCCGTTCAACCTCGGCAGCTTCCTGATCCGCGGCGACGGCCGCACCACGCTCGTCGACGCTGGCTACGGCGTCTTCGGGCGCACGCTCGGCACGCCCGGCTGCGGTGAGCTGATCGAGCGGCTCGCGGAGCTGGGTGTCGCCCTCGAGGATGTCGACGCCGTCGTGCAGACGCACCTCCACCCCGACCACGTCGGCTGGCTCGTCGACGAGGACCGCGACGGCGCGCTCACCTTCCCCAACGCCACGGTCTTCGTCTCACGGACCGAGCTCGACCACTGGCTCGGCCCCGAGGCGGACCCGCAGCGCCTCGAGTTCGTACGCCGCTGCGTGCTGCCCGTGCGCGAAGCCGCTCGCATCGAACCCGTCGACGGCGAGCGCGCGCTCTTCGCCTCGCCGGCGGCCTCGCTGACGATGGTCCCGACGCCGGGCCACACGCCCGGCCACTGCTCGCTGCTGCTTTCGTCGGGCGGCGAGCGCCTGCTGATCACCGGCGATGTCGCCTACCACCCCGCCCACCTGGTGCGGCCCGAGTGGCCCACCTTCCTCGAGCACGACCCCGCCGAGGCCGAGCGCTCGCGCCGCAAGGCCGCCGAGCTGGCGATCGCGCAGGACGCCCTCGTCACGGGCGGCCACTTCGGCATCCTCACCCTGGGGCGGCTGCGGCGTGTGGAGACGGGCTACGCCTGGGAGGCCGTCGCGACGCCAGAGCCGCACGCCTGAGCCGCCGCATTGCCCGTACGGCGGAGGCCGGGCGGTCGCCCTCGCGCGTTTCGGCTACCCTAGCCCGGCAGGAGGATGTCCATGGAGTGGCAAGACAGCACCGAGCAGGCCGCGTTCCGCAGCGAGGTGCGCAGCTTCATCGAGCAGCGCCTCCCCGAGCACTACCGCGAGCGCCCGCCCGGCGCGCCCGACGAGTGGGTCGCCGACCGCAAGGCCGCGGAGCCGGAGCGGCGCGCGGCCGCACGCGAGTGGGCGGATGCCCTCGGCGAGCGCGGCTGGGTCGCGCCGCACATCCCCACCGAGTACGGCGGTGGCGGGCTCTCCAAGTGGGAGCAGTTCATCTACAACCAGGAGATGGCCCGCGTCAGCGCGCCCGTCGTCGGCAGCTCGCACTCCGTCGAGATGCTCACGCCCACGCTCGTCGTCCACGGCACCGACGCGCAGAAGAGCGCCTACCTGCCGCGCATCCTCGGCGGCGAGATGGTGTGGTGCCAGGGCTACTCCGAGCCGGGCGCGGGCTCGGACCTCGCCTCGGTGCAGACGCGCGCCGTCCTCGACGGTGACGAGTACGTGGTGAACGGGCAGAAGATCTGGACCACCAACGGCCACCACGCCGACGCGATCTTCGCGATGGTGCGCACGGACCCGGACGCACCCAAGCACCGCGGTATCAGCTTCCTGCTGATCGACGACATGACCATCGAGGGCGTCAGCGTCCGCCCGCTCGTCAACATGGCCTGGGAGCACGGCTTCAACGAGGTCTTCTTCGAGGATGTGCGCGTCCCCGCCGGGAACGTCGTCGGCGACGTCAACCGCGGCTGGTACGTGGCCATGACGCTGCTCGACTTCGAGCGCTCCGGCGTGCGCCAGGCGACCAACGTGCGCCGCCAGTTCAACCAGCTGCTCGACGAGGTGCGCGAGCCGCGCGCGCCGGGCTCGGTGCGTGACCTGCCCACGATCCGCGCCGAGATCGCCGACCGCGCGATCGACACGGCGGTCTGCGAGAACTTCTCGCTGCGCGTGATCTCGATGCAGGCGGCGGGGCTGATCCCGAACTACGAGGCGTCGATGGGCAAGTTGCGCATCAGCGAGACGCTGCAGGCGATCTCGCGCACGGGCGTGCGCGCGTTCGGGCTCTACTCGAACCTCTGGGACCCGGCGGACGAGCGCTCGCCGGCGCGCGCCGACTTCACCCAGCGCTACCTGACCACGATCCCGCACACGATCGGCGCGGGCACTTCCGAGGTCCAGCGCAACATCATCGCCACCCGCGGCCTTGGCCTCCCGCGGGGGTAGGTTGGCGGTAGCTGGGTCTACCGGACGGCGCCGGCGGTTGGCCGACTCTCATCGTTGAGGGAGTCGCGGTCTTCTCTTGGCGAGAGAGCCACGCCGGCCCTCGGGCAGCTCAGGCGAGTCGTCGTCCGTGATCCGAGAGAGCTGATGGTCACGGGGTCGGCGGTGCCGGTAACCGAAGTTCTCGAATTGCCCACGGAAGAGCGCTGCGGAGGCAGGCCAACTGCAACTGTCGGGCCCCCGTGCTGCCAGTCGGCGGCAGCCCGGCCTGTGCCGCCCAGTACCCACTGAGCAGCGCCGCGAAACCCTCGGACTCCTCGACTACTTCCCAAGGGGCTGGTCCTCCCTCTGAATGCAGGCTCGGGAGCCATGACATGACGTCGAGCAACGGATTCCCTCGTCCGCACCCGTTCCAGTCGACGAGCATCACGCGTCGGTGGACGTCGTCGTTCACGAAGCAGAGGTTGTCGCTGCGCACGTCGAAGTGAACGAGCGAGCCGCCCCCCAGTTGTGCTGACTCGGCCGACTCGATGAGGGCTGGGAGACACTTGCGCAGCCAGCGTTCGTCGCAGAACCCCAGGCTCAGAAGCGGGTCGGGGTCGTCCCGGACGCGGAGCCACCCGGAGAGGTGCTTTCGCTCGCGTTCCTCAATGTCCTCAGCCCACACCGGCGGTCGCGTCCGTGCGACCTCCTCCAGGGTGGATCGGACCGCGGCAATCTGCTCTGCACGCCACGGAGGGGGCCACTCAGCCTCACTGAGGTCCTCCAGGAGAAGCAAGGCGTGTCGCCCGTCGTCGTGCCAGCCAAGCAGTGCGGGCATGAAAGGCTCGGAGATGTCCTCGTAGGCCCGGCGTTCACGTCGCAGCCAACTGGCGACCGGGGATTGTGCTGTGTCCGCACCGCCCTTGGCGAAGATACGCCGCCCGTCCGCGAGGGTGAGCGACCAACGTACGGCCGAGGTATATCCGCGCTGCGCTGGGTGACCGGATTCGACTTCCGAACCCATCAGTTTCGCGACTTGTTGAGACAGCCAGACGGGCGGCAGAGTCACATCCACGCGGAGGATCTTACAGGTGTCACGGCGCGCCGCAACGGGGTCGTCGTTGGCAGCCTTGCCTGCAAGGGCTTGGTCGGACTCACACCCGACTGGTACGGGCGCATGGCCGGCTACGCCGCAGGCCGGCCTCGTTCGGCGCACACGGCGAGATACTCGTCGACGGAGGCGGCGAACGCCTCGTGCAGTGCCGGGAGCGAGTCCGCCTGGAACGTGATCACATCGCGCGTATCCGCCACCTCGCCGTGATAGGTGCCGGCTTCGTCGTCGAAGGCGACCGTCGCCCGGTACCCGCGGTACTCCATCACGCTCACGGCACTCCCCCTCGCACTACAGCATCGCGATCGGGTTGACCGGGGAGGCGGTGCCCTGGTCCAGGCGCAGCGGCGCGAGGGTGAGCAGGAACTCCCAGCGACCGCGCTCCTCGCAGGCGGCGGCGAGGCGGCCGAGCTGCATGTTGTCGATCAGGTGCACGCCCATCGAGACGATCAGCACCTGATGCATCGGCGTGTCCCAGCCCTCGATCTGGTGCGGCATCGCGTCCGTGATCCCGTCGCAGCCCATCACGGCCACGCCGCGCTCGCGAATCCAGGGAGCGCACGTCACCGAGAGCCCGGCGATCCCCTCGACGCCCGACGTCCAGTAGCCGTGCTCCTCGCGGCGGGCGTCGCGTCCGATGCAGACGAGCAGGATGTCGCCCTCGGAGACGGTGACGCCCTGACGCGCCTCGGCCGCCTCGAGGTCGTCGACGGTGATGCGCTCGCCGAGTTCGAGGTAGGGGACGCCGTGCAGGGCGGGGATGTCGAGCAGCACGCCGCGGCTGACCACGCCGTCCTTGCCGGACATGATGCTGTTGCGCCTCGCGCCCACGCTTGTGACCTCGGCCTGGTCGAAGCCGTTGTACATCTTGCCGTCACGGAAGATGTGGCAGAGCGCGTCGAGGTGTGTGTTCGCGACGCCGTGCGGCGCGATCGAGAAGTAGTCGCTCGACCCTTGCAGGTTCTGAGGTCGCGTGATGTCGCCGGCGACGAGCATCGCGTGGCGCACGGGCGTGGGGTTGTCCGCGTGCGGCGTCTTCGCCAACTCCAGGGCGCAGCTGATCGTGACGCCCTCCTGGACGAGGGCGGCCGCGGCGGCGCGCTTCCCGGCGCTGATCAGGTTGAGCGCGCCGCGCTCGTCCTCGGGGCCCCAGCGGCCCCAGTTGGAGACCCGGTCGAAGATCGCCTGCAGCTCGTCCGTGGTGGTGGCCTCGGTGGGGATGGTGATGGTGCGCCTCCTCGCGTCGTGCGTGGCGGAGGCTAGCAGCGGCCCGCAGCGCTGACTACGGCGTCGGGGCGTCGTGCTCGCCTCGGACGATGCGGCGGGCGGCGGCGCAGGAGGCGAGCAGCAGCAGGAGGAGTGCGAGCGGCGGGAGGGCTCCGGCGGGCTGCGGTGGCGGCGGCAGCAGTCCGGCGTTGCCGGAGTCGGGAGGTTCGGGCGCCGTCTCGCAGATCGGCAGCCCGAGCCGGGGCAGGTCATCGTCCAGCGCAGCTCGCAGATCTGGGGGGATGCACCCAGTCGGCTCGTTGCCCGCAAGGTACAAGCTCTTCAGGTTGGCGAGGTTGCCCAGGTCGGGAGGTATCTCCCCGGTCAGGCGGTTAGCTCGGAGGTCCAGCCACTCCAGATCGCCGAGGTTACCGAGTTCGTGCGGTATCTCCCCGGTCAACTGGTTATACCCGAGGCCTAAGCTCGTCAGTACGGAGAGGTTGCCGAGTTCGCGCGGTATCTCCCCGGTCAACTGGTTAGACCCGAGGCTTAAGTTCGTCAGTTCGGAGAGGTTGCCGAGTTCCCGCGGTATCCCCCCGGTCAACTGGTTGTAGTGACAGAAAGCACCACCAGTTCGGAAAGCCTGCCGAGCGCGCGCGGTATCGTCCCGGTCAACCGGTTGTCCCCAAGACTCAGCAGCGTCAGTTCGGAGAGGCTGCCGAGTTCGCGCGGTATTCCCCCGGTCAACTGGTTCCCCCAGAGGGTCAGCCACTCCAGTTCGCCGAGGTTGCCGAGTTCGCGCGGTATCCCCCCGGTCAACTGGTTAGACCCGAGATAAAGCACCGTCAGTTCGGAGAGCCTGCCCAGTTCGCGCGGTATCCCCCCGGTCAGCTGGTTATCCCAGAGGTCCAGCCTGTCCAGACGGATGAGGCTGCCCAGTTCGCGAGGTATCTCGCTGTCGTTGAGCAGCGATTCGGTCAGTAGTTAACCTCGAATCCACCGATCGAAGCTTGAAGGGGCGGGCTGCCGGGCTGCCGGAGCGTTCGGCGGGCGTGCCGGCGTTCGCCGGGCGGTGCCGGAGCGAGGAGCCGTCGCTCAGCGTCGCTCAGCGCGGCTCGGGGGCGCTGAGGGCGCCGGCGCGAGGGTGCGCGAGGCGTGCGCGGGCATGCTGGCGCGAGCCTCGGACCCGTGTTGGCGCTGTGAGCGAGCGTCAGGCCGGGAGCGGTAACGCCCGTAACCGCGCCAGGGCGGCTGCCCACTGGCCAGCCCAGGGCCAGCGCTTCGCGAGGTGCAGGGTCCAGCGCCGTGCAGAATGGGTGAGCCGTCCGGCGAGAGCGAAGTAGCGCCGCCTGAGCGTCCTGGTCGTCACGATCCCCTCGCCGAGCCCGAGCCGCGCCGTCCAGCGGGCGAGGTTGTGCGCGATCACCTGCACCGCGAGCCACGCCCCGTTCGCGCCGAAGCGGCCCGAGGGGAGATGGTTCAGCCCGACGCCGTACTTGAGGTCACGGATCGTGTTCTCGATCTCGGCGTGACGGCGATGGTCGGCCTCCAGCTCCAGCAGCTCCCCGGCGCGATCGGTGATGAAGGCGTGGTAACTATAGTTCGCAAAGAGCGCGAGCTGTGAGCCGGGCGTCGGCTTGACGCGCCGCACGATGAGCCGCACCGCGGTGGCATCCTCCTTGTGCTGGAACGGCGTGTAGGTCGTCTCGGCGACATCCGCGCCGCCCGGCAGCCAGTACGGGATCGGCGTCCAGTCCTCTTCCGGGATCGCCTCGATCAGCGTGCGTACGTTCGGCTGCTGGCGAATGGTGATGGAGAAGCGGACATCCTGCTTGCGGCAGACGGCGACGACGGCGTGGTTGTAGAAGCCGCTGTCGGCGCGCACCGTGAGCTGCCCGCTCGCCCCGGCGTCGCGCACCCGCGCCACCGTCTCACGCAGGAAGTGGGCGGCGCCGCGGGCGGTGTTGGCGCGGCCCTCGCGCAGCCGCGCCATCAGCACGTCACCCGTCCCGGCCGCAACGGCGAGCAGCGGGTGATAGCCGCGCACGCCCGTGTAGCCGTGGTGCCGGGCGCCCTCCTTCGCCAGGCCGTAGGTCTCGCAGATCGTCGAATCGAGGTCGATCGTGAACGGCGCCGCGCCCGGGCCCGCTCCGGCCGCCCAGCTGCGGGCGAGCAACTCGCGGCTGAGGCGGTCGAGCTGGCGGACGTGGCCCCAGCTGAAGCTGCGCAGGAAGACACCGAGCGTGGACGGCGCCTTGACGGTGCAACCGAGCACGCTCGCCGTCCCGCCGGCGCGCAACGCAGCGGCGTCGTCGATGCACTCGCCGCCCGCGAGCGCCGAGGCGACCAGGGTCAGCAGCTTGTCGCCGGCGTTCGCCCGGCCCGGCGCGTCACCGAGGTCGAGGTAGCTGTCGGCGAGCTCTTGCAAACCGAGATGCTGGGCGAGCGTGGCCGGGAGGAGCAGCCCCGCATCGGCCACCAGGCGGTCGTCGTCGAAGGCGATGTCTATCCGGTCGGGGTCGCTCGTTGGTAGCATCGAATGGGTGCTCCCTGTGGCTGTGACGTGATTCGGTCAAAAACCATTGTCCCAGCTACAGCGGAGCACCCAACCGCAACCGCTCATGCGCTCTTCTTCGGTGGATCCCGGTTAACGGAGCAGCGATTCTGTCAGTCCCCAGCCAGCGAGCAGGGGGTGACAGTGAAGCAGTCCGAAGAAGCACGACGCTACGTACTCGAAGGGGTGATGGCCGGAGATCTGCGAGCCTCGCAGGCCGCCGAGATCCTGGGCGTCAGCGAGCGACACGCGTGGCGGCTCCTCGCCGCCTACCGTGCGCGCGGAACCGCCGCGCTGGAGCACGGCAACCGCGGGCGCCGTCCGCACAACGCCGTCCCGGCCGTCGTCGCCTCGGCCGTGGTGCGCTTCGCCAGCACCCGCTACCCGGGAGCGAACCACACCCACCTCGCCGAGCTGCTCTGGGAGCACGAGGGCCTGGACGTGAGCAGTTGGACCGTCCGCCGGCTCCTGGCGCGGGCCGGCATCGCGAGTCCCCGCCGCCGCCGGCCGCCCGAGCACCGTGTCCGGCGTGAGCGGATGCCCCGCGAGGGCATGCTGCTCCAGGTCGACGGCAGCCACCACGCCTGGCTCGAGCAACGAGGCCCGCGCTTCGCCTTGCTGCTCGCCGTCGACGATGCGACCGGCGCAGCCGTGCACGCCCTCTTCCGCCCCGTCGAGGACGCGCGCGGCTACTTCCTCCTGCTGGAGGAGATCGTCCGGCGCTGCGGCATCCCGCTCGCCCTCTATAGCGACCGTCACGGCGTCTTCAAAGCCTCCTCCGACGGACGGCGGGGCCTGAAGGTCGCAACCCAATTCGCGCGGGCGATGCGGGAACTCGGGATCACCCAGATCTTCGCCCGCTCACCGCAGGCCAAGGGCCGCGTAGAACGTGCCGCAGGGACGTTCCAGGACCGCCTGGTGACCGAACTCAGCGACGCCTCGGCTTCCACCATCGCCGAGGCCCAGACCGTGCTCGAGCGCTTCCTGCCGCGCTTCAACGCCCGCTTCCGGGTCCCGGCGGCAGAGCCCGAGGTGGCCTACCGCGCGCTCGACCGCGCGCTCCCGCTCGGCTCCATCCTCGGCTTCCGGCACCCCCGCAGCGTCGCGCGCGACAACACGGTCAAGTACCGCTGGCGCACGCTCCAGCTGCTGCCCGGGCCCGAGCGGACCAGCTACGCCGGGGTGCAGGTCGAGGTGCTGGAGCGGCCGGGCGGCGAGCTCTCCGTCCTGCACCAGGGGGAGACCATCGCCTCGCGCGAGGCGCCGCCGCGCGCCGGGGTGCTGAGGGCGGCGCGCTCCGAGCTGGCCCGGAACCCGAATCACGAGCGCATCGCCTCAGGGCTCGGCTCCGGAGGAGCACCGCGGCGGCTCCCCGTGGCGCCTGCCGTCCCGGCGGTGGAGGGTGCGCCCAACGGGGCCGCCGTGAAGCCCGAGCCCGGGAGCAAGCAGCTCCGCCCACCCACGCCCCGGCAGCTCGCTCGCTGGAAGGCGATCCAGCAGGCGCAGCTGCAGGGGCTCTCGATGCGGGCGACCGCCAGGCTGCTCGGGATCTCCCGCGTCACCGTCAGCAGCTACGTCCGGGCCAACGGCGTGCCTGGACGCCGGAACGGCGCTGCGGCATCCTCCGACGGAAGCGGCGGCACTGACAAAGTCGCTGCTCTCTTGCACTGACAAAATCGCTGCTCGCCGACAATCTCGCCGGTCAACTGGTTACGCTCGAGGCTGAGCACCGTCAGTTCGGAGAGCCTGCCTAGCTCGCGCGGTATCCCCCCGGTCAACTGATTCTGCCCGAGGTCCAGCCACTTCAGATTGGTGAGGCTGCCCAGTTCGAGCGGCAACTCACCGCTCAGCCCGTTTCCGTGCAGCAACAACTGAGTCACCCGGCCGTCGGCGTCAGCCCTCACCCCGTACCACTCGCCGAGCCGCGCGTCGCTCAGCCAGTTCGTGCTGTTCGTCCAGTTGGGCCCGTCGGTCGCGTGGTAGAGCGCGACCAGCGCCTCGCGGTCCGAGGCGACCGAGCCGCCCTCGGCGTATGCGTCGCGCGGACCGAGGCTGAGGGCGGCGAGCAGGACCGAGAGCAGGACCGCGCTGCGGGTGGCCGTGCGCCCTCGTCTCATGCGCGCCCTCTCGCTCCGGTGATGGCCGGACTGGTGACGCGTGGGCCGGCGAGGGCTCACTTTGGCGGGGGGCCGAGCCCCCGCCGGCTTCCGCGTCGCGGGAGGAGGGGCCGCGTACTGCCGCTCCCCGTCCGTCGCGGCGGTTCGTCCACTCGGACGGACGGGCGCGACACAGGTAAGACGCCGCGAACCTCGATTTGGTTCCCGGCCCCCGCCGAAGGCCGGATCGGCGCCCCGATGCGGTATACAGGAGCGCGGACACGGGCCGCCCGGCGCGGCCGCCTCGGGTCGGTTCGCGCGCGACGGGAGGGGACGATGAGCGAGACAGCCGAGGGCCCGCGAGGGCCGCTGCACGGGGTCCGGGTGCTCGAGTTCTCGCTGATCTTCTCGGCGCCGTTCGCGGGGCTGCAACTCTCCGACCTCGGGGCGGACGTGGTCAAGGTGGAGCCGCCGGGCGGCGAGGGGTTCCGCAACCTCTTCGCTGCGGTGCCGGCGAACTCGAAGATCTTCCAATCGGTCAACCGTGGCAAGCGCAGCATCGAGCTCGACCTGCGCAACCCCGGGGCGCGCGAGGTGGTCTACCGGCTACTGCCCGAGTTCGACGTGGTGCTGATCAACTACCGCCAGGGCGTCGCGGAGCGGCTCGGCATCGGCTACGAGACGCTGCGCGAGATCCGTCCGGACCTGATCTACGCCGAGATCAGCGGCTTCGATCGCGGCGGGCCATATGAGCGGAAGCCCGCGGCCGACATGATCGCGCAGGCCTACGCCGGCAGCATCGCCCTTGACGCGAAGATGACCGACGACGGCGCGCCGGTCTGGCCGCCGATCGTGATCGCGGACTTCCCGGCGGGACTGGCAGCGGCGATCGCGCTGACCTCGGCGCTCTACCACCGCGAGCGCACGGGCGAGGGGCAGCGCGTCTCCGTCTCCATGCTGCGCTCCGTGCTGGCGATGATGTGCTACCACGTGAACGTCGAGCCCGTGCACGACGCCTATGGACGCGACCTGGTCCTCGAGCAACTGCAGAGCGCACGCGCCGCCGGCGCCGACTACCGCGCGCTCATTGAGGCGCGCGCGGGATCGACGCGCTCCGGCGCGCCGCTGGTCACCTACTGGCGCGGCTACTCGGCGTCCGACGGCGGACTCGTGATGGGCGCGGTCACCAGGGAGAACCGCGACACGATCCGCGGCGTGCTCGGCATCGAGGACGACCCGACGGACGATCCCGACTACAACCAGTTCGCCGACGACAGCGCCGACATCGTCGAGGACCTGCAGCTGCGGGTCGCCGCGATCGTGCGCCAGCGGACGGTCGCGGACTGGATCGAGCGCTTCGAGGCGGTCGGCGCGCCAGCCGCGCCGGTGCTGTTCCCGGAGGACATCGCGGATCACGAGGAGGGCGAGCGGCACTTCGTCGAGCTGGAGCACGCCGTGACCGGCCCACAGCGCTTCGTCGGCCCGATGTTCGACCTGGAGCGCACGCCGACCTCGGTCTCCGGCGCCGCGCCGGTCGCCGGCGCGCACAGCGACGAGGTGCTGGCCGACCTTGGCGGCTACAGCGCGGAGGAGATCGACGCGCTGCGCGAGGCGGGCATCGTCGGCTAACCGCGCGGCCCGTCGAGGGCGGCGCGCACGCGCGGCAGCACCGCGCGCGCGACGAGGCCCATGTAGTCCGGCGGCGCGCCGGGCGCCACGTGCACCGGGTCCGGCACCGGGTGCAGCACGACGATCTCGAACACCGGCAGCGCGCGCAGCAGCTCGGTTAGCTGGGTTGCGACCGCCCCGGCGTCGCCGTGGAGGCAGAACGCCTCGGCGGCGGCCGGCGGGAGGAAGTCGAGCAGGCGGCCCGCGCCCTCGAGGTCCGGGGTGTGGTGGAAGTCCGGGCTGACCCGGCGCTGCAGCTCCTCGACCGGCGGGCCGTCCCAGCGCAGCCCGGGCGCCTCGAACAGCGTCGGCGAGTACTCGTAGTACCCGGCGGCCATCGAGCGGCCGATGCGCAGCGCGCGCTCCGCGTTGTCGACGAGCACGGTGTGGAAGACCACGCCGAGGGAGACGCCGTCGGGGTCGCGCCCGGCCTCGGTCGCCCCCGCCCGCACGGCCTCGATCGCGGCCTCGAGGTTCGCGGGCGAGGTGCCGACGCGGATGAATACGCCGTCGGCGACGCGCCCGGCCGCGCGCAGCATGCGCGGGCCGCCCGCGGCGATCCAGACGGGCACGGGCCGGGCGTGCGGCAGCCGCGCCGGGTCGCGCGCGCCGGTCTCGACGGCCTCGCCGTGCAGCAGGGCGCGGGCGAGGCGCGTCGCCTCCTCGAGCTCGCGGACGCGCGCCGGGCGCAGCCCGGCCAGCCGCACGGCGGTGTCGCCGATACCGAGCCCGAGCAGCGTGCGGCCCTCGGCGAGCTCGTCGACGGTGGCGATCGAGGAGGCGGTGACACTGATGTGGCGGTTCACCGGGTTGGCGATCAGCGGGCCGATGCGGATGCGGCTGGTCGCGCGGGCCGCCTCGGCGAGCATCACGTAGGTGTCGCGGCGGCGCAGCTGCGAGTCCGGGATGAAGCCGTAGTCCCAGCCCAGCTCCTCGGCACGCCGCACGTCGGCGGCGAAGGCCGCGACGGAGCGGAAGTCGAAGCGGTTCAGGCCGAAGGCGGGAGCAGGCATGCGGCGAGAGTGTCCGAGGGCGCGCGGTCGCGCAATAAGGAAGGGTTCATTCCTGAGCCGCGAGGTTGCCCTCGAAGGCGGCGATGATGTCCTCCGGCATCTCGTCGAAGTCCGGGGCGATCCAGATCGTTCCCGCTGGCTTCGGACACGTTGATCACCATGGCAATACTGTGCACCGGTTGGTCCGACCAGGCCAGACCAATGAACCCAGGGGATGCTTGGCACGGGCCGAGAGTGTCGAGGGCGTGCGGTCGCGCAAGCAGTCCGGACCGCGTCACGCCCATAGACTGTGCAGCGCCCGCGCTCCGCGGGCGCCGACGGGAGGGGTGCGATGCGGGAACTTCGGGATAAGGTCGCCGTGGTCACGGGCGCCGGGCACGGCGTCGGACGGGCGCTGGCCAACGAGTGCGCGAACGAGGGGATGCGCGTGGTCGTCGCCGACATCGAACGCGACCCCGCCGAGGCGGTCGCGGCCTCGATCCGCGACCGCGGCGGCGAGGCGATCGCCGTCGAGACCGACGTCGCCGAACGGGCGCAGGTCGAGGCGCTCGCCGACCGCACCTACGAGGAGTTCGGGGCGGCGCACCTGCTGTTCAACAACGCCGGGGTATCGATGCACAAGAAGATCGAGGAGTCGTCCGTCCTCGACTGGAACTGGTTGCTGGAGGTGAATCTCTGGGGGCCGCTCAACGGGATCCACGCCTTCCTCCCGCGGATGCGTGAGCAGGGCGGCGAGGCGCACATCGTGAACACCGCCTCGATGAGCGGGCTGATCGCGCGCCGCAACCAGCGAGGCATCTACCAGGCGGTGAAGCACGGCGTGGTCGCGCTCACGATCGCACTGCGCAACGAGCTCGAGGACGACGACGGCGAGATCTCGGCCTCGGTGTTCTGTCCAGGCGGGATGGTGACAGATATCGAGGACGCCGGGCGGCACCGCCAGGAGCGCTTCGGCGGGCCGTTCACGCTCGGGCCGCACCCCGTGCCGCGTCAGCCGAACCCTGTCTACCCGGAGGACATCGCGCCGCGCGTGCTGGAGGCGATACGCGAGAACCAGCGCTACATCTTCAGCCACCCGCACACGCGCGCGGACCTGGAGGCGCACTACGCCGACATCCTCGAGGGCTTCGACGCGGCGGCGCGCATCGCCGAGCGGGTCGGGTAGGGCGCCGTGCGCTACGTCATCTACGGAGCGGGCGCGACCGGCGGGGTGATGGGGGCGGCGCTCTCGCGGATCGGCCGCGAGGTGGTGCTGATCGCGCGCGGGCGGCACCTCGCGGCGATCCGTGAGCACGGGCTGACGCTGCGCACGCCGCTGGAGACGGTGCGCACGGAGCTGACGGCCGTCGAGCGGCCCGCGGACGTCGACTTCCGCGAGGACGACGCGGTGCTGCTCACCGTGAAGACGCAGGACGCCTTCGCGGCGCTCGATGAGCTGCGCGACGCGGCGGGCGACGGCGTGCCCGTGATCTGCGCGCAGAACGGCGTGGCGACGGAGCGCGAGGCGCTGCGCCGCTTCCGCAACGTCTACGGGATGGTCGTGCGCTTCCCCGGCATGCTGCTCGAACCCGGCGTCGTTGCGAACTACGAGCCGCAGGGCGGTGGCGAGATCGAACTCGGTCGCTGCCCCGAGGGCGTCGACGACGTTGCCGAACAGCTCGCCGCCGACCTCACGAGCTGCGGCTTCGACGGGCAGGCCGAGGCCGACGTGATGCGCTGGAAGCACGAGAAGTTGCTGATCAACGTCGGCTCCGCGCTCGCGGGCGTCTTCGGCCCGGGCGCGGACACCGCGGCGATCCGCGAACGGCTGGTCGCCGAGACGCGCGCGGTCCTCGTAGCCACGGGGATCGACCTGCCGACGCCGGAGGAGGCGCTGCGGCTCAACCGCCAGCCGCGCTACGACTGGGCGCAGATCGAGGGCGCCCCGCCGTTCGCCGGCTCGCTCTGGCAGGGCATCCAGCGCGGCCTGCGCTCGGCGGAGACGGACTACATCAACGGCGAGGTCGCGCTGCTCGGCGCTACGCACGGCGTCGAGACGCCCTACAACCGCGCGCTCAACCTGCTCGCCAACCGCTGCGCCCGCGAGGGCATCGAGCCGGGGACGGTGACGACCGCGGACCTGGAGGCGCTGGTCGCCTCGTAGCGGCAGGCGCCCGCTGCGGCGTCCGCTCTCTCCCACCACCAGCACCAGAGAAGAGGAGCCGGACCGGCTTGTATCGGACTAGTCTGACCAGATAGGCTGTGGTCATGCCGGGACTCACCTACTCGACGTACGAGGCCAAGGCGCGCTTCTCCGAGGTGCTGCGCCAGGTCCGCACGGGGACGACCGTCACCGTCACCTATCGAGGGGAGCCCGTCGCCGAGATCCGCCCGATCGAGCCCCGGCCCAAAACGATCGAGGAGCGGCTCGATGAACTTGAGCGGAGCGGCGAACTGATCCGGGCGAAGGGGCCGCGCAAGCCGTTCCGGGCCGTAGCCCATCGGCCGGGAGCCCTTGAGCGCTTCCTCGCCGACCGTAACGAGTGAGTGTTGCCTACGTCGACTCGTCGGCGCTGATCGCAATCGCCTTCAACGAGCCGACTGGGCAAGCGATGGCCCGTCGGCTTGAGGCGTTCTCGACGCTCCTCTCATCGAACCTCCTTGAAGCAGAACTGCGGGCCGCGTGCCAGCGGGAGGAACAAGACTTCGATCCGGAAGTCGTTGCCGGCATCGAGTGGGTACTGCCTCGGCGACCGCTCACTGCGGAATTGGCGGCGGTGCTGGCTGCCGGCCATCTGCGCGGCGCCGACCTCTGGCATGTCGCGACCGCGCTCTTCGTCACGCACGAGCCGGGCAGCACTGCCTTTCTCACGCTCGACCGGCGGCAACGAGCGGTCGCCGAGGCCCTCGGCTTCCCGACCTGAGCCGTGCCCCGCGATCCCGCGAGCGTCCGCGCAAGGGCCCTCGCGATCTTGTAACCGCGCGCCCTCAGCCGCCGCGCGCGGCCGCGCGACCCGCGAGGTAGCCGAAGGTGAGCGCGGGGCCGATCGTGCCGCCGCCGCCTCCGTAGCCGGGGCCCGTTGGCGCGGCGATCGTGTTGCCGGCGGCGTGCAGCCCGGCGATCGGCTCGCCCCGGACATCGAGCACGCGGCCCTCGGCGTTGACGCGCAGCCCGCTGCTCGTGCCGAGCACCGCGACGTGCACCTCGATCGCGTAGTAGGGCGGCCCGCCGATCGGGCCGAGGGTGCGCGCGCGTCCCTCGCGCGTCGGGTCGCCGGTCGCGAGGCCGTACGCCGCCTCGCCGCGTCCGAAGTCCGGGTCCACCCCGCGCCCCGCCTGCTCGTCGAAGCGGGCGACCGTCTCGCGCAGGCCCGCGGCGTCGATGCCGCAGCGGGCGGCGAGCGCCTCGAGGCTCGGTGACGCCTCCAGCCAGGGCGGGTCGGGCGCGTCGGGCGCGGCGCTGAGCAGGCCGTAGGCGCGGCGGTAGGACTCGCCGAAGAGGAACCAGGCGGGGCGATTCGGGTAGGTGAACGCGCCGGGGTCGAAGACGTGGAAGGCGCGCACGATGTCGTGGTAGTTGACCGCCTCGTTCACGAAGCGGCGTCCGAGGCGGTTCACCAGGATCGAGCCCGGCAGCGAGCGCGGTCCGGAGAGGAAGCGCAGCTCGCCCTGCGCATCGTCGGCGCTCGCGCCCTCGCCCGTGAGGCGCACGGCCAGCGTCCACCACGCCTCGCCGAGGTTGGCGACGGCCGCGCCGCGCTCCATCGCCATGCGCAGCGCATCGCCCTCGTTGAGCCCCGGCGGGCTGAGCAGCGCGTCGACCGGGCCGCGCAGCCAGTCGCGGCGCAGCTCCGCGTCCCACTCGAAGCCGCCCGCGGCGAGCACGACGCCGCGTCGCGCCTCGATGCGCAGCGTCTCGCCCGCCTGCTCGGCCTCGAGGCCGGACACGCCGTCCTCGCCTGCGAGCAGGCGCTGCGCACGCACGCCGCGCTCGATGCGCACGCCGTGCGCGAGGCAGCCCGCGATCAGCGCGCCCGCGAGCCCACGGCCGCCGACCCACTCGCCGCTGTCGAGCACGAGCCCGCCGCCGGACCAGCTCGCGCTGTAGGGCAATGGCTCGCGTATCGCCTCGGCCAGATCGCCGAGGGCGGACGGGTCGAAGGGCGCGGGGTCCAGCGAGCGGCCGTTGGCGGCGCCGCCGGGCAGGTCGGACTGGTAGTCGGGGAAGGGCAGCACGCCGCCCGCGGCGTTGCCGCGCCCGGCCGCGCTGAGGCGCAGCGGCGTCTCCGCCTCCAGGAAGCGCGCGGCCTCCGGGGCGGTGGCGACGAAGGCCTCGAGCAGGGCCGGGTCGGCGCGGCCGAGCGAGAGCGCGCGCAGGTAGGTGAGCGCCTGCTCCGGCGAGTCCGCCAGCTCCAGCTCGCGCATGTGGTCGTTGTTCGGCAGCCAGGCGACGCCACCGGAGACGGCGGTGGTGCCGCCGAGGCGGTCCGAGCGCTCGAGCAGCAGCACCGAGCCGCCCTCGCCGAGCTCGACCGCGGCGCTGACGGCGGCGCTCAGGCCGGCCGCGCCCGATCCGACGACGACGACATCCGCGGACAGCTCGCTCGTCATGGGGCTATCGTACCCGCGCGCCGGGATACCATCGCCCGCACGGTCACGACCGGACAATCGCGACCGGACGATCGCCGGGCGATCCGCGCGCAGCCGCGAGGGGGAGTCATGCAGCAGCCGTATCGCTACCCGGACCCTGACTCCAGGTCGGCGCGGATGTTCGCGCGTGCGCGCGGGGTACTGGCGAACGGCTACAGCCGCGTCGTCGCCTCGGCGCCCGGTCCGGGGCCGTACGTGCTCTACGCGCGCTCGGCGCAGGGCGCGCGGGTGACGGACGCCGACGGGCAGGAGTTGATCGACTTCAACAACAACAACACGGCACTGATCCACGGCCACGCGCACCCCGCGATCGTCGAGGCGGTCTCGAAACAGATCGCGAAGGGCAGCGCCTACAGCTTCGGCAGCGAGGCGGAGTTGCGCCTCGCCGAACTGCTGCAGGAGCGCGTGCCGAGCTGCGAGCGCCTGCGCTTCTCCAACTCCGGCACGGAGGCGGTGATGATGGCGATCCGCACCGCCCGCGCCTACACCGGCCGCCCGAAGATCGCGAAGGTCGAGGGCGCCTACCACGGCACCTACGACTACTCGGAGATCTCCTACTGGCCGGGCTCCGACGTCTGGGGCGAGCCGGATCCGGTGCCCGTGCCCAACGCCGTCGGCGTGCCGCAGGGCGTGCTCAACGATACGATCGTGATCCCCTGGAACGACCCGGAGGCCGCGGAGCGCATCCTCGAGCCGCACGCGCAGCAGCTGGCGGCCGTGCTGCTGGACCCGGTCTCCGACGTCGTGGCGCTGGTCCCGCCGTCGCCCGAGTTCCTCGCGATGCTGCGCGACTTCACGCGGCGGCACGGCATCGTCTTCATCGTCGACGAGGTCGTCTCGCTGCGGCTCGGCTACGGCGGCGCGCAGGGCGAGCTGAGCATCGAGCCGGACCTGACGACCTTCGCGAAGATCATCGGTGGCGGCTTCCCCGTCGGCGGGATGGGCGGCGGCCAGGAGATCATGCGCGTTTTCGAGGGCAGCTTCTTCGCCCCCGACCCGAACGACCGCCCGCGCATCTCGCACGGCGGCACCTTCAACGGCAACGTCACCTCGATGACCGCGGGCCTGGCGGCGATGGAGCTGCTGACACCGGAGGTGTGCGACCGGCTCAACGCCCTCGGCGAGTACGCGGTGAAGGCGCTGCGCGGCGCGTTCGCCTCGGCCGGCTATCCGGGCCAGGTCACGGGGATGGGCTCGTTCTTCCGGATGCACCTGACGACGCGCCCGATCCGCAACTACCGCGACTCCTGGTGGCGCGAGGACGAGCGCGCCTGGATCTTCCAGCTACAGGCTCACCTGCTGCGCCACGGCGTCTTCACGCAGCCGCACATGGGCTGCCTCTCCACCGCGATGACCGAGGCCGACCTCGATCACCTCGCCGGCGCCGTCGAGAGCGGCCTGCGCGAGCTGCTCGCCGAGGGCAAGGCGCCGCAGGCGTAGCCGTGGCGGGCGTCAGGCGGGAGCGACCGGGGTGAGCAGGCGGCGAGGATTGTCGACGAGCATCGTCTCGATCTGCTCCTCGCTCACGCCCTGCTCGCGCAGGGCGGGCAGCACCACCTCGTGGATCGTGGTGAAGGTCCACTGCGGCTGGTCCGCCAGGCCGAGGCCGGGCGGAAGTGCGTCGTACGAGGTGGCGGCGTCGTGCGAGAGCAGCATGCTCGCCTCGAGGCCCCGCTTGCAGAGCGCCGCGACCACCTCAATGCGCTCGGCCAGCGGCAGCTGCACGTTGAGGCCGAAGCGGTCCATGCCGATGAAGCTGCCGCGCGCCGCGAGGCGTTCGAGGTAGCCGAGGTCCGTGGTGTCGCCGACGTGCCCGACCGCGACGCGCGCGAGGTCCACGCCCTCGTCCGCGAGGATCTCCTGCTGCCGCGCGCCGCTCTCGGTCAGCGCCTCGCTGTGCGTGATGATCGGAACGCCGGTGGCGAGGTGCGCGCGCGCGACGCAGCGCAGCAGGCGCTCGTTCTCCGCTGTCACCTCCTCGCCGCTGGCGATCTTGAGCGCCCCGGCGCGGATACTCGTACCACCGATGCCGCGCTCGATGTCGTCGACGAAGAGCTCGACGATGCGTTCCTCGGGTGTGTGCAGCAGGAAGCGTGAGGGCCGCATGTGCACGCCCGTGGCGACGACGATCTGCACCTCGCTGCGCTCACCGATCTGCTGCTGCATGGTGATGTCGCGCCCAAGGTCGATGGTCGTGAGGTCGACGAGCGTGCGCACGCCGACGGCCGCCGCCCGCGAGAGCAACTCGACGGCGTTCTCTACCTCGGCCGGCCGGTCGAAGGTCTGCGGCCAGTTCAGTTCGAGGCCGGGCGAGACCATTGCGAGGTGTTCGTGGAAGAGCGTGACGCCGAGGTCCTCTGATGCGACCTCGCCGGTCACGGTGGAAATCGCTGCCATCGGCATCCTCCGTCGCCTGCCTGCCCGGGTGGGTGACCGGCTGTACGGTAGCGCCTTCGGCGGTGGCGGGCATGTCGCGGCCATGAGTGGGTGTGCCCGTGCTTGAGTGGGCCTTCCTCTTCGGCATCGGCTTCGCGGTCGGCGTCTACGCCGGGTCCGTGGGGGCGGGTGGCGGCTTCCTGTTCGCGCCGATCCTGCTGCTCCGCTATCCAGAGGCCCTGCCGGAGGAGATCACGACGGCGACGCTGGCGGCGGTCGCGGTCGCCAACGCGGCTGCGGCCGCCTACGCCTGGATGCACAGGCGGGTCGACCGGCCGCTCTCGGGGGCGCTGGTCGCCGCGGCCCTGCCGGCCGCGCTGGTGGGGGCCGCCGCGACGTCGCTGATGCCGCGCGTGGCGTTCGCGCTCGCCTTCGGGCTGCTGCTTGCCTTCACCGGCGTCTACCTCGTCAGCCGGCCGGTGGCGCAGTTTGCCGAGCCGTTGCGCGCGGGCTGGCAGCGTGAACTGCGCGATCGCGCAGGCGTGACGTTCCAGTACCGCGTGCCGGTCTGGCGCAGCCTGTTCGCCGCGGCCGCCGCCGCGGGAGTGAGCACGCTGGTCGGCCTCGGCGGGGGGCTGTTCTACACGCCGCTCGCGGTGCGCGTGATGCGCATCCCGCACGCGCTCGCGGTGCCGACCGCGCAGGTGCTCATCACGGCGGTCTCGACGGGCGGCGTCGCGCTGCACCTGCTCGCGGGGCACACGGGCGAGCCGCTGAACGACATGCCCTTCCTCACGGCCGGCGTGATCGCCTCCGTGCCGCTCGCGCGCTGGATCCATGACCGGCTGGGCGAGGGTCTGCTCACGCGCGCGCTCGCCGCCGGCATCTTCCTCGTCGGCGTGCAGACCGCGGCGCTGGCCTTCCTTTAGCGGTCGCTACGGCGAGGCTGCTCCAGATAGCTGAGCGCTGCGCGCGCCAGCAGTCCGGACCGCGTCTCGCCTTCCCGCGCGGCGGCCTCGTCGACGATGGCGAGCACGCGCTCCGGCAGCGTGATGTTGACTCGCCGGGTCCTGCTGCTCAGCTTCGAGACATCGACGTCGGCGAGCGCCCAGATTCCTGCGCGGTAGTCCTCGTTCGCCCGGTGCGTCTCCAGCGGCTCCCGCGAGGGGATCGGTTCGCCATCCATGAGCAGCCCCTCGATGTGGCAGGCGATCGCCTCGTGAGCCGATACGATGGCGTCCTCAAGGCTGTCACCGGCCGAGAAGCAGCCGGGCAGATCCGGCACGGTGACCCCGTACTCGCTCTCCGGATCCTTGTGCACCACGATCGGAAAGCGCATCAGCGTTCCCTCCACTCCCATCCGGCCTGACGGAAGATGCTGCGCAACGTGCCGAGCGCGATGTCCCTGGACGGATGCTTGACGGTGACGCGCCCCGGCTTCTCCGCGTGTGTGAACTGGTGATGGCTGCCCCGGACATTGCGAAGCGCCCAGCCGTCCCGCTCCAACCTCGAGATCACATCGCGGCTTCTCACGGGTGTGTATTATACACATTCACCCGCCATCGCGCCCGGAGACGCCGGGACCGCGCACCGCCCGGCTGGCCTTTCAGGCCGTACGCCTACGTGCTCACGCCGTACTCCTCGAGGATCACGCTCGACTCGAAGCCGGAGACGGCGCGGCGCAGGATCAGCAAGTCGTACTTCTTGCCGTCGCGGTCGCGCACGTGCTGGTGCAGCACAGCCTCGTTCTCGAAGCCGAGGTTCTGGAAGACCGTGATCGCCGTGCGCTGGTCCGTGGTCATCTGGGCGACCATCTTCTCGACGCCCATCTCCGAGGCGATGCGGAACGCCTCGGTCGTCAGCAGCCGGCCCAGCCCCTGCCCGCGCATCGTGGCCGACACCATCACCCGCAGCTCGGCGACGTGGCGCATCCACTCGAGGTGGCTGCGATCGACGACGGCGTAGCCGACGACGGCGTCCCCGCGGAGCGCCAGCACCGTCGCCAGCTCGTCCGCGACGACCGCGCGGATCCAGTCGTCCACCTCCTCGGGGCGGGTGATGTCGCGGCGCAGGAAGAGCAGGTCGTGCGTCGGCAGCGACTGCGCGAAGGCGAGGATCGCGTCGCGGTCGGCGGGTTCGGGCGGGCGCAGCAGCACCGCGCCCTTGCGCAGCGACAGCTCGACCGGGTAGCGGCTGTATATCGTGGTCATGCTGAGGCGATCTCGCGCCTTGCGCGCCGCGCTGTCAAGAGGGCGCGGCGTCTCGCGCGCGCTGGTGACGCCGCCGACTCCCCGCTATCGTGCCCGCGGGAGGGACGATGACCACGATCCTGCTGTCCGAGGCCTTCCTTGAGCGCTACGGCGAAGCGTTCCACCGCGCCGTGGCCGACGCCGGCATCGAGGCCGAGATCATCACGCTGCCGCCCGACCCGGATGCGCGGCTCGCCGACGAGCAGTGCGCGCGCATCGAGATCGCCTGCTACAGCATTGATCTCATCTCCGGCCCGCTCAGGCGCAGCTTCTTTTCCTCGCTGCACCGCGCACCGCGGCTGCAGTGGCTACACGTCCGCAACGCGGGAGTCGACCACCCGATCTTCGGGCGCATGCTGGCGCGCGGCATCACGCTCACCAACTCCGCCGGTGCTACGGCCGAGCCGATCGCGCAGTCGACGATCGCCGCGCTGCTCGCGCTCTCGCGCGGCTTCCCCGCCTACGCCGACGCGCAGCGGCGGCACGCCTGGGAGCAGGCCGACGACGAGCGGAGGCCCGATCTCCTCGAGCAAACGCTCGTCGTCTTCGGCCTCGGCGCGATCGGATCGGCGATCGCGCGCATCGCCCAGGCGATCGGGATGCACGTCGTCGGCGTGCGCCGCGGCCCGGCCCGCGAGGGCGATCCCGTCGACGAGCTGCGCCACCCCGACGCGCTGGCCTCGCTGCTGCCGCGCGCCGACTGGCTCGCGCTCGCCTGCCCGCTGACGCCGGAGACGCGAGGGCTGTTCGACGCCGAGGCGTTCGCGGCGATGCCGCGCGGCGCGCACGTGCTCAACATCGCGCGCGGTCCGGTCGTCGACGAGCAGGCGCTGATCGAGGCGCTGCGAACGGGGCAGATCGGCGGCGCCTACCTCGATGTCTTCGAGGAGGAGCCGCTGCCGGAGGAGTCGCCGCTCTGGGACATGCCGCGCGTGATCGTCACGCCGCACAACTCCGGCGCCTCGAGCGGCAACGACCCGCGATCGGCGGCGATCTTCCTCGACAACCTCGGGCGCTGGGCGCGCGGTGAGCCGCTGCGCAACGTCGTCCGCGAGGCGGGCTCGTAGCCGGCCCGGCCCGGGTAACCAGAAGGAGACAGCGATGGACAAGCCGTATCTCACGACCTGGGACCAGCCGGGTGGCCGCGCGGACCAGATCGCATTCGCGCAGGAGTTGGAGCGGCGCGGCTTCCCCGGCATCTGGGCGCCGAGCCGCGGCGACAACCTCGCCTTGCTGCTCGCCGTCCTCGAGCGCACCGAACGCATCACCGTCGGCACGGGCATCGCGCACATCTATCTGCGGCACCCGCAGCTGATGGGGCAGGCGGGCTCGCTGATCGAGGAGCTGCACCCCGGCCGGCTGCTGCTTGGCCTCGGCGTCTCGCACCAGCCGATGCACAAGGCGCTGGGGCTCAACGTCGGGCGGCCGCTCGCGGACATGCGCGAGTACGTCGCCGCGATGCGGGCGCACACCGAGGGCGCGGCGTTCCCGCGCCTGGTGCTCGCGACGCTGCGCCGCCGCATGACGGCGCTCGCCGGCGAGATCGCCGAGGGCGGACTGTGGGCCAACGGCATCCGATCGCACATGGCCGACTCGCTCTCCGAAGTCCCGCCCGATCGTCGTGAGGGCTTCTTCGCCGGCAACCTGCTCGCGACCGCCGTCGATGACGACCGCACGGCCGCCCTCGCCGCCGCGCGAGCGGGGCTGCGCCGCTACTTCGCGCTGCCCTACTACCAGGCCTACTTCGAGGAGGCCGGCTACCACGACGAGGTCGCCGCCGCCCGTGCCGCGATTGCGGCTGGCGCCGGCGATGCGCTGCTCGCGGCGATCTCGGAGCGCTTCATCGCCGACTCCTGTCTCGTGGGTACGGCCTCGGAGGTGCGGGAGCAGGCGGAAGCCTGGGCGGACGAGGGCGTCACGCTCGTGCTCTCGCCCTCGATGGGTGACCGCGCGGGGCTGGAACGGGCGCTCGCGGCGTTCGAGTAGCGACGAGGAACAGCGATGGACAAGCCGTATCTGAGGATCTGGGATCAGCCGGGCATGCGCGCGGAGCAGATGGCGCTCGTGCAGGAGCTGGAGCGGAAGGGCTTCCCCGGCGTCTGGGCGCCGAGCCGCGGCGACAACGTCGCCCTGCTACTCGCCATCCTCGATCGCACCGAGCGCATCACCGTCGGCACGGGCATCGCGCACATCTACCTGCGGCACCCGCAGCTGATGGGGCAGGCGGGCTCGCTGATCGAGGAGCTTCACCCGGGACGCCTGCTGCTCGGTCTCGGCGTCTCGCATGAGCCGATGCACAAGGCGCTGGGGCTCAGCGTCGGCCGGCCGCTCGCGGACATGCGCGAGTACGTCGCCGAGATGCGGGTGCACGCCGAGGGCGCGGCGTTCCCGCGCCTGGTGCTCGCGACCCTGCGCCGCCGCATGACGGCGCTCTCCGGCGAGATCGCCAATGGCGCGCTCTGGGCGAACGGCATCCGATCGCACATGGCGACCTCGCTCGCGGAAATCCCGCCCGATCGGCGCGAGGGCTTCTTCGCCGGCACCTTCATCGTGACCGCCGTCGGCGACGACCGAGCGAGCGGACTCGCCTCTGCGCGCGCCGCGCTGCGCGTGTACTTCGAGCTGCCGTACTACCAGGCCTACTTCGAGGAGGCCGGCTATCACGACGAGGTAGCCGCCGCCCGCGCCGCCATCGCGGCGGGTGACGACGATGCGCTATTCGCCGCGATCTCCGAGCGCTTCATCGCCGACGCCTGCCTGGTGGGCACGGCCTCGGAGGTGCGCGAGCAGGCGGGAGCGTGGGCCGAGGAGGACGTCACGCTCGTGCTCTCGCCCTCGATGGGTGACCGCGCGGGGCTGGAACGGGCGCTCGCGGCGTTCGAGTAGCGACGAGGAACAGCGATGGACAAGCCGCATCTCCGGATCTCGGATCAGGCCGGCTCGCGCGCCGAACAGCTCGCGTTCGTGCAGGAGCTGGAGCGGCGCGGCTTCCCCTGCGTGTGGGCGCCGAGCCGCGGCGATAACGTCGCGCTCATGCTCGCCGTCCTCGAGCGCACCGAGCGCATCAGCGTCGCCACGGGCATCGCGCACATCTACCTGCGGCACCCGCAGCTGATGGGGCAGGCGGGCTCCCTGATCGAGGAGCTGCACCCCGGACGGCTGCTGCTCGGGCTTGGCGTCTCGCATCAGCCGACGCACCAGGAGCTGGGGCTCAGCGTCGGCCGGCCGATCGCGGACATGCGCGAGTACGTCGCCGAGATGCGCGCGCACACCGAGGGTGCGGCGTTCCCGCGCCTGGTCCTCGCGACGCTGCGCCGGCGCATGACGGCACTTGCCAGCGAGATCGGCGACGGCGCGCTCTGGGCCAACGGCCTCCGCTCGCACATGGCGACCTCGCTCGCCGAGATCCCGCCCGAGCGTCGCGACGACTTCTTCGTCGGGACGTTTATCCCGACCGCCGTCGACGACAACCGCGCGGCCGCCCTGGCCGCGGCGCGCGACAAGCTGTTCCTCTACTTCTCGCGGCCCTACTACCAGGCGTACTTCGAGGAGGCCGGCTACCACGACGAGGTCGCCGCCGCCCGCGCCGCCATCGCGGCAGGCGACGAGGAGGCGCGGCTTGCGGCGATCTCCGAGCGCTTCATCGCCGACGCCTGCCTGGTGGGCACGGCCTCGGAGGTGCGCGAGCAGGCGGAAGCGTGGGCCGCCGAGGGCGTCACGCTCGTGCTCGCGCCCGCGCCGGACGATCGCGCCAGCGTCGAGCGGGCGCTCGCGGTCTTCGCGTAGCGCGCGAGGTCCGCTCCTGCGGGCATTCCGTTCGTTAACCCCCTGTCCCCTACGATGGACCGGCGATGGCGTTGCCTCCCCAGTTCGACGAGCCGGCATTCGAGGGCCTCCAGCGGATCGATCACGCTCTCGATGTCGGCCAGGCGCATGTCTTCCGTGTGCTCTGGTTCTGGCTGCCCCCCGGATCGGTGGCCCGAAACCCGCAGTTCCAGGCGCTGCTCGCCTCGCGCTTCCTCACCGACGTCGCGATCAACGCGCTCATCTTCGGCGCGCTGATCTCGACGGCACGTGGGGACGGCGGCGCGATCAACGCGGCGCTGCTGGGCACCGCCTTCCTGCTGCCCAGCCTGCTGCTCGGGCTCTACGGCGGCGCCGTCGCCGACGCCCTCCCGAAGCGAGTCGCCCTCGCGGGCGCGTACGTGGGGATGGGCGTGCTCACGCTCGCCGTCGCCTTCGTGTTCGGCTCGGACTTCCGATCGCTGCTGGTCGTGATCTTCGTCGTGCGCCTCCTGCACCAGTTCTCGCAGCCGTCCGAGGCGTCCACGCTGCCGCTCGTCGCGACGGCCGAGGAGCTGGCCGCGGCGAACTCGATGCTCGGGCTGATCTCCTCGGCGGCGGACCTCCTCGGCAAGGCGGTGCTGGCCCCGCTGATCGTGCGCGCCTATGGCGTCGACCCGGTAACGATCATCGCGGGGATGCTGTTCCTGTTCTCCGCCACCCGCGTCTTCGACCTGCGCCCGCCGCCGCACCCGGGGCCGGTGGGGGAGGGCGCAGGATCCGTGCCGGCCTCAACGATGGGCGTCGTGCGTTGGCTGCTGGCCGAGCGCCAGGTGATGTGGATGCTGGTGCTGGCCGCGCTCGCCAGCACGATCAACGTCGTCCTCGCGATGCTCGGACCGCAGTACGTGAGCGAGGTCCTCGACGTCGACCCCGCGAACACGCTCTACGTCTTCGCGCCCGCGCCGATCGGCCTGCTCGCCGCCCTCGGCGCCGCGCCGCTGCTGATTCGCTGGGCCGGCGAGCGCCCGATCGCGGTGATCGGCTTCATCCTCGTCTCTACGGCGGTGACGGCGCTCGGCCTCGTCGCCACGCTGACCGATCTGTTCGGCTGGCTGTTGTTCTTCAGCATCCCGGGCGTGGGGCCGCGGGTGGAGATGGCGGCGCTGCTCTCGATGTTCCTCGGGGCCGGGGTGACGCTGGCGGTCGTGGCCACGCAGACCTATATCAGCCGCGCGGTGCCGCTGCGCATCCAGGGACGCGCGTTCGCGCTGCTCGGCCTGCTCAAGGACGGCTTCGCGATCCCGCCGCTGCTCCTGATGGGGGCGCTCGCCAGCACCGTCGGCGTGGCCACGGTGATCACGGTCTCGCCGATCTTCCTGCTCGTGCTCGCGATCGCCATCGACCGCAGCGTCAGCCGCTTCGGTCGTGGCCCGCGCCTGCCCGCGCCGGACGTGCCCCGCTAAGGTTCGCCCGAGGACGTTCCCGGCTGCTCGGTGCGGCTACGGGTAGAGTGGCGTGCGCTCGAGGCCGGCCGTCTGATCGAGGCCCAGCATCAGGTTGAGGTTCTGCAGTGCGTTCCCGCTCTGCCCCTTGAGCAGGTTGTCGATCGAGGAGATCACGACCACGCGCCGCTCGTCCGGCGAGCTCACGAGCGAGATGTCGCAGTAGTTCGAGCCCGCCGTCTGCTTCAGCGACGGCGGTGCTTCCAGCACGCGCACGAACGGCGCGCCCGCGTAGAACTCGCGGTAGCGCTCGAGCAGCGCCTCGCGCGAGGCGCTGCGGCTCAGCGTCAGGTGCATCGTGCTGAGGATGCCGCGCGTCGTGCCGAGCAGGTGCGGGACGAAGTACACGCTCGCCGGCGCGCCCGCGAGCCCGCCGAGGGTCTGCTCCGCCTCGACGACGTGCTGGTGGTTGAACACGCGGTAGGGGACGACGTTGTCGTTGAGGTGCGAGAAGTGCTGCGCGGCCGCCGGCTTTTTGCCCGCTCCGGATGACCCCGTGAGCCCGTCCACCACGACCGAGCCGCCCTCGACGAGCCCGTCGGCGAAGAGCGGCGCGAGGCCGAGCGTGATGCCGACGGCGAAGCAGCCGGGGTTGCCGACGATCGGCGCCTCGGCGACCGCCTCGGCGCGCAGCTCCGGCACGCCGTAGCGCGCGCGCCCGAGCAGGGCGGCGGCCTGGTGCGCGCTGTCGCCGATCGAGGGGTGCGCCGCGGCGTAGCGCGCGTAGGCGGCCTCGTCGGGGAAGCGGAAGTCACCGGAGTAGTCGAGGAAGCGCACGCCGGCATCGGCCAGCGCCGCCGCGTAGCCCATCGAGACGCCGTCCGGCGTGGCGAAGACGACCGCGTCGCAGTCGCCGCCGATGTCGGCATCGTCGGGCGCCTGCACGATCAGGTCCGTGCGGCCGGCGAGGTGCGGGTAGATGTCCGCGATCGGCCGTCCGGCGTCGTCGCGTGCGATCAGCGCCGAGGGCTCGAGCGCGGGGTGCTGGAGCAGCAGTTCGAGGATGCCGAGGCCGCCGTAGCCGGTCGCCCCGACGATCTGCACGCGCATGACTGGCCTCCGTTGCTCCGCCCCCGACCCTCGCAGGATAGGCGGCGGGCGCGCCTGCCGGAAGGTTCGCCTCCGTCGACTAGCCTGCGCTGGCCTCGCTGGCCGCGCCCTCGTCGCCTTCGAGCAGGTCCACCAGTTCGAGGGCCAGCCAGATGCGGCCGCGCGTCCGGCCGGTGATCTCGGTGAGGATGCCCGCCCGCTCGAGATCCGCGATCGCCTGGTAGGCCGTTGGCGGGGTGACCGGGTGGCCGGCCCCGGCGAGCAGGTCCCTCGCCAGGGCTGCGGTCACGGCGAGGGACTGGCGCCGGATCAGCGGGGCGAGGCGGAGCGCGCTAGGCGTCGCGCCTCCCTGCTCGAGTCGCAGCCGCCACTCGCCGTCGAGGGCGATCAGGCGTTTCGCCGTCGCGACGGATGCCCGCCCCTGCGAAGCGAAGGCGCGCAGCATGAACGCCAGCCAGCCTGCCCAGTCACTGCGCGCGCTGACGGCAAAGAGGCGGTCGTAGTACTCCTGCCGGTGCTCGAAGAGGTACGGACTGACGTAGAGCAGCGGATGCTCGAGCCCCCGCCGCCGGGCGAGCAGCAGGGGGATCAGGATTCGCCCGATGCGCCCGTTGCCGTCACGGAAGGGGTGAATCGCCTCGAAGGCGTAGTGCACCCACGCGATCTCCACCAGCGGCGGCGTATCGGGCGGCGAATCGATGTATCCGAAGAGGCTGTCCAGGCAGCCGAGCATCCGGTCGGGAGGCGGTGGGGCGTATATCACCTCGCCGCCGCCGGTGATGTAGTTCTGGACATCCCGGAACTCGCCCGGAGCGCTGCGCGACTCGTCGCGGGCCCCCGCCATCAACGTGCGGTGCAGGTCGCGAACGAGGAGGGCGTCGATCGCAGCGCCCTCGCGGATGCGGCGTAGCCCCTCGTCGAGCGCCGCGACGTAGTTGAGGGTCTGACGTGCGTCGTCGTCCGGGGGTGGTCCGTCGGATGCTGCCTCGAAGCCGGCGAGTTCGAGCAGGGACGTGCGCGTGCCCTCGATCTGCGAACTGCGGACGGCCTCGCGCCGGATGTACGGCGCGGCCAGCTCGTTCGCGTCGTGGAGCAGGCCGCCGAGGCCGACCAGCTGTCCGAGCCAGTACTCGGCATCGGCGAGCAGCACGCCCGCGCTCGCGATCGCGGCCTGCTCGATCGTGGGCGGGGGCGGCAGCGCGTTCGGGACGAACGTGAGGTAGCGCCCGCCGCCGCGAGGGCGTTGCGTGACGAGCTCGCCAGAGGGGTTGGTGAACACGGCAGCATCCACGGCGGTGGTCCCTTCACTCGTTAGTTAAGCATACGGCCAGATTCTTTATCTGTGGACTGAGAGGTGTACCAGGCTAAAATAGCGTAAACAGATGATCGCATGATTTGGCGGTTTTGCGCCGCGCAAATTCGTCCGGCGAACGGGGTGCCCCGGGCATCGTAAGGTCTAACACCCTTGCCTTTACTAACACACCTGCTTGCTGTTGTTCGCTAAAATAGCATCATCTGATGCGCAGTTCTCCCCATCGCCCTGCTGCCTCGCCGTGCCAGGGTCGTCGGCGTGAGTGCGGATTGGCCCGGCTGGCGCAGGTCCCTCCGCGACGCGCCGGCGCCGGCCATCCGGGGCGCGACGTATCATGCGTTTCGCCCCGAGCCGCCCGGCGAGGCGGCGAGGACCGCGGGAGGACCACGATCGATCGCGTCCGCGTGGTCACCGTCGCGGGGATGGCGAGCCTCGAGACTCCTGCGATCTGGGGTAACGGCGATCTGAGGTGACGGCGATGGCAGCTCCCCTCGAGGATATCCGCGTACTCGACCTCACCCGCAACGTCGCAGGCCCGTACGCGACGAAGCTCCTCGCCGACTACGGGGCCGACGTGCTCAAGCTCGAGCCGCCCGACGGCGACCCGGCCCGCCGCTTCGGACCGTTCCCGGGCAACGTCGAGGACCCCGAGGCGTCCGGCCTGTTCCTCCACCTCAACACCAACAAGCGCTCCGCGACCGTCGATCCCGCGACCGCCGAGGGGGCGGCGACGATCCGCCGCCTCGCCACGGAGTGCGACGTGGTGATCGAGGACCATGACGCGGGACGCGCGGCGGCCTGGGGTTGGGGCTGGGACGAGCTCTCGCGCGACCGCGACGACCTCGTGATGCTCTCGCTCACTCCCTTCGGGCAGGACGGGCCGTATCGCGACTACCTGGCTTCCGAGATCACCCTCCAGGCGATGGGTGGCCCGCTGCTGCTGACCGGGCACCGGAGCCGGGAACCGCTAAAGTTCGCCGGCCACGTGGCGCACTACTCGGCCGGGGGGACGGCCGCGCTCGCCATCCTGCTCGCCCGCTACCGAGTCGAGGCGGGAGGCGCCGGCGACTACATCGACCTCGCGGTCTACGAGTGCCAGGCCGGGTTCCGCGACCGGCGCGTGGTCGACCTGACGGGCGCGGCCTACGCGGGCGTCACGATGCGACGCCGCAGCGGCGGTCAGATGCCGGCGAGCGGCATCCGGCCTGCGATGGACGGCTACATCAACCTGCACGGGTTCGGCGCCCGGCTGCCGGGCTTCCTCGCCCTGATTGGGCGCGAGGATCTCGTCACCCGGGAGGAGCTGTTCCAGGCGGTCGCCTACGTACCCGACGAGCTCATCGAGGAGCTCGAGGCGTCCTACGCGGAGTTCCTGCAGCGTACGCCGAAGATCGAGGCGCTCCGCCAGGCGCAGGACCTCGGCATCCTCGGCGGAGCGCTGCTCACCATCGGGGAGGTGCTGCAGAATCCGCACTTCCGGGGTCGAGGCGCCTGGGACACGATCGATCATCCGCGGACCGGGCCGCTCGAGTACCCTGGCAGGCCGTTCATCATGAACGCGTCGCCCCGGCGATCCCCGCGGCGCGCGCCGCTGCGTGGCGAGCACGACGCGGCCCTCACGGCGCCCTCGGCCTGGCCGGCTCGGCCTCCGCACGACGTGGCGCCTCGATCGCCGCGTCGGGCGCGGCCGGCGGCGGACGGCGGCCTGCTGCGGCCACCCCTCGAGGGCGTGCGAGTAGCCGCGGCGACGGTGGTCTGGGCCGGCCCGTACAGCACACAGCTGCTGGCGGAGTGGGGCGCCGAGGTGATCCGCGTCGAGTCGATCAACCGCATCCACCCGAACACTCGCGGCGCCGAGGTCGCCTTCACGAAGGAGCAGTGCGAGGAGCAGGTGCGCGCCGGCGCCAACCTGGCCGCGCTCTACCCCGATCTCGATCCGAAGGACGAGCGCTGGAACCGCTCGGCCAACTTCAACTCCCACGCCCGCAACAAGAAGTCGATGACCGCCGACCTCTCCGCTCCCGAGGGCCGCGAGGCATTCCTGCGCCTGGTGGAGGTCAGCGACGTGGTCATCGAGAACAACTCGCCGGGCGCGTTCGACCGTGCGGGCCTTAGCTGGGACGACCTGCGCGAGGTGAACCCGCGGCTGGTCATGGTTCGGATGCCCGCCTTCGGCCTGTCCGGGCCCTACCACGACTACCGCTGCTTCGGCACCCACGCCGAGGCGATGGCCGGACAGACGCTGCTCCGCCGCTACATCGACGGGGAGCCGCAGCTCTCCGGCGACGTGCTCAGCGCCGACGCGATGGCGGGGGTCCACGGCGCGGTCGCCGCGATGATGGGACTGCGCCACCGCGAGCGGACCGGCGAGGGCCAGCTCATCGAGCTGCCGCTCGCGGAGGGGTTCATCCCGACGCTCGGTGAGTTCATCCTCGACTACGTGATGAACGGCTACGAGGCGACGGCGCAGGGGAACACCCACCGCTGGCACGCACCTCACGGCGTCTACCCCGCCGGCGGCGAGGACCAGTGGATCGCGATCGATGTCGCGACCGACGAGCAGTTCGCCTCGCTGTGCGCGATCCTCGGCAGCCCCGGACTCGCCGCCGAGCCGCGCTACGCGAGCGCGGGTCGCCGGCGGGAGCATCGCGCCGCGCTCGAGGCGAGCATCGGCGAGCTGACCGCCGCCCGCGACAAGGAGGCGCTGTTCCACGAGTTGCAGGCGGCCGGCGTCTGCGCCGCCCCGCTGCGCGACGCGCTCGAGATCCTCGCGGATCCGCAACTGAACGCGCGCAACTGGTTCCGCGAGATCCACATGCCGACGGTGGGCACGCACCGCTATCCGGGCTACCTCTTCAAGATGCGCAACACCTCCGACGAGGTGCGGCTCCCCCCGCCGCGGCTGGGCGAGCACAATGAAGAGGTGTACCTCGACCTGCTCGGCTACTCACGCGAGGAATACGAAACGCTCGTCGAGCGCGGCCTCGTCGGCACGCGCTACCCCGCCGGGATCCTGCCGGGCTGATGCGGATGGTGGCGTGAGCGCGGAGCGGTCTGACTGGCGCGAGTTCCTCGGCCTCGATGACGCGGCGCTGCTGCGCCAGTGCGACTTCGATCGCTTCCGCGCGAGCGGGCCGGGTGGGCAGAAGCGCAACGTCACCGAGTCCGCCGTGCGCCTGCGGCACCGTCCCTCCGGCGTCAGCGCCGAGGCCAACGAGTCGCGCTCGCAGCACGAGAACCGGGCGCGCGCGCTGCGCCGCCTGCGCCACGCGATCGCGCTGCAACTGCGCGCGCCCGTGACCCTCGAGGACTACACCCCCGCCCCCGAGCTCGCCGCCGCGCGCACGAAGGACCGCAGGCTCGTCCTCGGGCGCCGCGACGCTCGCTACAGGGCGGCGCTGGCCTCGCTCTTCGACGTCCTCGCGGCCGCGCAGTGGCGTCCGAGCGAAGCAGGGCGGGCGCTCGGCGTCACGAACGCCTCGCTCACCCGCTTCATCGAGGCCGATCGCGTCGCCTGGCGTGCGCTCAACGAGCGCCGCCGCGAGCACGGGCTGTCGTCGCTGCGCGGGAGGTAGCGGCTAGCGGAGATCGAACGGGCGGGACTCGATCGCGACGATCTTGCCGCCCCGGTACTCCCAGATCTCGACGAAGCCGGTCACGAGGTCGCCAGTGGCGTTCCAGTCGAGCGGCGAGGCCGCGCCGTCGTAGTCGATCTCCTCGCCGTTGCGGACGGCCTCGAGGGCAGCCCTGACGCCCTCGGGACCGGCGATCACGATCCGGCCCGGCGGCTGCACGACGTTGCGCAGTTCGTCGCGGATCGCGGCGCTGTCGGCGGAGCCGGCTGCCTCGGCGGCGAGCGCGATGGCGATCACGGCGTCGTAGCCCTCGCGCACGTAGGCGCGCGCCGGCTGCTCGCCGAACTGCGCGACATAAGCACGGTTCCACGCCGCCGTCGAGGGCTCGTCGGGACCGCTGCCGGGTGCGGTGCCACGCGAGCCGTCGAGGTGCTCGGGGCCGATCTTCGCGGCGAGGTCCTCGCTGCGGGTGGCGTCCGCAAAGACGAACTTCGTGAAGACGCCGTTCTCGATCGACTCGCGCAGAAAGACCTCCGCCTCGCCGGGGAAGGCGACGACGACCAGCAGATCGGCGCCGCCGCTCGCGGCCTGCTGCAACTCCGCCAGGTACGAGGTCTGGCCCAGCGCCGAGTAGGACGCGGCCGAGACCGTGCCGCCGAAGTGCTGCGTGAACACCTCGGCCAGCCCCTGCCCGTAGGCGTCGTCGCGATAGAGCAGGCCGACGTTGTCGAGCCCCTCCTCGCGCGCGAGCGCGGCGAGGATCACTCCCTTCGCGACGTCCGAGGGGGCGCTGCGGAACAGGAAGTCGTTGTCGTTCGAGGTGGACAGCGCCGGCGAGGAGGCGGACGGCGTGATCATCACGACGCCCGACGGCCCGATCACGCTCTCCGTCACCGCGAGCGTCACGGTGCTGGAGATCGCGCCCACGATCGCCTGCACGCCCTCGACCTCGACGAGGCGCCGCGCCTCCTCGACGCCCTGCGTCGGGTTCACCTTCGTGTCGCCGGAGACGAGCACGACGTCGCGGCCGTTGACGCCGCCGGCCTCGTTGATGTGCTGGACCGCGAGCTCGACGCCGACGCTGATCACGTCCCCCAACTCGGCGAGCGAGCCGGAGCGATCGGCGAGGTAGCCGATCCTCAGTTGCTCCGCTTCGTCCTCGCCGTCACCGCCGCACGAGGCGGCGATGAGCGCGCCGGCGGCGAGCAGAAGGAGGACCAGTCCGGCGGTCAGGCTGCGCATGCCGCCAGCCTACGGCGATCTCGCGGGCCGCGCCTCAGACCCGCTCGATGGTGGCGGTCAGGCCGTGCGATTTGAGGCGGTCGCGGTACAGCTCGGCGCGCTCCAGCGGGCAGGCGATCACCTCGGCGCGGCCCCTGAGGTGCGCCTCGAGCATGATCGCCGTCGCGCCGCGCGCGTCGAGCTCCGGTACCGAGGCGAGGAGGGCACGGACGACGTGGGCCATCTCGTTCACGTCGTCGTCGTGGAGGATCACGCGGTAGGGCGGCAGCGTCTCGCTGATCGTGCGCTCGCGCAGCGCGGGGTCGCGTGTGGGTGCGGACGGCGTCGGCGTGGGCGGCGAGGTCATCGAGCGCGCTCGCGGCGTGCCGATCAGTAGCGCCAGGTGATCGTGCGCTTGGGGCGCAGCCGCAGGATCACCTCGCCCTCGCGGGGCGCGTCCGGCAGCTCGTCCTCGGGCACGCCGCGCTGGCGCCGGCCCTCGCGCTCGATCGCGAGCCGCTCGGCGGCGTCGCGCACGATCTCGAGGTCGCCCTGCAGCAGCACGCCGCTCCAGTCGCCGGACGCCTTCGATCCCGCGACCATCAGCGAGCCGCGCGGGTTCGCCTCGGCGTTGCGCACCTTGCGCGTGCCCGCCGGCGTGCCGACGTAGACCACGTCGCCGATGCGGTAGTAGCCGAGGGCGACGCTGTGCGGATAGCCGTCCGCGTCCAGCGTGGTGAGCACCGCCCACTCGCTGCGGCGGTCCAGGTACTCGGCGATCTCGGCGTCTTCGATGCTGGGGTTCTCGGTCATGTCGCGGTCCGTCGGTTGCTCGCGTGTGGACGCGCGCAATCTGTCACGTCGCGTCGGGCTCCGCTACTCCGCAGCGGCCGCGCTCACGCCGTTGATCTCGTCGATGACGGCGAGGAGGTCGCCCGAGCGGTAGAAGTTCACCGCCACCAGGTTCGGCGTCTGGCCGCGCTCCGCCGCGCAGTCGCGCAGCCGCGCCAGCAGCACGTCCCGCGCGTTGAGCAGCTCTGCGTCCTCCGGGGTGGGCGAGATGCCCTCGATCCAGTGGTTGACCAGGAACAGCGGCGCGTCCGTGGCGCCGCGGTTGGGCTCGCAGCTGAGGTCCTCGACCGAGTGGAAGGCGAACGGCGTCTCCTGCGTCAGCTCGAAGCCTCGCTGTAGCCACGGGACGGGCGCGCGGTCGGAGGCCTCTGTCATCACGATCAGCCGCTCGTTGCGCTGGACCAGCTCGCCGAGCGTCGGCCACGGCGCATCGCGGCCGGGGTGCGCGTAGGCGTAGCGCTCGAGGCCGGCGTCGGCGAAGGCGGCGGCGATGTCCTCCGCCGGGGCCTCGTCCTGGATGAAGACGATCAGTACCTCGCCGGGGTTGGTGGCGAGGAAGCGGCGAATGTCATCCAGCGCCTCGCGCAGCGGCGTCGCGCCCACCTCGCAGAAGCCGTGGCAGAGGTAGAGCTCGCGATCCTCGAGGGGGCCGAGCCCCGCCGCGATGCGGTCGCGGGCATCGACCACCCCCGCGCCGTAGAGCTCGACCATCGCCTCGCGGTCCTTGCCGAGCAGCTCCGTCGCCACGCCCTTCAACGAGGGGAACCCGAACCAGACGTCGATCAACAGCCCGCGGATGCCGTAGTCCAACTGCTCGGCGATCCCCTCGCGGTGGGCGGCGAACAGCCAGCCCTCCGAGGCCGCCGACATCGAGTTGTGCGTGGCCGCGAAGGCGACCTCGTTGAGCGGGCGGCTGCATAGCTCGGCGTGGCCGTTGCAGACCGCCTCCCGTCCGCGGACACCCCCGCCGGACAGGCCGAGGCCCGCGATCAGCAGCACGATGGCCACGACGCCGCCCGCGATCAGCACGACGAGCGCGGCGATGCGTACCCCCGGTGAGAGCTGCGGGCGCAACTCGGCGGATGCGGCGGCCCTCGCGACATCGCCCGCGGTGGTGGCTCGCTCCTTCCAGAGCAGACGCATCAGCTCGATCAGCCCGAGGTAGATGGCGGTGAGGCCGGCGAGCGCGACCACGACCGTCACGAGGTCGTCCGTGCGGAACAGCGCCAGCCAGCCCAGCAGCACGGCGGCGATGGCGCGCACGAGCCGCCCGGCGTTCGACTGCGGCGCGGTCGCCAGTCGCCACGCCCGCATCAGCAGCTCGCCGACGTCGAGGCTGGCGAGCTGGGGGGCCGCCGCCAGCACCAGTCCGCCCGCGCCGAGGGCGATGTTCCACGCCCGCAGGTCGCCGAGGAACGCATCCCACACGCCCGCGGCCGCGGCGCCCCGGAGGCCGCCACCGGCGAACTCCTCGAGCGCTGCCTTGCCCACATCGAGCGTGACGATCGTCAGCGCGGCAACGACCGCGACGGTGATTCCGATGCGTATGAGGGCGCGACGCCGCCCTCGCGCGACCGCCCACGACGCCGCGAAGGCGGCGAGCGCCAGCAGCGGCAGCAGCGCCGCCAGGACGCGGATCGTTCTGGCGATGGACAGCGTGGTGTCGACGAGCTCCGAGTCCGCGAGTTCCACTACCGCGCCGTCGAGCGAGGGCAGCGACTCGGCGAGTTCGGGGCTGAAGCTCGCCAGCGTGACCTCGACGGCGATCGAGGCGTCGACGAGCTGCAGCACGATCGGGTCATCCGAGAAGAGCGTGCGGTGCGTCTGCCGCACCGCCGTCTCATAGAGCTGCTCGAATGCGCTGCTCCCGAGCACCGCCTGCACGGCCGCCTCGATCAGCGGGCGGCCGGCGATCAGGCTGGGCTCGCCCTGCTCGATCAGATCCTCGACGAGGAAGTGCGAGACGAACGCCTGCACGTCCTCGTCGTCGAGGGTGCGCACCGCCCGCTCGGTGAAGCCGGCGCTGTCGACGAGGGCGTCGGCGGCCCAGAACGCGAACTGCCCGGCGAAGAGCAGCAGTGCGCCGATCACGAGCAGCAGCCAGGAGGCGACCGGCCTCGGCGCGCGGCGCAGCAGTCGCAGCGCGTCGCTCGCGCGGCTCACGATTGCCCCTGCCGCATCAGCCGCATCCGCTGCCTCGCACGTCGTGTCGCGCCCGCGTGCGGCGTTGCCGCGAGGCGCACGATACGCGGGACCGCGCTACCGGGGCAGGCAGCGCCCTCGGCCATCCGGCCGGCCGCCGCAGCCGCGCATACGCGCTCTCGCAGCAACGGGTAGCATCGCGATCGAGGGACGACGCCGGTGGACGTGCTGCTCGAGGTTTCCGGTCTGGTCAAGCGCTTCGGCGGCCACATCGCCGTCGACGGGGCGACGTTCGAGGTCGCGCGCGGCTCGATTACCGGCCTGATCGGGCCGAACGGCGCGGGCAAGACCACCTGCTTCAACTGCATCGCCGGCGCGCTCAAGCCGGACGGCGGGCGCGTGCGCTTCGCCGGCGAGGAGATCACCGGTCTGCCTCCGTACCGCGTGTTCCGCCGAGGCCTGACCCGCACCTTCCAGATCCCGCAGGAGCTGGGCGCGATGACCGTGCTCGAGAACCTGATGGTGGTGCCCGAGGAGCAGGCCGGCGAGCGCATCCAGGAGAGCTGGCTGCGCCCCTGGCGCGTCGCCGCGCAGGAGCGCGAGATCGCCGAGCGCGCGCACGAGGTGCTCGCCGAGGTGGACCTCGCCCACGAGGTGCAGAACCGCGCCGGCAACCTCTCGGGCGGCCAGCGCAAACTGCTGGAGCTCGGGCGCGCGCTGATGTCCAGCCCCACCCTGATCCTGCTCGACGAGCCGAGCGCGGGCGTGAACCCCACGCTGACGCTGCGGCTGATCGAGCGTATCCGGGCGCTGCGCGATCGCTTCGGGATCACCTTCCTCGTGATCGCGCACGACATGGACCTGGTGCTGCGCCTCAGCGAGCGGCTGATCGCGATGGCCGACGGCAAGGTGCTGACTGCCGGCGACCCGCAGGCCGTGCTCGAGAACGCCGAAGTGCAGTCCGCCTACCTCGGAGCCCAGGCGCTGTGAGCGCGCTGCTCGAGGTCGACGCCGTCCGCGCCGGCTACGGCAGCGTGATGATCGTGCACGACGTCTCGCTGCGCATCGAGCGCGGCGAGTTGGTGACGATCATCGGCCCGAACGGGGCGGGCAAGTCGACGCTGCTGAAGGCGATCTTCGGGCTGCTGCCGGTCAGCGAGGGGCAGGTGCGCCTCGAGGGCAGTGAGATCACGCACGAGATGCCCTCGCGCATGGTGGGGCTGGGCGTGTCCTTCGTGCCGCAGACCGAGAACGTCTTCCCCTCGCTCACGATCCGCGAAAACCTCGAGATGGGCGGCTACCAGCGCCGCGACGGCGTCGCCGGGCGTGTCGCCGAGGTGCTGCGGGTGTTCCCCGAGCTCGCCGAGCGCCCGGGCGCGCGCGCCTCGCACCTCTCGGGCGGGCAGCGCCAGGCGCTCGCGATCGCGCGGGCGCTGATGCTCGACCCGAAGGTGCTGCTGCTCGATGAGCCGACCGCCGCGCTCTCGCCCGTGCGCCGCGGCGAGATCTTCGATCGCCTCCAGGCAGTCCGCGAGGGCGGCGTCGCGCTGCTGATGGTGGAGCAGAACGCGCGCGAGGCGCTCGCGATCTCGGACCGCGCCTACCTCCTGGTGGACGGCCGCAACGCCCACGAGCAGCCGGGCCCGGAGATGCTCGCCAACCCCGAGGTCGGCCGCATGTTCCTCGGCCTCGACAGCGCCGAGGAGGGGAGCGGCGCATGATCGAGATCGCGCAACTCATCCTCATCGGCATCATCGTCGGCTCGATCATCGGGCTCGGGGCGATGGGGCTGACGCTGGTCTACGGGGTCTTCAAGTTCGCGAACTTCGCGCACGCGGACCTGATGACGTTGGGGATGTACCTGGCGTTCTTCGTGTACGTGGACCTCGGGCTGAGCGTGGGGCACATCGGGCCGTTCTCCTTCGGCTGGGGGATGATCGCGGCGGTGCTGTTCGCCTGGGCGGGCGTAGCAGCAGTCTCGGTCGGGGCGGATCGCTTCGTCTTCCGGCGGCTGCGGGCGCGCCAGACCGGGCTGCTCAACCTTGAGATCGCCGCGCTCGGCATCGCCATCGCGCTGCAGGCCGTGGTGCAGATGATCTGGGGCTCCGCACCGCTGCGCTACCACAACGAGATCAACGAGGCCTGGACGTTCGCCGGCGGCCTGAAGCTCAAGGCGGACCAGCTGCTGATCGTCATGCTCCTGCCGACGCTCGCCGTCGCGCTCTACCTGCTGCTGCACCGCACCCGACTCGGCACGGCGATGCGGGCGACGGCCGACAACGCGCCGCTGGCCGAGGCGAGCGGCATCGACACGGAGCGGGTCCGCCTCGCGACGTGGGTGATCGCCGCGGCGCTGACGGCGGTGGCCGGCGTGATGTTCGCCCTGCAATCGCAACTGCGCTTCGACGCCGGCTTCGAGTTCCTGCTGCTGCCGATGTTCGCGGCGGTCATCCTCGGCGGCATCGGGAACCCCTGGGGCGCGCTCGTCGGCGGGCTGATCGTCGGCATCTCGCAGGAGCTCTCGACGGAGTGGATCAACACCGGCTTCAAGCCGGCGGTGCCCTTCGTGCTGCTGATCGCGATGCTGATCGTGCGTCCGCGCGGGCTCTTCGGTACGTCGATCGGGGGGGCCGGCTGATGTTGCCACTGGAGTCGCTGGCGCCGTTCGCGGGCGAGCTGCCGCTGCTGGTCACCTTCAGCGGAGGGCTGAACTGGACGGTCGGGTTCCTCACGACGGCCGCGATCTTCGCCATCGTCGCGCTCGCGCTGAACGTGCAGTGGGGCTACACGGGCACGATCAACTTCGGCGTGGTGGGCTTCTTCGGCATCGGCGCCTACGTCAGCGCCCTGCTCACGCTCGACCCGCCCGGCCAGTTCGAGAACTACGTCGGCGGCCTCGAGTTGCCCGTCCCCGTCGGCTGGATCGGAGGAGCGATCGCGGGCGCGCTGCTCGCGCTCGTTGTCGGCCTGCCGACGCTGCGCCTGCGCGACGACTTCCTCGCCATCGCCACGATCGGCATCGCCACGATCCTGCGCAGCATCGCCAACACGCAGGAGGGCCTCGTCAACCGCGCGCGCGGTCTCAACGGCATCCCCCGCCCCCTCGAGGGCGTCTCGAGGGACCTCGGCATCGACTACGACTGGCTGCTGCTCGTGATGACGGGGCTGGCGCTGCTGGCCGTCTTCCTCGTCGTGCGCGGCGCGACCGCCTCGCCCTGGGGCCGCGTCCTGCGCGCGATCCGGGAGAACGAGGCGACCACACAGTCGGTCGGCAAGATGACGACGAGCTACCGCATCCAGAGCTTCGTGCTGGGCGGCGCGCTGATGGGCCTCGCGGGCGCGATCTGGGCGCACCGCATCGGCACGATCGCGCCCGACTCCTTCGACAACCTGACTACGTTCCTGGTCTGGACGATGGTGATGGTCGGCGGCAGCGGCAACAACCGCGGCGTGATGCTCGGCGCGCTCGTCGTCGGCTTCGTCTGGTTTGGCCTGCCGCTGATCCAGGAGGAGCTGCCCGACTTCCTGGGCACGCGCGTCTTCATGTTGCGGCGGATCGCGATCGGGCTGCTGATCGTCGGCTTCATCCTCGCGCGGCCGCAGGGCCTGCTCGCCGAGGAGCCGCGCGTCAGCCGCTTCGCGCCGCGAGGCGAGGGCGGCGGCAGAGGCGGTGGAGACAGCGGCGGCTCGTGGCTCGGCGCGCTGCGGATGCGCTTCCGCGGGCAGCCCGGCGGCGTAGGGCGCTAGGGGGCCCTCGACGCCCGCGCCCCGGACGGGCGGCGGGGCTGCCTACGCAGCCCGCCGCCGTGCGTCCGAGCCCACGGCTAGCTGCCCAGATCGAACGGTACGCTCTCGAGCGTCGTGAAGCCGTCGCCGCTGAACTGCCAGATCTCGATGAAGCCCGACGGCACGTCGCCGTTGGCGTCCCAGTCGACCGAGGTCGCCGCGCCCTCGTAGTTGATGTCGTCGCCATCGCGGACGGCTTCCAGGGCGGCCTTGACGCCCTCGGCGCCGGCGATGAAGACATCACCGCCCGGCCCGCCGATGCGCGCGAGCTGATCGCGGATGGCGGCGCCGTCCGTCGAGCCCGCGGCCTCCGCCGCGAGTGCGATAGCGATCACCGCGTCGTACGTTTCGCGCACGAACGGCAGCGTCGGCTCGGCGCCGTACTCGGCCGCGTAGGCTGCGTTCCAGGCGATCGTCGAGGCGGCTTCTGGGTTGCTGCCCGGAGCGGTGCCCTTGAAGCCGTCGAGTTGGTCGGCGCCGATCGCCGTGATCAGGTCGACGCTCTTGTTCCCGTCGCAGAACAGGAACGTCGCAAAGATCCCGTTCTCGAGCGACTCACGCAGGAACACCTCGGTCTCCTGGAAACCGATAGCGAGCAGCACGCCGGCCCCGTCGCCGGCCGCTTGCTGCAGCTCCGCGAGGTACGAGGGCTGGCCGTCAGCCGAATAGGAAACAAGCGTGCTGGTCCCGCCGAAGGCGGCGGCGAACGCCTCGGCCAGACCCTGGCCGTAGGGATCGTCGCGGTAGAGCACGCCGATGTTGTCGTACCCCTCATCGGTCGCGAGTTGCGCCAGCACCACGCCCTGGGCGGCGTCGGAGATGGTGGTGCGGAACAGGTAGCCGTCGTCGCCGAGCGTGGTCAAGGCCGGCGAGGTGGCCGAGGGTGAGATGTGCGGAACGCCGCTCGCACTGGTCACGCTCTCCGCCACCGCGAGAGTGGCGCTGCTGGCGAGCGGTCCGACGATCGCGTGCACGGCCTCGACATCGACGAGGCGACGGGCCTCCTCGACGGACTGGGTCGCGTCAAGGCGTGTGTCGCCGGTGACGTAGATCACGTCCCGGCCATTGACGCCGCCGGCCTCGTTGATGTGCTTGATGGCCAGGTCGACGCCCGTCTGCGTCACCCGCCCGTATTCGGCCAGCTGACCGGAGAAGTCGACGAGGAAGCCGATCTTGAGCTGCTCGCCATCGTCTTCACATGCAGCAGCGGCGAGACTCAGCGAGGCGATCAGCGCCAGCAGCAGCGCGAATCGCCCAGGTGCCCGGAGCCAGGATCCACTCATGGCTTCCTCCTCGTCTCGCCTGCCCGCCCCTGGCTTCGGGGCCTAGTTCAGGCTGAACGGCACCTCCCGCAGCGAGACGATCTCGCCGCCCTCGTACTGCCAGATCTCGATGAAGCCCGTGGTCACATCGCCAACCTCGTTCCAGTCGAGGGTGGTGGCAGCGCCTTCGTAGTTGATGTCGTCTCCGTCGCGCACCGCTTCCAGAGCGGCCTTGATGCCCTCGGGGCCGGGGACGAAGAGATCGCCGCCGGGCGCGCCGATGCGGGCGAGCTGATCGCGAATCGCTGCGCCGTCGGTCGAGCCCGCAGCCTCGGCGGCAAGAGCGATCGCAATCGTGGCGTCGTAGGCCTCGCGGACGAAGGGGAGCGTCGGCAACTCGCCGTACTCGGCGATGTAGCCCGCGTTCCACGCCTCGGCCGAGGGCGTCTCCGGGCCGCCGCCCGGCGCGGTGCCCTTGGAGCCGTTGAGGTACTCGCCGCCGATCCCGTCGATCAGGTCCTGGCTCTTCGTGCCGTCGACGAAGAGGAAGCGCGAGAAGATGTCGTTCTCGATCGACTCGCGGATGAAGACCAGCGCCTCGTCCGGGAAGCCGATGGCGACCAGCACATCGCCGCCGCCGCCGGCCGCCTGTTGCAGCTCGGCGAGGTACGAGGTCTGACCGTCCGCCGAGTAGGACGCCGCCGTTGCCGTGCCGCCGAAGGCGGCGATGAAGGCGTCGGAGAGGCCTTGCCCATAGGCGTCGTCACGGAAGATGACGCCGACGTTGCTGATGCCCTCGTCGGCCGCGAGCTGCGCGAGGACCACGCCCTGCGCGGCGTCTGACGTGGTGCTGCGGAACAGGTAGCCGCTGTCTTCGGCCGAGGACAGCGCCGGCGATGTCGCCGAGGGCGAGACCACCGGGACGCCGGCGGCGCCGGCGACGCTCTCAGCGACGGCAAGCGTGACGGTGCTGGAGAGTGGCCCGACGATGGCGTGCACCCCCTCGACATCGATGAGGCGGCGCGCTTCCTCGACACCCTGCGTCGGATCGACGCGCGTGTCGCCGGTCACCAGGACGACGTCCTGACCGTTGACGCCGCCGGCTTCGTTGATGTGTTTGATCGCAAGATCGACGCCGGTCCGGATCACCGGACCGAACTCGGCGAGGGGCCCGGAGAAGTCGGCGAGGAAGCCGATTTTGAGTTGCTCGCCCTCGTCGTCGCCGCATGACGCGGCGGCCAAACTCAGCGAGGCGATTAACGCCAGCAGCAGCGCAAACCGCGCGGGTGCGCGAAGCCAGTATCCCTTCACGATGTCCCCCCCATCCTTCCAGTCCTAGCTTGCTCTCATTATTACAAAATGCAAAGCGACTCAGTACCAACACTCTTGTGCCACCTCCCCGGAATCAAGCGCCAGGTGGGGCCCGCGACAGCCCTGCTGCCTCATCATCAACTCTCGAATTCGAGATCCATCCAGCGGTGCTCGATGCCCGCGTCGAGGAACAGCCCACCGCGCGCGACATAAGCGAGGCGCTCGTAGAACGGCCGCGCGTGCTCCTGCGCCGCGAGCGTGATGCCGAGGTGGCCGCGCGCCCGCGCCTCCTCGTGCAGCGCCTCCATGATCTGCGCGCCGTAGCGCCGCCCCCGCAACTCGGCGAGGACGGCGACGCGCCCGACGTGCGGGTAGCCGTGCGGCGGCTCGCCCGCGTGATCGAGCAGCAGCCGCGCCGTCGCCACGGGCTGCCCGTCGAGGCGGCCGAGCACGTGGACGACGCGCTCGCTCATCCCGGGCGAGGCGGGATCGGCGTCGTAGTCGTCGATCTCCTCGTCCTCGGGGACGTCCTGCTCCTCGATGAAGACCGCGCGCCGCACCTCGATCGCCTCTGCCAGTTGCTCCGCCGTCTCGATGGTGAGGATGCGGAATCCGGGGGCGACGAGGCGCTCGAACTCCTCGGCGGACTGGAGCAGCAGCTGCGCGTCGATGCCGTCCAGCCAGCGGCCATGCTTGTAGCCGGCCTCGCGCTCGCGCCCCACCTCCTCGAAGCCGAACGAGCGCACGAGGGCGCGACTGGCCTCGTTGCCCGCCTCGATCCAGGCGACGAGCGCGTGCAGGTTGCGCGCTCGCGCCCGCTCGATCAACGCCGCCAGCAGGAGCCGCCCGACGCCGCGGCGGTGAAACGCGGGATCGACGTAGAACGTGACTTCGCGCGTGAAGCGGTAGCCGAACTTGCCGCGGTAGGGCGACGTGTAGGCGAACCCGGCGACCGAGTGCGGTCCGACGGCGACGAGCACGACCTCGTCGCGCTGCTGCTCGAACCAGGCGCGCCGCTGCTCGTTGCTCCAGGGCCAGTCGTCCCAGGTCGCGACGCCCTCGAGGATCTCGCGGTTGTAGATGCGCTGGATCGCCGGCAGGTCGTCCGCGCGCGCGTCGCGGACTGTGACCTCGAGCGGGTCAGTCACGGTCGGCGTCGCGGATGCGGACGAGCAGCGCTTCGAGGTCGGCGTCGGCGGCGAGCGGGACCACGATGCTGCGGCGCGGCGACTCCACGCTGCGCGAGACGTGCCCGTGGCCGGTCAGATCCTCGGCCAGCATCACCTCGCCGACGCCGAGGCGACGCCGCTCCCCGCTGCCGATCTCGACCTCGAGCGCGCCGCTGGTGGTGATCACGAACTGCCGCCGGGAGGCGTTGTGCCAGCCGGGCTCGTGCTCCTCGGGCGCCTCGCGGAAATCGAGCGTATCGACGGGGAAGGCCAGCGAGAGTCCGCCCTCGATCGGGATATCGAGATCCTCGAAGTAGGATTCGCCGTCGTCGCCGCTGTAGAGCCGTACGATCCGCATGGTTAGCCGGTCCATTCCGCGGGCTGCGCCCGCCGCAGTTCGGGGAGCAGTTCGTCCGAGATCAGCCGCATGCTGGCGAGCGAGTCCGCCGCCGGCATCCCCGCCCAGTGCGTGCGGATGATCAGCTCCGTCACGCCGAGGTCCTCCCAGAGCGGCCGCAGCTGCTCGTAGCACTCCTCGGGCGAGCCGAGCACGAAGCGGTCGGAGAGCAGCTCCTCGAAGGGCGCGCTGAACTGTTCCTCGCCGGGCATCACCTCGTCCTGGCCCCAACGCGAGTAGTCCGCGTACTTCCCGCCGAGGGCGGGACCGGCCAGCCGCAGCGCCGTCTCGCGGTCCGGCGCGCAGTAGACCTCGCGCATGGCGGGGAGCGCGGCCGGCGCGCCGAGGCCTGCTGCCGCGCGCTCCTCGCGGTAGAGCGCGAGCTGGCGGCGCACGGTCTCGAGGGTGGCGTGCGGGTTCACGAACCAGGCGTCGCCGAGGCGCGCGGCGCGGCGCACGGCCGCGTCGCTGTTGGCGGCGATCCAGATCGGCGGGTGCGGCTGCTGCACGGGCCGCAGGTTCATGCGCACGCCGTCCAGCTTCGCGATCTCGCTGTCGTGGCTGACGGACTCCTCGGTCCACAGCCGCTTCACCAGCGCGAGCGTCTCCTCGAAGCGCGCGACGCGCTGGCCGCGAGGCACGCGGAAGGCGTCGAACTCGACATCGCGGTAGCCGAGGCCGATGCCGAAGACGAAGCGCCCGCCGCTGATCACGTCGAGGGTCGCGACGGTCTCGGCGACGTAGACCGGGTTGTGCAGGTTGAGCAGCAGGATGCCGAGGCCGATCGTCATCTCGCCGGCCTCGGCCTGCATGCGGGCGAGGAAGGGCACGAGCTGGAGGCCCTGGTTGTCGCCCTCGTTGAGGTAGTGCTGGCCGCTGAACAGCGAGTCCCAGCCGGCGTCGCGCGCGAGCCGCACCATCGCCACCTGATCCTGGAAGGCGGTGGCCATGTCCGTGTCGAGGTGCTGCTGGCTGGTCAGGAAGAGCCCGACGCGCATCATGCCTCCGCTCGCGCCACTGGCCGCCGGAGCGGCGCCTCGTGCAGACGCGAGGGCCGGCTCAACTCATGCGCACGTGCTGCACGGCGATGCCCAGTCCCGAGGCCCGCGACAGCCGTCCGTCGGCGGTCAGCAGGGGCAGCGTGAGGGCGTCGGCGACGGCCACGTAGAAGGCATCATAGGCGCTGACGTTGTGGCGGTGCTGCCAGGCGGACCGCGTGAACTCCCGGTGCGGGAGACGCTCGACCGGCCACAGCGCCAGGTCGTCGATCGCCATCAGCGCACGCGCCTCCTCGAGGCGGCCGCGCAGCACCGCCCTGCGCAGCACGTGGACGATCTCCGCGTCCAGCAACTCGGGCGCGACGAGCGCGGCGTCCTCGAGCATGCCGGCGACGGCCAGTCCGAGCGGGGTTTTCAGGAGGTACTCGACCGCGACGGAGGCGCCGACGACGTAGCCCGTCACCCGAGCTCCGTCTCGCGCTCCGCGCGCGCCTCGGCTAGCAGGTCCGCAGCGGAGACGCCGAGGTCGGTCGTGGGGCGCTGGGCCAGGTGGCGGCGCCACTCGGACCTCGCGAGTTCGCGCTCCAGGGCGGAGAGCACGGCTGCGCTGAGCGTGGTGTTCTGTTCGCGCGCGTGCTGGCGCAGACGTTCGTGGAGTGAGTCGGGCACGTTCTTCACCTGCAGGTTCGCCATGGCATGACGGTAGCATGCTGTAAGCATGCCTGCAACGCCCCCCGATGGCTTACGCGGGTGGCGCCGGACCGTAGACCGCGAACCCGTCCGCCGTGTCCTCGAAGCGTGCGTCCGAGGGGTACGACAGCACCGCGCGCATCATCATCGCGTCGCCGGCCGAGCCGCCGACGCTCAGGACGACGGCGAAGAACGCCGCCTCGGCGATGAGGCTGCCCGTGGGCGCCGCGGCGATGACCGCCAGCAGTACGACGGTCAGTCCCAGCAGGGGCGCGAGACCCACGATGAGATAGCCCGCCCGGGTGAGGTATGAGCCGGGAGCCGCTGCGTACAGGACCGGACCGAGCTTCGTGTTGAGCTTTGCTCCGAACCTGGGGCGCGCGCCGAGCGCGAGGAAGGCAACGGCGTGCGCCAGCTCGTGCAGTACCAGGCCCGCGACCAGGCCGAGCAGCATGCTCCCGAGATCGAGGTTGATCGAGGAGACGCCGGACGCCAGGTACTTGAGCCCGACCGCGACGTTCGCGGTGACCACCATCGCGACCAGGGAGAGCACGAAGAGCAGCACGATGACCCGGCGCGGCACTTGGCCGAGATCCCACCTGCCGAGCTCCGCGTAGCCCGCCGGCAGACTCGCGCCCACCTCGATCCTCGGCCCGGCTAGCCCGCGACCGCCGCCTGCGCGCCCGCAGCGACGGTCTCCGTGAGCTCGGCGACGCTGGCGACAGCGTCGAGGTCGGCGCAGAGCGTGTAGAGGCGGTCCGCTGCCTCGGCGCTGATCACGCGCACGCAGCAGTCCTGGAACTTCGTGCGGAAGTCTTTCTCCGGGATTGGGGAGCGCGATCCGCCGGTGCCGATCGCCTCCTCCACGCGCCAGTCGTGCGTTGCGCCGTCGTGCGTGGCGATCTCGACGCGCACGGCGAGGCGCTCGTCGGACTCGCGCGCCACGCCGGGCTCGATGCTGACGCCGGGCATCAGCGCCTGCACGGCGGCGTCGTTCGCCTCGCTGTCGTCGAAGTGGGTCAGGCGCAGCGCGCCGTCGTGCACGGCGCGGGCGACGCAGTACTGGATCGAGAACTTGCCCTCAAGGCCCGTGCGCACCGTCGGGCGGTCGATGTGCGGGATGCGGCTCGGGTGGGCGAGCACGCGCACCGAGGCCACATCCTCGACGGCGATGCTCTTCGCCGAGACCAGCTGGCGCACGGCATCGACGGCCGCGTGCGTGCTGCCGCAGCAGGGGTACGGCTTCACGCCGACGCCCGGCTCGACCACGTCGAGCGGGTCCGCCCACTGCGCGAGCACGCGCGAGGCATCGTAGGTGCCGGGGCCGTTGAAGACCTCGAAAAAGCCCATCTCGTGCTCGAAGGCGGCCTCGCCGGCCGTGAAGCCCTCGCGCGCGAGCAGCGCGGCGAAGGCGCCGTTGCGCGAGGCGTGCCCGACGTGCAGCGGCTTGGTCATCGTGCCGAAGTTGGCCTTGAGCCCGCTGGCGAACGAGGCGGCGATCGAGAGCGCCGTCGCCGTCTCCTCCTCGCTCAGCCGCAGCAGCTTCGCCGAGGCGGCGGCGGCGCCGAAGACGCCGAGCGTAGCCGTGGGATGCCAGCCCTTGTCGTAGTGGTGGAAGTTGACGGCGAGCCCGATCTTGCACTCCACCTCGAAGCCTGCGACGTAGGCGAGCAGCAGCTCGCTGCCGCTCGCTCCGTACGCCTCGCCGAGGGCGAGCAGCGCGGGCACGAGCGGCGCCGAGGGGTGCCCGCCGAGGGTGTCGTTGACGTCGTCGAAGTCGAGCGCGTGAGCGGCCACGCCGTTGACGAGCGCGGCGCTGAGCGGCCCCGTGCGGCGGCCGAGGCCGAGCAGCAGGCAGGGCCCGTCCTCACGGTCGGCGCCGAGCGCGGCCATCGCCAGCCGCGGCGCTTGCTCCTGCGATCCGGCGATCGCGCAGGCGATCGTGTCGGCGATCCCGATCTGCGCCCAGCGCACCGCCTCGCCGTCGAGGTCCGTGCGGTCGAGCGCCGAGACGGCTGCTGCGAGGTCGCGTGAGAGAGTCATGGTGGGGCCTCCGTCCAGCGGCGCCCGCGAGGCGGCGCCTGTGCGCGATTCTACGTCCTCGGCGGTGGCCCGGAGCCCGCGGCGCCGCCGGGCTAGAATCGCCGCGGTGCGGACACGCAGTCCGCGAGGGGGGCGCGATGGCCGAGGCGCAGCGAGCAGGGCCACTGGCGGGCACGAGGGTGCTCGAGTTCTCGCAGATCATCGCCGCGCCGCTCGCGGGGATGCTGCTCGCCGACATGGGCGCCGACGTCGTGAAGGTGGAGTCGCCCAACGGTGACCGCACCCGGCGCAGCGGCAGCATCGCGCCGGGGACCAGCAAGCGCTTCCAGTGGCTGAACCGCGGCAAGCGCAGCCTCGTGCTCGACCTCGAACGGCCCGAGGCGCGCGCGCTCGTCTACGAGCGCCTGCTGCCGCGCTTCGGCGTGGTGATCAACAACTTCCGGCTCAACGTCGCGCGCTCGCTCGGCATCGACTACGAGACGATCGCGGCGAAGCGGGCGGACGTGATCTACGCGCGCGTCACCGGGTTCGGCGCCAGCGGCCCGCTCGCCGACGACCCGGCGATCGACCTGATCGTGCAGGCCTACTCCGGGATGATGGCCGACGAGGGCCGCCTCGACGCCGAGGGCACGCCGATCGGCACGCAGTCGATGTGGGTCGCCGACCTGATCGCCGGGCTCTCGATTGCCCTCGGCGTGACGGCGGCGGTGCACCACCGCGAGCGCACGGGCGAGGGGCAGCTCGTGGACGCCTCGCTGCTGCGCGGGGCGCTGGCGGCGATCGGCAGCTCGGTGATGCGCGAGCCGGTCTCGGACGCCGTCTTCACCACGCCTGCCTGGGAGCGCGTGCGCTCGCTGATCGACGGCGGCGCGGGCTTCGCCGACGTCGCCGCCGCCTGGGGCGAGGGCAACCCGCTGCGCCAGCTCGGCGCGGTGCGGCGGCTCTACCAGTCCGTCTACATGGCCAAGGACGGCCCGCTCGTCCTCGGCGCGACCTCGCCCGGGCACCGCGAGGCGATCCGCGGCGTCCTCGGCACACGCGACGAGGGCGGCGACGACCCGGACTTCGACCCGCTGGACGCGCAGATGCTGGTTGAGATCGAGGAGCTCCGGAAGGAGCTGGCGGCGCTGATCCGCACGCGGCCCGTCGCCGAGTGGGTGGAGGAGTTCCGCGCCGCCGGCGCGCCGGTCGCGCCGATGCACTTCTCGCCGCAGCTCGCCGACGATCCGCAGGCGGGTCCGCTCTTCACCGAGATCGACGATCCGATCACGGGCAGCCAGTGGCAGCTCGCCTCGGTCTTCGAGATGTCAGCCTCGCCGGTGCACGCCGCCGGCCCGGCGCCGCCGCTCGGCCGTCACGGCGTCGAGGTGCTGCGTGAGGCCGGCCTCAGCGACGAGGAGATCGAGGCGCTGCGCGAGGTGGGCGCGGTTGGGTAGTCCTGAATGTTGGGGCGAGCCTCCACCATAATCGTTGGGGCGGACCGGAAGGCAGGCCGATGCGTGAGATCGAGGCTTCCGAGGCCGGGGCGCGGTTCCCCGAACTCCTTCGGGCCATCGAACGCAGCGAGATCGTAGCGATCAACCGCCGGGGGGAGGCCGTCGCGCATCTTGTGCCCGCTCACACCCACGACCAGGCCGCCCGCGAGGCTGCGGTGGACAGCTTCCTGGAACGGCGGGCTGGCTGGGAAGCCACGGGGATGTCCTCCGAGGAGATTCTTGCGGCTCGGCATGAGGGACATCGCGCGTGACGAGGCCCGCCACTGGGTGAGGGAACAGACTCGCGCACGCGGAGGGGAGCGAGCATGAAGGTCGGGTTGCGGGTGCCGGCGTTCGGCTGGCGGGCGACGCGGGAGCACATCGAGGCGCACGCCCGCGCGGCCGAGGCGCACGGCTTCGATTCGCTCTGGGTCTCCGACCATGTGGTGATGCCGCGGCAGCACGAGCGCGAACACGGCGCGCCCTTCAAGGTCGAGGAGGCGTTCCTCGAGCCGCTCACGACGCTCGCCTTCCTCGCCGCCGTGACCGATCGCGTCGAGCTCGGCGTCTCGGTGCTGGTCGTGCCGATGCGGCAGCCGGTGCTGCACGCCAAGATCATGGCCAGCATCGACCAGCTCGCCGGCGGCCGGCTGATCCTCGGCGCGGGGGTCGGCTGGGCGCGCGAGGAGTTCGAGGTGCTCTCGATGCCGTGGGACCGCCGCGGGCGGCGCACGGACGAGATGCTCCAGCTCTACCGCGCCCTCTGGACCGGCGAGCCGGTCGACTTCGAGGGCGAGTTCCACCAGGTGGACGGCTGGATCTCGCGTCCGGTCCCGCCGCGCCGCCTGCCGATCTGGATGGGCGGCAACAGCCCGCAGCAGTTCCGCCGCGCCGCCCGCTGGGGCGACGGCTGGATCTCGCGCGGCGCCGAGGCGCCGCTGCTGCGCAAACACATCGGGATGCTGCGTGACGCCGCCGAGGCCGAGGGCCGCGACCCCGCTGAGTTGACGGTCGGAATCCACTCGCACGTCACGATCGGCGCCGACGCGATGGAGGATGCCGCCGAGCAGCTCGCGGCGCTGCGCGACGAAGGCGTGCAGCACGCCCTCACGACCATCGACTTTCGCGAAACGGAACGCGTCCCGGAGCTCATCGAGCGCTTCGGGCGCGAGCACCTCGCGGAGCTGCAGCGCGCCTGATCGCAAAGGAGAACCCCGCCAGAGCGGGCGAACGAACGCCCGCCGGTCCTCGCCGCGCTTGTGCTCGAAGCGCTGGCCCTGTCCGATCGCTCACCCGGGGAACTGGGGAGCGAGTTGCGCATTCCCTCCAATCTGCTCAGCCACCACGTGGACACGCTGGTACGCGAGGGGCTGGTCGAGCGGCTGCACTCGACCGGCGACCGGCGGCGGCGCTACCTGCGGCTGCGTCGCAAGCGCCTCGGCGGACTGCCGTTGCGGACGCGCGTCCCTCTGTTGGCAGACTCGAGGTCCGGCGATGGAGGCGTGCTCTTCGTCTGCACGCACAACTCGGCCCGCTCGCAGCTTGCCGAGGCGCTCTGGCGCCAGCGCTCCGCGGTCACCGTGCAATCGGCGGGCACGCGGCCCGCGCAGCACGTGCACCCGCTGGCGCTACGGGTCGCGGAGCGGCGCGGGCTCGATCTGCAGGACGCGGTCCCGCGCCACATCGAGGAGATCGAGGGCGTCCCGCGGCTGGTCGTCACCGTCTGCGACGAGGCGCACGAGGAGCTGCGCACGCGCCGCCGCACCGCGCGCATCCACTGGTCGCTGCCGGACCCGGCCGCGCTGGGCGAGGAGCGCGCCTTCGAGGAGACCGCCGACGAGCTGCGCCGGCGCATCAAGGGACTGAGCGCCGCCTTCGGCGACGCGGCCTGACGAGCAATCGGCGGGCCGCCCGAAGCGGCCGGCCAGGACGAACGAGAGGTTGGGCGCCGGACGCGCCCGAGAGCGAGGGAGGGGCGGCATGACCACCGAGACGGCGACGGTGGACGAGTTCGATCGCGAACGGCTGGTTGCCATCGCGCAGCGCACGGTCGACATCAACGCCGCGCTCGACCGCCTCGTGCGGGACTTCCGGGGCATCTTCAACCGCGAGACGATCGAGCGCTTCATCTACGACTCCGCCGCGCGGCTGGGCGAGGCGAAGGTGACGACCTACGTCCCGATCATCGCCGAGCGCTTCGCGAAGGAGCGGCTCAAGGCCCTCGCGCGCGTCGAGGGGCGCATGCTGACGACGATCCCGAGCGTGCTCTTCCTCTGCACGCACAACGCCGGCCGCTCGCAGATGGCGGCCGGCTGGGTCAAGCAGCTCGCCGGCGACCGTGTGCTCGTCTGGTCCGGCGGCTCGGACCCCACCAGCGAGGTCAACCCCGCCGCCGTCGAGGCCATGAACGAGGTTGGCATCGACATCGCCCAGGAGTTCCCGAAGCCCTGGACGGACGAGATCGTGCGCGCCGCCGACGTCGTTGTGACGATGGGCTGCGGCGACGCCTGCCCGATCTACCCCGGCGTCCGCTACGTCGACTGGGAAGTGGAAGACCCGGCCGAGGCCGGCCTGGACGCCGTCCGCGCCATCCGCGACGACATCGAGGGCCGCGTGCGTTCCCTCGTCAAGGAGATGGAGCTTGAAGCGCAGTCCGGCGCCGCCTAACCTGCGCCGGGGCGGCGCAGCCGCGCCCCCCGCGGGGGGCGCGATGGGCATTGCAGTCGGCCTCGATGGCTGTCGCACGGGCTGGATCGTCGCCGTCGTCCGTGACGGGCGGCTGATCGCCGTCGAGTACCGCGAGTCGGCGCGCGCCGCCCTCGAGGCGTACGCGGAGGCCGAGGCGTTCGCCTTCGACATCCCGATCGGCCTGAGCAGCGATGGGAAGCGCGACGCCGACGGACAGGCGCGCGAGTTCCTCGGCGAGCGTGCGAGCAGCGTGTTCTCGTCGCCGCTCCGCGCGGTGCTCGACGTGGACGTGAGCGCGTTCGCGACTCATCGCGAGGCGTACGCGGAGGCGCGGCGGGTGTCCGAGCGTGCAAGCGGAGGCAGGCAGAGCATCTCCTCGCAGAGCTTCATGCTCGTCCCGAAGATCCGTGAGGTAGACGCGCCGGCTGCCACCGACCGTCGCGTCTTCGAGGCGCATCCCGAGGTCTCGTTCGCCGTGCTCGCCGGTGGGCGCGCGTTGCCCTCGAAGAAGACGTGGGACGGACTGATGCAGCGGCGTGCGCTGCTCTCCGCGGCCGGCCTCGCGATCCCCGACCCGGTGGGCGAGGCGAGCCGCCGTGGGGCGGCGGACGACATCGTCGACGCGGTCGCCTGCGCCTGGACGGCGGCCCGCATCGCCCGCGGCGAGGCGCGCTCGCTGCCCGATCCGCCGCAGCGCCTCGGCGGGCGCGAGGTCGCGATCTGGTACTAGGCCGACCTCGCCAGGCTGACCTCCCTAGACTGACTCCCTAGTAGGGGCCCTGCGTCTCGAACAGCCGCCGAGGGTTGGCGACGAGCATCTGTTCCAGCTGCGCCTCGGTCACGCCGGCCTCCAGCATGGCGGGGGCGATCACGTCCGAGATGTAGGTCGAGATCCAGTTCGGATTGCGCTCGCGCATCTGCTGCACGTTGGCCCAGTCGATGCAGCAGACGCTGTCGTGCGCGAGCACGATGCGGTCGGCGTAGCCGTCCGCGCAGAGCTCGGCGACCACCGCGATGCGGCCGGTCGAGTCGTGCCAGGCCGGGTTGGCCTGCTCGATCCCGAAGTTGTCGACGCCGATCACGCCGCCGCCGTCCATCAGCTCGCGGTAGTAGTCCGGCGTCGGCTGGTTGCCCTGGTGCCCGATCACGATGCGCGAGAGGTCCGCGCCCTCCTCGCGGAAGATGCGCTGCTGCTCGAGGCCGAGCTCCTGCGGCATCGCGTGCGTTGTGATCGGGACGCCGGTGCGGCGGTGGGCGCGCGCCCCGGCGCGCAGCAGCACCTCGTGCACGGGCTCCAGCGTCTGGTGCGAGGCGAGCTTGATGATGCCCGCGCGCACCGAGGTCTCGCCGATGCCCTGCTCGATCTCGCGCACGAAGGCGTCCGCCATCTCGTCGGGGTCGCGGCCCTGCCAGTAGAGCGGCACGTTCCAGTACATCCCGGTCGCGACGATGATGTTGACGCTCGTCGAGGCCTGGACCTGCTCGATCAGCGCGATGTCGCGGCCGAGGTTGGCCGGCGTCGCGTCGACGATCGTCCCGACCCCGCGCTCCTCGAGCTGCGCGAAGCGCGTGCTGGCGGCCTCGAGGCAGGCGGCTGCCTCGTTGAGTTCGGGCCAGTGCGCGAAGACGTCGGTCCCGCGGATCGCGATGTGCTCGTGCATGAAGGTGCGGCCGAGCTCGGAGGTCTCGACGGGGCCGCGGGCGGTGTTCACCGTCGGCATGCTGTGGCTCCTCTCGCGCGTCGTGCGCCCGCTCGCGGCGCAGCATAGCGCGGCGGTCCGGCCCGGACACCGGACCGCACCTATAATGGAAGGTGGAGGGGTGCCCGAGTGGTTTAAGGGAGCGGTCTTGAACACCGTCGCAGCGCAAGTTGCCGTGGGTTCGAATCCCACCCCCTCCGCCAATCGCTTCCGCCTCGGCCGCTACGGCACGCGGATGCATGGGGCGCTATCTTCTACGTGCGAAGTTGGAGCCAGGAGGACATGGCGATGCCCACGCGCCGACCCGCCGAAGAGACAGCTCGCCTCGGCGACGAGATCTATGAGCGGGACATCCGCCCCCGGGTCGAAGCGACCCATCACGGTGAGATCGTCGCGATAGACGTGGAGAGTGGAAGCTGGGCGATTGCCGACAGCGTCCTTGGGGCAGCAGAGCTCCTTCGGGAGCAGTGCCCGAATGCCACGAATGTCTGGAGCGTGCGGGTCGGGTATCGGGCGCTCTACAGCTTCGGGGGTAGCTCGGTGCGGAGCGCCGGGTGATCGACGGCGCTGTCAACGCTGCCTACGAAGCGGTCGTTCCCATTGCCGTGAGAGGTTCAGCAGGGCGGGTTCGAGACATCGAGGCCGTGATTGACACCGGGTACAACGGCTTCCTGACCCTGCCGCCGGTGCTCGTGGGGGCACTGGGACTGCCCTTCGTGACCAGCGGCCAGGCAATCCTGGCCGACGGCGGCGAGGCGACCTTCGACATCCATAGCGTCACCGTGCTCCTGGACGGCCAACCTAGGGATGTGGATGTCTACGTGTCGGACACCGCGCCGCTCGTGGGCATGCGGTTGCTCGATGGTCACAGCGTATGCATCGATGTCGAGAGTGGCGGCCGCGTCGTCATCGAGCGAGAGACTACAGGGTAGGAGGGGCGCGATGGCCGAGGGAGTCGAGACGCTGGTCACGCCGCAGATGCGCGAGGCGCTCGGCGTCTGGAGCGAGCCGTCCTGGGCGCTGCCGATCGAGACCTCGGACATCCGCCGCTGGGCGATCGCGACCTACTACCCGGAGCCGCCGCAGCGCCTGTTCTGGGACGAGGAGTACGCGAAGACGACTCGCTGGGGCGGCATCATCGCGCCGCCCGAGTTCAACCCCTTCGCCTGGCACATCGAGACGCCGCAGGAGCGGCGGTTCTGGGACGCGGACAACAACCTGCCGCGCCCGTCACTGCCGCCCGACCCGAACGTGCCCGGCCAGCACGGCATGAACGGCGGGCAGGAGGACGTCTACGGCGTTCCGATGCGGCCCGGCGACACCATCGCGGAGACGTTCGCGCTGACGAAGTGGGATGAGCGAACCGGCCGCCTCGGCCTGACGCTCTTCACCTACACGGAGATCCGCTGGGAGAACCAGCACGGCGAGCTGGTGCGCACGCGCACCTCGATCAACATCCGCTACTAGCACCGGCTCCGCCACGGGCTCGCGCTGCGCGCGGCTCCCCACCCACCCGCCCCGGACTTTTTCTCTGTGGGGGCTTAGCCCCCACAGACCCATCAGATCGGAGCGGACTCGCGCCGCGGCTCGCCGGCGGCGGACGCACGCGCGCTTCGAGGGCTCGTCCCACGCCCCGGCCAGCGGCGGCGAGCTGCAGCGCCGCGTACGGCCTTCGCCGCAACACAGCGCGGCGCTGTTGTAGCATCGGCGCGGGCTCGCGCGTGGGCGCGAACCGGCGTCGGGAGGAGACCGGCTGATGGGAACGCCACCCACCCAGGACGAGGTGCTCGGCTACTTCGACTCCCTGAGTAACTGGGGACGCTGGGGGGATGACGACCTCCTCGGCACGCTCAACCTGATCACGCCCGAGAAGCGGATGCAGGCCGCCTCGCTGGTGCGCGAGGGCGTGAGCGTCTCCTGTTCGCGCCAGATCCCCTACCCGGGGCCGATGGCGATGGGCGCCGCCAACCCGCTGATCAACATGGTCCAGACCGGCGAGCGCTACGCTCTCGGCGACAACCCGGGGCATCCGCTCTTCCCCGGTGTCGAGATGCTCGAGTGGGCCGCGGAGCACGTTGCCTTCGTCTTCCACGGCATGGTGTTCACGCACATCGACGGCCTCGCGCACGTCTTCTACAAGGGCCAGATGTACAACGGCCGCCCCGCCTCGCTGGTGAAGGCCTCGGAGGGCGCGACGGTCCAGACCTCCGACGTGATGCGCGATGGCATCATGAGCCGCGGCGTGCTCCTCGATGTCGCCCGCGTGAAGGGCGTCACCACGCTGGAGCCCGGCGATCACGTCTTCCCGGAAGACCTCGAGGCCGCCGAGGAGGCGCAGGGCGTACGTGTCGAGCCGGGTGACGTGCTGCTGCTGCGCACCGGCCATGGCGCGGCGGTCGACGCGGCTGCGGCCTCGGGCGAGGAGCCGCCGAACGACCACTCGGGGTACAACGCAGCCTGCCTGCCGTGGATCCGCGAGCGCGACGTGGCGTTGCTCGGCTCGGACGTGATCCAGGACGCCACGCCACCCGGTGACTACCCGAAGACGATGTTGCCGGTGCACCAGGTCTCGCTGGTCGCGATGGGCCTGCGCCTGATCGACAACGGCCACCTCGAACGACTCGCCGAGGCCTGCGCGGAGCGCAACCGCTGGGAGTTCTGCCTGACGCTGAACCCGCTCCGCCTCGCGCAGGGCACGGGATCGCCGGCCAACCCGATCGCGACGTTCTAGCGCCGGGTGGCGGGGGGCGCCGTGTCGCCTGAAGCAGCAGCGCCCGACGGCGAGCCGTCGCCGATCTACGCGATCGCCGGCGACTACGTCGGGCGCCTCGCCGAGCTGCACCCCAACGCCGCGACCTCGATGGGCATTCCCGGCCACGAGGAGCGACTGACCGACTTCTCGCCCGCCGGCCACGAGGCGCGCGCGGCGCTCGATCGCGAGACGCTGAGCGCGCTCGAGGCGGAGGAGCCGCAGGACGATCGCGACCGCATCGCCCGCGAGGCGATGTCGGAGCGGCTGCGCCTCACGCTCGAACTGGACGCCGCCGGCGAGCACTACCGCAGCCTCAACATCCTCGCCAGTCCGTTGCAGTCGACGCGGCGGGTCTTCGACCTGATGCCGCGCGCGACGGAGCAGGACTGGGCCAACATCGCGCTGCGCATGGCGAAGGTGCCGGAGGCGCTCAGCCGCTACCGCGACACGCTCGAGGCGGGCATCGTGCGCGAGCGCATGGCGTCCCGGCGGCAGGTCGAGGCGTGCGCGCTGCAGGCCGAGGTCTGGAGCGGCCACCAGGAGGGCACGACCAGCTTCTTCCGTGGGCTCGCCGAGGAGTTCGGCGCCTCCGGCATCGAGTCGCCGGGGCTGGCGACGGAGCTGCGCAACGCCGCGGGCGCGGCGAGCGGCGCCTGCGCCGCCTTCGGCCGCTACCTGCGCCAGCGCTACCTGCAGCTCGCGCGGCCGCGAGACGCCGTCGGCGAGGACCGCTACGCCCTCGGCGTGCGCGTCTACAACGGCGATGCGCTGGACCTGCGCGAGACGTACGAGTGGGGCTGGGATGAGCTGCGGCGCATCGAGGGCCGCATGGAGGAGGTCGCCGAGCAGATCCTGCCCGGCGGGGGCGTCGAGGCGGCGAAGGAGCTGCTGGAGACCGACCCGCAGCGCGCGATCGAGGGCGTCGACGCCTTCCAGCGCTGGATGCAGGAGCTGCAGGACTCGACGATCGCGGAGCTGGACAGGAGGCACTTCGAGATCCCCGAGCCGGTGCGCCGCATCGAAGCGCTGATCGCGCCTCCCGGCGGCGCGCTGGCGATGTACTACACCGGGCCCTCGGAGGACTTCAGCCGGCCCGGCCGGACCTGGTACCCGACGGGCGGCAAGACGCGCTTCCCGCTCTGGGGCGAGGTCTCCATCGCGTACCACGAGGGCGTCCCCGGCCACCACCTGCAGATCGGGATGACGACCTGGATGACCGGGCTGCTCTCGCGCTGGCAGCGGCTGTTGGGCGGCACATCCGGTTACGTCGAGGGCTGGGGGCTCTACGCCGAGCAGTTGATGGGCGAGCTCGGATACCTCGACAACCCCGACTACGAGCTGGGGATGCTGCGCGCGCAGGCGCTGCGCTGCGTGCGCGTGGTGATCGACATCGGGATGCACCTCGAGCTCTCGATCCCCGAGGGCGCCGCGGCGGGCGGGTTCCACCCCGGCGAGCGCTGGACCCCGGCGCTGGGGCTCGAGTTCCTCGAACAGCGCAGCCACTTCCCGGCGGACTTCGTCGCCAGCGAGGTCGACCGCTACCTCGGCCTGCCGGGGCAGGCGATCAGCTACAAGGTGGGCGAACGCGCCTGGCTGGAGGCGCGCGAGGCGGCCCGCGTTCGCCTCGGCGACGAATTCGACCTCAAGGCGTTCCACGCGCGCGCCTTCGAGCTGGGGCCGATGGGCCTCGCGCTGATGCGTCGCGAGCTGGGCGGCGCCTGATCGCGAGGCGCCGCACGCGCGCACGGAGCCGCGTATGATGGCCCGCGAAGCGCCCGATGGCGGCGAGATCCAAGAGGGATACGAACGGCGCGCCGATGAGTGAGCTCCTGTACGAGAAGCACGACATCTACGCGATCTTCACGCTCAACCGCCCGGAGCGGCTCAATGCCCTCGGCGGCGGGGTCATGAGCGCGCTCGACGAGGCAATCGAGGACTTCAACGCCGATCCGCAGATGCGCGTCGGCATCCTGACCGGAGCCGGGCGCGCGTTCTGCGCGGGCATGGACCTGAAGGAGGCCGCGGACCGCGCCGCCAGCGGGGACAACGTCACCGGCACCCGCCCGGACGGCAGGGTCGGGCAGATGGCCTTCTCGCGCAGCCCTAAGCCGTTCATCGCCGCGATCAACGGGCTCGCCATCGGCGGTGGCTGCGAGATCGCCCTCGACTGCGATATCCGCATCATGTCGAGCACGGCGTACGTCGGGCTGTTCGAGCCGAAGCGCGGCATCATGGCCGGCTACGCGATGCACCACCTGCCGCGCATCGTCGGCTCCACCGCCGCCGCCTACATGCTGCTCACGGCCGACGGCATCGAGGCCCAGCAGGCGCTCGAGTGGGGCGTCGTGAGCGAGGTGGTCGAGCCGGAGCGACTGATTCCGCGTGCCGTGGAGATCGCGCAGATGATCGCCGAGAACGCGCCGCTCTCCGTGCACGGCACCAAGGCCGAAATCCAGGCCTGGCGCATGGCCAACATCGACGACAACTACCGGCTCTACCAGTGGATCGACGCGGTCGTCCTCGATTCCGAGGACGCGCGGGAGGGGCCGCAGGCCTTCGCCGAGAAGCGCGACCCCGTGTGGAAGGGGCGCTGAGGCGTCCGCGCCGCGGCGACGCAGACAGGAAGCAGGAACAGGGAGCACCGCAAGGCACAACGGGAGGAACCTCATGCCTGACGCGCTATACGAGAAGCGGGACTTTTACGCGATCTTCACGCTCAACCGGCCGGAGCGGCTGAACGCCCTCGGTGGTCAGTTGCGTGCGGAGATGGCGGAGCACGTCGACGACTTCAACGAGGACCCCAACATGCGGGTCGGCATCCTGACCGGTGCGGGCCGCGCCTTCAGCGCCGGCATGGACCTGAAGGAAGCCGCCGACCGCGCCAACACCGGCGAGGGCGTCGCCGCCCGGCAGACCGGGCAGGTGCCGCGGCATGTCTACTCCGGCAGCCCGAAGCCCTTCATCGCCGCGATCAACGGCCTCGCCGTCGGCGGCGGCCTGGAGCAGGCGCTGGACTGCGACATCCGGATCATGGCCTCGAACGCCTACGTCGGGCTGTTCGAGCCGCGGCGCGGCATCATCGCCGGCTACGCGATTCACCACCTGCCGAGGATCGTCAACCTCTCCGCCGCCAACCACGTGCTGCTCGTCGGCGACCGTGTCGAGCCGGAGCAGGCGCTGCAGTTCGGCATCGTCTCTGAGGTCGTCGACCCGCCGGACCAGCTGATGCCTCGCGCGATCGCGCTGGCCGAGCAGATCGCCTCGAACGCCCCGCTCTCGGTGCAGGCGACGAAGGCGATGATCCAGGCCTGGCGGATGGCGAAGATCGACGACTCCTACCGCCTCGGCGCGTGGTTGTCGCTGCCGGTCGTCAACTCCGAGGACATCAAGGAAGGCGCCCGCGCCTTCGCCGAGAAGCGCGACCCGAACTGGCAGGGGCGATAGCTCCCGGCCTCGTCACAGCGGGCGTCCGGCCGCGCCTCGCCTGCGCGGCCGGCGCTCTGCGTGCCGCATCCCGAACCGCGCCGTGGCGTAGGCAGCCTGTCGGCGCGCCCGTAGCTGCCTTAGCCAGTCGGTCGGATCGGTCATGATCTGGCTGAGGCGGGCGGGCGCTGTTGCGCTCGGTGGTCCGTTGACGGCGGTGCTGCTCGTCGCCCTCATGCTGCTGAGCCTGCGCGGCACCTTCCTCAACGCTGACTTCTATACGGACCGGCTGGAGGAGGCCGACATCTACCGCTTCGTCATGGTCGACGTGCTGACGTCGGCCCTCGACGAGGTACGCGAGCGCGAGCCCGACGATATCGGCGCCGATCTTCGCGAGAACCCGGTCGCCACATCCGGGCTCTCCACGTCGCAGATCACGGACGCGGTGCACCGTGCGCTGTCTCCCGAGGATCTGGAAGCGATCGTCGCTCCCGCCTTGCGGGAGATCGCCGGCTACGCCACCGGCGAGAGCGACGAGTTCACCATAGATCTGCGCATCGGGGAGACGATCCGCGGCGTGGTGGCCGAGTTGCAGGTGCTGATGCGCGAGGCCGGCGTCTACGATCGGCTGCTCGAGCGGGAACTCGAGCCGAGAATCCGCGAGGCGGCGGGCGACACGCTGGCCTCGGGCGCGGACGGCTCCGGCTGGATGCAGCGCCTCTTCGGGAGCGACGAGGAGGCCGGCGGCAGGCTTGCCGAGGTGATCATCGGCGTCGTCACTCCCGAGTGGTTCGGAGCGCAGGTCGAGCACATCCTCGACGAACTGACGTCGTACCTGACCGGGGAATCGGACAGCTTCGAGATCCGGGTCCGTCTGAGCGATGCGCAGGTCGCGACCGCCGTCGAGGACCTCAAGTCGATCCTGCGCGAGGCGGACGCCTCCGAGTTCGTGTACACGGACGTGCTCGACCCGGCGGTGGACGAGGGCCTGGACGAGACGGTCACGCTGCCCTACGGCGTGGAGATCAGCCGTGACGAGGTCAAGGATGTGCTGCGCGAGGCCGCGCCTCGATCCTGGGTGGAGCAGCAGGCGGACCTGCTCATCGAGGACGTGAGCGCCTACGTGACGGGCAGGTCCGAGGGGTTCTCGACCGGGATCTCGCTGGTTGGCAACAAGCAGGATGCCGCGAGGCTCCTGACTGATTTGGCCGTCGCGAGGGTCGACGAGACCGTGCGGGGCCTGCCCGTCTGCTCCACGGACGCCGAGGTCAGCGCCGCCGCGGCTGCGGAGAGCGGCACGCTGCCGGGCTGCCTCCCGCCGGGAGTCTCGGCGGACGACGTGACGGAGGAGGTGCGTTCAGCCATCGCCGAGGCGATTCCGCCGCTGGTGCTCGATCCCGTCCCGGACACGGTCACCTACACGGACGCCGACTTGCGGCTGGCCGTGCGGGAGGACGGCGGCGCGGATGCCCTCGCTGCCCTCGACGACAGCCGCGAGCTGTTCGCGGAGGGGTGGACCTACAGCGAGGCCGACCTCCGCGCCGAGCTCTCGTCGGATCGCGAGGTCCTGAGTGACTTCGATCGCCTCCGCTCCTTCCTGGCCGACGGCTACGTCCACACGCCCGGTGACCCCTCGGCCAGTGGGTTCGCCGAGGCGCTGGATGTCGTGCACGACGGGTCGAACGCGGTTCGCGGGAGCATCTGGTTCGCCTGGCTGTTCGTGGCGGTCGTACTTGTCGCCATCGGCGCGCTGGGCGGGACGACCTGGCCCGGTCGGGTGGCATGGGCGTCGGGCTCCCTGCTCGCTTCCGCCGTCGTGATCCTCTTCCTGTTCTGGCCCGTTTACGAGGGGGTCTCCGGCGCGTTGTTCGAGCAGGCGCACGAGGAGATCGCTGCCCAGGCCGACGGGGAGTCCGCATCCACGGTCCGCCTGATGGGTGACAAGCTGGTCGAGCTCGCCGAGGGGGCCGCGGACGACTTCGCAGGGGGCGTCAGGCGCTCCAGCTTCGTCCTCGCGGCCTTCGCGCTGCTCGCGCTGCTCGGCGCCATCTTCTGGGATCGGATCGCCCGGGTCATCGGGGATCCGCTGGAACGGCAGGATCACGGAGGGCTCTGAGGCGGCCGGCCTCCTGCGCCGCCGCGGCGGGCAGCTATTCCGCCTCGATCACACCTCGTTCGCGGAGATGCACGATGGCGCTGAGGACGGCCTCGTCCGGCTCGCGCTGATCGATCTCGAGTGTGCGCGCGGCCCCTGCGGGTAGCCGCTCGGCCAGCCAGGCGAAGTTCAGGTCGCCGTTGCCCGGCGCGTAGCGGTCCCGCAGGCCGTCGACATCGTGCAGGTGGCTGCCCAGCACGCGATCGCCCAGCAGATCGAACCAGGCGTTGCGCTCCACCAGCCCGAGGCGGTGCAGCACCTCGGCGTGCCCCGCGTCGTGCCAGTACCCCGCCGTCTCCGGCGCGTATGGCGTCAGCAGATCCGCGGCCTCCTCGGGCAGCGGGATCTGGTGGTACTGCAAGCGGCATTCGAGGCCCAGCGCGACCTCCTTCGGCTCGGCGTACTCCGCCAGTTCAGCAAGCGAGCGCCGGGCCTGCGAGAGGAACGGGGCGGCGCGCTGTGCGCGATCGCGGCGTGCCTCGTCGATCGCCTGCTCCCACGCCTCGGCGGCCAGCTGCCGGCGCGGGTACATCTCGCGCAGCCGGCTCGCCGCGTTGAGCGCCCGCCCGCCGACGGAGCCGAGGTGCACGACGACCGCGGGCGCGCCTGCCTCGGCGGCCACGTCGATCGATCGCTGGGTGTAGTCCACCGCCAGCGCTCGCTCCTCCTCGTCCGTGGAGGCGAGGTTGAGGCCGCGGTTCCAGCCGCGCTGGCGGTCGCGCTCCAGCGGGGCCGGCGCGTGGACAGCCGTCACGGGCAGGGTCGCGTGCCCGAGGATTGCGCCGATCTGCTCCGCGTCCATCGAGTGGTTGATCTCGATCGCCTCGTAGCCCAGCTCGGCGGCGCGTTCCATGAAGGCGCCGAGGTCGCGCTCGAAGCGCGGCTGCACCGCCCACATGGTGCTCAGCGCCAGCAGCGGCCGCTGCGAGGCGCGCTCTGACCCTGAGGCGCTTATCGCGCCCCCCCTGGCTCCGGCGTCTTCGGGACTCACGCTGTCGCGCGCTCCTCGACTATTGACTCTAGTTCGCGCTGCAGGTGCTCCAGCACCTCGTCGTACGGGAAGGAACCGACCGTCTCGGTCCCACGCTTGAGGTTCACGGCGACCGGGCCGCACCAGAGGCCGAGGTCGGCGTCGTCCGTCTCACCGGGGCCGTTCACGCGGCAGCCCATCACCGCGATGGTGACGTCGTGCTGCTTCGCCCAGGCCGTCATCTCGCGCACGTCATGCGCCAGCTCGATGAACGCCTCGTTCTCCACGCGCGAGCAGGACGGGCAGGAGATGATGTTGAGGCCGTCATCGAGCACTGTCGGCATCGAGCGGAAGCGCCCCGACTCGATGTCGGCGAGGATGCGCCGCCCGGCGTCGATCTCCGTGCCCTTGTCCTCGAACGGCAGGGTGAGCGAGACGCGCACCGTGTCGCCGATGCCCTCCGGCACGAGCTGCTCGAAGGCCAGCCGCGTCTTGATCTCGCCCTCTGGCAGCATGCCCGCCTCGGTGACTCCGAGGTGCAGCGGCACGTCCGGCCGCTCGGCCGCGAAGCGGCGATTGCCCTCGACGACCTTGCGCCAGTCCGAGTCCTTGAGCGATACGATGTAGCGCTCGAAGCCGAGGCTGTCGAGGATTTCGCAGTGCTCGAGCGCGCTGGCGACCATCGCCTCGACATCGTCGTCGCCGTGGGCCTCGATCTGCGCCGGGTCCACGGAGCCGCAGTTGACGCCCACGCGGATGGCGCAGTCGTTCGCCTCGGCGGTCTCGGCGATGAAGGCGACCTTGTCGCGTACGGGCTTCTCGCGCTCGTGGTGCCAGAGGTGGCCGGGGTTGTAGCGGATCTTGTTGACGTGCGGCGCGACGATGCTGGCGAGGCGGTAGTTCTCCTGCAGGTCCACGGAGAGCGTCGCCGTGGTGCGCGCGCGCACCTCGGCCAGCGCCTCCACGTCCTTGCGCGAGTCGACGGCGATGCGCACGAGGTCCGCGCCGGCGCGTTGCAGCAGCTCGACCTGGTTGACGGTCGCCTCGATGTTCTGGGTCTTCGTTGCGGCCATCGACTGCACGGCGATCGGCGCGCCGCCGCCGATGGTGATCGGTCCGACGGATACGCTGCGCGTGGAATTTCGAGCCACTAGCCGACCTCCACTGCGCCTATCGTTGGCTCATCGAGGCGGGGTGTCAACCGGCCCTCATCGGGCTCCGAAGGGCACCCGTCAAAATAGTGACTCCCCGGCGAAAAGTTCGCTAGCGGAACAGCGAGTCGCCGCTGGCGATGCGCGCGATGTCCGCGAAGGTGATGACGATCGCCAGCGCGATGAAGGCGATGAAGCCGACGAGGTGGACGATCGCCTCCTTCTCCGGCGCGATCCGCCGCCCCCCTCGCAGCACCTCGATCAGCAGGAAGAAGACTCGCCCGCCGTCGAGCATCGGCAGCGGCAGCAGGTTGAGCACGCCGAGGTTGATCGAGAGCAGCGCCGCGAGCATCAGCAGCGGCGTGATGCCGCCCTCGCGAGCGACCTCGCCGGTGGTCTGCGCGATCCCGACCGGGCCGGCCACCGCCGGGCTGCTGCCCCCCTTGATCCAGGAGACCAGCTCGTTGCGCGCGAGGATCATCGCGTCGAGGGTGGCCCGCGCGCCCGCGGGAATCGATTCCCACGGCGGTTGCGAGACCCGCTCCGTGAACGGCACGCAGCCCTCGCCGCCAACCACCGTGCACTGCGCGCGGATCGTGATCCCCGTCGGCCCCTGACCGCTCGGTGGCGTCCAGCGTGGCTCGACGCGCAGCGTCTCGTACTGCTGGCCGCGCCGCACGACGACATCGATCTCCTTGCCGAGGTTGAGCCGGATCAGCCGCCAGGCGGCGGCGACGTTCGTCGCCTCGCGCCCGCCGATCTCGTAGATCACGTCGCCGCTGAGGAAGCCGGCGGCCTCGGCCGGCGCGTCCGGCACGACCAGCTCGATGACCGCGCGGCCGATCGACTGATCGTGAGGAATCGTGAAGGCGACGGCGAAGAGCAGGATCGGCAGCAGCAGGTTCACGACGGAGCCCGAGACCAGCACGATGAAGCGCTTCCAGCGCGCGGCTGCGGCGAGGGAGCGTGGGTGGTCCGGGGCCTCCTCGCCGAGCAGCCGCACGAAGCCACCGAGGGGCGTCCAGTTCAGCGAGTACACGGTGTCGCCCCACTGCCGCCCCACGATCCGCGGCGGGAAGCCCACGCCGAACTCCAGCACATAGATGCCGAACAGCTTCGCCGTCGCGAAGTGCGCCAGCTCGTGCGCCACGACGAGCACCACGAGCATCCCGACGAACAACAACGTCGAGCTGACCGCGTCGGGCGCGAACCACCAGCTGACAGCGAGCGCGACCGCGATCGCCAGCGCCGTGTTGAGGCCTCGGGGGATGCGGGCGCGGCTGCGCGCCGGGCGCTCGTCGCCGCTCTGACCGCCGCTGGCGTCGCTCACGCCAGGCTCAGCGAATCCCGGCGGCCACGCGCTCGTTAACGAAGCGCTGGCCCCACGCCTCGGCGGCGATCAGTTGCTCGAGGCCCGGGTCCGTGTCCGCCTGGTGCGCGTCGAGCGCCTCCATGAGCAGCCGCGCGATGTCCGTGAAGCGGCAGCGGCGGGCGAGGAAGTGCTCGACGGCGGACTCGTCGGCGCCGGAGAGCATGGCCGCCGAGGTGTCGCCGCGCCGTCCCGCCTCGAGCACGGTCGGCAGCGCCGGGAAGCGCTCCGTGTCCACCTCGCTGAAGTTCAGCGTCCCGCGCGCGGCGAGGTCGAGCGGCGGTGCGGGCTGCTGCGCGGCGCGCTCGGGGTAGGTCAGCGCGCACTGGATCGGGAGGCGCATGTCCGGCTCGCCCAGCTGCGCCTTCATGGAACCGTCGGAGTAGGTGACCATCGAGTGAATGACGCTCTCGCGGTGCTGGAGGATGTCCACGCGGTCGATCGGGATATCGAACAGCCAGCGCGCCTCGATCGCCTCGAGGCCCTTGTTGAAGAGGGTGGCGCTGTCGATCGTGACCTTCGGTCCCATCTCCCAGGTCGGGTGCTTCAGCGCCTGCTCCGGCGTGACGCGATCGAGCGCGTCCATGTCGTAGTCGCGGAACGCGCCGCCGGAGGCGGTCAGCGTGAGTCGATCGACGGTCTCCATCGGCTCGCCCCAGAGGCACTGCCAGATCGCCGAGTGCTCCGAGTCGATCGGGCGCAGCTCCGCGCCGCGGTGTGCGTTCGCCTCGAGGGCGGCGCGCACCACGTGCCCGCCGACGACGAGCACCTCCTTGTTGGCGAGCGCGACGATCTTGCCGGCCTCGAGCGCCCGCAGCGTCGGCTCCAGCCCGAGGCGTCCCGCTGTGGCCACAACCACGATGTCGACATCGGGCCGCACGGCCAGCTCCTCCAGCGGCAGCCAGGCCTCGCGGCCGAACTCGGAGGCGAGGCTGTCCGCCTCGGGGCCGGGCCGCGCGCAGGCCGCGCTGGGGCGGAACTCCTCGATCTGCTCGCGCAGCAGCGAGACGTTACCGCCGGCAGCGAGCGCGGCGACGCGGAAGCGGTCGCTCAGGCCGCGCACGACGTCGAGCGTCTGCGTGCCGATCGAACCGGTCGAGCCGAGGATCGCGAGGCCGATCTCGGTCATGCGGACCTCCACGGAAGCGCTGGGAGTAAGGCCGGAGCAGGCGCTACAGCCACTGCAATGTCCAGTATAGCAACGGCCCCGCGAGCAACTGCGAGTCCATGCGGTCGAGCAGGCCGCCGTGCCCCGGCAGCAGGCCGGAGCTGTCCTTCACGCCGATCCGCCTCTTCAGCGCCGACTCCAGCAGGTCGCCTGCCTGCGCTGCAATCGGCAGCGTGACCGCGATCGCCGCGATCAGCACGGCCTCGGCGTCGAGGTCGAGCGCGAGCGGCAGCACGACGGCGGCGGCGGCCCCGGTCAGGAAGCCGCCGATCGCGCCCTCCCACGTCTTGCCGGGCGAGATGCGCGGCGCGAGTCGGTGGCGGCCGATCAGGCGTCCGACGGCGTAGGCGCCGGTGTCGGTGGCGAAGGTGACGCCGAGCAGCACGACCAGCCAGCGCTGGCCCTCGGGCTCCCCGCGCAGCAGCAGCCAGTGCGCGCCGAGGACGCCGATGTAGACGACGGCGCCGAGCCACCAGGCCTCGCGCAGGCGGCGCGGGCCGGCGCCGGGGCGGAGCAGCCCGTAGAGCGCGATCGCGGGCAGCGGCAGCAGGGTCCAGAGCGGGAAGCCGTCCGCGGCCTGCCGCATCCAGGCCGCCACGAGGGCGGTCGCGGCGGCTGCGCCCAGCGGCTGCCAGAGCGGCCGCGTCCCGGCGGCGGCGACGAACAGCTCGGCGGCAGCGGCGGCGAGCAGCAGCGAGATGGCGACGGCGAAGACGGGCTCCGGCAGCACGATCGCCAGCGCCAGCAGCGGCAGCCCGATCGCGGCCACGAGGAGACGCCTGCGCAGCACGGCTCAGGCGTCCGGGTGCGTGTGCTCCGCCTGGCGGTCCGGAACCAGGCCGAAGCGGCGGCGGCGGCGGCGGTACTCCCCCAGCGCCTCGTCCACGTCCTCCGGCCCGAAGTCCGGCCACAGCGTGGAGGTGAAGTAGTACTCGCTGTAGGCCGCTTCCCAGACGAGGAAGTTGGAGAGCCTGCGCTCGCCGCCGGTGCGGATCAGCAGGTCCGGGTCCGGCAGCTCGGCGGTCGCCAGACGGCTCGCGATCGCCTCGGCGTCCACCTCGCCCGCGGCGACGCCGTCGGCGATCAGCCGCCGCACCGCCTCGACGATGTCGGAGCGTCCGCCGTAGTTGAAGGCGAGATTGACGGTGATGCGGTCGTTGGCGGCGGTGCGGGTGACGGCCGCCGCCACCTTCTGCTGCAGCGAGCGTGGCAGCAGCGAGAGGTCGCCGATGTGGCGCAGCCGGATGCCCGCCTCGGCAAGCGAGTCCAGCTCGCGGTCGATCACCCGGCCGGCGAGCCACATCAGGTAGTCGACCTCGTTGCGTGGGCGTCCCCAGTTCTCCGTGGAGAAGGCGAAGAGCGTGACGACGGGGACGCCGTGCTCGCCGAGGCGTTCGATCACCGGGCGGATGCGGTCGGCGCCGGCGCGGTGACCCTGTTGGCGGCTCTGCCCGCGATCGCGGGCCCAGCGGCCGTTGCCGTCCATGATGATCGCGACGTGGCGAGGCAGCGCCTCGCCCTGCGGGCTCTCGACGCCACTCGGCGCGGGCTTAGCGACCATGCTCGATCGGAGGCCCGGCTGGCTCACGGACATGCGGCGTCACCCTGATCTGCGCTCCATGCCCCGCGCCCCGGCTGGCCCCTAGATCTCGAGGAGCTCCTGCTCCTTCTGCTGCCCGATCTCGTCGATCTGCTTCGTGTGCGCCCCGGTCAGCTCCTCGACGTCCGTCAGCGCGCGACGCTCGTCGTCCTCGGACAGCTCGCCCGCGCGCAGCGCCTTGCGCAGCTCGTCGATGGCGTGGCGGCGGATGTTGCGGACCGCGACCTTGCCTTCCTCGGAGCGCGCGCCGACCAGGCGCACCAGCGCGCGGCGGCGCTCCTCGGTGAGCGGCGGGATCGGCAGCCGGATGATGGAGCCGTCGTTGCTGGGCGTGATGCCGAGGTCGCTCGCCTGGATGGCGCGCATGATCGGCTGCAGCGCGGACTTGTCCCAGGGCTGCACGGTGACCAGCGTGGGATCCGGCGCCGCGAGCGTTGCGAGCTGGTTGAGCGGCATCGTCTGGTCGTAGTGCGAGACTTGCAGGCGCTCGACGATCGCGGTATTAGCCCGGCCCGTCCGCACGGTCGCGAGCGTCTGGCGGCAGGACTCGACCGCCTTGTCCATGCGGTCGTCGGCGTCGAGCAGAACCTCGTCGACGTCCACCGCCGCCTCCTCCGGCCGGCGTCCGTGCGCCGGCCTGCGCTGTCCGCCTCGCTACTCCGCGGGCGACTCTCCGCCGATCTCGAAGCGGATGAAGCGAGAGATGCGGATGTTCTCGCCCGTCGCCGAGATCGTGTCCTCGACGAGTTGCTGGATCGTCTTGCCGGAGTCCTTGATGAACGGCTGGGTGAGCAGCGCCCGCTGCTCGCGCTCGTCCTCGGGGACGTCCTCGGCGAGGTCGTCGACGCTGACGGCGTCCGGGTCCATCGCGGCGACCTGCAGCGCGACATCGTGCGCCAGATCGCGGAACTGCTCCGTGCGCGCCACGAAGTCGGTCTCGCTGTTCAGCTCGACGAGCACGCCGATGCGTCCGCCTGCGTGGATATAGGACTCGATCACGCCCTCGCCGGTCGCGCGGTCCGCGCGCTTCGCGGCGGTGGCGATGCCCCCCTCGCGCAGCAGCGAGCGGGCCCTATCGAAGTCGCCCTCCGCCTGATCGAGTGCGCGCTTGGCGTCCATCACGCCCGCGCCGGTCTCCTCGCGGAGCCGCTTCACATCCTGGACTGAGACCACGACCGCTCCCTCGTTGCGTTGCGCCGGATGGGCTGCCTGCCGCGCCGGCAGGCTTCGTTCGTTACTGTTCCGCGCCGTCGGACGCCGCTGCAGCCGGGGCCGGAGCCGCTGCGGCAGGGGCCTCGGCAACTGCCGCGGCGACGGGGGCCGCTTCGGCGACGGGTGCGGCGGCGGGGGCCGCTTCGGCGACGGCGGCGGGAGCCTCGGCGGGCGGCATCATCGCCACCGAGCCGGCGGCGGCCGCTTCCTGCTCCACCTCGCTGTAGGCGCGGCCCTCGAGGACCGCGTCGGCGATGCGTGCGGTCACCAGCTGGATCGCGCGGATCGCATCGTCGTTGGCCGGCACGGGGAAGTCGATCAGCGTGGGATCGGCGTCCGTGTCGCACATCGCGACGATCGGGGTCTTCGTGCGGTTCGCCTCGCGGACGGCGATGTCCTCGAGCTTCACGTCGATCACGAAGAGCATCCCGGGCGGCCGCTCCATCGCGCTGATGCCGCCGAAGGCGCGCTGCATGCGGTTGTACTGCTTCTCCAGCCGCAGCCGCTCGCGCTTCGACAGCGTCTCGTGCTCGTCGGAGGCGATCCGCAACTCGAGGTCGCGCAGGTACTCGATGCGGCGCGAGATGGTGGCCCAGTTGGTGAGCGTGCCGCCCAGCCAGCGGTTGATGACGTAGGGCATCCCGCAGCGCTCGGCCTCGGCGCGGATCACGGCGCGGGCCTGCTTCTTCGTGGCGACGAAGAGCACGGTCTGGCCCGCCGAAACGGTCTCACGCACCTGCTGCAGCGCCTGGTCGAAGCGCCGCACGGTCTGCGCGAGATCGAGGATGTGGATGCCGTGCCGCTCGGTGTAGATGAACGGCCGCATGCGCGGGTTCCAGCGCCGGGTCTGGTGTCCGAAGTGGACGCCGGCCTCCAGCATCTGCTTCATAGTTGAGGCTGCGCTCACGTCACTCCTTCGGCGCGTTCGCGCCTCGTACTGCGGCGGGCCGCAGCCTGCCATACGCCTCTCGCGCTGCGTCTCCGGCCAGAGCCGACCGTGTCCGCGAGCCACCGAGTATAGCCACAGCCCCGGCGCAGGGGCTACCGCGCGAGCTCCGGTTGTAGCGGTCCGGGACAACCCCGGAGCGCGAAGGCCTGCGCCTGGTGGGAGAGGCTTCAATGGTCGAGACTGTCTGTTGAACTGGGAGAGAGTCATGGACGAGGCGACCGGGAGCGGCGAGGAGGTCGTCATCACCGGGAGCGGCTCCCCGGCGCCGCGGTTGGCGCCGCACACGGCGAAACCGAACATCGCGTTCGGCCGCAACCGGGACAAGATCCGAATCCTCGGCGACATCGTCGAGCCGATGCCCGCGAAGTGGTTCGGAGACGCTGCCGACTCTTGACCGGATCCCGTCAGGTTCTCCTCCGTGTGCGTGTCCTGCCGTGGCTGTTGAGGTGTGGGCCGGCGCCGTAGCGCTTCGGCGTTCGGGTTGTGGCCGGATCAGCCCTTGCGTACACTGATTCGCACGCCGCGGGAGCGTCTTCCTGCGGCGTTGCTGCGCGACCAACCGACGGAGACTCCTCGAATCGTGCCGACCTACGACTACCGCTGCGATGGCGGCCACCGCTACGATAAGCGCCAGCCCTTCGGCTCTCCCCCTGAGCAGCCGTGCGACGAGTGCGGCGAGACCGCCCGTCGCGTCATCCATGCGCCGCCCATCGTCTTCAAGGGCTCCGGCTGGTACAAGACCGACAGCCGCCCCGCCTCCAAACGCAGCACGCCCGCCGAAAGCGAGGACTCCGACAAGTCCGACAAGACCCTCGCCGCCGAAGCGGCGACGGTCGAGCGCGAGGCCAAGAAGGAGTCCAACGCCGCGAAGAAGAAGGCTGAGGCCTCCTCGAAGAGCGGCTCCGGCGACAAGAAGAGCAGCTAGGCAGCGAGACCCCTCGTGCGAGCCGTCGTCCAGCGCGTCGATCAGGCGCGCGTCACCGTCGATGGCGAAGTCAGCGGCGAGATCGGGCGCGGCTTGCTCGTCTACGTCGGCGTCGCCGCCGGCGACGGGCAGGCGCAGGCGCAGTGGCTCGCGAAGAAGGTCGCCGAGCTGCGCATCTTCCCCGGCGAGGCGCGCGGTATGGACCGCTCGCTGCTCGATACCGGCGGCGGCGCGTTGATCGTCTCGCAGTTCACCCTGCTCGCGGACACGCGCAAGGGCCGCCGCCCCTCGTTCTTCGAGGCGGCCCCGCCCGAGGCCGCCGAGCCGCTGGTGGCGACCGTCTGCGAGGAACTGCGCGCCCTCGGCGTCACGGTCGCCGAGGGCCGCTTCGGCGCGATGATGGCGGTCGAGAGCACGAACGACGGCCCGGTGACGATCACGCTCGACACTGCCTGATGCCGCGCCGCTCCGCGTCGCGGGAGGCGTAGCGCGCGCCCGACGCCCGTCTACTCGGGCAGCAGCAGCGCCTCGCCGCGCGCGACCAGCTCCTGGAGGCGGTCGGCGGTGACGTAGGCGTCCGCGTCCGCGGAACTGTCGAGGACGGCGCCGGGCAGCTCGCCCGCGTCGTGCGCCGCGCTCAGCTGCGCGTGGAGTTCGCGGCTGCGCTCCGCCAGCGGGTCGGCGCGCCCCGAGTCGTGCGCCAGTGTTGTCCCGCGGTCGGGCAGCAGCGTGACGAAGTGGGCCGCCGCGCCGACGCCCTCGAGCGCCTCGCGGTAGACGGCCGCCAGCTCCGGGTCGACCACGTCGCAGATCGCGACGGCGTAGCGCATCGCGATCGCCTCGCGGGCGACGGCGCAGGCTGCGCGGGCGCCGAGCCGCAGTTGCTCCGCGGCCTGCGCGTCGCCGTCCCACGGGCGGCGGTAGCCGGCGCAGACCCAGCGCCGCAGCTCGTCCACCTCGATCAGCAGCATGCGGTCGAAGCGCTCGCAGAGCGCCCCCGCGACCGCGCTCTTGCCCGCCCCCGGCGGCCCCGAGATGACGATCACCTGGTTCATGGCGGCTCGACCTCCAGCGAGATGTCGAGGGCCGGGGCGGAGTGCGTCAGCGCGCCCACGGAGATCAGGTCCACGCCGGTCGCCGCGATCTCGCGCACGGTATCGAGGTTGACGCCGCCCGAAGCCTCGAGCAGCGCGCGCCCGCCGGCCGCCGCGACGGCCTCGCGCATCGCCTCGACCGTCATGTTGTCGAGCATCACGATGTCCGCGCCCGCCTCGATCGCGAGCAGTGCGGTCTCCACGTCCGGCGCCTCGACCTCGATGCGCTGGGTGTGCGGCGCGCGCTCGCGCGCCTCGCCCAGCAGCTGCGGGAGCGCGATGCCGCGCGTGGCGGCGGCGGCGAGGTGGTTGTCCTTGATCAGCACGCCGTCCGCGAGGGTGTCGCGGTGGTTGTGCGCGCCGCCGGCGCGCACCGCGTAGCGCTCCAGCGCGCGCAGCCCCGGCGTCGTCTTGCGCGTGTCCGTGACCCGCGCCGCGCCGCCCTCGGCCGCCCGCTCGACGAAGGCGCGCGTCAGCGTGGCGATGCCGCTCAGCCGCTGCAGGAAGTTGAGTGCGACCCGCTCGCCGGAGAGCAGCGGCGCGAGCGGTCCTGCGAGGGTCGCCGCAATCTGGCCACAGGCGACGGCATCGCCTTCGGCGGCGAGCGCCTCGACGGCGACGCCCCCGCCGAGCTGGCGGTAGACCTCGCGGACGAGGTCCAGTCCGCAGAGCACGCCGTCCTGCTTGATCAGCAGCGAGCCGCGGCCGGCCTGGCCGGGCGGGACCGTCGCCAGCGTAGTCACATCCTGCGAGACGCGGTCCTCGGCGAGCGAGCGAGCGACGGCCTCCCGCAGCGCCGCGGCGTCGGGCGGACGCAGCCCCTGGGGCGCGCCGCTCACGCGACGCGCTCCGGGTCCGCGGCAGGCAGCGGCGTGGGGACCAGCGCGGCGATGCCATCGAGGATTGCGGCCGCGCCCGCCGCACGCAGCGCTTCCTCGCTCGAGTCGCCGCCGCGGATGCCGCAGGCGGGCATCCCCGCGGCGCGGGCGGCCTCGATGTCTGCGACGTTGTCGCCGGCGTAGATGGCCTCACGAGGCGCGATGCCGAGCCGCTCGCAGGCGAGCAGCAGGCCCTCGGGCGCGGGCTTGGGCAGCCGCACGTCCTCGCGCCCGACGAGCACGCCGAAGCGCGCGGCGACGCCCTCGCGCTCAAGGATGGCGCGCAGGACCTCACGCGAGTTCGAGCTGACGACCCCCGCGAGCAGGCCGGAGCCATCGAGCGCGCGCAGCGCCTCGCGCACCCCGGGCAGCAGGCGCGCCGCGGCGATCCCCCCGGCCTCGGAGCGGTCGAGGATCGCCGCGGCCCCGCGCTGTGCCGCCTCGAGGGCGGCTTCGGGCAGCACGCCGGAAGTTGCGATCCCGGCGTAGAGGCTGATCGCGCCGGGGCCGATCGCGTCGCCGGGAACGCCGCACTCCTCGTACCAGGCCACCAGCTCGCGCCTGGCGTCGCCCCAGCGCACCTGCGATCCGAGGTCGGCGAGCGTGTGGTCGAAGTCGAAGAGCAGGGCCCGGACGTCCGGGAACAGCGGCGCGGGCGACGAGGTCACGTCTCTGCCTAGGCGAGTGCGCGGAACACGAGCCGCCGCCGCCACTCCGGCCGCTGCTCCGGGAAGTCCCGCCGGTAGTGCGCGCCGCGCGACTCCTCGCGCAGCAGCGCCGCCTCCGTGATCAGCCGCCCGCACGTCAGCAGCGAGGCCACCTCGTGCTCCTCGCGCGTGTGCGGGTGGGGCAGCGCGGCCTCCCAGGCAGCGAGCTGCGCCGCCGCCTCGCCCAGCCGCGCGCCCTCGCGCTCGAGGCCGGCCTCGCTCCACATCAGGTCTCGCAGCTCCGTCCGCGAGGGCGCGCGATCGGCGGGCCGCGCCGCGCCTCCGGTGTCGAGCGTGTGCGCGTCGCCGCTGAGCGCCGGCGGCTCGCCCTCGCCCTCGGGCAGGGGGCCGCCGTAGAGCGCTTCGACGAGGCGGTGCGCGAAGACGACCGATTCGAGCAGCGAGTTGCTCGCGAGGCGGTTCGCGCCGTGCACACCCGTGCAGGTCACCTCGCCGACGGCGTAGAGGCCGGGCAGCGTCGTGCGGCCCCAGGTGTCCGTGCGCACGCCGCCCATCGTGTAGTGCGCCGCCGGCGAGACCGGGATGCGGTCGCGCGCCATGTCGAGGCCGGCGGCGAGGCAGGTGCGGTAGATGTTCGGGAAGCGCGCGGCCAGCCAGGCGGCGTCGCGATGCGTGATGTCCAGCAGCACGTGGTCGCTGCCGGTCGCTCGCATCTGCGCCAGCTCCGCCAGCGCGACGATGTTGCGAGGCGCCAGCTCCGCCGCCGGGTCGATGTCGGCCATGAAGCGCCGTCCCGCGGTGTCGAAGAGCAGCGCGCCCTCGCCGCGCACGGCCTCGGAGATCAGGAACGAGGGCTGGCCCGCCAGCCGCAGCGCCGTCGGGTGGAACTGCGTGAACTCCATGTCCTGGACCTCGGCCCCGGCGCGGAAGGCGAGCGCGACCCCGTCCCCGGTCGCGACCTGCGGGTTGGTGGTCACGCGGTAGACTTGCCCCGCGCCGCCCGTTGCGAGGACCACCGTCTCCGCCTCGCAGCGCAGCCGCGCGCCGTCGTCGGCGCAGAGCACGTCCGCGCCGATCGCCCGGCCGTCGGCGACCAACAGCCGCTCGGCCAGCGCGTGCTCCAGCACCGTGATGCCCTCGCGCTGCACGAGCGAGGACAGCGAGAGCTCGATTTCGAGCCCGGTCTGATCGCCGCGCGCGCGCAGCACGCGCCGCGCCGAGTGCGCGCCCTCCTTGCCGAGCGCGGCCTCGCCCTCGGCCTCGTCGAAGCGCACCCCGTAGCTGCCGAGGTCGGCGATGCGGCCCGCGGCCTCCTCGACGAGCACGCGCGCGGCGGCCGCGTCGACGAGGCCGGCGCCGGCCTCGATCGTGTCGCGCAGGTGCAGCTCCGGCGAGTCGCCGGGGCCGATCGCGGCGCTGATGCCGCCCTGGGCGTAGCGCGTGCTCGCCTCGTCGATCGCGCTCTTCGTCACCACCAGCACCTTCGCCCCGCGCTGGTGGGCCTGGAGCGCGACGAACAGCCCGGCGATGCCGGAGCCGATGATCAGCAGATCCGCGCGCAGCAACTCGCGTGCGGGCTCGCGCTGCGGTTCGGAGGGGTGAGCGGTCACGATTCGGCGCCGGGCCGCGGCTAGCGCAGCGTCAGCATGCGCTCGAGGGCGACGCGGGCGTGCGCCCGCTGCTCCTCGGGCACGACGATCTGGTTCACGACGTGGCCCGCGGCCAGCGACTCCATCACCCAGGCCAGGTAGGCGGGGTGGACGCGGTACATCGTGCTGCAGGGGCAGACGACGGGGTCGAGGCAGAACACGGTCTTGTCCGGGTTCTCCTTCGCCAGCCGCGAGACGAGGTTGATCTCGGTCCCGATGCCGATCACCGAGCCGGCGGGCGCCTCAGCGACATAACGCGCAATGTAGGCCGTCGAGCCGATCGCGTCGGCAGCCTGCACGATGTCGTAGCGGCACTCGGGGTGGACGACGATCCGCACGTCCGGGTAGCGCTCGCGCGCCTCGTCGATCTGCGTTGTGGTGAAGCGCTGGTGCACGGAGCAGTGGCCCTGCCAGAGGATCACGCGCGAGCGCTCCAGCTGCTCCGGCGCGGCGCCGCCGAGGTTGCCCGCGGGCAGCCGCCAGTTCCAGAGCGTCATCTCCTCGAGCGGGATGCCCATCGCGTGGCCGGTGTTGCGGCCGAGGTGCTGGTCGGGGAAGAAGAAGACGCGCTTGCCCTGCTCGAACGCCCACTCGAGCACCTTGACCGCGTTCGACGAGGTGCAGACCACGCCGCCGTGCTCGCCGCAGAAGGCCTTGAGCGCGGCCGCCGAGTTCATGTAGGTGACGGGGATCAGATCCTCGGTGGAGCCGAAGAGGTCGCCGAGCTCGCGCCAGGCGACGTGCACGTCGGCAGGGGAGGCCATGTCCGCCATCGAGCAGCCGGCCTCCATGTTCGGCAACACCACCTTCTGGTGAGGGCCGGAGAGGATGTCGGCCGCCTCGGCCATGAAGTGCACGCCGCAGAAGACGATGTACTCGGACTCGGGCCGCTCGGCCGCGTACTGCGCGAGCATGAAGGAGTCGCCACGCTCGTCGGCGAACTGGATGATGTCCTCGCGCTGGTAGTGGTGGCCGAGGATGACGGCGCGATCGCCGAGGCTGGCGCGCGCCTCGCGCACCCGCGCCACCAGCTCGTCGCTGCCGAGCTGCCAGTACGCCTCGGGAATCTCGCGCTGCCAGGAGCCGAAGGACGCCTCCTGCGAGAGCGGCAGCGTCTCGATGCCGACATCGGACTCACACTGCAACTGCGGGACGGGTCGGGCGATCGAGGAAACCATGGGGGAGCCTCTCTGCGGCGCTGCGGCGCTGCGGACGCGAGAGCGACGCGGCAGCACGCGCTACACTTCGTGTACGAAGTACGCTAAGTGACGGTGTACATAGTACGCGAACTCCCCGCGGGGCGTCAAACCTGCGGCGTGCACTCAGGCTGCCCCTGCAGCCGCTGGCAGAGATCGAGGCAGGTCAAGATGTCAGGCGAACGCCAGATCGTCACGCCCAATCAAGCGTAGAGTACTTGAGGGCCCGCGGTGCTAACCTCGATCATTCGAACCTTCTTTGACTCAAAGAACTTGGTAAGTGCCGCTGAATAAGATGGCAAGAGAGCAATGCTGACAACCGACGACAATTCCGCCCCTGACTTGGTAAGTGATACTCCGTGCAGTTTGAACTCCCGTTTCGGAGCGCCGGAAGTTCGCTTGAGTACCCAATACTTGCCTTGGTAGCCGATCGGAATGTACAGGATCCGTGGTGTTGCACCTGTGCCCTGAAGCTCCACTCCCACGCATGCACGGTAGTCACGCCATGAGTTGTAGTCAGAGATTATGAGGCCATGTTCGTTTAGCAAATTGAGCTCGCCGAATCCAAGTCCATACTCCTTGAGAGCGTTGTTCCCGGCGTTTCCACCGAGGGAGAGCGCTCTGGCATCCTCGATGTTTTCACCGATCCGATAGAATACGCAAACTGAACAGAGCTTAGAGAAGAGCTGCGCGGTTGCCCGATCTAGATTCCGCAGAATGTCTAGGGTCCGAATAGAGGTACTCCCTGGGCTCTCCACTTCTCCGGCGAGAACCTTTGCCCATAGAGACTGCATCTCTTCAGACGATACATCCTGCACCTCACTGAAGAATCTGGCTGTCCAGTCATGGTCTGGTTCGTGATCAGGAACTTCAGTGCCTGCGATCTCGGCGGCGGCTTGATTGACAACGGACGAGATATTCTGTTGCCTCTTCTCTTCTTGGAACCGCACCCTCTGTTCGATTGCCTCGGTGATAGTCAGGTCACCTCGAACGGTGAAGCCAGGGGCTGCCAGTTGCTGCTGCGCGTGTTCTTGAGCCGTCGCGATGATGGACAGTGCCCCTGCCTGCCCCTCAGCAAGAATGGCCAGCGCATCAGCCTCGCCGCGCGCGGCGATTCGCTTGGCGTCAGCTTCCTTACGAGCTCTCCATGAGGCCAGCATGGGCCCAGCGACGCTGCCGACACCGCTGGCTACGTAGTCAACGAGTTTCTCAAGGCCAGGCACGCGTACGCTGAGGTCCATCCGTCTGATGTCCTTACTTGCGTCGGCGGCGACGCCTGACGGGGAGCGACAAGTTGCCGGGCAGCCGCAGGTTTGATGCTACGAGATGGCCGGGTGTGGCAACAAGCCGCGAGCCCCCGCCTTGCCGCCCGCTGCCCCGCCCCCCTACGATCGATCGTGGAGGGGTCGCATAGTGGCCTAGTGCGGGCGCCTGCTAAGCGCTTATCCCTGTTCGGGATCGCGGGTTCGAATCCCGCCCCCTCCGCCATCCGCACCGCACCCGCCCCCGGGCCCCGCCCCGAGGCGAGACGCGCGGGCGGCGGCCCGCAGGCCGGACGGAGTAGCCACGTGCCCACCTTCCACATCTGGACGCTCGGCTGCCAGATGAACCAGGCCGACTCCCTGCGCCTCGCCGCAGGCCTCGAGCGCACCGGCTATACGCCGGCCGAGGATCCCGCGCGTGCCGACCTCGCCGTCGTCAACACCTGCGCCGTCCGCCAGCACGCCGAGGACCGCGCCGCCGGACGCCTCCACGCGCTGAACCAGCGCCGCAAGCGCGGCGAGAGCTTCCAGATCGCGGTGATGGGCTGCATGGTCGGCCCCGAGGGCGACAAGGAGCGGGTCGCCCTCGCGCGCCGCTTCCCCTGGGTCGACGTCTGGGCGCGCCCGCAGGAGTTCGACCCGATCCTCGAGGTGGCCGGGCAGGCCCGCGACGTCTCCGAGGGCGAGTTCTGGACCGAGACCTTCGGCGAACCGACCGGCCCGACCGCCTACGTGCCCGTCGTCCACGGCTGCGACAAGTTCTGCACCTACTGCATCGTGCCGCTGCGGCGCGGCCGCGAGCGCTCGCGCCCCGTCGCCGAGGTGCTCGGCGAGGTGCGCCACCTCGCCGCCCGCGGGGTGCGCGAGGTGACGCTGCTCGGCCAGACCGTCGAGGCCTACGGCCACGACCTCGACGAGCGGGCCGACCTCGCCACGCTCTTCGAGGGCATCGAGGCGATCGAGGGCATCGCGCGCACGCGCTTCCTCACCTCGTACCCGAAGGACATGACGGACCGCATCATCGACGCGGTCGCGGACCTGCCGAAGGTCTGCGAGCACTTCAACATCCCCGTGCAGTCCGGCGACGACCGGATGCTGGAGCGGATGCGGCGCGGCTACACCGTCGCCGAGTACGAGGAGCGCGTCGCGCGCATCCGCCTGCGCATGCCCGACGCGGCGATTGCCACCGACGTGATCGTCGGCTGCCCGGGCGAGACGGACGAGGAATTCGAGAGCACGGTCGCGCTGCTCGAGCGGATCGGCTTCGACGTGATCCACGTCGCCGCGTACTCGCCGCGGCCCGGCACCTTCGCCTTCCGCAAGCTTGAAGACGACGTGCCGCGTGAGGTCAAGAAGGCGCGCCTCAAGGTGATCGAGGCGATCCACGCGGAGAGCGCCGGCGCCCGCAACCGCGTGCTGCTCGGCCAGACCGTCGAGGTCCTCGTCGATCGCGAGGAGGACGGCCACGCCAGCGGCCGCACGCGCGGCGGGCGGATCGTGCACTTCGGGGGCACGGGACTCGTCGGCGAACTCGTCGACGTCGAGATCGCCGAGGCGACCTCCTGGTCGCTGCGCGGCCAGCGCGCGGGGGCGCGCCGTGACGGCGATCTGCTGCTCACGGTGGTCTAGGGCCGCACGATGATCGCGGCAGTGTCCGGAAGGCGAGCGCGGCGATGACGGACGCTCCCGCCGTCGCCACGATCCTCGTGATCTTCGCGATCATCGAGGAGCGGCTGCAGGTGCTGCTCGTCTACCGCGACGAGCCGCCCGAGGCGGAGCTGTGGGCGCTCCCCGGCGGGCTCTGGGACGGCGGCCGCACGCTGGAGCAGGCGGCGCAGGCGAAGCTCTTCGAGGAGACCGGCGCGCGCGACGTCTACCTCGAGCAACTGTTCACCGAGTCCGGCCTCGACCCGACGCAGCAGGGCGTCGCGATCGCCTACTTCGCGCTGGTCGAGGCGGAGGCGGTGCGGCTGCGCGAAAGCGCGGATGACGCCTGGCGGCCGGCCTGGCTGCCGGTGGACGCGCTGCCGCCGCTGGCCTTCTCCAACGGCCGCGTGATCGCGCAAGCGGTGGAGCGGGTGCGGGCGAAGCTGGACTACACGAACATCGCCTACGGCCTGCTACCGGAGCGCTTCACGCTGCGCGAGCTGCAGGCCGCGTACGAGGCGATCCTTGGGGAGCGTCTCGACCGTCGCAACTTCCGCAAGCGCATGCTCTCGACCGCGCTGATCGAGGCCACCGAGGACGTGCGCCGCGAGGGCGCCCACCGCCCCGCGCGCCTCTACCGCTTCACCCGCCGCGAGCCCGTCTTCCTGTAGGTGCTACCCCCTCGCCCCTCGCGGGAGAGGGTTGGGGTGAGGGGGTCCGTTGCCCCATCGCGCGAGGCAGCCTAGTCGAGCTCGATGATGCCGATGATCCGCGACCAGCGCCCCTCGCCAATCACCTCGCCGTCGAGCAGGATCTTGCAGGGCTGCGCGGGGTTCTCGGGGCAGTCGGTGGTGGCGCGGGGAGGCGGGTGGAAGCGCGCGAGGTAGTCGGCGCTGTCCATCACCTCGATCTCGCCCGTGTTCACATCGATGACGGAGATGTCGGCGCGCTCCGCTTCCCGGTCGAGGCGTTGGTTTTCGAAGATGAAGACGCCCGAGCCGTCGGCGCCGTCCGACCAGGCGAAGTGGTTCGGGGATGCCCACTCCCAGTGCTCGTTCCGCAGTGGGCTCGCAGTTTCTAGCGACCACAGGACGCGCTCCGTCTCGAAGTCGATGACGTCGAAGCTGCGCCAACGTCCTCCCGTGTACTCATCGGAGCCTTCGGCCTGCCCGAGGACGATGTAGCGAGCGTCTGGCGAGAGGCACGCGATCGAGGTGTATGCCGTCCTGTACCAGTCTGCAATGCAGGGAAGCACGCGCACCGCGCCGTCGAGCGCGAGCACGCCGCCACGCTCATCTCGTGGCCCGTCGCCCGCGCCGTAGTCCACGAGGTGGATCAGGATTGCCGCGGAGTCCGAGGTCCACGCAGCCGCAACACCTTCATCCGCCAACCGCACACGCCAATTCCGGGCAGTGTCGAGCCCTGCTGCCGAGACGATCTCCTCGTAGTCGAGATGCAGGACCTCGTCCGCGGAGGGGAGGCTGAGAACGCGCACGCCACTCCCACCGTCTAGAACAACCTTGAGTCCGTCCGGTGAGATCCGAAAGTTCTCGTGCCACCACCACTCGTCGTGCAAGACCTCAACCTGCCCCTCGGGGGTCAGGTAGAGCAGTCGAGGGTAGATCAGCGTGCGAAGAGAATCGCTCACAAGGACGAGACCTCCACGCGCCAGTTGTACCCAATGCGGGTCGTTGAAGAGCGACCAACTCCGCCCGGTGCCCGCGTCGTAGGCGATCAAGCGTCTGGTTGGGATAGAAGTGAAGCCGCCCAAGCCGTCCGAAAGGTACTGGTTCTCCCCGCTGACCTCGTAAGCGAGGATCGGCCCGACGAACTCGTCGCGGCCGGTCGGAGGGGGCGGTGGAAGCTCCCTCACCACATCGACCGGGGCGATGCCCCGGAGTACGACGTCGTCCGGAGCCTCGATCAGCGCGAGGTATCGCGTCCAGCCTTCCGCCCCCTCCCAAACGACACGCCCGTCGTACCTGACGTCACACGGGAGCCCGGCGGAGCCGAACTCGACGGCGCCGCAACTACTCAGCACTCGGCCGTCAGGTAGCCGGGTGATCCTGCTGGTCAGAGGCAGTATTTCTCCGCTCGCGGTGTCCAGGATCCGCTCTGCCCCGTTCGATGCGAATGTGAATGCCACATATCGCCACTCGTCCACACGAGCGAGGACGGGGCGTCTTGGCTCTCATTTCTCCGCGGGCTGGTGGCGCGCGGGCTCTCCGGCGTGGAGCTCGTGACCTCCGACGCCCACCAGGGCCTCAGGGCGGCGATCGCGACCGTCTTCGGCGGCGCGTCGTGGCAGCGCTGCCGGACGCACTTCATGCGCAACCTGCTCACGCGCGTGCCGAAGAGCGCCGAGGCGCTGGTGGCGACGACCGTGCGCACGATCTTCCAGCAGCCGTCGGCGGAGGCGGTGCACGCCCAGCACGCCCGCGTCGTGGAGCAACTGGAGGCGCGCTTCCCCGCGGCCGCGGCGATGCTCGATGAGGCCGCACCGGAGATTCTGGCGTTCACGGCCTGCCCGGTCGCGCACTGGAAGCAGGTCTGGTCGAACAACCCGCAGGAGCGCCTCAACCGCGAGATCCGCCGGCGCACCGACGTGGTCGGCATCTTCCCCAACCGCGCCGCGGTCGTGCGCCTGGTCGGCGCGGTGCTCGGCGAGCAGCACGACGAGTGGGCGGTGGCGAGGCGCTACATGACGATGGTGACCCTGCTGCACCCGCCCGGGCGCGAGGTCACTTCAGGCGAGGAGGTGCTGCTGCAAGCTGCCAGCTAGCAATTGATAAGGATGGTGCACTGTGACACCAACTTGCGGGACGTGACCGTCCAGGATCCGCTCTGCCCCGTTCGATGCGAATGTGAATGCCACATATCGCCACTCGTCCACCCAGAATGGTTCCTTGTATGAGCGTCTGATGCCGGCTTCGTCCGTGATGGTCCAGAGAACGCGCCCTGTCACCGCGTCGAGAACATCGAGCTTGTCCCAAACCAGCGCATGATGAAGGAGCCCGACCACCTCACCGAAGTGGATGGCGTAGCGGAGGTCGGAGGAGACCAGCGCGCCCTCCGGCAGCACGCGAACGTCGCCGTCGAGGCGCAGTACGGCGGTATGAGCGGTAGCGCCGGAGTAGTCGCCGGCGGTGATGCTCACCGCGTTCCCGTCCGCGTGCCAATCACCCAGAGCCAGCCGGCCGTGTCTGGCGCCCCCCTGCAAGGGTCCGAGGTCAGGATTGTCGCTCTCGACGCGCAGCAGTTCCTCGCCACTGGCGGCGTCGAGGAGGAGCAGCGTGCCGGGATCACCCAACATGACGGCAACCTTCGTTCCGTCCGGCGAGACCTCGATCTCCCTGATCACGTGGTCCTCGAGGAGCAGCGCCTCCAACTCGCCGCTCAGGCTCATGCGGCGGATCTGGCCCTCGCTCCAGACGACGAGGCTCGTGCCGGCCGGCTGCACCGCCGAGAGGCCGCCGCTGCTGCCCACGCGGACGTTCCGGTACTCGAAGGCCGTCCAGTACTGCTCCGCGCCGACGTCGTAGATAACGATCTGGCGTAGCTCGACCTCGCGATCGTCGCTCTCCTCCTCGGCGCCAACGCGCTCGGAGAGGACGAGCAGCGGGCCGGTCACGGTCACCGCCGGCGGCGTGGGCGAGGGCGTCGTGGTGGCGGTTGGCGTCGCGGTCGCCGAGGGCGTGGCTGTCGCCGAGGGTGTGGCCGTCGCAGTGGGCGGGGCTGTCGGCTCAGGAGTCGCTGCAGGCGAGGGTGTCGCCGCTGCGTCGGTCGTCGCGGCGGGCGTGGCGGTTGCAGTCGCGGTGGGCGAGGGAGCCACGCGGTCCTCGCCGCCCTCGCACGAGAGCGTCAGCAGGGCGAACAGGACGAGCAGCACTCCCGCGAGTCCGCGTGCCATCCGCGGGGCGATGCGTTCGATGAGGAGGCGTGCGTCGTCCAGGGCAGCCCCTCCGATCCGCCGGGCACCGCGTACGACTGTAGGACGTTTCGCAGGTTCGGAAAGTTCCGCCCGGCCGGGGAGCGGCCCGTCCGCCGGTCCGTGACCGCCGCTACAGGTCGATCAGGCCGCCGTCGACGCCGAGCTCGACGCCCAGCACGTAGGAGGAGTCGTCCGAGGCGAGGAAGAGCGCCGCCTTCGCGATCTCGTCGGGCCGGCCCTCGCGACGCATCGGGATGAGGCGGCGGCGTATGAACTCGCGCGTCTGCTCGTCCATCGTGGTGTCGAGGATCGGCGTGTCGATCAGGCCCGGGCGGATCGCGTTGACGCGGATGCCGCGCCGCAGCAGCCCCGCGCCGAGCGAGCGCGCGAGCGACCGCGCCGCCGCCTTCGAGGCGCCGTAGACCGCGCCCTCGGCGTAGCCCGTTTCGGACGCGGCCGAGGTCATGATCACGATCGACCCGCCGTCGTTCATCCTCGGAGCGGCCTTCTGGACCGTGAAGAACACGGACTTGAAGTTGAGCGTGGCGACCGCGTCGAAGTCCTCCTCGGTCACGTCGAGGAAGGACTGAGGCGGATTGTCCCCGCCCGCGTTCACGACCACGACATCGATCGGCCCCAGCTTCGCGGCGGCCTCTGCGAACAGCGAATCGAGGTCGTCGACCGAGGTGACGTCGCAGGGGATCGTGATCGCCCGCTCACCGAGGGCAACCGAGGCCGCGTCGAGCCTGCGCGGGTCGCGCCCGCAGACGGCGACGCGCGCGCCCTCGGCAAGAAACACGCGGGCGACGGCGAGACCGATCCCGCTCGTGCCGCCGGTGACGACGGCGACCTTGCCCTCGAGCTTGCGGCCGGTTGCGCCGTCTGTCGCCATCTCGCACCTTCCGCGGCGGAGCGTAGGGAGGCGTGCGGGGTGCGGCAACCGTGCGCGGGCGGCGCTACTGCGTGACCTGTTGGTTCAGTGGTTCCTCACGGAAGCCACGAAGTGCGGCTGAGCCGGATCGCTCATGGCGCGGACTGCTTCCCCCACGTCGCGGAACGAACTGCCCGAGAGGGACTCTACCCACTTCCCGAGGCGGTCCCCCCTCCACGTGGCCCGTAGTGCGCGCCGCTCGATCCAGCGCGCGCTGGCGTCGCGGCTGAGGCGATCGTCGGCGACGCGCAGTGAGAAGTCCACGAGACGATCGTTCGTGGCAAACAGCACGAAGTCGTTCCGGTACAGGAACCACTCCATCGCGGTCACGGCAAACCGCTTGTTTCCGTCCACGAACGGGTGGTTCTTGTTGAGGCTGTAGTGCAGCGCTGCTGCCTTCCGTTGCGCGGTGCGGTGGTGCGGCCAGCGCGGCTGTGCGAGCGCGGACTCCAGGCGCGCGGCTCCTTCCTCGCCAGCCAGCTGGAAGGCGGGGGTTCCCGGAAACAGATCCCGTGTGAGCCACTCGACGATGCTGCGGATCTCGTCTTCGTGGAGGTAGTGGAGACGGCTCATTTCTTCCTCATGCAGCTTGTCCCAAGGAGGCGCGCCGCCGGGTGCGCACCCGTATATGCGGAGAAGACGCGGTCAGCGTGAGCCGACTGGCGTCCGATGTAGGCGCCAGTTGGTGGATTCCCGGGATGGCGCCTGTGGTCCTAGTGTTTCTCGAGTTCCCGCAGCGCGGGGGCGCGCCTCGCGATCAGCGCGCGCAGTTGCTCCCGGCGCTCGTCACTGAGTCCGTCGCGTCCCTTCCGGGCGGCGGACTTCTTCGCCTCATTACGGCGTTGTGGCTCGGTCTGCTGCTTCACCATGGCCCTACCAGCGTACACCACGGCAGGGCTCGAATCGCTACAGCAGGCCGGCGTCCCGGAGCTGCTGCAGACACGTCTCGCCGATCTGCGAGGGGGAGTCGGCGACCATTGCGCCGGCCGCGTGGAGGGCGGCCTTCTTCGCGTCGGCGGTGCCCGCCTTGCCCGCGATGATCGCGCCTGCGTGGCCCATGCGACGGCCGGGCGGGGCGGTCGCGCCGGCGATGAACGCCGTCACCGGCTTCGACATCTGCGCGACGTAGGCCGCTGCCTCCTGCTCGGCGGTGCCGCCGATCTCGCCGATCAGCACCACCGCCGCCGTGTCCGGGTCCGCCTCGAACAGCGCCAGCGCCTCGGCCTGCGTGGTGCCGATGATCGGGTCGCCGCCCACGCCCACGCTCGAGGACTGCCCGATACCGGCCCGCGTCAGCTGGTCGACCGTCTCGTAGACGAGCGTGCCCGAGCGCGAGATCACGCCGACGCTGCCTTCGAGGTAAACGTCGGTCGGCATGATGCCGGCGCGCGCCCGCGCGGCCGGGGTGATGACGCCGGGGCAGTTCGGCCCGATCAGCGTCGTCTCCATGCCTTGCAGCGCGCGCTTCACGCGCACCATGTCCAGCACCGGGATGCCCTCGGTGATGCAGATCGCGACGGGGATGCCGGCGTCCGCGGACTCGAGGATCGCGTCGGCTGCGAAGGGCGCGGGCACGAAGATCAGCGAGACGTTCGCGCCGAACTCCTCGACGGCCTCGCGCACGGTGTTGCGGATCGGCGTGTCCTCAAGGACCTGGCCGCCGCGGCCGGGCGTGACGCCGCAGACGATCTGCGTGCCGTACTCGCGGCTGGTCTTTGCCTCGCGCTGGCCCGCGCCGCCGAAGCCCTGGATGACGACGCGGCTGTTCTCGTCCATCAATACGCCCACGCTACGCCCCCTCGTCCTGGCCTGCTCGGCCTAGCCCGCCGCCTCGACGGCCTTGCGCGCGGCGTCGGCGAAGCCGTCCGCGCGGATCAGATCGATGCCCGATTCATCGAGGATGCGCGTGCCCTCCTCGACGTTGGTGCCGGCCAGCCGCACGACTGTCGGCTGCGGGATCAGGCCGTCGCGCTTGGCCTGCACCACGCCCTCCGCAATCACGTCGGTGCGCGCGAGGCCGCCGAAGATGTTGACCAGCACGGCCTTCACGTCCGGGTCGGCGCCGATCAGGCGCAGCGCGGTGACGATCGCCTCCGGGTCGTTCGCGGTCCCGATGTCGAGGAAGTTCGCGGGCTCGCCGCCCTCGAACTTGATCGCGTCCATCGTCGCCATGGCGAGGCCGGCGCCGTTGACCATGCAGCCGATGTCGCCGTCCAGCTTCACGTAATTCTGCACGCCCGCCTCTTCGGCCTCGACCTCCAGCGGGTCGTCCTGCGAGGTGTCGCGCAGCTCCACGAGGTCGCGATGCCGGAAGTCGGCCTCGTCGTCGATGCTGAACTTGGCGTCGACGGCGAGCAGCTTGCCGTCGGCGGTGACGACGAGCGGGTTGATCTCGGCGAGCGAGCCGTCGTTCTCCTCGAAGGCCCGCGCGAGCGCCTGGATCAGCGCGACGGCGGGGCGGTTGAGGTCGCCGTCGAGGCCCGTGGCGAAGGCGAGGGCGCGCGCCTGGTAGCCCTGGAAGCCGCAGGCCGGGTCGATCGCCTGGCTGTGGATCTGGTCCGGCGTCTCCTCGGCGACCTGCTCGATGTCCATGCCCCCGGCGGCGGAGGCGATCAGGACGGGCCGTCCGGACTGGTTGTCGATGACGGCGCCGAGGTAGAGCTCGCGGGCGATGTCGATCTGCTCCTCGATGAGCACCGAGTTGATCGGTTGGCCCTGCGGGCTCTGGATGGTGACGAGCCGCGTGCCGAGCAGCTCCTCGGCGGCGGCGCGCGCCTCCTCGACGGAGTTGGCGAGCTTGATGCCGCCCGCCTTGCCGCGTCCGCCGGCGTGCACCTGCGCCTTGACGACGACCTTGCCGCCGAACTCCTCGGCGGCGGCGGCGGCCTCGTCGGCGCTGCGGGCGACCTTGCCGCCCGGCACGGGCACGCCGTAGCGCGCCAGCAGTTCCTTTGCCTGGTACTCGTGCAGCTTCATCGCGGGCTCCCGGTGCGGATGCCGTGGTGGTGGCGCCTCGGGGCTGCCGAGGCGGCGCGGCGGATGGTAGCACCTGCCGGGGCGTGGGCAAGGATCGGGTGCTGCGCGGGCGCAGGCCGTCGCCCGCCTTAGGTGCCGTCACTGACGGCTGTATCATCAAGACTGCTCAGTGCTTCCTGCTCCTTCTCCAACCAATCGTCGACGAATTGCAGATGAGTGTTCACCTCATCGAACCCGAGTCGGCGTGCGCCCGATGCTCGGATTCGCCAGAGGTCGTAAGGCTCGGACACACCGAAGGGATCCACAGCAACGACGGTCGCGAGTATCCGCAATGCGGCGGTGATGGCAGAGCGCTCTCGTAGGGTACATAGGTTCGCACCGCCAAGTGTGCGGTAGACCGCGTAGGCCGTCTTCGCACCGCTCCCGATCGCATGGAAATTGTCGTGCCAGCAACTCTCGCCGTTCACCTCGTATTCGATGATTTCTGGCTTGCCCTCGATCCAGACGGCAGCCAGGCTATGGAGGGCGATTTGGTGAAGTGGTGTGGCGAATGGCGGATAGTTGCGCTCGGATATGGCCTTGTGTTCTTCGATCATGACCCGATCGAGATTCGTTTGCAGCCGGCTTTTTTTGTCGAAGGTATTGGGCCGTAGGTTCAGTTCCTGAAGCGCGGTTGATACTCGCTGTGCCGACCCAACGGATCCGCTATGCCCGATTACAATGGGATGGAACTGAATCTGCTCAAGCTTCGTCGTGTTCCATCGAACGTCTGCCACCAAGTCAGTCGACTGGGCGTCCGAACAGATCAGGACGCCCTCCGCATAGCGGAGGGCGATGATCACGGTACTTGACGATGCCACTCAGCTCCTAAGCTACTTCTGAAAGTGGCTCTGTGTCGCGTACTCAGGATATTTCTCGTACACACTCGTAAGAAGATCGTTGAACGAAGCCTCCTTGATCGAACCCTTAATCTTATTGAGGTATCTTGATGCAGGAGACCCTTGACCTCGTGCCTTCGTGATCAGTGACCGTCCAGATCCTGTGACTTGGTAGCGAGACCAAGACTTTCCTGGAACTGGCCGCCGCTCAATCAAGCCATCTTCATACAGGCTATCCAGGTCGTCATAGATTGTGAAGCTGCACGGACCCCAGTTGTACGGTTGAAAGTCGTACAGCTCGTCTTCTGGAGCACCAGATCCCTTCGCGAACAGGAACATCCCCTTCTGGATCCGGATCGGATCGAGCTCTTCCTCCAACAGAAGTAGCAGCCAGTCCTTGCGTTCCATGCCCATCCTCCTTGGCTGGATCCGGTGCCTCGGAGACCCCCCGCCTTGAGTCCTCGATCCTCTCAGCGCACTCCGGACCCATCACTGCGCCGCGGCATTACATCCAGCATAGCCGCGTCGCGGTAGCGTCCGCGAGGATACCTGAGGTCGACTGTAGTGGCATCTGGTCGTGTCACTGGGCTCCCGTTGGCATCTTCGAAGCTCCTGAGTCGCAGGAACCCCTGCGACGCTTGATGCACCCCCGCCTTTGCCGTCGCCGCCGTGCCTGCGTACCCTCGACGCCATGCGAATGTCACGGCTCTTCGGACGCACGTTGCGCGAGGCGCCCGCCGATGCGGAGACGGCGAGCCATCGGCTACTGCTGCGCGCGGGCTGCATCGACCAGCTCATGGCCGGCGCCTACAGCTACCTGCCGCTCGGCCGCCGCGCCCGCCTCAAGGCCGAGGCCGTCGTGCGCGAGGAGATGGACGCGGCGGGCGGGCAGGAGGTACTGCTGCCCGCCATCCAGCCCGTCGAGATCTGGCGGCAGAGCGGGCGCGAGGAGGCGTTCGGCCCCGTGCTCTTCCACCTCAACGACCAGCGCGGGCGCGAGCTCGTGCTCGGACCGACCCACGAGGAGGTGATCACCCGCCTCTTCGCCGACCACTCCAGCTCCTACCGCGACCTGCCCGTCACCCTCTACCAGATCCAGACCAAGTTCCGCGACGAGGGACGACCGCGCGGCGGCCTGGTGCGCGTGCGCGAGTTCACGATGAAGGACGCCTACTCCTTCGATGCCGACGAGGACGGCCTCAGCGCCTCCTACGAGGCGATGTTCCAGGCCTACCGGCGCATCTTCGCGCGCTGCGGCGTGCCGACCGTCCCCGTCGAGGCGGACTCGGGCGCGATCGGCGGCAAGGGCTCGCAGGAGTTCATCTTCCTCAGCGAGGCCGGCGAGGACACCGTCGCGCTCTGCACGGATTGCGGCTACGCCGCCAACACCGAGAAGGCCGCTTTCGGGCGCCCGCCCGCCGAGCCGGCGGACCCGCTCCCCCTCGATGAGGTCGCGACGCCCGGAGCCACGACGATCGAGCAGCTCGCCACGTTCCTCGATGTTCCCGAGGCGCAGACCGCGAAGGCCGTGTTCTACATGGCCGAGGGCGGCGGCGAGGCGGACGAGCCGATCTTCGCCGTCGTGCGCGGCGATCTGCAGATCAACGAGGTCAAGCTGGCCAACGCCCTCGGCGGACGCTCGCTGCGGGCGATGAGCGACGCCGAGGTCGAGCAGTTCGGCCTCGTCGCCGGCTCCGCCTCGCCGGTCGGGCTGGGCGACCGGATGACGGTGATCGCCGACAGCTCGATCCCGGACTCGCCGAACCTCGTCGCCGGGGCGAACCGGCCCGACTACCACCTGGTCAACGTCAACCACGGCCGCGACTGGCAGGCGAGCGAGGTCGCCGACATCGCCCTCGTCGAGGACGGCCACAGCTGCGGGGTCTGCGGCGAGGGCGTGATCGGGCTGCATCGCGGCATCGAGATGGGGCACGTCTTCCGACTCGGTCAGATCTACTCCGAGGCGTTCAGCGTCGACGTGCTCGGGCCGGATGGTGTGGGCGTGGTGCCGACGATGGGCTGCTACGGCATCGGCCTCGATCGCATCGTCGCCGCGGCGGTCGAGGCGAACCACGACGAGGACGGCATCAGCTGGCCTGCCTCGGTCGCGCCTTACGACGTCCACCTCGTGGCGCTGCGGCTGGACCGCGACCCGCAGGTCGCCGAGGAGGCGGAGGCGCTCTACGCCGAGCTGGCTGCGGCCGGCCTCGAGGTGCTGTTCGACGACCGCGACGAGTCGCCGGGCGTGAAGTTCAACGACGCCGACCTGATCGGCCTGCCGTGGCGGCTCACCGTCTCCGCGCGTAACCAGGAGCGCGGAACCGTCGAGCTGCGCACGCGCGCCACGGGCGAGGTGGAGCACACGCCGCGTGGTGAGATCGTCGCCCGCGTGAGCGCTCTGCGCGCGTCCGCCATCGCGGCGCTCGACCCGGATATCGCAACCGGCTGACGACGGGCCGTAGCCCGCGAGCGGGAGGGTGCGTGCTACACTGACGGAGACACCAGCGCCTCCTTGCGAGACGTGGGCCAGCGCCCACGTTTTTTTGTAGCAAGGGCGGCCTCAGCCGGGGAACCCCCGGGAGCGGCGGCAGCATATGAAGAGCGAATTCGTCACCGCGATCGCGCAGCTTTCTGCCGAGAAGAACCTCGACACCACTACCGTCTTCGAGGCCGTCGAGGCGGCGATGGCGTCCGCTTTCAAGAAGGACGAACTCCAGTACGCCGAGATCGAGGTCAAGATCGATGTCGAATCGGGCGACATCGAGGCCTGGCGCGTCTGGGACGTGATGCCCGACGAGGAAATCGAGGACGACGAGATCCAGGTCTCGCCTGAGCGGGCGGCGGAGATGGGCCATGCCGACGCGGTCGAGGGCGACCGCATCCGCGAGCCGCTGGAAGCCTCGCTCGATGCGGGCCGCATCGCCGCGCAGACGGCGAAGCAGGTCGTGCTGCAGCGGCTGCGCGAGGCCGAGCGCGAGGCGGTGTTCGGCGAGTTCACGACGAAGCAGGGCGAACTCGTCTCCGGCACCGTGCTGCGCGTCGAGGCCGGCCGCCGCAACATAATCCTCGACCTCGGCCGGACCGAGGCCGTGCTGCCCTCCGCCGAGCAGGTGCGCCCGGAGCACTACCGCGTCGGGCAGCGGCTGCGGGTCTACGTCAAGGAAGTGTACCGGGCGGCCAAGGGGCCGCAGGTGGTCGCCTCGCGCTCGCATCCGGAGCTGCTGAGGCGGCTGCTCGAACTGGAGTCGCCGGAGATCGCCAAGGGCACCGTCGAGATCGTGATGATGGCGCGCGAGCCCGGTTTCCGCAGCAAGATCGCCGTGATCTCGCGCCAGGACGGGATCGACCCGATCGGCGCGGTCGTCGGCGTGCGCGGGGCGCGCATCCAGAACGTGGTCAACGAGCTCGGCGGGGAGCGCATCGACGTGATCCGCTGGGACCCGAACGAGGCCGGCTTCGTCGCGAACGCGCTGAGTCCCGCCGAGGTCGTCTCGGTGCGCCTCGACAAGGAGACGAACACGGCATTCCTCGCGGTGCCGGACAAGCAGTTCAGCCTTGCGATCGGCAAGGAGGGGCAGAACGCGCGGCTGACCGCGCGACTGACCGGCCGCCGCATCGAGATCAGTCCCGAGAGCGTGCTGATCCGCAACGGCGAGGATCTGTACCCGCCGCCCGAGCCGAACATGGACGCGCTCCCGCTGGCGCCCACATCGGCGCTTCCGCCGCTTCCGCCGCTGCCGGACGTGGTCGCGCCCTCGCAGGCCGGCTACGCGCGGCCGGGGCTGCCCGGCGAGCACGAGCTGGTCGAGGCGCCCGTCGCGCCCGCCCCGCTCACGCCGGAGCAGGAGGTGCTCGCCGAGTTCGCCGAGCCCGCTGCTGCCGAAGCCGCCGACGGGGCCCCGGCTGCGGCCGAGGTTGCCGTCGAGGAGGCTGCGCTGGCCGAGTCGGCGCCGGCTCCCGCGCCGGTCGCGCCTCGATCCGCGCCCGGCGGGCTGCGCTTCGCCGAGGAGATCGGCGAACTGCGCGACATCGACGATGAGCCCGACCGGCCGGCGCGTCCCGGCCGCGGTCCCGCACGCCGCCGCCGTCGCGGGGCGGCCGAGCCGGTGCGCGAGCGCCAGCCGCGCGGCGGCCGCCGTCGCTTCGAGATCGACGACGAAGATATCGAGGAAGGGCTCAGCGAGCTGCACGGCGACCTCCCGTACGACGACGCCGACGCTGACGATGACGAGGATGAGTACGGGGAGTACGACGAGTCCGACGAGTCCGAGGACTAACCGCGGCGCAAGCGCAGCGGACGCGATCAGCGAATGGGACGGATACAAGGCAGTGGCCGCGGCCCGCACACGGACGCCCCCGCAGCGTAGCTGCCTGAGCTGCCGCGAGCGGCGCGATCAGCGATCGTTGACGCGGCTCGTGCGCGGGGCGGACGGCTCGGTCGGCGTCGACGAGCGAGGACGCGCGCCGGGACGCGGCGGTTACCTCTGCGAATCGCCCGCCTGCTGGCAGCAGGCGATCGAGGAGGGGCGGCTGGATCGGGCGCTGCGCACGACGGTGAGCGCCGCGGACCGCGCTACACTGCGTGTGTACGCGCAGCAGCGCGAGGCCAGCCGGAGCGCCAGTACCGCGGCCGCCGGGACCGCATGGAACGGGGAAACACGAGCGATGACCCAGGCTCCGGACCAGACCGTTTCAGCGGCCGAAGCGCCGCGCGTCACAATTCCCCCGGCGGTCGTCATCAGCGACCTCGCGGGCCTGCTCGGCATCACGCCCGTCGACGTGATCAAGGAGCTGATGAAGAACGGCGTGATGGCGACCATCAACCAGGTCGTGGACTTCGACACGGCCGCCGTCGTTGCCGCCGACCTCGGGTACTCGCCCGAGGAGGAAGGCGGCGAGGAGGCCACCGCCGTTGTCGGCGAGGGTGAGTCCGCTCCCGTCTCGCAGCGCATCATCGAGGAGGGCGAGGACGCGCAGCCGCGTCCGCCGGTGGTGACCGTGCTCGGCCACGTCGATCACGGCAAGACGACGCTGCTCGACACGATCCGGCGCGCCAGGGTCGTCGATGGCGAAGCCGGCGGCATCACCCAGCACATCGGCGCCTATCAGGCCACCGCGCCGGATGGGCGCATGCTCACCTTCATCGACACCCCGGGCCACGCGGCGTTCACGGAGATGCGCGCGCGCGGCGCGCAGGTCACGGACATCGCGATCATCGTCGTCGCCGCCGACGACGGCGTGATGCCGCAGACGCGCGAGGCGATCGACCACGCGCGCGCCGCCGGCGTGCCGATCGTGGTCGCGGTCAACAAGACGGACCTGCCGAACGCCAACCCCGACCGCGTGAAGCAGGAGTTGATGGGCGCCGCGCTCGTGCCCGAGGAGTTCGGCGGCGACACCGTCGTCGTGCCAATCTCCGCGCTCGCCGGCGACGGCATCGACGACCTGATCGAGAACGTCTTGCTCGTCGCCGATCTGGAGGAGCTGAAGGCCAACCCCGACCAGAGCGCCATCGGCATCGTGCTCGAGGCGGCGACCGACCCACGGCGCGGCATCGCGGCGACGATCCTCGTGCAGACGGGCACGCTGCGCCGCGGCGACGTGATCCGCGCCGGGCTAGCCTACGGCCGCATTAAGGCGATGACGGACTCGGGTGGGCAGCCACTCAAGGAGGCGGGCCCCTCGACGCCGGTGACCGTGCTCGGACTGAGCGAGGTGCCGCCCGCGGGCGAGCGCTTCATGGCCGTCAAGGACGAGCGCAGCGCGCGCGCCCAGAGCGAGGAGATCCGCCGCGCGGCCGACCGCGAGGGCAGCGTCCGCATCGGCGTGACCCTCGACACGCTCTTCGGGCAGATCCACCGCGGGGCGGTGCAGGACTTCAACATCGTGCTCAAGACGGACGTGCAGGGCTCGATCGAGCCGCTCGTGCGCGCCATCGAGGCCCTCGCCGTGGATGAGATCAACGTCAAGGTGATCCACGCCGCCGCCGGGACGGTCAACGAGTCCGACGTGAACCTCGCGGTCGCCTCGCAGGGCGTGATCATCGCCTTCAACTCCCGCGCCGAGCCCGGCGCGCAGCGCCTCGCCGAGGCGGAGCACGTGGAGATCCGCGAGTACCGCGTGATCTACGACGTGATCGAGGATGTCGAGCAGGCCGTGCGCGGGATGCTGCAGCCGATCTACGAGGAACGCCGCGACGCAGTCGTCGAGGTGCGCCAGATCTTCCGCCGCGGACGGCGCAACTCGATCGCCGGCTGCCTCGTGCGCGACGGCGCGGTCACGCGCGGCTCGCTCGCGCGGGTGATGCGCGGCGGCGAGGTGATTCGCGAGGCGCGCATCGATACGCTCAAGCGCTTCCAGGAGGACGCGCGCGAGGTCGCCGCCGGCCTCGAATGCGGCATCACCGTGGACGGCTTCGAGGCCTTCGAGGAAGGCGACGAGATCGTCACGTACCACATGGAGCAGGTGCGCTAGCGCGGCTTGCGCCGTCAGTGCGCGGGCGCCTGGCCCACTACTCCCCCCGCGATCGGATGCGCCTGTGAGGACCTCGCCGCGATGAGCCGTCGCATGGAGAAGGTCAACGACCTCATGCAGTCGGAGCTGGCCGAGCTGCTGCACCGCCGCGTCAAGGATCCGGTGCTGGTGGAGGCCTTCCTCTCGATCCTGCGCGTCGATGTCGCGCCCGACCTCTCGACGGCGCGTGTGCACGTGAGCGTGATGGGCGCCGACGACGGCGGCGCCGAGGTGCTCGTCGCGCTCGAGCGCAGCTCCTCGTTCCTGCACCGCGAGCTGATGAAGCGGATCCGCATCAAGCGAGTTCCGCGGCTGCGCTTCGTGCTCGACGAGTCGATCGCCGAGGCGGACCGCATGACCGTGCTGATGCGTGACCTCGCGCGTTCCGAGGGACGCGAGCTGTGAGCGCCGCCGCCGAGCGCGCAGAGGCCCCGGCGCTGAGCGGCTTCCTCAACATCGACAAGCCCCCCGACATGACCTCGTTCGACGTGGTGCGGGTGGTGCGGCGCGCCGCCGGCATCCGCCGCGTCGGCCACGCGGGCACGCTCGACCGCCCGGCGACCGGGGTGCTGCCGATCGCCCTCGGGCCGTCGACAAGGCTGATCGACTCGCTGATGGACGCGCGCAAGCGCTACCGCGCGCGGATCACGCTCGGCGTCGAGACCGACACCTACGACGCCGTGGGCGAGGTGCAGGCAAGCTGCGACGCCTCCGGCGTCACGTGCGCCGACATCGAAGACGCCCTCGACGCCTTCCGTGGCGAGCTGATGCAGACGCCGCCCGCCTTCAGCGCCGTCAAGCTCGAGGGCGAGCGCGCCTGGCGCGCGGCCCGGCGCGGCGAACAGCCGCAGCTCGAGCCGCGCCCGGTCACCGTCTACGAGCTCAGGCTCGACTCGTGCGAGCCGCCGGAGCTGGAGATCGAGGTCGAGTCCAGCAAGGGCTTCTACGTGCGCGCGCTCGCGCACGATCTCGGCAACGCGCTCGGCGTCGGCGGGCACCTCGCGAGACTCAGCCGCACGGCCGTCGGCCCGTTCCGCCTCGCGGACGCGACGACGCTCGATGACGCGGTGCTGCGCCTGGAGGCGGGGCTGAGCGATGAGCTGGTGCACGCCCCGGACGCGGTGCTGCACGATTGGCCGGCGGTGATCCTCGGCAAACGCTCGATCGCACTGGTGCGGCAGGGCCGCGACGTCCGCCCACGGCCGATCGACGGGCGGCCCCCGGCGCGCGTCGGCGTGAAGGCGCGCGGCTACGGCGCGCACGGCAAGCTCGTGGCGCTGCTGGAGTGCGGGCCGATCCCCGGCATCTGGCACCCCTACCGTGTCTTCGCGGACTGAGCCCGAGACACCTCGAGGATTGCGTGGACCCGGTCGCGCGCGTCGGCTGTGGCGTGCACTACTCCTGCTACTCGCGACGGCAGCGCTGCTGCTCGCCGCCTGCGAGGAGGGCGGCGAGGGCGGCGAGGACTGCGAACCGGCAGCGGCGCCGGTTACGGGCCCGGCGCCCGAACTGGCCTCGGCGGCGCGGTCCTGGCCGCACGCGAACCGCGATCTCGCGGGCACGAGGGCGACCTTCGACAGCGGGATCAACTCGAAGACTGTCAAGCGGCTCGACGTCGCCTGGGAGTACCGGCTGGACCAGAGCGGCAGCCCCAACGGCTCCGCCGCGACGAACCCGCTGATCCTCGGCGGGACCGTCTACGTCTCCGACCTCGACAGTGACATCCATGCGATCGATCTCGGGACGGGGGAGCGGCGCTGGCGCGTCGTCAACGACGCGCCGGTCTTCGGACCGAACGGCGTGGCCGTCGGCTGGGGCCGAGTCTTCGCCTCCAACGGCGGGTACTCGATCACGGCCTACGACGTCGCCTGCGGCAGCTACCTCTGGGAGACGAAGCTCACCGGGGAAGGCCGCGGCGCCGTCAACTTCCAGCCACTTGTCGCGGGCGAGCTGCTGCTGGCGGCGACCTCGTCGCTCTCGATCCCCGGCAGCCGCGGCTTCCTCTACGCCCTCGATCCCGCGTGTCCTGCGGTGCGTCAGTCGTTCGGGCCGGAGCGGTAAGGTGTCCCAAGCTTCTTCGTCAAGGGCGTCGAGCTCCTGAAGTTGACCGAGGCGACGGCATCACGCCCCCATCGTTTCGTGGTGGGGGATCTCGGCTGAGTACGGTCGGCCCGAGCCAAGCATGGCCAGGATGACGTCGCAGCGTCGGGGGGCGAGGCAGATCACGGCGGCGCTGTGAGCCTTCCCTCGGCCCGTTTGCGGTCGTAGAACGCCTTCGATGAAAAGGTAAGGGGCAGCCTCCACAATCTCGCGGCAGGCCTCCACCCAGTCCTTCTTCGGCACTGCAAGGTCCATCACCACCACGTCCGGCGACACTTCTTATCAGCCCCGCCCCCGCGGAATCACGCACGTCACGGTCGCGCCGCCCATGGCGCCCCTCGGTTCGACGACAAGACGGCCTCCCAATCGCTGAGCGTTCCCGTCCATGTTCTCGAAGCCGCGACCGCGCTGCCCGTAGTCGGCGGGAAGCCCTACTCCGTCATCCAACACGGATAGCCGCACCTCCTCCTTCCCGCATGCCAGGTGGATCGCCACACTGCTCGCTTCCGCATGGCGGTAGGCGTTGGTGAGCGCGTTGTGCGCGATCGAGAAGAGCAGGCCCCTGGTCTCGGTCGAGAGGGGCGGCTCGACTCCGGTCTGCGTCAGCTCGCAGGGCACAGAGGTGACGTTGGTGAAACTGGAGGCGTGGGATCTGAGAGTGGAGCTCAACGCGCGGCCCTCGTAGATGCCGCCCATGTGGATGGGGTGTCTCAACTCCCAGATGGCGGAGCGGGACAGCCGGGAGGTCGCATCCAGGGTGGCGGCCAGCTCCGGGTTGGTGTCCCCGGCCTGGGCCTTCGCGGTGTCGATGCCGAGCCCGATCATGTACGCCGACTGTGCTGCGGTGTCGTGAATCAACTGGGAGAACTCGACCCGCTCACGCTGCAGGTCGCGCTCGCGCTCCACAGCCTGCCTCCACCTCGCTCGCTCGAACTTGGCGATGATATTCACAATTGCGGCCACCGCATACATGACGCAAATCCGGGCGAGCAGGGTCTTCTCCTCCGTCGCAGCAGTGTCGATGCCGTCCCCAACGGTCAGGCTGATGGCCAGATAAATGACGGCCACAAAGGTCGCGCAGGCCATCGTGAGCCGAAAGGACGTGAGAACCACCGCGTACCCGGCAAGCTGAGGGTAGTACAGCAAGTACAGGAAGTAGTGACTGAATCCTCCGCCTGCTGCCACGGCAACCGAGAGTATGAATACATCCAGTGTCGCATTCGCGAGAATCCAACCCCGTGTCACGGTCTTCTTCGTCGCCAGCCGGTAGTGCGTGTATCCGTTGAGCCCTACCAGCAGCAAGAGCCCCGGCACATACACCGCATAGGTCTCCAGCCAATCCACAGGTCGGTACACCCACAGCACGAGCCCGAAGGCGACTATGAACCAGCGTGCCCAGACGAACGTCCCCGCGATGAGTCTCAAACCGTCCGGGTCGCCGTTGCGGCGCTCCCAATCGGTCATGCCAAGGACATTTGCCGCCGTAGTGACCAGCTGAACACCGCGGCTGTAGTGGGATCCTTGTGCCATCTCGCCTCCCGAACACCGGTGAGTCTGCGGGCGCCGTTAGGGGGGGCGTGCCCAGGCGCATCGTCCGCAAACCTACTCAGCCGAGGCTGCTTCTTCGTCCCCTTCAGGCTCCTGGCCGACGGGCGAGTGATGAAGACGGGACCAGGTTGCTCGCACCGCCCAGCTTCGAATTGAAGGGGGGCATAGCCCTAACTCTCCGGATCATAGTCATCGAGCAGCCCGTTCCGCGCTGTCCAGAGCACCAGGCCCTGCATCGACATGACCCCCAACTTTTCCTGGATGCCGTAGATGGCGTTCCGAACGGTCACCGGCCTGATACCCCGCTGTTCCGCTATCCGCGCGTACGACATGCCCCCTGCGAAGGAGACGAGTATCTCCCGCTCCCTCGCAGTCAGCCCGGCGGCGTCAGCTGCATCTCCCACCTCGGCCGCAGCGCGGACCGCCGCGAAGACGCCTCGCACAACCTCAGCGGGCAAGCGAACCTCGCCCCGGAACACGCCTCGCACCGTCGACAGAAGCCGCTCCCTGTCGGTTTCCTTCTGAAGGTACCCGGCTGCACCAGCGGCCACCGCTTCCAGCACGGCCGTTTCCTCGTTCGCGACCGTCAGCATGACTACGCGGGTCTCGGGGGCGGACTCCATGATCTCCCGGCAAGCTTCCACTCCGTCTTTCCGGGGCATCATGACGTCCATGACCACTACGTCCGGAGACACCTCGGCAGCCACTCTGACTGCCTCCTCGCCGTCCCCCGCCTGCCCCACCACCTCGAACTCGCCGGACTGTTCCAGGACGAGTTTCAGCCCCTCCCTCATGATGGCGTGGTCGTCTACCACCATCACCTTGATGCGCTCGTCCGATGTCATCTCAGCTTCCTCTCAGCCGAACTCCGACAGGGTCGCGCAACCCACCATTGCGCTACCCGGATGGCGACCTCCGCGATCGTCTCCTTATCGACGGTGGGCTTGCGAGGCGCTTTGATGGTCCGCAAGCAGGGTGCCTCGGCGCCCCAGCCAAACCTTATCAGTCGGTGCTGCCTCCGCAACAGCAAAACCCCTCAACATCGAGCGATAGCACCCTGGTGTTCAGACCGCAGGCATCCGGCGCCGTCTCCTCCAAATTGCGCCCCAGGCCCGCTCCTGACCGTCGTCGGAGGGTACGGCGGCGAGGGCTTCACTGATGAGTGGACCTGGCGTGACACATCCTCGTTCGCTGGAGCCGACGGCGACAGGACCGGAATCGTCATCGGACTGCCGATGACGCCGGCCGAATTCGAATGCCCCCTCCGGAGATGGCTCCCCGGCGAGGTTTCAAACTGCCGGTGACCAAACTGAGGTTGGAGCCACTGCTGTGAATTGTCACCCCCTGCACTGTCTGACCGGCCAGAGCAACGGACCGCCTTCAACGGACCCGAACGCAGGCGACGGCGCCCCGCTGCCGGGGACGGAGTGCCTGCGCGGCGAGATCGCCAGTGGCTTCAGCCTCGTCATCTCCGGGGGCGGCAGCGTCGATGAGCTCGTGGCCTGCGCGCAGGGCCGGCACGTCGCGGCCCACTACGCCCTGCACGAAGGCGACTACGTCGCCTACATCCTCGGAGCGCTGGAGTTCGTGAACGCCGAGTTCAGGGAGTTGTTCGCCGGCGGCGTTCCACCCATCACGCCACTGGTCGCCAGGAGCGAGGGCGCTCCGGAAGCCAACTGACTCTTCTCCTGTCTGCGATCGTCTGGTTCGAAACGGATTGCAGCGTCAACACGATGCGGCAGGCCTCGCGCAGGTCAGGCGCATCGGCCAGACCCGGCCCATGCAGGTCGTCTTCATGGCCTACCGGAACACCCTTCGGGCCGACGGCCTCAAGCTCGTGGCGATGAAGCCCCGAAGCTCCCTCGCCGTCGAGGGCGAACTTCCCGGGGACGGGCTCCGCCGCCTACCCGGGACGACGGTGACGATCTCATGCTCGCCATGGTGAGGAGGATCGTCGCCGGGCGCAGAGGACGCCGACCCGGTCGAGTTGGTCTTCGCCCAGGCGCAGCAGCTCGCGGCTGCGGCCGAGGCGCTGCTCGTCGACGCCGAGTGGCGCGCGCCCGAGCGGCGGTCGTCGAAACCAGACGCCCCCATGCATGTCCTCACGTAACTCACGGACGATCCACCGTGTCGAGCGCGGCGTCCGCCGAGGCGGAGGGCAGGTCGCGGCGCAGCAGCGGCGTGGCGGTAGCGTCCGGCCTTCGGGCCGTGCGAGGATTGAGACGCGCCGACCGAAGCGAGATGCAAGGAAGCGCCACCGCGAGTAGCGCGCGGTCTCTTGGGCGTCCGCTCATAGCGGCACGACCAACTCGAAAGTTCGTAGTACGGTCTCGCTAGGTGTACCAACCAGACATAAGACATCTCATGGGCGCATCCCCGAACAAGGGCGGGCGCCGGCGTCGTGGCTGCGGGCTCGATCGCCTGCACGCGATGTTGCTGCGTAGGCCGGCTACCGCGAGCACCCGCACCCCGACCTGAGCGCGAGCAGTAACGCCGTTCGGCTGCAACGCCTCGGGGACACCGAGGGGCCACGGGCGCATCTTCAGCACGGCGGCTCTCACTGCCGGTTCGGCACCCGCCACGCCAGTGCTAACATCGCGGCTTACGGCACTCAGAGCAGCGCGGACATGGCTCGGAGGCAGTGATGCGCGTGGCCGTCGTTCACAACCGGCGGAACCCCGCTGGGCCCGGCGTGATTAATGTCTTCGGGCCGCAGAACCGCGAAACCTACAATCCCCGCACCGTCGAGCTTGTCGCTCGCGCCCTCGAGCAGGGCGGTCACATCGTCCGCGTGATCGACGGCAACATGGACGTGATCGAGGCACTCAAGGACTTCATGCCCCGCGTCATTGCCGGGGAGCGGCCGGGCATGGTCTTCAACATGGCCTACGGCATCCAGGGCGTCAGCCGCTACACGCACCTGCCGGCCATACTTGAGATGCTCGGCGTCCCCTACGTCGGTTCCGGGCCGATGGCCCACGGCCTCGCCCTCGACAAGGTCATCGCCAAGATCATGTTCACGAACAATGGCCTGCCCACGCCGGGCTTCTGGAACTTTCGCATCCCCTGACGACCACTTCGAGGATCTGGTCTTCCCCGTCATCGTCAAACCGAAGATGGAGGCCGTCTCGTACGGTATCCGCGTGGTCGACAACTGGGACGACCTGCGCGAGGCCGTGGCGACAATCGTCAACGAGTTCCAGCAACACGTGCTGCTGGAACAGTTCGTCTCCGGGCGCGAATTCGCCATCGGGCTCCTCGGCAACGGCGATCCCGAGGTGCTGCCGATCACTGAAATCGACCTCCGCGGCGACCCCGACGCCATCCAGACGTCCGAGGAGAAACTGCGCAATCCCCTCGACAAGCTTTGCCCGGCGCCGCTGAGCGATGAACTGCGGGGCGAACTGGAGCAGCTCTCGAAGCGCGCGTTCCAGGCGCTCGATCTGAAGGACTTCGCCCGCGTCGACCTGCGCATGGACGCCGAGGAGCGCCCGTACATCCTCGAGATCAACTCCATGGCGAGCCTCGGGCGGACCGGCACCTACGTCCACTCGGCCCAGGTCGCGGGCTACACCTACGAGAGCCTGATCAACAAGATGCTCGACGTTGCGGCTGTCCGCTATTTCGGGCTCGACTACGAGGAGAGCGCGCGCGCTTCCGAAGCGATGCGCTCCGGCCGCGGCGGCGAGAGCGCCTCGGCACGGATTCGGACGTACCTGCGCGGTGAGACGACGACGACCGAGGACGCACTCCAGCGGCTCGTGAACGTGCCGACCCCCACCGACGAGGTGGAAGCGATCGAGGGGCTGGGCACATGGCTCGCCGGCCAGTTCCGCCAGATCGGCTTCTCCGGCCGCGATATCGCTCGCGTCAATGTCGCGAACGTTCGCTACTGGAAGAACCACGATGGGGACACCAACGATCTACTCCTCCTCGCACATCTGGATACCGCCTCCGACGAGCCGGCGGTGCGTTACCGCGTCGAAGGGAACCGCATCTACGGGACGGGCGTGGCAGAGTGCAAGGGCGGGATCGTCGTGGGGCTCGCCGCGCTGCGCGCGCTGCGCTGCGCGCGCTGCGCTTTGCCCGGCGCCTGCGGCGCCTGCGCGTTGGCGTGCTGCTCACCTCCGACGGCGCGCGCACCGGCGCCGCCGCCCGCCAGCTGATCGAAGATGCGGCGCGTGAGAGTCGCCAAGTGCTCAGTCTCAAGGCGGCGGACCTTGACGGATCCGTCGTCACCTCCCGCTCCGGGCGCTCCACGTACCGCCTCGAGGTGGCGCCGCGCCGTGGCGCGCGCCGCCAGCCCGCTCCGCATGACGTCATCACCTACTTCTGCCGCCGGGTGCTTGCCCTGCTGACACTCGAGAACCCGGAGGGCGGTATCCGCGTCGGCATCACGAGCATGGATGTCGATGCCGCCTTCGGCTCGCTACCCGAGCGGGCGCAGCTAGGACTCACTGTGCGATTCAACGACACGGAGGCGTCTGCCGCGGTCGACGAGGACGTGCGGCGGATTGCACGCGAGCGCTCCGTCCCCGGCCTGCAGCTCGCGGTCTTCGGCGGCGAGCGGCGCCCGCCACGGCAGTCGGAGGCGGATCAGCCCCTGTATGAGCGCGCTGCCGGCATCGCCCGGCGCCTCAACCTCCGCATCGGCGCGGTCCATCGCTGGAGTTCCGCTGATGTCGGCTTCGTGCCGGCGGACGTGCCCGCCCTCGACGGGCTCGGCCCGATCGGCTCCGGCGAGCGGACGGCCGACGAGTACGTCCTGCGCAGCTCGCTCATCGACCGCGCCGTGCTGCTTGCCAACCTGATGCTCGAGTGTGGGGGAACGAGGTGAGGATCAACCGCGTCGAAGGCCGGTTCCGCCCTGATGCGGACGAGAAGAGCGCGGAGAGTCCCCTCGGCATGGTCGCGACTGCCCATCCCGAGGCCACCCGTGCGGGCGTGGAGATGCTTGAGCAGGGCGGAAACGCCATCGACGCCGCGTGCGCGGCGGGGATCGCCATCGGCGTCTGCGAACCGCAGGCGAGCGGTCTTGGCGGCCAATCGATCGGGCTGATTCACTTCGGCGGCAGGACGTTCGCCGTCGATGGATCGAGCCGCGTGCCCTCCCTCAGCCACCTCGATCGCATGAGCCCCGGCGACGAACTCGTCGGTCACCGCGCCACCACCGTGCCCAGCACGCTGGCCACCTATGCCTGGCTGCACGAGCACTACGGGCGTCTGCCGTGGCGCGAGCTGCTCGCGCCCGCCATTCGCATCGCCCGTGAGGGCTACCGCATCACCGAACTGCAGCACACCCTGCAGGAGCGCTCCCGCGACGAGCTCCTCATGGGCTCCGCCTCCGGCGCCCGCTACTTCCTGCGCAACGGCGACGAAGTCTTCGAAACCGGCGAGCGCTTCACCCAGCCCGCGCTCGCCCAGGTCCTCGAGGTCATCGCGCGCGACGGCATCACTCCCTTCTACCAGGGCGAAATCGCCGAGCAGATCGACCGCGACATGCGCAACCACGACGGCTTCCTGCGCATGGATGACCTCGCCCTCATTCCGTGGCCGGTCGAGCGGCAACCCCTGCAGCGGCGCTACCGCGGCTACCTTGTGAAATCGATGCCGCCGCCCGGGGCCGGACGTACGCTTCTGCTGGTGCTCATGACGCTGGGCAACCTGCAGTCGCGCTTCCTCGCGAGCCGCACGCCGGTACGCCACCACTTCTTCGCCGAGGCGCTGCGCAAGGCGTTCCTGACCCGTATCGACCGCCCGTTCGATGCGAACACGTACCATCAGATTCCGGCCAAGACCATGCTCTCCCGCGCCTATGCCCGTGAACTCGCCCTCTCCATCGCCGACGACATCGATGGGACGCTTCCCCTCGCCGATCCGCCGTCCCTGGAGGAGACGACGCACTTCTCGATCATGGACGCCGAAGGGAACGCAGTATCGATGACGCAGTCCATCGAGCTCGTCTACGGCGCAAAGATTGCTGCCGACGGCCTGGGCTTCCTCTACAACAACTACATGTCCGCACTGGAAGACGAGGATCCGAGCCATCCCTACTACCTGCGGCCCAACGCCGTGCCCTGGTCCTCTGCCGCGCCCTCGATCGTCTTCCGCCGCAGCCAGCCGTGGCTTGTCACGGGCAGCCCCGGGAGCGAGCGCATCTTCTCCACCGTCGGCCAGTTCCTCAGCAACGTAATCGACCGCTCCCAGACCATCCGCGAGGCGATGGAGGAGCCGCGTCTCCACTGCTCCATCGGCGGCCAGATCAGCCTCGAGCAGGAGCGGTTCGACCCGGCGGTACCCAGCTACCTGAGCGAGCTCGGGTACACGCTCCTGCCGCGCGAGCCCTACGCCTTCCACCTCGGCTGCATTCAGGCAGTCCTCCGGCGTCAGACGGCTCCCGGGTTCCAGGGCGTCGCCGACGTTCGCCGCGATGGCTCCGCAGCCGGCCCCTCGCCGTGACGCTGCCCCTGCTCATCTCCGTCCCGCACCGCGGCGACGCCATCCCCGCCGGGGTCGCGGACCGCGTCGCGATCAGCGACGGCGACCTCTTCGACGACGGCGATGCCTTCACGCGAGAGATCTACGATGTCCGCGATGACGTCATCTGCTGGTTTGGCGCCGCCATCGCCCGCGCCTTCGTCGACCTGAACCGCGCGCCGGATGACCGGCCACCGGCCAACCCCGACGGCGTGGTGAAGACGGCGACGTGCTACGCGCGTCCCATCTACCGCGCCGGCGCCGAGCTGACGGAGTCGCTCACGGACGAGCTGCTGGAGGCGCACTACGTTCCCTACCACCAGCAACTGGAGCAGGCCGCGGCCGACCCGCGCCTCCGCCTCGCCCTCGACTGTCACTCGATGGCCGCAACCCCGCCCGAGGTCGCGCCCGACGCCGCCGCTCCGGAAGCCGAGCGTCCGCTCTTCTGCCTCAGCAACGGCGACGGAGCGACCGCTCCAGAGGCGCTCATGCTGGAACTGCGGGCGGCTCTCGCGGACGCCTTCTCATGCGCACCGGAGGCGATCCGTCTGAACGATCCATTCCGGGGCGGCCACATCACGCGCGCGCACGGCGGCGGCTCGCTCCCCTGGATTCAGGTCGAGATGAACCGCAGCCTCTATCTCGCCGAGCCGTGGTTCGACCGGCGCACGCGCACCCTCGACCCTGCCCGCAGCGAGGACTTGCGCGCCCGCTTCCTCGCGGCCTTGCACGCCCTCCTCCCCTGACCATCGACGGGTGTCCGCTCGCCCGCCGCCCCTCGATCATTCCGAGGGAGCACCGTCTCGCTGAAGGGGACCAGTCGTCTGGGCGCGCAGCACAGTCACGCTACGTGTACCAGCGCTGCTGTCAACAGTTGTCGGCGAGCAGCGATTTTGTCAGTGCAAGAGAGCAGCGACTTTGTCAGTCCCGCCGTCTCCGTCGGAGGATGCCGCGGTGCCGGTCTGGCGTCCAGGCACGCCGTTGGCCCGGACGTAGCTGCTGACGGTGACGCGGGAGATCCCGAGCAGCCTGGCGGTCGCCCGCATCGAGAGCCCCTGCAGCTGCGCCTGCTGGATCGCCTTCCAGCGAGCGAGCTGCCGGGGCGTGGGTGGGCGGAGCTGCTTGCTCCCGGGCTCGGGCTTCACGGCGGCCCCGTTGGGCGCACCCTCCACCGCCGGGACGGCAGGCGCCACGGGGAGCCGCCGCGGTGCTCCTCCGGAGCCGAGCCCTGAGGCGATGCGCTCGTGATTCGGGTTCCGGGCCAGCTCGGAGCGCGCCGCCCTCAGCACCCCGGCGCGCGGCGGCGCCTCGCGCGAGGCGATGGTCTCCCCCTGGTGCAGGACGGAGAGCTCGCCGCCCGGCCGCTCCAGCACCTCGACCTGCACCCCGGCGTAGCTGGTCCGCTCGGGCCCGGGCAGCAGCTGGAGCGTGCGCCAGCGGTACTTGACCGTGTTGTCGCGCGCGACGCTGCGGGGGTGCCGGAAGCCGAGGATGGAGCCGAGCGGGAGCGCGCGGTCGAGCGCGCGGTAGGCCACCTCGGGCTCTGCCGCCGGGACCCGGAAGCGGGCGTTGAAGCGCGGCAGGAAGCGCTCGAGCACGGTCTGGGCCTCGGCGATGGTGGAAGCCGAGGCGTCGCTGAGTTCGGTCACCAGGCGGTCCTGGAACGTCCCTGCGGCACGTTCTACGCGGCCCTTGGCCTGCGGTGAGCGGGCGAAGATCTGGGTGATCCCGAGTTCCCGCATCGCCCGCGCGAATTGGGTTGCGACCTTCAGGCCCCGCCGTCCGTCGGAGGAGGCTTTGAAGACGCCGTGACGGTCGCTATAGAGGGCGAGCGGGATGCCGCAGCGCCGGACGATCTCCTCCAGCAGGAGGAAGTAGCCGCGCGCGTCCTCGACGGGGCGGAAGAGGGCGTGCACGGCTGCGCCGGTCGCATCGTCGACGGCGAGCAGCAAGGCGAAGCGCGGGCCTCGTTGCTCGAGCCAGGCGTGGTGGCTGCCGTCGACCTGGAGCAGCATGCCCTCGCGGGGCATCCGCTCACGCCGGACACGGTGCTCGGGCGGCCGGCGGCGGCGGGGACTCGCGATGCCGGCCCGCGCCAGGAGCCGGCGGACGGTCCAACTGCTCACGTCCAGGCCCTCGTGCTCCCAGAGCAGCTCGGCGAGGTGGGTGTGGTTCGCTCCCGGGTAGCGGGTGCTGGCGAAGCGCACCACGGCCGAGGCGACGACGGCCGGGACGGCGTTGTGCGGACGGCGCCCGCGGTTGCCGTGCTCCAGCGCGGCGGTTCCGCGCGCACGGTAGGCGGCGAGGAGCCGCCACGCGTGTCGCTCGCTGACGCCCAGGATCTCGGCGGCCTGCGAGGCTCGCAGATCTCCGGCCATCACCCCTTCGAGTACGTAGCGTCGTGCTTCTTCGGACTGCTTCACTGTCACCCCCTGCTCGCTGGCTGGGGACTGACAGAATCGCTGCTCCGTTAACTACTGACCGAATCGCTGCTCAACGACAGTCAACAGCGCTCGGATAGCGATCCAGGTCAGCGCTCGGATGGTGATCCACTCCGGCGCCACGATCGCTGCTGACGTTCTTGGTGCTGAGTCCTTCGTTGGTCAGGTCAGGTCTGTGTTCTGTGACGCGTCCGGTAGGACGGACCGCGCGTGGTGAGGATCTGGGCGTGGCGCCCGAGGCGATCGAGCAGCGCGGTGGTGAGCTTCTCGTCGCCGAAGACCTGCACCCATTCGCTAAACGCGAGGTTGGTCGTGACGATCGTGGAGCGCCGCTCGTAGCGGTCGGCGAGGAGGTTGAACAGCAACTCGCCGCCGGTGCGCTCGAAGGGCACGAAGCCGAGCTCGTCGACGATCAGCAGCGCGACCCGCAGGTAACGCTGATGGAGCCGCGAGAGCGTGAGTTCGTCACGTGCCTCGACCAGCTCGCGCACGAGGTCGGCGGCGCGGATGAAGGCGACCCTCCCGCGTATGCGGGGATACCCCGCAGGGCGGTGGCGGCGGCGGGCGGCCTCGACGCCGAGCGCGATCGCGAGGTGCGTCTTGCCGGTGCCGATCGGCCCGGCGATCACGATGTCGTCGGCGCGCTCGATGTACTCGCAGGTCGCGAGCTGTGCGAGCTGTGGCCGCTCGACGCCCCCCAGCGCCTCCCAGTCGAGCTGCTCGAACGTCTTGAGGTCCGGAAACCGCGCCTGGCGCAGCAGGCGCGCTACCGCCCTCCCGCGGATGCGGGGATACCCCGCAGGGCCGTCGCGGCGGGTCAGCACCTCGGCCTCGAGCAGCTGCAGCAGGAACTCCTCGTAGTCCCACCCGTCGTGCGTCGCCTGGCGCACGAGGTCGGGGTAGAGGCGGCGCACCGAGGGCAGCTTCAGCTCCCGGCAGTGCGCCTCGAGCACGGCCGCGCGAGCCGCGTTGTTCACGGCGCCGCCGCCGCGAGCAGGCGGTCGTAGACGGCCGCCGAGACGCTCTCGACCTCGTAGCCGCGCAGCGGCTCCGGCACCGTCACTGCCTCCGGCGCCCGGGCCGAGGCGAGCAGACGCTGCACGGCGAGCTCGTCGAAGCGCTCCTGATCGAGGACCTGCTCCAGGACGTCGCGCACGCGCTGCTCGCCGTGCTCGTCCACGGCCCGCAGCAGCCGCGCCAGGCTGCGCGCCCCCTCCTGCGGGCCCTGCTCGCCTTCCAGCAGCGCCCAGAGCCGCCCGTAGGGCTCGCCCAGCGCCTCGACCAGCTCCGGCGCCACCTGCCGGCAGCGCCTGCGGCTTGCGCGCCAGCTCGGCGAGGTAGTGCCGGTAGTCCACCCGGCGGCCGCCGAAGGGCTGCCGGGGGTGTACGACCTCCTCGCCGCGGCAGCGCAGCGTCAGTTCGTCGGTGCCGATCAGCGCCGTCGCCCGCAGGCCCGCCCAGCGGCTCGGCGCCGAGTACCAGGCCCCCTCGACGCGCACCAGCGCACTGCGGCTCACCGAGACCGGCTGCACCCGCCGCGCCTCGAACGCGACGCCGGGCCCGGGGCGCAGCAGCGGCCGCTCCTCGGCGAAGCGCTCCCAGACCCGCGGCGCGGCGTGGCGGTCCACCTCCCCCTGCAGCCAGTCCGAGAGCTCGGCCAGCGAGTCGCCGCGGGGAATCGGCGTGAGGTGCCGCAGCCGCACGCCCCTGCCGCGCCCCTCGACCCCGCCCTTATCGTGGCCCTCGCCGGGCCGCGCGAAGCAGGGCTCGTACAGGTAGTGACTCACCAGCGCCTCAAACCGCTCGGTGAGCTGGCGCCGGGGGAACTGCACGCGCCGCACCGCCGCTGCGAGGTTGTCGTAGACGATGCGCGCGGGCACCCCGCCGAAGTGGGCGAACGCCCGCACGTGGCCGTCGAGGAAGGCGAGCTGGTCCTGGCGGTCGTAGAGCCGGACGAAGTCGCGGCCCGAGTACATCAGCCGCATCAGGAACTTCCAGGCCTTGCGGCGCTCGCCTCCCAGCTCGACGGTGACCTCGAAGAAGTCGACCTGCGCCTCGTCGCCCGGGCGGTGCACCAGCGGCACGTAGACCTCGGCGCGCCGGCGCCGCCACTCCCGCAGGTAGTCGCGTACCAGCGTCTCGCCGACCTCGTAGCCCTCTTCGCGCAGCTGGCGGTGCAGCCTCGTCGCCGTCAGCCGCTTCTATGAGGGACGGTGTTTCTGCAAGGCCGACGTGGCGGCCTCCTCCGGGTACGGCGCTCCTCCGGGTCGCTGCGAACCGCTCGTGATGTCCGGTAGTGGAGCCTGTGCCGAGCTTCTATTCGCACTCTCGATGGGCCGCGCATCGGGCCCGGTGCATGAAGGCACATCCTGCTTCCAGGGGGCGCTGCCATCTGCTTCGCGTCCTCGGAGGGACAAGCGGCTGTCGCAGTCGCCCGTGTCCGGCATCACGCGCGAGGCTTCGCTCGCGCTCGGGTCTTCCTCCTGATCTCCGGTCTCCGCCGCCTGAGGCGCGCCTCGCCGCTACGCGGCCTCGCGGGCCATGGCGTTTCGCAGCGGCTCGTAGACCTCGCCTGTCTTCCACAGCGCGAGCAGCAGCACCGCCAACCGCCTCGCGACAGCTATGACCGCGCGCTTCTTCGCGTTGCCCGCCCCTGTCCCCGCGTAGCGCTCACCCCAGCGCCGCAGGTCGGTATCGGGGCCGAAGGGACCGAGGATGTAGTGCGCGGCCTGCACCAGCAGCCGCCGCAAGCCCGGGTCGCCGCTCTTGGCGATGCCGAGCTGCGGCGCGCGCTCTCCTGACTCGCGCTGCCGCGGTACGAGCCCGAGGTAGGCCCCCACCTCCCGGTTCTTCGGGAAGCGGGAGGGGTCCTCGACCGTCAGCACGAACGTGAGCGCGGTGATCGGCCCCACGCCCGTGACCTGGCGCAGCGCTGCGGTCTCGGGGTGAGCCTCGCACAGCGCCTCGACCTCGCGGCCAGCCGCCGCGATGCGCGCGGTCAGCTCGCCTACCGCCTCCACCAGCGGCAGCAGCGCCGGGCGGAGCCCGCCGGGGATGTGGTCGGCCATCTTGCGGTGGAAGGCCCCGGCCGTGCACGACGGCAGCGCGGCGCCGCAGGCCTTGACGGCCCCGCGCACGTGGTTGATGAGCAGCGTCCTGGTGCGCACCAGCGCGTCGCGGGCGCGCACCACGGCGAGGTTGTGCTGACTCTGCTCGCTCCTGTGGCGGATCGGGGCGAGCAGTTCCGGGTCGAAGCGCCCCAGCCGCGCCAGCCACTCGGCGTCGAGGCGGTCGGTCTTGCGCTGGCTGCGGGCGATCAGCGCGACCTGGCGAGGGTTGGCGACGACCACCTCGTGGCCGAGGTCCGCCACGACGCGGCTCAGCCACGGCGAGCGCGGCCCCGCCTCGAGCACGACCCGCGCCCGCGGGAGGCCGGTCAGTGCTGCGCCCAGCGCCGCCGCCGCGGTGCGGATGCGCTGATCGCGCACGACCTCCCCGCCGGCACCGAGCGCGTGAACGTGGGTGTAGCGGTCGCCCACGTCAAGGCCGATGGTGACCCCTGACTCTTCCTTGCCCTCAATGCTCCACGTCGTTGCGGTATCCTGCTGCACGGTCGGTCTCCTACCTCGTCAAGGCTCCGCAGAGCCGTTCTGGCCCATCGAGGCCGCTGTTTTGGGGGCGAGTATCCCCCTTGAGGAGGAGACCGGCCCTCATGCCAGAGCGCCCGGCTAACTGGTGGATGGGCAGGAGGTGGAAGTCCTCTGCGGCAAAGGAATGAGCCATTCCATGCCGCTCCGCGAGCCGTGCGTGGGTCGTCGCGAGGCGACACGCGAAGCGTCGGCAGCGGGGTATGCGGGCGGAGCTATCGAGCATCGAAAAGGGCAATTCGGAGTGCCGAGGCTATTGGTATGGTCGAAGGCAACACCGGTTACGGCGCCACAGGGCGAGCCGTCGCCGGGCTCCGCGGTGTCAAAGAACTCACGCACGCATGCACGTCCAACACCGGGACCGGGGAGGGCTGCGCGCCGTCCCGGCGTGTCGTACGCCGGGACCGCATCGGGAAGGGAAGCAACCGGAGCCGATGATGCACGACGCGCAGCAGTCTGACGCGGCCGTAGTAGCGATGAAGGCGGCGAACAAGGGGGCGCGAGCCCCGGCGGAGCCACTGGAGCGAAGGGCCGCGGCCGAGAGGAATCCGCGAAGCACCGGCACGGTCCGGACGCAGAGTCGGGGGGCGGTGTCACCCGGAGCGGAGCGGATACGGCAGTTCGTCAAGAGGAATCCGGGGGAGAGGCTCACCGCGCTCCTGCACCACATCACGCCGGAGGCGCTCCGGGATGCGTATCTCGCGCTCAAGCGGGACGCAGCTCCGGGCGCCGACGGGATGACGTGGCGCGAGTACGGGGACGGGCTGGACGAGCGATTGCTCGACCTGCACGGTCGCGTACACCGTGGAGCGTACCGGGCGGCCCCTGTTCGGCGGGTAGAGATACCGAAGCCTGACGGGGGCATGCGACAGCTGGGTATTGCCTCGCTGGAGGACAAGATCGTCCAGCGGGCGGTGGTGGAGCAGATCCTGAACCCGATCTACGAATCGGAGTTCTACGGATTCAGCTACGGGTTCAGGCCGGGGCGCTCGGCGCACAACGCGCTGGACGCGCTGGCCTACGCGGTGGAGCGGCGCAAGGTCAACTGGATAGTGGAGGTGGACATCCGCCAGTACTTCGACAGCATCGACCGGGAGCAGCTGATGCAGTTTCTGGAGATGCGTATCGGGGACCAGCGGGTGTTGCGTCTCATCCGGAAGTGGCTGAACGCCGGCGTCATCGACGCGGGGCTAGAGGTCGACGTGGTGAGGGGGACGCCGCAGGGGGCGGTGATATCGCCGCTGCTGGCGAACGTATACCTGCACCACGTGCTCGACGGCTGGTTCGCGCGGGAATGGCGGCCGCGGGAGGTCCGGGGCGAGGCGTATCTCGTGAGGTACGCCGATGATTTCGTCCTGGGGTTTCAGTACCGCAGCGATGCGGAGCGATTCATGGAGGCGGTCGGGGAGCGGTTCGCAGCGTTCGGGCTGGAAGTGCACCCGGAGAAGACGCGCCTGTTGGAGTTCGGCAGGTTCGCGAGAGCGAACCGCAGGGAGCGCGGGGAGGGCCGACCGGAGACGTTCGGCTTCCTCGGCTTCACGCACTACTGCCGGACAAAGCGCAATGGGCGCTTCGGTCTGGGCCGGAAACCGGTCCCGAAGCGGATGCGACGGACCCTCAAGGCCATCAAGGCCGAGTTGCGTAGGCGCATGCATGACGACCCGGTGGTGACAGCACGGTGGCTTGCTCGGGTGCTTCGCGGATGGCTTGGCTATTACGCGGTGCCCACAAGCGGCCCGTCGCTGTCGCAATTCGTGTGGTCCCTGCGGCGGCTCTGGATGCGGACTATCCGCCGAAGGTCGCAGCGGGCACGCTACCCATGGGAACGTCTGGACGCCTTGCGCCGGGAGTACTGGCCCCCCGTGACCATCCTCCACCCGTGGCCGACGGAGCGATTTGCCGTCAACACTCAAGGCAGGAGCCGGATGCGTTAGCGCGCACGTCCGGATCTGTGCGGGGGGCGCCGGGCAACCGGCGCTCCTACCGCGAATCTGCTTCGCCGTCGTCCGCCCCGACCACTCCTCCAGCAGCGCGTCGAGCCGCGGCTGCACCCGTTCGAGGACCGGCTTCCGCCGCGGTTCACGCTCGACCCGCAGCGGCTCGGCCAGCGTCAGGTAGCGCCGCACGGTGTTGCGGCTGATCCCCATCTCCCGGGCGGCCTGCCGCCGGCTCAGACCTTCGACCAGCACCTTGTGTCGCAACACGTGCACGTCTTCCACTCGGAGCATCCCTTCCCCCAGCCTCCGCGGCCCCGCCGCCGGAGATGCTGGGACACGCCCCGAAATGGATCACCATCCGGGCGCTGATTGTGTCGACGGTCAGCGATTTCGTCAGTAGCTAACTGGTCAGATTGGCATGAGGGCCGGTCTCCTCCTCAGGGGGATACTCGTCCCCGAAACAGCGGCCTCGATTGGGCCAGTAGCGGCTCTGCGGAGCCTTGACGAGGTAGGAGACCGGCCATGCAGCAGGATATCGCAACGACGCGGAGCATTGAGGGCAGGGAAGGGTCAGGGGTCACCATCGGCCTCGACGTGGGCGACCGCTACACACACATCCACGCCCTCGGCGCCGGCGGGGAGGTGATACGCGAGCGGCGCGTCCGCACCACGGCGGCGGCGCTGGGCGCAGCGCTGACCGGCCTCCCCCCGGCGCGGGTCGTGCTCGAGGCGGGGCCGCGCTCGCCGTGGCTGAGCCGCGTCATGGCGGACCTCGGCCACGAGGTCATTGTCGCCAACCCCCGCCAGGTCGCGCTGATCGCCCGCAGCCAGCGCAAGACCGACCGCCTCGACGCCGCGTGGCTGGCGCGGCTGGGGCGCTTCGACCCGGAGCTGCTCGCCCCGATCCGCCACAGGAGCGAGCAGAGCCAGTATGACCTCGCTGTGGTGCGCGGCCGCGACGCGCTCGTGCGCTCCAGGACGCTGCTCATCAACCACGTGCGCGGGGCCGTCAAGGCCTGCGGCGCCGCGCTGCCGTCATGCACGGCCCGGGCCTTCCACCGCAAGACGGCGGAGCACATCCCTGACGGGCTACGGGCGGCGCTGCTGCCGCTGGTGGAGGCGATCGGCGAGCTCACCGCGCACATCGCGCGGGCCGACCGGGAGATCGAAGCACTGTGCGAGGCTCGCCCCGAGACCGCGGCGCTGCGCCAGGTCAGCGGCGTGGGGCCGATCACCGCGCTCACGTTCGTGCTGACGATCGAGGATCCAGGGCGCTTCCCGAAGAACCGGGAGGTGGGGGCCTACCTCGGACTCGTGCCCCGGCAGCGCGAGTCAGGAGAGCGCGCGCCGCAGCTCGGCATCAGCAAGAGCGGCGACGCGGGCCTGCGGCGACTGCTGGTGCAGGCCGCGCACTACATCCTCGGCCCCTTCGGGCCCGACACCGACCTGCGCCGCTGGGGTGAGCGCTACGCGGGAACAGGGGCGGGCAACGCGAAGAAGCGCGCGGTCGTGGCCGTCGCGAGGCGGCTGGCGGTGCTGCTGCTCGCGCTGTGGAAGACAGGCGAGGTCTACGAGCCGCTTCGCCACGCCGCTGTCCGGGAGGCCGCGTAGCGGGGAGCGGCTGCCGCAGGCGGCACCGCTAGCGACGACCGAGACCGAGCGGAAAGCGGCAACCCGGACAGGAGCGAAGCGTTCGAAGCCTTGCGCGTGATGCCGAACCACCGGGCGACTGCGAAGATTCGCTTGTCCCATCGAGGACGTTGGTCAGCTGGCAGCGCCCCCTGGAAGCAGGATGTGCCTTCATGCACCGGGCCCGATGCGCGGCCCACGGAGAGTGCGGATAGAAGCTCGGCACAGGCTCCGCTCCCGGACATCACGAGCAGCTCAGCATGGACCAAGTGTCGCGCCACGGCGCCACGCCGGACGAGGCCGCCACGTCGGCCTTGCAGAAAGACCGTCCCTCATAGAAGCGATTCTGTCCTTCCATGAAGGAAGTGACATTGCACCAGCATCAACAGGCACGGCTCCACGTACTCAACAGCGTCCTCGCCGAGGAGATCACGATCGGGCAGGCGGCTGAGTTGATGGACCTCAGCGAACGCCACGTCCGCCGGCTCCTGGCCGCCTACCGGGAGTTCGGCGCGGGGGCGCTCGCCCACGGCAATCGCGACCGGCGCCCTCACAACGCCGTCCCCGAGGCCGTCGCGGCTGCCGTCGTGCGCCTCGCCGCCACGCGCTACCCGGGCGCCAACCACACCCACCTCACCGAGCTGCTCGAGGAGCACGAGGACCTCGCCCTCAGCCGCCCCACGGTGCGGCGCATCCTGACGCGGGCCGGCATGCCCAGCCCGAGGCGGCGCCGCCCGCCACAGCACCGCGTGCGGCGCGAGCGCATGCCACGGGCGGGGATGCTGCTCCAGGTCGACGGCAGCCATCACGCCTGGCTCGAGCAACGCGGCCCGCGCTTCGCCCTGCTGCTCGCCGTCGACGACGCCACGGGCGCCGTCGTGCACGCGCTGTTCCGCCCCGCCGAGGACGCCCGCGGCTACTTCCTGCTCATGGAGCAGGTGCTGCGCCGCTCAGGCATCCCGCTCGCCCTCTACAGCGATCGCCACGCCGTCTTCCGGGCCTCCGCCCAGCAGCGCGCGGGAGGCGAGGCGTCGACCCAGTTCGCGCGGGCGATGGCGGAGCTGGGGGTCCGCCTGATCTTCGCCCGCTCACCGCAGGCCAAGGGCCGGGTGGAGCGCATGGCGGGCACGTTCCAGGACCGCCTCGTGACCGAACTGCGCCTCGCCTCAGCATCCACCATCGGCGAGGCGCAGGCCGTGCTCGAGCGCTTCCTGCCGCGCTTCAATGCGCGCTTCGCCGTCGCCGCCAGCCAGCGCGAGCCGGCCTGGCGGCCGCTCGACCCGGCACTCGACCTCGGCGCCATCCTCGCCTTCCGGCACACCCGCAGCGTCGCGCGCGACAACACCGTCAAGTACCACTGGCGCACGCTGCAGCTGCTGCCCTCAGCGCAGCGGCCCAGCTACGCCGGGGCGCGCGTGGACGTGCTCGAGCGCCCAGGCGGCGAGCTCGCGGTGCGCCACCGGGGGGAGACCATCCCTTCGCGGCTCGCCCCGCCCCGCTCAGGCGTGCTGCGCGAGCGCCGCTCCGAGCTGGCGCGCGACCCGGCGCTCGAGCGCCTCGCTCTGGGCCTCGGCTCCGGGGTGGCCCCGCCCGACCAGCCGGAGCTTCCTGCCGCGGCGAACGGGACCGCCGCCAACGGTGCCTCACGGCAGGCCCGGGTCAAGCCGCTGCGCCCGCCCACCCCGCGCCAGCAGACGCTCTGGAAGGCCATCCGCCAGGCACAACTGCAGGGGCTCTCGATGCGCGCCACCGCCCGCGTGCTGGGCATCTCGCGCAACACCGTCCGCCGCTATGTGCTCGCCGGCGGCCCACCCGGACGCCAGGGTGCGGCATCATCTACCGAGCAGCGACCAGCGCGAGAGGACATTTTCGCTGAACCGTTAAGCGGACAAAGTCGCTGACCGTCGACACTGATTGGATCACTATCCGAGCGCTGACTTCTGTCGTTGAGCAGCGATTCGGTCAGTAGTTAACGGAGCAGCGAATCTGTCAGTCCCCAGCCAGCGAGCAGGGGGTGACAGTGAAGCAGTCCGAAGAAGCACGACGCTACGTACTCGAAGGGGTGATGGCCGGAGATCTGCGAGCCTCGCAGGCCGCCGAGATCCTGGGCGTCAGCGAGCGACACGCGTGGCGGCTCCTCGCCGCCTACCGTGCGCGCGGAACCGCCGCGCTGGAGCACGGCAACCGCGGGCGCCGTCCGCACAACGCCGTCCCGGCCGTCGTCGCCTCGGCCGTGGTGCGCTTCGCCAGCACCCGCTACCCGGGAGCGAACCACACCCACCTCGCCGAGCTGCTCTGGGAGCACGAGGGCCTGGACGTGAGCAGTTGGACCGTCCGCCGGCTCCTGGCGCGGGCCGGCATCGCGAGTCCCCGCCGCCGGCCGCCCAAGCACCGTGTCCGGCGTGAGCGGATGCCCCGCGAGGGCATGCTGCTCCAGGTCGACGGCAGCCACCACGCCTGGCTCGAGCAACGAGGCCCGCGCTTCGCCCTCCTGCTCGCCGTCGACGATGCGACCGGCACAGCCATGCACGCCCTCTTCCGCCCCGTCGAGGACGCGCGCGGCTACTTCCTGCTGCTGGAGGAGATCGTCCGGCGCTGCGGCATTCCGCTCGCCCTCTACAGCGACCGCCACGGCGTCTTCAAAGCCTCCTCCGACGGACGGCGGGGCCTGAAGGTCGCAACCCAATTCGCACGGGCGATGCGGGAACTCGGGATCACCCAGATCTTCGCCCGCTCCCCGCAGGCCAAGGGCCGCGTAGAACGTGCCGCAGGGACGTTCCAGGACCGCCTGGTGACCGAACTCAGCGACGCCTCGGCTTCCACCATCGCCGAGGCCCAGACCGTGCTCGATCGCTTCCTGCCGCGCTTCAACGCCCGCTTCCGGGTCCCGGCGGCAGAGCCCGAGGTGGCCTACCGCGCGCTCGACCGCGCGCTCCCGCTCGGCTCCATCCTCGGCTTCCGGCACCCCCGCAGCGTCGCGCGCGACAACACGGTCAAGTACCGCTGGCGCACGCTCCAGCTGCTGCCCGGGCCCGAGCGGACCAGCTACGCCGGGGTGCAGGTCGAGGTGCTGGAGCGGCCGGGCGGCGAGCTCTCCGTCCTGCACCAGGGGGAGACCATCGCCTCGCGCGAGGCGCCGCCGCGCGCCGGGGTGCTGAGGGCGGCGCGCTCCGAGCTGGCCCGGAACCCGAATCACGAGCGCATCGCCTCAGGGCTCGGCTCCGGAGGAGCACCGCGGCGGCTCCCCGTGGCGCCTGCCGTCCCGGCGGTGGAGGGTGCGCCCAACGGGGCCGCCGTGAAGCCCGAGCCCGGGAGCAAGCAGCTCCGCCCACCCACGCCCCGGCAGCTCGCTCGCTGGAAGGCGATCCAGCAGGCGCAGCTGCAGGGGCTCTCGATGCGGGCGACCGCCAGGCTGCTCGGGATCTCCCGCGTGACCGTCAGCAGCTACGTCCGGGCCAACGGCGTGCCTGGACGCCGGAACGGCGCTGCGGCATCCTCCGACGGAAGCGGCGGCACTGACAAAGTCGCTGCTCTCTTGCACTGACAAAATCGCTGCTCGCCGACACTGACTTCAGCTCCCTCACCGATCCCGATGTGACGGCCCTGCGGCACCCCTCGCGACCTCGGGCGCAGGCAGCCTTCGGCGAGCCTCAGCTAATGGAGCGGCCGCAATCGCTCGGGTCGGGATAGAACTGGGCGCAATAGGTTCGACAGGAGTAGCGTCCCAGCAAGTGGTGTCACAGAGGTGGACGTAGGAGACCACCGCGCCATCCTTCACACAGGAGTTAGTCACGTGAAGGAGGACTACGGTGGTCAGGGAGAGCGTGAACTTGTTGGAGTTGCTCCGCAAGCAGGCGGCCGGGGGTGACCTCGACTTCTTGCGTGAGGCGGTCGCGGTGCTCGCCGAGGCGGTGATGGAGGCCGAGGTCGCAGAGCAGGCCGGCGCCGCCTACGGCGAGCGCAGCCCCGAGCGCATCACCCGGCGCAACGGCTACCGGCCGAGGCGCTGGGACACGCGCGCCGGCAGCATCGAGCTGCAGATCCCGAAGCTGCGCCAGGGCAGCTACTTCCCCGCCCTGCTCGAGCCCAGGCGCCGTGCTGAGCGCGCGCTGCTGTCGGTTGTGCAGCAGGCCTACGTCGAGGGCGTCTCGACCCGCCGCGTCGACGACCTCGTGCGTTCGCTCGGCTGCGAGGGCATCTCCAAGAGCCAGGTCTCGCGCATCTGCGCCGAGCTCGACAGCGTCGTCACGAGCTTCCTCGAGCGGCCGCTCGACGGCGGTCCGTACCGCTACCTCTGGCTCGACGCGCTCACCCAGCGCGTGCGCGAGGAGGGCCGTATCGCCCAGGTCAGCGTCGTCGTCGCCACGGCCGTCAACGCCGACGGCAAGCGTGAGGTGCTGGGCATTGACGTCGGCACGAGCGAGGACGGGGCGTCTTGGCTCTCATTTCTCCGCGGGCTGGTGGCGCGCGGGCTCTCCGGCGTGGAGCTCGTGACCTCCGACGCCCACCAGGGCCTCAGGGCGGCGATCGCGACCGTCTTCGGCGGCGCCTCGTGGCAGCGCTGCCGCACGCACTTCATGAGGAACGTGCTGACGCGGGTACCGAAGAGCGCCGAGGGGCTAGTGGCGACGACGGTGCGCACGATCTTCCAACAGCCGTCGGCGGAGGCGGTGCACGCCCAGCACGCCCGCGTCGTGGAGCAACTGGAGGCGCGCTTCCCCGCGGCCGCGGCGATGCTCGCCGAGGCGGCGCCGGATGTCCTGGCGTTCACGGCCTGCCCGGTCGCGCACTGGAAGCAGGTCTGGTCGAACAACCCGCAGGAGCGCCTCAACCGCGAGATCCGCAGGCGCACCGACGTGGTCGGCATCTTCCCCAACCGCGCCGCGGTCGTGCGGCTGGTCGGCGCGCTGCTGGCCGAGCAGCACGACGAGTGGGCCGTGGCGAGGCGCTACATGACGATGGTGACGCTGCTGCACCCGCCCGGGCGCGAGGTCACTTCAGGCGAGGAGGTGCTGCTGCAAGCTGCCAGCTAGCAATTGATAAGGATGGTGCACTGTGACACCAACTTGCGGGACGTGACCTCGACAGGTCGTGATCTCGCCGTCGGAGCGGTTGAGGCGCGGTGCGGACAGGTACTGCTTGCGGCTCCAGATCACCACGTCCTGCATGACGTCTTGCCGCTGCTGGGACGCCATGAACTTGTTGACGGTGTGGGCGCGCAGCCTCGGCGGGAGGAATCCCAGGCCGGGAATCCGCCGCTTCGGGTTGCGGATCTCCCGCACCTGCGAGGCCAGCGACAGGTCGATGAGCGTGCCGTCGACTGGGGTCGCCAGCACCCATAGACGCATATCCATGGGGATCGTGTGCTCGCGCATCTCCACGAACGAGTAGCCCAGTCCAGCGACGCTGGCGCTGGCTTTGAACTCGAAGGTGAGGGTCGCGATTCTGGCGATCTTCCGGATACTCCTGAAGTCCCAGCGGCTCTCGAGATAGGGGCCGTCCACCGTCACTGGATCGAAGCGGTCCACGTTGTCGTAGCCTTGGACGTAGCGAAGGTGGGCCAGGTCCACGGCGTTTTCCGTCGTCTCCTGGGGATGGCCGGGGAAGCGGAGGGTCTGGATCTCGTGGCTGCTCCAGCCGGTCTGGTCGGGCTGCTCCGCGGGCAGGCTCCATTGCGGCTCCCGCCCCCCAATCCCCCACCAGGCGAAGATCAGGCCGCACACGTCCTGCGTCTCGAAGACTCGCAACCTCGCGGACCTGGGTGGGGCGGCATAGGGGGTGGCGACGCAGTGGCCGGTTGCATCGAACTCAAAGCCATGGAAGGGACAGACGAGGCGGCCATCGCATATGCGCTCCCCTGCGTCGGGCCCCAGATCGGGGCCCAGATGCGGGCAAACGGCCTCGGCGACGCAGACGCGCCCGTCCTCGTCACACCAGGCGATGATGTTCTTGCCCATCCAGGTCTTCTGGATGAGCACGGCCTTCCTGGATGGCCTGACGGCTTGCGATGAAATACCAGCCCTCGGGAAACGGGGAAGGCAACGGGGCGATCGCGGGCCCACCATGTCGGGTTGGCATCGTTCGCCACTCCTCACCCGGACGGTCGGGTTGACGGCTCCCTCGCCCGCCAGGGCCCTGACTTCATCAGGAAGATCCACTGTGTAGGATGGTCCACTGTGTAGGATGATCCACTGTGTCACTAACTTGCGGGGCGTGACCACGCGGCCTCCGCTATTGAGACGGTGGACGGACAGTAAGACCGATGACTCTCGCGACAGATCGTGTGGCGACCCAACAGCTCACTCTGCCCGAAGAGCTCATCCTGATGCTCCTCAACGAGGAGAGCGGCTACTTTCGCCAGGTGCCCGGCCGGGACTTGAACTGCGCAATCGTCGGAGCCGCACTCGCTGAACTGTCGCTCATCTCTCGCATCGACACGGATATGGACTCCCTGATCCTGCTGGACCAGAAGGAAACGGGCGATCCCGCTCTGGCCCCGATCCTGAAGGCAATTGCAGGCGAACCAGCTCAGCGCAACGCCCAGTACTGGATCGAACGGCTCGCTCCCCGCGCGGAAGCGATCATCGACTTGTCGCTGGAGCGCCTGGTTGACCTGAAGATCCTGGAACACCACGAGGGCGACTTCTGGACGCTGGCCCCTACTGTCTGGCAGACGGAGATGTTCGACAGCTCCGGAGAAGGCTCGGCAGTCGAATTCGTCAAGACGCGCATCAGCAAAGTGATCTTCAACAACGAGATTCCCAACCCGCGTGATGTCATCATTATCGCCCTCATCAATACGTGCGATGTCTTCCGCTTCATGTTCCAACTCGATGACGAGTCAGAGGAGCGCATCGAGCTCGTCTGCAGGTTGGACTTGATCGGCCGCGCGATCGCCGAGGCGGTCACCCAGAACATGTCCGGACCGTTGCTTCGGCGTTCCGCCCTGAGCAAGCAGATTCCGACTGTCCCGCTGCGTAAGGTTGCGCTCCATCGGAATTTTCGCGATGGCAACCTTCCCGCGCTGTTTGCGGATCTCGCGGGGAAGTATGGCCCGGTCTATCAGATCAAGCCGCCGTTCCAGAAGCCCATGATCATTCTGGCGGGGCCTGACACGAATTACTGGGCACACCGGCACGGGCGCATGTTCCTGAGGGCCCGGGACTATCTCCAGGATTTCGAGAAGGTCTATGGCGCATCCGGGATACTGCCTGCGCTGGATGGCGCCGATCATTTCCGGTTCCGCAAGGAGCTGGCGCCGGCGTATTCGCGCGCGAGACTCGAGGGGCAGCTGGAGGATCTCTACGACCATACCCGGTCACACATGGCGACCTGGAAGGTTGGAGACGTGCTCCCCGCGTCGAGCATGTGTCGGCAATTGATCAACGCAGAGATCTCACCGCTGGCGGTCAGCGTTGATTCGCAGGACATCATCGACGATCTGATCAAGTACAAGACACGGGCACTCAGCACTCACGTCCTGAATGTCATGCCGAAGTTCATGCTGAAAACCCCGGGAATGAGACGCCGGTCGAAGACCATCGAAGTACTGCTGGACCGCGTCCAGAGTGTCCACACGCCCGCCCAGCGGGCCGGCTGCCCTCGCGATCTCGCGGATGACCTGCTCAGCCTGCACACGAGCGATCCGCAGTTCCTCCCGGAGTCGAATCTCCGCTTCGCGTTGTCGGCGCCGCTGATTGCCAGCGCGTACCTTGGCGATGCGCTGAGCTTCGCGCTCTACGCCATGGCGTCACAGCCCGAGCTCTACGCCAGAATCCAGCAAGAGGCCGACGCCCTGTTCGACGACGGCGATCCGGCTCGTGAGGACTTCACCGAGGACTCGATCGACGTCACTCGCCGCTTCATCATGGAGTCCATGCGCGTGCACCCGATCGTCCCGATGTCGGTGCGGAACGTGATGAATGGGTACGTGGTCGAGGACTACGAAATCCCAGAGGGGTCACGGATCTTCATCGCCCAGGCAGCCTCGCATTACATGGACGACGTCTTCCCCGACTCCAGGACATTCGATATCGACCGCTATCTGCCCGAGCGCAACGAACATCTCAGTCCGGGCTACGCCCCGTTCGGGCTGGGCACGCACACGTGTCTCGGCAGCAGGTGGATGGAGTTGCAACTGGCCGTCAACCTGTTGCTGCTGGCGCACCACTTCACGATCGAGGTGTCACCCGCGAACTACAAGCTCAAGATCAATCCGTTCCCGTCGCTCTCTCCGAAGAAGCTGAAGTTCGCCATCTCCGAGCGGAGGCGCGGGTTCCCCGCCTGACGCGCCACGAGGCCGGCCACGCCATCGAGGTCGCCGGCCTGTAACGCCGCTTCCCTGCTTGCCGTCTACGGAGAGCCCTGCTCCTGGTCGTGGCGCTGGTGCACGGCCGCGATCGCCAGGTCGAGTTCGTCCGCCATGCGGGTCACCATCGAGCGCAGCCGCATGTTCTGGTACGCGCCCCAGACCGTCATCGCCGGCGGCACCAGCACGACGGAGACGATCAGCGAGTACAGGATCGTGATCGCCGCCGTGATGCCGAACTGCTGGGACGCCGCCAGCGGCGAGGCCACCAGCACTCCGAGCCCGAGCGCCGTCGTCAGCGCAGAGCCCAACAGCGCCGAGCCAGTAGTCGCGAGCGTCCGGATCGCCGCTTGCTCCGGATCGCGCAGGCGGGAGAACTCCTCGCGGTAGCGATGGATCACGTGGATCGTGTAGTCCACCCCGATCCCGATCGAGAACGCCGTGATGATCGACGTGACCAGTGTGTAGGGGATGCCCAGCAGCGCCATCGTCCCCAGCACGGAGATGAGGACGAGCACGATCGGCGCTACCGCGATGAACGCCAGCGCCGGCTGGCGCACCGTCGCCCAGAAGAAGATGGCGAGGACGCCGATGGCCACCGCGACGGTGGTGCTGATCGCCTGTGTCTGCGAGTCCGTGATCTCGTCCGTGACGGTGATCGAGATGATGCTCAACGAAGTCGCCGTGACAGCATCGTCGTCGCCGGACCAGAGCTCGTCGATCTGCTCCTCGATCAGCTTGGTTGCCGCGGGATCGTGCGAGTACGCCGGGAACTGGAGCAGCATTGCGTCGCTGCCCGCCGGATCGTTGACCAGACTGCGCGCAACGGCGGGATCCCTCGCCTCGAGCTTGTCGAGAAAGTCCTGCATCAGCTCCGGATCGAGTTCCAACCCCGCGGATGCCTCCCGGAAGAGCGCTGCGAGCTCCGGGTCGTACTTGTCGCCGGGCTCCCCGCTGTGTCCTCGGTCCAGTCGCGCACGAGCAGCCCGTACGACACCTGGATCGGTCCCGCTGCCGCCTGTGGGCGACGCTGTTCGTCCTCGAAGGCGGTCGTGAGATCATGCAGGTTCAGAAGCGTGCGGGTTTCCGAGGCCTCGGCCTTCACGAGTACGCTGGCGATCTCCGTTGAGCCGCCGACGGCTGCGTCGAGGGTCTCCAGATCCATCAGCACGGTCCCGCTGCTGGGCAGGATGTCGCGGATGCTGAAGCCTGACTCGAGCCCCGTGGCCGCGAACCCGAGCACGGTGGTCACCGCGATCACGACGACGAAGTAGGGCGCCGGCCTGCGCGTGACCGACCTCCCCAGCACCTCCGCCACACGCCCGACGCCGGGCAAGGCGTTCGAGACCAGGCGAGGCTGAGTCAACGTGCCGCGCGACTCGCGCCGCCGGTCGATGATCATCCGGCCCGCCGGAAGCAGCGTCAGCATCACGATCAGGCTCAGCCCCACGCCCAACCCCGCGACGATGCCAAAGTCGCCAATCACCGAGATCGGAGAGAACAGGCTCGCCAACAGGCTCACGATCGTCGTGACGGCGGCCAGCGTCAGCGGGATGGTGACGTGTTGCAGTCCCATCCGCACCGCGGTCACCACCGGACCGCCGGCAGCTCGTTGCTCGCGGTAGTGCGAGACGGCCTGGATGGCATAGTCCACCGTGAGGCTGATCACGATGATCGGCACCAGCGCGGTGAGCGAGCTCGGCGGGCCGATTAACTCCAGCCCGTTCGGCCCGAGCCAGCCCTCCGCCCCGACGATCCAGATCAGCGAAAGGAACAGCCCCGACAGCGTGAGCAGCAGATCCGAGAGCGTGCGCAGGAAGACCAGGATCAGCGCCGCGATCAGCAGCAGCGCCAGTCCTATCAGGGGCGCCATCCCCTCCTCCGTGGCCTTCCGGTACTCATCCTCGACCACCACGGGCGACACGCTGCTCACGCGCAGGGGGCCTTCAGCCCCGGCCGCCAGCTGGTTGATCTGCCGTTCAGCGTCCTGGACCCCCTCGTCGCCCGTGTCGCGCAGGCGGATGGTGGCGATCGCGAGCGGCGTGCCGTCCGCATCGGTCCCGGTCATCGCGGCGAGCGCTCCGTCGATCTCAGGGGCGGCGCTGCGGGCGGAGTCGATGTCCGCCTGCGTGACCGCCGCGAAACTGTCCACCGCGAGCAGGGCCTTGAGCAGCAACGAGGGCGCCACGATCGGGTCGCCGGGCGCCAGTAGCTCCCCCACGCCCGGGTCGCTGGCGATGCCATCGAGCAGGGCGTCCATCTGGGCGAGCCCGTCGGGGGTGAGTGCCGCCCCGCGGAAGATCAGTGTTGCGACGATGACGTCGTTGGAGTCCCCGAAGAGGTCATCGATCTCGTTTATCGCATCGGCGACGGCGTTCCCGGGGGGGAGGAACGCCAGGGCTGTGCCTTCCACCACCGGCGCGCGCCGCCCCGCCCCGGCGGCCAGCACAACGGTAATGATGACGAGGACGGCGATCGTGAGCCACGGGCGGACCGTGACCAGCCAGCCCAGCCGGGGGAGTATCTGGCTCATGGCGCGCTATTCTATCTAACGAGGCCACGGAGGCGGCGCTTGCCGGTACGCCTGGCTCCGCCGGCGGCCGAGCTGCTTACTGCGACTCCCCGTCCCTCGATGGCGCCGACGCTGCCGACGCCACGACCTCGCGAGCGGTGAGCTGCTCGCCGAGTACGCCCTCGACTCCGCCAACGCGGACCCGCGCGGCATCTGGTCCGACGGCGACGTCATGTACGTCGCCGTCGCCAGCGAGGACACCACCGAACCACCGTCGAGGTCTCGGCTGTTCAGCGCCGCGCCACGGTCGTCATCGAGCCCGCCGACAGCGCCGGGATCGCCGACGGACACCAGGCCGCTGTCGCGGATGGCACGGTCTACGCCCTGATAGAAGGGGAGTAAGCCCCCTACACCCTCGGCGCGCCGGAGTTCGTGAACGCGCGCTCCGCGAGCTCTTCCCCGAGGGCCTACCCTCCACCACTCCGCCGGTCGCCGAGAGCGACTGACGGGCCCTCCCCTCGGCGTCTGGAGTTAGCGAATCGCTGCTCAGCGTGCCCGCGCGCGTGCCAGGGCGGCACGGTCTTCGGCTGGCGGGAGGCGTCCAGCCCGACGGCTCCCGCGTCCGTGTCCGGATCTGCTGCACCCGTGTGTCGGGACGCACCGTACGGCGCTCAGGGGTGTATCTGTACCTCTCCGCGAGATACCTTAGAACCTGCACGGTGCGGGGACAGGCGGTACATTTGCTGACACTACGGGCCTCCCGCAGGGACCGGCCTTGCCGGAGTCCGCATGAGCGAGGTTCTTTTGTACCACCGGCAGAGGCGGTTTCGGTGGGAATCCTGTGACGTCGAGTCATCGTGATTCGTCGATACCGGCCGCGGTTCATCCGGCGGCCTGCTTCATCGTCTCCGATGACTACGCCGAGCGTGGCGACGGCCTCAGGAGGATGAGGGGCGGACGCGGAGGGATCGGGCGGCAGGCTCATCGTGCAACGGCCGGCGAGACGAAGGCACGGCTGGTGGCCCCGGTGCTGCCCGATGAACGAGGTGGAAGAGGAAACTGAACATGTCGTCAACCAGGCAGATCGGGGATCACGATCTAGTCGAGCGATTCGTGGACGCTGCCGAGTATCTGAATCGTCAGCTCCACAGCGACCGTCTTGACGAGTGGACAAGCTTGGAGATGACCATCCCCCAGGTCAAGACCCTGGTGTTGCTCGACACGATCGGCCCGATGCGGATGGGGGCGCTCTCCGGCCACCTGGGTAGCGCCCTTTCCGCCACGACCAACGTGGTGGAAAGGCTCGTCGAGAGAAAGCTGGTCGAGCGCGGCTCGGACCCGGCGGACCGGAGAGTCGTGATCTGCGAATTGAGCTCCCGGGGTCGGGAGACGATCGGGCAGTTCTGGCGCGTCGGGCGGGAGCGGCTCCTGCCACTCGCCGAACTCCTCGGCCAGGACCGGCTGGCCATCGCCGTGCAGGGACTGGAGGCGATTCGCGAGGCGGAGGACGAGGTCCAGAGAGGCTCGGGCTCGGCCCAATCTGGCGATTACCCCGCCCCATCTCCGAATCTTGCGAGACCCCTCACCACCTGGTCAGAACCCCGCGCTGACCTTCCGATCGCTCGCTGCACTCTGATGATCGTGCCCGGCACCCGCTCGATCCCGCGGCGATCCGTGACATCGAGGCGTCGATCGCCGATTCGCAGGGAGCGTATCGCTAGCTGCCGCCTCTACCCTTCCGGGGGTTCGTAGTACAGTCGTCCGAGGACGCCAGCGCACCCATCTCGGCGCCGCACCAGCGTCGCCGGCGAGGGCCCCACGAGGCGCGAGCGCAGCGCCGCGAACCCGGGACACGAGGGCAGGAGACGCGCGTGAGCAACGATCGCCGCAGGGAGCGACGCCGTCAGCGCCAGCGCTCTCGCCGCAGCCAGCTGCGGGGCTACGACCCCGCCGGCCCGGTGGAGTTCCCCGGCATCTTCGGCTGGCTGCAACGCCGCCAGCGGGTACTCTTCGCGGTCGGCATCCTCGTGCTGGTCGTCAGCCTCGGGGGAGTCTTCATCACCTCGCAATTCGGGAACACGACGCCCGAGCCGGCCGCCACGCCCGAGGCGACCCCGACCGAGGCGGCCGCTGCCGCAGCGGATGCGACAGAGACGGCCGAGCCAACGCCCGAGCCGACCCCGACGCCGGACGCCGACGGGGTTCTCCGCAACTACAGCGCGCCGCCGGCGATGGAGATCGATCCGGCCAACCGCTACGAGGCGCTGATCCGTACGGAGCGGGGCGACATCCGGGTGGAGCTGCTCGCCGAGGAGGCGCCGGGCTACGTCAACAACTTCGTCTTCCTGGCGCGCAACAACTTCTTCGACGGCCTCACCTTCCACCGCGTGATCCCGGGCTTCGTCGCCCAGGGCGGCGACCCCACCGGCGGCGGCGCGGGCGGGCCCGGCTACGACCTCGAGGAGGAGACGAACGACCTGCCGTTCGATGCCGGCGTGCTCTCGATGGCGAAGTCCAACAAGGTGAGCGGCTCGCAGTTCTTCATCACGCTTGAGCCGACCCCGTTCCTTGAGTCTGAGTTCACCGTCTTCGGTCGCGTGATTGAGGGCCTCGATGTCGCGCGCTCGCTGACGGCGCGCGAGGTCGCTCCGGGCGCCCCGCCCGCCGCCCGCATCCTCAGCATCGAGATCACGGAGACGCCGGGCGGGGGCGAGTAGCGTGGCGCGCCACTACGAGGCGCCCGAGCCGATGGGGCTGGCCGAGGGCGACACCTGCCTCGCACTGCTCGAAACCGCTGCGGGCGCGATCAGGATCCGGCTGCGTCCCGACCTCGCGCCGCAGTCGGTCAACTCGTTCGTCTTCCTCGCCCGCGAGGGCTTCTACGACGGCACCACCTTCCATCGCGTGCTCCCGGGGTTCATCGCGCAGGGCGGCGACCCGACGGGACGCGGGCACGGCGGACCCGGCTATCGCCTGCCCGACGAGCTCTCCGCCGAGCCGTTCGAGGCCGGCGCGGTCGGGCTGGCGAACTCCGGGCCGGGCAGCAACGGCTCGCAGTTCTTCATCGCGCTCGAGGACGCGTTGCACCTCAGCGAGCGCTTCACCTACCTCGGCAGCGTCGAGGATGGCGTCGAGGTGGCGCGAGCGCTCACCCCGCGCGACCCGGCCGGCGAGGGCGAGTTGCCGCCCGGCGACCTGCTGCGTTCGGTGACGATTGTCGAGTCGCCGGGAGACGGAGCGGGCGAGGGCGCATAGCCGCGGAAGCGGCCGTGCGGGCCGGGTGAAGCCGGGCGCGCGAGAGGGGTTGTCTGGCGACCCCGATCGGATTCGAACCGACGATCTCCACCGTGACAGGGTGGCGTGTTGGACCGCTACACTACGGGGCCGCTCGCTAATCGATGGTAGATGCGAGCGCCGAGCAGGGTCAATCACCCGGACGCTGTGCGAGGGCCATCGCGGCTTCGGAGGCAGCCATTCCCTACTGCGAGCGCCACCCCAACACCGAGACCGAACTGCGCTGCGGACGCTGCGATGTCGAGATCTGCCCGCGCTGCATGATCCACGCGCCGGGCGGCATCCGCTGCCCGGACTGCGCGCAAATGCGCCGCCCGCCGATGTACGAACTGGAGACCTCGCACTACCTGCGGGCGGGCGGGGTCGCGCTGCTCGGCGCCGTGGCGGTCGGCGTGGCCTCGGCGCTGCTGCTGCCGCCGCGGCCGGTCGGTGGCCTGCTGCTGTTCGTGATCGCGCTGCTGGCCGGCATGGGCGCGGCCACGCTTCTCGCGCGCGCGTTCGACGTTGTGACGAACCGCAAGCGAGGGCGCGCGCTGCAGTTGCTGGCGGCGAGCGCTATTGTCGCGGCGGCACTGCTGCGGCTGCTGATTTCCGGCGAGGTTGACCTGATCACACGGGACGCCAGCGGCATCGTATTCGCCGCGATCGGAGCGATCGTCGCCTGGAACCGCCTGGCGTAGCGGGCGGGCGCTACCGAGCCCGGCTAGCGAAGCCGATCGATGATCACGAGCAGCACCAGCAGGGCGCTACACACCCCGCTGATCATCGCGATGCGCCGCAGCTCCTGGCCGATGAACGGCGCGTCACGCTCGATGAGCATACGCGGGCGGTCGCTGGAGGCCGCCCTCGCTGTGGCCGTGCCGGGAACCGGCCGCCCGGGCGGAGGCGGAGCAGGTGGCAGCGTGCGCCGGGGTCGGTTGCGCTGCCTGCGTGAGCGACGGGACATGGCGCCTCCGGGTACCTCTCCGCGAGTGTAGCGGTGTGCTGCTGCTGCGGGCTATCCCGGCAGCGCCGGGTCGGGCACGCGGCAGCCCTGCTCGCGAGCCGCCTCGAGGAATGCGTCGGTCACGGCGTCGGGGAGCGGGATGTCGCCCGGCGGGCGTTCGTCGTCGCGGTCGATGCCGTGGAAGTCGGAGCCGCCGAGGGCGAACAGGCCCAACCCCTCGGCGAGCGCGGCGAGCTCGCCGACGAGCTCCGGCTCGTAGTGCTTGTAGTACGCCTCGAGGCCGAACGCGCCCACAGCCGCCAGCTCCGCGGCGACGCGCGGGTAGTCGTCCGTGAACGAGGGGTGGGCGAAGACGGCGAGGCCGTCCGAATCCCGGATCATCGCGATCGCCTCGGCGGGGGCGAGCTTCGCACGCTCCGCGTAGGCGGGGCCGTTGCGGCCGATGAAGCGCTCGAACGCCTCGTCGAACGTCTGGATGTGGCCGGCTTCGAGCAGCGCCTGCGCGATGTGCGGCCGGCCGACCGAGGCCTCGCCCGCGAGTTCCTGCACCCGCGACCACTCGATCGGCGCGCCCAGCCGCTCGAGGGCGTCGATGATGCGCTGCGCCCGGTCGATGCGCCCTCGGCGGAACTCGTCGAGTTGCTCGATCAGCTCAGGCCGCTCGCGATCGACGAAGTAGCCGAGGATGTGCACCTCGGTACCGGGCACGTCGCAGGACAGCTCGACGCCGGGCACGAGCGTGAAGCCGGGGTGGCGGGCCGCCGCGGCCTCCGCCTCGGCGAGGCCGTCGAGGGTGTCGTGATCGGTCAGCGCCATCACGCGCACGCCCCCGCCCGCCGCGAGGTCCACGAGCTCCGTCGGCGTGAGCAGGCCGTCGGAGCAGGTCGAGTGGGTGTGGAAGTCGCCGCGGCTCACGAGGCCGACGTCACCACAGCGGGAGCACGCGATCGACGCGCTCGATGCTGGTCGCCCGGCCGCTGGCGCTGTCGATATCGATCAGCACGGAGTTGAAGACGCCGTCCTCGCCGGAGGCGACCGGCAGGCGGGTCGGCATGCCGGTCACGAAGCGGCTGATCACCGACTCGATGTCGTCGCCGATGACCGAGTCGCGCACGCCGACCATGCCGAGGTCGCCGACGGCGGCCGTGCCTTCGGCCAGCAGCCGCGCGTCCGCCGTCGGTACGTGGGTGTGCGTCCCGACGACCGCGGCGACGCGCCCGTCGAGGTACCAGGCGAGTGCCTGCTGCTCGCTCGACGCCTCGGCGTGGAAGTCGACGACGATGCTGCTGCCGGGCGCGATGCCCTCGAGCAGCTGGTCGGCGGCGCGGAACGGGTCGTCGACGACGGCGGGCATGAAGACGCGGCCCATCAGGTTGATCACGGTCAGCCCGTCGATCGTCCAGATGCCGCGCCCGGGCACCACGGGCGGGTAGTTGGCCGGTCGCAGCACAGGCCAGTCGCGGTTGAGGGCGGGGACGAACTCGCGCACGTCGAAGATGTGGTTGCCGGAGGTGATCACGTCGACGCCGGCGGCGAACAGCTCGTTGGCGGTGCGCTCGGTCAGCCCTCGCCCGCGCGCGGCGTTCTCACCGTTGGCGATCACGCGGTCGATGGCGAGCGAGTCGCGCAGCCCGGGCAGCGCGGAGGCGACGATTTCGCGGCCCGGCCGGCCGACGATGTCGCCGACCATGAGGACGCGCACGGGCTAGCGCGCGATCGCGCTGGCGCGCGTCTCGCGGACGACCGTGACGCGGATCTGGCCGGGGTACTGCAAGGTCTCCTCGACCTTGCGCGAGACGTCTCGTGCGAGCCGCGTCGCCCCGAGGTCGTCGACCTCCTCGGGACGGACGAGCACGCGGATCTCGCGCCCCGCCTGGATCGCGAACGACTGCTCGACGCCGTCGAAGGAGTTGGCGACCGCCTCGAGGGCTTCGAGGCGCTTCACGTACTGCTCGATCGAGTCGCGGCGCGCGCCGGGGCGGCTGCCCGAGATCGCGTCGGCGATGATCACGATCAGCGCCTCGGTCGTCTCGGGTGCGATCTCCTCGTGGTGGGCGTGGATGCAGTGCACGATCTCGTCACCGACGCCGAAGCGGCGCGCGATCTCCGCGCCGAGCGCGGCGTGCGTGCCCTCCATCTCGCGGTCGACGGCCTTGCCGAGGTCGTGCAGCAGCCCGCCGACGCGCACCGTCTCCACGTCCGCGCCGATCTCGTGCGCGATCGCGACCGCGAGCCAGGAGGTCTCGACGGAGTGTCGCAACTGGTTCTGGCCGTAGGAGTAGCGGAAGCGCAGCTTGCCGAGCGTCTTCGCAACCTCCGGGTGGAGCGCCGCAACCTCGGCATCGAGGAGCGCCTGCTCGCCGGCCTCGGTCACCATCCGGTCCACCTCGCTGCGCGCCTTCTCGACGGCTTCCTCGATGCGGCTGGGCTGGATGCGCCCGTCCTGCACGAGGCGTGCGAGCGCTACGCGGGCGATCTCGCGCCGCACGGGGTCGAAGCCGACGACCGTGACGACCTCGGGCGTGTCGTCGATCAGCAGGTCGCAGCCGGTGGCGGCCTCGAAGGCGCGGATGTTGCGGCCCTCGCGCCCGATGATGCGGCCCTTCAGTTCGTCGGAGGGGATCGGGACGACGGAGACCGTCGCCTCCGAGGTGATCTCGGAGGTCATGCGCTGCATCACGGTCGCGAGGATCTTGCGTCCGCGTGTGTCGGCCTCGGCCTTGGTGGCGGTCTCCATCGCGCGCACGCGGCGCGCGGACTCGTCGCGCAGCTCGGTGTCGAGGCTGTCGAGCAGCAGGTCGCGCGCCTCCTCGGCGCTCAGTCCGGCAATCCGCTCAAGCTCGTTGCGGAAGACGGACTCCTGCTCGCGCACCCGCTCCTCTTCCACCTGGAGGCGCGCCTGGCCGGCTTCGAGTTCCTTCTCGCGGCGGTCCAGGCCCTCGGCGCGGTCGCGGATGGACTGCTCGCCGCGCTCGAGGCCCTCGGCACGGCGATCCAGCGACTCCTCGCGCTGCTCGAGGCGGCGCTCGACGCGGGCGGCCTCGCGCCGCTCCTCGCGCAGTTCCTCGTCTGCCTCCGCGCGGTAGCGGAGGCCCGCCTGGTCTGCCTCCTCGCGGTAGCGGAGGCCGGCCTGCTGCGCCTCGAGCTGCAGTTCGCGGCTGCGGTTCTCCGCCTGCTCGCGGATGAGGTTGGCGGCCTGCTCGGCGCGGCGGCGCAGGTCGCGCGCGCCGAGGCCGAGGACGGCGTAGGCGACGGCGAAGCCGATCACGAGAGCGACCACGCCCACCAGGGCGCTGAGGACGAGTGGATCCATCGGATGGCCTCGATTCGAGACCCGCGCCTCCGCCGAAGCGGGTCGCGAGACATAAGTCGGCATCTGCGGCGTGGCGGCATCGCTGAGGGGCCAGTGAGCGCCCGCGCCGTCGATGGGCACAGTCTAGCACCGCGCATGGGGGCGCGCTCTCCGAGCGAGCGCTACGGGCGGGCGTGGGCCGATTCGTACGTGGGTGAGGCCTGCAATGTGGCGCGGGCGCGCTGGATCGTCGCGGGGTCGAAGCCGCGGCGTGCGAGTGCAGCGACGAGGCGCTGTGCGCGCTTGCGGGCGGCGCGCGAGTCGCCGTCGGCGCCGGCGGCAGGGAGCCGCCGCAGGGCGATCCTCGCAGCCGCGAGGGCGGCGCGATCGTCGTCGTGCTCGTCCGTGGCGGTGACGGCGATCTCCTGGGAGATGCCGTGCGAACGCAGTTCGCGCTGCAGCATCCGCGCGCTGCGCAGCAGCGATCGCGGCCGCTCGACGTAGGCGGCGGCCCAGGCGCGGTCATCGACGTATCCGAGGGCGCGCAGGCGCCTCAGCGCGCTCGCCGTCGCGGCGGCGGTGAAGTGCCGTTCGAGGCGCTCGCGGAGATCGTGCTCGCTGCGCGAGCTGCGGCTGAGCAGCCACAGTCCGCGCTGTACGGCCTTGCGCGGATCGTCGCCGAGCGCTGCGTCGCCACTGCGGGCGGCGCGGCGACGGCGGGCCGGTGCTCGCACGGCCTGCGCCGGCTCAGGCATCGATCGGCAGCTCGGTCAGGGCGGCGGCGCTTGCGGGAGCCTCCGAGGGCGCCTCGATGGCCGCGGTCGCGGCGTAGGGCTGGGGGCGGGCCAGGCCGGCGGCGGCGCGCACGCTCGCCTCGAGCTCGTCGGCGAGCTCCGGGTGCTCGCGCAGGAACGCCTTCGAGTTCTCGCGTCCCTGGCCGAGGCGCTGCTCGCCGAGCGAGTAATAGGAGCCGAGCTTCGTCACGATCTCGTGCTCGACCGCGAGGTCGAGCAGGTCGCCGGAGCGGCTGATGCCGTGCTCCTCGGGGGTGAACATGATGTCGAACTCGGCCTGGCGGAACGGCGGCGCGGTCTTGTTCTTCACGACCTTGCAGCGCACGCGGTTACCGATGATGGTGGTGCCCTGCCTGAGCGACTCGATGCGGCGGATGTCGATCCGCACGGAGGCGTAGAACTTGAGCGCGCGCCCACCGGGGGTGGTCTCCGGGTTGCCGAAGACGACGCCGATCTTCTCGCGCAGCTGGTTGATGAAGACCAGGGAGGTGTTCGAGCGCGCCACCGCGGAGGTGAGCTTGCGCAGCGCCTGCGACATCAGCCGCGCCTGCAGGCCCGGCAGCGAGTCCCCCATGTCGCCCTCGATCTCGGCGCGCGGCACGAGCGCGGCGACGGAGTCGACGACGACTACGTCGATGGCGTTCGAGCGGATCAGCGCCTCGCAGATCTCGAGTGCCTGCTCGCCGGTGTCGGGCTGGGAGATCAGCAGTTCCTCGATGTTGATGCCACAGGCGGCGGCGTATTCCGGCTCGAGGGCGTGCTCGACGTCGATGTAGGCGGTGGTGCCGCCTGCGCGCTGGCCTTCCGCGATGATGTGCTGGGCGAGGGTGGACTTGCCGGCCGACTCCGGCCCGAAGATCTCCGTCACGCGCCCTCGCGGTATTCCGCCGATGCCGAGGGCGATGTCGAGCGAGAGGGCGCCGGTGGAGATGGCGGAGACGTTGAGCGCGGCCCGGTCGTCCCCGAGGCGCATGATCGCGCCCTTGCCGAAGTCCTTGGTGATCTGGTCCAGCGTGCGGTCCAGATCTTCGCGGCGCCGCTTCTCCGGATCGGCTTGCTTGCTCGAGCGCTTGCCGGTCTGCGTGCTGCCCATGGAGCGATCCTTCCGCGTACTCTGCGTCTCTATCGTGTCACTGTTTGCGGTACGCGGGGAGAATAGAACGCAGGTTCTATAACGTCAAGCGACCCCGGGAGGCCCCGAGGAGGCCCGCGTGGAGACCGTCCGGCTCCCGGTGCGCCTCACGCCTCGCGCCTCCCGTGACGCGATCGCGGGCTTCGAGGGCGAGACACTGCGCGTGCGCGTCACGGCGCCGCCGGTCGAGGGGCGCGCCAACCGCGCGCTCGAGCGCCTGCTCGCGAAGCGCCTGGGCCTCCCACGCGGCGCGGTGCGCGTGGTCGTGGGGCAGACCTCGCGCAGCAAGGTCGTGGCGGTCGACGGCGTGGATGCAGTGGAGCTGCGTCGCCGCCTCGGGGACGCCTGAGTCAGCGACGTTGTGGGTGTCACTCCGCCAGGGAAGACGTGGGCCAGGGGGTATGCGGGAATAGCATTTGCTGGATCACGACGATGATCGCCATCGCGATCCACGGTGTGACGTCGAACGGCCCACCCTGGGGAATGACGCGTCGCAGGGGATTCACGATCGGATCCGCGATCGCGCTGAAGAGGCGCAACAACGGCGGGTTCTTGTGCTCGTGGTTGATCAGGAGCCAGCCAAGCGCCATGCGGGCGAGGATCGCGAGCCAGAGCACGGTCAGCAGCAAATCCGCAGTATCGAGCAGCACGTCCACCCTGTAGCCATCCCCACTGTCCGATCGCGGTGACGTTCAGGATCCATGTTACACGCCGTGCAGTCGCACCCGAGGGCCCGAGGCGCGGCGAGGGAGGGCGACCGAGGGAGGTCTGACCCGGCTAGATGCTCGAGACGAGCGCCTGCTGGATGACGATGATGATCAGGATCGCCACCATCGGCGTGATGTCGAAGAGGCCGACGCGCGGCACCACGCGGCGCAGCGGCCCGAGGATCGGCTCCGTGATCGCGTCGAGCGTCTTCACGATCGGGCCGTCCTGATCGATCGGGAACCAGCTGACGATCGCGCGCGCGAAGATCGCGAACCAGAGCACGTTCAGCAGCATGCTCACAATCCCGATGAGTGCAGTCATTCCGCTTCCCCCAGATCCAGTGCCCTCGTGAACGCCGCCTCGATCGCATCGTCGACGGCGGCGCGAAGGCCGGCCGCTTCCAGTTCGGAGAGCGCCGCTGCGGTCGTCCCGCCCGGCGAGGTTACGGCGTTGCGCAGGGTCGCTGCGTGCTCGCCGGTCTCGATCGCGTAGCGGGCCGAGCCGGCGACGGTCGCCAGCACCAGCTCGGTCGCGTCCGGCCGCTTCATGCCGAGCCGCACCGCCGAATCCACCATCGCCTCGATCAGCAGGTAGACGTAGGCGGGGCCCGATCCGTGCAGCGCCGTTGCGAGGTCCACCGCCTCGTCGTCGGCGACCTCGACGACGGCGGTCGCGACGCCGCTCAGCACCTCGCGGACGCGGGCGAGTTGTTTGTCGCTGAGCTCGGGGGCCGCGAGGTAGACGGCGGCGCCCTCGCCGATGGCGGCGGGGAGGTTCGGCATCACGCGCACGGATGCGCGGTGCCCGCTGTGGCGCTGCACCTCGGCGAGCGGGGTGCCGGCGGCGATCGAGACGAGCACCGCGTCCGGGGGGATGGCCCCGGCGAGGCTGCGCGCCGTCGCGGCCAGGTCGTCCGGCTTGACCGCGAGCAGCACGAGGTCCGCGCCGATGCAGGCGCTCTCCGGGTCGTCGGTGACGCGCACGCCGTGCCCGGCGAGCGCGAGGCGGCGATCGGCGATCAGCTCGGCGATGGCGACCGCGGACGGCGCGGCAACGCCGGCGCGCAAGATGCCGCGCAGGAACGCCTCGCCCATGAAGCCGCCGCCGATGATCCCGATTCGCACGCTGCTTCCTCCGCCTGCCGCTACGTGCCTCGCGCTCCGAAGATCACACGCCCGAGCCGTACGACCGTCGCGCCTTCCTCAATGGCGACGGCGTAGTCGTCCGTCATGCCCATCGAAAGGCCCTCAAGCCCGTGGGCGTGGGCCAGTTCGCGCAGTTGCCGGAACACGGGCCGCACCTGCTCCGGGTCGTCCGTGAGCGGCGCGACGGTCATCAGGCCGGCGACCGCGATGTGGCGGCGGTTCGCCGCCTCCCGCAGCAGTTCCGGTAGCTCCTCCGGAGCGACCCCGTCCTTCGAGGCCTCGGCGGCCACGTTGACTTCAAGGTAGCAGGGTAGCGGTCCGCGCGCGGAAGCGTCGCCCGCGGCCTCGAGGCGTTCGGCGCGCCGCTCGATCTCGTCGGCCAGCCGGACCGAGTCGAGTGAGTGCAGCGCGGCGATGTGGGGCAGCACGCCGCGGACCTTGTTGCGCTGCAGCCGCCCGATGAAGTGCCAGCGCGGCGCGAGGCCGCGCGCCTCGAGCGCCTCGGCCTTTGGCAGCAGTTCCTGCGCCCGGTTCTCCCCGACGTCGGTCAGCCCCGCCGCCAGCGCCTCCTCGACCAGCGACGGCGGATGCGTCTTCGTCACGCCGACGATCGTGACCTCGGCGGGGTCGCGGCCGGCGCGATCGCAGGCGGCGGCGATGTGCTCGCGCACGGCGGCGAGGCGCGATGCGATCGAGGTGGTGGTGGTCATGCGGCAAGGCTACGCCCCCCGAACGGCCAGCCGCCAGACACACGCCTGAAACGCAAACGTCATCGCACCGCCACACAACCGTTAACGCATCGTCATCCGGGCTCGCGAGACTGCACTGCGAGGCGACGTGGTCACTTCCGTCGGGGCCGGATGGCCTGGGGGAGCGCAGCGCCGCAGCGCCGCTACCGATCGATGGTGAGTACCTGCCCGGCGCGAGGTTCGCGGGGCAGGGCCGCAGCCGGGCGGCGTTCGCCGCCCGCAAGCCGCTCCGATGCCCGCCCCTGCCGCCACCGTCCCGCGATCGCCGTGCCTGTTGCTCGCGCGTGACTGCGTACGGGACGCATTGGCGCTCTCCGCAGCGAGCGCCTCGGGAGTCGTTGCGAGAAGTGCCTGATTCGCGCCGAGCTGTTCAAGGACTGGCCTGACCGCCAGTACTGCGAGTGCCGCCTTCCTACGCTCGGAGGCCTGCCCTCCCTCCTTGACGAGGCCGCGGTTCCGGAGGTGTGGGTGGCTTCGTAGGTGCTAGCGATCGTCGGCGGGTGCCTTGAATCGGCAGCCTTGCCGGTGCCTGAGCAGGTGCGTGTGAGTGGCATTCTGGTAGACCGCGCCGCGAAGACTGCTGATCAGCTCGCGGTTGCGGAAGTCGGCGTGCAGTAGCTGGTCCTCGGAACAGAGCCGCCGAGCCCCCGATACGCGGGCGAGTGCGATGACGTGCGCATCGTCCGATTTGCACAAGTCTGCGATCTGGCGGGTCTCAGCCTCGACCTCGCCTGGACGGACATCTTCCATGTCCTTGGCACGCGCGGCGCGAATCCACTGCTGGATCGCGCGCCTGGCGTTCTCTGACTTGTACAGCTCCTCGCGAAGGTGGCCTCCGACGACGAGCACTCCCTTCCCATCGTTAATCCAGTTCCAGAGCGGTTGGAGATCAGGGTCGACAGGAGTGCCGAAGAAGCGGTCTCGCATGTTGTTGTCGATGATCGCGCACACGGTCAGTCGACGCCGAAGAACCGGCGCTGCTCCGCGAGGAAGAAGCTTCGGTAGCCCTCCGGCACATCGACGACGCGGCCCGAGGCGTCCACCTCGATGGGATTGAAACTCACCCTTTCAAGGTGGAAACAGGGGTTCGAACCCCCTTGGGGGCACCAATAACCACAAGGGTTTTTCGCCGTCCTCGTTCGGTCACCCGGCTCGAGTGGCACCAGCTTGGGGCCAAACTGGGGCCAATCTCCCGATCAAGTAGTCGAGCAGCTCGCCGCAGGATCCTGCGGTGCACAAGGGCCGCGGCTCCGCTCGGGGCATCGCCGCCGACCTCTCGGGCACGCCCATAGGCGACTATGGCTCGACGCGCTGCCACCTGCTCTACCGGTTCAGCCCGGAGATACGGACGGAGTTCGGTCGCTTCGAGGAGGGTTTGTCGAGGCTCTCCTGGGCGCGCTCGAAGAGCTCGCTCGGGACGGTCTGCGAGGACGCTCCCTCAATCTCGATGGTCGAACTCAGCGGACAACTCCCTGAAGATCCTCGACCACAGCTCGTTCCACGCGTTCGTCGGCGGACCCGTGTACTCGCGGACCTCGCGTGTTACCGCGCAGCTCGGCAGTCTCCGTGTCGTGCTCGTCTTCCCAGCAATCCGCTTCGTAGGGCGGAACCTCGAACAGGTCGTCGTGGGGCTCGATCAACGTCAGACGAGTGATGAACGATCGCGGCCAGCCGTGGGTCCATGATGGCGCGGAGCTGCGGCAGCGTGTCGAGCATCCACGCCCGCGTCTCGGCGTGGCGTTCGGGCAGGTCGTGGATCGCGCCCTCACGACTTGGCGCCCTCACGACTTGGGTTGATGCTGGAGTACGTGAGGCGGCCCTGCCTGTACCACGGCCATTGCGCGTCGGGCACGTCGCCAAGTTCGGCCTCGATGCTGGCGCGGTCGGCGTGGAGCTCGTCGAAGATGCGTTTGGTGTGAGCGGTCAGCTCGAGCCGCAGCCCGATCGCCTCGCCGAGGAGGTCGAGCTGAGCAGCCAGCCAGGGCGTGAAGTCGAGCGCCTCGTGGGCCCCAGCGCTTGCGGGCCAGCCGTCCGGCATCGCCGCCGCCGGTCTCGGGCACGGTGGCCTACTCGTCCCGCGCGCCGTGGTCGCCCGGCCGCACGTCGAAGCCGAGGCGGTCGCGGTAGAGGACGTAGTCGTCGGCGTCGAGGCCGAATCTTGTGGGACTCCGCGCGCGGTGGCGTTTGGCAGCCGCCCCAAGGCGAGTTCGTCTCTCTGGGCGTTGCGCATGACGGCGCGTGCGGGGTTCGTACCGATGGATCGGTGGTGTGCTGGCCGGTGGCAGCGGCAGGTTTGAAGCGCCAGAAGGCTCTTCGTTCGTGGCTGTCCGTGTCGGGATCACGAGACCTGCGGCCTCAGGACCGACAGCTCGGTGATCTGCGGGGCACTAGCCCCCCCAACGAGCCCGCGCCCCGACTGTTGGGCATCAGAAGTGGGTGTTGCCGAGGGCCTTCTCTGTGCATTGCGCTCCTGTCTATCTCGTTACTCGCGCTGCGTCGTGGGCGTGGCCTGGGCATCCACCTAGCCCAGGGAGTTCCGAGAGCGAAGCGGACGCATGGATCGCGACCCGGTGCCGGTTAGCAGGGGACCATGGCAACACCTACGTCGGCGGTCTCGGTGAGACGGCGCAGGTTCTCGGGATCGCTGGTGAGGAGGTGATCGCCGCTCTCTGCGACAAGGACCACGGTCGCGTCGATCGGGTCGGCGGTGCCGGCCTGTCCCAGCAGCGCGCCCGCATTGCGCGCAAGCCGGTCGTCCACGGCGCGGACATCGACGGCGCGGAGCAGGCGCGCCAGTCGCGCTTGGCGGCCGGCCGGGTCGCGCCACACCTGAGCGACGACGATGGCGCTCGTGCGCAGTTGATGGCCGGAGATCTGCAGGCCTCGCAGGCAGCAGAGATCCTGGGCGTCAGCGAGCGACACGCGTGGTGCGCACGGCAGCGCCGATCGAGCAGCGGCGGCGCTCCTTCGCGGGCGCCGGCCGCCACGAGGGCGCGCTGATCTCGCCGGGCAGCGCGCGGGAGCGCCTGGTTGGGCCGGAGGTGCGCTGGAGCGCGACCCGCGTCGAGACCTACCGCACCTGCGCCTTCCAGTTCTTCGGCCGCTACGGGTTGAGCCTGTACGAGGTGGAAGACGAGCTCGCGGAGGCCGATGCGGCAATCCGCGGGACCGTCATCCACGACATCATGGAGGCGGCGCTGGGCCCGCTGGTCGAGGACGACCGTCCGCTCGTCCCTGCGACGGAGAACGAGGCGGTGCGGCACATGCGTGAGCGCGGCCGGGAGCTGTGGCTGAGCGCACCGGACTACTATCACTTCGGGCGCGCCGCGCTGTGGCGCCTCGGCTGGGAAGATGCCGCCAACGACCTCGAGCGCCTGATCCACCGAGAGGCAATACATAAGAGGCGTATGGCACGACGAGGGGCGGGACGACGAGCTGTGTCTCAACTTCGGGAAGCACAAGGAACGCCCCCTGCTGGGGGTGATCGAAGCCGACCCCGGCTACATCGAGTGGATGCTGCGCAGCGACTTCACCCGCGAGGTCAAGGAGGCGATTCAGAGCGCCAGGGCCGGCTCACCCCCGCAGCCCCCCGATGACTCCGCCTAGCTCGGCGACGTTGACAGCAGTTGCGGGAGTGGCCCTGAGGTAGCCGAGGAGGTAGCGCGAAAGTGCGGCCGAACAGGGTCGAGGAGGTAGAACAAATGGGCGTGCCAACTTTTCTTGGGGCGCCGGCTGTCTGCGGTACGATCGGAGCAGGTGGACGGACGCGCGCCACGTTCGCCGGTACGAAAAATGCGTCCGTCCGGTACCGCGGACCTGAGGATGGCGGAGAGGAGGAGTCGATGGCGTAGCGCACGAGACATGCGAAGGCCGCAGCGAATAGGAACCCGCCGCGGCCCCGATTGAAGCAGACGACGGAGTGGCGTAGCAGCGCCGACCCGCCGGTGGACAAGGAGGATGAAGTCCATTGCCCAAGACCTTCACGCGCGATGATAGCCCCCCGGCGGGGGAGCGCGATAGTCCCTGGCGTATCCCCCGTGAAGGGGGAGAGGCCTCACACGGCCTGACTGCGGCGGAGCAATCCCCCGCGGTGCACGCTGACGCTGATCGGCCCCGGGACCGGGCCACCGATCAGCGCCGGCAACCCGACGACCACGCAACTGCTCACCTCGCGCAATGCGCGAGCCTCAAGGGAGGCGAAACCATGAACGACCACGAATTCCTGATGGTGCTCGAGGACGCGGAACTGCTGCGTATCTCGCGCAACCTGGCCCACGAACTGCTGGCGCAGGGCGACTTGCCGTCCTTCCGCCCGGGCAGTCGGATCCGGATCCCCCGCGACCGGCTCTCCAACTGGCTCACGAGCCAGCAGACGGGCGACGCTCATGAGTAGGCACGCCCTGGGCTCCGGAGTGGACCCGGACGAGATCACGACCGAGGGCTGGTTGACGCAGTGGCTCGACGAGCGGGTGAGCGACCGTGCGATCGGTCGGTCGGTCGCCCACAACTACCGCTGGATCATCGAGAACCACCTGGTGCCCGCAATCGGTGGCGTGCGCCTCCTGGACCTCCGGGACGCCAACATCCTGAAGCTGAAGAGCGACCTCTTGCAATCCCGCAGGCCCGGGACCGTGCGGAAGATTCTCGGCCTGCTCCGCCAGGCGCTCAACTCCGCGGTCACGCAAAAGCTGATCGCCAGCAACCCGGCATCGGACGTGCCGATGCCCTCACTGGAACGCGTGCGATCCGAACGTCGCGCGCTCAGCGAGAGCGAGAGCGAGGAACTGCTCCGGGTCGCGAAAAATACCCCGTACGACACGGTGATCCGCTTCGCGCTCGCTACCGGTGCGCGGCAGGCAGAAGTGCTCGGCGCCACGTGGCGTGCGATCGATCTGGAGCGCGGCACCTTCCATGTGGCACACACGTTACAGGTCGTGGGAGGTGAGTTCCGGCTGGTCGCCCCGAAGAGGGACCGCCTTCTCCGCGCGATCGAACTCTTCCCCACGACTGTGCAACTGCTGCGTGAGCATCGCGACGCCCAGAACGCTACGCAGCTCGAACTGGGCGAGGAGTGGGAGGATCACGATCTCGTGTTCCCCGCCGGGCGCGGTCGGTACTGGCGCCGCGCCGTCTTCTACCAGGGTTACCGGGAGTTGGTCGATGCGAGCGGGATCGCAAAGCCGTGGGAGATCAACTTCCGCACGCTGCGACACACGGCGGCCAGCCAGTAGATCGCGGCAGACATCGACCCGCTGACGGTTTCGCGACGGCTCGGACACGCGTCCGCATCGTTCACGCTGGATGTCTACGGGCACATGCTGCCCGGGCAACAGGGCCCCGCAGCTGAAGCGCTCGACCACTTGATCAGGTAGTTGTCGATCAGGTAGTTGGCCCGCCGGGGACGCCTCGAACCTGGGATCGGGGACGGGCCACCGGCCCGGATCCCGCAGTGAGGGGAGGACAACACAGGGTAACCAGAGAGTTCGGCCGGGGCCCTCACCTCTCCCTGAGGGTCGGCCCCGGCCGAGCGGCACCAGGCAAACACCCGAACGCTAGCAGTGGCTGTCCGGCGCGGTTACGCCGGACAGCCCTGCACTCAAGGAGATACAGCCCCCAGCTGGTCGGCGACGAGGTCCACGAGTACAAGGGGCGCGGCTCCGCCCAGGGCATCGCCGCGGGCATCCTCGCCGACGTCTGCGGCAAGTCGCTCAGCCTGAGCGGCACGCTCATGGGCGGCTACTCCTCGACGCTCTTCCACCTCCTCTACCGGTTCAGCCCGGAGATCCGCACGGAGTTCGGGCGTTCGGAGGAGGGCCGCTGGATCGAGCGCTACGGCTTCGTCGAGCACACGGTCGGTCGCGACGACGGCGACTCGCTCGAGGACGGCCGCACGAGCCGTCGCCGCAAGTATCGGAAGGTGATCCGGGAGCGGCCGGGGCTCGCCCCCGCCGCACTCTTCCACCTCATCGGCAACTCGGTGTTCCTCCGGCTCTCCGACGTGGCCTCCGGGCTGCCGCCCTACGAGGAGCGTGTGCTGCTCTCCTCGATGGACACGGAGGCTGACGCCGCCGGGCTCTCGCAGCGGAGTGGCTACGACGACCTCTTCGGAACGCTGCGGGCGGCGCTCGCCGACGCGCTCTCGAAGGGCTCACGGCGGCTGCTCGCGACGTACCTGCAGACGCTACTCGCCTACCCCGACGGCTGCACGCGCGGCGAGGCGGTCTTCGACCCGGAGACCGAGCAACTGCTCGTGCAGGTGCCGCCGCTCCCCGAGGAGCGGCTCTACCCGAAGGAGCAGGCGCTGGTCGACCTCGTCGCCGCCGAGCGGCTGGCAGGGCGCCGGGTGCTGGTCTACGCCACGCACACGGGGACACGGGACATCACCGAGCGGATGGAGCAGCTCCTCGATCGCCACGGCTTCCGGGTCGCGGTGATGAAGGCCGACGCCGTGCCGCCCGAGCGCCGCGAGGCGTGGGTGGCCAAGCGCGTCGAGGAGGGCGTGGACGTGCTGGTCTGCCATCCGCGGCTCGTGCAGACGGGCCTCGACCTCGTCGACTTCCCGACGATCGTCTGGTTCGAGACGGACTACTCCGTCTACACGATGCGGCAGGCGTCACGCAGGTCCTGGCGCATCGGCCAGACGCAGCCCGTGCAGGTCGTCTTCATGGCCTACCGGAACACCCTCCAGGCCGACGCCCTCAAGCTGGTGGCGAAGAAGCTCCAGAGCTCCCTAGGCGTCGAGGGTGAGCTCCCCGAGGACGGCCTCGCCGCCTACGGCGACGACGGCGACGACGGCGACGACGGCGACGACCTGATGCTGGCGCTCGCCCGCAAGATCGTCGCCGGGGAGGAGGACGACGGGTCGGTCGAGTCTGTGTTCGCCCAGGCGCAGCGGGTCGCGGCCGAGGCCGAGGCGCTGCTCGTGGACGACGAGTGGGCGGTGCCCGAGCCGGTGGCCGTCGAGGTTTACGACAGCGGCAACGGCCATACCGCCCTTCCGGCTGGTGGTCACGCCCATGGCGAACCCCCGGAGCGGCTGCGGTCGCTGTTCTCCTGGGCGGAGTTCATGGCCGAGGAACCGGGGGAGCCGAAGCATCGCCGTCGAGACGAAGCTCCGACGCTCTCGCTGTTCGAGTGGGCGCTCGACCGGGAGCGCGAGGGGGAACTGGTCGGCGCGGAGCGTTAGCCGGGATCCACCGAAGAAGAGCGCATGAGCGGTTGCGGTTGGGTGCTCCGCTGTAGCTGGGACAATGGTTTTTGACCGAATCACGTCACAGCCACAGGGAGCACCCATTCGATGCTACCAACGAGCGACCCCGACCGGATAGACATCGCCTTCGACGACGACCGCCTGGTGGCCGATGCGGGGCTGCTCCTCCCGGCCACGCTCGCCCAGCATCTCGGTTTGCAAGAGCTCGCCGACAGCTACCTCGACCTCGGTGACGCGCCGGGCCGGGCGAACGCCGGCGACAAGCTGCTGACCCTGGTCGCCTCGGCGCTCGCGGGCGGCGAGTGCATCGACGACGCCGCTGCGTTGCGCGCCGGCGGGACGGCGAGCGTGCTCGGTTGCACCGTCAAGGCGCCGTCCACGCTCGGTGTCTTCCTGCGCAGCTTCAGCTGGGGCCACGTCCGCCAGCTCGACCGCCTCAGCCGCGAGTTGCTCGCCCGCAGCTGGGCGGCCGGAGCGGGCCCGGGCGCGGCGCCGTTCACGATCGACCTCGATTCGACGATCTGCGAGACCTACGGCCTGGCGAAGGAGGGCGCCCGGCACCACGGCTACACGGGCGTGCGCGGCTATCACCCGCTGCTCGCCGTTGCGGCCGGGACGGGTGACGTGCTGATGGCGCGGCTGCGCGAGGGCCGCGCCAACACCGCCCGCGGCGCCGCCCACTTCCTGCGTGAGACGGTGGCGCGGGTGCGCGACGCCGGGGCGAGCGGGCAGCTCACGGTGCGCGCCGACAGCGGCTTCTACAACCACGCCGTCGTCGCCGTCTGCCGCAAGCAGGATGTCCGCTTCTCCATCACCATTCGCCAGCAGCCGAACGTACGCACGCTGATCGAGGCGATCCCGGAAGAGGACTGGACGCCGATCCCGTACTGGCTGCCGGGCGGCGCGGATGTCGCCGAGACGACCTACACGCCGTTCCAGCACAAGGAGGATGCCACCGCGGTGCGGCTCATCGTGCGGCGCGTCAAGCCGACGCCCGGCTCACAGCTCGCGCTCTTTGCGAACTATAGTTACCACGCCTTCATCACCGATCGCGCCGGGGAGCTGCTGGAGCTGGAGGCCGACCATCGCCGTCACGCCGAGATCGAGAACACGATCCGTGACCTCAAGTACGGCGTCGGGCTGAACCATCTCCCCTCGGGCCGCTTCGGCGCGAACGGGGCGTGGCTCGCGGTGCAGGTGATCGCGCACAACCTCGCCCGCTGGACGGCGCGGCTCGGGCTCGGCGAGGGGATCGTGACGACCAGGACGCTCAGGCGGCGCTACTTCAGTGGGCTCGGTCGCCGGACGCTCGGCTCACCCATTCGCGCTGCACGCTGAGCGGCTGCTGGACCCTGCACCGAATGTGCGGGGTTTTCTGCGTCCAGGCGGGTCCAGCGGCGAGGGCGCGCGAAGCGGTTGCTGGCCCTGGGCTGGCTGGGACAATGGGTTTTGCACGAATCACGTACCAGCGACAGGGAGCACCCATTCGATGCTACCAACGAGCGACCGTTACCGCTCCCGGCCTGACGCTCGCTCACAGCGCCAACACGGGTCCGAGGCTCGCGCCAGCATGCCCGCGCACGCCTCGCGCACCCTCGCGCCGGCGCCCTCAGCGCCCCCGAGCCGCGCTGAGCGACGCTGAGCGACGGCTCCTCGCTCCGGCACCGCCCGGCGAACGCCGGCACGCCCGCCGAACGCTCCGGCAGCCCGGCAGCCCGCCCCTTCAAGCTTCGATCGGTGGATTCGAGGTTAGACCGGTCGACACAGGGGGAGCCGCCGCAGGGTGCGCGGTGGCCCCCCCTTCCCGCCGATATGTGCGGGGTTTTCTGCGTCCAGGCGGGTCCAGCGGCGAGGGCGCTTGGCTCAGGCATGGGGCGCATGATCGGATCGGTTGCAGGTATCGAGCTTGAGTTGCAAGACGGATGGCAGGTGCTGGATTAGCCCTGATCCACCGAAGAAGAGCGCGCGAGCAGCTGCGGTTGGGTGCTCCGCTGTAGCTGGGACAATGGGTTTTGCACGAATCACGTACCAGCGACAGGGAGCACCCATTCGATGCTACCAACGAGCGACCCCGACCGGATAGACATCGCCTTCGACGACCACCGCCTGGTGGCCGATGCGGGGCTGCTCCTCCCGGCCACGCTCGCCCAGCATCTCGGTTTGCAAGAGCTCGCCGACAGCTGCGTCGACCTCGGTGACGCGCCGGGCCGGGCGAACGCCGGCGACAAGCTGCTGACCCTGGTCGCCTCGGCGCTCGCCGGTGGCGACTGCATCGACGACGCCGCTGCGTTGCGCGCCGGCGGGACGGCGAGCGTGCTCGGTTGCACCGTCAAGGCGCCGTCCACCCTCGGTGTCTTCCTGCGCAGCTTCAGCTGGGGCCACGTCCGCCAGCTCGACCGCCTCAGCCGCGAGTTGCTCGCCCGCAGCTGGGCGGCCGGGGCGGGACCAGGCGACGCGCCGCTCACGATCGGCCTCGACTCGACGCTCTGCGAGACCTACGGCCTGGCCAAGGAGGGCGCCCGCCAGCCCGGCTACAGCGGCGCGCGCGGCTACCACCCGTTGCTCGCGGTTGCAGCCGGGACGGGTGAGGTGCTGATGGCGCGGCTGCGCGAGGGCCGCGCGAACACCGCCCGCGGCGCCGCCCACTTCCTGCGTGAGACGGTGGCGCGGGTGCGCGACGCCGGGGCGCCGGGGCAGCTCACGGTGCGAGCGGACAGCGGCTTCTACAACCACGCCGTCGTCGCCGTCTGTCGCAAGCAGGATGTCCGCTTCTCAATCACCATTCGCCAGCAGCCGAGCGTACGCCGGCTGATCGAGGCGATAGCGGAAGAGGACTGGACGCCGATCCCGTACTGGCTGCCGGGCGGCGCGGATGTCGCCGAGACGACCTACACGCCGTTCCAGCACAAGGAGGACGCCACCCCGGTGCGGCTCATCGTGCGGCGCGTCAAGCCGACGCCCGGCTCACAGCTCGCGCTCTTCGTGAACTACAGCTGATATGGAGTGACCGGTTGTCAATCAGCACCGGCGGTGGTCGTGGCGATCCGGCTCCGGAACGGGGGGAGATGGACGAACGAGGGCGCTGCTTCGACGACGTGTCACTCTGATATTCGCGGGTTGCCTGGGGCCTTGCCGCATGACCGTGCTTCGCCGGGAGGGGTCGCCGTCTACGGTCGCGGGTTGACGGCGCCGGGCGCCGCTGCCGCATAGCTGTACCGCGCGTCCTCCTGAGCCTGCCCTCGCTCATCCATCCTCTCCTGCTCCGGAGCGGCGTATCGCCAGCTCCGCCTTCGCCGCGGACCGCGCGCGTGCTGTCAGGCCGCCGCCTGCTGCCGGGCGCCGATGTTCAGCACCGCCCACAGGTAACCCGCGAGTTCACGGGCGACGGCCACGTTCGCCACGACCGACGGCTTGCCGTGATCGGCCAGCCGCCGGTGGCGGCGATAGAGCCGGGTCTGCGCGCGGTCGGCCAGCACCACGGCCCAGCCCGGCTGGCCCTCGCGGCGCTTGCGCAGCGCTGCCCCCACCCGCGGCGGGTGGCGGTAGTGCCAGGCGCTCTCCACCAGGATGCGGCGCACGTGGCTGTTCCCTGTCTTCGTGATCGGTCCCCGCCGCTGACGGGCGCCGCTGCTGTACTCGCTGGGCGTGAGCCCGAGGTAGGACATCAACTGCCGGGCGCTGCCGAAGCGCGTGACGTCACCGAGCTCGGCGAGCACCGTCATCGCCGTCACCGTGTCGACCCCGCGGAAGCAGCGCAGCAGCCCCACCGCCTCGCGGTAGTCGTCGCTGGCGGCACACGCGGCCAGTTCCTGCTCCAGCGTGCGCAGCCGCTCCTCCACGCCCTCGAGCGCACGCAGGTAGTCGTCGAAGGTGGCCTGCGCGGCCGGGTGCTCGAAGCGCAACGTCAGCAGCCAGCGGCGGTGCCGCAGCGTCCAGTTCCGCCCGTCGTAGGCGATGCCGCGCCGCAGCAGCAGCTTCGCCAGGCGGTGGCGCGCGCGGGTGCGGTCGGTCACGGCGTCCTCGCGCGCCCGGCAGAGGTCGCGCACCGCCTCCTGGTCGATGGTCGGGGGATGCACCGCCGTGAGCAGGTCCGCGCGCAGCAGCTCCGCCAGCTTCCTGGCGTCGCGGCGGTCCGTCTTGACGCGGTCGCCGGGCCGCCTGGGGATCAGCGCCGGCGCGATCACCCGGCATTCGATGCCTGCGGCCTCGAGCTGGCGCTGCAGCGCGAAGCCCCCCGGCCCCGCCTCGTAGCAGGCCACGACCGGCCCCGGCGCCATGCGCTTCAGGCGCCGCGCGAGCCGCTTCACCGCGCGCAGCTCGTTCGTCAGCTGCCACTCCTCGGGTCGCTCGGCCCCCGGCGCCAGCACCGCCACGTGGATCGTCCGCGCGTGTGCATCCATCCCTGCATATGTGGTAGTCATCTTCCTGACCGGCTCCCTTTCGTATGCGGCTCTGTGGCCTCGCGTCGTAACCCGCGAGTTTGCGAACTTGGAGCCGGTCACTCCATACGGTCTACCATGCCTTCATCACCGATCGCGCCGGAGAGATGATGGAGCTGGAGGCCGACCATCGTCGCCACGCCGAGATCGAGAACGCGATCCGCGACCTCAAGTACGGCGTCGGGCTGAACCATCTCCCCTCGGGCCGCTTCGCCGCGAACGCGGCCTGGCTCGCGGTGCAGGTGATCGCGCACAACCTCGCCCGCTGGACGGCGCGCCTCGGGCTCGGCGAGGGAATCGTGACGACCAGGACGCTCAGGCGGCGCTACTTCGCTCTCGCCGGACGGCTCACCCGCTCGGCCCGGCGCTGGACGCTGCACCTCCCGAAGCGCTGGCCCTGGGCCGGCCAGTGGGCAGCCGCCCTGGCGCGGTTACGGGCGCTACCGCTCCCGGCCTGACGCCCGCTCACAGCGCCGACCCGGCTCCGAGGCTCGCGCCAGCATGCCCGCGCACGCCTCGCGCACCCTCGCGCCCGCGCCCTCAGCGCCCCCGAGCGGTCCTGAGCGATGGCTCCTCGCTCCGGCACCGCCCGGCGAACGCCGGCACGCCCGCCGAACGCTCCGGCAGCCCGGCAGCCCGCCCCGTCAAGCTTCGATCGGTGGATTCGGGCTTAGGGGGGCGTTCCCCGCTCGGCGAGCCCGCGTAGAGGTCGGGATGAGCCAGGGCGTGGCGCGCGATGATGCGTGCCAGGATGCGCAGGCCCTCGAGGCGAATCCGCTCCTGCTCGTCGCTCAACGCTCGCTGCGTCTTCACAATCGTCTCCTGCGGGCGCGCCGTGCGGCCCTCGAATCGCTGCTGCTGAGCGGGGCGCCTGTTCCACGGACTCCAGCGTCGAGCCTGGATGACTGCCAGGCAGTCCCTCCGAAGGGACTTCATCCATGAAGCTGCATCCGTCGGGAGCGGGAATGCCTATGTCCGACAGCGCGCTCTTCGTTCTCACGCTCGTCAGCTGGATCCATGCGCAGCCTTCTTCGTGGCGCGCCGTGGTGCACGTGGGACAAGATCGCGTGGACCCGGTCCTGCACGCTCGCGATGCTCCGGCAACGCCTGAACCAGACCCCGCTCGGCACTCCCCAGCCGGGGGGATCGTTCCTGCACTCTGGCGTACACTCGTTCTACTTGGACGCAACGACCGTTCCGCCGGCCACCAGATGAAGTGCAGTGCCATGGCTCATCCGGCGGAGCTGCCTGGCAAGGAGGCACACCAATGAACCTCCACCCAGACTTCACCCCCGCAGCGCTCTACGCGCGCGTCTCCAGCGATCGCCAGGACGTCGACCTCTCCGTCGCCGCCCAGTTGCGCGCGCTCCGCGACTACGCCCAGAAGAACAACTACTTCGTCGCCCGCGAGTACATCGACGGGGCCGAGAGCGGGCGCGTCGCCAACCGCCCCCAGTTCCGCCAGATGCTCGACGAGGCGAGCGGCGAGGACGCGCCCTTCGAGGAGATCCTCGTCTGGAAGTTCTCCCGCTTCACCCGCAAGCGCGAGCACGCCGTCGCCTTCAAGTCGATGTTGCGCCGCCGCGGTATCCGCGTCGTCTCCATCACCGAGCACGCCGACGACTCCCCCACGGGCAAGCTCATGGAGGCGATCATCGAGAGCGTGGACGAGTTCTACAGCGAAAATCTCGCGCAGGAGGTGACCCGAGGGATGCGTGAGGCCGCCTCTCGCGGGTTCTTCCTCGGGCCACGCGCGCCGTTCGGCTACAGCCGCATCAAGGTCAGCGACGGGGCGCGGGAGCGCCCGACGCTGGAGGTTGACCCCGCCGCGGCTCCGGTTGTGCGCGAGATCTTCGACAGCGTGCTGCGCGGCAATGGCCTCAAGGAGATTTGCCGCAACCTCAACGAGCGAGGTGTCACCAACCACGGCAGGCGCTGGCAGAAGAGCTCGCTCCAATACCTGCTGACCAACGAGGCGTACGCCGGGACCGCCGTCTGGGGCCGCAGGACCAAGGAAGGCAGGACGCCTGACCCGGTGCGAGTCGAGGGTGCGTGGGAGGCGCTCGTCCCCCGCGAGATGTTCGATCGCGTGCAGCAGGCCCTCGCAAGCCGGGCGCCCGACGTGCAGCGGCCAGCCCAGGTCGGCAGCCGGTTCCTGCTGAGCGGACTGCTGCGCTGCGGAGCGTGCGGGAAGCCCTACCTCGGCCAGGGGGCGAAGAGCGGACAGTACACGTACTACGTCTGCTCGACCCTGCACCACGAGGGCCCGGGCGCATGCGAGGCGCGCTACCTGAACGCGGAGAAGGTCGAGGAGTTCGTCGTCGAGAAGATCCGCGAACGCATTCTCACCGACGAGATGATCACCGAGCTGGTCACCCTGGTGGCGGAGGAGATCGACACGCTCGCCGGTGAGCTCAGCAGCCAGCTGCAGGCGATTGAGTCGGAGCTCGGGGATGTCCAGAGTCGACTCGAGCGCCTGTACGACGCGCTGGAGAAGAGCACTCTCACGTACGAGGCGCTCTCGCCGAGGATCCTCTCCCTGCGTCAGCGCGAGGACCAGCTCGCGGCGGCGCGCGAGGACGCCGCCCGTCAGCTCACGCAGCGCAAGGTCGAACTCCCCACGAGCCACGAGATCAAGGCTTACGTCGCGGACTTCCGGAGCTTCCTCGAGGAAGGGACGTTCCCGGAGCGCAAGGCGCTGATCCGCAACTTCGTGAAGGGCGTCGAGGTGGCCGGCGACGAGGCGACACTCAGCTACACGATCCCCATGCCGGCAGGGGGCGTGACCAGCGAGCGCACCCCAGTTCTTGATTTCGTCCAGAGTGGTGGGGCGGTACTGGACAAAATCAAGAACCTTCGTCTTGCGGTTCCGGTTGGCCCTGTAGCCGTTCACTCCTTATCTCGAATCCACCGATCGAAGCTTGAAGGGGCGGGCTGCCGGGCTGCCGGAGCGTTCGGCGGGCGTGCCGGCGTTCGCCGGGCGGTGCCGGAGCGAGGAGCCGTCGCTCAGCGTCGCTCAGCGCGGCTCGGGGGCGCTGAGGGCGCCGGCGCGAGGGTGCGCGAGGCGTGCGCGGGCATGCTGGCGCGAGCCTCGGACCCGTGTTGGCGCTGTGAGCGAGCGTCAGGCCGGGAGCGGTAACGCCCGTAACCGCGCCAGGGCGGCTGCCCACTGGCCAGCCCAGGGCCAGCGCTTCGCGAGGTGCAGGGTCCAGCGCCGTGCAGAATGGGTGAGCCGTCCGGCGAGAGCGAAGTAGCGCCGCCTGAGCGTCCTGGTCGTCACGATCCCCTCGCCGAGCCCGAGCCGCGCCGTCCAGCGGGCGAGGTTGTGCGCGATCACCTGCACCGCGAGCCACGCCCCGTTCGCGCCGAAGCGGCCCGAGGGGAGATGGTTCAGCCCGACGCCGTACTTGAGGTCACGGATCGTGTTCTCGATCTCGGCGTGACGGCGATGGTCGGCCTCCAGCTCCAGCAGCTCCCCGGCGCGATCGGTGATGAAGGCGTGGTAACTATAGTTCGCAAAGAGCGCGAGCTGTGAGCCGGGCGTCGGCTTGACGCGCCGCACGATGAGCCGCACCGCGGTGGCATCCTCCTTGTGCTGGAACGGCGTGTAGGTCGTCTCGGCGACATCCGCGCCGCCCGGCAGCCAGTACGGGATCGGCGTCCAGTCCTCTTCCGGGATCGCCTCGATCAGCGTGCGTACGTTCGGCTGCTGGCGAATGGTGATGGAGAAGCGGACATCCTGCTTGCGGCAGACGGCGACGACGGCGTGGTTGTAGAAGCCGCTGTCGGCGCGCACCGTGAGCTGCCCGCTCGCCCCGGCGTCGCGCACCCGCGCCACCGTCTCACGCAGGAAGTGGGCGGCGCCGCGGGCGGTGTTGGCGCGGCCCTCGCGCAGCCGCGCCATCAGCACGTCACCCGTCCCGGCCGCAACGGCGAGCAGCGGGTGATAGCCGCGCACGCCCGTGTAGCCGTGGTGCCGGGCGCCCTCCTTCGCCAGGCCGTAGGTCTCGCAGATCGTCGAATCGAGGTCGATCGTGAACGGCGCCGCGCCCGGGCCCGCTCCGGCCGCCCAGCTGCGGGCGAGCAACTCGCGGCTGAGGCGGTCGAGCTGGCGGACGTGGCCCCAGCTGAAGCTGCGCAGGAAGACACCGAGCGTGGACGGCGCCTTGACGGTGCAACCGAGCACGCTCGCCGTCCCGCCGGCGCGCAACGCAGCGGCGTCGTCGATGCACTCGCCGCCCGCGAGCGCCGAGGCGACCAGGGTCAGCAGCTTGTCGCCGGCGTTCGCCCGGCCCGGCGCGTCACCGAGGTCGAGGTAGCTGTCGGCGAGCTCTTGCAAACCGAGATGCTGGGCGAGCGTGGCCGGGAGGAGCAGCCCCGCATCGGCCACCAGGCGGTCGTCGTCGAAGGCGATGTCTATCCGGTCGGGGTCGCTCGTTGGTAGCATCGAATGGGTGCTCCCTGTGGCTGTGACGTGATTCGGTCAAAAACCATTGTCCCAGCTACAGCGGAGCACCCAACCGCAACCGCTCATGCGCTCTTCTTCGGTGGATCCCGGCTTATCAGCTGTACTGACCACAGAGCCCCGCCCTTCGCACGGCCCCACTGCTGCCCAGGCTCTTTCGCACCGGTCCACGAACATGGGTATGACGACCCGCTCGGGCGAAGAGGGATGCGCTAGGCTCTACGTGGCGCTCGCGTTCTGAGCAGGCGAACTGGGCCTGCCTAGCCACGCTAGGTCAATCCCGGGCCTCACTCCTCATCCTCCGCGGAGGTTTCGGTGGGCGGCTGGAAGTGCTTGCTGCGCGACTTCCCGCGGGCCGGTTCGTCGGGCGCGGCGTCTTTCCGATGCGGCGGGCGCGGCGTCTTTCCGATGCGGCGGTGGCGACTCGCCGCCGTGGAGCGCCTCGAGGCCCTTGCGGTACTCCTCCACGCGCCTGCGGCCCTCGGCCCGGCGGGCGGCGATCTCCCCCTCCGTCACGAGGTAGGAGGCCGCCTCGGCGCGGATGGCGGCGGCGACGTTGGCATCGCCTTCCTCCGGCTTGAGCACCTTCATGGAGAAGGCGGGCGTGCGCTCGCTTCCCACGGTGGCGCGCACGTAGCAGTGGTGGACCGGGAGGGAGACGATGTCCTCCTCGGAGATGCGGTCGCGGTCGAGCTCCCAGACGAGCTGGCGCGCGTCGGAGCCGGCCACCTGGAAGATGGCGAGGCAGCCGACGTTGGCGAGCAGGGTGTTGCGCATCGTGCGCGAGAGGTCGTCGAGCTTGTCGAGGCTCTGCGTGGCGAGCACGAACGACGCCCCGAACTTCCCCAATTCACTGAGCATCGACTCGTAGTCGACGCCCGGCATCGACTGCATCTCGTCCACCACCACCAGGGCGCCGCGCCGCCGTTCCGGAGGCCGGTCGCCCTGCTCGCGGATGACGGCGTCGACGAGGTTGAGGATGGATGAGCCCACGAGGGCGGCGACATCGCGCCCGGCCGTGCCCTGGGCGGTGGAGACGAAGAGGATGCCGCCGTCGAGGATCGTGCGCCTGAGGTCGATGGTGGAGCGGGGCTGGCCGAGGATGGCGCGCGCCCGCTTGGAGGAGCCCTCTACGCCCTGCATGAGGGCGTCTACCTCCCCTACATCCTCGGCGCGCCGGACTTCGTCAACGGCGAGTTCGGCGATCTGTTCGCCGACGGGCTCCCGGTCATGGCGCCGCTGGTCGCCGGCAGCAACGGACCGCCCTCGGCGGACCCGTTCGGTGATGAGCTGGACGGCGCTGGGCCGCAGCCGTGGCCGGAGTGCCTGCGCGGCGACGTCGCCGAGGGCTTCAGTCTCGTCGTCTTCGAGGGGGGCAGTGTCGAGCAGTTGGTCGCCTGCGCCCAGCAGCGGGCCGTCACGGCAGTCTATGTCCTCGCCGGCGGCGAGTGGGTGTCCTACATCCTCGGAGCCCCGGAGTTCGCGAACCAGTCGTTCCTCGATCTGTTCGCCGACGGCCTTCCTGCTATCACACCACTGGTCGCGAAGGGTCCGGTGCCTGCGGCTGATGCGAGGGTCACGTCCCGCAAGTTGGTGTCACAGTGCACCATCCTTATCAATTGCTAGCTGGCAGCTTGCAGCAGCACCTCCTCGCCTGAAGTGACCTCGCGCCCGGGCGGGTGCAGCAGCGTCACCATCGTCATGTAGCGCCTCGCCACGGCCCACTCGTCGTGCTGCTCGGCCAGCAGCGCGCCGACCAGCCGCACGACCGCGGCGCGGTTGGGGAAGATGCCGACCACGTCGGTGCGCCTGCGGATCTCGCGGTTGAGGCGCTCCTGCGGGTTGTTCGACCAGACCTGCTTCCAGTGCGCGACCGGGCAGGCCGTGAACGCCAGGACATCCGGCGCCGCCTCGGCGAGCATCGCCGCGGCCGCGGGGAAGCGCGCCTCCAGTTGCTCCACGACGCGGGCGTGCTGGGCGTGCACCGCCTCCGCCGACGGCTGTTGGAAGATCGTGCGCACCGTCGTCGCCACTAGCCCCTCGGCGCTCTTCGGTACCCGCGTCAGCACGTTCCTCATGAAGTGCGTGCGGCAGCGCTGCCACGAGGCGCCGCCGAAGACGGTCGCGATCGCCGCCCTGAGGCCCTGGTGGGCGTCGGAGGTCACGAGCTCCACGCCGGAGAGCCCGCGCGCCACCAGCCCGCGGAGAAATGAGAGCCAAGACGCCCCGTCCTCGCTCGTGCCGACGTCAATGCCCAGCACCTCACGCTTGCCGTCGGCGTTGACGGCCGTGGCGACGACGACGCTGACCTGGGCGATACGGCCCTCCTCGCGCACGCGCTGGGTGAGCGCGTCGAGCCAGAGGTAGCGGTACGGACCGCCGTCGAGCGGCCGCTCGAGGAAGCTCGTGACGACGCTGTCGAGCTCGGCGCAGATGCGCGAGACCTGGCTCTTGGAGATGCCCTCGCAGCCGAGCGAACGCACGAGGTCGTCGACGCGGCGGGTCGAGACGCCCTCGACGTAGGCCTGCTGCACAACCGACAGCAGCGCGCGCTCAGCACGGCGCCTGGGCTCGAGCAGGGCGGGGAAGTAGCTGCCCTGGCGCAGCTTCGGGATCTGCAGCTCGATGCTGCCGGCGCGCGTGTCCCAGCGCCTCGGCCGGTAGCCGTTGCGCCGGGTGATGCGCTCGGGGCTGCGCTCGCCGTAGGCGGCGCCGGCCTGCTCTGCGACCTCGGCCTCCATCACCGCCTCGGCGAGCACCGCGACCGCCTCACGCAAGAAGTCGAGGTCACCCCCGGCCGCCTGCTTGCGGAGCAACTCCAACAAGTTCACGCTCTCCCTGACCACCGTAGTCCTCCTTCACGTGACTAACTCCTGTGTGAAGGATGGCGCGGTGGTCTCCTACGTCCACCTCTGTGACACCACTTGCTGGGACGCTACTGATGCGAGTCAAACCGGCGCGGCAAGCCGGTAGCGGTTCACCCACACAGACTCAGCAACCATGGCGCGCCTCTCGGCCAATCAGCAGGGCGGCTCTGATGCGCGCGCAACGGCTCGATCTCCGACTACACGAGTGACGGGGTGCGGGCGAGAGAGAGACTCACAACAACTCACCATTGCGACTCAATAGCTGACAGATAACTCATACATAAGTACTCTCTTTGTGCTCTCATGGGTTACGTGATGAACATGGACGCCGTAACTCGCGCGATTGCGCGGACAGCAACTGGAATTGTTGCCGCTTCGAGTGCGCGCACGCGGATGACCAGCGCGGCCACGGTTGCGGTGGCGGCGCGTCCCAACCGACCTGCCACCGGAGCGCCGACGATCAGCGGGACGGCGCAGGTCGGCGAGACGTTGACGGCGGACGTCTCCGCGATCGCCGACGCGGCCTGAGCAATGCGGTCTACGAGTACTAGCAGGGTGATGAAAAACCCCTGAGGGCGCAGGAATGGAGCGTTCGGAGCACTGCGGAGTTTCGAGAACCCCTTGTATACAAAGGGTTCCTCATGCGCCGCAATCAGCCGATTCAGGGCGGAGACCGCCCCGGGAAGACTTTTTCAGCAGCCTGCTAGTGGCTGGTCGGCGGTCTGGTTACCGAGATCACGGGCGCGAACGGTTCGGCCTCCCCCGCGGTCAAACGCAGCATTCCGATCAGATCGCGATGGCGAACGGATCGGCTGACCGAGCCGGCCGGCGGAAGGTCCGGTCGCGCGAGCAGGAAGGACTCATGACGCAGGCAACCGGAGACCGGGGCGGCGCCCCTGATGGTCACCCTCCCTCCACGGCGCTCATGCTCGACGTGTTGTCAGGCCAATGCTCCGCATCGCCCGGATAGTCGCTGTGCGCTCGATGATTGGCGCGCTGGGCGCGCTGGTCGCGCTGCTGGCCAGCCTCGATTCTGCGCATGCCGACCCGGCCTGCGCGCTTCCGCCCATTGGCCTCGACAGCGCCCTGGACGAGGGTGGTGCGGGCATCATCCTGACCTGGCAAGCGTCGCCCTGCGACCCGGACGGGTACGCCATCTATCGCCGCGACATGAACGACGCCGGGGCCAGGATGCTGCGCCACGCCACCGTGCCGGGCGACGCGCTCTCTTATCTCGACGCCGATGTCTCGGCTGGCGTCACCTACCGATACCGGGTCAGGTCCAACGACAGCGGTCGCCGCTCAGACTTCACCGATATCACGACGCCATCGGCGTCCCGCGCATCGCAAGCCTCGACCGACGCCGAGCTGAGCGCGCTCAGCCTCAGCCCCGGGACGCTGGATCCCGCCTTCGACCGGATGACGGACTCCTACACGGCGTCGGTCGAGCATCTGCAATCTCCGATCACACTGATCGCCACGGCGTCCGATCCGGTCAACGCCAGGGTCGAGTTCCTGGACGGCGACGACATGCCGCTGGCGGACGCCGACGGCAACACGGCAGGCCACCAGGTGGACCTCGCCGTGGGCGAGAACACGAGCAAGATCAAGGTGACCGCTGAGGATGACTTGACCACTCGGACGTACACGCTGGTCGTGACCCGCGCCGGGCCGAACACCGACCTCAGCGATCTGCGGGTGAACGGCGTCAGCGTGCCCGGATTCGACTCGGACGTTAAGTACAAGTCGTCCGGCGTGCAGCGCGGCGTGGCCGCATCGGTGGCGCAAGCGACGATCGAGGGCGTCACCGACGATCCCGACGCCGCGGTTGCCTACCTGGGCACGGACGCCGACGAGATGACCGACGGCCACCAGGTGAACCTCAGCGAGGGCCGGAACGAGATATCGATCGTCGTCACCGCGGCCGACGGCGTCACGACGAGGACCTACCTGCTGAGCGTCAACCGGGGCTCGGACGCGCCCTTCGGTTGGAGGGCGCAGGACGACTTCGACACCCTGGTGGCGGCCGGGAACAACTCACCCGTGGGCCTCTGGTCGGACGGCACGACCATGTGGGTGGCGGAAGACCACGATCCGCTCGAACGGCTCTTCGCGTACGCGCGCGACACCAGGTTGCGCGATCCCGACAAGGACTTCGAAACCCTGCGGGCGGCTTCGAACACGAACGTCCGGGGCATCTGGTCGGACGGCATGACCATGTGGGTGGCGGACAGCTATGACGAAAAGCTCTACGGCTACGCGATGGATACGCGGCAGCGGGCCTCGGGCAAGGACTTCAACTCGCTGGAGGCGGCCGACAACACCGATCCCGGGGACATTTGGTCTGACGGCGAGACCATCTGGGTGGTGGAGAAGAGTGACCCAAAGCTCTATGCCTATCGGCTCGCCACCGGTGAGCGGGACTCGGCCAAGGACTTCAACACCCTGGCCGGCGACCATTCCGCTCGCAATGCTATCTGGTCCGACCGCACGACCATCTGGATCGGAGACAGCGCGAGAGAAGAACTCTACGCCTACGACCTGGCTACCGGGAAGCGCGATCGCGGCAGCGACTTCAACACCCTGAAAGCAGTCCGCAACACACACATCCGCTACATCTGGTCCGACGGTACGATCATGTGGGTATCAGACCGGAGAGATGGCAAGCTCTACGCCTACAACATGCCCGGCAACGCGGACCTGAGCGGGCTCAGTCTCAGCGCCGGGACATTGGAGCCGGCGTTCCACCGGGTGACGACGTCATATGCGGCGTCGGCGCCGAACGCCGTGTCCACGATCACGGTGACCGCGCCGGCGTCCGATGCCGGCCAGGCCACGGTTGAGTTCCTCGACGCCTCGGACGAGACGCTGGCGGACGCCGATCTCAACACTGCGGGACACCAAGTCGCCCTCGCCCCGGGTGAGAACACGATCAAGATCAAGGTCACCGCCGAAGACGGCGCCACGACCCGGACCTACACCCTCGTGGTCACCCGACAGGGGCCGCTGGAGGTGAGCTTCGGATCGTCCTCGTTCCGCGTCGCAGAGGGTGGCTCTGTCACGGTGACGGCCGTTCTGGAGCGGGCGACCGAGCGTGACGTGGCGGTCCCGCTGATCGTCACAGCCGGGAGCGGCGTCAGCGACGATGACTACTCAGGCGTGCCGGAGAACCTGATAATCGCTCGCGGTTCGTTTTTCGCGACCTTCAGTTTCAAGGCCGAGGGCGACGTCGTCGTCGAGGACGACGAGGTCGTCACCGTGTCGTTCGACACGTTGCCCGATGGCCTGACCGCGGGTACTCCGACAACGACCACGGTCACAATCGAAGACGACGACGAACCGAACTGGTTGGTCTCGGTGGTTCCGGCGTCGATCGCCGAGGCGAACGAGTCAGCGGCAACGGTGTCGGTGAGCAGCGGCGGCGTGACGTTCACCGCTGACAGGACGATCAGCCTCAATTTCGTGGGCACGGCGACCGAAGCGGTGGACTACGAGGTCGCGGCCAAGACGTTGACCCTCGCGGTCGGAGAGCACACGGTCGCGACCACGGTCAGCGCGCTGGACGACAGCGTCTCGGACCTCGACGAGCAGATCCTGGTCAGGGCGACGCTGGACGGCGCCAGGATCGGCGCTCAGCAGACGATCACCATCGCCGACGACGACGAGGCGTCCGACGGGATCGTGCTCGAAGTTGCGCCCAACCGGGTCAACGAGGACGCGGGCGTTACGACCCTGACGGTGACCGGCACGCTCAACGGTTCGGCGCTGACGACCGACACGCTGGTGTCGCTCATGCTCGCTGCCGGCACCGCGACCGTGACCACCGACTACACGGTCAGCTCGAACACGGCCACGCTCACGATCCCGGCGGCGGCGACATCGGGGACGGCCAGCTTCCGGCTGACCCCGGTCGACGACGCGATCGACGACGACGACGAGACCGTGACGATCGCGGCGTCGACGATGTCGGCCCTGACGCTGTCGACGTCGTCGCTGACCGTCACGATCGCCGACGACGACGAACCGAATACCGCGCCCGTCTTCCAGCCTCCGTCCCCGACGCGCAGCGTGGACGAGAACAGCGCAGCAGGCGTCGCCGTGGGCGCGCCGGTGACCGCGATCGACGCCGACAACGACCGGCTGAGCTACTCGCTGGGCGGCGCCGGCGCGACCGCGTTCCGGATCGATGAGGCCAGCGGACAGCTGCGCACGGTCTCGGGGGTTGACTACGACCATGAGGCGGCCGACCGCTACGCCGTGACGGTCACCGCCGACGACCTGCGCGGGGGCGTCGGCAGGGCGTCGGTGACGATTCACGTCAGCGACCTGGACGAGCCGCCGCCCGCCCCCGCCGAGCCAACCGTGACGCCCACGGTCGGCGAAACGGACGGCCTGGAGGTGTTCTGGATTGCCCCCAGCGCGAGCGGCCGCCCCACGCTGAGCGGCTACGAGCTGCGCTATCGAGCGGGCGGCGGCTCGTGGGTCGGCTGGAACCACGCGGGCACGGGCATCGTCGCCACGCTCGACGGGCTCAAGGCTGGTACCCGTTACGAAGTCCAGGTGCGCGCCGGCAACCATGAGGGCTGGAGCAGCTGGTCGCAATTGGGCGCGGGCTCGACCAACACTGCGGACGACATCTGTTCGGCTGACGGCCCGACCCCGACCAGGATCACGGTCAGTTCGGTGCCGATTGTGATCGCCTCGACGACGGACGACTACTTCGTCCTCTACGTCACCCACGAGTTGGACGGCGCCGAAATCTGGACGCCGGTCTCGGTCACCCGGGGCAACGCCGGCAGCACCACGCTCGCCGAGCAGGTCAGCCCGCTGCCCGCCTCGCGCTACCGGGTCGAGCGCTACTCCGTCTCCGACCCGGCCGACATCGACGGCGACTGTATCGACGACCTCGCCGAACTCGACGCCCTGGGCCGCTTGAACCCGCTCAACCCCGCACCCCAGATCGCGATCACGGACGGCGCGACGGCGATCCCCGACCGCTCGACCTTTGAGACGCTCGCCTTCTCCGAGCAGACCGCCGGGCATGAGTATGTCAAGTTCGCGCTGCTCGACATGGACACCGACGAGCCGCTGCTCTACTGGATCAACTCCAAGACCCACCGGCGCCACCCGATCGCCTTCTTCCTCGAGACGATCGGCCACGCGGGGCCGCACCTGCCTTGGTCGATCCCCGGCGAGGTCGTCTACAACCCCAACCTAACGGCGACCGACGGCACGCGCGGCGTCTACTACTTCTGGCTGCTGCACTACGACGCCCGCTTCACGCCCGCCTTCCTGGAGCGCGTCTACGCGCTGCTCAGCTCGGCCATGCCGCTGCTCGACGACGACCTGCCGATGTACATCCCCAACCAGCGGCTCGGCAGCTATCGGGCCGATCTGGATACGCTCAGGGACTCGCGGATCCCACTGCTCTTCAACGAGGACGTCTTCGGCAACGCCGACTTCCTCGCCCTCAACCACGGCGTCGGCTACGGCCGCCTGCGGGTGATGGCGCCGGGCGAGCGTCCCAACCCGCGCAACGTCGTGATCTACGAGACGCTGCCCAACGAGTTGCCGCGCGTCGCCGGGATCATCACCGGCGTGCCCCAGACTCCGCTCTCGCACGTCAATCTGCGCGCCGTCCAGGACGGCGTCCCCAACGCCTACATCAAGGAGCCGCTGGAGGACGACGAGATCGACGACCTGGTTGATCGCTTCGTCCGCTACGAGGTGACAGCCGAGGGCTACGAACTGCGCGCCGCCGCCAAGGCCGAGGTCGACGCTCACTTCGCCCGCTCCCGACCCGCCCATGTGCAGACCCCGGAACGCGACCTCACGGTCACGGCGATCAGCGCGCTCAGCGAGATCGGCTTCGACGACTGGCGCGCGCTCGGGGTCAAGGCCGCCAACGTCGCCGAACTGGGCAAGCTCGGCTTCCCCGAGGGCGCCGTGCCCGACGGCTTCGCCATCCCTTTCTACTTCTACGACGAGTTCATGCAGCACACCGCCCTGGGCGAGGAGACCGTCTTCGGCAAGGGCAAGGGCGCCGACGAGGACAAATTCACGCTGCCGGCCGAGACCAAGCTGATCGATGCCGTCCAGGCGATACTGGCCCACCCCAAGTTCCAGACGGACTTCGAGATCCAGGACGAGATGCTGGATGACCTCCGCGACGCGATCGAGGACGCCCAGAGCCCGCAGTGGATCATCGACGCCCTGACCGCCATGCACGCGACGTATCCGCAGGGGCAATCGCTGCGCTACCGGTCGAGCACGAACAACGAGGATCTGCCGGGCTTCAGCGGCGCCGGGCTGTACGACTCCAACACCCAGAAGCCCGACGAGACCGTCGAGGACGGGATCGACAAGTCGCTCAAGCAGGTCTTCGCCAGCCTGTGGAACTTCCGGGCGTTCACCGAGCGGGAGTTCCATCGCATCGACCACCTGGCCACCGCGATGGGCATCCTCGTCCATCCCAACTACTCCGACGAGCGGGCCAACGGCGTGGCCGTGAGCTTCGACCCGATTCGCGGCTACAGCAACTACTACTACCTCAACACCCAGCTCGGCGAGGACCTGGTCACCAACCCCGAGGCCGACTCCGAACCAGAGGAAATCCTGCTGCACCGCAGCGGCGACTTCTACGAAGTCCTGGCGACCTCCAACCAGATCGAACCGGGCGCGCTGTTGATGACCGACCTGCAGATGAAGCAGCTGGCCGAGCACCTGACCGTGATCCACGACCACTTCGCCCGGCTCTATCCGGCCCGACCCTACGCAATCGAGATCGAGTTCAAGATCACCGAGGCAGACATCCTCGCGATCAAGCAGGCCCGGCCCTGGGTCTACGGCGCTGCGACCTCCTCCTCGCCGCTCACTGGCCCTGCGACCGTCGGCTACGAGGAGAATCGGGCCTCCCGTGTGGCCGCCTACTCGGCGTCCTCCGAGGCGGACCTGGAGTTGGTGGGTTGGAGCCTGTCGGGCCCCGACGCCGGCTCCTTCCGCATCGACGAGCCCGGCGGCGTATTGCGCTTCGACCTCCCCATCGTGGCCCCCAATCTCTTCTCTCCTCAGCCGGACTACGAAGCCCCGACCGACACGGGGAGCGACGGCGCCTACGAGGTGACCGTCGAGGTAAGCGACGGCGTCACCACCCACTCGCTGGACGTGGCGGTGACGATCACCGATCAGGACGAAGCGGGGACGCTGACCCTGTCCCCGACCCGGCCCCGGCAGGGCGAACCCGTGACGGCGACGCTGGCCGACCCTGACGGCGTGACCGGGACGATCACCTACGAGTGGGAGCGCTCGGCGGGCCGCAACGCGTGGGTCACCATCGCCGGCGCGACCTCTGCCAGCTACTCGCCGGTCGCCGCTGACGCCGCGCACTACCTCCGAGTGACGGCGTCCTATACCGACGGTCACGGCTCCGGCCAGACCGCCCGGACGGTGACACCCAACGTGGTGCTGGCGCGAACACTGAGCCGGCTTGAGGTAGTCACGACCTCCTCGAGACAGCTGTATCCCGCGTTCGACCCCGGGACGCTCCACTATGCCGTGGGTTGCGTCGCAGCGGACACGCTGCGCCTGACGCTATCGACGACGGACGCCGATACCCGGCTGGCGGTCGACGGCGTCCAGTACGCCAATCAGAACGCAATCGTCGAGTTGACGGGCAAAGGCGGCGAGAGCGACATCCTGATCACGCTCAGCGGTGGTAGCGACGGCGCAAGCACCACCTATACGCTGCACTGCCTCGCCGAGGATTTTCCGACGATCACCGTGACAAGACTGGACGGCGCGTCGGAGTCGTTGATGACCATCTCATATGGGCAGTACCTCGCGATCATCGATCACAACGGGGTACCTCGGTTCCGGGGGCAGGGGCGAGGACATTTCAGGGCGTACCCGGACGGCGGGTATCCATATGCGGTATACGTCCACGCGGACTCTGCATATACCGTGTACGACGAAACTTTCAACGTAGTCCAGAGTGGGATCACAACGGTCAATCTCCACGACACGAACTCGCACGACTTTTTCATCAAACCGAACGGTGATTACGTGCTGATAGCGTATGAGCCTGCGGTGCGCGATCTGAGCTTCATATCTGAACAATTTGGTCTGACGAACGAGGACGGCGAACCATACGGTACCGCCGAGGACGTGAAAGATTCAGTGATCCAGGTGGTAACGCCTGCCGGGCAAGAAGTGTTCCTGTGGAGCTCCTGGGATCACATGGCGATCGAAGACTGCACGCAACATCGCTTCCCCGGTGATTACGCGCACATCAACTCAGTACAGGCCGCGGATGGGGACATCATCGCTTCATTCCGGGGCTGCTCGAAGGTGTTGAGGATCGATGGGACCAGCGGTGATGTGATCTGGCGGCTGGGCAGGAGCAATCTGAGTACAGAGGAGTGGGAGAGCCGCAGCATCGGTCCGCCGCCGCTGAAGATCGTTGGCGACCCCTATGGGGAGTTCTGTGGGCAGCATGCGGCGCGGTTGCTGGACAATGGCCACCTCATCCTCTTCGACAACGGCGTGCAGTGCCTTGAAGATCCACGAACAGGCGGGACGGAACGAGTCGGCGGTCAGTTCAGCAGAGTCGTTGAGTACGCCATCGATCTGAAAAACGGCGAAGCGATCTTCCAGCGTCACGCCTTCTTGCACGGCAACATGAACCACCTGTCCTACGCGATGGGTCAAGCCGATGCGCTGGACAACGGCAACTGGTTGATCACCTGGGGCCGGGGCGCCAGAGTCCGCGATCCTCAGGATCCCGATCCTCCTGACGTGTCGGCAACGCAGGTGAATCCGGCGACCGGAGTCGAAGAACTCACGGTCGTCGCCAGGATCGACGGCGATGTCCAGACAGAAGGCCGGATGTACCCTGTGGCCCCGGTGGCGCTGGCCACCGAACCCATCGCCCTGACGGCCGAGTTCCCCGCGAGCACGTACACATCAATCTTCCATCTCGGCGTCACGGACTCGCCGCAGGTCGTCGTGGCCTTCAGCCGCCCGATCGTCGACTTCGACGACACCACCCCATCGCTCACCGTCCGCGGCGCGGAAGTCGCGAGCGTCAGCCCGCACGTCGTCGCCGGCGAGCCGGCTTACGCCTACCTGTTCACGCTGACGCCGGACGGCGACGGCGCGATCACGCTCACGCTGCTTGCCAACCGGAGTTGCTCCTCGGGAGGCATCTGTACCGCGGACGGCGCAATGCTGTCGGAAGTCCCCGGCACGTACACGATCGAAGCGCCGGTGCGCGTCTCCTTCGAGCAGACGAGCTTCACGGCATCGGAAGGCGCGTCAGCCTCGATCGTGGTGAGCCTGAGCGCGCCGAGCGGGCCCTTCGGGCTCACCATCCCGATCGTGGTCACAGGCGGCACGGCGTCCGCGGACGAGTACAGCGCCCCGGAACAGGTGGTCTTCAGCAGCGGTAGCGACCGGCAGGCCGTTTCCATTCCGCTTGGCGACGACGCGCTGATCGAAGGCGACGAGACCATTGCGCTCGCTTTCGGCGACTTGCCCCCAGGCGTCACGCCGGGAACCAACGCCACGACGACCGTGACGATCACGGATGCAGACAGCGCGGCGTTCGAGTTCGCGATCTCTGACGACGAGGTGGGGGAAGGCGCCACGGTGGAGCTGACCGTCACCCTCGATGGCGACGCCACCTTCGCGACCGCGCAGACGATTAACCTCACCTTCCCGGGCGGCGCAGCCACCGCGGGAGTCGATTTCACCGTCGCAGATTCCCGGGGACAAACGCTGACGGCCCCTTATCTCGAATCCACCGATCGAAGCTTGAAGGGGCGGGCTGCCGGGCTGCCGGAGCGTTCGGCGGGCGTGCCGGCGTTCGCCGGGCGGTGCCGGAGCGAGGAGCCGTCGCTCAGCGTCGCTCAGCGCGGCTCGGGGGCGCTGAGGGCGCCGGCGCGAGGGTGCGCGAGGCGTGCGCGGGCATGCTGGCGCGAGCCTCGGACCCGTGTTGGCGCTGTGAGCGAGCGTCAGGCCGGGAGCGGTAACGCCCGTAACCGCGCCAGGGCGGCTGCCCACTGGCCAGCCCAGGGCCAGCGCTTCGCGAGGTGCAGGGTCCAGCGCCGTGCAGAATGGGTGAGCCGTCCGGCGAGAGCGAAGTAGCGCCGCCTGAGCGTCCTGGTCGTCACGATCCCCTCGCCGAGCCCGAGCCGCGCCGTCCAGCGGGCGAGGTTGTGCGCGATCACCTGCACCGCGAGCCACGCCCCGTTCGCGCCGAAGCGGCCCGAGGGGAGATGGTTCAGCCCGACGCCGTACTTGAGGTCACGGATCGTGTTCTCGATCTCGGCGTGACGGCGATGGTCGGCCTCCAGCTCCAGCAGCTCCCCGGCGCGATCGGTGATGAAGGCGTGGTAACTATAGTTCGCAAAGAGCGCGAGCTGTGAGCCGGGCGTCGGCTTGACGCGCCGCACGATGAGCCGCACCGCGGTGGCATCCTCCTTGTGCTGGAACGGCGTGTAGGTCGTCTCGGCGACATCCGCGCCGCCCGGCAGCCAGTACGGGATCGGCGTCCAGTCCTCTTCCGGGATCGCCTCGATCAGCGTGCGTACGTTCGGCTGCTGGCGAATGGTGATGGAGAAGCGGACATCCTGCTTGCGGCAGACGGCGACGACGGCGTGGTTGTAGAAGCCGCTGTCGGCGCGCACCGTGAGCTGCCCGCTCGCCCCGGCGTCGCGCACCCGCGCCACCGTCTCACGCAGGAAGTGGGCGGCGCCGCGGGCGGTGTTGGCGCGGCCCTCGCGCAGCCGCGCCATCAGCACGTCACCCGTCCCGGCCGCAACGGCGAGCAGCGGGTGATAGCCGCGCACGCCCGTGTAGCCGTGGTGCCGGGCGCCCTCCTTCGCCAGGCCGTAGGTCTCGCAGATCGTCGAATCGAGGTCGATCGTGAACGGCGCCGCGCCCGGGCCCGCTCCGGCCGCCCAGCTGCGGGCGAGCAACTCGCGGCTGAGGCGGTCGAGCTGGCGGACGTGGCCCCAGCTGAAGCTGCGCAGGAAGACACCGAGCGTGGACGGCGCCTTGACGGTGCAACCGAGCACGCTCGCCGTCCCGCCGGCGCGCAACGCAGCGGCGTCGTCGATGCACTCGCCGCCCGCGAGCGCCGAGGCGACCAGGGTCAGCAGCTTGTCGCCGGCGTTCGCCCGGCCCGGCGCGTCACCGAGGTCGAGGTAGCTGTCGGCGAGCTCTTGCAAACCGAGATGCTGGGCGAGCGTGGCCGGGAGGAGCAGCCCCGCATCGGCCACCAGGCGGTCGTCGTCGAAGGCGATGTCTATCCGGTCGGGGTCGCTCGTTGGTAGCATCGAATGGGTGCTCCCTGTGGCTGTGACGTGATTCGGTCAAAAACCATTGTCCCAGCTACAGCGGAGCACCCAACCGCAACCGCTCATGCGCTCTTCTTCGGTGGATCCCGGCTTATGCGCTCACCCTGCCCGCGGGCTCCAGCTCGGTGGCGGCCACGATCAGCATCGTTGACGACGCCGAGGAAGAAGGCAACGAGACCATCGTGGTCAGGGCCCGGCATGGAGCCGATGCCGTTGGTGACCTCCAGGTCATCAAGATCCTGGCCAACGACGAACCCATCATCGGCAACACCCTGCCAGTGTTCAGGGATGGTCAGTTTGCGGCACGATCCATTGCCGAGAACACCGGGCCGAACATGGACATCGGCACCCGGCTCGAGGCAAGGGATGTCGATCCGGGGGACACGCTGACGTACTCGCTGGGCGGCACGGACGGTGGCTTCTTCACCGTCGTCCGGACCAGCGGTCAACTCCAGACCCGGTCCGGCATCACCTACGACCACGAGGCGCGGTCGAGCTACCGCGTGACCGTGAGCGTCTCGGACGGCGCGGCCACTGCATCGATCGACGTGACGATCGCGGTGACCGATGTGGACGAACCGCCCGATGCGCCTGTCGTGCGGGTGGGCAGCGCGTCGCCCGTCAGCCTCAATGTGATGTGGCTGGCGCCCGCCACCCCCGACCGCCCCGCAGTCAGCAACTACGACGTGCGCTACAAGCTGGACAGCGAAACGACGTTCATCGACGGCCCTCAGGATGTGAGCGGGACGAGCACGACGATTGCTGGTCTGCTACCAGCCTCCAGCTACGACGTGCAGGTGCGAGCGACGAACGCTGAGGGCGACGGAGCCTGGTCGGCGTCGCAACCGGGCGAGACGGCCGTGCTGCCGGCGGTCACGCTGATCCTGAGTGCATCTTCGATACCCGAGGACCGCGGGATGAGCACGGTGACCGCGACCGTGTCACCGGCCTCGCCTGCACCCTTCTCCGTGGAGATCTGGGCAGCGGCCGTCCCGCCGATCCCGGGCCAATTCGAGACCAGCCTGAATAACATCCTCAGCTTCGCGGCGAACGCGACGCAGAGCACCGGCCAAGTGGTGATCACGGGCCTCGTCGCGACGGTGGTGAACGTAACCGGCACCGTGTCGCCGGCCGGCGTCCTGGTGAAACCGCCGGCCCGCGTCCAGCTGCGAATCACAGATGTGGACCCCGCAGTGACAGTGCGCTTCGGGAGTGCCACCTACAACGTGCCCGAGGGGGGCATCCGACGCATCAGCGTGCTCCTGGACGAGGACCCGGAGCGCACAGTGGTCATCCCCATCACGAAGACCAACCAGGGCGGAGCGCGCAGCGGCGACTACTCCGTCGACCCTGACCCTACCAACGTGACGTTCAACGCCGGCGGAGACCTGACGCAGACCTTCACCTTCACCGCCACCGCTGACACGGACGACGACGATGGCGAGAGCGTGTTGCTGAGCTTCGGCACTCCCTTGCCCACGCGTGTGTCCACCCTCGCGCCCATCCAGAGCACGGTCAGCATCATCGACGACGACGATCCGGAGGTAACCGTTAAGTTCGGCGCATCCTCGATCAACGTGGGTGAGGGCGACAGCGCCACCATCACCGTGACCATCAGCGCCGACCCGGAGCGCACCGTGGTCATCCCGATCACGAAGACCGGGGAGCACGGCGCCACCGCGCAAGGCGAAACGGGCGCCGACTACTCGGGCGTCCCGAACAGCGTGATCTTCACCGCCAGCGGGTCGCAGACCTTCACCCTCACGGCGACGCAGGACCGCATTGACGACGACAACGAGGTGGTCAAGCTGGGCTTTGACACCGACAAGCTGCCGCCGGGCGTTACTGCCGAGAGTCCCACCACGCAGACGATCAACATCGGCGACGACGACAAGCGCGGCGTGACGGTCACGCCGGACGAGCTGGGCGTCAACGAGGACATGTCAGGCACCTACACGGTGGTGCTGGACACGCAGCCCACGGCGAACGTGACGGTGACGCCCAGGACGACGAGCAGCGAAGTGACGCTCTCCGGCGACCTCATGTTCACGCCGACCGACTGGGACACTGCCCAGATGGTCACCGTCACGGCGGGGAACGACGCCGACACGGTGGCTGAGACGCTGACTGTCACGCACACGACGCGCGGCGGCGACTACGACATGCTGGCGACCGCCAGTGTCGCGGTGACGTTGGTGGACGACGACATTGCCGGCGTCGCGATCAACCCTTCGAATCTGGAGATTGACGAGGGATCGGAAAAAACGTTCACCGTCAAGCTGATCACCGAGCCCGGTAACGTCGTGACTGTCACGATGAGCTCCCGCGACGCGGCCGTGGCGACCGTCAGCGACGACTCGCTGACCTTCACGACCGGCGACTGGAGCACGGAGCAGGAGGTGACCGTCGCGGCTGCGCAGGACGACGGCGCGGCGAACAACGACACGATGATCACCTTTGGCGTGAGCGGCTACGGAAGCGTTACGGAGGCTGCACCCGTCACGGTCACCGTGGAGGACGACGACGAGCGCGCCGTGACGATCAGCGTGAGCGCGCTCACGGTGGAGGAGGAAGCGGCCACCGCCGACCCGCCGACCAACACCTACACGGTGGTGCTGGACACGCAGCCGGAGCAAGGGGAAGGCAACGTGACCGTCGCCATCACCTCCGACAACGACGACATCAGGACTAACGGCGGCAGCGCCACGTCGGCGAGCCCGTACAACCTGACCTTCACGTCCACCAACTGGGACCAACCGCAGACGGTGGCGGTCACGGCGATCAACGACCTCGACGGCTGGAACGAGGAAGCGACGCTCACCCACGCCGTGAGCGGCGCGGACTACGGCGCCGTGAACGCCGGTGCCGTCGGTGTCACGGTGACGGACAACGACCTGCTCGGCCTGCGCGTCAGCCCCGCCGAGTACACCACCGAACGCGTGGACGTGACTGAGGGCACGACGTATAGCTACACGTTGGCGCTCCTGACGGTCCCGCTGGGCGACGTCACCGTCGACATCACCTCCAACAACCCGGACGTGACCGTGGACCCGACGAAGTTGACGATCCTCGCCGCCCAGTGGAACGCCCCGCACACGGTCAAGATCACCGTGGCGGCCGACGCCGACGGTGAGGACGAGCCGGCGACGCTGTCGCACACCCTGAGCGGCTACGGAACGTACACCACCGGCCCCGATTTCCTGGTGCAAGTGCTGGACCGGAACGAGCCCGGCGTGTTCATCGAGCCGACGACGCTGGCGATCACCGACGGCTTTACCGACGCGTACTCAGTCTGGCTGCGCACGGAGCCCAGCGGCACCGCAACGGTTCGGGTAGCGGGCCACGCGGGCACGGATGTGACGGTGATGCCGGAGAGCCTCACCTTCAGTTCCTCGGACTGGAACGTGCCGCAGGCCGTCACGGTCACGGCTGCGGAGGATGAGGACGCGGACAACGACACGGTGACGCTGACGCACACCGTGAGCGGCTACGGCACGGTCACCACCACCGATGCTGTCACGGTGACCATCGTGGACCGCGACGAAGAGGGAATCACGGTCACGGACGTGACGCCCCCGCTGGAGGACCCCAACGAGGGCGATACCCCAGCCACGGGCACGTACACGATCGTGCTGGACACGCAGCCCAGCGGCGAGGTGATGGTCGCCATCACCTCCAACAACCCGGACGTGACGGTGATGCCGGAGAGCTCCATCTTCACGACCTCGGACTGGAACCAGTCCCAGACGGTCACCGTCACGGCCGCGGGTGACGCGGACGCAACGGACGACACGGCGACCCTGACCCATAAGCCGGGATCCACCGAAGAAGAGCGCATGAGCGGTTGCGGTTGGGTGCTCCGCTGTAGCTGGGACAATGGTTTTTGACCGAATCACGTCACAGCCACAGGGAGCACCCATTCGATGCTACCAACGAGCGACCCCGACCGGATAGACATCGCCTTCGACGACGACCGCCTGGTGGCCGATGCGGGGCTGCTCCTCCCGGCCACGCTCGCCCAGCATCTCGGTTTGCAAGAGCTCGCCGACAGCTACCTCGACCTCGGTGACGCGCCGGGCCGGGCGAACGCCGGCGACAAGCTGCTGACCCTGGTCGCCTCGGCGCTCGCGGGCGGCGAGTGCATCGACGACGCCGCTGCGTTGCGCGCCGGCGGGACGGCGAGCGTGCTCGGTTGCACCGTCAAGGCGCCGTCCACGCTCGGTGTCTTCCTGCGCAGCTTCAGCTGGGGCCACGTCCGCCAGCTCGACCGCCTCAGCCGCGAGTTGCTCGCCCGCAGCTGGGCGGCCGGAGCGGGCCCGGGCGCGGCGCCGTTCACGATCGACCTCGATTCGACGATCTGCGAGACCTACGGCCTGGCGAAGGAGGGCGCCCGGCACCACGGCTACACGGGCGTGCGCGGCTATCACCCGCTGCTCGCCGTTGCGGCCGGGACGGGTGACGTGCTGATGGCGCGGCTGCGCGAGGGCCGCGCCAACACCGCCCGCGGCGCCGCCCACTTCCTGCGTGAGACGGTGGCGCGGGTGCGCGACGCCGGGGCGAGCGGGCAGCTCACGGTGCGCGCCGACAGCGGCTTCTACAACCACGCCGTCGTCGCCGTCTGCCGCAAGCAGGATGTCCGCTTCTCCATCACCATTCGCCAGCAGCCGAACGTACGCACGCTGATCGAGGCGATCCCGGAAGAGGACTGGACGCCGATCCCGTACTGGCTGCCGGGCGGCGCGGATGTCGCCGAGACGACCTACACGCCGTTCCAGCACAAGGAGGATGCCACCGCGGTGCGGCTCATCGTGCGGCGCGTCAAGCCGACGCCCGGCTCACAGCTCGCGCTCTTTGCGAACTATAGTTACCACGCCTTCATCACCGATCGCGCCGGGGAGCTGCTGGAGCTGGAGGCCGACCATCGCCGTCACGCCGAGATCGAGAACACGATCCGTGACCTCAAGTACGGCGTCGGGCTGAACCATCTCCCCTCGGGCCGCTTCGGCGCGAACGGGGCGTGGCTCGCGGTGCAGGTGATCGCGCACAACCTCGCCCGCTGGACGGCGCGGCTCGGGCTCGGCGAGGGGATCGTGACGACCAGGACGCTCAGGCGGCGCTACTTCGCTCTCGCCGGACGGCTCACCCATTCTGCACGGCGCTGGACCCTGCACCTCGCGAAGCGCTGGCCCTGGGCTGGCCAGTGGGCAGCCGCCCTGGCGCGGTTACGGGCGTTACCGCTCCCGGCCTGACGCTCGCTCACAGCGCCAACACGGGTCCGAGGCTCGCGCCAGCATGCCCGCGCACGCCTCGCGCACCCTCGCGCCGGCGCCCTCAGCGCCCCCGAGCCGCGCTGAGCGACGCTGAGCGACGGCTCCTCGCTCCGGCACCGCCCGGCGAACGCCGGCACGCCCGCCGAACGCTCCGGCAGCCCGGCAGCCCGCCCCTTCAAGCTTCGATCGGTGGATTCGAGATAAGGCCAGCGGCAGCGATTACAGCGCCACCGCCGCCCTCATGGTCACCGTCACCGACCTGGACGACCCGCCGACCACCAGCACTAGCACCGGCGGCGGTGGCGGTGGTCCCTCCGGCCCCGCGCCGAGCAAGGTCGAGTTCGAGTGGAACGTGACCCGCGACATCGAGCAGCTCGACAGCGGCCACGACTCCCCAACGGGCGCCTGGTCGGACGGCACGCTGCTCTGGATCGCCGAGAACGGCGACGGGGCTGACGACGCCGTCTACGCCTACGACCTCGCCACGGGCGAGCGCCTCGAGGAGCGTGAGTTCGAACTCCACGAAACCAACCGCGCGCCGCGCGGCCTGTGGTCCAACGGCAAGACCGCCTGGGTCGCCGATAGCGGCCAGAACCGCCTCTTCGCCTACGACCTCGAGAGCGGCGAACGCGACGAAGAGCGCGAGGTCGAGCTCGACACGCGCAACCGCGACCCGCGCGGCATCTGGTCCGACAAGGAGACGATGTGGGTGCTCGACGGCGGCAAGAACGCGCTCTTCGCCTACGACCTCGCCACCGGCGAGCTGCTGGTCGAGTACACCCTGCACTCCACCAACGACGACCCGCGGGGTCTCTGGTCCGACGGCGTCACCATCTGGGTCTCCGACCACGGCGCCAAGCGCATCTTCGCCTACCGGGTCGTGGCGCAGGACGCCGAGACCGCGACCGAGGACGAAGACGACGCGGCCGAGGAAGAGGCGCTCCTGCTCGATCGTGCCCGCGACGAGGAGTTCACCGAACTGAGCCGGGCCAGCAACAACAGCCCGCGCGGCATCTGGTCCGACGGCGAGGTGATGTACGTCGCCGACGAGAGCGACGGCAGGGTCTACAGCTACAACCTGCCTGACGCCATCGACGCACGCCTCGCCTCGCTCACCCTCAGCGGCGTCGACATCGGGGAGTTCGATCCTGGCGCCATCGACTACCAGGGCGTCATCGCCGAGGGCGTGACCGAGACGACGGTCGAGGCCGCAGCGATGCAGCGCCGCACGAACGTCGAGATCCACCCGCTCGACGCCAACGAGGCTGCCGACGGCCACCAGGTGGCGCTGGAAGGCCTGGACGCGATCACCGTCACCGTCACCTCGGCCGACGGCAGCCGCACCCGCGTCTACCGCGTTCGCCTCGGCGAGGAGGCGGCGAGCTGCCTGCGCGGCGACATCGCCGAAGGCTTCAGCTTTGTGGTCCATGAGGGCGGCCCGGTCGAGGAACTGGTGGCCTGCGCGGAGAGCCGGGATGTGGTCGCGCTCTACGCGCTGCACGAGGGCGTCTACATCCCGTACATCCTTGGTGCGCCGGACTTCGTCAATGCGCGGTTCACGGAGCTGTACGCCGACGGCGTGCCCGCTCTCACACTGCTGATCGCCGGGAGCAACGGGCCTCCCAGTGAGGATCCGCTGGGCGATACCGGCATGCCACAGCCCTGGCCCGAGTGTCTGCGGGGTGAGATCGCGGAGGGGTTCAGCCCGGTGCTCTACGAGGGCGGCAGCGTCGACGACCTGGCGGCGTGCGCGCAGGGCCGAGGAGTCACAGCCGTGTATACCCTCGCGAGCGGGGAGTGGATCTCGTACATCCTCGGCGCACCTGAGTTCGCGAACCAGGCCTTCCGGGAATTGTTCGCCGAGGGGCTGGCCGCCGTCACGCCGCTGGTCGTCAGGAGCGAGGGACCTGCCGCAGGTAACTGATCTCCCTGTGCGCAACCTGCGTCTGCTGAACGAGACGGGCTACGGCGCCTGGACAGCCGCGCAAGCGGCGGCAAGTCGCGGCCACACGGGAAGAGGCCGGGCTGGAATGACGGGAATCGCCTATCGGCTCAGGGCGAGCAGGCTCACGGTCCACGAATAGCGCAGCTTTTCGTGTGGATTGGAAAACCGAGAACTCCGTCTCGAACCAGACGATCGTCGGTATGAAGCTGCGGTCGTGCCAAAAGGGTGCGCCAGGTTGTATCTGGCGCTCTTGTTCTGAGCGCAGCGGCAGCCTCGCTCCCGCGGTGCCGGGCCACGACTCGGGAGCCCAGCCGGCGCCGCATCCACGGCATGGGCACATGCTCGCAGAACCGATTCGGCTAGCAAAGCAGGTCGGCCGTCAATCGCTAGTCGATGAAGTCGAGTCTCCCTGACCGCGCTGAGCAGTCCCAGGTACCGCTAGGGTCCTTGTGACGCCGTAGTTGCGTCCCTGGTCTCTTACGCCGGAAGCGCCTGCCACACATCGGGCAGACCACGACGTACCGAGCTTCACTTGAGCTTGTGCGACTTCGCCGGGGAGACCTCGACCGCCCGGTGCTGCGGCGAGCCGACGGGAGTGCTGGGATCGCTCCCGCCTCTGGGAATTCGATAGCGTAGCTCGGAGTGAACGGCTGGGTTGTGACCCGGGCCGACTCGATGCGGTCAAGCCTGTACGCTCGGTGCTCACGGCTCTCCGCCCGAAGGGCGTGGAGAAGGACGTTCCCTGCCCGTGACTGCCTCAGGGAGTACGGCTCAATCAGCCGATTCCCACCCTGGTACCCAAGATCAACGAGCAAGCGGTTCACAGCCGCAAACCGGACGGGTTCGATGCGGTTCCCCAACCCCGTCGTCCAGAAGGTCGGTGGCGGTGTCCAGAGATCGTCCTCCGCCGCCAGCGGTACGGGCTCAGGGGACTCTTCACCGTTGAGCCAGGCGAAGAGCCGCGGCAACTCGGACCAGAAGTGGTCGAAGTCCGGGAGGGCTCTCAACTGGTGGTCGAGCATATTCGCCCACTCGGTTTCGAGTTCGTCGAACATCGGGGAGGTCCGGATGCTCTCGACTGAAGGGATGGCGATCCCTTTCGACGAGCACTTCTCGGCCAGGATCTCGCGGACGAGTGCGGCGTAGGGCAAGAAGTCCGGCCGACGGAAGAGGTTGACGATGTCGTAGAGGTCCCGAGGTCTCGACCGCTCGCCCATCGCGCGCAGCTTCTCGGCGAAGACCTCTTCGAAGCCGTAGCAGCGAACTTGCACCGGCTCGGGTAGTGCATCGGGATAGTCGTGGCTGATCGACCTCAGGACCGACGGCCGCACCACGACTTCGTCTGTGGTCAGGTCGAGCTTGATGCTCGCGGGACCGGGCGCGTTGCGCGGCCCGCGATAGTAGAGTCGCCCTTCTGCCGATGCTCCGGACGGACGGCTCCTGCAGATGGGTGGTCGCACCGCGAAGTCGATGCCGGACTCCTGACTGACACGGTCGAGTACACGCTCGACCGCCGCGAGCACCTCTTCCGGCTCGATCGGCCCGTCTTCAAGAACCGTGAAGTCGAGGTCCTCGGAGAACCGGTACGTCTCGATGTAGCACTTCTTCAGGCACGTGCCGCTTGAAAACCCACGTCCGGCCGAGCAATGAGTCGGCCCCAATACCCCAGAGCACCCACCCGAGCACGTAGTCCTTCTCGACTACGTCCTCGCGGAGACCCCACGTGCGCACCCGGTCGTAGATATCGGCTCGCCCGATTACAAGTGAGCCTCGTTAGCGGGAGCAAGCCGTGCGCTGTTCACCCGGAGATTCCAACGCGAGACGATCCGGCCTTCCCTCGGGCCAGCAGGATCGAGCCAGCTCAGCCCGCGAGTGATCCGGCTGCGACATGCGCCGATAAAGCTGGCGTCCGCAAGCTGCTGTCGCTCCGCCAGGTACCCGAGGCGCTTGAATACGGTCCCGCGGCCCAGGCGGTCGCCGTACTGCAGGAGACGCGCTGGATCGGCATCGGCACTCTCGAAGTATGTACCGAGGACTTCGGATGCATGCAGCGCACCTCCCGCCGCGCCCGGCACGTCGAGAACATCGATGACGGTGCGGTGCGGGTCGGACACATCGACCGGCACCTGTCGGCGCCAGACACGCCGCGTGCCGAACAGTGCCTCCATGGGCACGCTCCGGATGGTGAAGTCTGTACCCTGAACCGACTGTCGGCTCGGCGTGACCTTCTTACCGGAGACGACGTAGATGACACTGAAGATCTGGTCGGTCAGTCCCCAGTGCTCTGCGGCGCTCCAAGTAGCGTCCCAGCAAGTGGTGTCACAGAGGTGGACGTAGGAGACCACCGCGCCATCCTTCACACAGGAGTTAGTCACGTGAAGGAGGACTACGGTGGTCAGGGAGAGCGTGAACTTGTTGGAGTTGCTCCGCAAGCAGGCGGCCGGGGGTGACCTCGACTTCTTGCGTGAGGCGGTCGCGGTGCTCGCCGAGGCGGTGATGGAGGCCGAGGTCGCAGAGCAGGCCGGCGCCGCCTACGGCGAGCGCAGCCCCGAGCGCATCACCCGGCGCAACGGCTACCGGCCGAGGCGCTGGGACACGCGCGCCGGCAGCATCGAGCTGCAGATCCCGAAGCTGCGCCAGGGCAGCTACTTCCCCGCCCTGCTCGAGCCCAGGCGCCGTGCTGAGCGCGCGCTGCTGTCGGTTGTGCAGCAGGCCTACGTCGAGGGCGTCTCGACCCGCCGCGTCGACGACCTCGTGCGTTCGCTCGGCTGCGAGGGCATCTCCAAGAGCCAGGTCTCGCGCATCTGCGCCGAGCTCGACAGCGTCGTCACGAGCTTCCTCGAGCGGCCGCTCGACGGCGGTCCGTACCGCTACCTCTGGCTCGACGCGCTCACCCAGCGCGTGCGCGAGGAGGGCCGTATCGCCCAGGTCAGCGTCGTCGTCGCCACGGCCGTCAACGCCGACGGCAAGCGTGAGGTGCTGGGCATTGACGTCGGCACGAGCGAGGACGGGGCGTCTTGGCTCTCATTTCTCCGCGGGCTGGTGGCGCGCGGGCTCTCCGGCGTGGAGCTCGTGACCTCCGACGCCCACCAGGGCCTCAGGGCGGCGATCGCGACCGTCTTCGGCGGCGCCTCGTGGCAGCGCTGCCGCACGCACTTCATGAGGAACGTGCTGACGCGGGTACCGAAGAGCGCCGAGGGGCTAGTGGCGACGACGGTGCGCACGATCTTCCAACAGCCGTCGGCGGAGGCGGTGCACGCCCAGCACGCCCGCGTCGTGGAGCAACTGGAGGCGCGCTTCCCCGCGGCCGCGGCGATGCTCGCCGAGGCGGCGCCGGATGTCCTGGCGTTCACGGCCTGCCCGGTCGCGCACTGGAAGCAGGTCTGGTCGAACAACCCGCAGGAGCGCCTCAACCGCGAGATCCGCAGGCGCACCGACGTGGTCGGCATCTTCCCCAACCGCGCCGCGGTCGTGCGGCTGGTCGGCGCGCTGCTGGCCGAGCAGCACGACGAGTGGGCCGTGGCGAGGCGCTACATGACGATGGTGACGCTGCTGCACCCGCCCGGGCGCGAGGTCACTTCAGGCGAGGAGGTGCTGCTGCAAGCTGCCAGCTAGCAATTGATAAGGATGGTGCACTGTGACACCAACTTGCGGGACGTGACCGCGCTCCACCCTCCGATGTAGCCTGGAGTGAACAGGGTTGCGGCCACGATCCATGGATCTTCTCGCCACTCGCTCGGCTCGGAGGCCTCAAGCGGGACTGCGATGTACCAGCCTGGGCGCACACGCGAGAGCCACCCGCCAGCAGCGAGCGCTGCAAGGAGACGGCGCGTCGGTGCGATCTCCGTACCGAGCGCCGACGCTGCCTGGGTGGCATTGAACGGACCAGGGAATCTCCGATGAAGCACGGCCAGGTGCGCTCGCCGCCGACGCCCGAGGCCGGCCGCCAGGGTGCCCTCGCGATACATCAGAACTGGATTGTCTTCTGTGAGACTGGACACTTTGCCCTCGCAATGTAGGTCAGTACATCAGAGGACGTGACTTTTCTTCCGTAGAGTGAACTGTGGACTCTCAGTATACCGAGGCACTCCTCCAGAACAACGACCCGAGGTCCCGACGCTCACCGCGAACGAGCTCGAATCCGGTAAGGATGCCGCCCACGGCGCTCTTCCGGCTCACCCCAGGAACTCCGGGCCAAGACATCGGCGAGGCGGTGCTGGAATGTCGGTATTTATTGACATCATCCGACGTATCAAAGCACTATCGGGCCATGAGCAAAGCGGGCACGGAAGAGATCCTCGACCTCGTGCGAGAGGCCGGGCTGGTACGTCCGCGCGACCTCGAGTCGGCCGGCGTTCCGGGAGGCTCCCTCGCGCAACTGGCGCAGAGAGGTCTGCTGGAGAGGCTCGGCCGTGGCCTGTATGCGGCGCCCGGTGCCGCACCAAGTGAGCACCGCTCGCTCGCGGAAGTCTCGAAGCGGACGCCACGAGGGGTAGTTTGCCTGCTCTCGGCACTGCGGTTCCATGGACTCACTACCCAGGCGCCACCCGAGGTCTGGCTGGCGATCGGCCCTAAGGATGGTCTGAACAACTCGCCTGAGCGCGTGAGCGGATGCGATCATGGGCGGACCCGGAGAGGGGCGCCCCATGCAGCAGCGTTCGTTCGGCAGCGTCGAGTACGAGCACAAGAAGGTCAAGACGAGGCGGCAGACGTTCCTCGAGCGCATGGACAGGCTCGTCCCCTGGGCTGAGCTGGAGCAGCGCATCACGCCCGTCTACCCGAAGCCGGGCCGCGGACGCCGCCCCTACCCGCTGCGCGTGATGCTGCGCATCCACTGCCTGCAGCTCTGGTTCAACCTCAGCGACCCCGGCATGGAGCAGGAACTCTACGACTCCCGCTCGATGCTCGAGTTCGCCGGTCTCAGCCTCTCCGAGCCGATTCCCGATGAGACGACGGTCCTCCATTTCCGCCATCTGCTGGAGCGTCATCAGCTGGGAACGGCGCTGTTCGCGACCATCAACGCGCATCTCGCAGCGCGCGGTCTGCAGGTGCGCGAGGGCACGATCGTGGACTCCACGATCATCAGCGCGCCGTCATCGACGAAGAACCGGGAGCGTGCGCGCGACCCCGAGATGCACCAGACCAGAAAGGGCCGGCAGTGGTACTTCGGGATGAAGCTGCACAGCGGCACGGATGCGCGGACGGGGCTGGTCCACAGCGTGCACACGACGGCGGCGAACATCGCCGACGTGACCGAGGTGCACCGCCTGTTGCACGGCGCTGAGAGCGCGGTGTGGGGTGATGCCGGCTACCAGGGAGTGGAGAAGCGCCCGGAGCACGCGGGTTCGGAGGTGAGCTGGCAGGTGGCGATGCGCCCGGGTCTCAGGCGGCTGCTGCCGCCGGGCGGCGCTGAGGCACAGGCGGAGCGGCGCAAGGCCTCAGTGCGAGCGAAGGCGGAGCATCCGTTTCTCTACGTGAAGCGGCACTTCGGGTACGCGCAGGTCCGCTACCGGGGTCTTGAGAAGAACCGCCAGCGGCTCGCGCTGCTGCTCGGTTTCGCGAACCTGTTGCGAGCCGAGCCTCAGCTCGCCTGATCGCGGGAGCGCTGCGTCCGGAATCGCCCGCCGAAGCGCTTCCGGAGCGACATGGAGGCGAGACCACCCCCTGAACCGCGGTATCGGCCCCCACAGCGCGGCGCGGTACGCCGATCGACCCGCACCGCGCCCGATACGCCACCTGTTCAGACCATCCCTAAGGAACTCTGCACCGTACTGAGCGATGAGCTCCTCGGTGGTTCGGGGGCCTCGTTCGCCTGATCCGTGCCCCCCGGCCTCGTTGGTCAAGTCGGGGTACACGTCGATGACGGCGGCTTCGACCTCGAACGCGACGCTAGGATCCTGGATTCCATGCCGGTGGACTACATGCTGCACCTCGAGGCCCTCGACTTGGATCTCCTCGATGCGCTGCTCCTTCAGACTGCGAGAGTCTTCATCCTGTATTTCGGAGTAGTCGCCCCGCGCATGTTGGAAGATGCGATCGCCTGTCCCCTTGCCCACGTAGAAGGTTTCGCCATCCCGGGGATCGATTAGGCGATACACATAGTGGGCCAATTGCTCAGCCACTCCTGGCGGAAAGCTGTCTATCGGCATTCGCTCGCTCCTACCCGTCGCTGGACGGCGTCTCCGCTGCGGAGTGAATGGGCCGAACGGATCATAGTCGAGCGGGGCGCCGAGAGGCGGGGAGACCGTGGCAGCGGAGCGGCTTGGCAAGGTTTGGCAAGCAGGCTAGCCTTGCAGCATGAGCACGATGAACATCTCGCTGCCCGAAGGCCTCAAGGGCTTTGTGGACCAACAGGTCAGATCCCGCGGCTACAGCTCGTCGAGCGAGTACCTCCGCGAACTGATCCGCAAGGATCAGGATCGGCAAGCCCTGCGCGGGCTGCTCCTCGAGGGCGCGGCGTCGCCACCCGCGGTCACTGCCGATGCGGAGTACTTCGACCAGTTGCGCGACCGGGTTCGCGAAGCCCGCCAGGGGTGATCGGCAAACCTGTCGTACTTCGGCGGCGGGCGCAGCGCGATGTCGACGAGGCCGTCGAGCACTATATTGCGGAGGCGTCGACGGCAGTCGCGTCGGCCTTCATCGACGCGCTGGAGGACGCCTTCCGGCGCGTCGGTGAGCACCCTGCAAGCGGCTCGCCGCGCTACGCCTCCGAACTGAATCTTCCCGGCCTCCGCTCGTGGATCGTGACGGGGTTTCCGCACCTGATCTTCTACGTCGAACGGGAAGCGGACATCGACGTGTGGAGGGTTCTGCACGGGGCGCGAGACGTTCCCGCGTGGCTGCGGGAGCCGCCCGGAGACTGACGATGGGGCTCTTGGCCCGTCGCACCGGGACGAGGACGACACGACACCGCCCTCCCTGAACCGTCGGCGCTAGATCACCGCCTCGAAGCCGGTGAACTCGCCGGTGGCTTCTTCCCAGCGGTACTCGACGTCGTGCACGACGGCCATGCGCGGGCCCTCGCGCAGGCGCTCGATGAAGCGGCGCAGCGTCGGCTCGTCCGCCTCGGCCTGCACCTCGACGCTGCGGCCGTCGGGCAGGTTGCGGGCGTAGCCGTCGACGGTGAGGCGCAGCGCCTCGTCGGCGCAGAAGGCGCGGTAGCCCACGCCCTGGACGCGGCCGATCGCCTTCGCGATGAGTCGCCGGGGGCGGCGCGGATCGGCGAGGATCCCGCCCTCGCCCGCGCCGCTGCTCACCGCGAGCGCCTAGCCGGCGGTGAGACCGCGCACGACACCGCGCACGATCTCCTCGGGCACGTCGCCGCGCACGACCGGGCGGCCGATCTCCTCGAGCAGCACGAAGCGCAGCCGTCCGGCCTCGACCTTCTTGTCGAGGAGCATCGTCTCCATCACGGCCTGCGTGTCGACGCCCGGCGCGGCCAGCGGCAGGCCGAGCGTGCGCAGCACGTCCGCCTGGCGGGCGACGACCTCGTTGTCGAGGATGCCCATCTGCTCGGCGATGCGCGCCGCGCCCATCATGCCGACGGAGACCGCCTCGCCGTGGAGGTAGTCCTCGTAGCCGGTCACCGCCTCGATCGCGTGGCCGATGGTGTGGCCGTAGTTGAGGATCGCGCGCAGCCCGCGCTCCTTCGGATCGGCGGAGACGATCAGCGCCTTCAGCCGAGAGGATCGCGCGATCACGTTCGTCAGCAGCTCGCGGTTCGGCTGCGCATTACCGAGGTCACCGGCGTGCCGCTCGATCTCGCCGAGCAGCAACGGGTCGAGGATCAGCGCGTGCTTGACCACCTCGGCCAGTCCCTCGGTGAAGGCGCGGCGCGGCAACGTGCGCAGCAGGTCGATGTCGGAGAGGACGGCGCGCGGCTGGTGGAACGCGCCGACGAGGTTCTTGCCGCCGGGCAGGTCGACCGCGACCTTGCCGCCGATCGCCGCGTCGTTCATCGCCAGCACGGAGGTCGGCACCTGCACGAACGGCATCCCGCGCAGGTACGTCGCGGCGACATACCCCGCGAGGTCGCCGACCACGCCGCCGCCGAACGCGATCACCACGTCGCGCCGCTCGGCGCGGGACTGCGCAAGCCAGCCGTAGATCTCCTCGGCGGCGCGCAGGCTCTTCGAGGTCTCGCCCGGCGGGACCACGTACGAGGCGCCGCGGTAGCCGCCCGTGTCGAGCGCCTCGACCAGCTGCTGCCCGTGCGCCTCCATCACCGCCTCGTCGGCGACGACGTAGACGGAGCCCTCGAGGCCCAACAGGCGCAGCCGCTCCGGCAGCCGCATCAGCTCGCCCGCGCCGACCCAGATCGGGTAGCGCTCTGTGCCCGTATCGACGATCGCGGCCGGGCCGGCAATGGGCTGGGCGCTGCCCAGCCGCTCGAGGCGGCGCGCGCCGCCGGCGTGCACGTTCGGGCCGCCGGACCAGGCCTGCAGGATGCGGTCCGCCACCGCGTCGGGCGTGAGGCCCTGCGCGGGCGTCCAGAGATCGGCCTGGCTGTAGTGGATGCGCCGCTCGTCGCTCAGCTCCTGCAGCCGGCCCTCGAGGTCCTCGCCCAGCAGCGGGCGCTCCGTCGAGTCCGGCTCCTCGCGCAGGCGGCGCGCGATCTCGGCGGGCGCGGCGTCCAGCCAGCAGATCATTCCGTGCTCACCGAGGGCGCGACGCGAGCGGGCGCTGAGGAAGGCCCCGCCGCCGAGCGAGATCACGGCCGGCGTGCGCCGGGCGGCCTCGGCCACCACGCGCTCCTCGATCCTGCGGAAGGCGAACTCGCCGCGAGAGGTGATCAGCTCCGCCGGCGTCTTGCCCTCGAGCTCGGTCACGAGGTCATCGGTGTCGATCAGCGGCCAGCCGAGGCGGGCGGCGAGGATCGCGCCGACCGAGGACTTGCCGACGCCGCTGATGCCGACCAGCACGATCTGCCGCATCGGCGCGTCCACGCCCGAGCCGTTGGCGCTCACGTGAGCGGCTCGCGCGGGCCGACCGTCGCCTGGAAGCCCTCGTAGTTGCGCAGGAATTCGTCGATGTGGTCGCCGCCGAACTTCTCGAGGGCGGCGTCGGCGAGGGTTATCAGGACCATCGCCTCGCCGATCACGCCGGCGGCGGGTACGACGCAGGTGTCGGCGCGCTCGTAGAAGGCCTCGGTCTCCTCGCCGGTCAGCAGGTCGGCGGTGGGCAGGCGGCGCGGAATGGTGGAGATCGGCTTGAGCGCGGCGCGCACGACGAGCTCCTCGCCGTTGGTCATGCCCGCCTCGAGGCCGCCCGCGCGGTTCGTGCGGCGCTCCCAGGGGCGCTCGCTCCACTGCGAGGCAGGCAGCAGCTGGTCGTGCACCTCGGAGCCGGGCTTGTGCGCGTTGTCGAAGGCGGGGCCGATCTCGACGCCCTTGACGGCGTTGATCGCGAGGATCGCCTGCGCGATCCGCCCGTCCAGCCGCCGGTCCCACTGCACGTGCGCACCGAGGCCGAACGGCAGTCCGCCGGCGCGCACCTCGAAGATCCCGCCGAGGCTGTCGAGCGCCTCTCTGGCGGCGTCGATCGCGGCGACCATGCGCGGCTCCGCTTCGCGGTCGGCGACGCGTACCAGCGAGGCCTCTACGGCCTCCCAGTCGATCGCGCCCTCCGGCGGGGCGGCCTCGACGTCGCCGATCGCGATCGTGTGCGAGTGCACCTCGACGCCGATCTCGGCGAGCATCGCGCGCGCGATCGCGCCCGCCCCGACACGCATCGCGGTCTCGCGCGCGCTGGAGCGCTCGAGGATCTGGCGCACGTCGTCGAGCTGGTACTTCTGCGTCCCGGCGAGGTCGGCGTGGCCGGGGCGCAGCAGCGTGACGCGCTCGACCTCCTCGTCGACCTCCTCGGTGGCCATGCGCACGCGCCAGTTGGCGTTGTCGTGGTCCTTGTTGCGCAGCCAGAGCGCGATCGGCGAGCCGATCGTGCGCCCGTGGCGCACGCCCGAGGTGATCTCGGCGCGGTCGGTCTCGATCTGCTGGCGCTTGCCGCGCCCGTAGCCGCCCTGCCGCCGGGCCAGGTCATTCGCGATCATGTCCTCGTCGATGCGCAGTCCGGCCGGGACGCCCTCGACGATCACCGTCAGGGCCTTGCCGTGCGACTCGCCGGCGGTGAGGAAGCGGAAGCGACTCACGATGCCCCCTCCGTGCTCGCGGGCGAGCCCGCGGACTGTGCGCCAGCGGCCTCTGCGCCAGCGGTCTCTGCGGCGATCAGCGCGCCGTCCTCGGGGTCGAGCGGCGCGTCCGGCTGGCGCTCGCGCGTCTGCCAGGTGGCCAGTATCTCCTCGAATCCGAGCTCGTCCCAGTAGGTGTCCGTGGCCTCCTCGCGCGTCAGTTGCGTGGTGAGCAGGGCGACGGACTCGGTTGCGCCCTCGGGGCCGCGGTACTCGGTATGGACATCGACCTGCACGGCGTCGAAGCGGACCAGCGGGATCTCGTAGAGCAGCCGCTCGGCCATCAGCACGGCGGAGCGGCGCGCGACGTGGATCGCGCCGCCGACCTCGTCGCGGACGCCGTCGACGACGCGGATGTCGGGGTCGGCGAGCAGCGAGACGCGGCAACGCGTGCTGTCGGCCGCGACGATTTCCGCCGACTGCAGAGCGCGCCAGTCCGAGGGGATCGTGTCGGCCGGAGGGCGCATCCGCCGCCAGGTGTCGAGCGCCTCGATCAGCGCGGCGCGCATCGCGCCCTCGTCGCCCTCGGCGATGGCGCGACGCCAGTAGCGGTGGCCGAAGAAGGACTGGACGATCACCCAGCCGAGCGCGCCGCCGATCACGACCGTCGCGATGATTCCGATCTCGATCACGGTGCCGACTCCTGCAGCGCGGCGGCCTGCTGCGCCGCCAGCGCGGCGCGCGCGGCCTCGAACATCACTTCGAGCGGCGGCTCGAGGCCGGTCCAGCGACGGAACGACTCGGCGCCCTGGTGGACCAGCATTCCCAACCCGCCGATCGGCCGGGCGCCCGCGGCCCCGGCGGCCTCCAGAAACGGCGTGCGCTCGGGCGTGTAGACCAGATCGAAGGCGGCCTGTCCCGGCGAGAAGCACTCGGTGGGCAGCGGCGTCGCGGCCTCGTCCGGCCCGTGGCGCATCCCCAGCGGGGTCGAGTGTATCACCAGCCCCGCTCGCCCCAGCGCCTCGCGCAGCGCGTCCGAGTCCGGCTCCAGCGGGCAGACGCGCAGCTCGAGGGCGGGAGAGTCGCCCGCCTCGGCGACCTCGCGCAGCGCCTGGGCGCGCTCCGGCGTGCGGTTGGCGACGGTAAGCGAGCGCGCACCGCCCGCGCGCAGCGCCGCGACGACCGCGCGGGCCGCGCCCCCCGCGCCGATCAGCACCGCCTCGACGCCCGCGAGGGCGACCCCGGCCTCGGCGAGCGCGCGCTGCACGCCTGCCACGTCGGTGTTGGTGGCGTGCAGCGCGCGGCCGCTGCGGATGAGCGTGTTGGCCGCGCCGATGCGCCGCGCGACGGCGTCGGCGGAGTCGGCGAGGCGCAGCGCCTCGAGCTTGTGGGGGACGGTGACGTTCGCGCCGAGCAGGGCGGGGTCGCGCAGCCGATCGAGGGCGGCCGGCATGTCGGCGGGGAGCGTGTCCCAGGCCTCGTAGCGCGCGTCGACGCCGAGCGCGTCGAGGGCGGCCTGCTGGAAGGCCGGGGAGATCGAGTGGGCGACCGGATGCCCGAGCAGCGCGATCATCTGCGTCATGGCGTCAAGCGTCGGGCAGCCAGCGCTCACGCGCCAGCGTCGGGCCCTCCGTTCCCTCTCCCCCGGCGGGAGAGGGTGAGGGGGATCCGGGAAGCGGCGACCTCCGATCCCCTCTCCCCCGGCGGGAGAGGGTGAGGGTGAGGGGGATCCGGGCAGCGGCTGCCTGGCAGCTACCCGAGGGTCAGCCGAGGGACACTGCGAGGCAGGTGGTAGTGCGCTGCACGCCGGCGACGGACTGGAGCTCCTCGGTGATGCACTTGCCGAGCTGGTCGAGGTCGGGCGCCTCGAGCTGGACGATCACGTCGTAGGGGCCGGTGACGGTATCGACGGCGTTGACGGTGGCGAGTTCGGACACGAGGTCGCGCATGGCGCGCCCCACGGCCTGCGTCCTCCCCACCTCGGTCTCGACGAGGATGTATCCGCGAACGCTCACGGGGGTGCTCCTTTCGGGAGTGCGGTGTGCGGGGCGATTGTAGCGGGACGGGGGTGGGGGTGGTGAGGAGCCCTTGACAAGAACGCTCGTTCTGCGATGATCACTCCATGGCCGACCCCGTAGGATCTGTACTTGGTTATGACATCTTGCTCAAAGGTGAGGCCGAGCACCCCCGTCAACTCCGGGCTTGGGAACTCCCGGGCGGCCTGTCGGTCGCTACTGACGACGCTGAGGCGGTGCTGGACCATCGCCTAACCCCGTTCACACTCGATTCCATCGTTGCGCTTGTAGGGCAACTTACTGCTATGTGGCTGTGGAGTTACGGTGAGTTTAGCGAAGCGCTTTCAGGATCTGGGCATGACCCACGGCTGACCCTCTCGCCATTCTTGCTGCGCCGTGTCGTGCGGGAAGCGATCACGAGACGTCCGGTCCCCGACGGATCTCACCGGGCTATCGGGCTCCCCGAACTCAAGGCGGCTGAAGATGCCGCTTGGGAGTGGTTTCCGCCGCGGGACCGTGAAACCAGGACATCAGCGGATGCTGTATTGCTATTCCTTCGAATGTTGCAAGCGCAGTACCATGACCAATTGGGGTTCTCGAACTATGTTAGGGAAACAGCCATCGCCCTTCACACTATCGACGAGGCCAGGGCACGCGGGCTTGATCTCTCCTCGCACTACCGCGAGACGTACGGGTGTACCTTTGAGGACATCACAGTCCTTTCTCTGACGCTTTCGAGCGCGATCGCAACCAACCCTGGGATCACCTTCTCCCCGTCGGCTGTCGACTTGTCCTTTATGAACATCCCAGATGAAGTTGTGCGTGCTTACTGGACCCACTGTGCGAGCAGCTACGGGGAATTCAAGGAACGCGCCTCGTCACCGGAGGTTTCGATGCCCGGTTACGAGACGTATACTCTTTCGCCAACTATCAAGTGGCCTTTGATCGTAGGTGATGACGGTCTGACTAGAGTGCCCATCGCCAGCGACCTCTTGCACCGACCGGCACGTGGATTCGAGATCGACTCGTGGCGAGCGATCGGTTCAGATTCCGCAAAGAAGGGCTTGCTTGATAACGCGCGTGGACGAACCTTCGAGAGATATGTCGGACTGACGTTGTCCGCCATGGGAGCGGCAGGCGCGGTAACCCATGCCGACGAGTTGTTTGACGGTAAGCACTGTGACTACGTGTGCCAGGAAGGCAAGAGTGTGACCCTGGTAGAAGCGAAATTGAGTTGGTTCAGTATTGGTGCTGGCATCACAAAAGAGCGCGATCGCTTGAAGCAAGTGCTTGCGCGAGAGGGTGGTGTCGCTGACGCCGTGGAACAACTGGATAGCTCTGCTCGCGCGATCCGGCGCGGTGAATCGGGAGTCCATAAGGGCGCGAATTTGATAGGACTCATTGTTGTCAATGGTCACGAAGTCGGACTAAACGCACAAGTATTCCGTGATCTCGTCGAGGAAATACTAGAAGAACGAGGTGCATCCCCTCCGATCATCAAGTACATGATCGCAAATGCCGATGCCTTTGCCGATCTGGCTGGACGGCTCCGGTCTGGCGGGTCGCTCTACGACTTCTTGAGAAGGAGATGGGACTCGCCGAGGCAACGGGAGTATGACCTGCACCTGAAGCCGGGCGAGGTGATCGGGGAATCTCGATTCCACCCACTCTGGGAAGAACATGCTCGGCGACTTGGGGAGTTGGTGTCTGGATATCACCCGGAATTGGGCGCGCGCCTATTCCAGAATCAGGGCGCGGAGGACGAGACCCACTCATAGTCCGGTCGTGCGCACGCCCTTCCCCCTCCCGCACCCCCTCCATGCACTCCCAACATGACCGCCGACGCCACCAATCCCCCCGCCGACCTCGATACCCTCGCGCGCGAGTGGCGCGAGGCGCTTGCGGCGGCGGGCGATGAGGAGGCTGTCGAGGAGTGGCGGCGCTCCGTGCTCGGGCGCTCGGGGGCGCTCACTGGCGTGCTGCGCGGGCTCTCCTCGCTGCCGCCCGATCAGCGGCGCGCCACCGGCCAGGCCGCCAGCGTGCCGACCCGAGCAGGGGAGCGCGTGAGCCAGGCTTGACGCCCGGCCCGCTTCGCCCACAGCCCAACGCTCCACGCACAGTCCCCATGACCACCGGACGACGCGGCGAGTATCGTGGCCTGCGGACCGCCGCTGAGGCGTGCGCGGCGGCGTGGCGCGGCCGGGGTCCGGGGAGGGCGGGAGCCGTGGGTTCCGGGATCGTTCTCTTCGCTGCGGTCGCCGCCGGGATCGGCGGCGGCGCCGCGATCGGCATCGCCGCCGGCAAGGTCGCCTCGCAGGCGATAACGTCCCGCTTCGCAGCCGTGGTCACGGCCGTGGTTGCGACGGCGTTCATCTACACCTTCCTCGGGCCGGTGCCCGTCGTGGTCGCGATGCTGGCGGCCGCGCTGGCCGTCGAGGCGCTGTTCGGGAGCGCCGATACCGGGAGCGCCTGGACCCTGTCGTTTCTCGCCTGGCTCCCGGCCTGGCTGCTGGGAGGGGTCGTGGCGGTGGTCTCGGCCACCGTCTACGCGATCAAGCCTCCGCCGCGGCGGCGGGAGATGTAGCGCCGCCCCGCCGCGTTGCCTACACCCGCCACCCGCGCCACACTCCCCCCATGACCACCAACCCCCCCGCTGACCTCGAAACCCTCGCGCGCGAGTGGCGCGAGGCGCTCGCGGCGGCGGGCGACGAGGAGGCTGTCGAGGAGTGGCGGCGCTTCGTGCTGGGGCGCTCGGGGGCGCTCACCGGCGTGCTGCGCGGGCTCTCCTCGCTGCCACCCGAGCAGCGGCGCGCCACCGGGCAGGCCGCCAACGTGCTCAAGCGCGACCTCGAGGCGGCGCTGGAGGCGCGCCAGGAGGAGCTGCGCGCGGCCGCGCTCGCCTCGCAGCTCAGCGAGGGCGCCGTCGATGTGACGCTGCCCGGCAGACGCCGCCGCCGCGGCGGGCTGCACCCCGTGACGCAGACGCTGCAGGAGATCCTCGACGCCTTCACGCGCATGGGCTTCGCCACCATCGAGGGCCCCGAGGTCGAGCTCGACGAGTACAACTTCACCCGCCTGCGCATCCCCGAGGACCACCCCGCGCGCGATATGTGGGACACCTTCTGGCTCGACGAGGACGTGGACGGCGAGCAGCCGCTGCTGCTGCGCACGCATACCTCGCCGATGCAGATTCGCTACCTCGACGCCCACGAGCCGCCAGTGCGCATCGCCGTGCCGGGCCGCTGCTACCGCTACGAGGCGACCGACGCGACGCACGAGTGGATGATGACGCAGGTCGAGCTGCTCGCCGTCGACGAGGGCGTCTCGCTCGCCGATCTCAAGGGCACGCTGCTGGAGTTCGCGCGCCAGCTCTTCGGCGCGGAGCGCCGCGTGCTGCTGCGGCACTCCTACTTCCCCTTCGTCGAGCCCGGCGTCGAGGTCGCCGTCGACTGCTTCTCCTGCCCCGGCGACGACCCGGCCTGCGCGGTCTGCCGCGGCAGCGGCTGGCTCGAGGTCCTCGGCGCGGGGATGGTGCACCCGGAGGTGCTCGCCGCCTCCGGCTACGACCCCGCGCGCTACACCGGCTTCGCCGCCGGCATGGGCGTCGAGCGGATCGCGATGCTCCGCTACGGCATCGAGGACATCCGCAACTTCTACGCCAACGACCTGCGCTTCCTGCGCCAGTTCCAGGGGGTCTGACGATGGCCGACACGGATACCGGAGCAGCAGACCCCGGTGCGACCGAGGCGGCGCCGCCCGAGCCGCCCCCGGCCGGCGACCCCAACCTCGGCTACTTCTCGGTGAGCCTCTCGGTCAGCGATCTCGAGGTTTCGCAGGCGTTCTACGAGCAGCTCGGCTTCGAGCCGCTGGGCGGCGGCGAGGGCTGGCTGATGATGCGCCAGGGCGGCGCGATGATCGGCCTGTTCGAGGGGATGTTCGAGGGCAACATCCTGACCTTCAATCCCCCGGACGTGCGCGCCGTCCAGCGCCGCCTCGCCGAGCGCGGCCTCGAGACCGAGCTGCTGCACGAGATGCCGGACGGCCAGGACCCCTCGGTGGCGCTCCCCGCCGAGGCGGACGAGGGCCCCGCGCACATCGTCCTCGAGGACCCCGACGGCAACGCGATCATGTTCGACCAGTTCTAGCGGAGCCTGCCGAATGCTCGTCTCCCTCAAGTGGCTGCGCGACTATGTCGACCTCCCGGACGACCTCGACGTCGAGGCGTTCGCGGAGCGGCTCACGATCGCCTCCGCGGAGGTCGAGGGCATCGAGCGCGTCGGCGGCTGGGACCGCGAGCTCATCACGGTCGCCGAGGTGCTCGCCGTCGAGCCGCACCCGAACGCCGACCGGCTGCGCCTCGCCACCGTCGAGTACGGCGCCGGGGAGCCTCGGACCGTCGTCTGCGGCGCGCCGAACGTCGCCGCCGGCCAGCGCGTCGCCTTCGCGCGCGAGGGCGCGCAGTTGGTCGAGCCGCGCAGCGGCGAGTCCTCGACGCTCAAGGCCGCGCGCATTCGCGGCGTCGAGTCCTCGGGGATGGTGCTGTCCGAGCGCGAGCTGGGGCTGTCCGAGGAGCACGAGGGCATCCTCGAGCTGCCCGCGGACGCGCCGGTGGGCGCGCCGCTCGCCGACTATCTCGGCGACGTGGTGCTGGACGTGCACACCTGGCCGAACCGCGCCGACATGATGAACATGGCCGGCGTCGCCCGCGAGGTCGCCGCGATCACGGGCGCGGCGCTGCGCCTCCCGGACAGCGAGCACGCCGAGAGCGACGCGGACGTCACGGAGGCCGCCGCCGTCGCCATCGACGACCCGGCTCTGTGCGCCCGCTACATCGCCACCGTCATCGAGGGCGTGCGCGTCGGGCCCTCGCCGCGCTGGATGCAGGAGCGGCTGCGCGCCGCCGGCCAGCGCCCGATCAACAACGTCGTCGACGTGACGAACTACGTCATGCTCGAGCTTGGCAACCCGCTGCACGCCTTCGACGCCGGCCGCCTGGAGGGCGCGATCGTCGTGCGCCTCGCAAGCGAGGGCGAGCGGCTGAGGACGCTCGACGGCGAGGTCCGCGAGCTCACCCCAGACACGCTGCTGATCACCGACGACAGCGGCCCGATCGCGCTCGCCGGCGTGATGGGCGGCCTCGACAGCGAGGTCTCCGAGGGCACCACGCGCGTGCTGCTGGAGGCCGCGCAGTTCGACCCGGCGAGCATTCGCCGCACCTCGACGCGGCTGCGGCTGCGCAGCGAGGCCTCGTCGCGCTTCGAGCGCGGGCTCTCGCCGGAGCTGGCGGCGCACGCCTCGCGGCGCGCGACGCAGCTGCTGGTCGAGGTCTGCGGCGGCACGGCGCGGCGCGGCGCGGTCGACGTCTACCCGCGCCCGCAGCGCCAGACGCGCGTCGCCCTCGAGCGCGCGCGCCTCGACACCGTGCTCGGCTTCCACGTGCCCGACGCCGAGGTCGAGTCCGCCCTCGGAGCGCTCGGCTTCGCGGTCGCGCCCGAGGGCGGGGACGAAGGCCGCGCGGAGCGCTTCATCGTCGGCGCGCCGTGGTGGCGCACCGACGTCGCCATCCCCGACGACCTCGCCGAGGAGGTCGTGCGCATCGCCGGCTACGACCGGCTGCCGGCGACGACGGTACGCGGGCGGGTGCCCTCGTACGAGCCGGCGCCGCTGCCGGCGCTGCGCGACCGCGTGAGCCGGACGCTCGCCGCCGCCGGCCTGCAGGAGGTGATCAGCTACTCGCTCACCACGGGCGAGACGCTCGCCCGCGTCCAGCCGGCGGCGCTGCTGGAGGCGAACGCGCCGCTGCAGCTGCGCAACACGCTTTCCTCGGAGCACCAGGTGCTGCGCACCTCGCTGCGCCACTCGCTGATCGAGGCCGTCGACCGCAACCTCCGCGCCGGCGCGGACGAGATCGCAATCTTCGAGGCGGGGCGCATCTACACGCCGCGCCGCGGTGCGGACGGCCCGCTGCCGGACGAGCGCGAGATCGTCACCGGCGCCCTCTGCGGCGTCGAGCGCGACCGCTGGGGCAGCCCGCTCGACCGCGCCCTCGACTTCTTCGACGCGAAGGGCGTGATCGAGGAGCTGGGCGAGCGGCTGGCCGTCGCCTTCGACTACACCCCGCACGAGGAGCACGGCCTGCTCGCGGGCCGCTGCGCGCGGATCGAAGTGGACGGGACGCCCGTCGGCACGCTCGGCGAGGTGCATCCCGACACCCTCGAGGCGTTCGGCGTCTCGCGCCCGGTCGCGCTCTTCGAGCTGGATCTGGCGTTGCTGCTCGCGGCCTTGCCCGCGGGGCGCAGCGCCGTGGCGGTGCCGCGCTTCCCGGCGGTCGAGCAGGACCTCGCGCTGGTCGTGGACGAGGGCGTCCCGGCGGGCGCGCTGCAGGCGCTGATCGAGCAGTCGCGGCTCGTCGCCGAGGCGCGTGTCTTCGACGTCTACCGCGGCGAGCAGCTGCCCGCGGGCAAGAAGTCGATCGCCTTCGCGATCCGCTACCAGGCGCCCGACCGCACGCTCACCAGCGAGGACGCCAACCGCGAGCAGGCACGCATCCTCCAGCGCCTCGGCCGCGAGCACGGCGCGGAGCAGCGCGCGTAGTCAAGGCCTCCTTCCTGTGCACCTCGCCTGACGTATCCTCGCGCCGGACGTTTCTGCCCTGCCGAGCGCTCGGGCGCGGCGGCGGGCGACCGCCTTCCGGCCTCAACGCAAGGAAATACGCGGGCAGTGGGTGAGCCCATGGCGGAGCACACGATCGCGGCGCGGCATGTGGTCAGGCCACCGCTCGTTGCGGCGTGCGTGCTGCTGTGCCTGCTACTCGGGCTGGTGCTGGCGGGCTCACTCGCTGCTCCGCACGCCGAGTCCTCGCAGTCGGGTCCCGTCGAGGCCTCCGGCAACACGGTCGAAAGCGAGGCGTCCCCACCGACGCTCTCGGTCGAGGTGTTCGTCTCCGGGTTGAACATCCCCTGGGACATCGCCTTCGCGCCGGACGGCACGATGCTGTTCACGCAGCGGGGCCGCGTGCTCAGCAGTCGCCTCGCCGACGGCACGGTGCAGACCGTCAGCGCCGACCTCGGCGACCTGTTTGCCCGTGGCGAGACCGGGTTGATGGCCATCGTCGTCGATCCCGGATTTGCCTCGAACCGGCGCTTCTACACGTGCCAGGGCCACACCGGGCCCGAGGTGCAGGTCATCGCATGGACCATCGATGCGGCGTACACCTCGGCCGCCCGGGTCGCCGATCCCCTCGTCGCTGGGCTGCCCACCGCCGGCGGTGGCCGGCACGGCGGCTGCCGGCTGCGCTTCGGACCTCAGGGCTACCTGTGGATCTCCACCGGCGACGGGGCGCGCGGCACAAACCCGCAGGATCTGAACTCGCTCGGTGGCAAGGTCCTCCGCGTCGACGCGTCGACGGGCGCGGCGGCGCCGGGCAACCCGTTCGGCACCCGGATCTACAGCTACGGCCACCGCAACGTGCAGGGCCTCGCGCTGCGTCCCGGCACGAGCCAGATGTGGTCGGTTGAGCACGGCCCCTCGAGGGACGACGAGATCAACCTGCTGACCTCCGGCGGCAACTACGGCTGGAACCCGGTGCCCGGCTACAACGAGAGCGTCCCGATGACCGACCTCCCGGAGTTCCCCGACGCCGTCGAGGCCAGGTGGTCGTCGGGCAATCCGACGCTGGCCACCAGTGGCGGCATCTTCCTCGAGGGCGAGCAGTGGGGCATCTGGGAGGGGCGGCTGGCGGTGGCCGCGCTCAAGAGAAGCGAGCTGCGGATCTTCGAGTTCGCCGCGGACGGCGCCCTCCTCAGTGAGGTTGTCGTACCCGAACTCGACGGTACGTACGCCCGGCTCCGGACGCCGATGCTCGGTCCCGATGGAGCCCTGTACGTGTCCACCTCGAACGGCGGTGGCGCGGATCGGATCATGAGGATCACCGCCACCTCCACGAGCGACGCGCGGCTCGCCTCGTTGATGCTCACGCACATCGAGATCGGCGAGTTCTCACCCCGCCGTACGGAGTACACGGGAATCCTCATCGGGGGCGCAGGCAAGACCGTCATCGAGGCCCCGCCGGTCCAGCCCGGGGCAACGGTTGGAATCGTGCCCAGCGACGTTGACGGCGATCTGGAGAACGGCCACCAGGCGGGGGTGGACGCGGGTACCGAGATCACGCTGACAGTGACCTCGGAGGATGGCAGCCGGGAGCGGGTCTACCGCGTGCGGGTCGAGGTTCCGGAGTGCCTGCGCGGTCTTACACGCGGCCGCTTCAGTCTCGTGGTGTACGCGGGCGGGCATTTCGGCCAGCTCGAGGGGTGCGCGCGACGCAAGCAGGTGACGGCGTTCTACTCGTGGGTTGACGGCGACTACGTGCCGTACATCCTCGGTGCGCCCGACTTCGTGAACGAGAGATTCCGCGCGCTTTTCCCCGATGACCTGCCTGCCGACACGCCACTGATCGCTCAGCGCGATCTGCCGGCCGCCTCGGACACAGGCTCCTCCGAAGGCGAGCGCGGCGAGTAACGTTCCGGGTGAACGTGGGCGAACATGCCTCGCCGGCCTCGGACATCGGGCTTTGTCATTTGGCAAGGGTTGGAGCATACTCCAGCCATGAGCATCGGAAACTGGATTGGAAGTCTTGTGCGACGGGCCCTGGGCCCTCGCGCCGGTGAGGAGGTGGCGATGGCCACGACAGAGGACTGGGGCGGCCTCAGCCAACGGCTGATGTCGAGCGTCGGAACCGACGTGCCCCCGATCGCGATCACCTTCTCGGACGCGCCTCCGGACGGCGTGGACGCCTTCGACGACCCGATGCCGCCGCCCCTTGAGGACGGCCGCACCGGCCGCGTCTCGGCGGGCTGCGTGTTCTGGATGAAGTCCACGAACCGCACCTTCACGACCGTGGCCGAGGACCACGGCAACTGCAGCGTCGGCAGCCTCACGCACGGCCTCAAGACGCTCGAGGAAGTCGGCGGCAACTCCGATGTCGCCGCGATCCTCGAGTGCGGCTGGGTGACGATGGACATCGTTCCGCTGATCCCCGTCGTCACGGAGAAGCCGGGCGCGATCACCTACGGCCCGTTGGCCGAGACGCCGATCGACCCGGACGTGGTGATGCTGCGCGTCACCGGACGGCAGCTGATGGTGCTGTCCGACGCGCTGCCGGACCTGAGCCTGCAGGGCAAGCCGCAGTGCCACATCGTCGCCATGGCGAAGGAACACGGAATCGCTGCCGCGAGTGTTGGCTGACAGCTCAGTCGTGTACGGACCGGGATGTCCAACTCCGAAATGACCTGTGCGATTCCGGCAAACCAGTTGGCCGATGTCGTCTCGAAGATCGAGGCGGCCGGTGGCGCCGACCTGGCGGTGGCGGGCTACGCCGCCGAGGACGCGAGGCGCTTCCCGCCGGTGAACTAACGCCGACGCAAACAAGCAACGACCAGACCAACGGGGCGGCTCAGCCGCCCCGTTGCTTTGTCCTCGGCTGTGTGTCCGCGGCGTCGCGCGCGCTCCGGCTGCGGGCGCGGAGACGCCCTCGTAGCAGTGGCTCGGGCAGGACGGAGTCGGGAGGGCTCAGGCCAGGGCGGCTCCGGCGCGGACGGCGAGCTGGCCAAACGCCTCGGGCTCACGCGCCGCGAGGTCGGCGAGCATCTTGCGGTCGATCTCGATGCCGGCGCGCTTCAGGCCCTGCATCAGCCGGCTGTAGCTGAGGCCGTGCAGGCGCGCCGCTGCGTTGATGCGCACGATCCAGAGGCGGCGGAAGTCGCGCTTGCGCTCGCGCCGGTGATCGGTCGAGTAGCGCAGGGCGTGCATCACTGACTCGTTGGCGACCTTGAAGTTGCTATGGCGCTTGCCGCGGTGGCCGCGTGCGCGGCGAAGGATCTTCTTGTGGCGGGCGCGCGTGACGACGCGATTGCGCGTGCGGGGCATTGCTCTATCCCTCGTTCGCCTAGCGGGCCAGCAGCCGGCGGATGCGCGCGCGCTGCGTGGGGTGCAGCTCGTGCATGCGGCCGAGCGCCTGCAGCTTCTCGCCGCGCTTCTTCATGCGCTTGTTGTTCAGGTGATGCGCGCGCACGAGCAGCTTCCCGCTCCCGGTCACTTTCACGCGCTTCACCGCACCGCGGTGCGTCTTCATCTTCGGCATCTGTTAAGTCCTGCTGAACTCTGCATTCGAGTCTACCGAGGCGGACGCGCTACGGGCCAGCGGCCCGCTGAACGACCGCCGGCCGCGCTCGCGGTGCTACGACTCCACCGCCGCCTCGTCGGCTGCCTCTTCCGCGGCGGCTGCCTTCGGGTCGCGCATGACCGTCATGGAGAGCATGCGGCCCTCCATCTGCGGCGGCCGCTCGACCGCCGCGACATCCTCGATGCGCGAGTAGAAGCGGTCCAGCAGGTCGCGGCCGACCTCGGGGTGGGTGATCTCGCGTGCGCGGAACATCACGGAGATCTTCACCTTGTCGCCCTCGGCCAGCAGCTTGCGCGCGGTGCGTGCCTTGAAGGCAATGTCGTGCTCGTCGATCTTGACGCGCATCCGCACCTCGCGCAGCGAGGAGTGGCGCGAGGCCTTGCGAGACTCGCGCTCCTTCTTCGCCTGCTGATACTTGAACTTGCCGTAGTCCATGATCCGGACCACCGGCGGATTCGCCGTCGGCGCGACCTCCACGAGGTCGAGGTTCGCATCGTCGGCGATGCGCTGGGCCTCGCGGATGTCGAGGATGCCAAGTTGGTCGGTGTCACGGATCACGCGGACCTGCGGTACCTGTATCTGCTCGTTAACCCGCAACTCTTTCGCGATCGGAGGAGCCTCTCATCTGCTTGCAGGCGCCCGGCCGGGGCGCGCGGGCGCTGATTCTAGCACTCTCCGCGCCGCCTGTGGCCGAGGATTCGGCTGTCTCGTTCCTACCCGTCCGCCGCGGCGGGGTCGTACTCGACGAGCAGTTGACCCTGCGCGACGCTGTCGCGGGCGCTCACGTGCACGGCGGTCACGGTGCCGTCGAGCGGGATCAGCACCTCGTTCTGCATCTTCATCGCCTCGAGCACCAGCACGGTTGTCCCGGCCTCGATCTCGTCGCCCGGCGCGACGCGCACCTCGACGACGACGCCGGCGAGGGGAGAGCTGATCTCGCCGGGCGTGTCCTCCGCGCCGCCGACCACGCCGCGTCCGCGTCCGCTGCCCGTGACCTGCTCGATGACGAAGCGCCGCGAGCCGACCGTCACGTCGAAGGCCGCGCCGTCGCGCACCACATAGGCGCGCCGCGTCACGCCGCCGATGCGGAACGAGACGAAGCCGGGCAGCTCCGCCCCCTCCGCCTCGATCGCGATCGGCTCGCCATCGTCGATCGTGACGAGCGTCTCGCCCGGCACGCCGATGGCGCCGTCGAGGATGACCGTGCGCTCCTCGCCGCCTACGAGGAGCCGATGCCGCTTCGCCATCCTCGTCCCTCCGCGTGCCGTCTGCGTGCGCTCAGCGCGTCGCTGCGCCCGGCCTGGGCCCAGCCGCGCCCGGATGCGCCCCCGGCCCCGTTCGCTCCCGTGCCTCTTCCGCTGCCGAGCCCGGCCGCGAGGGCGGCGGCGATCAGCGCCGTGGTCTCGCGCGGGTCGTCCTCGGGCGGCGGGGGCATCTCGAACTCGCGCTCCAGCCAGCCGGTGTCGACCGCGCCGGAGATGTAGTCCGGGTGATCGAGCAGCGCGAGGTGGAAGGGCGCGTTGGTGTCTATGCCGGCGACCAGCAGATCCTGCAGCGCGCGCCGCAGTCGCGCGATCGCGGCCGGCCGGTTCTCCGCCCAGACGATCAGCTTGCCCAGCAGCGAGTCGTAGAAGACCGGCACTTCGAGCCCGTCGTAGAGCATCGTGTCGAAGCGCGCGCCCGGCCCCAGCGGCGGCTCGACGCGCCGCACGAGGCCGAACGAGGGCGCGAAGTTGGCGTAGGCGTTCTCCGCGTTGATGCGCGCCTCGATCGCCCAGCCGTGCGGCTCCGCGAGTCCGGCGTCCTCCGGCAGCGGCTCGCCGTCGGCGATGGCCAGCTGCAACGCCACGAGGTCGACGCCGTAGACCAACTCGGTCACGGGATGCTCGACCTGGAGCCGGGCGTTCATCTCGAGGAAGTAGAACTCGCCGTCCTCGCCGAGCAGGAACTCGACCGTGCCGGCGTTGCGGTAGCCGCAGCTGCGCGCGGCGGTGACCGCCACCTCGCAGAGCCGCGCGCGCAGCTCCGGACCGACGGCGACCGAGGGCGCCTCCTCGATCAGCTTCTGGCGGCGGCGCTGGATCGAGCACTCGCGCTCGCCGAAGGCGCGCACGTTGCCGTGCGCGTCGGCCATGATCTGCACCTCGACGTGCCGCGCGGGTGAGACGTAGCGCTCGAGGAAGATCGTCGCGTCGCCGAAGGCGGCGGCCGCCTCCGTGCCGGAGACGCGCATCGCATCCTCCAGCTCGTCGATCTCCTCGACGATGCGGATGCCGCGCCCGCCGCCGCCGGAGGCCGCCTTGACCAGCAGCGGGAAGCCGATCCGCTCGGCCTCGGCGCGCGCGTGTTCCAGGTTCTGCGGGTCGATGTCCTCGGCGCCGGGGACGACGGGCACGCCGGCGGCCTCCATCAGCCGCCGCGCCTGCACCTTGTCGCCCATCGCGCGCATTGCCGAGGCGGGCGGGCCGATGAAGGTGATGCCGGCCGCGTCGCAGGCGTCGGCGAAGGCGGCGTTCTCGGAGAGGAAGCCGTAGCCGGGGTGCACCGCGTCGGCACCGGTCTGCTGTGCCGCCTCGATGATCTTCTCGATCACCAGGTAGGACTGCGTCGCCGGTCCGGGCCCGATCAGCACGGCCGCGTCGGCGTTGCGCACGTGCAGCGCATCGCGGTCCGCCTCGGAGTAGACGGCGACGGTCTCGATGCCCAGCTCGCGGCAGCTGCGCTGGACGCGCAGCGCGATCTCCCCGCGGTTCGCCAGCAGCACGCGCTTCGGCATCGCCTATCCCGTCGCTCGACGCATAGAGGCCGCGCGTCAGATTGTCACGGCATGCAGCCGTCAGCAACCGCGCGGCACGCTACGCCGGCTCTTCCGGCTCCGGGTCCAGCGACTTCGCGTCGCGCTCGCCCGCGATGCGCGCGACCGCCTCGTCGAGCGGCGTGGCGCCGAGGTCGCCGAGCGCGCGCTGGCGCAAGGAGACGGCGCGCGCCTCGGCCTCGCGGTCGCCGACGACCAGCATGTACGGCACCTTCTGCAGCTGCGCCTTGCGGATCTTCGCGCCCATGCGGTCGCCGCCGTCGTCGACCGCGACGCGCAGGTCGAGCTCCAGCAGGGCGTCGCGCACCTCGTGGGCGTAGTCGATGTGGCGGTCGGCGATCGGGATGACGGTCGCCTGCACGGGAGCGAGCCAGACGGGGAAGGCGCCGGCGTAGAGCTCGATCAGGTAGGCCATCATCCGCTCCGCGGTGCCGAGCACGCCGCGGTGCAGGATCATCGGGCGGTGCTCCGCGCCGTCCTCGCCGATGTAGCGCAGCGCGAACTGCTCCGGCAGGTGGAAATCGACCTGGATGGTCGACATCGTCTCCTCGCGCCCGAGCAGGTCGCGGATCTGGATGTCCAGCTTCGGGCCGTAGAACGCCGCCTCGCCCTCGGCGGTCACGTAGTCGAGGTCGAGTTCGTCCATCGCCTCTTTGAGCACGCGTTGGCCCAGCTCCCACATCGCGTCGTTGTCGACGTACTTCTCGGTGTCCGCCGGGTCGCGCAGGGAGAGGCGGTAGGAGTACTCGGTGATGCCGAGGACGGCGTAGACCTCCTCGACGAGCCGCATCACGCCGGCGAACTCGGACTTGATCTGGTCCGGCGTGCAGAAGATGTGCGCGTCGTTGAGCGACATCGCGCGCACGCGGCTGAGCCCGCCCACCACGCCGGAGCGCTCGAAGCGGTACATCGTCCCGAACTCGGCGATGCGCAGCGGCAGGTCGCGGTAGGAGTGCAGCTGCGTCTCGTAGACCAGGATGTGGTGCGGGCAGTTCATCGGCCGCAGCACCAGCTCGTCGTGCTCCAGCTGCATCGGCGGGAACATGTTCTCCTGGTAGTGCTCCCAGTGCCCCGAGCGCTTGTAGAGATCGACCTTGCCGAGCACCGGCGAGTAGACGTGCTGGTAGCCGGCCCGCCGCTCGAGGCCGAGTACGTAGTCCTCCAGCAGCCGCCGGATCGTCGCGCCCTTCGGGAGCAGCGTCGGCAGTCCCTGCCCGACGAGCTCGCTCGAGGTGAAGAGCTCCAGCTCGCGGCCGAGGCGGCGGTGGTCGCGCCGCTCCGCATCCGCGCGCGCCTCGATCCAGGCGTCCAGCTCCTCCTGCGTGGGGAAGAGCGCGCCGTAGATGCGCTGCAGCATCGGCCGGCGCTCGTCGCCGCGCCAGTAGGCGCCAGCCGAGTGCGTGAGCTTGAACGCGCCGACCTGCCCCGTCCGCTCGGTGTGTCCGCCGCGGCAGAGATCGTCGAACCGGGCGTGGCGGAAGTGGCCGACGGTCTCATCCTCGATCTCGTCGATCAGTTCCAGCTTGTAGGGCTGCTCCGCGAAGATCGCGCGCGCCTCGTCCTTCGGGATCCAGCGGCCCTCGATCGGCACGTTGCGCTTCACGGTGCGGCGCATCCGCCGCTCGATGCGGGTGAGATCCTCGGGCGTCAGGGGACGCGGCAGCTCGAAGTCGTAGTAGAAGCCGTGCTCGATCGGCGGGCCGATCGCGTACTTGCCCTCCGGGAACATCTCGATCACGGCCTCGGCGAGCACGTGCGCGGCCGAGTGGCGCATGCGGAAGAGTCGCTCCTCCGGCGTCAGCGTCTCCAGCGGCGCCTCGTCCCGGTGGTCGTCGGCGGGGGCCGCGTCGGGGACGGCGTCTGAGGAGATGGGCCCGGCATCGTTCGGGTTGCTGCTCATCGCTTGCTCCTGCTCGCTGCGCGTCTGATCGCCGCGGGTCTGGCGGCGCGCGCGGGACGCGAGGGACGCGAAACGGCGCGCCGCCGTCCGCTCAGGGACGGGAGGCGCGCCTCACGTGGTTCCACCCTGTTTCCCTCGATCACCGACGGGCGCGGCGCTCGAGGCTCATTGGAGGCCGCTAACGGGGCCAGCCGCCGCGGGTTCGCCCGCGGGCTCCGGGGTGGTGCGCCTTCGCGTACGGCGGCGGGGCTTCCAGCCGGGGCCCCGCTCTCTGGTCGCCGCGCTCGCGCAGGCGTGCGTCCCCATCGACGCTCGGTCTTGCGGCGTCCGCGGACGCCGGACCTCGATCCATGGTAGCAACCGGCGCGTCACAGGGAAGCGGGCGGCGGGCGCTCGTCCCCGGACCGCCACGAGCGAGGGAGCGACGCGGCGGGTCAGCGGAGGGGAGCGGGCGCATCCACCGTTGTTCACCGCGGCCGGTCCTGGCTCACGGTTCCGGTCGGTTCCACTCGAGAGGCGGATCATCGAGCGCCGTGGCTCCGAGGGCCCGCTATCCTGCGGGGCGAAGAAGCGGAAGGTCGCGTGAAACGGATGACCCATTCAGGAGCGGCACTGGCTTGCGCGCTCTTCGCGCTTGCCGCCTTCGCCGGCCTCGGCGGTGCCGTCGTCCATGCCGGGAACCATGATCGTGCGGATGTGGTGGTCGTCGACATGCGCATCTGGCAGCACGTGGACGATCCGGAGAACGTCTGGGTCAGCGCTCGCCCTGCGGGCGGAGACTGGGGCGCGTTGGGTACGTTCCGGTTCGGATTCGACAACAGTGACGAAGGAGGCGGTTGGTTCTGGCCGTACGGGCGCTACCGCTACGGCGACCTCGCCCTGGCGGGGGTCTCGCTGACGATTTCGCAGAGCCGGCGGGCTCCTGAGCTCATCTACGCCAGTGCGTGCCTGTATCCGCCCTCGTGCGGAATGATCCTCCTGCCGCTCGACGACGGCTACAGCTCCGACGGTCGGTACCGCTACGGTGACCTCACCGTGGCGGTGCCAGTAGTCCCGCACGTGTCTGCTGACGAGGAAGCCCTGCTCGCCGATCGTGAACAGCTGCTGGCGCTGCGGGACGGCCTCGCCGGATGGGAGAGAACGCTCAACTGGGATCTTGGCGTCCCAATCACGAGTTGGACTGGCGTCACGGTCGGCGGTCAGCCACAGCGAGTGACGAAGTTGGACCTCGCGCGACACGACCTGCGGGGCCGCTTGAGCGGGCTGCTTGGAGACCTCACGGGCCTCACCGAGCTGCGCCTGGAGGGCAACGACCTGCGAGGTCCCATTCCGTCGAAGTTGCTGCAAATCGAACAGTTGACGTACCTGCACCTCGACGGGAACCCCCTGGAGGGTTGTGTACCGCCTCCCTTACGCGGCGTGCCGAACAACGACCTCGATTCCCTCGGTCTTCCGAACTGCCCCCCGCCACCCGACATCGAGTGGGGCCAGCACACTCTGACGGACGGCACCTATCGGATCGGAAACATCCTCTTCGACGTGCCCGCCTCGATGCGGCTGGAGACGGATGGGATCGTCCTGAATGACCCCGGGCCGCTTGCGTACATCCTGCGCGAGGTCTCCAGCGAAGCGTGGATAGCGATTACGGACGATGTCGACTCCTACCGCTGGACGCACGAGCGCGCCTTCGACCGGATTGACGAGTCCGTGTGGCAGGCTCCCGACCCGGTCCTCGCCGCCTGGCTGGATCCCGACGAAGGCGAGTCTCCCCAGGTTCGAGGCGGCACGGGTCACCTTCCGCTGCAGCGTCCGGAGCTGACCGTTGCTTCGGACGGTGCGACCGAGGCGCTGATTCTGGAGTGGGCCGGAGGCCCGCCTGCCGCGATCGGGTGGGAGTACCGCCGGGGCGTCTGGGAGGGCGACAGCGTGCGGTGGGGTGACTGGACTGTCATTCCCGGCAGCGATGGCTCCACGCGCAGCTACCGTGTGGACGGCTTGCAGCGCGGGGGCAAGTACCGCTTCATCGTCCGGGCGATCGAGACCCTGGAGGGCCTTCCTTCCGGGTGGGCGGAGGGCACCACCCAGGAAGGGCCCGGCATCCCGACGATGATTCTCGACCAGGTGGTGGTGGGCGACGGGGTAACGGAGTGGCGTCTCCCGGGAACGGACTTCGTCGTCACCGTGCCGGACGGATGGCGGGTGGTGGTCAAGGACTGGGGCGTCAACCTGCTCAGCATCCAGGAAGCGTCCAACGACGCCTCCGTCATGGTCGCCATGGACACGGGCGAGGAGGAGTGGCGCGGCTACAACGCTGCGGATGAAGACCGTGCAGCACAGCTGAACGCGCTGCTGGACGAAATCCTTGCCTCGCTCCGGGGGCTTCCGGCAACGGAATAGCGTCCCGCCCACGCGTGGCGCCGCAGCGGCGCAAGAGACTCGCAGCCGGCGGGCGGAGGCTGGCAAAGCGGAGTGGTGGGCGATACTGGATTCGAACCAGTGACCTCAGCGATGTCAACGCTGCGCTCTAGCCATCTGAGCTAACCGCCCGCGCCGGCGCGAGGCCGGAAATCGAGCCTAGCCCCGCCTCTCGCGGGGCGTCAACGCCGCCTGACGGCCCGAACGCCGCAAGCACGAGTTCTTGATATGCTGTAGCGGGCCTCTAGCTCAATGGCAGAGCAGCTGACTCTTAATCAGCCGGTTCAGGGTTCGAATCCCTGGGGGCTCACCAGATATTCCCGCCGGCAGCCGCAACGCCGCCACAGTGTGGGCGCACCGGACGGTAGTTCGGGCTATAGTGTGGCCTCGGATCGCCGCCAATCGCGGCGAGGACGCCGACAGGCGCGGCGCGGATGATCTATAATCGCGCGCCGCCTGCGGTGGGGGCGCGTGTGCAGAGGGAAGGCGTCTACGGGGAAGTGTCGGAACTGGTAGACGAGCATGATTTAGGATCATGTGCCGCGAGGCGTAGGAGTTCGAGTCTCCTCTTCCCCACCACTGGGGCCCGCACGGCGGGTTCCGCGTCTCCGGCCGGAGGGGGTCGTTGGTGAAGCTGCTCGAGATCAACAATCTGAAGACGTACTTCTACACCGAGGAAGGCGTCGTCCGCGCGGTCGACGGGGTCTCATGGGACCTCGAGGAAGGCGAGACGCTCGGTCTCGTTGGTGAGTCCGGGTGCGGCAAGTCCGTCTCCGCACTCTCGATCCTGCGGCTGATCCCGCGCCCGCCCGGGCGCATCGTCGACGGGGAGATCCTCTTCGAGGGCGAGAACCTGCTGGAGGTGTCGGACGCCGAGATGCGCTCGATCCGCGGCAACCGTATCGCCATGATCTTCCAGGAGCCGATGACCTCGCTCAATCCGGTGCTCACGATCGGCAACCAGCTGACGGAGGCGATCACCCTGCACCTCGGCCTGGAGAAGGCCGACTCGCGCTCCCGCGCCGCCGAGTTGCTCGAGCTGGTCGGCATCCCGGAGGCGGCGAACCGCCTCGACGACTACCCGCACCAGTTCTCGGGCGGGATGCGCCAGCGCGTGATGATCGCGATGGCGCTCTCCTGCAACCCGAAGCTGCTGCTGGCGGATGAGCCGACCACGGCGCTCGATGTGACGATCCAGGCGCAGATCCTGGAGCTGATGGCCCAGCTCTCGAAGGACCTCGGCACCGCGGTCGTGATCATTACGCACAACCTCGGCGTCGTCTCGCGCTACGCCGACCGGGTGAACGTGATGTACGCGGGGAAGATCGTCGAGTCCGGCTCGACGATGGACATCTTCAAGACTCCCCGTCACCCCTACACCGTCGGCCTCATGCGGTCGGTGCCGCGTCTGGACGAGACGGAGCACATCCGGCTCGATGCGATCGAGGGGCAGCCGCCGCTGCTGATCGATCCGATTCCGGGTTGCTCGTTCGAGCCGCGCTGCGACTGGGCGATCGACAAGTGCGTGACGGATCAACCGCCGCTCGAACTCAAGGAGGAGCGGCACTGGTCCGCCTGCTGGCGCGACCCGCAGAAGGACGAACGCACGCGCAGCACCGTGACCATGGACATCAGCTAGGCCCGCAGGCCGGACGGGAGCGCGCTCATGACCACAGACGCCGCCACGATGACGGAAACCAGTAACGGGCACGCCAAGAACCTTGTCGAGGTCGACGCGCTGAAGATGTACTTCCCGGTCACCTCCGGGATCCTCTTCCAGCGCAAGATCGCCGACGTCAAGGCCGTTGACGGTATCTCGTTCTTCGTTCGCGAAGGCGAGACGCTCGGACTCGTCGGAGAATCCGGCTGCGGCAAGTCGACGACCGGCCGTGCCATCCTCCAGCTCTACCGCCCGACCGAAGGCACGATCACCTTCGACGGCACCGTCCTCAACGACGTCAAGGGCCGCTCGCTGCGCGCCTTCCGGCGGCGCATGCAGATGATCTTCCAGGACCCCTACTCGTCGCTGAATCCGCGTATGAGCGTCTCCAGCATCATCTCCGAGCCGATGGTGATTCACGGCCTCTACAAGGGGAGGGAGCGCCAGGAGCGCGTCGAGTACCTGCTGGAGCAGGTGGGCCTGAACCCCTACTTCGCGAAGCGCTACCCGCACGAGTTCTCCGGCGGACAGCGCCAGCGCATCGGCGTCGCTCGCGCGCTCGCCGTCGAGCCGGAGTTCATCGTCCTCGACGAGCCGGTCTCCGCCCTCGACGTCTCGATTCAGGCGCAGATCATCAACCTGCTGGAAGACCTGCAGAACGAGTTCAACCTCACCTACCTGTTCATCGCCCACGACCTGGCGGTCGTGCGGCACATCTCCGACCGCGTGGCCGTGATGTACCTCGGGCGCATCATGGAGCTCGCCGACCGCAACGAGCTCTACGAGAACCCGCTGCACCCCTACACCAAGGCGCTGCTCTCCGCCGTGCCGATCACCGATCCGGAGGTCGAGCGCTCGCGCGAGCGCATCATCCTCGTCGGCGACGTGCCCTCGCCGGTGCGCCCGCCTCCCGGCTGCGTCTTCAACACGCGCTGCCCGATCGTGATCGCCGAGTGCCGCGAGCGCATCCCCGAGTGGCGCGAGATCGGGCGCGACCACTGGGTGGCCTGCCACCGCGTCTAGCGGCGTCGCATCCAGGCTGTGCAACCACGAGGGCGGGGACACCCCCGCCCTCGTTCACGTCCGGGCGCGGCGCGTGCGCCTGCGGGCTCCGCACGGCTACGATGATCGTGTGCAGCGCATCCGCAACTTCTCGATCATCGCCCACATCGATCACGGTAAGTCGACGCTTGCCGACCGCATGCTGGAGCACACCGGCGCCGTCGCCGGCCGCGACATGCGCGAGCAGGTGCTCGACCAGATGGACCTCGAGCGCGAGAAGGGCATCACGATCAAGGCGCAGGCCGTGCGCATGCTCTACCGCGCCGTGGACGGCCTCGACTACGAGCTGAACCTGATCGACACCCCCGGGCACGTCGACTTCGCCTACGAGGTCTCGCGCGCCCTCGCGGCCTGCGAAGGCGCCGTGCTGGTCGTGGACGCCGCCCAGGGCATCCAGGCGCAGACGCTGGCCAACGTCTACCAGGCGCTCGACCTCGACCTCGCGCTGATCCCCGTGGTCAACAAGATCGACCTCCCCGCCGCCGACCCGGATCGCGTCGCCCGCGAACTGGTCGACGTCATCGGCTTCGAGCCCGACGAGGTGCTCTACGCCTCGGCGAAGAGCGGCGAGGGCATCGAGGCGATCCTCGAGGCGGTCGTCGCCCGGGTCCCTCCGCCCCAGGGCGATCCGGACGCTCCGCCGCGCGCGCTCGTCTTCGACTCGAAGTACGACGCCTACAAGGGCGTGCTCGCCTACGTGCGCGTGGTGGACGGATCGCTGGCGGCGGGGCAGCGGCTGCGGCTGATGCAGCAGGGCACGCGCTTCGAGCCGCTGGATGTCGGCGCCTTCCGGCCGGAGCTGGAAGTCCAGCCGCGCCTCGATGCGGGGCAGGTCGGCTACGTGGCGACGGGCCTCAAGAGCGTCCACGAGAGCCGCGTGGGCGACACGGTGACGCTCGACCGCCACGGGGCGGAGCAGGCGCTGCCCGGCTACCGCCCGGCCAAGCCGATGGTCTTCGCCGGCATCTACCCGACCGACCCCAACGAGTACGAGGAACTGCGCGCCGCCTTCGAGCGCCTCAGCCTCAACGACGCCTCGCTGGTCTGGCAGCCGGAGAGCTCGGCAGCGCTCGGCTTCGGCTTCCGCGCCGGCTTCCTGGGCCTGCTGCACATGGAGATCGTGCAGGAGCGGCTGGAGCGCGAGTTCAGCCTCGATCTGGTCGCCACCGCGCCCTCGGTCGAGTACGAGGTGACCCGCTCCGACGGCCGCGAGATCGTCGTCGACAGCCCCGCCGATCTCCCGCCGCCCAACGAGATCAGCGAGGTGCGCGAGCCCTGGGTGCGGCTCGCGATCACCGTACCCTCACGCTACCTCGGCACCGTGATGGAGCTGGTGATCGGGCGGCGCGGGCGACACCTGCGGCTGGAGTACCTGGACCGCGGCGTCGTCGAGGGCGACGCGCGCGTGCTGGCGGAGTTCCGCTGCCCGCTCGCCGAGATCCTCGTCGACTTCTACGACCAGCTGAAGTCGCGCACCCAGGGCTACGCCTCGCTCGACTACCAGATCGAGGGCTTCGAGCCGGCGAAGGTGCTGCGGCTCGACATCCTCGTCAACGGCGAGCCGGTCGACGCGCTCTCGACGATCGTGCAGTCGCAGGGCGCGGCGGCGAAGGGGCGGCAGCTGACGGCAGCGCTGAAGGAGCTGATTCCTCGTCAGCTCTTCGCGGTGCCGATCCAGGCCGCCGTCGGAGGCCGCATCGTCGCCCGCGAGACCGTGCGGGCGATGCGCAAGAACGTGCTCGCCAAGTGCTACGGCGGCGACGTCACGCGCAAGCGCAAGCTCCTCGAGCGCCAGAAGGCGGGCAAGAAGCGCATGAAGATGCTCGGCGCCGTCGAGGTCCCGCAGGAGGCGTTCATGGCGGTGCTCAAGCTGCGGGACTGAGTGCGGGCCTTACGAGCTGACCCTTGGGGACAAGACCCGACTCTGACATGATGTTGCCATGCCGGTAACGATCACCATCGACGATGTCTCCGAGGTAGTCCACGACAGGTTGGAGTCCCGTGCCCAGGCTCGCGGTCAGTCCCTTGAGGAATACCTTCTCGGCGAGCTGGAGAGCATCGCCTCGGAGCTCTTGATCGAAGCTCGGATGCAGGACGTCGATGCGCGCGGCCCGTTGGACTCCGACGCACCTGGCGGCACAGCCGACTCTGCGAACATGTGATGCCTTTGGAAGGCAGTGGTCCCCCGGAGCTAGGCGCTAGGGCGCGACTCTCGCGCCGGGCGCCAGGGTGAGGCGGGCGACGCGGGCGAGGAATGCGTCCGGCGGAACAGTGCGCTCACTCACATCCGTCGTCAGTTGCTCAAGTTCACCGAGCAGGCTCGCCACGGCGGCGTCTGCCGTCTCCATACCGGACCAGTCCACGCCCGACACGAAGTCGGATACGGCGCGCACCGGCGTCGTGCTGTCCAGTGCATCGCGAAGCGCTGCGCGAACCTTGTCCTCGGACAGGGCTTGAATCGGAATCGCGTCGCTCATGCTCCGGCTCCCGAGGGATGATTTCGAGCGCGAGTGGGCGGACAACGGCATGCCCGCCAAGCGCGCCGAGGAGCTTCTTCGCTCAGTCATCGTACACGAGGCGGCGGCGACGCATCCCGACTACACGGGTGGGGCTTCGCGGATCGTGAAGCTTATGACCGCCAACAACCGCCATATCGGCACGCTCCACGAGATCGTCTTGCCGGACGGCTCGGTCCCGCACTCGCATCCCAAGGACTACACGCGCCGCGACTGCTCGCGGGTCGGACCGGAGCTGGCAGCGGAGTAGCTGTTCGCGAGGGCGCTGCACGCTGATCTCGCCCGCCTCCCGCGGCACACGTACGATACGCGCGCATCGGGGAGGTCGCCGCCATGTCAGAGCAGGTCGTCGCGCCGCGCATTCGCGGCTTCATCTCGCTGACCGCGCATCCCGAGGGCTGCGCCGCCAACGTGCGCGGGCAGATCGAGGTCGCGCGAGCCGCCGCCGAGGGCGCTCCGCCGCTCGGGCCCGCGCTCGTGATCGGCTCCAGCACGGGCTACGGGCTCGCCAGCCTGCTCTCGGCCTGCTTCGGCTACGGGGCGCCCTCCGTCGGCGTCTGCCTCGAACGGCCCTCGGAGGACGACAAGCCCGCCAGCGCAGGCTGGTACAACCTCGCCGAGGCGCACCGCATCGCCGCCGCCGAGGGCCGCACGCTGCGCACCGTCAACACCGACGCCTTCTCCAACGAGGCCAAGGAGCAGGTCGCCGCGGAGCTGCGCGCGATGCGCGGGCAGGTCGAGCTGCTGGTCTACAGCCTCGCCGCGCCGCTGCGCCGCGCCGCCGACACGGACGAGGTCTGGCGCAGCACGCTGAAGCCGATCGGCAAGGACTGGACCGGCAAGACCATCGACCTGCGCCGCGACCGCGTCACCGAGGCGACGATCGAGGCGGCGAGCGAGGAAGAGATCGCCGCAACGGTGAAGGTGATGGGCGGCGAGGACTGGGCCGAGTGGGTGCGTTGGCTCGGCGCCGAGGGCCTGCTCGCCGACAACTGCCGCAGCGTCGCCTACAGCTACGTCGGTCCGGAGGCCACGCACGACATCTATCGCGCGGGCACGATCGGGCGGGCCAAGGAACACCTCGAGGCGACCGCGCGCGACCTCCACGCGCAGCTCGCGCCGGGCGGGGGCGGCGCCTGGGTGAGCATCAACAAGGGCATCGTCACGCAAGCCTCGGCGGCCATTCCGGGCGTCGCGCTCTACATGAGCGTGCTCTTCGCCGTGATGAAGGAGCAGGGCACGCACGAAGGCCCGATCGAGCAGATCGCACGCATGCTGCGCGACCACCTCGGCCGCGGCGTCACGCCGGCCACCGACGACGAGGACCGCATCCGCCTCGACGACCTGGAGATGACGCCCGAGGTGCAGTCCGAGGTCGCGCGGCGCATGGCGGCCATCGACAGCGCGTCACTGGGCGAACTGAGCGACTACGCCGGCTGGCAGCGCTACTTCCAGCAGCTGTTCGGCTTCGGCATCGAGGGCGTCGACTACGCGGCGCCGACCGAGGTGCACCGCCTGCTGGCGTGACTCCGGTCCGGGACCCTCACCCCAACCCTCACCCTCAGGAGACCCTTGCGAAACTCCCCGGGGGCGTGGGCCGCCGCCCGGCGATCCGGCGGGGGCGTGGGGGCGCAGCCCCCACAGGAAGAAATCCGAGGGCGGGTGGGTGGGCCAGATCGGCCTTGCGGGGTATCCCCGCGTCAACAGAAGCACCCCGCGCGTGCTCGTCCGGGATGGGGGTGTGGGGGGCGCAGCCCCCCGCAGGAGACGCGCGCCTGGAATCCCCCTCACCCTAACCCTCTCCCGCCAGGGGAGAGGGGATCGGAGGGCGAGGCGGAAAGCGACCTACGGGCCGCTTATCGGCAGCGCAGCTGCGTCCTCGGGCTCGGTCGCGCCGAGCAGGTCGCCGAGGCTGACCACGCCGTTGTGCTCGGCGAGGCGAGCACGGAGCGCGGCCAGTGTCTCGTCGTCGAGGCCCTCGAGGGCGGCAGAGGCGGCTGCGAACAGCTCGGAAGATGGCAGCACGGCGTAGGACGTGGCCTCGGCGGCGACGCGCAGCGCGTCGGCGATCGGCGCGTCGCGGCGATCCGGCGACAGCAGCCGCTCGCCGTTCGCGACGACGAGGCCGCGCGCCGCGCGGCCCTCCTGCTCGATGCGCTTGTCGAGGCGGGCGCGCAGGCGGTAGTGCGGGGCCATCCCGATCGCCTCGGTCGAGCCCTCGGCTTCGAGTTCGAGCCGGCCGGCGGCGTCGCTCAGCGTCACCCGGCCGTCGCGTTCGCTGGCCCTGAAGCCGAGCAGCTCCAGGCAGCGCACCACGGCGGGCATCAGCGCGTGGTTGCCCTCGGTCCAGAGCACGTCGCGCACGCGCGTCAGTTGCGCCAGTTCGCCGGAGGCGGCCTCGCGCTGCGCCTCGGCGCGTTGCAGGGCGCTCTCCGCGTCGGTGCTCGCCGCCTCGAGCTCCTCGAGGCCGGCCAGGCCCTGCTGGCGCAGCCAGGCGGGCGGATCGCCGGACGGCTGGTCGAGCAGCTCGCGCGCGGCGGCGAGGATCGCCCCGGCCTGCTTGCGCCCGGCGTCGCCGCCGCGGCTGCGCGGAGCGGGCAGGAAGACGATCGTCCCGCCGAGCACGCGGAACTCGACGCCCACGGGCGCGCCTCCGGCGGATCGGGCGAAGACGCTCGCGAGCTTCGCGAAGCCGGGCGCCGAGTCGTTGAAGTGCGCGCGGTAGAGCATGTCGCTGCCGACGGCATCGACATAACGCGCGAACGGGTGCCGATGATCGGCGACGGCGGCCTGTACGCCCTCGCCCCAGCGGATCAGGCCGGTGTCCCAGGCCAGCCCCGCGGGGGCGGGCAGGAAGAAGTAGCGATCGAGGCCGGGGAAGCCCGCGACCTCCGTGATCATCGCCTGCGGGTGGGTGAAGACGACGACCAGCGCGCCGCGCTCGAGCGCGCGCACCAGCTCGTCGCGCCGCCGCTGCAGGATCTCGCCCGCCGCGACGCCCGGCCCCGTGAGCGCGTTGACCACGCGCGAGTCGCCGTGCGTGGCGTGCTCCTGCGAGGCGTCGAGGAGCTCGCGGATGCTGCCGAACACGCCCTCCGGATCGATCGCGATCGCCTCGTAATCGAAGCAGGCGGGCGCGTTGAAGATCGTGTGGTTGTCGATCGCGATGTCGGGCAGGGGGCGTCCGATGGAGAGCAGGCGCACGGGTCGGCTCCTTCGCCGGAAGCGTCTCGGTCCTCGATCCGGTCCGCTTGATTGTACCTGCGCGTCGGCTGGAGGCGGAGAGCGGCGGCCGGCCGCGTGGAACCACACGCGTCGAGCGGTCGTCTAACCTCCAGGGGGAGTCGGGGAGGGGGCCATGCTAGTGCGCGACACGCGGCGTCCGCTCGCGGTCCTGCTTGCCGCCGGCCTCGCGCTGTCGCTGGCGAGCGCCCTGGGCGCGTGCAGCGGAGCGCCGGAGGAGCGCCCGGCGCCGCCCGCGACGGCGACGCCCGCGCCGACCGCGGGAGCCGCGCCAACGCCCGTCGCGACTGCCGCGCCGACTGAGACGCCTTCGCCAACGCCGGTCGCGACTGCCGCGCCGACCGGGACGCCCTCGCCAACCTCGACAGCCACGGCCACGCCGACGCCGACTGCGGAGGCCACGGCGACCGCGACGCCATCGGCGACGGCCTTCCGCTACGACACCTACGACACCACCGGCGAGGTGGCGACACCCGGCAGCTACGCCTTCCTCGCGGACCCCGCCGACACGACGAGCGCCGTCACCACCTACGAAGCGCTGCGCGACGGCACGACGACGGCGCTGCTGATCCACAAGTCCGACGCCCACGGCGCCTCGCAGGCGGCGCTCTACGACAGCGTGGAGGCCGGCGACCTCTTCGAGTGGCGGGAGGCCGACGACTGCTTCGTGCGCCACAAGGTGACCGAGGTGAAGCCCGACCCGGCCGGGACCGTGCCTCGCAAGCTGCTCGCCGTGGAGTGGATGACCTACGCTTTCACGGGCTGCAGCGGGCCGATTTCGGCCACAACTGTGGCCACGGTCGACTTGGGCGAGCTACCGGACCTTGGCGGGGCCAGCCTGACTGCACCGGTGATCCACGGCATCTATCAGGTTGTCCCTGCCGGTTGGAAGGGCGCAACCGTGGAGGCGTTGGTCGATCTTGATTCGCCAGCCGAGCCCCCAAGGGATCTCCGCTCATACTCAACCCTTGCCGAGGCGCGCCGGCTCCCCTATTGGCGCGATCCAGCGCTCCCCGAGGGGTGGATACTCGAGTCGGCATTGATTCCGAACGACGGACCACGCTACGGCTACTGCGCGAGGTTCCGCACGGAGGAACGGACGCGGGGAAACAACGAGGTCTACCGCAACTACGCCTTCCGTATCTGCGGTCTGCACATCACGGGATGGTATCACCCAGACCTAGCATCATGGCATGACGGGGCCAGCGTCAGGGAGACTCGGGTGGTCGCTGGACGCCCGGCTATGGTGATCTACAGCCCCGAAGGACCGGATAGCAAACCCGACTTCCCCATCAACATCTGGGTCCACGACCCGGAGACAGCAACGGACTACCATCTCGTAGCAGGCGACGGGAGCATCAGCGGCTCCAACATCGAGGCGGCGATTGCGATCGTCCAAGGCTTGTTCGAGCCTCCGAATCCGCTGCCGCCGCCTACGACCTTCCGCTACGACACCTACGACACCTCGGGCGCCGTCGCCGAGCCGGGCAGCTACGCCTTCCTCGAGGACCCCGCCGACACGACAACCGCCGTCACCACCTACGAGGCGCTGCGCGACGGCACGACGACGGCGCTGCTGATCCACAAGTCCGACGCCCACGGCGCCTCGCAGGCGGCGCTCTACGACGCCGTCGAGGCCGGCGACCTCTTCGAGTGGCACGAGGCCGACGACTGCTTCGTGCGCTACACGGTGACCGAGGTCAAGCCCGACCCGGCCGGGGCCGTGCCTCGCAAGCTGCTCGCCGTCGAGTGGATGACGTACGCCTACACCGGGTGCAGCGGCGCCATCTCAGCGGACGCTGAAGTCGGCATGACTTCGGGCAACATGCTGGACCTCGGGGGTGTCGGCCTTCGGGCCCCTGTGGTGCATGGGACACACCACCTCATTCCCGAGAACTGGGAGGGGGAGACGGAGGCCACGACACGCCACGAGCCCGACACACCACCCAAGCAAGAAGAGACAGGGGCGTCGACGCTCGCTGAGGTGCGTGCCCTGCACCTCCCCTACTGGCGCGAGCCGACGCTTCCCGAGGGCTGGATTCTGGACCGTGCATGGGAGGGCGGGCCCCATGCTCCGTGGAAAGGCTTCTGCTCGGTGTACCTGACCGAGCCGCTGCAGTTTCCTGACGGAAAAGAACGCCAGAAGGGGATAGAAGTCTGTGGTGCATACAACACCGTGCGGAAATTCGCCCAGAAGGCATCCTTCTACGCCGACCAAGGCGCTAGTCCGGATGGACTGATCGTGCGGGAGACACGAGTCATTGCCGGTCGTCCTGCTGTGATCCTCTGGAGTCCGCCTGGGCCGAACTACCTCTGGAACGCCGACGTGCGCATCTACATCGACGACCCAAAGACAGAGACTTCGTATTCCATCACGGTTGCTGCCCCTCACCGCTCGGACCTCGCAGCCGACGGCAACGCCAAGCTGGAGAAAGCCATCGCCCTAGCGACCTCCCTATTCGAGAGCCCGAGTGCGCTGCCGCCCCCAACCACCTTCCGCTACGACCGCTACGACACGACCGGCGAGGTCGCCGAGCCCGGCAGCTACGCCTTCCCCGCCGACCCCGCCGACACGTCGAGCGCCGTCACCACGTACGAGGCGCTGCGCGACGGCACGACGACGGCGCTGCTGATCCACAAGTCCGACGCCCACGGCGCCTCGCAGGCGGCGCTCTACGACGCCGTCGAGGCCGGCGACCTCTTCGAGTGGCACGAGGCCGACGACTGCTGGGTCCGCTACCGGGTGACCGAGGTTGACGCGGGTAACGGCAACGTCCGGGAGTTCGCGATCAAGTCGTACTCCCACACCTACACCGGCTGCAGCGGTGCGATCGGCAGCTCCAGCGCCTCGGGGAGCGCCGGCGCGCAGTCCACTGAGCGCCAATTCACGTGGTCGCCCGAGGTGCTAAAGACGGGAGCGTTCACGACCCCCACCTGGCACGGTCCGTGGCTGCTGGTTCCAGAGAACTGGACCGGGCCGGTCCCCGAGACGGAGCCATTCACGCCGCCGGCGATCACCTGGCCGCCCTCCCCCCTCCCGACCTTCGAGCTCGGGGCTGGCTGGACAGGTGGCATCGGGCCGGGCCTTCCCCCGTGGGAGCTTGAGGGCATCTACTCGCATATCGACGGTGGAACCCTGCTCGTCTATATCTTTCAGCTCGGCGACTGGCCGATTGACGTTTACCGCCTGAGTGATACCTACGAGGCGGCTGACGTGATCCACGAGTTCCGGATGATCGACGGGCGCTACGCCCGCATCTCCTACGATCGCGTGAGGACCGGCCTTTCTCATGCATACGTGGGCATCTACGACGAGGCGACCGGACTCATCTACAGTGTGATCGGCGGCCCGAAGTCCCGCAACAACGACCCCGAGGCGACGATCGAGATCGCACGAAAGTTCATCCTGCCGTGAGGGCTGTCGCAATCGCGGCGGCGGCTGTCGCGGTCGCGCTCCTTCTCCCGCTCGAGTTCCCTGCGGGCGAGGGACAGGCCCAGCAGTAAATCGCGGGTCGTCCCGCGACAGTGAAGTACAGTCCGCTCGGACCGCGACATGACTCCGCCGCGTCCATAGACGTCGAGGTCTACGACGCCGCCACGGGCGCCGCTTACATCGTGCGCGGTCAAAGCGGCAGCCTCGGTCTTCGCGGCGGCCCCGAGGCCGCCGAGCGCGTGATCGCGATCGCCTGCAGCCTGTTCTGGAGTGAGAGCGAATGCGCGGCGCCGTGAGCGGGACGCGGGGCGGCGGCCGCCTCACCACCCGCGCGCTTTGACGCCCCGGCGCGTGCGCGCCTACGATCCAGACGGTCGTGCTAGGCGGGGAGCTAGCGGTGCCCTGTAACCCGCAATCCGCTCAGCGGGGCTGAATGCCCGCCCGCGGTTCGTCCCCCGGGGACTGCCGAGATCAAGCGGCGTTGAGAGCCTGGTCCTGCGCGACGATGCCCGGTTAATCCCGTCAGGGCCGGAAGGCAGCAGCGGTACGCCGGTCACATCGTGCGTCGTAGGGGCGCCGGGCTTGAGTTGGCTGATGGAGGCAAGCCCGGAGTGCGTATCAACGGCGGGGCACGACCACTTCCGCATCCCCCGGCGCCGGCGCCCTCGCTCGCGCGGGCGCGCGGCGCTCCGTGAGTTCCGCGCGCGGCGCCCGCCGCTCGCGACGCCCGAGGCCCGGTAGAGGCGAGGAGCCCGAGGCCCCGCCCGAGTTCCTGCGGCGGCTCGGCGTCAGCCCTCGCAAGGCGCTCGGTCAGCACTTCCTCGTCGACGAGCTGCTGCTCTCGCGCATCGCCGACGCCTGCGAGCTGGGCCCCGACGACACGGTGATCGAGATCGGCGCCGGGCCGGGCGGGCTGAGCCTCGAGCTGGCCGCGCGCGCGGGCACGCTCGTGGCCGTCGAGATCGACGAGGAGCTGGCGGGGCTGGCGCGCCGGCAGCTCGAGGGGCGCGGGCGGACCTGCGTCGTGGCCGCCGACGCGCTCGGCATCAGCCCGGAGGAGCTGCTCGAGGAGTGCGGGGCGAGCGCCCCGTACGTCATGGTCGGCAACCTGCCGTACTACATCACGCAGCCGCTGATCCGCCGCTTCCTCGAGGCGGACGAGCCGCCCGATCGGATCGTCGTGCTGGTCCAGCGCGAGGTCGCGCGCCGCATCGTCGGGGGGCCGGGCAAGGAGTCGCTGCTCTCGCTCTTGGTCAAGACCTACGGACGCCCCGAGGCGCTGTTCGACGTGCCGTCGAGCGCGTTCTGGCCGGCGCCGAAGGTGCAATCGGCGCTGCTGCGGATCGAGCGGCTGCCGGAACCGGCGGTCGCGCTGCCGCCGCCCGCGCTCGCGCGCTTCTTCCTGCTGCTGCGCGCGGGCTTCTCGGAGCCGCGCAAGCAGCTGCACAACGGGCTGCGCTCGTCCCTCGGCCTCACGCGCGACGATGTGCACGCGCTGCTCCACGAGGCCGCCATCGATCCGCTGCTGCGCGCCCAGCACCTCGCCCTCGACGACTGGCAGCGGCTGCACGCGCTCACCGAAGCGCGCTGGCCGAGGAGCCTCGATGTCGGCTAACGCGGCGGCCGGGCTTTCGCTGCTCGCGCCGGCGAAGCTGAACCTCGTGCTCGAGGTGACCGGGCGGCGCGACGACGGCTACCACGACCTCGACACGGTGATGACGACGATCGACCTCGCCGACCGCGTACGCCTGCGCCCGGCCCCCGCGCTCGACGTGCGCCTCAGCGGGCGCGGCGCGGCGGAGATCGCCGCCGAGGGCGAACTGTCGGCGGCTGCCGCGCGGGCGCTCGCCGCGGCGGCCGGGCGCGAGCCGAACGTCGCCATCGAGGTCGAGAAGCGCATCCCGGCGGCGGCCGGGCTGGGCGGCGGCTCCTCGGACGCGGCGGCCGTGCTGCGCGGGCTGGCGCGGCTGTGGGAGCTCGACTGGCCGATCGAGCGGCTCGAGCAGGTCGCGGCCTCGGTCGGCTCGGACGTGCCGTTCTTCCTGCACGGGGGGACGGCGCGCTGCCGCGGGCGCGGCGAGATCGTGACGCCGCTGCGCGACCTGCGCACGCTGCGGCTGCTGCTGCTGCTCCCGCCCGTGCCGCAGGCGCCGGCGAAGACCGCGCGGCGCTTCGGCGCGCTGCACCCGCACGACCTGACCGAGGGCGGGCGCTCGGCGCGCATCGCGCACCGCGTGCGACGCGACGCCCCGCCCCCGGCCCGCGATCTCTGGAACGCCTTCGAGGCGGTGATCGAGCGCACGGAGTCGGAGCTGCTCGCGCACTACGCCGCCTACGCCTCCTCGCTCGGCGGCGTGCCGCTGCACCTCACCGGCACCGGCCCCGTCGTCTTCCTGCTGGTCCACGAGCGCGCGAAGATGACCGAGCTGCGGCGCGACCTCGAACAGCACGGCGCCGAGGCGATTCAGGCGCGCACGCTCAAGCGTGCCGAGGCGCTCGCCATCACGGAGGAGTAGTGAGCAGCGAGGTCGAGGCCGGCCGCGCGCTCCTCGCGGGCTTCGTCTCGGGAGCGGCGGCGGCGTTCGCGACGATCGCGATCGCGCTCTGGAGCATGAGTCGCAGCCCTCGCTGGCGCGAGCGCGCGGCGGGACTGAAGCGGCTGCCGGCGCCGCTGGTCGGCATCGTGCTGGTGAACGGCGCGCTGATCGGCTGGACGCTGCTCGGGCTGCTGCTCGGCGCGGCCTACATGCAGGTGGGCGATCCACTGCGTTTCGGGACGATCGTGCACGCCATCGCGCTGGTCGCGGTCCTCGCGGCGGCGTTCGTGCTGCGGCGCCTGAGCGGCGCGATCTGGGCGACGGCGATCGTCGCCGCGTTCGCCTTCGGCATCCTGCTGCCCGTGCTCGCGGGCTGAGCAGAGCGCTGGCGCGCCGCCTCGGGTGGTGCGGCGTATTCGGGCATCTCGTACCCTTGTGCCGGGCCCGGCGGCGGCGCGGCTGTCCGCGGGCCGTGAACCGCAAGCTAAGGAGACGGACGCTGGAGCTGACGCCTGGACTGCAGCGCAGCGTGCTCGATATGCACGTCCACTCCGCGGTCGCCTCCTCGGACAGCACGCTCAACCCGCACAAGCTGCCCGAGCTCGGCCGCGCCGCCGGGCTGACGGGCGCGAACATCTGCGAGCACGACAAGATGTGGGAGCGGCACGCGCGCGCCGAGTTCCGCGCCCAGCACACCGACTTCCTCATTAACTTCGGGATGGAGATCTCGACTGACCTCGGGCACATGCTCGTGATCGGCCTGCCCGCCTACGTCAGCGGGATCCGCCGCGCCGAGCAGCTGCGCGAGGAGCTCGACGCCGTCGGCGGCTTCCTGATCGTCGCCCACCCCTTTCGCCACGTCTTCGACGACGTGACGGCGATGCGCAAGGGCAGCGTGCGCTTCGAGCTGACCCCCGCCGAGGCGGCCCGCCTCCCGGTCTTCCAGCTCGCCGACGCGATCGAGATCGCCAACGGCTGCAATACGCCTCGCGAGAACTACTTCGCCTACGAGGTCGCGCGCGAGCTCGGACTGCCGACCACCGGCGGCAGCGACGTGCACTCGGAGAGCGGCATCGGCTACTACGCCACCGGCTTCGAGCGCGAGCTGCAGACCGAAGTGGAGCTGCTCGAGGAGCTGCACGCCGGCCGCTTCGAGGCGATCGTGCGCTCCGCCGACGGAGACTTCGCGCGCTTCGAACCGGGCGTCGTCGAGGCGGTGGCGGCGGCCCGCGGCTAGCGATACTCCCCCGGAGAGGGCGGCGAAGGCGTCATGCCGCGCAGTCCCGACCACCCGGCAACCGGCGGCGACGGCGAGTACGTCGCGGTCGACCTCGAAACGACGGGCCTCAACCCGACGGCGGATCGCATCATCGAGATCGGCGCGGTGCGCTTCGGCGCTGAGGGGCCGCGCGATCGCTTCCGCACCTTCGTCAACCCCGGCCGCCCGCTCCCGCCCGCGATCCGCATGCTCACCTCCATCGAGGACGCAGACCTCGTCGGCGCGCCGCCGCCATCGCTCGCGGTGCACGAGTTCGCCGCCTTCGCGCGCGGCCTCCCGCTGGTCGCGCACAACGCGCCCTTCGACCTCGGATTCCTCGCCGAGGCGGGGTTGCAGCCGCAGGCGCCCGCCTTCGACAGCTACGAGCTCGCCTCGGTGCTGCTGCCGACCGCGACGCGGCTCGACCTGAGCTCCCTCGCCGGGTCGCTGGGCGTCGAGATCAGCGAGGCGCATCGCGCGCTCGCCGACGCGGAGGCGACGGCCGAGGTGTTCCTGCGGCTGCTCGAACGCCTCGAGCGGTTGCCGGCGGCGACGCTGCGCGACCTCGTGCGGCTCGCCGAGCAATCGGCGTGGAGCCTCGCGCCGCTGTTCGCCGGCGCGCTCGACCGGCGGGGGATCGAGGCGGCGAGCGATGCCCTTGCGCCCGGCGCGCTGGCGCGCGAAGCGCAGGCCCTGCCGCCGCCGCTGCGGCCGCTGCGGGAGTTCACGCCACTGGGCGAGGACGAGGTCGAGGCGCGCTTCGCCGAGGCGCGCCGTCGCGCCGACCTGCTCCCCGGCTTCGAGGCGCGCGAGGGCCAGATCGCGATGGCGCGCGCCGTCGCGGCCAACATCGCGCACGACGGCCAACTGGCCGTCGAGGCCGGCACGGGGACCGGCAAGTCGCTCGCCTACCTCGTGCCGGCGCTCTCGCACGCGCTGCGTAGCGACGAGCGCGTCGTGATCTCGACGCACACGCTGAACCTGCAGGAGCAGCTCGCCGAGCGCGAGATGCCGGCGGCGGCGGCCCTGGCCGAGTCGGCGGCGGGTGCGCGGCCGGGCTCGCTGCGGACGGCGGTGTTGAAGGGGCGAGGGAACTACCTCTGCCTCGAGCGCTGGTCGCAGGCGCTCGAGTCCGAGGAGCCGCGCGGCGCCGGTCAGGCGCGCGTGCTCGCCCGCATCGCCGTCTGGCTCGGCGAGACGGAGCGCGGCGACCGTGCCGAGCTGTACCTGCGCGGCGACGAGGGGCCGCACTGGCGCGCCCTCGCGGCCGACACGAACGACTGCCTCCAGCGGCGCTGCGCGTTCGTGCGCGAGGGCAGCTGTTTCCTCCAGCGGGCGCGCGCGGAGGCGGCCGCCGCGCACGTGCTCGTCGTGAACCACGCCCTGCTGCTCGTCAACGCGACGGGCGGAGACCAGCTGCTGCCGCCCTTCCGCCACCTCGTCGTCGACGAGGCGCACCGCCTCGAGGGCGTCGCGACGAGCCAGTTCGGCGACTCCGTCGCGCTCCACGAGATCGCACAGTTGCTGGACGAGGTGACGGCGGGCGGCGGATCGCTCGCGGCCTCGCTGCGCGGCGCGGCCCGGCTCGACCCGATGCCGCTCTCGCCCGCCGCCGGCCTCGCTCCCCTCGCCGACGAGATCGCCTCGGCGGCCGTGATGGCGCGCGCGCGGCTCCCGGACCTCGAGGCGGCGATCGGCGGCTACGTCGAGGAGTTCGCGGGGCGCGCCCGCGGGTCGCAACTGCAGATCACGCCGGGGCGGCGGGCGCAGCCGCTCTGGGGGGACGTCGAGGACGGGGCGCTGCAGCTCGAACTCGCGCTCGACCAGCTGGCGCGGCGCCTGCTGCATGCGCAGTCGATGGTCGACTCGCTGCCTGCGGAGGGGGCGCCGGCGCTCGCCACGCTGCGAGGCGCGCTCGCACGGGCCGCCGAGGCGGCGGCGGGGCAGGCGGCGACGCTGCGCGATGCGCTCCAGCGCGCCGATCCGGGGCGGATCGTCTGGCTCGACAGCAGCGGGCGCAGTCCGCGCGTGCGCACGGCCCCGCTCGACGTCGCCGATCGCCTCGAGGACGAACTGTGGGCGCGGCGCGACTCGGTGCTCGTCACCAGCGCGACGCTCACGGCGCAGCAGCGCTTCGACTTCAGCCTGCGGCGCATCGGCCTGCCCGACGCGGACGTCCTCGATGTCGGCTCGCCGTTCGACTACCGGCGCGCGGTGCTCACGCTGGTCGTCGACGATCTGCCGCCGCCGGACGCGCCGGACTACGAGGCGGCGGCGCAGTGGGTGCTGGCGGAGGCGGCGCGCGCGGCGGGTGGGCGCACGCTCGCGCTCTTCACCTCGCACGGCGCGATCCGCTCCGCCGCGGCCGCGCTGCGCGGCCCGTTGGCCAACGACGGCATCGGCGTGCTCGCGCACGATCTCGACGGCGGCCCGGCGCGACTGTTGCGCGCGCTCGCGGAGCGCCCTCGTTCGCTGGTGCTCGGCACCGCGGCGTTCTGGGAGGGCGTCGACGTGCCCGGCCCGGCGCTCTCCCAGCTCGTGCTCGCGCGGCTGCCCTTTCCCGTGCCGACCGATCCCGTTCACGCCGCCCGCGCAGCGCTCCACGAGGACGCGTTCGGCGAGTACATGCTGCCTCAGGCGGTGCTGCGCTTCCGCCAGGGCTTCGGACGCCTGATCCGCGGCCCGCGGGACCGGGGCGTCTTCCTGATCCTCGACCGGCGCGTCAGCGCGCGCGCCTACGGCGAGGCCTTCCTCGATGCGCTGCCGGAGTGCGAGCAGCGCACGCTCGGTGCGAACGAGGTCCCCGCGGCCGTCGCCGCCTGGCTCGGCGAGGCGCCCCGTGCCTGAGCCGCGCAGCGAGCACGCGCGATCGCGCCTCTGGGCGCGCGGGGAGGGCGTCGTGCTGATCGCCGCGGACGCGCCGCCGGACGACGAGGGCGTCGCGCAGGCGATCCGCGAGGGCATCGCGCGCGGCCACCGAGGGTCGGTCGAGCCGCCGCTGCCCGACACGCGTCTCTACCACGTGCGCTCCGAGGGCGAGACCGTCGGGGTGCTGGGCATCGCGCCCGGACCGGGAGCGCGGACCGTGACGTTCTCGGGCGTCGCGATCGCCCCCGAGCGCCGTGGGCGCTCGACCGCCGCGCGCGCGGTGCGGGTCGCGGAGCGGCGGCTGCGCCGCGAGGGCGTGCGCACGTTCTACGGGCGCGCGCCGCGCGGCAACGGGCGGGGGCTCTACTTCTGGCTGCGCGCCGGATACGCCCCGCTGCGCTCGCTCCGCCCCGAGGACGACGCAACCTGGTTCCGACTGCCTACTCCGTAGCCCCGTCGTCGGCTTCCGGGGCGTTCCCGCCCGCGCCAGCGCGCTGCCGTGCGGCCTGACGGGCATCGAGGTAGCGCCTGGCGCCGCGGCGGTACCAGACGGTGAAGAGCACGGCGCTCAGCAGCGCGGCAACGATGTCCAGCACCGGCAGCGCGTCCGCGGGTACGAACGTCGCGAAGCGCCCGACCCAGTAGCCGGCGAGCAGCGTGATCGCGACGCCGAGGCGGCTCCTGCGGCCGGCGGGGCGTGGCGTGGCTGCAGCGGGTGGCGAGGGCGCCTCGCTGCGGCGGGAGCGGAAGCGGCGGCGGCGCGACGCCACCGCGCGCTAGGGGCCGTCGATGCGGCGGAAGCGGCGACGCTTCGACGGCGCGGGCGACGCGGCGGGCGGCGGAGCGCTGGCCGCGGGCGGGGCGGCCGGAGCGGGGGGCCCAGGCGGAGCGACGGGAATCGTGCCCGCTTGCGCGCCGAACGGCGCTCCCAACGGGTCGAAGCCGGCAGGGGGCGCCTGGAAGCCCTCGGTCTGGATGCTCCCGCGGATCAGGTCGAGACAGCGGTTGCAGTAGAACTGCAGGACCGGCTCGTCGCAGTCGCCGACCCAGACATCGCCGCAGTCGATGCCCGGGATGTCGTTACGGGGGTTGAGGTGGAAGAGCACGCCGCAGTTGCTGCAATCGGAGAGCAGCCCCGGGTTGCTGACGGTCACCTCGCAGATATCGCAGGTGTCGGTGTTGGCGGCGGTCATCGCGGGTGTGCCTCCTCGTGCGTGGCTGCTAGCGGACGGCCGAGCGCCAGGGGCCGCCCGTGGCGGCGTTGGCCTCGTAGCGCTCGATGCAGGGGTCGCAGCTGAAGCTGAATCCGCAGGCCTGACCGAACGTCGCCGCGCCGCAGCTTGGGCCCAGCGGCTCCTGGCTGAGGTCGATGTGGAAGACCGCGCCGCATTCGGCGCAGTCGGCCAGCTCCTTCGGAACTCCCTGCAGGCCGCATACGGCGCAGTCCAGCAGGGCAGCCGCCGCCGGGGCTGCATCCGCGGGCTGGCGCCGGGCAGGCAGCGTGCTCATCGGTCCCCCGTCCCGGCGGCGGCGCGCAGTCTGGCGCGTACTGCGCGGCGCGCGCTCGCCGCATCCCTCAGAGTGCCGAGATAACGCTCGCGACGCAAGCGTTCAAGCCACTCGCCGAGGGCAGGACCGCGCCGGACGCCCAGTCGCAGCAGCGCCCCGGCGTCCAGCGGCGAGCGCGTGCGCTCCCAGCGGCGCAGATCGCGTTGCAGCAGCCGCTGGCCCGCGGGATCACGCCAGCGGGCGGCGAGGCGGGCCTCGCCGGCGACGCCCTCGAGGGTCGCGAGGGTGTCCGGAGTGCGGTCGCGCGCCGCGAGCAGGCGCGTCGTGTGCTCGACCGCACGGCGCACGGCGCGCGGGGCCGTCAGCCGGTCGGCGATCGCGTCGCGCTCGGCCAGCGGCGCGATCAGCACGGCGAGCAGCAGCGAGGGCGGATGCGGGCCCGGCCGCCGCGCGAGCGCCCTCGCTGCCTCGGGTGGGAGCGACCACGCCGGATGCACGCCGCGCAGCACGCCCCAGGCCTCGAGGAGCCGGAGCGCCGCGCCGACCCGGCGGGTGGCGGCGGTGCGTTCGAACTCCGCCCAGAGGCGGCGGCCGGAGATGCGCGCGATCCAGCGCGGGCCATCCTCGATCCAGTGCGCCGTCTGTGGCTCGGGCCGCAGCCCGAGCGCGGCGGCATAGCGCGCGCCGCGCCAGAGCCGCGTGGCGTCGTCGCGGAAGCTGTCCGCGTGCAGCGCACGCAGGCGGCGCGCGCCGAGGTCCTCGAGGCCGGCGAACGGGTCCAGCAGCTCGCCGCGCCTCGGCCCCGTCACGCCGAGCGCGATGGCGTTGGCGCTGAAGTCGCGTCGCGCGAGGTCCTCCTCAATGCTCACGCCCGTACGCACCTCGGGCAGCGCGCCGGGCCGCGCGTAACGCTCGCTGCGCAGCGCGGCGAGGTCGATCCGTTGCCCGCGCAGCTCCAGGCGCGCGGTGGCGAAGCGCGGCTCCTGCTGCGCGGTGGGGGCCTCGCCGCCTCCGTTGCGCAGGAGGGCCGCGGTCGCGGCGGCGAGGGCGGCGGCGTCCCCGCCGCAGGCGAGGTCCAACTCTGCCGGCTCGATCCCCGCGGCGAGATCGCGGATCGCGCCGCCCACGGCCCACAGTTCGACGCCCAGGTCCGTTGCCGCATCGCAGGCGGCGTCGAGCAGGGCGAGCGCGTCGGGGGGCAGCACGCGGCGCAGCCGCGAGAGCGTAGGACGTATAAGCGGGTAATCTATTCTTGACACAGGGAAGTACCCGCTCCTAGGATGAGTGAGTGCGCGGGGCGAACCCCAGCCCGTCTCGTGTTTCGAGCGGCTGGGTCTCCGGACGGTAGCGTACGTGGTCGCGGATCACGTGCGCCCGGAAGGGTTTGTCGCTTGGTCTGCGCGCCCTGTGATCTCCATGACGTCCAGCTCGCCCTCGGCATCCAGTTCGCCGACGAGGCGCTGCTGCGCCTCGCCCTCACGCATCCCTCCTACACCAACGAGCACGAGGGCGCCGACGGCTCCTTCGAGCGGCTCGAATTCCTCGGCGACGCGGTGCTCGGCATGGTCATCGCGGAGCGGCTCTACGAGCGCTTCCCCGATGTCGAGGAGGGCACGCTCACGCTCTGGCGCGCGCACATCGTGCAGGGTCCGACGCTGTCGCAGGCGGCGAAGCGCCTCGGCCTGGGACGCTGGCTGCTGCTCGGCCGCGGCGAGGAGACGACCGGCGGACGCGACCGCCCCGGGAACCTCGCCGATGCCTACGAGGCGCTGGTCGGGGCGCTCAAGCTGGACCGCGGCCCGGACGGTGGCCTCGAGGGCGTCCGGCGCTTTATCGAGCGCACGCTGGCGCCGGAGCTCGAAGCGTTGCAGACTGACCCCGCCGAACTGAACACCAAGGGCGCGCTCCAGCAGTACTGCGAGGGGCGTTTCCCCCGCCCGCAGTACGTGATGGTCGAGGAGCGCGGCCCTGAGCACGCGCGCGAGTTCTCCGTCGAAGTGCGAATCGACGGCGAGACCCTGGGCCGGGGGAGCGGGCGCACGAAACAGCAGGCCGAGAAGGAAGCGGCCCGGGAGGCCTTGCAGTCGCTGCGCGTCCAGGCGCCGCAGCCGGGCGAACGCGCGCCCGCGGAACAGGCGGGCTAGCCCCGATGTATCTGCGACGTGTCGAGGCGTACGGGTTCAAGGCCTTCGCGGACCGCCAGGTCTTCGAGTTCGGCCCCGGCCTGACCGCCGTCGTCGGACCGAACGGCTCCGGCAAGTCCAACGTCTCCGACGCCATCCGCTGGGCCCTCGGCGAGCAATCGGCGCGCTCGATCCGCGCCCGCAAGACCGGCGACGTGATCTTCTCCGGCTCCGATGGCCGGCGCGAGATGGGCGTCGCCGAGGTGACGCTGTACCTCGACAACTCCGAGCAGTGGATGCCGATCGACTTCGACGAGGTGAGCGTCAGCCGCCGCGCCTACCGCAGCGGCGAGAGCGAGTACCGCATCAACGGCCAGAAGGTGCGGCTGCTGGACGTGCAGGACCTCTTCCGCCGCGCCCAGGTCGGCCAGAACTCCTACGCGATGATGTCGCAGGGTCTCGTCGACGAGATGCTCGGCCTGCGGCCGCTGGAGCGGCGCAACCTGATCGAGGAGGCCGCCGAGGTCCACGGCCACCGCATCGAACTGACGCGCGCGGAGCGGCGGCTGGCCCAGACGCGCGACAACCTCGGCCACGTGCGCGTGCTGATCCGCGAGCTGGCGCCGCGCCTGCGGCAGCTGGAGCGGCAGTCGAAGCGCGCGAGCCGCTTCCGCGAACTCGACGCCCAACTCGGCGTCGCCCTCGAAGCCTGGTACGAGACCGAACTGCGGCAGGCCAGCGAGGCGCTGACGGCCGCGCAGTCGCGCCACGACCAGTACTCCGAGGAGTTCGCCTCGGCGCGCCGGCAGGCAGAGGCGTTCGCCCCGGAGATCGCGGCTGCCGAGGGCGCCGTTGCCGCGGCGCGCTCCGAGCTGGCCGGCGCACAGCGGCGCGAGCGCGAGCTGGCGGAACGCTCGCTGGCGCTCGGCCAGCAGCGCGCCCTCGCCGAGCAGCGCCGCGAACTGCTGCTCGTGCGCCGCGACGAGATCGACGCGTCCATCGCAGAGTTGACGGCAGCGCCGGACGGCGGCGCTCCCGAGAGTGCTGAGCCAAACGGCGGCGCGCTCGTCGCCCTTGAGGCCCGGGTCGCCGAGGCCGGCGCCGAGCTGAATGCGGCGCGCGCAGCGATGCGCGCCGCGGACGAAGCCGTGCGCGCCGTGCTGCGCGAACTGGCCGAGGCGGAGGCCCGCCGCTCGCGCACCGAGGCCGCGATCCGCGACGCCGAGGCGCGCCACGCACGAGCGCAAGCCGAGCAGCAGCGCCGCGATCGCGCTCGCGCGCAGGCGAGCGAGCGGCGCGAGGCGCTGAGCGACGAATTGCGCGACTACGGACGGGGCGCGCTGGCCGCGCGCCGCGAACAGGAACGTCTCGCCCTCGAGGCCGCCGAGGCGCTACGCCGTCGCGATGTCGCAGAACGGCGCATCGAGGAGACGCGCACGCAGGCCGAAGAGGGCCGCGAGGCGCTGCGCGCGGCAACGACGTACCGCGAGCACCTGGAGGCCCGTCGCGACTTGCTCGCGACGCTCGTCGCGCAACTGGCGAAGCAGGGCTCGGCTGCCCAGGAAGTGCTCCGCGCGGCCAACGAGCCGAGTGGCGACGAGCAGCCGCTTGGCGGGGTCATCGGGCTCGTCGGACGCCTGATCCGCGTGCCCCAGGGCCTTGAGCACGCGATCGAGGCGGCCCTCGCCGAGCAGATCGGCGCGGTCGTGGTCGAGCGGCAGGACGAGGCGCTGGCGGCGATCGAGCACCTGCGCGCACGGAGGGCTGGCTCCGTCTCCGTGCTGCCACTCAGCAGCATCCCGCGGCAGTCCCCGCTGAATATGCTCAGCGAGCGCGGCGTGGTCGGTGTCGCCTCCAGCCTGGTCAAGACCGATCGCAGGTACCGGCCGCTCGTCGACCTCTTGCTCGGGCGCACGATCGTGGTCGAGGACGTGCCCACGGCGCTCAAGACCGCCTCGCGCGGCCTCGGCTCGGTCGTTACGCGCGACGGCGTGCTCGTGCGCGCCGACGGCTCGATCTTCGGCGGATCGCGCGGCACGGCGGCGGAGCAGTTCGTGCTGCAGGACGAAGAGCAGTCGCTGCCCGAGGAGATCGAGGCGGCGCGCGAGGCCGAGGACGCCGCCGCCGCGCAGGTCCAGCGCCTCGACGACATCGTCGCCGACGCCCGTGACGCCCTCGATGCGGCTCGCCGCGCCGTCATCGGGGCCGAGAACGAGCAGCGCGACCACGAGCGGGCAACCGCGCGCCAGCGCCGGCGGCTGGTCGCCCTCGGAAGCGAGTTGCGCCAGGTGCACACGGTGCTTGCCGAGGCCGACCCGGAAGCAGCGATGGAAGACATCGGGGAGATCATCGCCCGGGAGCGCGCCGCACTGACGGCCCTCGACGCGCGGATCGCGGAGCTGCGCGATCGCTCGGAAGCCGTCGGAGCGGAACGCGACGGCGCCGGCGATCGCGTCGCCCAGCACGCCGCCGAACTCGCCTCCGCCGAGGGAGAGCGCACGGCCCTGCGCGACCGCCGGGTGTCGCTGGAGGAGGCACGCCGGCGCAGCGCCGAGCGGCTGGCGGAGCGCAGCGATCAGTCGCTCGCGATCCGCCGCGAACTGGAAGACCTCGAACTCACGTTGCGCGATCTGCGCGAGCAGATCGCCAACGTCGAGACCGCCCGGCGCGCCGCGGAAGAAGCCGTCGCGCCGGCGCACGCGGCGCTGGCCGAGGCGGAGCGCGCCGAGCGCGAGCTGACGGCGACGCGCGGCGACAGCCAGGCGCGCCTCTTCGCCGCCGAGCGCGAGCTGCTGGAAGCGCAGTCCACGCTGCGGGAGCTGGCGAGTCGCGTCCAGGGCCTGACACAGCAGATCGAGGACGACGGCCTCGTCCTGCGGGACGACGGGAGCGTGCGCCGTCCGCACGCCGGGCAGGCCACGGAGGCGCCCGCGGACATCGCGATGAACGAGCCGGCGATGGCGAACGGCAACGGGACGGACGAGGGCGCGGCTCAGCTTGCGCTCGCGGTCGTCCCCGCAAGCGGCGGCGCCGAGGTGGACACCGTGCAGTTGCGCGAGCGCATCTCCGAGCTGCGCGGCGAGATCCGCGCCCTCGGACCGGTCAACCTCGAAGCGCTCGAAGACCTCAGCGAGGAGCGCGAGCGGCACGACTTCCTCAGCGGTCAGGTCGCAGACCTCGAGGCGGCCGAGCTGCAGCTGCGCGCGGCGATCGTCGATCTCGAACGCGAGATCCGCGCGCGCTTCCAGGAGACGTTCGAGCTGGTCAACACGAGCTTCGGCGACTACTTCGAGCGCTTCTTCGGCGGCGGCCGGGCGGAACTCACGATCGTCGAGCCCGAGGACGAGGACGGCGAGGCGGGCGTGGAGGTGCGCGCGCAGCCGCCGGGCAAGCGCATCTCCTCGCTGGCGATGCTCTCGGGCGGCGAGCGCGCGCTCACCTCGGTGGCGCTGCTGTTTGCGCTGCTGGCCGTGAACCCGGCGCCCGTCTGCGTGCTTGACGAGGTCGACGCGGCGCTCGACGAGGCGAACGTGGGGCGCTTCGTCGACACGCTGCGCGGGCTCTGCGAGCGCTCGCAGTTCATCGTGATCACCCACAACCGCGGCACCGTCGAGGCTGCCGACACCATTTACGGCGTCTCGATGGGCGACGACTCGGTCTCGCGCGTGCTCTCGCTGCGGCTCGCCGACCTCCCGCAGGCCTCGTAACCGCGCCGTCGAGGCCGGCTCATTCGCCAGCGGCCTCGCGCCTCGATACGATCGGCGTCGCGCAGCGGCGATCCGCTGTGACCGGGGTGCGGTCAGGATGATGCCGTGAGGCTGTCTCGAGGCAACGCCGACTCCGGAGCAGCCACGGGGCAGGCGCTCTCGCGCACCCGACGCTCCTGGTTCGGCCGCGTCGGTGACCTGCTGCGCGGCAACGAGATCACCCCGGAACTCTGGGACTCGCTGGAAGAGGTGCTGATCGGCTCCGACGCGGGGGTCGAGACCACCCTCGCCGTGCTCGACCGGGTCCGTGATGCCCGCCCGCGGGAGCCAGCCGAACTGCACGCGGCACTGCGGCGCGAGCTGATCGCGATCCTCGAGGCGCCCGAGGGCGCGGGCAGGCTCTGGGGCGCCGACGCGGACGACCCGCCCAGGCCCGCCGTCGTGCTGATCGCGGGGGTCAACGGCACCGGCAAGACGACCGCGGCCGCGCGGATCGCCTACGCCTACCAGGCCGAGGGCGAGCGCGTGATCGTGGCCGCCGGCGACACCTTCCGCGCAGCGGCGATCGAGCAGTTGCGCAACTGGGGCGAGCGGATCGGCTTCGACGTGATCGCGCACCAGCAGGGCTCCGACCCCGCCGCCGTCGCCTTCGACGCGATCGAGGCGGCGCGGGCGCGCGGCCACGACCTGGTGCTGGTGGACACGGCCGGGAGGCTACATAACAAGCAGAACCTGATGAACGAGCTGGCCAAGATCCGGCGCGTGATCGAGCGTCAACTCGGCCGCGGCCCGGACGAGGTCGCGCTCGTGCTCGACGCCACCACGGGGCAGAACGGCCTCGCGCAGGCGCGTGCCTTCACAGAGGCGATCGAGGTGACCTCTGTAATCCTGACGAAGCTCGATGGCAGCGCGCGCGGCGGCATCGTCTTCGCGGTCGCCTCGGAGCTGGGGCTGCCGGTGCGCTTCATCGGGGTCGGGGACGGGCCGGCGGACCTCGCGCCGTTCGACGCGGAGTCGTTCGTGGACGGCCTGCTGGCGTCCGGAACCGCGCAGGACTAGCGGACCGGCGCCGTGTACGAGGCGCTCACCTGGTACCTCGGGCTGGTGCTGATCGGCGGCGCCGGCCTGCTGCCGGCGACGCTGCTGTTCGGACGGCTGCGCTCGCGCGGGGTCTGCTACGCGCGCCCGCTGGCGCTGCTGCTCGTGGCGCAGATGGCGTGGCTGACGGCCGCGCTGACCTCGATTCCCTACGGGACCGGTCTTGTGGCGGCGGCGCTCGCCGTGCTCTACGGCTGGTCGGCATGGCTGGCCTGGCGAGAGCCGGAGCGGCTGCGCACGCTCTGGCGGGCCCGCCGCACGCTGCTCGCCGGGGAGGCGCTCTTCCTCGTGGTGTTCGCCATCGTGCTGCTCGTGCGCGCCCAGGCGCCCGCCGCGATCAACACCGAGAAGCCGATGGACCTGATGCTGCTCAGCGCCGTGCACGAGGCCGAACGGATGCCGCCGGCGGACTCCTGGCTCGCCGGCTACGACGTCTCCTACTACCACCTCGGGCACGTGATGATCGACGTGAGCGGGCGGCTCGGGGGGATCGCGCCGCGCTTCGGCTTCAACCTCGGGCTGGCGGCGGCGGCCGCGCTCGCGGCGGTCGCGATCGCCGGACTCGCGAGCGACGCGGTGGCGCTCGGCCCGCGGCGGCGGCGCGCGACGCCGTGGATCGCGGCCGGCGTCGCGGTCGTGGCGCTGATCTGGCTCGCGCCGCTCGAGGGCCTGGCCGAGCTGGCGGCCGCGAACGGCCTCGGCGGCGAGGGCGTCTGGGGCCAGCTCGGCGTGAACCGCCTGCCCGGCCCCGCCGAGGCGACGTACGGCGTGCCGGACCAGTTCTGGTGGTGGTGGCGGGCGACGCGCGTGATCCCCGGCACGATCAGCGAGTTCCCCGCCTTCTCCTACATCCTCGGCGACCCGCACGCGCACGTGCTGGCGCTGCCGCTCGCGCTCGTCGCGCTCGCCGTCGCCCTCGATACCTTCGAGGGCGGGACGACGCTGTCGTGGCGGCGCTGGACCGCGCGGCCGGGCGCGCTGCTGCTGGCCGGCGCGCTCTTCGCGGGGCTGGCGATGACCAACGCCTGGGACGTGCTCGCCTACGGGCTGATCTGGCTCGCGGCGGCTGCCGCCGCCTTCCGCGCCGTCGGCTGGCCGCTCTTCGGCGCGCTCTTCGGGGCTGTGCGTTACCTCGTAGCGCCGGCGCTCGTCGGGCTGGCGATCGCCTGGCCGCTCCTCCAGACGCTGGACACCTCATCGATCGGCGCGACGGTGGTCACGGACGCGGCGAGCGACCCCGTGCGGCTGCTGCTCTTCTGGGGCGCGCCGCTGCTGCCGGTCGTGCTGGCGGCGCTGCTGACGCGCCAGCGCGCCTCGAGGCGTGCGCTGGCCTGGAGCCTGCCGCTGGCCGCGGCCCCCCTGGTGCTCTGGTTGCTGTGGGCGGTCGGTGGTGAGGGCGACGCGCTCGGCCAGCGCGGCGTCGGCTGGCTGACGCTCGCGGGCCTCGTGCTCGCGACCGGCGCCGCGGCTGCGGCCTCGGCGAGCCGCTACGCCGAGGGGCGGCGCGATCACGCCGCCTGGCTGGCGCTGGCTGCGACGGCGGGCGCGATCCTGCTCGCGACCGAGCTGTTCCACGTCACCGACGCCCTGGGGCATGCGCGGATGAACACCGTCTTCAAGTTCTGGTACGTCGCCTGGCCGCTGCTCGCGGCATCGGGGGCGATCGGCCTCGCCCTCGCCTACGACGCCGCGCCGCGCCGCCCACTCGCCGTGCTGCGAGGGCGGCTCGCGTCGCCGCAGGGGGCGCTCGCGGCATTCGCCGCCCTTGCCGCGCTGCTCTGGCTCGGCTCGCTGCTGTACGCGCCGGCGGCGACGATCAGCCGCGGGCGCGAAGGGCAGGCGACCGGCATCGACGCGCTCGCTCATGTCGAGCGGCGCGATCCCGGCCTCGCCGAAGCGCTGCGCTGGGTGCGGAGCGAACTGGATCCGGATCGCCACGTGCTGCTCGAGGCGGCGAGCCGCAGCTACGGGCCGGGTAACATGATCTCAGCGGCAAGCGCCACGCCGACGCTGGTCGGCTGGCCGGGCCACCAGTTGCAGTGGCACAGCAATGTGTCGTTGACGGAGCGCCTCCACGTGGTGAACACGATCTATCGCGAGGGAGCCGGACCCGACATGCTGGGGCTGGCGCGCCGGCACCGCGTGACCCACATCTACCTCGGCCGCGAGGAACGCAGCCAGTTCGGCGCGGATGTCGCCGCGCGCTTCGCGGATTGGCCGACGGTGTTCGAGGCTCCCGGCGCGCGCATCGTCGCCGTGCCCCCGGCGCTGGAGGGCGGGCGATGAGCGCCCGCTTGCTCGCGCGCCTCGACCAGCTCCGGTCGGACCGGACGCTGCTGATCCTGCTCGGCATCGCCGCCGTCGCGCTGGTACTGCGCGTGATCGACCTCGACGCACGCGCGATGCATCACGACGAATCGCTGCATGCGAAGTACGCCTGGGACTTCGCCGAGGGGCGGGGCTACACGCACAACCCGCTGATGCACGGGCCGCTGCTCTTCCACACGGTGGCCGGCGTCTTCGTGGTCGCCGGGGACAGCGAGGTGGCCTCGCGGCTGCCGATGGCGCTCGCGGGCGCCGTCCTCGTGCTCGTGCCGCTGCTGCTGCGCCGCTGGTTGGGCGAGATCGGCGTGATCGTGGCGGGAGCGCTGCTCGCGTTCTCGCCGGTGCTGCTCTACTACTCGCGCTTCTCGCGCAATGACGTGCCGGCGGCGCTCTTTACGCTGCTGCTGTTCGCCGCGATCTGGCGCTACCGCGACGACGGGCGGGAGCGCTGGCTGCTGATCGCGGCGGCGTCGCTCGCGCTCTCATTCGCGACGAAGGAGACGGCGTACCTCTTTTCGGGGCTGGCGCTGCTCTACATCAACGCGACGCTCACCAGCAGTCTGCTGCGGCAGATGCGTGGAGAGAGCGCGGACTACCGCCACGGGTCGCAGATCGTCTCGTGGATCGCGCTCTTCCCCTTCGCCTGGCTGATCGCCGCGATCTGGCTTCCGCTGGGCCCGCTGCGGCGACGTTTCGGCCTCGAGACGCTGCCGCGCGAGGGCGACCTGATCGTCGTGGTCGGCACCATGACCGCGCCCTTCCTCGGCGCCGCGCTGCGCATCCCGTTCCCGGGGATCGAGACCTCGACCTTCGAGCACATCGAGACCGTGATCGTCACCGAGTTGCTGGTGATCAGCCTGATCATCGGCGTGCTCTGGCGCCCTTCGATCTGGCTGCCGCTGGCCGCCGTCGCCTGGCTGATCACGATCCCGCTCTTCACCACCGGGTTCACGAACCAGGACGGCTTCCTCTCCGCGTTCTGGGGCCAGCTCGACTACTGGCTCGACCAGCAGGACGTAGAGCGCGGCAAGCAACCCCTCCACTACTACCTGATGATGCTGCCGACCTACGAGTTCCTCTCGCTGATCCCGGCGCTGATCGGAGGCGCCTGGCTGCTCTGGCGCAAGGATCCGCTGACGCGGCTGCTCGCCTGGTGGCTGATCGGGATCTTCGTCCTGCTCTCGCTGGCGGGCGAGAAGATGCCGTGGCTCAACGTGCACTTCGCGCTGCCGCTGGCGCTGCTCGCCGGGCGTGCGCTCGGCCTCGCGCTGCCCTCCGCCTGGCGCTCGCTTCGAGGAGTCCGCGAGGAGTCCGTCGCGCCGGCAGGCGCCCCGTGGCCGGCACTGCTCTGGGCAGGTGGAGCCGCCGTCTTCGCACTGCTCGCCGCGGTCTCGCTGTGGACGGCCTTCGGCGTCTCCTACCGCCACCCGGACACCCCGGTCGAGCCGCTGATCTACACCCAGACCTCGCCGCAGGTGCCCCTGCTCGCGCGGGAGATCGAGGAGTTCGTGCGCGCGCAGGCGATGCCGACGCCCGTGATCGTCGACACGACGGCCTCGCTGACCTGGCCCTGGGCCTGGTACCTGCGCGACGTGCCCAACGTCGGCTACCTCGGAGCGGACGCGATCCGCGAGTTCGGGCCGGGCGACGGCGCGGTGCTGATCAGCGCAAGCAGCACCGTCGGGCCGAACTGGGAGCGGCGCGACCAATTCGAGGCGCCCCGGCCCTATGTCCACCGCTGGTGGTTCCGCGAGGAGGGCTACCGCGCGGCCACGGCGGGCGGTGTCCTCGGCAAGCTCGCGAGCGGCGAGCTGCTCGCCGACTGGGTGAGCTTCGTCGCCACGCGCACCGAGGAGGACTCGCTCGGGGCGCTGCGCGGCCACGTCTGGTTCCCGCTGCGCTGACCACACAGCGCCGGGCGTCGCGCCCGACGACGCGATCGCCGAACATAGAGGGCACATCGAGACGCAGGGACGGTTCGCTGCAACGCGGCCGGAAGCGGCCACGCGAGGGGACGACAGCGTGAACTGGCGACGCTCGCTGCTCGGTCTCGTCGTCAGCGCGATCTTCATCGTGCTGCTGCTGCGCCAGGTCAGCGGGCCGGAGCTGCGCGACGCCTTCACCGCGGCCTCGCCGGGCTGGCTCGCCGCCGCCTTCGCGATCTACCTCGGCGCGCTCTGGCTGCGAGGGCTGCGCTGGAAACTGGTGCTGCGCGGAGCGACTCCGATCAGCACCAGCGACGCGACAGCGCTCGTGGTGATCGGCTACGCGGCGAACAACGTGCTGCCCGTCCGCGCCGGCGAGCTGGTGCGCGCCCAGCTGCTGCACGAGCGCCACGGCGCGGACCGCGTCGCCGCGCTCGGCACGATTCTTGTCGAGCGCGTCTTCGACGGCCTGGTGCTGGCGCTCTTCCTTGCCGGCACGATCGCGCTCGCGGGCGGGAGCGGCGTGCTGCGCCTGCTTGCCGCGGCCACGGGCGCGGCGTTCGTCGCGCTCGCCCTCGCGCTGCTGTTCGGCGGGCCGCGGCTGGCGGCCAACCCCGGCGCGGCGCAGCGCTTGCTGCGGCCCCTGCCGGCGCGGCTCCAGCAGCTCGTGGCGCCGCGACTCGATCGCTTCGTCGACGGCCTGACGACGATCCGCGGAACGGGCGCCTGGAGCGCGATCTTCGCGGTCACGGCAGCCTCCTGGGCGATCGAGGCGGCGATGTACTGGCTCGTCGGCATCGGGCTCGGTCTCGACCTCGATCCACTGCTCTACCTCGCCGTCTGCGGGGCGGCGAACCTCGCGATCGCTGCGCCGAGCACCTCCGGGGGCATCGGACCGTTCGAGTTCTTCGCCCGCGAGGTCGCCGTCGTCTTCGGGGCGACGGCCGCGGCGGGTACGGCCTACGCGATCGCGCTGCACGCGCTGCTGCTGATACCCGTCGCCGCGCTCGGGCTGCTGCTGCTCTGGCGGCGGCACATCGGCGTGCGCGGCCTGCTGCGCAGCGCGCCCGAGGACGCCTCGGCTGCCTCGACGCTGCAGGGGAGCGGCTAGTGCGCGCGGTCGTCGTCGGTGGCGGCGTCGGTGGACTCGCCGCTGCCTGGGAGCTGGCGAAGGCGGGGCACGAGGTCACGCTCGTCGAGGCCGGGCCGGTGCTCGGCGGCCAGGTCCGTACCTTCGAGATCGGCGGCGGCCGGATCGAGTCCTTCTACCACCACCTCTTCCGCTCCGACACGGTGATCGCGGAGATCATCGAGGAGATCGGGCTGGGCGAGGACCTCGAGTGGGTCGACTCGCGCGTCGGGATGTTCGGCGACGAGCGCGTCTACCCGTTCACGAGCGCGGGCGACCTGCTGCGCTTCGACCGCGTCTCGCTGCTGACGCGGGTGCGCCTCGGTCTGACCGCGCTGTGGCTGCGCCGCGTCGCCGACTGGCGGCGCTACGAGGGAATGAAGGCGAAGGACTGGATCACCTCGAAGGTCGGCACGGAGGGCTACGAGCGCGTCTGGGGACCGCTGCTGCGCGCGAAGTTCGGGCGGCACGCGCCCGAGGTGGCGATGGTCTGGTTCTGGGGCAAGATCTACCTGCGCTTCGCCTCGCGGAAGGGCGGGCCACTGGCGAAGGAGCAACTCGGCTACCTGCGCGGCTCCTTCGGCCGCATGGTCGACGCCCTCGTCGAGGCGATCCGCGAGCGCGGCGGCTCGGTGCAGGCGGGGCGGCCGGTGCAGCGCATCGTCAGCGAGGACGGCCGCGTGCGCGGCGTCGAACTCGCTCCCGAAGAGGACGGCGGCGAGCCGGAGTTCCTCGAGGCGGACACGGTGATCGCGACCGTGCACTCGGGCGTGCTGCCGCGCATCGCGCCCGATCTGCCGGAGGACTACCAGGCGCTGCTCGGTCAGGTCGAGTACCAGTGGGCGACGGTGCTGCTGCTGGCGCTGGACCGCCCGCTCTCCGAGATCTACTGGCTGACGATCACCGACGACGACTGCCCCTTCGTGGTGGCGGTCGAGCAGACGAACTTCCGTGACCCCTCGGAGTACGGCGGGCAGCACATCGTCTACTTCTCGAACTACGCCGATCCGGGCGATCCGGTGGTCGAGGAGGACGTGGAGCAGGTGCTGGAGCGCTACGAGCCGTACATCCGGCGCATCAACCCGGCGTTCGAGCGCAGCTGGATCAACGACAAGTGGCTGTTCAAGGACCGCGCCGGCCAGCCGATCGTGCACTGGCGCTACCACGAGACGATCCCGCCGCACCGCACCGGCATCGAGGGCCTCTACCTGGCCAACAACACGCAGATCTACCCCGAGGACCGCGGCCAGAACTACACGATGCGCATGGGCATCGAAGTCGCACGGCTCGCGATGGCGGACGCCGATCGCACCTCAGTAGCCGGATCAGGGGACGGGGAGGCGGGCGGGGCGTGAGCCGGAAGAAGCCGCCGGACGAACCCGGCCAGGATGTCGAGTCCGCCGCGATTGCCTGCCTGGTGATCAGCGACGTGCTCCTGGACATCGCCGATCGGGCGTTCGAGCGTAAGCGGGACGGCGCGGAGGCCGGGGAGTTCGCCGCGTGGCTGGCTGAATGCTACGAGGAAATGGCCACGGGCGCGTCGGGCAGCGAACTCGAAGGCGTGGCCATGCAGGAGCTGCTCGGCGGCGAACCCGCCGCCGAGGCGATCGCATGGGTCGCCGAGCAACTCGATCACGAAGCCGCCTACTTGCGTGGGCGTGCGCTGACGCCCGGTGCCGAGGCGGAGCGTCTGGCCGCACGCGGCGCTGAGAAGCTGGTCGAGTTGCTGCGCAAGACCGTCGCCAAGCTCGAGGGGGAGGGCGCGTGACGCCGGTCCAGCCGGCACGCGGCTGCAGCTCACCTCGAGCCGACGGCGGACGCCGCCAGCCGCCCTCGCGTTGACAGCCGCGCCGCTCCGTCCGTAGCCTCGACTTGATCGCAGGGTCCGGCGTACGCGCCGGGAGCGTGCGATGTGCCGCCGGGGGAGCCGCAAGGCTGAGATCCGTCGAGGACAACCCCAGGAACCTGATCTCGGTAATGCGAGCGTAGGGAACGCGGTGATGACGAACCTGACCGGCCCCGGCAGGGCCGCCCGGTAGCGTATCCCCGGCTGATCCTCCCACTCGCGATCCGTGTCGCACGGCGCATCCTCGCACGCTATGGAGGAGGAGGCGCCGCGTGATCGTGGAAATAGAGTGCCTGCCAACGCCGCCGGGAACGCCCGACGTCCAGTTCGAGCATGTGGAGGCGGCGATCGCCGTCATCCAGAACTCCGGCCTGAAGTACGAGGTCGGGGCGCTCGGCTCAACCGTCGAGGGGGATCCCAACGAGCTGTGGCCGCTGATCCGCCGGGTCCACGAGGCCTGCCTTGAGTCCGGGGCCGGCAGCCTGGTCTCGGTGATCAAGGTCGGCCAGCGGGCCGCCGACGACGGCACCCCGTGGATGGAGGGGCTGACGGCTCCGTTCCGGAACGGCGAGCCTGGCTCGTGACGACGGCCCTGAGGGCGGCGTGGCACTACCTGCCGGCGGCGCTGTTCCTCGCGGTGCTGATCGTCGCCTGGGACGTCTGGGTGCGGGTCGCCGGGACGCCGTCCTACCTGCTGCCGCCGCCGGGCTCGCTGCTGGACGCGTTCCTCGATCAGCGCGCGGTGCTGCCGGGACACATCCGCACGACACTCAGCGAGGCGCTGCTGGGGCTCGCGTTCGCGGCGCTGCTCGGCGTGGGGGCGGCGGCGCTGATCGCCAGCCTGCCGCTGGCGCGGCGCGTGCTCTACCCGCTGCTCGTGGTCAGCCAGAACATCCCGGTGCTGGTGCTCGCGCCGCTGCTCGCCGTCTGGTTCGGCTTCGGCCTCACCCCGAAGGTCCTGATCGTCGTGCTGATCGGCTTCTTCCCGATCGCCGTGAACACGGCGGACGGGCTGATGAACGCGGACCGCGAGATGGTGGCGCTGGTGCGCAGCATGGGGGCGGACCGGCTCAAGGTGCTGCGGCTGGTGCTGATCCCCTCGGCGGTGCCCTCGTTCTTCGCCGGCCTGCAGATCGGGGCCGCCTACGCGGTGATCGCCGCCGTGATCGCCGAGTGGATGGGCGCCAGCTCCGGCCTCGGCCTCTTCATCGTGCGCTCGCAGCGGGCGTTCCGCACGGACCAGATCTTCATGGCCGTGGTGCTGATCGCGCTGGTCAGCATCACGCTCTTCGTCTGCGTGCACTTGCTCGCGAGGTATGCGATGCCGTGGCGCCACGCTGGCGCCCCGACGGAAGGAAACTGAGATGAGACGACTGCTGATCGTTGCTGCCGCGCTCGCCGCGCTGCTGCTCGCCGCCTGCGGGGGCGACGAGGAGCTGCGCCCGGTGACGCTGATGCTCAACTGGACGCCGAACAACCACCATGCCGGCATCTACACGGCCCTGCAGAACGGCTGGTACGAGGAAGAGGGCATCGACCTCACGATCATCGAACCGGCGCTGGCCGGGGCGGACGCCGTCGTCGCCTCCGGGTCGGCCGACTTCGGCATCTCCCAGGCGGAGAGCCTGCTTCCCGCCCGCCTCGGCGGCGCGGACGTCGTCGCGATCGCGACCCTGCTGTACTACAACGACTCGAGCCTGATGGCGCTCGCCGACGAGGGCATCACGCGCCCCAAGGACCTCGAGGGCAAGACCTACGGCGGGTACGGCGGATCGCTCGAGAAGGAGCTGATCGACACCCTCGTCGCCTGCGACGGCGGCGATCCGTCGCTCGTCGAGTTCGTCGAGGTCGGGAACATCGACTACCTCGGCGGGATGGACCAGGATCGCTTCGACTTCGTCTGGGTGTTCGAGGGCTGGGACGCGCTGCGCGCCAGCGAGCTCGAGGGTCGCGCGCTGGGCAACCTGCTGTTCATCGACCACACGAACTGCATCCCGGACTGGTACACGCCGATCCTGATCGCGAGCCGCGAGCTGATCGAGGACGACCCGGACCTCGTGCGTGACTTCCTGAAGGCGACGACGCGCGGCTACGAGCACGCGATCGCGAACCCGCAGGAGGCCGCCTCGCTGCTGCTCGCGGCAGCTCCGGAACTCGACGAGGCGCTGGTACGGGCGAGCGCCGACTACCACGCGACGCGCTACCGCGCGCAGGGCCGCGCCTGGGGCCACCAGGAGCAAGCGGTGTGGGAGCGCTTCGAGGCGTTCCTGCGCGACTCCGGGCTGATCGACAATCCGGTCGACGTGAGCGAGGCGTTCACGAACGAGTTCCTGCCCGAGCCCTAGCGGCGGGCATGGCGGAGCAGCGCCGGTGACGAACGCCGCCGAGCCCGCGCTGCGGGTGCGGGCGCTGGGGCACAGCTACCCCGGCGACCCGCCCGTGGCCGCGATTGACGGCGTCGACCTCGAGGCGGCGCGCGGCGCGTTCGTCAGCCTGCTCGGCCCGAGCGGCTGCGGGAAGAGCACGATCCTGCAGGTGCTGGCCGGGCTGCTCGTGCCCTCGCGGGGCGAGGCCAGCGTCGGCGCGGTCAGCACGATCGGCGAGCCGGGACTGACCGCCTACATGCCGCAGCGCGACCTGCTGCTGCCCTGGCGGCGCGTCGAGGGCAACGCGACGCTCGGCGCGGAGGTCGCCGGCGTCGCGCGCGACGAGGCGCGGGCGCGGGCGCGCGAACTCTACGGGCGGTTCGGGCTGGAGGGCTTCGAACGCTCGTGGCCGGCCCAGCTCTCGGGCGGGATGCGCCAGCGGCTCGCGCTGCTGCGCACCTTCCTGATGCCGCGCGACACGCTGCTGCTCGACGAGCCGTTCGGCGCGCTCGACGCGCACACGCGGCGCGGGATGCAGGGCTGGCTGCAGGATGTCTGGGGCCGCGACGGCCGCACGGTGCTGCTGGTGACGCACGACGTCGACGAGGCGCTGCTGCTCTCCGACGTCGTCTACGTGATGTCGCCGCGCCCCGGGCGGATCGTCGAGCGCATCGAGGCGCCGCTGCCGCGCCCGCGCCGCAGCGCCGACGTCACGGCGGAGGTGTTCGTGTCGCTCAAGGCGCGCGTGCTCGCCGCGCTCGACGCGTCCCCGACCTCGGACGGGGCGTGAGGGGCCGCCGGCTCTCCGCCTCGAGCTGCACCGCTGCTGCCCGCCGGTACGCCGCGCTCCAGCGACCACTCCCGCCGCAATGCATCATAAATGGGTGTTACTGAGGATATCCCTCTGTGCATCAGAACCTGTTACCGAGGATCTGTGCGTTGGGGACTCGATCTTGCGGCGTGATCTGGGGCAGCGCTGGCCGCTCAGGAGCTGCGAGAGATAGCCGGGTGCGATGTCGGCGCGGCGTGCGATCTCCAAGGCTCATATTGTCGTCCCCGCGGTGCGGGCATGGGTGCCGCCTCGCCGCTCACTCGGCTGCGGCGATCACCACCGGTACGACGGTGCGCGGTGGCGGGAAGCCCTCGCCCTCCGACACGTCCTCCTCGTACACCTCGAGGTGAGCGAGTTGGCGCTCGGCGGCTTCGTACGCGACCGCGAAGGTGAAGGGCGCCGGGCCGTCCACCCCACCGCCCATCGCGAAGCCGCTCGCCAGCACCTCGCCCGCGCGGCCGAGCAGCCGCCACTGCACGTTCGACTCGAACGTGCGCGAGCAGCCGCGGACCGTGAACCCGTTCGCGACCTCCTCGCCGCCGGCAGGCGAGAGCACGACGACGAGCGCCGTGTCGGGCAGGCTGTCGTCACACGCGAACGCGTCAGCACTGCTGATGCCCGCGATCTCCTCGAACGTCTCGCCCGCGAGGCGGAACTGGCGAAGCGCGAGGATCGAGGGACTCTCGCTGAACGGTGCGTCCGGCGGCCGGTCGACGGTAGCCACCGTGATGACGCCTTCGTGGATGGAGAGGCCCGCGACGCGGATGCGGTCGCCGAGGAAGACGGCGGCGGCGTCGCGGAGCTCACCTTCCTCCTTCAGTAGCGCGTGCAGGTAGCGGAAGTTCCCGCTGCCAGCCGTGTTCTCGATCGTGATCGCGGCGGCGTCCGAGATGCCGTTGCCGTCGAGGTCGCCGACGGCCGACTGGGAGAGGCGGATCACGAGATCGCTGGACGAGCCGGGCGCGACCGGCGCCCGGAACTCGCCGTCCTCGAGCGTGGCCGTGCCGGTGTCGGTGTGCTCGGTCAGGATGGTGGCCGCCTCGAGGGACACTCGGTCCGGCGCTGCCAGATCGTTGTCGGCTATCCCGTCGCAGGACGCCAGCAGCGTAGCTGCGAAGAGCAGTGCGCCCACGGCCGTCACGCGTCGAGCAGCACGCCGGGTCCAGACTCGCATCGACGTATCGGCTCCCTCGCGGTCGGGTGTCAGCTGCAGAGCAGGCCGAAGGCGTACCCACGCCCGGTCAGCCCGTCGAGCACGGTATCGAGGGCGGCCACGGTCTGCGAGTGTTCGCCGCCACCGTCGTGCATCAGGACGATCGCACCGGGCCGCACGTTGGAGAGCACGTGCGAGGCGATCTGGTCCTCGCCCGCCCGCCGCCAGTCCTGCGTGTCCACGCTCCACAGCACAATTGGCGAAGGCGCTGCTCACGCCACGCCCGAAGCCCAAGCGCGAGTAGCACGCGCCGTCAACCCAAGTATAGCCCCCATTTATTGGACAGCTATCGCTGCACTGGATCATGTCCGTCCACGGCGGGACGTTCGCTCACATCGTGGTTGCTGCGGAGATGGCGCACCCCATGACGGGGGCAGTAGCTGTGCAGGTCCTCTCTCGACCCCCGCATCGACTCGCCTGCGGCCACGGTCATTTCGGTAACAGCAGTCTGATGCACGCGCCGCGATTTCGGTAACAGGGGTTGCGATGCGATCCGCCCGATTGATACGCATGATGAGTCAGTTGATACTCACGCCATGAGCAAGCGGCTCCAGGTCATCATGCCCGACGACGAGTACCGGGCGGTCGCCGAGATCGCGAGGCGCCAGGGGAAGCCCCTGTCGCGCATCGTGCGCGACAGCCTCCGCCGCACGGTGGCCGAGGAGCAGCAGCTGGCGCCGGAGCAGCGCATCGCCGCGGTATTGCGCTTCGCGCGATTTGCCGGCCCGACCGGGGACATCGATCAGTTGCTCGGCGAGATCGAGCGCGGCCGCGCGCTCGCATAACCCTGAACACCTCAGCGCCGCGTACGACGCGCTCGAAGCGATGATCTCAATGGTTGCCGATGTGACCAAGGACGACGTCGATCAGGCGCGCGCCCACTCAGGGCGCTACCCCCCGCTCTCCTCCCGCGACTGTCTGCACCTCGCGGTGCTGCAGCGTATCGGCTGCAACAGTATCTGGAGCTACGACACGGGGTTTGATGCCGTGGGCGCGATCCAGCGCATCGCTTGAGCGGCGGCCGGGCGGCGCCGTTCCTTGTTCGGACCATGGCGCGCTCATATAGTCGGGGCGGACGAACGGGATGGCGCGGGCTACGTCGCCGCGCGGGCGTGAGGGAGCGAGCGTGCCGCTCGAAACCGAGGCGAAGGCCGCAATCCGCGCGCTGCTCGACGGACTCGTGCCGGGCGGCGGCGACCTGCTCGAGGCGCTGCACCGCGTGCACCACCGCTACGGCTACATCTCGCGCGAGGCGATGGAGGTGATCGCACAGCAGTTGCGGCTCACTGCGGCCCACGTCTACGGCGCGACCACCTACTACTCGGACTTCCGCACGACACCGCCGCCGCCGGTCTCCCTTGCCTGGTGCTCGGGCCCGGCCTGCCGGCTGCGCAACGGCAGCGGCATCCGCGGCGCGATCGAGGCCGTGCTCGGCTGCGAGCTGGGCGCGGACAGCCCGGACGGGCGCGTCGCCTTCACACTCGGCCAGTGCGTCGGCACCTGCGAGCAGGCGCCGCAGGTCTGGCTGCAGGGCCGCGTGGTCGGCAAGCTCAACGCCGCGCGCGCCGTAGAACTGGCGCGCTCGCTCGCCGCGGGCGCGGACCCGGAGACGCTGGGGCTGCCCGACGGCGAGTCCGCGGCGGGACAGGGCTAGCGCGATGCTCGACGCCTACGCTGCGCTGCGCGAACCGGCCGACGCCGCCTACGCCGAGTGGCAGCGGCCCGTGCGGCCGCGCATCGACCTCGCCTGGGATACCTCGGCGCTGGCGGCGGGCGCGGGGCGCACGCTCGTAGCGCTCGATGCCGAAGCCGAGGCGCGCGGCGCGGCCGTCGACCTCGGACGGGTGCACGGCTACGGACTGCAGTGGCTGCAGCCGCTGGCGCAGATCACCTGGCCGGACGGCGCCTCGGTGCTCTACGGCCCGGTCAGCCCGGACAAGGTCGGCCTGCTGCTCGACGAAGCGACGGGACGCGCGGGCGCGGCGGCGGAGCTGGCGCTCGGCGTGATCGCCGGCGAACGCCCGGGGCTGCCGCCGATCGGGCAGCACCCATACCTCGCCTGCGAGGGCGAGCGACGCCTGCTCGCGCGGATCGGGCGCAGCGACCCCGAGTCGCTCGACCACTACCTCGCGACGGGCGGCTACCGCGCGCTGGCGCGCATGCTGGACCGCCACCACGGCGCGGAGGCGGTGCGCCAGCTGCAACAGGATGCCGGACTGATCGGACGCGGCGGCGCCTTCTTCCCCGCCGGGGTGAAGTGGAACTTCCTCGCCGGCGCGCCCGACGCCGAGCGCTACCTGGTCTGCAACGCCGACGAGGGCGACCCCGGCGCGTGGGTCAATCGCGTGCTGATGGAGGGCGACCCGCAGCTGATCATCGAGGGCATGCTGATCGCCGCCTACGCGACCGCCGCGATCCACGGCTTCATCTACATCCGCGGCGAGTACCCGCTCGCGGTCGAGCGCGTGCGCGACGCGATCGCGCAGGCCGAGGCGGCCGGGCTGCTCGGCGAGCACATCCTCGGCGGCGACTTCTCCTGCACGATGGAGGTGATCGTCGGGGCGGGCGCCTACGTCTGCGGCGAGGAGACGGGGCTGATCGCCTCGATCCAGGACGACCGCGGGATGCCGCGCGTCAAGCCGCCGTTCCCGGCGCAGGCGGGCGTCTTCTACAAGCCGACCAACGTGAACAACGTCGAGACCTACGCGCACGCCGCGCTGGTGCTCGCGCACGGCGCCGACTGGTATCGCGAGCAGGGCACGGAACGCAACAGCGGCACGAAGATCTTCTCCTTCTCGGGCGACATCGCGCGTACCGGCTTCATGGAGCTGCCCTGGGGCACGCCGCTGCGCGAGGTGCTGACGGCGCTCGGCGGCGCGACGCGCAGCAGCGGCGCGCCGGGCCCGCTCAAGGCGATCCAGCCGGGCGGCCCGCTGGCCGGCTACCTGCCGGCCGCGATCGCCGACGGGCTGAACCTCGAGAAGGAGGACTTCGCCGCGCAGGGCACGCTGATCGGCGCCGGCGGCATCGTCTTCGTCGGCGAGGACGCGAACTCGATCGACCTGAACGTGATGTTCTCCGAGTTCCTCGAAGAGGAGTCGTGCGGGCGCTGCACCAGCTGCCACCACGGCAACCAGCGCATGACCGAGGTCTTCAAGCGCGTGCTGTCGGGCGGCGGCCGGGCCGAGGACCGCTACAACCTCGAGCAGCTCGGCCAGGCGCTGCAGTACTCGAACTGCGTGCACGGCTCGGCCAGCCCGACGATCATGCGCAACACGCTGCGCTACTTCAGCGAGGAGTTCGACGCGCACATCGAGGCGGCCGATCCGGGGCTCGAGGGGCGCGGCTTCCTGCGCTTCAGGGTGGCGGACCAGAGCGACCCGCGGCTGGAGTCGGCGCGCCTGATCTGCCCCGTGGAGGCGATCCGCGGATCGCCGCGCGGCGGCTACTCGCTCGACGACGACCTCTGCATCCGCTGCGGCGCCTGCCACGACCTCGCGCCGCGCGGCATCGCCCGCGACGACCTCGTCGCGCTTGCGGCGGCGCGGGCGGTGACGTAGCGAGCGCGGGTGCTGGCGCAGCGGGTACGAACACAGAGTCCGATGCCTCGGTCCGCAGGAATCGCGTGGATGCGCGCCGCGTTCGCGCTCGCAGTCGTCGTCGTGCTCGCGATGGCGATTGAGGCCCCGACGGCCCACGCACAATCGCCTCCCACCACGATGACGCTCAACCTCAGCGGTGCGCGGGCGGTCTGGGTCCAGGACGCGGTCGGCGAATTCCACCCGTACATCATCGGCGCGCCCGCATTCGTCAACGCATCGTTCGTCAGCCGTTGGGTCAGCGACGGAACGCAGCCCGCGACAGGGGTGGCTCTCAACCTCGGCGGCGCGCGGTCGGTGTGGGTTCAGGACACGACCCGTGAATTCCACTCCTACATCATTGGCGCGCCTGCATTCGTCAACGCGTCGTTCGCCGAGCACTGGATCATTGACGGACCGTTCTTCGTGCAACCACCGACGACCCCGGTCGATCTGAGGCTCGCGAAAGTCGACATCCCGTTCGACTTTGACGACATCTGGGTCACGTGGGATGCGGTGCCGGGCGCGACCTGGTACGAGGTCTATCACTCAACGGGCGGGGAGTTCGACTTCGAGCACAGCGTCACGGACACCGGCTACCTCGACCAATACCCCAATATCGTGCCCGGGCTCCTCGACTCCTACAAAGTTCGAGCATGCAATGCTGCTGGCTGCTCGGACCTTAGCTCGAGTGCCACGGAGACCGCGGGCAGCCTCATTTCGGTCCTCTCGATCGTCGGCGAAACCTTGGCGGACCTCGTCGGGTTCGACCTCAACGAAGCCTGCGGCCAGTTGCTTCGCGGTGCCGTCGACCTCTTCATCACAAGTTTCCTGCCGCCCTTGGCGCCACTCGCTGGATTGATCGGTGAACTGATTGGGCCAACGGTCGCGGAAGAGCTAGGCTGCCAGTAGACCCCCTCGCCTGTGGACGGCCTGTTGAACGCCGCAGGGCTGGGCTACACTGGGGCGCATCCCCGGAGAGGCGCGCTGACGCCCTGACCACTCCCGTCCGCCGGCAGTACCTGGCGCTCAAGGCGCAGCATCGCGATGCGCTGCTGCTGTTCCGCATGGGCGACTTCTACGAGGCGTTCGACGACGACGCGGCGCGGCTGGCCGAGACGCTCGGCATCGCGCTCACCTCGCGGCCGCTCGGCAAGGGCGAGGGCCGCGTGCCGATGGCCGGGATCCCGCACCACGCGCTCGAACGCTACCTCGATCAGCTCGTCACGGCGGGGCTGCGCGTCGCGCTCGCCGAGCAGGTCGAGCCGGCCGGGCGCGGGCTCGTCGAGCGGCGCGTGCTGCGCGTCGTCACGCCGGGCACGGTCGAGAGCGGCGCGCTGCTGGCGGAGGGCAGCCACAACTGGCTGGTGGCGCTCGCCCCGGAGGCGGCGGCGCGGCGGCGCGGCGGCGACGAGGAGCGGCGCTGGGGCCTCGCCGCCTGCGACGCGACGACAGGCGAGCTGGAGTGCCAGCTCGTCGCCGAGGGCGCGCTGGGCGGGGAGCTGGCGCGGCTGGCGGCGCGCGAGCTGCTGCTGCCGGAGGGCGCGGCCGGGGCGCTGCCCGAAGACCTCGCGCCCGAGGCGCGGCGCACGGCGCGGCCGGCGCGGGCGTTCGCGCCCGCCGAGGCGGCGCGCGCGCTCCGCGAGCGCTACGGCGTGGCCAGCCTCGACGGCTTCGGACTGGCGGGGCTGGAGGCGGCCGTGGGGGCCGCCGGCGCGCTGCTCGGCTACCTCGAGGAGTCGTGGCCGCAGGCGCTGCGCCAGCTGCGCACGCCGCGCACGCCGCGGCCCGGCGAGTTCGTCGCGCTCGACGCGCAGACGCGGCGCACGCTGGAGCTGTTCGAGAGCACGGGCGGGCCCGAGAGCACGCTGCTGGGGACGATCGATCGCACGCTGACGGGGCCCGGCGCGCGGCTGCTGCGCGAGCGGCTGGGGCGTCCATTGCGCGACGCGGCGGCGGCCGAGGCGCGGCTCGACGAGCTCGCGGCCTGGCTCGAGGCGCCGCTGGCGCGCTCGGCGCTGCGGCGCGCGCTGCGCGGGCTGCCGGATCTGGAGCGGCTGCTGGGGCGGGTGCGCGCGGGCAGCGCGGGGCCTCGCCAGCTGCTGCAGCTGCGGCGCGGCCTGGAGCGGCTGCCGGAGCTGGCCGCGCAGGCGCGTGCGGCCGGCGGGGCGGCGGCGCCGATCGCCGCCGATCTCGGCGGCACGGGCGAGGCCGCCGAGGCGCTGGCGGCGGCGCTGGCCGACGATCCGCCGGAGGCCGGCGAGGGCGAGTCGCTGCGGCCGGGCGCGGACGCCGAGCTCGACGCGCTGCGCGCGGTGGCGGCCGATGCGCGCGGGGCGCTCGCGGCGCTGGAGACGGCGGAGCGCGAGCGCAGCGGGCTGCGCAGCCTCAAGGTCGGCTACCACCGCGTCTTCGGCTACTACCTGGAGCTGCCGCGCTCGCAGTCCTCGCAGGCGCCGCCGGAGTACGAGCCGCGCCAGACGCTGGCCAACGCGCAACGCTTCCGCTACCGCCCGCTGAGCGAGCTCGAGGACCGCATCCTCGGCGCGAAGGAGCGGCTGATCGAGGCCGAGCAGGCCGCGCTGACGCGACTCCGCGAGCAGGTCGCCGCGGCGGGACCCGCGATCGAGCGCGCGGCGGCGGCGGTCGCGCGACTCGATGTCGCTGCGGCACTGGCGGAGGTCGCCGCCGACGGCGGCTACGCGCGGCCGCTGTTGCGCCCGGCGGGCCCGATCGTGATCGAGGACGGGCGTCACCCGGTGGTCGAGCGGCGGCTCGAGTCGGGCGCGTTCGTGCCCAACGATCTGAGTCTCGGCGACGGGACCGAGATCGTGCTGCTGACCGGGCCGAACATGGGCGGCAAGTCCACCTACCTGCGGCAGACGGCGCTGATCGTGCTGCTCGCGCAGTGCGGCAGCTACGTGCCCGCCGCGCGCGCCGAGGTCGGGATGGTCGACGCGATCTTCACGCGCGTCGGGGCGCACGACGATCTCGCCGGGGGGCGCTCGACGTTCATGCTGGAGATGGTCGAGACGGCGCAGATCCTGCATCGCGCGACGGAGCGGTCGCTGGTGCTGCTCGACGAGGTCGGGCGCGGCACCTCGACGCGCGACGGGCTGGCGATCGCGCGCGCGGTGGTGGAGGCGCTGCACCACCGCCCGGGCGGCGCGCCGCGCACGCTGTTCGCGACGCACTACCGCGAGCTGACGGCGCTGGCCGGGCTGCTGCCGCGCGTGACGAACCGCGCCGTGGCGGTCGCCGAGCAGGGCGGCGAGCTGGTCTTCCTGCATCGCATCGAGGACGGCGCGTCGGACCGCGCCTACGGCGTGCACGTCGCCGCGCTGGCGGGGCTGCCGCGCGCCGTGGTCTCGCGGGCGCGCGAGCTGCTCGCGCAGCTCGAGGCGGAGCCGCAGGGCGCGGACTGGGCCGGGCGCCCGGCTGATCCGGCGGCGGAGGCGCTGCCCGGCGATGGGCAGCTGCCGTTGCTGGCCGCGCCGCCCGACGCGCTGACCGAGGAGCTCGCGCGGCTCGAGCCGGACGAGCTGAGCCCGCTGGAGGCGCTGCAGCGGCTCTACGAGCTGCGCGCCGCGGCGCGGGCGCGCCTCGGCGTGGAGGGCTGAGCCGGTGACGACCGAGGCGGCCGCCGAGCGCCGCGCGCCGATCCGCTTGCTGCCGCCGGAGGCGGCGGCGCGGATCGCGGCCGGCGAGGTGATCGAGCGGCCCGCATCGATCGTCAAGGAGCTGATCGAGAACGCGCTCGACGCCGGGGCGCGGCGTATCGAGGTCGCCGTCGAGAGCGGCGGGATCGATCGCATCCGCGTGCGCGACGACGGCTGCGGGATTCCCGCCGAGCAGCTCGCCGACGCTTTCGAGCGGCACGCGACCTCGAAGCTGCGCAGCGCCGAGGAGCTGTTCACGGTGCGATCGCTCGGCTTCCGCGGCGAGGCGCTGGCGGCGATCGTCGCCGCCGCCGAGGTCGACTGCACGACGCGCGTGGCGGGGGAGTCGGCGGCGGCGACGGCGCGCTTCCGGGGCGGGCGGCCCGCGGCGCAGGGCAGCGCGGCGGGCGCGCCGGGCACGAGCATCGAGGCGCGCGATCTGTTCGCGGGGCTGCCGGCGCGGCGCGCCTTCCTGCGCTCGCCGCGCGCCGAGGCGCGGGCGGTCGCGCGCGTGCTCGAGGACTACGCGCTCGCCTACCCGGCGGTCGCCTTCCGGCTGGAGCTGGACGGGCGGGCGGCGCTCGCCAGCCCCGGCGACGGCGAGGCGCGCACGGCCTGGGCCGCCGTCTACGACGAGGACTCCGCGCGCGCGCTGCTGGCGGTTGATCACCGCGAGCCCGTCGAGGGCGGGCTGCTGGGGGTGAGCGGGCTGGCCGGGCCGCCCTCGCTGCATCGCGGCAACCGCGCGGCACTGCACCTCGTCGCCAACGGCCGCGCGATCGTCGACCGCGCGCTGACTTTCGCCGTCGAGCGTGCCTACGAGGGGCTGCTGCCGGCGGGCCGCCACCCGCTCGGCCTGTTGCGCATCGAGCTGCCGCCGGAGCTGATCGACGTCAACGTGCACCCGACGAAGGCCGAGGTGCGCTTCCGCGACGAGCGCGCGGTGGCGCGCGCCGTGGGCGCGGCGCTGCGGGCCGCCCTCGCAGGCGCGCCCGCGCCCGAGGCGCCGCCGATCGCCGCGAGCACGAACTGGCCCTGGGCGGCGCCGTCCGATCCGGCTGCCTCGCCGCCGTCGCCGCAGGCCTCGGTGGCGGCGCTGCTGCGCTCGGCGCAGCCCGCCGAGCCGCGCGAGCCGGCCCCGCACGCGCCGGAGCTGCCGCTCGCCGAGCGGCTGCCGGCGCTGCGCCCGCTCGGGCAGGTGGACGGGACGTTCCTCGTGGCCGAGGCGCCGGACGGGCTCTGCCTCGTCGACCAGCACGCGGCGCACGAGCGCGTGCTCTACGAGCGCGTGCGCGCGCAGCTCGCGGCCGGCGAGGCCGCCTCGCAGCCGCTGCTGCAAGCGCTGGTGGCGCCGCTCAGCGCCTCGCAGGCGGCGCTCGCCGCCGTCGAGGCGGAGACACTGGCCGCGCTCGGCTGGGTGCTGGAGCAGACCGACGACGCGGCGCTGATCGTGCGCGCCTTGCCGGCGCTGCTCGGGGACGTGGAGCCGGGCGCGGCGCTGGCGGAACTGCTCGACCGTATGGAGGCGGAGGAGCGGCTGTCGGGGCCGGACCGCACGGCGGCCAGCCTCGCCTGTCGCGCGGCAATCCGCGCGGGCGACCGCGTGACCGAGGCGCAGCAGCGCGAGCTGCTGGCCGCGCTCGAACGCTGCGCGCTGCCGCAGACCTGCCCGCACGGCCGCCCGACGCTGCTGCACCTCAGCCGCGAGCAGCTGCGCCGCTCCTTCGGGCGCTCGGCCAGGCCGGCGCCGTAGTCATTCGAAGAGCAACGACCAGGCGCGATCAAAGTCCGCGTGCGCCGCGGCGAGCGCCGCGTCCGGCCTCGGCGGCGGCTCACCGCGCGCGGTGGCGCGGGCGGCTTCGCGCAGCCAGCGTGCGGCGGGGTCGCCGGGCGGCGGCCCGCCGCAGGCGGCGGCGACGAGCAGCGAGGGCTGTTCGAGCGGGCCGATCAGCGCCTCGACACCCGCGCCGCAGGCGAGGGCGGCGTAGAGCGCGCGCAGCGCCGCGCGTAGCGAAGGCGCGGCATTAGCGACATAACCGGCGTTTCCGGCGGCGAGCAACGGGCGCAGCCGCGGCGTCCCGTGGCCGGCGGCGATCGCGCGCACGAGCTCGAGCGCGCGGCTCGGTGGCGCAGGCGGTGGCGCAGGCGGTGGCTCCGCGAGGCAGTCGAACCAGGCCTCGCCGATGCCCGACTCCGCGAGCAGTTCGCGGGCGTGCGCGGCGGTGCGCAGGAGGGCGTCGAGGTCTGCGTCGGCGCGGTCGGCGGGGGAGACGACCACGCCCGCTCCCGCCTCGGCGGCGACCGCGATCAGATCGCGCGCGCCGGGGCGTTCGAGGAAGACGGCGTTGACGGTGACGGGCGGGGGGATCTCCGCCACGGCGACGGTCAGCGCCTCGTGGCTGCCGCAGTCCAGCCAGATCGCGACGCCGGGCGCGGCCCCGCGGATCGCCGAGGCGGCCCAGACGAGGTCGTTCGCGAGCTGAGCGGACGCCACTCCCTCGCCGAGGCCGAGATTGACGTCGAGGGCGACGCGCGCGAGTCCCGCCGCGCGGGCGGCCTCGAGCTGGCGGCGGGCGCGCGCGACCAGCGGGCCGGGGTCGCGGCGGCGCAGCGCCTCGGACAGCTGCGGGCGCCACAGTTCGAGCGACTGGCCGACGAGCAGCGGGGCGCCTTCGGTCATCGGAGGGTGGCCGCGCGGGGGGAGCTGCGCAGGGCGATCAGAAGAGCTCCGGTAGGCCCTCGCGGCGTGCGCGCCATTCGAGCAGGCGGCCGACCGTGCGGGCGGCGCGCGGCACCGAGGGGAAGACGGCGAGACCGTGCTGGTAGGCCAGCGCCAGCACCTCGTCGGTCAGCCAGCGCTCGACGCCGCGGGCGCGGCGCACGCCGATGACGGGCCGCTCGGCCTCGGCCTGCATGTCGATCAGATCCTGCATCGCCTGCTTCTCGGCGAGCAGGCGGCGCTCCTCGATGCGTCGCTCGCGCTCAGGATCGGGCTTCGATCCCGGCGCGGGCGGGTCGATCCAGCTGGGCGCGCTGCCGGTGGTGACGAACAGCGCGTCGATGCCCGGCGCGTGCGCGGCGACGCGCAGCAGCTCGCGCAGCGAGTCCTCGCGGGCGTCGCCGGAGTGGAAGTGGCTGGCGTCGATCGGGTTGCGGATGCTGTTGCCGGCCACCGGCATGAGCCGCCGCAGCTCGGCCGTCGTCTCCTCGGCGAGCTCTGGGAGATCGACGCCGACGTTGGCCATCGCGTCGGCGGCGAGGACGGAGAAGCCGCCGCCGCCGCCGACCATCATCGCGCGCGGGCCCTGCACGTGGCGCAGGTTGGTGGTCACGCCGATCAGCAGGTCTTGCAGATCGATCATCGTCTCGGCGCGGATCGCGCCGGTCTGGCGGCACATCGCCTCGAAGACATCGCGCGAGCCGGCGAGCGACCCGGTGTGGGAGTTGGCCGCGCGCGCTCCCGCGGCGGTGAGGCCGCCCTTGAGGATGATCGTCGGCTTGACGCGCGCGCAGCGCTGCACCGCCTCGAACAGCGCGCGCCCGCCGTCGGCGCCCTCGAGGTAGGAGATCACCACCTCGGTCGCGGGGTCGCTGGCGGCGTAGTCGAACAGCTCCGGCGCGGCGACGTCGGCGGCGTTGCCGAAGGAGACGAGCTTGGAGAAGCGCACACCGCGCAGCGCGAGGCCGAAGATGATGTCCATGGCGTTGCCGCCGGACTGGGAGATCGCCATCACGTTGCCGGATTCGGAGGGGAACCCGTTCTGGAAGGCGATGCGTTCGGCGGGGACGTAGAGGCCCATGCAGTTGGGGCCGATCACGCGGATCCCGGCGTCGATCGCCCTCGCCATCAGCTTCTCCTGGAGCCGCGCCAGCTCCGGGTCGCCGATCTCCGCGAAGCCGGCGGTGTAGAAGTGGATTGAGCGCACGCCCTTCTCGATCGACTGCTCGATCAGCCCCTCGACGGCGCGCGCGGGGACGCTCGAGATCACGTGATCGACGGGGCCCGGCGTGTCCAGCAGCGAGGGGTAGCAGGGCAGCCCGCGGATCTCCTCGGCGTTGGGGTTGACGAGGTAGAGCGGCTTCTCCTTGTCGAACCCCTGCTCCTGGAGGGCAAGCAGGAAGCCGCCGCCGCGCGGCGTGTTTACCTCACGCGGGACGCCGACGATCGCGATCGAACCGGGGTGGAAGATCGGCTCAAGCGGGTGCTGGGAGGTACTCGCGGGCGCGTCGCTCATCGGCTCACTTTCGCTGCCCGCGGGCCGGTGTGCGTCTGCGGGAGGCGCGCGCGGGACGCGCGCAACGCGCCCGATTGTAGCGCGCGGGCGCTTACGGGGGAGCGGCGGCCCCGTCAGGCCGGCGAGGACGTCGCTGCCGTGACGTGCGAGGCGCCGCGGACGCGGTAGCGCGACCAGCCGAGGTCCTCCGCGCGCGGCGCGCCGCCGGGCGGCGTGATCTGGCGCAGCGTGCGCGCGGAGAGCAGCCCCGTCTGCTGCGCGGGTGGCTGCTGCACCTCGATCGCGACGCCCGGGAGGTCGGGTGTGGGCGCGCGGAAGGCGGCGGCGACCTGCGAGTCGTCCGCCGAGATCTCAAGCAGCACCGGCCAGGGGTGGGGATTGCGGAAGCGGAGGTCGAGTACGCCGTACTCGATCGTCGCGTCGCGCCCGAGCTCGAAGTAGCGCGCCTCGCCGTAGATGTCCGCGGAGTGCGCGTGCCGCTCCATGATCTCGAGGGCTGCGAGCAGCCCGGCGTTGTAGAGCACGGTGGAGAGCAGGCAGACGGCGCCGCCGGCCTCGGCGGTGATCCGGCCGTCGACGATCGCCGAGCCCTCCAGGTAGCCGCGCCGCGCGCTCGGCCGGCCGCTGCGGCGCCAGAGCGAGAGCACCTCGCCGGGCTCGACGCGCGCGCCGTGCAGCGCCGAGGCCATGAGCTGCTGGTTGTGGCGCTTGCCCGCGGCGAGCTGTTCCTGGCCGGGGTAGATCAGCAGCGGCAGGCGGTAGCCCTCGAAGCGGTGCGGGAAGGCGTCCGGGGAGTCGCGCCCGCTGGCGAAGGGGATGCCGCTGCGGCGGCGCGAGGCGGGGACGGCGGGCGATCGCCGCCTCGGCGCGCAGGCGGCGCGGGATCCAGCGCCGCACGAGGCGGCGCGAGGCGGGGACGGCGGCCGCGGCCTGCGGGCTCGGCATTACCGACGAGTATAGGTGGCGGCCCCGGGACTGCGGCGCGCCGGCCGCGGACACAGAAACGCCGGGCGGCTCAGCCGTCCGGCGTGCTGTTCGGATCTTGCGAAGGCCTAGCGGCCGTGGAAGACCGGCTTGCGCTTCTCGGCGAAGGCCGCCGCGGCCTCGGCCGTGTCATCGAGCTTCATCAGGCCCTGCATGGACTGCGGGAACGCGACGTTGAACTGGTAGGCGACCGGACGCGGGCGCGCCATCATCAGCTGCTGCTTGGTGACCTGGACGTGCACCGGCGGCAGGCCGGCGATCTCCTGGGCGAGCTCCATCGCGGTGCTCATCACGTCCTCGGGCGCCGTCACGTGGTTGACGAGGCCGAGCTCGTAGGCGCGCTGCGCCGTGACCTGGTGGCCACGCAGCACGATCTCGGAGCCGGGCAGCCACGGCAGGTTGTTGAGAATCGGCACGAACGCCGGGCCGATGATGCCGGTCGGCAGCTCGGACATGGCGAAGCGGGCGTTGTCCGCGGAGACGACGATGTCGGAGCCGCAGCACATGTACCAGCCGGCGCCCCAGGCGCCGCCCTGCACGGCGGAGATGATCGGCTTGTCGGTCTCGGGGACCAGGTAGAGGCCGAAGATGTCGGCACGGGAGGGGCCACTGCGGCCGAGCGCGCCTGTTTCGGCCTGCTCGCGAATGTCGCGGCCGGCGCAGAAGATGCGGCCCTCGCCGGTGAGGACGATGCAGCGCACCTCGTCGTCGCCCATCGCTTCCATCCAGGCGCCGCCGAGCTCGTCGCCCATCTTCGCGCCGAAGGCGTTGAGCCGCTCGGGCCGGTTCATGGTGATGGTGGCGACGTGACCGTCCACCTCGTACTTGACGTACTCTGCCTCGTAGGCCATCTGCGCTCCCTTGGTCCTCGCCTGAGTGTCGTTCGATGCGCACTCGCTGTCTGTCTCGCCGCGCGGAACCGGGTTCGCCGCACGCCAGCAGACGCGGCGGCGTGCCCAACACTCCGCGATGCGGCTTGAACCGTACAACACGAACCGGGGTGGGGCAACGCGGGCGAGCACGCTCCCTGCGGCCGATCGTGCTATACCGGCTTGCGCCGCCCGCTCGCTCTACCCGGCGCGGCACGAGCAGTGCGAAAGGGAGTCCCGACATGCAGTCGAAAGCCGCGATCTTCACCGAGCCGGGCCAGCCCCTTGTCGTCGAGGATGTCGAGTACGGCGAGCCGGGGCCGGGCGAGGTGCTGGTGCGCAACTTCGCCTCCGGCATCTGCCACTCGCAGCTGCACCAGATGCATGGCCCGCGCGCCGTGCCCGGCCCCTTCATGCTCGGCCACGAGGCCACGAGTGAGGTCGTCGCGGTCGGCGCGGGCGTCAGCCACGTCGCGACCGGCGACACGGTGTTCCTCACCTGGATCCCGCGCGACGCCGCGCCCGGCGACGGCGCGCCGCCGCCGCTCACGGGCGAGATCCGCTGGCGAGGCGAGAACATCGCGCGCGGGATCTACTGCTGGTCCGAACACACCCTCGCCCGCCACGAGTACGTCGTGCGCGTCCCGGACGACGTGGCCCGCGACGTGACCAGCATCATCGGCTGCGCCGTGATGACGGGCGCCGGCGCAGTGTTGAACACCGCGAACGTGCAGCGCGGGCAGTCCGCCGCCGTCTTCGGTGTCGGCGGCGTCGGCCTCTCCGCGATCACCGCCCTCGCCGTGCGCGAGGCGGACCCGATCATCGCCATCGACCTCGACGACGCGAAGCTGGAGCTGGCGAAGCGCTTCGGCGCAACCGTGGGCATCAACGCCGCGGAGCGCGACGCGGTGACGGCGATCGGCGAGCTGACCGGGCCGGGCACCGTGAACTGGTTCAACCAGCCGACCAGCGGCCTCGAATTCGCCTTCGACTGCATCGGCAAGGAGATCACGATGCACCAGATCGCCGAGGCGGTGCGGCCCGGCGACATCACCAACACGCGCGGCGGCACGGCGGTGCTCGTCGGCGTGCCGGACGGCGAGGCCTCGCTCAACATGCTCGACATCCTGCGCGGCGAGAAGCGCTTCATTGGCTCCTACGGGGGGTCCTGCCGCCCCGATCGCGACTTCCCGGAGTTCATCCGCTGGCACAAGGAGGGCATGCTCGACCTCGACGCGCTCGTCACCGAGCGCGTGAGCCTCGACGACATCAACGACGCCACGGAGCGCCTGCGCCGCGGCGAGATCGCCGGCCGCTCGATCATCGAGTTCTAGGGATGGCGGGCCTCCGGGGCGGCGCATCAGGGAACCTTCGCGGCCCCTCGATCGTCACGGGAGTGGAGCACTGCGCGCCCTTGCGCCTGTCGTAGTGGGCGAAGCGAGTCGCTCGCGAGCGAGGGGCTGCCGGTATGGAGCCAGGCTGGCCGAGCAGGAGAGAACCGTTGCGGGACGGGGCCCGCAGCTTCGCCCTTCGCTACTGGCTCGTCATCCCCGTTGTCCTTTTCAGCATCGCAGTCCTCATGGCATCGAGCGGCTTCGCGCACGGGTCGTCCCCCCCACCCGCGGCGCCGCCGGGCGCGCCGGGGGCGGACGGGGAGGCCGCCGGAGGCGCCGCGGCCGGCGGGCCTCCGGCGTTCGTCGCCGTGAGCGCGGGTGACACGCACAGCTGCGGAATCAAGGGCGATGGCTCCGTCGTCTGCTGGGGGACCTATGCCGTTGGTCAGAGCTCGCCGCCGGACGGTTCGTTTTCGTCAGTCAGCCTCGGTCAGTACCACAACTGCGGCTTGAAGACGGACGGGGCGGTCGTGTGCTGGGGCTGGAACAACGCCGGGGAGACCGCGGTGCCCGAGGGCTCATTCCGTTCCGTGAGCACCGGCAGCTTTCGGAGCTGCGGGGTCAAGACCGACGGCTCGGTCGTGTGCTGGGGCGGCCACGATCCCTTCGCGCCGCCCGATGGTCCGTTCTCTACCCTGAGCCGGAGTGAGCGAAACGTCTGCGGACTGAGGATCGACGGCTCCCTGGCGTGCTGGGGCCGGTCGCGGATGGAGCCCCCCGGCGGCGTCTTCACGGCGATCAGTGTGGCGGATCCGTACGGCTGTGCGGTCAGGATCGACGAGTCGCTCGTGTGCTGGCGTTCGCCTGGTTGGGCGTGGCCAGGCCCGCCGCCCACAGGCTCATTCACCTCCGTCAGCGCCGGGCCGTTCCACGCTTGCGGAGTTCGGAGTGACGGCTCGCTCGCGTGCTGGGGCGACGACAACGAGGGCCAGGCGTCGCCACCCGCCCGCTCATTCAGCTCCGTGAGCGCCGGAACGTCCCACTCCTGCGGTGTGACGACCGAAGGCTCCGTCCTTTGCTGGGGCGGGAACTACCACGGCCAGGCCCTGGCGCCAGGCGATGCCATCACCTCGATCGACAGCGGGGTGTTCCACAGCTGCGCACTGATGAGCGACGGTTCGGTCGAGTGCTGGGGCTTCGACGGCTATGGCCAAACCTCGCCCCCGCACGGGCCCTTCAGCTCCGTAAGTGCGGCATCGAGGCATAGCTGCGGGTTGAGAACGGACGGCTCGATCGAGTGCTGGGGCTGGAACGCGCACGGCCAAACCGCGTCGCCCGACAGCGTCTTCAGCTCCGTGAGCGCAGGCTACTGGCACAGCTGCGGGGTGAGGAGCGACGCGTCCATCGAGTGCTGGGGCTGGGACGACGACGGCCTGGCCACCCCACCCGAGGGCTCCTTCAGCGCCGTCAGCGCGGGAGCGCTGTACAGCTGCGGCCTCCGCAGCGACGGAGCCGTGGCGTGCTGGGGCCGGCTGGACGCCGGGGCTGGGTCGCCGCCCGACGGTTCGTTCAACTCCGTCAGCGTCGGCAGGCTCCACGCCTGCGGGCTCAAGGCCGACGGCGCCGTGGCGTGCTGGGGCGCCGATGACACGGGTCAGGCCTCACCTCCCGCCGGTTCCTTCACCACGCTGAGCGCCGGCGTGGACCATACCTGCGGGCTGAAGGTCGACGGCTCGATCGCGTGCTGGGGCAGAGACGCCGAAGGCCAGACCAGAGCACCCGGCGGTTCGTTCGCCTCGGTCAGCGCTGGCAGGGACCGCAGTTGCGGGTTGAGGACGGACGGCCTGGTGATCTGCTGGGGCGCGGACTTCGATGGTGACGTCGCACCGGCGCCCGGTACAGCACCACCTGCCAGGCCCGCCGACCCGATCAGCGCCGGAGGGATCCACAGTTGCGCGCTACAGACCGACGGCAGCGTGCGCTGCTGGGGCTGGGATCACCTCGGACAGTCCTCGCCGCCTGAGGGCACGTTCGGCTCCGTCAGCGCCGGCCTCGTGCACAGTTGCGGAGTGAGGCCGGATGGCTCAATCGAGTGCTGGGGTTGGGATCACTTCGGTCAATCCTCACCGCCCGAGGGCACGTTCAACTCTGTCAGCACCGGGTGGTTCCACAGCTGCTCCCTGACGCGCGGTGGGACCGTGGTCTGCTGGGGCAGAAACGACGAGGGTCAGGCCTCACCGCCGCCCGGGCAATTCGTCTCCATCACTTCCGGGGGCTCCTATGCTTGCGCGTTGACGGTCGACGGAGACCTCCGGTGCTGGGGGAAGAACGACCACGGCCAGGCCTCGCCACCCAAGGGCCGGTTCCACTCCGTGAGCGCCGCGGCGGACCACGCCTGCGGCGTGCGGGTCCAGGGCTCCGTCGCCTGCTGGGGGACTAAGGACGACGGCCGGGCGAGGTCGCGTTTCGGCTCCTTCCGCGCGGTCAGTGCCGGGGAGTACCACACGTGTGCACTGCGGACCGACGGGGCGGTCGTCTGCTGGGGCAACGACGACTGGGACCAGTCCCCGGCGCCAGGGGGTGCGTTCAGCTCCGTCAGCGCCGGAGGCGCGCACAGCTGCGGGACGCGGCCGGACGGGACGTTCATTTGCTGGGGTTGGGACGAGCACGGCCAGGCCACGGCGCCGGCAGCGCAGGCAACTCGATGAGCGTCAGCCCGCGGGCTGACGGCGGATCGATCTCGTCGTCTGCAGAGTTCGCTGGCTCGCGCCAGACCCCCCGCCGGACAGACGGAACCATCGCCTGATGGCTCGAGTGAATCCCGCCGGGCCCGCCGCCCCCCCCGGCGCGCTACGCCTCGCCGGTCAGGAACCTCCGGGGCACCTCGATCGTCATCAGGTCGATCGTGTCTTGCGGGATGCCGTCCTCCAGCATCGCGGGAATCGCGGTGGTGGAGAGGAAGGTGTAGCCGTTCGGGCCCGTCGGGTCATGCTCGATCTCGGTCTGGCCGACGCGCAGCAGCGGCGTCGTGCCGTCGTGGCCGAGCATGATCTTGTCCGCCCAGCCGCGCTCGATCAGCGCCTTCACGCTCGCGTTGCGCTCCTGCCAGCTCGCCCGCCCCGGGCGGCCCGGGTAGCGGTCCATCGAGAGGTACACGCCCGCCTTCAGCAGATCCTCGAGGTACTCGACATCCGCCGTGTCGGCCGAGTGGCCGATTGCGATGCGATCCATCGGCGCGCCTTCCTCCTGGAAGATCTCGACCTGGCGGCGGCCGACCTCGAGGAGCGCCCAGTGGTGCGTCGAAATCGGCGTGCCGGTGCGCTTGCAGGCGCGCGCGGCGCCGCGGATCGTCGAGTCGTACGCCTCCGTGACGCCCTCCATGTCGTTGGCGACCTTGATCGCGCCGGCCTTGATGCCGCTATCGCCGATGCCGACCTCGATCTCGCGCACGAAGATGTCGGCGATCTCGTCCGGGTCGCGGTTGGTGAAGGACATCGGGGCGATGCGCCACATGCCCGTCGCGCAGATCACATGCATGCCGGACTGCTCCGACATCTCGCGCACCAACTCCGAGTCGCGCCCGAGGTCCGGCGTCGTGAGGTCGATCAGCGTCTGCACGCCGACGGCGCGCGCCGCGGCGAGCCGTTCGAGGATCACCCGGCGGCTGGCGTCGAAGTCGTACAGCCACGGATACCAGTGGTTGTCCGCGCTGTTACAGGTGAAGACGTGCTCGTGGCTGAGCGTGAACCCCAGCTCGCTCCCGTCGATTGGTCCAAGTGCGGTCTCGACCTGCGCCATCGCGTCCTCCGATTCCTCGCCGCGGGCGTCGCGGCGTCCTGAGCCGCGTGCGCCTGCGTGGCGGCAGCGTCAGGATATGCTCTCGGCGCGAATCTTGCGGGAGGGTCCAGATGGCGGTCGAGCGAGTGCTGGTCGAAAAGCACGTCACGGTGACGATGCGCGACGGCGTCGAGACCCGTGGCGACCTCTACCGGCCCGCCGAGGGACCGCCCGTCCCCGGCATCGTCTGCCGCACGCCCTACGACAAGGAGGCGATCGGCGCGACCCGGGTACTGCCGTCGCCGCTCAAGTTCGCCGAGGCCGGCTACGCCGTGCTCGTCGTCGATGTGCGCGGCCGCTACTCCTCCGACGGCGCGTTTGAGCCCTTCCACAACGAGGGGCGCGACGGCCATGACAGCGTCGAGTGGATGGCCGCGCAGCCGTTTTGTAACGGCGAGGTCGGCATCTTCGGGCTCTCCTACTACGGGGCGACCACGCTGCTGGCGGCGCGGTCGCGCCCGCCCTCGCTGCGCTGCGCGGTGGCGGCCATCACCGCCAGCGACTACTTCGACGACTGGACGCACTACGGCGGGGCGCTGCAGCTCGGCTTCAGCGGCACGTGGGGCATGGGCCTCGCCGCCGCGCAGTTGCTGCGCGCGGATCACGGCATCGCGGAGGAGCACGCTCAGGCGCTCGCCCTCGCGATGGCCTCGCCGCTGGAGACGCTGCGCCACCGCCCGCTGAGCGAGTTGCCCGGCATCTCGCTGCCGGGCGTCGCGCCTTTCTGGGCGGAGTGGCTGGAGCACGACCGCCGCGACGAGCACTGGGAGACGCTGCGCCTCTCGAGGGACTTCACGGACTTCGAGGTGCCGGTGATGCACGTCGGGGGCTGGTTCGACCTCTTCACGCTCGGGACGGTGCGCAACTTCCAGGGGATGCACGCGGCGGGCGTGGCCCCGCAGCGGCTCTGGATGGGTCCCTGGTCGCACACCTCGTACGAGCGCTACCACGGCGACGTCGACTTCGGCGGGACGGCTCCCGTGGGGCTGTGCGGGATCGCCGCCGCCTACCTCGCGTTTTTCGACGAGTACCTGCGCGGGCAGTCGCCCGAGGAGCCGCAGCCGGCGGTGCGCTACTTCCTGATGGGGCAGAACGAGTGGCGCGACGGCTCGGCCTGGCCGCCCCCGGAGGCGCGCCCGCAGTCCCTCTACCTGCGCTCCGGCGGCGGGGCGCACAGCGCGCGCGGCGACGGCCGCCTCGAGGACGCCCCGGCCGAGGGCGACGAGCCTGCCGATCGCTACCTCTTCGACCCGGAGCGGCCCGTGCCGACCGAGGGCGGCTCGCTGCTCCAGCAGTCGATCGGGCAGCCCGGCCCGCGCGAGCAGTCCGCGATCGAGGCGCGCGACGACGTGCTCTGCTACACGACCGCGCCGTTCGAGCAGCCGCTGACGGTCGCCGGGCCGGTCACGGTCGAGCTGTGGGCCGTGACGGACGCGCCGGACACGGACTGGACGGCGAAGCTGGTCGCCGTCGATCCGGACGGGCGCGCGATCTCGCTCTGCGACGGCATCCGCCGCGCCAGCTTCCGCGAGTCGCTGACCGATCCCTCGCCGGTGACGCCCGGTGAGGCCTATCGCTACGAGATCGAGCTGGGCAGCACGGCCTACCGCTTCGGCGCCGGCCAGCAGCTGCGGCTGCAGGTCTCGAGCTCGAACTTCCCGCGCTTCGACGCGAACCCGAACACGGGCGAGCCCTCGTGGAGCGCCGTCGAGACGCGCCCCGCGGTGCAGCAGGTGCTGCACGACGCCGGGCACCCCTCGGCGCTGCGTGTCTGGCTGCTGGACGAGTAGCGCCGAGGGCGTCTCGCGGTCAGGCCAGCGTGCGCTTCCCGATTTCCCGCGGCGGCATGCCGAGGATCGCGCGCGCCTCGTCGGGTGTCGCGACCTCGCGGCCGGCCATGTGGGCCAGCTCGACGGCCATCTCGACGTGGTCGACGTTTGTGTAGGCCTCGTTGCCGCGCTTGCCGTCGAGCATCGGGTTCTCGCCGATGCCGGTGCGGATGTGACCGCCGGTGGCGGCTGCGAGCATGCTGGTGCGGCGCAGCGTCGGCTCCCCGGGGGTGCCGTCGTAGACGGTGTTGAACCACTGGCAGTTGACGCCCGGCGGGAGCAGGTCGAGGTACATCTTCAGGCCGTCCACCCCGGGCGGCGGACCCAGCGAGAACTCGTTCCAGAAGATCTTCATGATCAGTGTGTCGCCGATCAGCCCCTGCTCGCGGAAGCGGGCGAGGTGCCGCATGTGCCCGGTGTGGCGCACACCGATGCTGTAGCGCGTGTTGAGCGCTCGCAGATCCTCGAGCAGTTTGGCCACGACGCTGCCGTCGTGGCCGGTGATGCCCTCCTCCGGGAAGATGTCGACGGTCGCGAGTTCGAGGCCCTCTTCCTCGTTGCGCGCCAGCTCGAAGAGGTGCGGCGTCTGCTCCTCGTGGGCGCCGCGCTGTGTCGGGTAGACGATCACGTCCGGACACTCCGCGCGGATCAGCCGGTAGCACTCGAGGTACATCTCCGTGCCGTGCTGCCACAGGTTCTCGCCCTGCTCGTCGCGCGGGTGGTAGTGGATGATCGCCGCGCCCGCCTGCGCGGCGGCGATGCCGTCGCGCGCGCCTTCCTCGGGGCCGTAGGGGACGTTGGGGTTGTCCTCCTTACGCGCGGACTCGTTGATCGAGGCTTCGATGATCAGCTTTTCCATCGCTCTGTCCTCTCCTGGGCGCGGCGCCGTCGCCGTGCGGTGCGCTCAGCGTGCGGTGGTGACGCCGCGGTCGTGCAGCTGCTCGATGTCGGACCAGTCGTAGCCGAGGTCGAGCAGGACCTCCTCGGTGTGCTGTCCCAGCTCCGGCGCGGGTCCGCGCACGCCGCCCGGCGTCTCGCTGAGCTGCACCGGCATGCCGATCGTGCGGTGGCCGGGGAAGGTCGGGTGCTCGAGGTCGATCAAGTAGCCGTTCTGCCAGTGCTGCTGCTCGGCGGCCACCCCGGCGTAGTCGTAGACCGGGCCGCAGGGGACCTCTGCCTCGACGAGGGCGCTAAGCCACTCCTCGCGCGTCTTCGTGGCGAAGACCGCGCGGAACTCCTCGAGCAGCCACGGCCCGTTGTCGAAGCGCGCGAAGGGCTCGGCCGAGCGCGGGTCATCGATCAGGTCCTCGCGCCCCAGCACGCGGCAGATCCGCGGCCAGAACTTCGGGTCGAGGCCCGCGATCGTGAACCATTCGCCGTCGGAGGCCTCGTACCAGCTGAAGGCTGCGTTGCGCGAGACTCCGGGATCGCGGCGCTCCTGCTTGCCCGTGTGCAGGTAGGTCAGCAGCGAGAAGCCCTGGAGCGAGATCATCGCGCCGAGCTGGGAGACATCGACCTTCTGGCCCACGCCGAAGCGCTCGCGGGCGAGCAGCGCTGTCATCACGCCGTAGGCGAGGGTCATCCCGCCGACCTGATCGGCGAGCCCCCAGGCGACGGAGGTGGGCACGCCGCCCGGTCCGCCGCCCTGCCCGACGAGCGCCCCGCTCATGCCCTGCGCGACGTGATCGAAGGAGCCGCGCGTGCTCCATTCGCCCTCCGGCCCGAAGCCGCTGTTGACCGCGTAGATCAGCTTCGGATTCAGCTTGATCGACTCGTCGTAGCCGATGCCGAGCCTGTCCATGACGCCGGGGCGGAAGTTCTCCACCATCACGTCGATCTCCGGCACGAGCTTGCGGATGACCTCGCGCCCCTCCTCGCTGCGCAGTTCGAGCGTGATGCTGCGCTTGCCGCGGTTGAGCGCCTCGAAGTAGGCGGAGAAGCCGTCGGGCAGCCGCATGACCGAGCGCCCCGGGTCACCGTCGCCGGGCAGCTCCACCTTCAGCACCTCGGCGCCCATGTCGGCGAGCATCTGCGTGCCGTGCGGGCCGTTCTGGTAGCGGGTGAAGTCGAGGATGCGGATCCCATCGAGTGGTGACGTCATGCCGCTGCTCCTTCCGCGCCGCGATCGAGATCGAGGCTGATCCGGCGCGCGTCGCTGGTCGTCTCCGGGGCAAGACTTAGCACAAGCGGAGATAGCCTGTCGCGTTCCGGGTGTGCGGGCGCGCACGGGCATCGTCGCTGCGGGCGGATTCGTTACAATGCACGGCGGATCGCGCCGCAGACGCCGCGAACGCCGAGCGCCCGAAGAAGGAGTGCCGCGCATGGTCGCCACAGACAAGCCCTACCAGGTGATCGGAACCCGCCCCGTCCGCCACGACGGAGCAGACAAGGTGACCGGACGGGCCCAGTACGGCGCCGACGTGCGGCTGCCGCGGATGCTCTTCGGACGCGTCAAGCGCAGCCCCGTCGCGCACGCGCGCCTGATCAGCGTCGACACCTCGAAGGCGGAGGCGCTCGACGGCGTGCTCGCCGTGCTCACTGCGGCGGACCTGCCGGACCCCGGCGACCGCGTCGTCCCGACGATCCGCGGGCTGACGCCGCTGCGCTGGCTGCGCGGCTTCCTGCTCGCCAACGAGAAGCTGCTCTTCCGCGGCCACCCGATCGCCGCCGTCTGCGCGACCGACCCGCACATCGCCGAGGACGCCCTCGACCTGATCGAGGTCGAGTACGAGGAGCTGCCCCCGGTGCTGGACGTGCAGGAGGCGATGTCCGACGCTGCCCCGGTGCTGCACCCCGACCTGCGCACCGAGGAGCTGGCCCAGGCCGCCTACAACGCCCAGGGCGACAAGCCGGCGGACCAGCAGACCAACATCGCCAAGCACCTGGAGATGGCGCTCGGCGACACCGAGGCGGGCTTCGCCGAGGCGGACATCATCGTCGAGGGCGAGTTCGGCACGACGATGGCGCACCAGGGCTACATCGAGCCGCACGCCTCGACGGCGATGTGGCAGCAGGACGGCGAGCTGATCGTCTGGACCTCGACACAGGGCGCGTTCGGCATCCGCGACAACCTGGCGATGATCCTCGAACTGCCGGTCTCGCAGATCAAGGTGATCCCGACGGAGATCGGGGGCGGCTTCGGCGGCAAGCTGAAGCTCTACTACGAGCCGCTGGCGGCGCTGTTCTCACGCAAGACCGGCCACCCGGTGAAGATGCAGATGACGCGCACGGAGGTGCTGGAGGCGAGCGGCCCCACCTCCGGGACGCACCACCGCGTCAAGATCGGCGCGAAGAACGACGGCACGATCGTCGCCGCCGAAGGCCACTTCGCCTATGAGGCGGGCGCCTACCCCGGCTCTCCCTACGTCGCGGGCGCGCGTTGCGCCTTCGGGCCGTACGACATCCCGAACCAGTTCGTCGAGGCCTGGGACGTCGTGCTCAACAAGCCGCAGGTCTCCGCCTACCGCGCGCCCGGCGCGCCCTCCTCGGAGTTCGCGGTCGAGTCGCTGGTGGACGAGCTGGCCGCGCGGCTCGAGATGGACCCGATGGACCTGCGGCTCATGAACAGCGCCGTCGAGGGCACGCGCCGCACGGACGGCGCCGCCTTCGGCTCGATCGGCGCGAAAGACGTAATGGAGGAGATTCGCAACAGCGAGCACTACCGCTCCGAGCTGCAGGGCGAGAACCGCGGACGCGGCGTCGCGATGGGCTTCTGGTTCAACGGCGGCAACGAGTCCAGCGCCTACGCCAACGTCAACGCGGACGGCACGGTCAGCCTCGTCACCGGCTCGGTCGACATCGGCGGACAGCGGGCGGCGCTGGCGATGACGCTCGCCGAGACGCTCGGCCTCGAGGCCGCGGACGTGCACCCCTCGGTGGCGTCGGACACCGACTCGATCGGCTTCACCGGCAACACCGGCGGCAGCCGCACGACCTTCGCCACCGGCTGGGCTGCCTACGAGGCGGCGATGGACATCCGTCGCCAGCTGGAGGAGCGCGCCGCCGCGATCTGGGAGGTCGAGCGCGACGACGTGAGCTACGGCGACGACGGCATGCTCCACGGCCCCGCGGACGGCGACGGCAACGAGCGCGCGATGGGCTTCAAGGAGATCGCCGGCCAGCTCGGGCGGACCGGCGGCATGATCCAGGGCCGCGCGAACGTCAAGCCGACCACCGTCGGCCCCGCCTTCGCCGGCCACATCGTCGACGTCGAGGTCGACCCCGAGACCGGCAAGGTCGACGTGCTGCGCTACACGGCGGTGCAGGATGTCGGCACGGCCGTGCACCCCTCGTACGTCGAGGGACAGATCCAGGGCGGCGTGCAGCAGGGCGTCGGCATGGCGCTGAGCGAGGGCTACGACTTCGACCAGACCGGCCGCATGCGCAACTCGAGCCTGCTCGACTACCGCATGCCGACTGCGCTTGACCTGCCGATGATCGAGACGATCCTCGTCGAGGTGCCCAACCCGGGGCACCCCTACGGCGTGCGCGGCGTCGGCGAGGTGCCGATCGTGCCGCCGCTGGCGGCGGTCGCGAACGCAATCGAGGACGCGATCGGCGTGCGCATGCGCAAGCTGCCCGCCACGCCGGAGGCGATCCTCGCCGAGCTGTACCCGGAGGAGTAGCCACCCGGCCGCCGGTCGCGGCCGCGACGAGCCAACGTCGGCGGAAGCCGACCGGCGGGAGTTGCGATGTATCTGAACGAGTTTGCGCAGAACCTCGACGCCCTCGACATGACGGATGCCGAGGAGTTCCGCAGCCTGCTGCAGAGCGCGAGCGATCTCGGCATCCCGCACCAGCCGGGCGTGCGCTACGTCTCGCGCAATACCGTGGTGCAGCGGCAGCGCTTCCACTTCCTCGAGTGGGGCGATCCCGGCGCGCAGCCGCTGCTGCTGCTGCACGGCGGCAACCAGTCCGCGCACTCCTGGGATCTCGTCAGCCTTCACCTGGCGGGGCGCTACCGCGTGCTGGCGCTCGACCAGCGCGGTCACGGCGACAGCGAGTGGGCGCGCGACGCCTCCTACGGCATCGGTGAGATGGCCGAGGACGCGATCGCCTTCATCGCGCAGCAGGGCCTCGAGCGTCCGATCGTGATGGGGCACTCGATGGGCGGGCGCGTCACGATGGAGGTGCTGAAGCGCCGGCCGGGCATCGCGCGCGCCGCCGTCTTCGTCGATGTCGGTCCGGAGATCAGCGGCGAGGGCACGCGCGCGATCCGCGACTTCATCCAGCGCAACATCGAGTTCGACGACCTTGAGGCGTTCATCGAGCGGGTCGCGGAGTACGACCCATACCGCACGCGCGAGCACATCTCACGGACCGTGCGTTACAACCTGATCCAGCGCTCCGACGGCAAGTACATCACGAAGTCGGACCGCATCCTGCATGACCCCGGCTTCCGCCGCGCCCGCGACAACGACGGTGTCCCGCTCAGCATCGGCCTCGACACGGTGCGCAGCTTCGACCTGCCCGCGCTCGTGGTGCGGGGCGGGGACTCGAACGTGCTCACCGAGCAGGGGGCCGACGACTTCGCCGCGGCGATGCCGCAGGGGCAGTTGCGGACCGTGCCGGACTGTGGACATAACGTCCATTCGCAGAACACCCCGGGGTTCCTCGACGCCGTCACGCCGTTCCTCGACGCGCTGGCGTAGCCAGCCACGAGGCGGCCGGGCGCGCCTGGCTGCGGACCCCGGATAGCAAGAAGGCCGCCCGAAGGCGGCCTTCATTGCGAGTCTGCGAGGGAGTCTAGCTGCGCGCGTCGGGGTCGAACTCGGGGATGAGCTCGCCGGTGAGGCGGATGCTCTCCATGATCGCGTCGTGCGGGATCGCGCCGACCTGGTGGAAGGACATCAGACGGTCGATCCCGGCCTCCTGATAGACCTTCATGCCCTCGCGCACCTGGTCCTGGCTGCCGACGATCAGGGAGTGCTGCTTGGAGAGCACCTCCCAGACCTCCTCGGGGGTGACTTCCTCACCCTCCATGACCTTGGCGACGATCAGCTGCGCCTCGGTCACTGTGTCGTCGGCGTGCTCGCGCAGGAACTGGCCGGTGAGGCCACCGCCCGCGGGGTCGGACGCCGCCGCCTCCAGCTCCCTGGCGGTGAGCACGAAGGCCTCTTTCGCCTCGAAGAAGGTGAAGGCGCCGTTGGTGTACCAGGCGGCCGCGTCCGCGGCGCCGTTCATCATCGCCTGCTGCTCGCTCTCGGCGGCGTGCACGAAGGTGAAGAAGGCAACCTGGTCGTTGATCTCCTCGCCCACCGGGTCGCACTCCTTGATTGCATCGCGGTAGAGGCCGATCCACTCGGCGACCTGGTCGAGCGAGGCCCAGAGGGTGACGCCGAGGGCGCCGACGCCGTTGCGGCCCGCCTGTTCGAACGAGGTGGGGCTGGAGCAGGCCTGCCAGAGCTTCGGGTGCGGCTTCTGGTAGGGCTTCGGGATCACGGAGATGTTGTTGATGTCGTAGAAGTCGCTCTTCCAGGAGAAGTCGTCGCTGGTCCACATCTTCGGGATCATCTCGAAGGCTTGCTGCATCTGGTCGCGCGTCTCGTCCGCGTCGATGTTGAAGGTGCGCCACTCAGGGATGGTGGACCGGGCGAGGCCGAGTTCGAAGCGGCCGTTGCTGACGTGGTCCAGGAAGGCGGCGCGCTCCGCGACCCGGATCGGGTGGTTGAAGCGGTAGGGGGAGAGCACGGCGGAGTGGCCGACGCGCAGGTTCTTCGTGTTGGCGGCGATGTTCGTGAGCATGATCTCCGGCGCCGAGCTGTAGCTGAACTCGACGGCGGTGTGGTGCTCCACCTCCCACCAGATCCCGTAGCCCATCTCGTCGGCGAGCTTCGCCTGCGCGAGGGTCTCCTCGAACAGCCGGTGCTCGTGGTTCTCGACGTCGGGACCCCAAAGTTCCTTGGGTTGCTGCATCTCCGAGAAGATATCGACCTTCACAAGCTGCTCCTCCTCCTCTCGCAATCGCCGACCGAGCACCCTCGGTGGGCGCAACTACGGCGGCGAGGCGTGTGCCGCAGGCCAGCATCCCGACGAACTCCGTGAGTGTCAAACAGCGCCCGCGGCGGTGGCGGCAGTGGCCGCCGGGGCCGGATCGGCGCATAGCAAAGGGCCGGCCACTGGGCCGGCCCTTTGGTGCTCGCGTGCTCCGGATTGCTAGCGGCCCTTGAAGATCGGGGTGCGCTTCTCGGCGAAGGCCATCGCCGCCTCGCGTGTGTCCTCGAGATCCATGAGCCCACTGAGCGCCTGCGGGAAGGCGATCTCGGACTGGTAGGCAGTCGGTCGCGGCCGAGCCATCATCAGCTGCTGCTTCGTGACCTGAACGTGCACCGGGGGAAGCGCGGCGATCTCTTCGGCGATGTCCATCGCCGTCGACATCAACTGCTCGGCCGGCACGACGTGGTTGATGATGCCCAGCTCGTAGGCGCGCTGCGCGTCGAACTGGTGGCCGCGGATCACGATCTCGGAGCCCGGCAGCCAGTAAAGGTTCTGCAGGATGACGAACAGCGCCGGGCCGATGATGCCCGTCGGAATCTCCGACATAGCGAAGCGCGCGCCCTCGGCGGCGACGCAGATGTCGGAGCCGCAGACGATGTAGAAGCCGGCCCCCCAGGCGCCGCCCTGGACGGCGGTGATGATCGGCTTGTCGGTGTCGGGGACGCCGTAGAAGCCCGTCTTGGCAACGGGAGCGTCGGGGTTGCTGATGTCGGGGCGGCCCCCGGCCTGCTCCCGGATGTCGCGGCCCGCGGAGAAGATGCGGCCCTCGCCGCTGACGACGGCGATGCGCATCTCAGGGTCGTTCTCGAACTCGTACCAGGCCTGGCCGAGGTCGTGACGGATCTGCGCGCCGATGGCGTTGAGGCGCTCCGGCCGGTTCAGGCGGATGTGGTAAATGTGGCCGAGCTTCTCGGTGATGACGTGCTGTAGGTCCAAGGTTGGCTCCTCGATGTTCCATGCACTGCTGGCTGGGCGGACTTTAGCACATCGTTCCCTTGCGGGGCGGCGCCGGGGACTGCGCTTGCGTTATTCGCGGGGGTGCCGACAATAGGCAGCGCCGGTCTGCGACGGCGACTGCCGCTCCGGCCGTTTGTACGGAAGCTGTTGGGCGCACACACGGTGCGCCCGTGAAGGGAGCCCCCCACATGCACCTCCTGTCCGCTCTGTTGCGCCCTCGGCGCGTCGCCGAGGCTCACTGCGACGGCCCGTGCGGCATCTACGACCCCGCGTCGGCGCGCATCGCCGCCGAGGCGGTGCTCTCGATGGCCCAGAAGATCGTCGCCCTCGGCGACGCCGACGACGCGGCGACGAACAACACGCGATCGCGCTTCACCGCGATCAAGGAGGAGCAGTCGGAGCTGGCCAAGCGCGAGCTCAACATCCTCTGGACGGACTACTTCAACCCGGAGCGCACCGCGGCGACCCCGGACCTCTGGCAGACGTTCTGGAACGCCGCCAAGCTCTGCTCCCGCAACAAGACGGAACTGAGCGTCGAGGCCGGCGAGGCGCTGCTTACCACGATCGAGGAGATCCACAACGTCTTCTGGGCCTCCAAGGGCCGCGACGACGTCCCGTTCTACCGGGCCGGCTAGCCGGCCCGGCAACCCGACCGCCAGCCGGTCGCCCTGGCGCGGCCTCGTGCTTGCGCTCGCCTGCTGCACAGCGGCGGGAGCGATCGCGTGGCTCGCGCTGCGCGTCGGGCGGCGCTTCGCGCGCTACGAGATCGCGGGCGAGAGCATGCTGCCGGCGTTGCGCCCGCGCGACTGGGTGATCGTGGACCGGCTCGCCTGGGAGCACAGCGAGCCTTGCGAGGGCGAGGTCGCGCTCGTGCACGATCCCCGCGATCCGCGACGCACGCTGGTCAAACGCATCGGTGTCTGCCAGCCCGGCGGCGAGTTCTTCCTGCTCGGGGACAACGCGGAGGCCAGCACGGACAGCCGCACGCTCGGCGCGTTCCCGCCGCAGGCGCTGCTCGGGCGCGTACGCTGGCGCTACTGGCCGCCCCCGCCCGGCATCGAGTTCCCGACGCCCGCCCAGCGGGCGGCGGCCGCGAAGCGCGCATGAAACTCGCCACCTGGAACGTGAACTCGCTGCGAGCCCGGATGCCGCGCCTCCTTGAGTTCCTCGCCGTCCACCGACCGGACGTCGTCTGCCTCCAGGAGACGAAGACCGCCGCCGGCGACTTCCCCGCCGGGGCGCTGCGCGAGGCGGGCTACGCCGCGGCGGACGAGTCCGGCGGGCGCTGGGCTGGCGTCGCGATCCTCGCCCGCGACGACCACGCCATCGAGGATGTCGCGCACGGGCTGCCGGGCAGCCCGCTCCCGGAGGACGCGCGCTGGATCGAGGCGACCGTCGCCGGGCTGCGCGCGGTCAGCGTCTACGTCGTCAACGGCCGCGCGCTCGACGATCCGATGTACGAGGCGAAGCTCGCCTTCCTCGACGCGATGGCCGAGCGCGCGTCGCAGCTCGCGGGCCGGCCGCTCGTGATCGCCGGCGACTACAACATCGCGCCCGCGGACATCGACATCTGGGACCCGGCTACCCTCGAGGGCGCCACGCACGCGAGCGCGCCGGAGCGGGAGCGCCTCGGCGCGCTGCTCGGGACGGGGCTGGCGGACGCCTTCCGCGTCGTCGAGCCGGAGACCGTGCAGCACACCTGGTGGGACTACCGGCAGGGGCACTTCCACCGCGGCATGGGCATGCGCATCGACCTCGCGCTGGTGAGCCCGGAGCTGGCGGGCCGGCTGAGGTCGGCGGGCATCGATCGCGACTTCCGCAAGGGCCCGAAGCCGTCCGACCACGCGCCGGTGCTGTTCGAGTTCGAGGACTGAGCGCCACTCCGAGGCGCGCCCCCCTCACTGGTACAGCATCTGCGCCGCGCCGTATCCTGCGAACCGGACCGAGCGGCAGCCCTGAAGTGATCGGATGTGAGCGATGAACGAGGACGCGCTGCGCACGCGGCTCTGCGAGGAGTACGGCTGCGAATACCCGATCGTCGCCTTCTGCCACACAAAGGAGGTCGTCGCCGCCGTGACGAACGCCGGAGGCATCGGCGTGCTCGGCACCACCCAGCTGTTGAAGGACGAGTTCCGCCGCGACGTGCGCTGGATCCGCGACCAGGTCGGCGACAAGCCGTTCGGCATCGACACGCTACTGCCGGCCACCTTCCAGGAGGGCAACGTCGAGGACCTCGAGGCGATGATCCCGCAGGAGCACCGCGACTTCGTCGAGCGGCTGCAGCTCGATAACGAGATCCCGGACCCGAGCACGCCGCCGCCGTGGCAGCCCTCGGTGGGCGCGGACCTGCTGCAACGCGCCCGCGATCACATCGACGTGACGCTCGAGGAGCGCGTGCCGATCTTCGCCTCGGGGCTCGGCAACCCCGCCGTGATCCTCGATCGCGCGCACGCGGCCGGCACGAAGGTCTGGGGGCTGATCGGCATGACGCGGCAGGCGCGCCGCGAGTTCGAGGCGGGCGTGGACCTGGTGATCGCGCAGGGCGGCGACTCGGGCGCCCACTCCGGGCGGATCGGCACCTTCTCGCTGGTCCCGGCGGTGGCGAGGATGGCGCGGGAGTACGACACGCCGGTCCTCGCCGCGGGCGGCGTGACGCGTGGCGAGCACCTCGTCGCGGCGCTTGCCCTCGGCGCGGTGGGAGTCTGGTGCGGCACGATCTGGCAGGCGACCACCGAGTCGCACATCGACCCCTACCTCAAGGAGAAGCTGGTCAAGGCCGCGACCGAGGACTCGACCAAGAGCCGCGCGCTGACCGGCAAGCCGGCGGCTCGCTTGCGCTCGAGGATGATCGACGCCTGGGAGCAGCCCGACGCGCCCGAACCGCTCGGTATGCCGCTTCAGCCGATGCTCATGGCCAAGCTCATGCAGGCGGTCGACGACCATCACGTCGAGGAGTTCATGAACGTCGCCGCCGGCCAGGGCGTCGGCCTGATCGACGAGATCCGCCCGACCAGCCAGGTGATCGCCGACATGGTCGCCGAGGCGCGCGCGATCCTCGCAGGCGAGCCGCAGCCGGCCTGAGCCCCGGCTGGCGCTACAGCGGTGGGCGGCGCGGCCAGCCCGTCGCCCGCTCGTAGGCGTGTGCGGCCCGGCAGACGGTCGCGTCGGCGAACGGGCGTCCGGCGATCATCAGCCCGATCGGCAGCCCGTCCTCGCCGAAGCCGCAAAGCACGCTGATCGCCGGCAGGCCGCTGATGTTGTAGGCGCGCGTGTAGCTCGCGAGGCGCGAGCGGGGGTCGCCCTCGGCGACCGTCGGCGCGGTGCGCGGCAGCGTCGGCGAGACCAGCAGGTCGACCGTCCCGAGGACGGCCAACGCCTCGCGCTCGACGGCGAGGCGCTTCTCCAGATCTCGGATGTAGTCGATCGCCAGCCGGGTGAGGCCGGGCTCGACCTTGCCGCGGATCTCGTCGCTGTAGCGCTCGGGATGCTCGCGCAGCCACTGCTCGTGGAAGGCGGCGCCCTCGACCTGGCTGATCAGCAGCCGCCCGGCAGCGGCGTACTGCGGCAACTCGACCTCGACCGTCTCGCCGCCGAGCGCGCGCAGCTCGTCGAGGGCGGCCTCGCAGGCCTCGACGACCTCGTCGTCGCAGTCCGCCCAGAGCGGGTGGCGCGGGACGCCGAGGCGCAGCCCCGCGAGATCGCGGCCGAGCTCGCGCGTGAAGTCCTCGGGCGCGCGGTCCAGCGACTGCGGGTCGGTAGCGTCGTATCCGGCGATCGCGTTGAGGATCAGCGCGGAGTCCTCGACGGTCTTCGTGAGCGGGCCGGCGTGGTCGAGCGTGGTCGAGAGCGGCACGACGCCGCTGCGGCTGACGAGGCCGCGCGTCGGCTTCAGCCCGGCCACGCCGCAGGCGGCGGCGGGCATGCGGATCGAGCCGCCGGTGTCGCTGCCGAGCGTGCCGAGGGCGGACCCGGCCGCCGCCGCCGCGCCGCTGCCGCCGCTGCTGCCGCCCGGTGAGTGGTCGGGGTTCCACGGGTTGCGGATCGGGCCGAAGTGGGCGTTGTCGCTGGTGGTCCCGAAGGCGAACTCGTGCATCCCGAGCTTGCCGGTGAGCGCGATGCCTGCCTCGTGGAGCTTCGCGACGACGAATGCGTCCTCATCCGGCACGCGCTCGCGGAGGAAGCCGGAGCCGCCCGTCGTCACGATCCCGGCGGTGTCGAAGAGGTCCTTGAGCGCGAACGGGATGCCGTGCAGGGGTCCGCGATCGAGGCCGCTCGCCAGCTCCTCGCCGGCGCGGGCGGCCTGCTCGCGCGCGAGGTCGGCGGTCACCAGCATGTAGGCGTTGAGCGCGGGCTCGGTCTCCTCGATGCGCGCGAGGACGGACTCGGTCAGCGCGAGCGCGCTCAGTGAGCCGTCGCGCAGCGCCGCGGCTGCCTCGGCAATCGTCAGATCCCAGGGCTGGCGCTCGGGGGCCTCGGAGTCAGCTGGTGGCGGCATGATGTTGCCCTCCTCGCCGTCAGCGCAGGCGGCTGATCGGCGTGCGTGCGATGAACTGGGCGGCGGTGATCGCGAGCAGCGCCAGGCCCGCGAGGCCGACGGCAATCTGCGGTCCGATCGCGTTCGCGACGAGGCTCACGAGCAGCGTGCCAAGCGACATCAGCCCGTACTGCATCAGGTAGACGCTGAGCACGCGCCCCCGGTACTCGTCGTCCACGTAGGCCTGCAGCAGCACGCTGCCAAGTGCGAGGTAGCCCGCCTGCCCGAGGCCGATAAACACCGCGCACACGAGGGCGACCCAGTAGGCCGTGTTCAGCGAGAAGACGAGCATCGCGGCGCCGATCACCGTCACGCTGAGGATCCAGACGCGCCCGCGCTGCCTCGCCGGGATCGAGGCGACGATCAGCGAGCCGGCGACCGCGCCGAGGCCGCCCATGCTGAGCATCACCCCGAGCGCGCTCGCGCCGGCGCCCAGCACCTCCTTGGCGTAGCCGGGCAGCAGCGTCATGTAGGTCATCCAGAAGAGCGCGACGGAGGCGTTGTAGACCAGCAGCGGTCGCATCACCGGGTCGCGCCACACGTAGCGCAGTCCGTCGGCGAGCTGGCCGATGGCGCGCGCCGGCGCCGCAGCCGCCCTCGGGCCGATCTCGACCGGGACGAGCAGCAGCAGCGCGCCGACGTAGAACGCGGCCATCAGGTAGTAGACGTACTGGGTGCCCTCGATGCTGCCGGCGGGACCGAGCGCGCCGATCATCCAGCCCGCGAGCGCCGGCATCAGCAGGAACGACGCGTTCTGCCCGGTGGTGTAGAGCGCCATCGCGTTCGTCAGGTGCTTCATCCCCACGACCGAGGGCGTCACCGCCTGCCGCGTCGGCATCGTCAGCGAGTGCGCCGCGGAGATCATCGAGGCGCCGGCAGCAACCTGCCAGAACTGCAGGTTGCCGCTCGTGACGAGCAGTCCCATCACGAGCGAGGCGAGCGCGCCCGCGGCCTGCCCCGTCTGGATGAATCGCTTGCGGTGCCGGATCTTGTCGGCAAGCACGCCCGCCGGCACCGAGGCGAGCAGGCTGGAGATGCCCCCGGCGAGGTGCAGCACGCCGAGTGCGGCGAACGATCCGGTGAGCTCGAATGCGAGCCAGCCGGCCAGGAACATCTGCACGCCGATCGCCGCGAAGCCCGCGAACATCGATCCGAAGAACCAGCGGAAGCTGACGATGCTGAACGATTCGAAGGTGCGAACGCGTCGCCCGCCCCCGGCGATCGCTTCGTCGACGGGGATGGGGTTCTGGGGTGTCCCGGCGCGTTCGCGCGTCTGCGTCACCCGCGCATCGTGACGCATCGGCGGCGAGGCGCATAGCGCCGCCGCGAGGGCGTCAGCGGGGTGGCGGGGCCCAACTCACCACGGCCGTCTGGCTGAACGGCAGCGGCAGCGCCACAAGCCCGTCGGCGCCTGCGTAGCGCTCAGCGAGCAGCTCGCGCATGCGCCCCTCGCGCGCCGTTCCGCGGCCGACGAAGTAGCGGTGGCGGTTCGAGTCGATGACCTCGTCGAGGGAGAGCGGCGGCTCGGGCGGGGGCGGCGTCGTGCGCAGTTCGAAGGCCCGTCCGCGCGCGCCGAGGACCGCGAGGAACTCGCGCAGCGCGGGCAGTTCTGCCAGCGGCTCGTCGTGCAGCGCAGACCAGAGCGGCTCCAGCGGCGTCCCCGGCATCCGGTCCATCAGCACGACGACGCAGAGACGCCTCGCATGGCCTTCGAGCGCCTCGAGGAAGGCACCGATCTCCTCGACGAAGAAGAGCACGCTCGCCGTCAGCGCCACGTCGACGATCGGCGCGGCCTCGCCGGGTGCGCCCGGCGGCGGCCAGCCCGTGGCGGGCAGCACCTCAATGTTGTCGAGGCCGGAGGCGGCCGCCTCCTCGCGCAGCCGCGCCGTCATGCCGGGCGAGCGATCGAGGGCGCTCATGCGGCGGACGCGGCGGGCGAGCGGGATCGCGAGCCGTCCCGCGCCCGCGCCGACCTCGAGCCAGTGGTCCTGCGGCTCCGCGAGCGCCTCCAGCAGCGGCAACTCGGGCGCGGGGTAGGCGTCCGGGCCGGGCGCGAAGATGTCGGCCATCGCGCCCCACTCGTCGGCGGGAGGCGCCTGCTCGCGCATCCGCTCGCCCTGCTCGGCGGCGGCGCGCTGGAGCGCGCGCCAGGCGGCGAGCGCCTCCGCCTCGGTCGGGCGCAGCGTGCGGCGGGCCTCGTCGGGTGCGGGGGCGGGGTTGGTCATCGAGGTCACGGTACCACTGAGGCGGTGCGGACGCGGGAAGGCTGGTGACAGTCGCTTCGCTCTGACATGTTCGTGTTACGATGTGCTTCGACGGGCTCGACGCGGCCCTGGGAAGCGACGGTTCGCGATGGCAGCGCCGACCTTCGACACGCACGACGCAGTCCGCAAGCTTCGCGGTGCGGGTGTCGACGAGCAGGCCGCCGGGGGTATCGTGGAGGTCGTGGAAGAAGCTACGAGCCCACTCGTCACGCGCGACATTCTCCAACTGGAGTTGCGCGGTCTTCGTTCGGAACTCCGTTTAGACCACTCGGAGCTCCGTTCGGAGTTGTACCGGGCGCTCTGGATTCTCGGGGCTGGAATCGTAGCTGTCATGAGTGGCCTCACTGCAGCGGCGGTGGCCGTTGCGGCCCTCATCGGGTGAACTGCCCACCGGGAGGTACCGAGTCGGCAAGCCCACTCGCCACGCGTGACATCCTCCGTCTGGAGCTCGGCGAGCTTCGTTCGGAGCTTCGCTCGGAGCTGCATGAGCTTCGTTCGGAGTTGCACGAGTTTCGCTCGGAGATGTATCGCGCTCTCTGGATTCTGGGGGTGGGCGTCGTCGCTGCGATCAGCGGCCTCGCCGCTACGGCGGTGGCCGTTGCGGCCCTCGTCGGGTGAGCTGCTCACCCCGAGGTACCGAGTCCGCGAGCCCACTCCTCACGCGTGACATCTTCCGCTTGACGTTGCAGGAGTTCCGGTCGGACTTGCATCGGGCGCTCTGGATTCAGGGAGCTGCAATCGTCGCGGCCGTGAGCGGCATCGCTGCCGTGGCGGTCGCTATCGTCGCGGCTGCCGGCTGACTCGCACTCCTCGCGTTGACCGTCGCCGCGCCCGTGCCTACGCTCGCGGCGCTGCAAGGAGGCGACGCGTGGACTTCGAACCTGCCTACACGCCGGAGCAGCGCGCCTTCCGCACCGAGGTGCGCGAGTGGCTCGAGGAGCACGTCCCGAAGGTCGAGGGCGACCAGGACTCCGACGAGAACTACGCGAAGTACCGCCAGCTCGGCCGCGACCTCGGCGGGCAAGGCTGGCTGCGCCCGACCGCGCCGCTCGAGTACGGCGGCGGCGGACTCTCCGTCGACCACGCGATCGTGCTCGCCGAGGAGATGGACCGCCACGACCTGACGAGCCCGCCCTACTACGACAGCGGCGGCAGCCTCGGCGGCGCGAGCATCCTCGTCTGGGGCAGCGAGGAGCAGAAGCGCCGCCTGCTGCCCCCGATCTTCCGCGGCGAGACCGTCACCTGGCAGCTACTGACCGGCCCGGAGGCCGGCTCCGACCTCGCCTCGACCGAGACCGACGCTGTGCGCGACGGCGACGAGTACGTGATCAACGGCACGAAGATCTTCATCGGCGGCTCGCACGGGGCCGACTCGTTCTGGACGATCGTGCGCACCGACCCCGACGGGGCGCGCCACCAGAACGTGAGCTGGTTCCTGATCCCCTCGGATCTGCCGGGCATCACGGTCGAGCGCATGTACCTGCTCAGCGACGGCCGCGAGGGCATCGGCCGCGGCTACAAGAACACGATCTACTTCGACAACGTGCGCGTGCCGGCGGAGAACCTCGTCGGCGGCGAGAACAACGGCTGGCGGGTGGCGAGCACCCACCTCGAGCTGGAGCACGGCTCAGGCGGGCGCATCGCGCGCAACGTCTGGTTCGAGCGCACGCGCGATCGCCTGCGCTCGCTGCCCGCGAATGGCGCACACCCGCTCGAGGACGACGAGACGCGCGGGCTGCTCGCCGATCTGTTCATGGAGACCGAGGTGCAGCGGCTGTTCGAGCTGCGCAACTTCTGGATGAACCGCACCCACCAGGAGATGAGCTACGAGGGTCCGCAGGCCTCGTACTACCGCAAGATGAGCGGCCTCCGCGCCTCGCAGATCATGCTTGAGCTGCTCGGCCCCTACGCGCTGCTCAACGACGCCGAGTTCGACCCGACCGGCGGGCGCTTCGACTCCTACCTGCGCAACGCGATCGTCTCGCTGCATCCTGGCGGGACGGCGGACATCCAGAAGGTGATCATGGCCCGCCGCATCGGCATCGGGCGCGGCGAGCGCGAACGCGCCGGCCGCACGGTCGAATAGGCGGCGCGCCGTGGATCTCTCTCTCAGCGAAGAACAGCAACTCCTCAAGCAGGGCGTCGAGGACTTCGTCGCGCGCGAGGCGCCACGCGAGGCCGTGATCGAGCTCTCGGAGAGCGACATCGGCTACTCGCCGGAGCACTACGCGCGCGTCGCGGCGCTCGGCTGGCTGGGCGTGGCGATCCCGGAGCGCTACGGCGGCGCGGGCCTCGGCCTGACGGACGCGGCCGTGCTGTTCGAGGCCTTCGGCTACGCGGCGCTGCCGGGCCCGTTCATCTCCTCGGGCGTCGTCTCGGCGCTGATCGTCGAGGAAGCTGGCAGCGAGGAGCAGCGCGCCGAGCTGCTGCCGCGCATCGCGAGCGGCCAGGCGATCGCCGTGCTCGCGCTCACCGAGCCCGGCTACAGCTGGGGCCCCGAGGGCGTGCACATGCGCGCCGCTGAGCGCGGCGGCGACTACGTGCTGGACGGCGTCAAGCTCTTCGTGCACGACGCGATCGGCGCGACGCACTTCATCACCGCCGTCCGCACGGGTGACGACGGCGGACTGACGCTACTGGTCGTCGACGCGTCCGCTCCGGGCGTCTCCGTGCGCCGGCTGCGGGGGTTCACCGGTTCCGAGTGCGTCGTGCGCTTCGACGGCGTGCGCGTGCCGGTCTCAGCAGCGCTCGGCGAGGCAGGAGCGGCGGAGGCGCCGCTGGTGCGGGCGCTGACGAAGGCGGCGCCGGTGCTATCGGCCTACCAGGTCGGCGGGGGGCAGGCGGTGTTCGACATGGCCGTCGACTACAGCCGCGAGCGCCGCCAGTTCGGCCAGCCGATCGGGCGCTTCCAGCACGTTCAGAACCACATCATCCAGCTCGTCAACCACGTCGACGCCTCGCGCTGGACCACCTACGAGGCGCTGTGGCGTTTCGACTCCGGCAAGCCCGGCGCCGAGGTCGCCTCGCACCTCGCGAAGGCGGTGACGAGCGAGGGCTTCGTGCACGCGGTCAACTACTCGCACGAGGTGCACGCCGGCGTGGGCGTGATGCATGAGTACGGGCTCACGCTCTACACGACGCTGTCGCGATCGCTGTACCACCAGCTCGGGAGCCCTCGCTACCACCGGCGGCAGCTCGCCGATCTGCTCGTCGACTACGACCTCGGGCCTGATCCGCTCGACTGACTGCTCGCCCGAGGTGGGACTTGGCACTCGGATTCTGTTCCAACTGCGGCACCCGTCTGCACCCATCCGAGACTGCAGGTGGCGATCACGGTGCGTGTCCAGCATGTGGCCGAATGGAGTGGCGCAATCCGGAGCCCGTAGCGGGAATGCTGGTCACGGCAGGCGATTCAGTCCTGCTAGCTCGACGGCCCCGTCCCGATGGTGGCGCTGGGCCCTGGATACTCCCCGCGAGCCGTATCGAACTGGGAGAGATGGCGGAGGCTGCTGCCGCTCGGGCTGTTCAAGAGACCTGCGGTCTCGAAGCCAGAGTTACTGGCATCGTGGGACGGCCACAGTCGTCCTCGGACAGGACGACCGTCACGATCGCCTTCAGGGGCGAACTCGATGATCCCGGCATGCTGGCGGCCAACTCGGCTCCTCCGGGCTGGTTCCCAGCGGACCGAATTCCCTGGGCTCGGGTTGTCGTTGAGCAGCGATTCGGTCAGTAGTTAACGGAGCAGCGATTCTGTCAGTCCCCAGCCAGCGAGCAGGGGGTGACAGTGAAGCAGTCCGAAGAAGCACGACGCTACGTACTCGAAGGGGTGATGGCCGGAGATCTGCGAGCCTCGCAGGCCGCCGAGATCCTGGGCGTCAGCGAGCGACACGCGTGGCGGCTCCTCGCCGCCTACCGTGCGCGCGGAACCGCCGCGCTGGAGCACGGCAACCGCGGGCGCCGTCCGCACAACGCCGTCCCGGCCGTCGTCGCCTCGGCCGTGGTGCGCTTCGCCAGCACCCGCTACCCGGGAGCGAACCACACCCACCTCGCCGAGCTGCTCTGGGAGCACGAGGGCCTGGACGTGAGCAGTTGGACCGTCCGCCGGCTCCTGGCGCGGGCCGGCATCGCGAGTCCCCGCCGCCGCCGGCCGCCCGAGCACCGTGTCCGGCGTGAGCGGATGCCCCGCGAGGGCATGCTGCTCCAGGTCGACGGCAGCCACCACGCCTGGCTCGAGCAACGAGGCCCGCGCTTCGCCTTGCTGCTCGCCGTCGACGATGCGACCGGCGCAGCCGTGCACGCCCTCTTCCGCCCCGTCGAGGACGCGCGCGGCTACTTCCTCCTGCTGGAGGAGATCGTCCGGCGCTGCGGCATCCCGCTCGCCCTCTATAGCGACCGTCACGGCGTCTTCAAAGCCTCCTCCGACGGACGGCGGGGCCTGAAGGTCGCAACCCAATTCGCGCGGGCGATGCGGGAACTCGGGATCACCCAGATCTTCGCCCGCTCACCGCAGGCCAAGGGCCGCGTAGAACGTGCCGCAGGGACGTTCCAGGACCGCCTGGTGACCGAACTCAGCGACGCCTCGGCTTCCACCATCGCCGAGGCCCAGACCGTGCTCGAGCGCTTCCTGCCGCGCTTCAACGCCCGCTTCCGGGTCCCGGCGGCAGAGCCCGAGGTGGCCTACCGCGCGCTCGACCGCGCGCTCCCGCTCGGCTCCATCCTCGGCTTCCGGCACCCCCGCAGCGTCGCGCGCGACAACACGGTCAAGTACCGCTGGCGCACGCTCCAGCTGCTGCCCGGGCCCGAGCGGACCAGCTACGCCGGGGTGCAGGTCGAGGTGCTGGAGCGGCCGGGCGGCGAGCTCTCCGTCCTGCACCAGGGGGAGACCATCGCCTCGCGCGAGGCGCCGCCGCGCGCCGGGGTGCTGAGGGCGGCGCGCTCCGAGCTGGCCCGGAACCCGAATCACGAGCGCATCGCCTCAGGGCTCGGCTCCGGAGGAGCACCGCGGCGGCTCCCCGTGGCGCCTGCCGTCCCGGCGGTGGAGGGTGCGCCCAACGGGGCCGCCGTGAAGCCCGAGCCCGGGAGCAAGCAGCTCCGCCCACCCACGCCCCGGCAGCTCGCTCGCTGGAAGGCGATCCAGCAGGCGCAGCTGCAGGGGCTCTCGATGCGGGCGACCGCCAGGCTGCTCGGGATCTCCCGCGTCACCGTCAGCAGCTACGTCCGGGCCAACGGCGTGCCTGGACGCCGGAACGGCGCTGCGGCATCCTCCGACGGAAGCGGCGGCACTGACAAAGTCGCTGCTCTCTTGCACTGACAAAATCGCTGCTCGCCGACACTCGGGTGGCGCCAGCAACGAGTGTCGCCCTACGCCGTCTCCTGGATGAGGGCATTGAGAATCCGCCGGCCCACCCCCACGAGGCTGAGCCTGGTCCCGACCCTCTCTCTCCCACGGATCCGGAGATTCGTCACTGTCGTCACTGCGGGGGCCTTCTGTACCCGGTGAGCGGGGACGGAAGGGCTTGGAAGCGATGCGTGGATTGTGGCAGGCCCCGTAAGGATGTCCCAGCTGTTGCCGCCAGCTTCCTCGTCGTTCATGGCGGCCGCGTACTGCTTGGAAGGCGCGCGAGACAGTCGAGACCCGGCTTTGGGCTGTGGGCGGGGCCGGCCGGGTACACAGAACTTGGCGAGTCGGTCGAGGACTCAGCGAGGCGCGAACTGCTCGAGGAGACATCACTGGCCGGAGAAATCGCCGGACTGATCTCCGTGTACACCACAGCGAGTGGGGTCGAAATCGCCTACTACGGCTCAGCTACCGGCGAGCCTCGACCTGGCTCAGAGTTGAGCGAACTCGCCTGGTTCGCGAAGAGCGAACTGCCCTGGGGAGAAATGTTCGACGGTTGCCCGGTGTTGGTAGGGATGCTGGCGGACAGAGGGATCCTCTTCGGTTAGCCACACGAGATGCTGTCCCGTCGGGCGGTTACCTCGGGCCGGATCCCCTGGACTAGCGGACTGGGCGTAGCGGAGAACGCGTCATGCCGGCGGCGGCGGCTCCGATATGCGGATTCGCCCGCCGCGAATCGTGACGATGGCGCGGTTCTCCAATGTGCGACCGTGGCGCTCGACGACCTCGGACATCATGGCAATGCGCTGCTCCGCCGGAACATCCGGGAGGCGCACGAGGCCAGCGTGCGGGACGTCGTGGAGGTAGATCAGCTCACCGAAGTCGGTGTCTATCGTGATCAGGACTCGCCCTGCCGACTCCGCGAGTCCCAGAAGGGCCCGGTCTCCGGGGTCCGGGCCGAGTGAGCGAGCTTCGAGTACATCATGCCCGTGATCGCGAAGCCACTCCGCCATACGACGCCCGGCGCATCGATCAACCCGGAATCTCACTACTCGCCGACGGAAATTGTCGCCAGCGAGTCGCGCGCGATGATCGCGTGCGCGTAGGCCGTACAGGCACGGATGTCCTCGGCCTCGAGATCGGGGTAGTCATCGAGGATGTCCTCCGGCGCAACTCCTTGTGCCAGGAGGCTCAGCACCAGTTCCACGGACACGCGCAAGTCACGAATGATCGGCTTCCCGCCGAACACGTCCGGGCGAGCTGTGATGCGTCGGAGAAGTTCCTCGTTGGTCGGCATGACCTGACCTCCCGGCTTCGCCAGCCATGGGGCTGGCGTCGCACACTGGCAGGATACCCTCCTCGAGCAGGTGCTGTTGCGTGCTGACCCGACGGCTGGTGCCGGCCGTCCGTCGACGGGCCAGAGCAAACCACGTAACGCGGATCCACGGCCTCGCAATGTGCGGCGGCTGAAGCTGCAATCCGGAGACCGTCAGCTGTCGCTGGACTCGACGGCGCTTGGCTGACTCTCGCTCGACGGACCGCCTCGCGCGGCCGGGAGGTCCGCCCAGACGGGGCGGCGGATCAGCATGACCGCGATCATGCCTCCGAACGTACCGAAGGCGAAGATCGTGAATGCGGTGTGGTAGCTCCCCGTCGCGTCGAACGACCAGCCCGCGAGCAGAGGAGCGGCTACGTTGACGGGCATTTGCAGCGTCGAGACCAGTCCCCGGACCGTCGCGAAGCGGCGCGTGCCGAAGAAGTCGGCGATCACGGCCATCTGCATCACCAGCCAGGCGGCGTGGCCGAAGCCGTAGAACAGGTAGTAGAGCGGCAGGAGCCAGATGCGATCCGGGCTCAGGTTCGCGAAGGCCAGCAGCCCGATTCCCATGGAGACGAACGAGAGCGTGAAGACACGGCGACGTCCAAAGCGGTCGCCGACCCAACCTGCGGAGACTCGCAGCACCAACTGGCACGCCCCGTAGAATCCCGTGATGAGCGCCGCCGTGCGAAGCGAAAAGCCCACCGCCTGGAGGTGCGGTATCAGGAAGATTGTCCAGGTGATAAGCGCCGCCACGCCGAGCGCCGAGGCGATCGCCAGCAGGTAGAGCGCGGGCGTGCGCAGCGCCTCGGCCGCACCGAGTCCGCCCTGGGAGATGGCGATACTGGACTGCGAGCGGCTTCCGACCACTCCGTCGACCGTCAGCCCGAGATCCTCGGGACGATCGCGCACCCACCAGCGCGCTGGCCATGCCGACGATAAAGATCGCGATGGCGCCGAGCGTGACGGTTGAGCGCCAGCCGATCGATTCGACGAGCAGCGCCAGCACCGGAGCCGCGAGCCAGGCGGCCGCGTTCCCGGCGTTCATCAGGCCCGTGGCCCGGCCGCGCTTGGCCTCGAACCACTTCATGATCGCGGCCGGGAACGCGGCGCCGGAGCCGACGCTGAGCCCGAACGACATCACGAGGCTCGCCGCGTAGTAGTGCCAGAGCTCCTGGGACTGCGCGAAGATCAGCAGGCCCGCCGAGATGAAGCCCGCTCCCGCGAACGCCATCCGCCGCGCCCCAACGACGTCGATCACCATCCCCGTGAGCGGCGCCAGCAGGCCCTGCTCGAAGCTGCGCAGCGAGAACCCGAAGGCGATCGCCGAGACGCTCCAGCCGAGCTCGGCGCGGATCGGCTCGATGAAGATGCTCGCTCCGATCATCACGAAGCCGAGCACCAGGAAGTTGTTGAACGACCCGGCGATCGCGATGTACCAGCCGTAGAAGAGGCGCGGCATCGGGGCATCGTGCCACGGCGGGCGCGCGGCTGCCTCGTCCCTGAGCGCGAGCCGCCATAGAATCAGCGCGGCAGCGTCGCCGGACGCGTGCCGAGCCTACGGAATGGAGCACGAGATTCCCGTGAGCGACCGCGACGGACACTCTGGCGCCAGCCCAGACCCGCATCCCCTCGACGTGATCTTCCACCCCCGAGGCGTCGCCGTTGTCGGGGTCTCCACCCAGCCCGGCCCGGACGGGCGCATGGGCGGCAACTTCCTCAATGCCCTGCTGGAGCAGGGCTACGACCGCAAGCACGCGCTCTACGCCGTCAACCCGAAGATGTCCGAGGTCCGCGGCGTCGCCTGCTACCCGTCCGTCCTCGATATCCCGGATCCGCTGGACCACGTGATCTCGCAGATTCCCGCCGAGGGCGTGCCGCAGCTGGTCGAGCACTGCATCCAGCGCGGCGTGCGCTCGCTGCACTTCTTCACAGCCGGGCTGTCCGAGACCGGCGACGAGGAACTCGCGCGCCAGGAGCGGGAGCTCGTCGAGCGCGCGCGTGCGGCCGGCATGCGGCTGATCGGCCCGAACTGCATGGGCCTCTACGCCCCCGGCCGCGGCCTCTCCTTCAACTCCGAATCACCGACCGAGGAGGGCAACGTCTTCCTGCTCTCGCAGTCGGGCGCGAACGCCGGCTCGATCATCACCGGGCTCGGCGCGCGCGGGCTGCGCTTCTCCAAGGGCGTCTCCTACGGCAACGCCGCCGACCTCAAGTCCCACGACTTCCTCGACTACGCGCTGCACGACCCGCAGACCGAGCTCGTCGTCGCCTACATCGAGGGGCCGCGCGACGGGCGGGCGTTCTTCGATGCGCTGAAGGCCCTCGCCCGCGTGAAGCCGACGATCGTGCTCAAGGGCGGGATCACCGAGGACGGCGCGCGCGCGGCGCGCTCGCACACGGGCTCGCTCGCCGGATCGATCGACGTCTTCGACGCGCTCTGCCGCCAGGCCGGCGCGATGCGCGTGCGCACGCTCGACGACCTGCTCGACCTCGCCGTGGCCGCGACCACGGAACTGCGCCACGGGCGCGGGCGCAACGTCACGCTGGTCGGCGCGGGCGGGGGCTACGCGGTGCTCTCCTCGGACCAGATGGCGATGGAGGGGCTGACCGTCCCGCCGCTGCCCGACGACGTGCAGGAAAAGCTGCACGAGTTCATCCCGATCGCCGGGACCAGCGTGCGCAACCCCGTGGACGCCAACTTCGGGCGGGACCACCCGATGGACTTCAGCAGCGACACCGGCCTCACGCGACGCGCCTTCGATCTGATCGCCGGCTCGCCGACGACGGACCTGATCTTCACCACCGTCGGGACGCGCTGGCACCACGGCCAGGACCACTCGCGCGACGCGAGGCGGCGCCGGCTGGAGCTGACCGCCGACGAACTCGATCGCATCGCGCAGGAGCACCACGTGCCGGTCGCGCTGGTTCTGCGCGAGGCACAGATCGAGGACGCCGGACAGCCCGCCTACGAGCGTGGCGTCGCGGTCTTCCCGACCCTGGAGCGGGCGGCGCGCGCCGTCGCCACGCTGCTCGAATGGCGCAGGCGGCGCGAGGGCCTGCCGGAGCTGTTCGAGCGCTAGGGGGAGACATGCCCTCGATCGACGTCGTTATGCACGGCTCCGGCCTCAGCACCGATGTCGGCGTCGTCGGCTTCTGCGCCGTCGTGCTGATCGAGGGCGAGCGCCGCATCCTCTTCGACTCGGCGCACGTCGGGCGGCGCGTCTACCTGGAGGAGCAGCTCGCCGAGCGGGGGCTGACGACGCGCGACATCGACGCGCAGGTGATGAGCCACGCGCACTGGGACCACGTCCAGAACGCCGACCTGTTCCATCATGCGCCGCTGCTCGCGCACCCCGCGGAGGTGGCGTACGCGCACAACCCGCACCGCAACGACTGGGCGACGCCGCCCTGGACCGGCGCGATCCTCGACCTGATGCGCATCGAGGAGGTGGCGGAGGGCTCCGAGCTGATGCCGGGCTGCCGCGTGATCGAGCTGCCGGGGCACTCACCGGGCAGCATCGGCCTTGAGGTCGAGACGGACGACGGCCTCTGCCTGATCACCGGCGACGCCGTGCACCACGCCGGGGTCGCCGTCGCGGGGCAGAACCCGCTCGTCTTCTGGAACGCCGAACAGGCGGACGCCTCGGTGCGACGGATCGCGCAGTCGAGCGAGCGTGACGGCGCGCTGATCTACCCCGGCCACGACCGCCCGTTCCGCCTCAGCGGCGGCGAGGTGCGCTACAGCGAAGAGGAGCGCATCACGCTGCTCAACGCCGGCCCCGGCCGCCCCGGCCAGACCTTCGACGAGTACGCCCCGCGTCGCGGCCAGTGGGTGATGCCGGGCATCGAGGAGCAGCGGCTGCCCAACGCGCCGGCGTAGCGCGCGCCGCTGACCTCAGGTCCCGCCGACAGCCTCACTGAACACGTCAGCCATGGCGCGGTACCATGTCGCTACCATCCTGAGGGGTCAACCATGTCGCAGGACTACACGCAGATCATCACTGTCGAGCCCGGAAAGCGTGGCGGAAAGCCCTGCATTCGCGGTCTGCGTATCACCGTCTATGACGTACTCGAGTACTTGGCGTCAGGAATGACCGAAGACGAGATCCTCGCCGACTTCCCGGACCTGCAGCGGGAAGACATACGGGCGTCGCTGGCGTTCGCCGCGGATCGGGAGCGTCGTCTCCTGTCGCTCCCGCCCGCTTGCGAGAGGGGATGAGGGAGGAGCCTCGCCCCCCTCGCAGTCCCCGCCGGACCTCGAAACCCTGGCCCGCCCTTGAGCGCCGCGCGGGGGCGCGACGCGACGCTGCCCGTGCGCCCTCGAAGGCTTGTAGCCCGGCGGGTGTCGGACCCCCTCACCCCCGCCCTCTCCCGCAAGGGGAGAGGGGGCCGGAGGGGTCGCCCTCGGGGCTGTCTGTCGGCTGCCGAGCTGGCGGGGGCGTGGGGGCGAAGCCCCCACAGAAGAGAACATCCGAGGGCGGGTGGGTGGGCCGAGTCGCGCGCAGCGCGCTCGTCCGGATGGGGGTGTGGGGGGCGCAGCCCCCCGCGGGGGACGCGCGCCTGCCCTCAAGATTGTCCGCAAGCCGGAGGAGGCGCTACTCGACGACGCCTTCCGCGAGGAGCTCGGCGACCTCGTCCGCGGTGAAGCCGCACTCCAGCAGCACCTCGGCGGTGTGCTCGCCGGTCGCGGGCGAGGGGCGGACGGCCGTTGGCGGCGTCTCCGACATCTCGAGCAGCGGGCCTGCGTGGATCTGCGGGCCGGTGATCGAATGCTCCAACTCCACCATCATCCCGGTCTCGCGCGCGTGCGGGATGTCGGCGACCTCCTCGGGCAGGTAGAACGGCGAGGTCGGCACGCCGGCCTTGTCGAAGATCTCCATCCACTCGGCGACGGTCTTCTGCGCGAGCCGGTCGCGCACGTACTGCTGCCACTGCTCGACCCGCTCCCAGTTGTCGGGATCGGCGGCGTCGAAGTCGGGCGAGTCGGAGCGCTCGTCCTGCATATCGAACAGCTCGCGCATGATGTTGCGCGTCTGTGTGGTCAGCGCACCGAGGACCAGCGGCCCGTCCTTGGCGTTGTAGGAGCCGTAGTAGATGCGCCCGGAGGCGCGCAGCCGGAAGTGGTCCTTGCGCAGCGCCACCACCTCCGTCCAGGGGGCGCCGCGCGCGCGCGCCTCGGCGATGTTGGCGCGGATCACGTCGGCCACGCTGGCGTCCGTGACCGGCTCGCGCATCACCGTGTAGCCCTGGATGAAGATCGAGGAGCGCAGCAGCGAGGCGCCGATGTACTGCCCCTTGCCGGTCCGCTCGCGGTGGAACAGCGCCGCGCAGATGCCCATCGCGCCCGCGATCGCCGTCGAGTAGTCGGCGATCGGCGTGGCGCCGATGATGATCGGCGCGCCGTGCTCGTCGGTCTGCCCGTCGCCGCCGGCGATGCCGGAGTAGGCGCGGATCACGCCGTCGTTGCCGCCCTGGTGCGCCTCGGGACCGGTGGTGCCGAACCCGGTCGCCTCGAGGTAAATGAGGTCCTCGCGCAGCTCCCGCAGCGTCTCGTAGTCGATGCCGATCCGCTGCACGACGCCGGGGCGATAGTTCGTGACCACCACGTCCATGTGCGGGATCAGCCGGTAGGCGGTCTGCAGGCCGCGCGGGTCGTGCAGGTCCAGCACCATGCCGCGCTTGCCTCGGTTGTAGCTCTGGTAGGCCTTGCTCTCGCCGGGGACGACGGAGCCGGAGTTGCGGATCGGCTCGCCACCCGGCGGCTCGACCTTGATGACGTCCGCGCCGAGGTCGGAGAGGCTCACCCCGACGACCGGCCCCGCGATGATCTGCGAGAACTCGAGCACGCGGATGCCGTCGAGCGCGCCGCCGCTCATCGCGGCCCCCTTCCGTACGCGTGCATTATGCGACAGCCCTGTCTGGCGCACCTCTGCACTGCGCGACAGGCCAGCAGCGCGCTCGACGCCGGCTCGAGGCAAGGCTGCTCAGCGGGCGGTGTAGCCGCCGTCCACCGGCAGCGCCACGCCCGTGAGGAACGAGGAGGCGTCGCTCGCGAGGAAGGCGGCGACGGAGGCGATCTCCTCGGGCCGGCCGAGCCGGCCGATCGGATGCAGCGCGACGAGGTGGGCGATGTCCTCGGGAGTCTCGCGGATCGCGGCGGTCATCGGGGTCTCGATGTAGCCGGGGCAGATCGCGTTGACGCGCACGCCGAGCGGCCCGTAGCGGACCGCGAAGCTGCGCGTGAGGCCGACCACGCCGTGCTTGGCGGCGACGTAGGCACCGGCCGCCGGAGGGCCCTCGGCGTCCGGTTCGGGCCGGTGCGGGCGCGGCACGGACGCGACGAGGCCAAGGATCGAGGCGGTGTTGATGATCGAGCCGCCGCCGCGCTCCGCCATCAGCCGCGCGCCGTGGAGCAGACCGTAGTAGACGCCGCTGAGGTTCACGCCCAGCGTCTCCTCCCAGCTGCCGCCCCCGCCGATCCCGGCGTTGTTGTAGAGCACGTCGAGCGCCCCGAACTCGGACGCGCAGCGCGCCAGCGCGTCCTGCACCTCCTGCTCCGCGGTCACGTCGAGCTGGATCGCCAGGCTCGCGCCGCCGGACTCGGCGATGCGCGCGGCGGTGTCCTCCGCGCCGTCGCCATCGAGGTCGGCGCAGGCCACCGAGGCGCCCTCGGAAGCGAAGCGAAGCGCCGTCGCACGCCCGATGCCGGAGGCGGCGCCGGTGATCAGCGCCGCCTTGCCCGCGAGCGAGCCGGCGTTCGTCGCGGCTACCACCGGTCGAACCTCACGGTCTGCTCGACGGGCAGGCGCGTCACGGGACCGAAGTTGCCCATCGGGTAGCCGACCGGGATCAGCACGTACGGCTCGACCGTCTCGGGCACGCCGAGGATCTCGCGCACCGCCGGCTTGTCGACCAGGCCGAGCGTGGTTGCCGTGGCGCCGAGGTCGAGGGCGCGCGCGGCGAGCAGCGCGTTCTGCACCGCCGGCCAGACGGAGCCGCCCGCGCCCGCGCGCGCGGCCGCGTCGGCAGGCGGCTCCGCCCACTGCTGGCAGGCGACGATCAGCGCCGGCACCTCGCCGAGGTGCTCGGCCTGCCAGAGCACGGCCTCGAGCATTCGCTGGCGCTTCTCCGGGTCGTGGTGCGGCATGTCGGCGCGGCGAACGGTGATGTAGCTCTCGACGCTCGCCTTGTTGAGCGCGGCGAGGCGGGCGCGCTGCTCGGGATCGCGCACGATGATCCAGCGCACGCCCTGCATGTTGGAGCCGGTCGGAGCCTGGTTGCCGGCCTCGCAGATGCGCAGCAGCAGCTCCTCGGGGACGGGGTCGGGCTTGAGCCGGCGCATCGATCGGCAGTGGTGGATGACGTCGAAGATGCCCATCTGCTCACTCATCGCGCCTGCCCCCAGGTCATTGCCCGCGCGAGGCCGCGGATGGGCGGAATCGCGGGATCATTCGGCTCAGGGCCGTATGCTAACAGGCGGTCCGGGCATGGCGGCGCGGGCCGCACGGTGCACGCGAGGGGAGCACAGCTTCGATGAAGGTAGACGACGCGATCGCGGAAATCCTCAAGCGCGAGGGGGTCGAGTTCATCACTGCCTACCCGGTGAACCCGATCATCGAGGCGGCGGCGCGGGCCGACATCCGCACGATCATCGTGCGCCAGGAGCGGACCGGGATTCACATCGCGGACGGCTACAGCCGCATCAACTCCGGCAACAAGATCGGCGTCTTCGCCTCGCAGGCCGGACCGGGCACGGAGAACTCCTTCGGCGGCGTCGCCCAGGCCTACGGCGACTCGTCGCCGATCGTCGTGCTGCCCGCGGGCTACCCGCGAGGCGCCACGAACGTGCCGCCGCACTTCAGCGCCCTCGTCAACTTCCAGCACATCGCCAAGTCCATCGAGCAGGTGACCGTGCCCGGCGCGGTCGCCCCCGCGCTGCGGCGCGCCTTCAACGCCGCGCGCAACGGCCGCCCGCGGCCGGCGCTGGTCGAGATCCCGAGCGATCTCTTCGGCGAGGACCTCGGCGAGCTCGACTACCGGCCCGTCGTCTCCGCGCGCTCGGCGCCGGATCCGCAGGCTGTCGACGAGGCGGCGCAGGCCCTCGTCGACGCCGATCGCCCACTGATCTACGCCGGGCAGGGCGTCCACTACGCCGAGGCGTGGGCGGAGCTCCGCGAGCTCGCGGAGCTGCTCGAGGCGCCCGTCACCACGAGCCTGCAGGGCAAGAGCGCATTCGCCGAGGACCATCGGCTCTCGCTCGGATCCGGCGGACGCTCGCTGAGCGGGGAGCTGCACCACTTCCTGCAGCACGCCGACGTGATCTTCGGCATCGGCTGCTCGTTCGCACAGACCAGCTACGGCATTTCGTTCCCCACTGGCCGCACCGTGATCCACTCGACCCTCGACCCCGCCGACCTCAACAACACCGTCGAGGTGCAGCACGCCCTCGTCGGCGACGCGCAGCTCACGCTGCAGGCGCTGATCGAGGCCGTCCGCGAGCGCGTCGGCGACGGCGGTCGCGGACGCGCCGATGCGGTGGCGGCGGAGATCCAGAAGCATCACGCCGACTGGATGGGCAAGTGGCAGCCGCTGCTCGACGACGAGAGCGTCCCGCTCTCCCCCTACCGCGTGATCCGCGACCTGCTGGCCACCGTCGACGAGAAGAACACGATCATCACGCACGACGCGGGCAGCCCGCGTGACCAGCTCTCGCCGTTCTGGCGCTCGACCGAGCCGCTCAGCTACATCGGCTGGGGCAAGACGACGCAGCTCGGCTACGGCCTCGGGCTCGCGATGGGCGCGAAGATCGCGAGGCCGGAGAAGCTCTGCATCAACGTCTGGGGCGACGCCGCGATCGGCATGACGGGCATGGACTTCGAGACCGCCGTGCGCGAGCGCATTCCGATCCTCTCCGTGCTGTTCAACAACTTCTCGATGGCGATTGAGATCCCGGTCATGCCGGTCTCGCAGGAGAAGTACAACTCGACCGACATCTCCGGGCACTACGCGGACTTCGCGACGGCGCTCGGCGGCTACGGCGAGCGCGTCGAGCAGCCCTCGGGCATCATCCCGGCGATCAAGCGCGGCATCGAGGCCACGGAGGCAGGCAGGCCCGCGCTGATCGAGTTCATCACGCAGCAGAGCTACACCTACTCGCGCTTCTAGGGGGTGTTTATATTCGTTTGTGGTTAGGTATTCGCCGCGTATGATGCGCCGCGCATCAGCCTAACTGCTCTGCCTCGGGGGCTGGATGCTGGCGACACGGAAGGGAGGCTGATCAGGGTGTCGTTTGGTGGAAGTACTCGGTCGTCCCGCAGTGGTGGGACGCCTTGTTGAACAGGTTCTGAATCTCGGGCCGGAGCGCCTTACCCGTACCCAGGATGGCGCTCCACGTGAGGAAGTCCTCGATCGTCATGTTCTGCGAGTACCAATCGAAGATGCAGGTACACGCCTCCCGTTCGTCAGCATCGGCGTACGACTCGCAGCTCCCCATCATCTGAGCCTTGAGTGGCTCCGGCCACCCCGGTTCTTCCGATGGCAGAACCAACTCCTCGTGGGTGTGCATGTGGCCAGTCGCCCGCAGCACGAAGAAGGCCACGATGCCGACGGCAACCACGGCAAGAACGATGGTCAGGAAGATGTAGCCGACCCCGAGCCAGTAGCTACTCAGGCGCATCCATCCCCCACATCACGGGAACACCCTGTCGAGCACCCAACTAGCCACCAGGAAGATCGGGATGTACACGAACCATGGCCACCCCATCAGCAACGTGAAGGCCAGCGCACCCACTGCGGCCCCGACCATCAAGAACCACCGGCGCAGCAGGGCGCCGCGCGATCCACGGTTCCCGTCCTCGCGTTGGCCGATAACATATGTGGAGGGGAACTGCGTTGTCAACGCAGTTTTCGTAAACACCCCCTAGCGAGCCGGGAGAGGCAGGCGGGCCTACGAGGCGGCTGGCGTGCCCCAGCCGCCGCCGCCCGGCGTCTCGACGCGCACGACATCGCCCGGCAGCGCGTCGAAGGTCGTCTTGCCCGCGAGCGGCAGCTCCTCGCCGTCGCGCTCGAGGGTGTTGCGGCCCGGAGCGCCGGGTGAGCCGCCCTGCGCGCCCCACGGCTGCGTGATGCGGCGCTCGCTGACGATCGTCACGGTCGCCGCACCGAGGAACTGCGTGCGGCGGACCATGCCGTCGCCGCCCTCGAATCTCCCCGCGCCGCCGCTGCCGCGGCGCACGCTCTGCTCGACGACGCGCAGCGGGTAGGCCAGCTCGAGCGCCTCGGCGGGGGTGTTGAGCGTGTTCGTCATGTGACTGTGCGCCGCCGCGAGGCCCGGCCCGTCCGGGCCGCCGCCGAGCCCGCCGCCGGTGGTCTCGTAGTAGGCCCAGGGCCGGCCGTTGCGAGGGCCGATGCCGCCCGCGGTCAGGTTGTTCATCGTGCCGCTCGATGCCGCCGGCATCCGCTCCGGGAGCGCCTGGCTGAGTGCCCCCCAGACCGTGTCGACGATGCGCTGCGAGGTCTCGACGTTGCCTGCGTTCACGGCCACCGGCGGCCTCGCGTTCACGATGCTCGCCTCCGGCAGGGCGAAGCTGAAGGGGCGGAACAGCCCGGCGTTCGTCGGCGCGCCCGGCGGGAGCAGGCAGCGCAGCACGTAGTAGGAGGCCGAGCGCGTCACGGCGGCGACGGCGTTGATCGAGGCGGGCCGCTGCGGCGCCGTGCCGCTGAAGTCGAGGTGAAGGCCGCGATCCGAGATCGTCAACTCGACGACGATCGGCAGCGGCCCGTCCCCGAAGCCGTCGTCGTCCATCGCGTCCTCGAAGCGGTAGCTGCCATTCGGGAGCGTCGCGATCGTCGTGCGCGCGATCCGCTCGCCGTAGTCGAGCAACCCCGCCGCGGATCGCCGGAACGCCGCAAGGCCGAGGCGTGCCGCGAGCGCCCGCAGCCGCTCGCCGCCGACACGCTGCGCCGCGACCTGCGCAGCGAAGTCGCCTCGGCGCTCGTCCGGGGTGCGGACGTTGCTCAGCACCAGCGCCAGCGTCTCCTCGACGAGTTCGCCGGCCCGGTAGATGCGGACCGGCGGGATCACCATGCCCTCCTGGATCAGCTCGCGCGCGACCGGCATCGAGCCTGGCGCGCTGCCGCCGATGTCGGCCTGGTGCGCGCGACTGGCGACGAAGCCGATCGGTCGGGCGCGCCGTCCGCGGGGGCCTCGTGGTCCGCTCGGCCCCTGCTCCGCGAAGACGGGCGAGACCATCGTCACGTCGGGCAGGTGCGTCCCACCGAGGTAGGGGTCGTTGAGGATCGCGATGTCGCCCTCGGCCCAGGGCGCGAGCGACTCGACGGCGCGGACGGACTCCGGCATCGCGCCGAGGTGCACGGGGATGTGCGCCGCCTGCGCGAGCAGCTGCCCGGCGGCGTCGAAGACCGCGCAGGAGTAGTCCTGCCGCTCCTTGATGTTGGGCGAGAGCGCGGTGTGCCGCAGCGTCGCGCCCATCTCCTCCGCCGCCGAGGAGACGAGCGAGTCGAAGATCGCGAGCCGTGCGGGATCGATGTCGCTCATCGCCGCCCTCCGCTCACCTCGCGCAGGATCAGGTTGCCCGAGGCCTCCCGGTCGGGCAGAGCGCGCCAGCCCGGCGGGACGAGCGTCGTCGTGTCGAGCTGCGTCAGGATCGCGGGCCCCTCGATGCCCGCACTCCCGACGCTGCGGCGATCGAGGATGCGCGTGCGGCGTGGCCGGTCCCAGACGACGGTGCTCACCGCCTCGTCGAGGGCGTCTCCGTGCTCGGGGCTCGCCTGCGCCTCGCTGCGGAAGCCGGAGGCGCGCGCCTTCACGCGTGCCACGACGATCTCCACGTCGCGGTCGGGGTCGGCGTGGCCGAAGCGCTCCTCGTGCGCCTCGGCGAGGGCGCGACGCAGCGCCGCCGCGCCGAGCGATCGCCCGAGCGGGACGGTCAGCTCGTGCGACTGGCCCGCGTAGCGCAGATCGACGCTGCGCTCGATGCGCACGCCGCGGCGGTAGCCGTCCGCCGCGAGCGCCGCCCGCGTCTGCGCATCGAGGTCCGCGAAGGCCGCACGCAGCGGGTCGAGCGCCCCGGTGGCGCTCGCCGGGACGCGCAGCATCAGCCCGCGCGCGAGGTCCTTCGTGACGTCGGCGTGCAGCATGCCGGAGGCGGAGAGCACGCCCGGCGCGGCGGGGACGATCACCGTCTCGACGCCGAGCTCGGCCGCCACCTCGCAGGCGTGGAGCGGCCCCGCGCCTCCGAAGGCGACGAGGGCGAACTCGGCCGGGTCGAAGCCGCGCTCGACCGAGATCAGGCGCAGGGCACGCACCATGTTCGCGTTGACGACCTCGATCACCGCCCGCGCGGCGCGCCGCACGTCGCCGCCGAAGGCGGGAGCGATCGTCGCGAGCGCGCGCTCGGCGCGGTCGGGATGGAGCGCCATGCCGCCGCCGAGGAAGCGATCGGGCCGCAGTCGCCCGAGCACGACGTGCGCATCGGTGACGGCCGGCAACTCGCCGCGGCCGTAGGCGGCGGGGCCGGGGTCGGCGCCCGCGCTCTGTGGACCGACGCGCAGCGCGCCGCCGTCGTCGATCCAGGCGATCGAGCCGCCGCCCGCGCCGACGGTGTGCACATCGACGGCGGGCGTGCGGATCGGCATGCCGTCCACGTCGTGGTCGCCGCGCTCGAGAATGCGACCGGGGCAGAGGCTGACGTCGGTGGAGGTGCCCCCCATGTCGAAAGTGATCGCGCGCTCGAGGCCGGAGGCGCGGGCGGCCTCGAAGGCGCCGGCGACGCCGCCAGCCGGCCCGGAGAGCACCGTGCGCACGGCGTCGCGTCCGGCCTGCGCCGCGCTGATGCTGCCGCCGTTCGACTGCATGATGCGCAGCCGCGGTGGCGCGCCACCCGCCGAGGCGGCGTCCGCGAGGCCGGCCTCGAGGGCGCTGAGGTAGCGCGTCATCGCCGGGGCGACATAAGCATTGGCGACCGTCGTGCTCATCCGCTCGAACTCGCGGTGCTCGGGCAGCACCTCGTGCGAGACGGAGCGGTGGAGGCCGGACGTCCCCGCGAGGCCGCCGGCCAGCTCGGCGAGGCGGCGCTCATGGTCCGGGTTCACGAACGAGAAGAGCGTGCAGATCGCGATCGCGTCCACCCCGGCGTCGGCGATCGCGCGCAGCACGCGTTCGGCCCCGGCCTCGTCGAGGGCCTCGACGATCTCGCCGTCGGCGGCGATGCGTTCGGCGACCTCGAAGCGCAGCTCCTCGGGCACGAGCGGCGGCGGGCGGGTGGGGTGGAGGGCGTAGAGGTCGGGCCGCGCCTGGCGGCCGATCACGAGCGTGTCGCGGAAGCCCTCGGTGGTGATCAGCGCCGTGCGCGAGCCGCTGCGCGTGAGCAGCGTGTTGGTCGCCACGGTCGAGCCGTGCACCACCTCCTGCGGCGTCCATCCGGCCTCGGCGATCCCGGCGAGCACGGCGCGCGAGGGGTCGTCCGGCGTCGAGGGGCGCTTGGCGATGCGCAGCGCCTCGCCGTCCCAGTAGAGGAAGTCGGTGAACGTGCCGCCGACGTCGACGCCGAGCAGGCGAACGGTGCGCGGCGGACTCACGTGCTGCGGGTGCTACACCGCTACGAGCGCGGCAGGCCGAGGCCGCGCGTCGCGATGATGTTGCGCTGGATCTCGGACGTGCCGCTGTAGATCGTCGTGGCGACCCGGCGCACGTACTCACGCGTGGGTCCAGCGTGCAGGGGCGCGCGCGCGTCGTTGGGATCCCAGAGATTGGCGTAGAGGCCGAAGGCGCGCGACGCCGTCTGGGCGATGCGCTGCCCGGTCTCGCTCACGAAGACCTTCGCGATCGAGGCCTCGTAGTTTGGCACGATCCCCTGGTCCTGCATCGAGGCGATCCGCGCCGAGAAGTTGAAGCCGACCTCGGTCTCCGCGAAGCGCTCGGCGACGGCGGAGCGCAGCAGCGGGTAGCGCTCGAGGCGTGATCGCCAGCGCTCCTCGCCGCGCAGCTCGCCCACGAAGCGGTCGAGGTCGGCGCGAAGGCGGACGGCGCCGGCCACCCCGGAGCGCTCGAAGTCCATCAGCGTCATGCCGACGTACCAGCCGCGGTTGACCTCGCCCACGACGTGCGTCGCCGGCGTCCTGACGTCCTCGAAGAAGGTCTCGTTGAACTCGTGCTGCCAGCCCATGTCGACGAGCGGGCGGACCTGCAGGCCGTTGGTGTGGATGTCGTCGACGATCATGAAGGAGATGCCGCGGTGCTTCGGCGCGTGGCGGTCGGTGCGCGCGAGCAGGAACAGCGAGTCCGAGACGTGCGCGCCGGAGGTCCAGATCTTCTGCCCGTTGATCACGTACTCGTCGCCGTCGCGATCCGCCGAGGTCTGGAGCGAGGCGAGGTCGGAACCGGCGCTCGGCTCCGAATAGCCCTGCGCCCAGGCGACATTGCCGGCGAGGATTGGAGGCAGGTAGCGCGCCTTCTGCTCCTCGCTGCCGTGCACGATCAGCGTCGGGCCGAACGTCATCACGCCGTGGCCGCCGACCTCGGGCGCTCCGGCCATCGCGAGTTCCTGCTTGAAGATGAACTGCTCCATCGGGCCGAGACCGGCCCCGCCGTACTCCTTCGGCCAGTGCGGCGCGATCCAGCCGTGCCCGGCGAGCGCGTTCGCCCATCCCTCGGCAGCCTCGCGGCGCACCGGATCGTCGGAGCCGCGGTCCGACTGCCAGTTAGCTTCGTTGCGGCCTTCCTCGGCCAGCCGGCGGTAGAGCGGGGGGAGGCCCTCGGTGGCGAGGCTGCGCACTTCGGCTCTGAATTCGGCTTGCTCTGCGCTGTCGCTCCAGTCCATGACGTGCTCCCCGTGCCTGCCCTGCGTCCGCGAGTGCGGTACGCACTCATGATAGCGCGTGCGCGGTCGCCCCGATGCGGGCGGCGCGCGGGATATGCTGCGGGCGGGAGCGAAACGGGGGAGGGCGAAGATGCAGATACGCGCGGCGATCTTCCGGAAGCCACACGAGCCGCTGACCATCGAAGAGGTCGAGATCGCCGGCCCGATCGGCAGGGAGGTGCTCGTACGCACCGCCGCCTCCGGCGTCTGCCACAGCGACAAGCACTCGCTCGACGGCCTCGTCGGCGAGCGCTGGAGCGGCTCCGGCGCCGTCATCCTCGGCCACGAGGGCTCGGGCGTCGTCGAGGCCGTCGGCCCGGACGTGACCTACGTCGAGCCGGGCGACCACGTCGTGGCCTGCCTTTCCGGGTTCTGCGGAGGCTGCGAACAGTGCCTGCGCGGGCGGCCGAACCTCTGCACGGGCAAGCTGGACGTGGTGACGCGCGGCGACGGAGAGCCGCCGCGGCTCTCGATGGGCGGCGAGCCGGTGCGCCAGGGCTCCGAGATCGCGAGTCACTCCGAGGCGATGCTGCTGCACGAGAACTCGCTGGTGAAGATCGACAAGCGCTACCCGCTGCAGACGGCCGCCATCGTCGGCTGCGCCGTCACGACCGGCTTCGGCGCGGCGATCCGCACATCCGGCCTCAAGCCGGGCGAGACCGCGGCGATCTACGGCTGCGGCGGCGTCGGGCTCTCGATCGTGCAGGGCGCGCGCGTCGCCGGGGCGCGGCGCATCATCGCGGTCGACAAGTTCGGCGCGAAGCTCGATCTTGCGCGCGAGCTGGGCGCCACCGACACGGTCAACGCCACGGAGACGGACCCCGTCACCGCGATCCGCGAGCTGACGGGCGGCCGAGGGGTCGACCACGCCTTCGAGGCCGTCGGGCTGCCGATGCTCGTCAGCCAGGCTGTGCGCAGCCTCGCGATCCACGGGACGGCGACGCTGGTCGGGGTGCTGCCAGCGGGTTCGAACATCGAGTTCCCGTGGGAGGCGCTGCGGCCGGAGTGCCGGCTCCAGACCTCGAGGATGGGGTCGAACGCCTTCCGCTTCGACATCCCCAACTACCTCGAGCTCTACGGCCAGGGCCGCCTCCGCCTCGACGAGATGATCAGCCGCCGCATCCCGCTGGACGGCATCAACGACGCCTTCCGCGCCATGGACGAGGGGGACGGCGCGCGCAGCCTGCTGGTGTTCGACTGAGGCGGGCGGGGGCGGGGGCGGTCCGTGCGAGTCGAATCCGTACCGCCGGTCAGGGTGCCGCTCGGCCGTGCGCCCGCAGTGCGAGGCAGCGGGATACGCTGCGCGCACACGAAACGGAGGGATGGCGAAGATGCAGATCCGGGCAGCGATCTTCCGGAGGCCGCACGAGCCATTGACCGTCGAGGAGGTCGAGATCGCCGGCCCGATCGGCAGGGAGGTGCTCGTACGCACCGCCGCCTCCGGCGTCTGCCACAGCGACAAGCACTCGCTCGATGACCTCGTCGGCGAGCGCTGGCGCGGCGCGGATACCGTCATCCTCGGACACGAGGGCGCGGGCGTCGTCGAGGCGGTTGGTCCCGACGTGACCTACGTGCAGCCGGGCGACCACGTGGTCGCCTGCCTCTCCGGGTTCTGCGGGAACTGCGAGCAGTGCCTGCGCGGCCACCCGAACCTCTGTACCGGCAGGGATGTGGTGATGCGGGGTGCGGCCGACCCGCCGCGCTACTCGATGGATGGCGAGCCGGTGCGGCAGGGCTATGACATCGCGAGCTACGCCGAGGCGATGCTGCTGCACGAGAACTCGCTGGTGAAGATCGACAAGCGTTACCCGCTCGAGGTGGGCGCGATCGTCGGCTGCGCCGTCACGACGGGCTTCGGCGCGGCGATCCGTTCGTCCGGCCTCAAGCCGGGCGAGACGGCGGCGATCTACGGCTGCGGCGGCGTCGGGCTCTCGATCATCCAGGGCGCGCGCGTCGCCGGGGCGCGGCGCATCATCGCCGTCGACAAGTTCGGCGCGAAGCTCGAGCTCGCGCGCGAGCTGGGCGCGACCGACACGGTCAACGCCGCCGAGACCGACCCCGTCGCCGCGATCCGCGAGCTGACGGGAGGCCGAGGCGTGGACCACGCCTTCGAGGCCGTCGGGCTGCCGATGCTGGTGGACCAGGCCGTGCGGAGCCTCGCAATCCGCGGGACGGCGACGATCGTCGGCGTGCTCCCGGCCGGCGCGAAGATCGAGTTCCCGTGGGAGGCGCTGCGGCCGGAGTGCCGGCTCCAGACCTCGAGGATGGGGTCGAACGCCTTCCGTTTCGACATCCCGAACTACCTGGAGCTGTACGAACAGGGCCGCCTCCGCCTCGACGAGATGATCAGCCGCCGCATCCCGCTGGACGCCATCAACGACGCCTTCCGCGCCATGGACGAGGGCGAGGGCGCGCGCAGCCTGGTGGTGTTCGACTAGCGCGAGCGGGGATCAGGCGTATGGCGCCGAACGGCGTCGGGCTCGGATCGGAGTCCTTCAGGGCGCCCGCGAAGTGAAGGTTACGTCGCAACCTTTATCAACGAGCGACCGCCTGCAAGTTTGCAAGTTTGTAGGTGGCTAGCGCACGTCCCAGGGATTGATCACACCGACATCGAGGTACCCGAAGTCGGAGATGTTCCGCGTGGCTACCGAGAGATCGTTGGCCTTGGCCGTCCCGGCGATGAAGGCGTCGCCGAGGTCGAGCACGCGGCCGAAACGGCGGGCTTGCGCCCGCAACTCAGCGGCCCACTCGGCCTCTCGGCGTTCAAGCGGCAGGATGCGCCCTTCATATCCGGCGATGATGCCGGCCAATCCAGCCTCCAACTCATCCCGCCGCCGACCTTGCGGAAGAAGCCGCACGCCGAACTCCAACTCGTAGACAACCACTGACGAGAGCCAGAAGTCGTGCTGTGCACCCAGAAAGGCAAGGACGCGCGCGTCGGGCGCGCTTCTTGTCATCTCGGAGACCACGTTGGTGTCGAGGAGGAAGCCGCTCACGCCGACTCTTCGTCATCAATGAAGGGAATCGGCCGGTGGGAGGCCCTGTCCCGAGGGACCTCGAGGTCGGTCCCGCGCGGCATGTTCTCGACAAGCCACTGACCGAGGGGCTTGCGCGGCTCCGTGCGTTCGCGCCACACGTGCTCGGGCACGACGACGAACGGCTTCCGCGCGCCGATCCGCTGCGGCCCCTCCTCCTCGGCGAGCCGCAGGATTTCGGACAGCCGCGCCTTCGCCTCGGCGATGGTCCAGATGTGGTCAGACTCGGCTCGCTGCGCGGTCATTGCTTCCCCCGAACGATGGCAGTGAATCTAGACTAGTCTAGTCTAGACCATATTGCAATCGGACCAGGCCTCTGCCTGCCCGCTCGCTATGCACCGTCCTCCCGCGTCTCCTCGATGGTGACGGGGTAGTAGTCGCGCGAGGCGAGCTCCGCGACCAGCGCCTCGAGCGTGGGGACGGGGCGGGCGAAGGCCGTCATGCAGCGGCCGATCGCGCTGACGTAGTGCGCGTCGCTGCCGCCCACGCAACCGAGGCCGTGCTCCTGCGCCAACTGCAGGCCGAGGGCGTTCTCGGCGTCCGAACTGCCGCCGTTGAGCGTCTCCACCGCCTCGACGCCGTCGAGGCGGTAGCCTGCCGCGACGTGCTCCGCGAGTCCGATGCTCGCCCGCCCGGCGTGCGCGCCGACGGCGAACCCGCCCGTGTCGCGCGCCACGCGGAAGATCTCGGCGGAGGGCAGGACTACCGAGGAGAGTTCGAAGCGCCGCGAGAACTCCTCGCTGATGCCGTAGACCAGCACATGGCCGACCTCGGTCTCCAGCTCCGCGCCGCGCAGCACGACGACCTCGTACTGCTCCGCGAGCGCGTCGTAGGAGACGGCGTGGTCGAACTGGCGATGCTCCGTGAGCACGAAGCCGTCGATGCGGTAGCCGCGCTTGCGGCGCGCGGCGATCCACTTGAGGTAGCCCTCGACCGTGCCGCCGGCGTCGTCGGAGGCGTCGGTCGAGTGCGAGTGCAGATCGAGGTAGAAGCGCCGCCCGGCGCCTTCGCCGTTGCTGATCGTTCGGCCCTCCCCATGTCCGGTGCGCGTGGGCCCGCGCTCCCGGTCCGCCCCATCGTCGGCCAGCGCGCGCCCGCGGTCGAGTGTGCGGGCGGGGCGTGGCGTGGCGTCAGAGGCGAAGCGAGGCCTGCCGCGCCGCGCCCGGAGGCTGGCGCTCGGCGTCCGTCGGCGTCGGCAGTTCGTCGGCGGTGAAGAGCTCCGAGGCGCAGACCTCGTCGAGCAGCGCGGCGCCCTCCGGCTGGAGCCGAATCGTCTCCTCCAGCACCCACAGGAGTTGGAGGAGTTCTTCGGCGAACTCCCAGCGCTCCGGGCGGATCTCGTCGAGCGGTGACGACTTGCGGCCCGAGCGGTCGCGCTTGCGCCGGTCCAGCCACGACTTGACGACGTGGAAGCCGGAAACCGAGTAGCCGTAGACCTCCGGGCTCACGGGCGCGAACTCGCCGTCTCCGATGTGCAGCGTGCGCGTCCCGGCGTCGTACGAATGACCCTCCGGCAGTGGTACCGGGGGCACTTCCTTGGTGCATCGTGCCTCGCCCGGCGGGGTGTCTCCCCGGCCGGGGCCGCGGAAGCGCTCGCCGTAGGTGTGAAGGTTCAGCAACCACTCGCCGAGGTCCGAGACCCGACCGAACAGCGAAGCGTCCTTCGTGATCGGCAGGTGCGGCGGGGGCTGTTCCAGCTCGTCCCAGAAGCGTTCGACGTATCCCGGCTGCGCGAGAACGCCATAGGCGTACGCGAACAGCCGCTCCGCCGTCACCTCTGCGCGAAGCGCCGCGGCGATGCCTTCGCGTAGCCCGCCGGTCACGTTGGGTTCGGTCGCAGCGGCGTTGCGATAGAGAGGAACGACATCTTTCGCTCCGCGTCCGGAGTAGTAGTGGAGGTCTGGAATCGCGGCAGCCGCCATGAGTGCTGGACCAGCACCGACTGTGTCTGTGAGCAAGCCAGTCAGGTAGGTCTGATGTTCACCATGTGCGCGATGCAAGGCTGGGCGACAGAAGTCGCCCAGCCTTGCATCGCGCACAATAAATTGGCGGTCCAGGGACCGGTAGGCATACGAGACAATCTCTGGCGGCGGCTCGTTGCGGCCGAGGGTGATGAGCGCCGCTTCGCTCACACCACCCAGTAGTCCTGGGTATTCCCCTCGAACCGTGCGGTCTCTCGTCTCCTTGAACATGACGGCGCGTCCTTCGGGAGTGTGTTCGAGGAACGCGCGCCACCTGTCAGACAGGACTTCGGCCGTCTCGCCTATGGGCCAGGTCCGCTTGAACTGCACGCCCGAGTGCTGCCAGGGGAAGATATCGATCAGGGCTGGCCAATCGAAGAACCCACCCGCCTCGGCTGGCATGAACGGCGCGTCCCACTCCGTCGCGCAGTCACGCCATGGGAGGTCGTTGAGCGCTCCGGCGGCGTCGAGCGCGCCAAGCTTCTCCTGCTCGCTGCCCGTCAGCCGCACCTTCCGCACCCGGGCGGGATGCTCCGGGTCCGGCTTGCCGTCGCGGACGCCAATCGCGATTGCGACGGGCGTGCGGATCGCGAACACGTTGTCCGTCTTGCGCGCGCCGAGGCTGTCGCCCTCGAGGTCGATGATCCACAACTCGTCGAAGACCTCGCGCATCTTGCTGCGCATGCCCGCGAAAGCGGGCCCACGCAAGTACGAGGACGCCGTGATGAAGGTGACGATGCCTGCGTCGGCCGTCGAGTCGAAGACCTTCCAGAGCGCCCACCGCCAGAAGTAGACGTAGTCGTTGTAGAGGTTCTTCAGGTGGACGCCGCCGCCCGCCTCACGCACAGGGTCGAGGAAGTCCTCCAATAGCGGCGGACTAACCTCACCTTCGTCTCCGTATCGCACCCAGCCGCCTTTGCGCCGCTCCACCTCCTCGGCCGGGTCGTGCTGCTCGCGGTCGTAGGGCGGATTGCCGAGGCAGACGAAGATGCGCGTGTCGCGTTTCACCCGCTGCGCGCGCTCGTGCTCCCTCGTGAGGGGCTCGTAGAACGCCGTGTGCGGCAGGCGCGACTGGAGGTTCGGCGACTCCAGCGTGTCGGCGAGATAGACAAGCGGGTTGCGGTCGGTTACGCCGAGTTCGCGCAGCCGCTGCGTGAGGCGTAGCTGCGCTACCGCGTACGGCCCCACGAGGATCTCGAAGGCGTGGAGCCGCCTTGCGAGGCGGCGCAGCCCTCCGGGCACGGCACCCGGACCCGACTGCTTGCGCACAGCCTCAGCCGCCGCCTGAAGCACAGCGAGCGGGTAGGTACCTGTGCCGCAGGCCGGGTCGAGCACCTCCACGCCGTAGTGAAGTAGACGCCGCGGTTCTTACGGAGAGCGGCGTCGTACGCGCCGAGGAAGTGCTCGTAGAAATAGAGCCACGGATCCCGATCGATCTCTTGCGAAGGATTGAAGGCGCCCTGGCGTCCGCGGTCCGCGAGCAACACCGTCGCATCGACGGCCCCGATTGCCCGTTCCAGCAGATCGATCGGCATCGAGAGTTCCTCGCGCGCGGGCCTGTTCTCGAGCAGGTCGAGCGCCGTCGCCAGCAGGTCGTGCTGGCTCTCACGCAGCGCGTCGACGGCGAACGCCTGGCGGAGGTTCTCCGCGCCCTCAAAGCGGGCGAGCAGCAGCGCGTAGGTCACCGTCTGCGCGTACGCGTCGGCGAACTGGGCCGCATCGGCGTCGGCGAAGAGCACGCCTCGCCACTCGTTGGCGATCTGCCGTACGGCGCTGCCCTCGCGGTCGAGCGCCTCGCGAACCTCGTTGCGGAGCAGGCGCGCGAGGGGGGCGAGGAACTCCGCAAGCCCGCGCGCCGTGTTCGGCGTAACCGGCTCATGCATCAGGAAGTCGCGCAGCAACCCCGCGAGCTTCGGGATCGCGGCGGCGTCCAGGCCAGACGCCCCCTCCGCACTCACGTCGTCGGCTATGCGGACGCGCGCGACGGGCGGCAGTTGACCGTCGCGGTAGAGGCTCCACTCGGAGCCGTCGGTATAGATCAGGTTGGGTAACGCCTGGAAGCGCTGCCACTGCTCGCGGTCACGGCCCCGGAAGCGCTCCGGTCGCGCGCCGCGTCCCGGTGCTTTCAGTTCGACGTAGCCGCAGAGCAGCCCGCCAGCAGTAACTCCGATGTCGGGGCGGCCGATGTCGCCCTCGGCGCGCGCCTCGCTGCGCGACGCAGTCTCGATGCCCCACGCCTCACCACAGACCCTTAGCAGCTCGCGGACGGGGGCTTTGAGTTGGTCCTCGGGCTGCGCCACAACCGGCAGCGCGAAGTTGGCCGCGATGGTGTCGGCGAACTCTCGGACGGCATCCTCGAAGCGCTGGTCGTCGGTCATACGGGCATTCCAGCACGCCGGCGGATGCGCTGTCACCCGGCCGCTGGCCCCGGACCGCCCTCGGTGGCCGCGCCGGGGCGCGACGGACCCCTCACCCCCGCCCTCTCGCACAAGGGCAGAGGGAGCCGGACCGATCCCCTTTCCCCCGGTGGCGGGCGCGAGGCGTCAGAAGTCGAGGCCGGGCTGGGCCTTGAGGCCTCGCTGGAAGGGGTGCTTGACCTCGGTCATCTCCGTCACGAGGTCGGCGAACTCGACCAGCTCCTCGGTGGCGTCGCGGCCCGTGAGGATCACGTGCACGTCGGCGGGGCGCTCGCGCAGCGCCGCGATTACCTCGTCCACGTCGAGCCAGCCGTACGTGATCGGGTACGTGATCTCGTCGAGGACCACGAGGTCGCAGGCGCCGGACTCGATCTTCTCGCGCGCCAGCGCCCAGCACTCGCGGGCGAGCGCGATGTCGTGCTCGATGTCCTTCGAGAGCCAGGTGAAGCCGTCGCCGAGCGGGATCATCTCGATGCCCATGCGCGCCGCCGCGCGCGTCTCGCCGTAGTTGGCGGTCTTCGACTTGCTGAACTGCAGCCAGCAGATCTTCCAGCCGCGGCCCCAGGCGCGCATCGTGACACCGAGGGCGGAGCTGGTCTTGCCCTTGCCGTGTCCGGTGTAGAGCAGCACCAGCGGCTCGCGCTTGCGGGCCAAACCCTTGTGCCGCCCTCGAGGCTGTTCGACCGTCATCTCAGGCCCCCCAGCCGGGCGGGGAGCACGAGCGGCGTGCCCGTCAGCGGGTGCGCCACCACGGAGACCGACTCCCCGTAGACGCGGCGCACGATCTCCGAGGTGATCACCTCGGCGGGCGCGCCTTCGGCGACGACCCGTCCCCGATCGAGCAGCGCGAGACGATCGCAGTAGGCGATCGCGAGCGTCAGATCGTGGACCACGAGCAGCACGCCCGTCCCGCGCCCCGCCAGCTCCGAGACCAGTTCGAGCACGTCGTGCTGCGCCCCGGCGTCGAGGTTGGCGGTCGGCTCGTCGAGCAGCAGCAGCGGGGTCTGCTGCGCGAGCGCGCGCGCGATGAAGGCGCGGCGGCGCTCCCCGCCGGAAAGTGTGCCCAGCGTGCGCCCGGCGAGCTCGAGGCAGCCTGCCTGGCGCAGCGCGCCCTCGACGATCGAGAGGTCGCGGGCGGACTCGCGCGCGAACAGCCCCAGGTGCGGGTGGCGGCCGAGCAGCGCGAGCTGCCGGACACGCAGCGTCGAGGGCGCCTCGGGCAGCTGCTGCACGACGGCGACGCGCCTGGCCAGCTCGCGGCGCGCGAGCGCGTCGAGGGCATCCCCGCCAACGCGGATCCGGCCGTTCCGCAGCGGTAGGAGGCCGGTGGCGGCGCGCAGCAAGGTGCTCTTGCCTGCCCCGTTCGGCCCGACGAGGCCGACGATCTCGCCCGCGCCGACCTCGATGCTGACGCCGTCCAGCACGGACTTACCGCCGATCTCGACCTCGATGCCGCGCGCCTCGAGGAGCGGTGCGGGTGCGGTGGGCGTGCGGGCGGCGGAGCGGGCGGGGGCGGTTGCGGCCATCAGAGCACCTCGGCGCGGCGAGTGCGCAGCAGCCAGAGGAAGAACGGCCCGCCGATCAGCGCCGTCATCACGCCGACCGGCAACTCCTGCGGCGCGAGCACGGTGCGGGCGAACGTATCCACCGCGATCAGGAACGAGGCGCCGAAGAGCGCGGAGAGCGGGAGCAGTCGCCGGTGGTCGGTTCCGAAGACCAGCCGTACGGCGTGCGGCACGAGCAGCCCGACGAAGCCGATCACGCCCGCGACCGCCACCGCCGTCGCCGCCATCAGCGAGGCCCCCGCCAGCACGATCAGCTTCGTGCGCGTCACGTCCACGCCGAGGTGTGCGGCCTGCTCCTCGTCGAGCTGGAGCACGTTCATCGTGCGTGCGTGGACGGCGACGATGAGCGCCCCGACGGCCAGATAGGGAGCCGCCCAGGCGACGCGCTCCCAGCTCGCGGTGTTGAAGCCCCCGAAGAGGAACGCGAAGATCGGCCGCGCCTGCTCCCCGCCGGTGAGCATGATGAACGCGGTCGCCGCGCCGAACACGGCAGAGAGCGCCACCCCGGCGAGGATCAGCGTCACGTTGTCCAGCCTCCCGCTGCCGGTCGCGAGCAGGTAGACGAGCACCACCGTGATCAGCGCGCCCGCGAAGGCGAAGACCGGCACCCAGCCGAAGCCGTAGGCATCGACGTGCAACGGCGAGACGATCGCGATCGCCGCGCCGAGCGCCGCGCCGGACGCGACTCCAAGCAGGAACGGTCCGGCGAGCGGGTTGCGGAACACCCCCTGGTACGAGGCGCCCGAGTAGGCCAGCGCCGAGCCGACCGCCCCCGCGGCGATCACCCGCGGGAGCCGGATGTCGACGACGATCCGCTCCCATGTCAGCGGTGCGTTCACGTCGACCTCGATCAGCGGGAGGCTGTCGAGCAGGATCCGCAGCACGACCTCCGCCGGGATCTCGGCCGCGCCTCGCGTCAGCGCGACGAGCGCGACCACTGCGAGCAGCGCCCCCGCGGCCGAGGCCGGTCCGAGCCCGCGCACGGCCGCGAGCACCCGCGCCAGGGGTCCCGAACCCGTGCTACCCGTCCCGGCGATCGGGTCCAGGGCGCCCTCGACTGCGCGTGCGACGACGGGTTCGCGGCTCATTCGAATCGATCCGGGTAGAGCAGCCGCGCGATCTGCTCGAGGCCCTCGACGATGCGCGGTCCGGGCCGGCCGCTGAGATCGCCGTCCACCGGGTGGACGCGCTCGTCGATGCAGGCCGGGATCGCGCCCCAGCCGGGGCGCGCGCAGACCGTCTCGTAGCTCTCGCCCCACTCGCCGTCGGCGAGCAGCACTACGTCGGGCGCGGCGGCGATGATCGCCTCGGCGGTCAGCTGCGGGTACGAGGAAGCCGCTCCGGCGGCGATGTTGCGCGCCTTCGCGAGCGCCAGCAGCTCGCCGACGAATGTGTCCTCGCCGACGGTGTAGAGGTCCGCCGTCAGCTCGAAGAAGACGAGCGGCCCCTCCTCGACATTGTCGAGGGCTGCCGTGACCGCCTCGATCCGCTCGATCATCGACGCGGCGAGGCCGGCGGCCTGCTGGTGATTGCCCGTGACCTCGCCCAGCAGCGCGATCATCCCGAACACGCCGCCGGCGTCCTGCGCGGAGTCGAGGAACAGCACCGTCATGCCGAGGCCGCGGAACTGCTCGACCTGCTCGCGCTGCTGCGTGGCCATGAGCAGCAAGTCCGGTTCGAGCACGAGCGCGCGCTCCGGATCCGGGCTGGAGTAGGGGAGCTTCGGCAGCGCCTCCGTCTCAGCGGGGAAGTCGGAAAACTCATCGGTCGCGACCACGCGATCCCCGGCCCCAATGGCGAAAAGGATCTCCGTTGCGCCCGGCGAGTAGGAAATGATCCGCTCGGGCGCCGCCTCCAGCGTCACCATGGTCCCGGCGGAGTCCCGGATGGTCAGCGGGAAGGCGGCGACGGTCGGAGTCGCCGTTGGAGTCGCCGCCGGGGTAGGTGTCGGCGTAGGAGTGGCGGTCGCCGTTGCCGTCGGCGTCGCCGGAGCGGGCGTCGAGGTCGCGGTGGGTGTCGCCGGGGCCGGCGTCGGCGTTGCGGCAGGCGACGCGGTGGCCGTCGCGGGCGCGGCCGGCGTTGCCGTCGTCGCGGGCGGGTCGTCGCCCCCGTCGCAGGCCGCGGCGAGGAGCGCGGCGAGGAGCGTGAGCCCGGCGAGCAGCGCCGGCAGGAGCCAGCGCTGCCATGGACTCGCAGGCGGTTTGTGTTCCGTTCGATCCAGCATGAGCGCACGCCTCCCGGCACTTGAGGGGGCGCGCGTCGTACAACGCAGAAGCCCCCTCCGTGCGAGGGGGCAGGCAGTGTGACGATGCTACAGCGGGGGTCGCCCATCGGCAGGCGGTTCGTGCAGCATGCCGACGCCTGTCCTCGCAGGGTCCCGACATGGCACAGGCCGGTGCTCTGGCTCACCGCGCCCCGCCTCGAGGGCTGTTGCGCGGCTCACAGTTGCGGGACAGCGCCGGACTTGCACCGGCTTCCCCGATCTCTGCGCCTGCGTGCACGCTAGCACACCGCCGCCGTGCTGCGAAGCCGCCGAGGTGCGCGCGAGTGAACAGGCAAGAACGGCCTGTAGACTGGCGACCGGGTATCAGCGGCTCACAGCCGCGAGTAGAGGAGGGCTGATCGTGGAGATGGTGAAGCGCCTGGCGGGGTTGTACCTCGCGATCGTGGGGGCGGCCGTGGCCGTCCACTTCGTGATTGACCCGCTGATCTACGAGTGGGCCGAGGGCGACGGCACGCCCGTGCTCTGGATCATCCTCGACTGGCTGATGGTCGTCGGCCTGGCAGTCGCCCTGCTCGTCACCTTCGAGGCGAAGCGCGGGCTCGACGGCGGGTCGGATGTGCGCGAGTACATCTCGGCGAACATCAAGTTCTACGTCGCGGCGGCGCTGATGCTCCTGCTCCTCTGGAACGGCGTGCAGATCGGCTGGGCCGCCGGAGACCAGACGCCGGACGGCCAGGTCTGGGTGTTCATCGATGTCGTGCTGCCGCTGCTCTTCGTGCCGCTGGGCATCCGGCTCTGGAACGAGTCGTAGCCGGTCGCGAGCGCGCCACCTCGAGGGCGCCAGCGCCCCGAGGGCGCGACACAGGAGACGGCAAGAGGGGCGCCCACTGGGCGCCCCTCTGCGGTGGCAGCCTGAGGGGATGACTGCCTACGCGGACCCGCCGGTGGCGATGTCCGTCGCATCCTTCTTGCCGCCGCCGTCGGAGTCGTCGCAGCCGTGACCGCGCCGGCCCCAATGCCCACGGTCGCCGCCGTGACCGCGTCCCCTGTCGCCGCCGCCGAACCTCGCGCCGGCGTCGAGCAGCAGTTCCGCCTGCGCCTCGGTGATCTCGCCGTCCTCGACTGCCTGGTCGATCGCCGCGTCCCGCGCATCGACCAGGGCCGCGGCGAGGGCGACGCGGTTCACGCCGGCCAGCAGGTCGCGCAGCGTGCCGTAGTCCTTCGCCGCCTCGACGTCCTCGCTGGTCATGTCGAGCAGCGAGGCGTAGACGGCGGTCACGTCGACCTCGATGACGCCGCGCAGGCTCTTCAGTTCCTCGAGGTCGCTGTCGTCGAGGTCGCTGCCGTCCGCCGAGACGACCTCCTTCAGGCGCTCGGCCTGCGTCGCCGTGATGTCGCCGGACTCGGATGCAGCGTCGATGGCCTCGCCGGCGGCGGTCTCGAAGGACGCCTTCAGGTCGTCCTTCGTGACGTCCGCGAGCAGGTCCTTCAGCGTGCCGTCGCCCTTGGCGGTCTCGACCTCCTCGGCGGTGATGCCGAGCGCCTCCGCGAGCACGTCGACGCGGTCGATGATCCCGAAGCCGGGGTGTGCCATGGCACTGCCCACGAGCAGCAGCGCGGCGGCTCCTCCGACGAGTGTGGCGATGACTTTCTTTCGTCTCATGCGGCGCTTCCTTCCGTCCGGCGGAGCCTGCTGCTCCAGGGGCATGCGAGGAGGCTAGCGAGGACCGCGTAAGGTCTCCGTAAGCCCTGCGTTGACTTTCCGCGACGGTTTGGCGCCCTCGGGACGGAGCCGGGGCTACTCGTTGCGCAGCGCGGCGATCGGGTCGACGGTCGTGGCGCGGTAGGCCGGATAGCTTCCGCTCGCGAAGCCCACGACCGCCGCCACCAGGAACGCCGCGGCGATGCTCCACGGCTGGATCAGCGTCGTCATCTCCTGGCCGCCCAGCTCGCGCCCGTCGAGGGCGAGCGATCCGCCGATGCCGATCGCGATCCCGACGACGCCGCCGAAGAGGCTGAGCGTCAGCGCCTCGGTCACGAACTGTTTCACGATGTCGCCCGCCGTCGCGCCGACGGCGCGGCGGATGCCGATCTCACGCGTCCGCTCCGTGACGGAGACGAGCATGACGTTCATCACCCCGATCCCGCCGACCAGCAGCGAAATGCCGGCGATGCTGCCGAGCAGGATCGAGAGCGTGTTACTGACCTCGGTGGCGGCGTCGATCAGGTCGTCCTGGCTCTGGATCACGAAGTCCGGCTCGGTCGTGTCGTGGAGGAAGAGCAGCAGCTCGCTGACGGCCTCCTTGAGGCGCTCCTCGTCGACGCCGTCGGCCGTCTGGATATCGATCTGCGTGACGCGCAGGTCGCCGCTGGGCGTGAAGAGGAAGCGCAGGCGGCCGGCGACGCCGCTCAGCGGCACGAAGACCTGGTCGTTCGCCTCGCTCGCGCCGCCCTGCTCCTCGAGGACGCCGATCACGACGAAGGCGAACGTGATCCGCCCTCCGGCGAAGGAGAGGCGCACTTCCTGGCCGACGGGGTCGAGGCCGGGGTAGAGCGTCTCCGCGACGCGCGCGCCGAGCACCGCGACCAGCGAGCGGCCCTCGTCGTGCAGCGGCGTGATGAACGAGCCCGAGCGGATCGCCAGATCGCGCACCTCGGCGTACGTGCTTGAGGTGCCGACGATGCTGGCGCCGACGTTGTTCGCGCCGGCGACCGCCTGCGCGTCGACCGCCACCCGCGCGGTGACGGCGACGACGCCGGGGATCGCGCCGGCGGCGATCGCCGCCGCGTCGCCCTGCACGAGCGTGGACTGGGCGAGGCCGGCGAGGCCGCCGGTTTGCGACGTGGTCGCCGCCGCGCTCGATTCGACGAAGATCAGGTCCGTGCCGAGCCCGCGGATGCGGTCGGTGACGCCCTTCTGCGTGCCCTGCCCGACCGCGATCAGCACGATCACCGAGCTGACGCCGATGATCAGGCCGAGCGAGGTGAGCGCGCTGCGCAGGCGGTTCGCGAAGATCGCGCGGAGGGCGATGCGGAAGGCGTCGAGCGGGCTCATTGCGCGAGCCCCTCCGCAGCCACGGGCGCCCCCTGCGGGTCGCCGCCCCCGGACGTACGGCGGGCCTCGGCGGCGCCTGTGTCTTCGATGATCCGGCCGTCGCGCATGCGGACGGTGCGGCGCGCGTATGCAGCGATCTCCGGCTCGTGCGTCACCAGCACCACGGTCAGGCCCTGCTGATCGACCAGCTCCGCGAGCAGCGTCATCAGCTCGTGACCCGTCGCCGTATCGAGGGCGCCCGTCGGCTCGTCGGCGAGCAGCACGAGCGGGTCGACGACGAGCGATCGCGCGATCGCGACGCGCTGCTGCTCGCCGCCCGAGAGCTCGGTCGGCTGATGCGTGATGCGGTCGCGCAGTCCGACGCGCACGAGCGCCTCGGCGGCGCGCCGCCTGCGGTCCCGCACGCCCTGGTAGATCAGCGGCAGCTCGACCTGTTCGAGGGCGGTCATGCGCGGCAGCAGGTTGTAGGACTGTAAGACGAAGCCGAAGGCGCTGCCGCGCAGTCGCGCACGCGCGTCCTCGGAAAGCTGCGAGATGTCGCGTCCGGCGAAGGTGTACTCACCGCAGCTGGGGCGGTCGAGCAGGCCGATGATGTTCATCATCGTCGTCTTGCCCGAGCCGGACTGCCCCATGATCGCGACGAACTCCCCGCGCCCGATCTCGAGGCTCACACCGGCCAGGGCGTGCACCTCGGTTCCGCCGGTCGCGTACACCCGCGTCAGGTCACGGAGGCGGATCACGGGCGACCACCGCCGAGGCCGCCGCCGCCGCCGAAGCCTCCGCCGAAGCCGCCGCCAGGCTGGGGAAGCTGTTGTTGTTGCTGCTGGGTCGCACTGAAGGCGACGCCCGCGCTGTCGGCCCCGATCAGCAGTACCGCGCCGGCCTCAAGGCCGCTCGTGATCTCGACGTTCGTACCGTCGGACCCACCGACCTCGACAGTGATGCGTTCGAAGGTGATTCCGGAGCCGTCGTCCCCTGCCGGGATGGTGACGAACCATGCCCCGTCGAGCTGGCGGACGGCCGAGGTGGGGACGAGCACCGCCTGCTCGCGCAGCTCCGTGAGGATCGTGACGCTGGCGCTCATGCCGGGCGCCGGCAGTGGCCGTGCGGCTGCGCCCGCGGGCCCAGCGGCGCCTTGCGCGCCGGCCTGGCCGAGGGCGCCTGCCGCGAGGCGCTGGAGCAGCTGCGGCGGGATCTCGAAGCCCTCGGGCAGGGTCACGCCCTCGGGCAGCGGCTCGCCGTTGGCGAGCGCTTGCAACAGCTGCTGAATCGTCACGCCTTCGGGGAGCTGGAGCCCGGCGAGCGGGCCGCGAGCCGCGTCGCCTCCGGCGCCTGCCCTGCCGCCTGCCCCGTCACCGGCGGCGCCTGCTCCGCCGCCGAAGCCCCCCGCGGCTCCCGCGGCGTCGAGGAGCGCCGCGACGCCTCCGGTCGGACCGCCGAGCGCGGCGATCTCGCTTGCGACCTCGGCGATCTCGGCGCCGATGAGGATGCGCGCCTCGACGCCGTAGGTCACCACGCCCTGCGCCGCGTTCGGCACGCGGCTGATCGAGGCGATCCGCACGGGATACTCGACGTCATCGATCGCATCGAACGAGGCGAGCCCGGCCTGCCCGACCTCGAGCTCGAGCAGGTCCGCCTCGGTCACGGTGAGTTGGATCAGCATGCGGTCGGGCGTACTCAGCGAGAACGCGGCGAGGTTCGCCGTCACGCGATCGCCCGGCTGGACGGTGACGGCCTCGACGACGCCGTCGAAGGGGGCCAGCACCGTCAGGCTGGTGAGGGCGGCACGCGCCTCCTCGAGCGAGATCTCGGAGAGCCGCACGCTCTCCTCCTGCTGCGCGATCGCGTTGGCGGTCGGTCCGGCCAGCAGCTCGTCGTAGCGTGCCTGCGCGCTGATGAGGCTCGCGCGCGCGCTCTCGAGCGAGGCGCGCGCCTGCTCCACGTCGCCCTCGCCGGCGGGTGCGCTCAGTTCCTCGAGGCGTGCGACGGCGGCCGCGTGGCTCGCGCGCGCCGCCTCGACCGACAGCTCGGCCTGGCGCACGTCCTCCGGGGCCGGCTCCGCCTTGAGGTCCTCGAGGCGCGCGACCGCGGCGGCGTGACTCGCGCGCGCCGCCTCTACCGCCTGCTCCGCCTGGTACACGTCCCGCGCCGCGGGCTCCGCCCGCAGATCCTCGAGGCGCGCGACGGCGGCCGCGTGGTTCGCCCGCGCCGCCTCCACCGACTGCTCCGCCTGGTAGCGGTCATCCTCGGAGGCCGGCGTGAGCAGTTCGGCGAGCCGCTCCTCCGCGGAGGCGAGCGCGGTGACGGCGGACTGCCTGGCCGCGTCCTCTCCGACGAAGACCACGTCGGCGCTGATCACCACATTCGCGTAGCGCTGATAGGTGCTCGACCGGCCCTCGAGCGAGTCGCGCACCTCGGCGATCTGGTCGTCCGAGAGCGGCAGGGTGGCGGCGCACGTGCCCTCGACGAGCTCGTTGAGGTGCTGGTACCGCGTGCAGTACTCGTCGAACGCGTCGACGAGGGCGTGCCAGGAGTCGTCCGCCCGGTCGAGCGCGCCGGTGAGTTGCGCCCGCGCCTGCGTCACCGCCGATCGCGCAGAGGCGACCTCGGCCTCGCTCGCGCCCTCGAGCAGCGCGGCCAGCGCTTCCTCCGCGCTCGAGAGTTGGCCGAGGGCGTTCGCCACGGCCTGCTCGGCGCTCGCCAGTTCGCTCGCTACCGGCGGCTCTCCGAGCCGGGCAAGCGCCTCCTCGGCGCTCGAGAGCTGGCCGAGGGCGTTCGCCACGGCCTGCTCCGCACTCGCCAGCTCGCTCGCGCCCGGCGGATCCCCAAGCCGGGCCAGCGCTTCCTCGGCGCTCGAGAGCTGGCCGAGGGCGTTCGCCACTGCCTGCTCGGCGCTCGCGAGTTCGCTTGCGCCCGGCGGCTCCGAGAGCCGCGCCAGCGCCTGCTCCGCACTCGTGACCTGTGACTCCGCCGACTCGATCGACTGTCTCGCGGAGGCGATCTCGGATGCCCCGGGATCGGCCAGCAGGGCGTCGAGGCGCAACTGCGAGAGGCGCAACTGCACCTCGGCGGTCTCGACGCGGCGTTGTGCGTCCGCGTCGTCGAGCGTCGCGAGCGTGTCGCCCGCCTGCACCGCGTCGCCGCTCTCGACCTCGACCGAGGCGACGACGCCGGCGCTATCGAAGCTGAGCTCGGCGCTGCGCTCGGCCGCCGCCGAGCCGGAGAGATCGACCGTGCTGCTCAGTTGACCCGTGACGGCCTCGGCACGCTGTGGTTCGCCACATCGGACTCCTCCGAGCGCAGCAGGACGTAGCCGACGGCGCGGCGGCCACGAGCAGCGCCGCCGCCGCCAGCAGCAGCCAGCGCCTGCGTGAGCTGCGGCCTCGGATCAGCAGATCGATGTCGACATCACTCATGGTCGTCTCTCATCCGGTGGGTACGGCCGGGGATGCGCGCACGGTGCGGGAGAGCGGATAACGCTGTCGTAACCTCGCGAGCCGCGTGGGTTACGTTCGCGTTAGGATCGACGGCGTACCTTGACGCACGGCGGCCGGGACGAGGAGACCCAATGCGCGTGCTGCTGGTCGAGGACGAGCGAGACCTCGCGAACGCGATCGCGAGAGGACTGAGGCGTGACGGGCTGGCCGTGGATGTCGCCTTCGACGGCGCCGCCGCGATCGAGAAGGTGACGGTCCACCCCTACGACGTCGTCGTGCTTGATCGCGACCTGCCGCGCGTCCACGGCGACGAAGTCTGCCGCGAGATCGTCGCCGCCGGGGGCGATTGCCGCATCCTCATGCTCACCGCCGCCGCCGCCGTCCACGACCGCATCGAGGGTCTCGACCTCGGCGCGGACGACTACCTCGCGAAGCCGTTCGACTTCGGCGAGTTGCGCGCGCGGATCCGCGCGCTCGGGCGTCGCTCGCATCCGGCGGCGCTGCCGGTGCTCGAGCGCGGCGGCGTGCAGCTGGACGCGGCGCGGCGCAGCGCCAGCCGCGACGGCCGGGCGCTGGACCTGACGCGCAAGGAGTTCGCGGTGCTGCAGGTGCTGCTCGAAGCCGCGGGCGCGGTCGTCAGTCCCGAGGAGCTGCTGGACCGCGCCTGGGACGAGCACACGGACCCGTTCACAAACGTGGTGCGAGTGACGATCATGAAGCTGCGCAAGAGCCTCGGCGAACCGCCGCTGATCGAGACGCTGCGCGGTGTCGGCTACCGCATCCCCTGATGCGCCTGCCGCGGGCCGCGATCCCGAAACCGTCGATCCGGCTGCGCCTGACGCTCTGGTATGGCGCGCTCTTCCTGCTCGCGGGCACGGTGCTGCTGGCGCTCAACTTCGCGCTCGTCGCGCGCAACTTCCCCTCCGACGGCGCCGACCTGCGGGAAACCCTCGAGCACCGGCTTGAGCTGGAGCCCGGCGAACTGCGCGGCGAGTTCTTCTTTGTCGTGCAGCGGTCACAGACGCCAGCGAGCCCGCCGGGCGTGCGGCGCGGCGTCCCTGCCACTCCGCTCTTCAACAGCGTCATCTCGCACATCAAGACCGACACGCTCCAGCAGATCGTCTGGCAGTCGGGCATAGCGCTGGCGCTGATGGCAGTGCTCTCTATCGGCCTCGGCTGGTTCGTTGCCGGGCGGATGCTGCGGCCGGTCCACGAGATCGCGGCCACCGCCCGCCGCATCAGCGACGAGCGCCTCGAGGAGCGGATCGCCCTCGCCGGGCCGTCCGACGAGCTGAAGGATCTCGCGGACCAGTTCGACGCGATGCTGGACCGGCTGCAGTCAGCGTTCGTGGCGCAGCGTGAGTTCGTCGCCAACGCCTCGCACGAGTTGCGCACCCCGCTCACGATCATCCGCACGGAGATCGACGTCACGCTCGACGACCCGGATGCCGGACGCGAGCAACTGGCGAGCACCGCCGAGGTCGTCCGCCGCGCCATCACGCGCACCGAGGGCCTGATCGACCGCCTGCTCGTCCTCGCCCGCGCCGAGGAGCCGCTGCAGCGCGGCGAGGAGAGCGACCTGGCCGACGCCGTGCGTCGCGCCCTCGACGCTCGCGCGGCGGAGATTGACGAACTCGGCCTGCGCGTCACGCTCGACCTCGGCGACGCGAGCGTCGAGGGCGATCCGATGCTGCTCGACCGGCTCGCGGGCAACCTTGTCGACAACGCCGTCGAGCACAACGAGCGCGACGGCTGGATCGAGATCGCCAGCGCGCAGGACGAGGAGACGGCGATGCTGCGCGTCTCCAACGGCGGCCCGCTGATCGCGGAGGATGAGGCGCCACGCCTGTTCGAGCGCTTCGCGAGGCTGGACGCCTCCCGCACACGGGGCCGCGGTGGCTACGGACTCGGCCTCTCAATCGTGCGCGCGATCGTGCGCGCCCACCGCGGCGAGGCGACGGCACGCCCGCTCCCCGAGGGCGGCCTCGCCGTCGAGGTCTCGCTGCCGCGCCGGCGCGAGCGCGCGCCGCAGTAGCAGCGCCGCGCCGTCAACGCTCCATCACCAGCGCGCCCCGCTCGAGCACGCGGTCGAGGTCGACGACGACGGCGACGCCCATGCGCTCCGGGTCACGGTCGCGCTCGAGCTTGTTCGAGCGGTCGAAGATCGTGTCGCGAGTCTCGGGGTCGTCGACAACCCGCGCGCGGCCGTGGAACTGCCACATCTGGCGCTGATCGGGGTTGCGATAGAGGAATGCGACGTGCGGGTTGGCGACGATGCGGCGCAGGATGCCCCCGGCGGGGTTCCGCACCCAGATCGCGAGTTGATCGTCGCCGTGGACCTGCGTACTGCCGTAGAAGGAGAGGCTCGGCTGCCCCTCGCCGTCGACGCTGCTCGAGATGACGGGGCAGCCGTCGTCGAGCGCGTTCTCGATGGCGAGCCGCATCTTGCCGGTCAGCACGATCATCGAAGCACCTCGTTTCGGCGGGAGTGGCGGGCGTGAAGCCGTGGGCGCGGTAGTCTAACGCAGGCGCGGCGACGGGATCGCGAAGGAGCCTCGATGAGCGCACGCGGCGACTGGCGGAGGGGGCTGCCCCCCGAGGTGGCAGATCAACGGACGGATCTGCCTCCCGTGAGCGCTGTGCGCCTCGACTCACGCGAGGTGCAGCCCGGCGATCTCTTCGTCTGCATCCCCGGACAGCGCTTCGACGGGCACGAGTTCGCGCCGGCTGCCGCCGCCGCGGGCGCGGCCGCGCTCGTCATCGAGCAGGGTCACGAGGCCGCCGTCGCCGGCCTCGGCGTGCCCGCGGTCGCCGTGCCGGACGCTCGCCGCGCGCTCTCCTCGATCGCCGCGGCGCACGAGGGCAACCCCTCGCAGCGTCTGACGGTCGTCGGCGTGACCGGCACGAACGGCAAGACCACGACCTCGCTGCTGACCCACGCGGCCCTCGAGGCCGCGGGCGAGGGGGCCGGGCTGATCAACACCGTGGAGACGCGGATCGGAACGCGCCAGTCGATGAACGACAACCGCATGAGCACGCCGGAAGCGCCCGCGATCCAGCGCCTGCTCGCCGAGATGGTCGAGGCCGGCTGCGACTACGCCGTCGTCGAGGCGACCTCGCACGGGCTCGCCCTCGACCGGCTCGCCGACATCGCCTTCGACGTGGGCGTGCTCACGCAGCTGGCCGAGGATCACCTCGACTTCCACGGCAGCATCGAGGCCTACCGCGCCGCGAAGCTGCGGCTCTTCGAGGGCCTCGCGCGAATGGCCGTCCTCAACGCCGACGACCCCGAGTACGCGCGCTTCGCGGAGGCGAGCAGCGCGCCAGTGCTCAGCTACGCCCTCGACGCCGCCGGCGCCGACCTGCACGCGCGGCGGATCGACAACGTCGGCGACGGATCGAGCTTCGAGCTGGTGACGCCGGACGTCTCGCTGCAGGCGCAGCTGCGCCTGCCCGGCCGCTTCAACGTCGCGAATGCGCTGGCTGCGTTCGGCGCGGTGATCGCGCTCGGCGTCGATCCCTACATGGCCAGCGTCGGCATCTCGCAGACGCCGGGCGTGCCGGGGCGGATGGAGCGCGTGCTGACCAGCCCGATCGGCGTCGTGGTGGACTACGCGCACACCGGCGACGCGCTCACGAACGTCCTCGAACTGCTGCGCGGGCTTACGGACGGGCGGCTGATCGCCGTCTTCGGCGCGGCCGGCGAGCGCCCGCACGAGCGGCGCACGGGCATGGCCGGGGCCGCCGCTCGCCACGCCGACTACGCCGTGCTCACCGAGGAGGACTCCCGCTCCGAGCCGACCGACGAGATCATCGACGAGATGGCACGGGCGATGAGCGCCGCCGGCGCGGCGGAGGGCCGGCGCTTCGAACGCGTGCCGGACCGCGCCGCCGCGATCGCGCGCGCGATCGCGCTGGCCGAGCAGGGGGATGTCGTGCTGATCGCCGGCAAGGGCCACGAGCCGACGATCGAGCGCGCCGACGGCTCGCACCCCTGGGACGACGTCGAGGCCGCGCGCGCCGCATTGCGCGAGCGCTTTGCCGAGCCCGCCGATTGACCATAGGCTCATACAGTCTCGTACCGGCTCGCGGGCGCACGCTCGCACGGGCTGCGCGAAGGGAGCGCACGCGATGACCACGGGAACGCAATCCGGGACGGGCAGCCTCGACGACCAGACGATCGCCGGCCTCGAGGCGAGCGACCTCGCGCACCTGCTCCACCCGCAGTACTACGCGCCGGATCACACGCACCCGGTCATCTACGACCACGGCGAGGGTGTCTGGCTGACCGACGTGCGCGGACGCCGCTACATCGACGCGCTTGCCTCGCTCTGGAACGTCGCGGTGGCCATGGCCGCGCCGAGCTTGCCGACGCGGCGTCGGAGCAGATGCGCAAGGCCGCCTTCGTCAACAACTACACCGGCTACTCCAACGTCCCCGCCATCAAGCTGGCGGAGAAGCTCAGCGGCCTCGCCTACGACAACCTGCAGGGCGTGTTCTTCACCAACTCGGGATCCGAGGCGAACGAGGGCGCGGCCAAGACGGCGCGCTTCTACTGGAACCTGCGCGGGCGCCCCGACAAGGTGAAGATCATCGCGCGGCCGCGCGCCTACCACGGCGGCACGCTGCTGACGACGGCGATGACCGGCCTGCCGCCGTTCTGGAAGTACTTCGGCCCGCTGCCGCCGGAGGTCGTCCACACCGCCCAGCCCGACGCGAGCTGCGAGTGCATGCCGAACGCCGACGGCGAATGCGCCTGCTGGCTGGAAGCGGCGATCGAGCGCGAGGGCGCGGAGACCGTCGCGGCGTTCATCGCCGAGCCGGTCAAGGGCGCCGGCGGCGTCTGGACGCCCTCGGACGACTACTTCGCGCAGGTGCGCGAGATCTGCGACCGCAACGAGGTGCTGTTCATCGCCGACGAGGTGATCACCGGCTACGGGCGCACGGGCCACTGGTTCGCCCTCGAGCGCTGGGGCGTGCAGCCGGACATCATGACGATGTCGAAGGCGATCACCTCCGGCTACGTGCCGCTCGGCGGCTTCCTCGTAAGCGGCGAGATCATGGACGCGCTGCAGGATCTGCCGCCGGACGCGCGCTTCATGCACGCCTACACCAACAGTGCCCACCCCACGGCCTGCGCCGTCGCCCTGCGCAACCTGCAGATCATCGAGGACGAGGGCCTGATCGAGCACGCTGCCGCGATGGGCGAGCGCCTCGGCGAGGGTCTGACCTCAGAGCTGGGCGACCACCCGCACGTCGACAACATCCGGCGCCTCGGCCTGATGGCCGGGCTCTCGCTGGTGCGCGACCGCGCCAGCGGGGAGCGCTTCGACCCGGGCGAGGGCACGGGCGGCCGCGTCGCGCGCCACATGCGCGAGGAGGGCTCCGTGATCACCCGCTTCGTCGCCGACGAGATCGTCGTCGCCCCGCCGCTGGTGGTGCAGCCCGAGGAGATCGACCAGATCGTGGATGCGATCGGCGCCGCGGTGCGCGCCGTGACGGAGTAGCGGGTCCGGACGATCGGGTCGCGTGCCTCGGGCGCTACCGCTATCGAGCCCGCTCCCGGGCGTCTCGCACCGAGACAGCGACATCCGGGGCGCCTTCGAGGATCTCGCGGTCCGATGTTGCCAACAACGTTCCGAGGGTTCTGGCCAGAACGACGAACTCCGCGTCGTACGCCGAGAGTCCGCATTCGAGCGCCGTCTCAATCACCCGGTCGTGAGGCACACCGTCGATGCGATCACCGAGCACCCGGACAGCCTCGTCACGCGTCGCCATGGCCCGGTCGGGGTCGATGTCGCCTCGGCGTGCGTATCCCAGCAGAACGTTGCGCAACTCGCTCATGAGGATCGGTGGCGCCGCCCACTCGGGGTCCAGTTGATGCAGCAGGGCGGCGTCGCCGCCGGCGTCGCGTCCGACCGTGAGCCGGACAAGGACGTTCGTGTCCACAACGATCAAGGACGTCCTGCGTTCTTTAGCTCGTTGATGGTTTCGTCACTGACATCGATCTCGCCGATGCCTTCCCAGCGCCGCCGGACTCGCTCCAGCAGTTCGGCGGTATCCACCGTGCTGCCGCGGACCGAGGCCGTCAGTCTGGCCAGGATCTCGCCGTTCAGGCTGCGGTGATTCCGGCTCGCGGCCGACTTGAGCTCGCGGTGCAGGTTCTCGGGGATGCCTCGCAGCGCTACGTCTGGCACGCGTGCCTCCTCGGTCAATGATATCGTAATGATATCACTATGATGTCGCTGGCGACTGGCGTCAACGCCTGGGCGAGCCGTCCGCCTGACGCGGCTACCTCGCCGGCGCCGCCTCCGTCACCTCGAGGGCGAAGTCCTCGATGACGGGGTTCGCCAACAGGCGCTCGCACATCTCGCGGGCGGCGGCCTCGGCGGCCTCGGAGTCGGCGGCGTCGAGGGTGACTTCGATGCGCTTGCCGACGCGGACCTCGCGGACGCCGTCGAAGTCGAGGTTGCGAAGGCCGTCGGCGACGGCGAGGCCCTGCGGGTCGTTGACCAGCGGCTTCAGCATCACGTCGATGCGCGCGAGGTACGCTGGCATCGCTAGCTCGCTCCCGGCAGCGTCTCGCCGGTGAGCAGGCGGTAGGCCTCGGTGTAGCGCTCGGAGCTGGCGGCGACGACCTCGGGCGGCAGCTCTGGCGCGGGCGGCTCGCGGTCCCAGCCGGCGCCGGTCAGCCAGTTGCGCAGGTACTGCTTGTCGAACGAGGGCTGGTCGCGCCCGAGCCGGTATTCCGAGGCGGGCCAGAAGCGCGAGGAGTCAGGCGTCAGCGCCTCGTCGATCAGCGCGATCTCGCCGTCGAGCCAGCCGAACTCGAACTTCGTGTCCGCGATGATCACGCCGCGCTCGCGCGCGACGCCCGCGGCGTAGCCGTAGAGCGCCAGCGATCGCAGCTTGAGGACGTTGGCCGTTTCGACGCCGACGAGCGCCTCGACCTCCTCGTAGGTCATCGGCTCGTCGTGGCCCTCCTCCGCCTTCGTCGTCGGGGTAAAGAGGGGGTCGACGAGCTGCTGCGCCTCCTGCAGCCCCTCCGGCAGCTCGATGCCGCAGACGGAGCCGGAGCGCTGGTACTCGGCCCAGCCGGAGCCCACGAGGTAGCCGCGCACGACGCACTCGACCAGGATCGGCTCGGCCTTGCGCACCACCATCGATCGTCCGACGAGCCGGGGGTCGTCGGGCGCGCCGTAGGCCGCCGCCTCGCCCGCCTCGAGGACCGCGACCATGTGGTTGGGGACGACGGCGGCGGTGCGTTCGAACCAGTGCGCGGAGAGCCGGGTCAGCACCTCGCCCTTGTGCGGGATGCCGTTCGGCATCACCACGTCGTAGGCGGAAATGCGGTCCGTCGCGACCATCAGCAGGCGGTCGTCCGGGAGGTCGTAGAGCTCCCGCACCTTGCCTTCGTGGACCTTGCCCGGCAGGTGTGTCCCGAGCAGTGGAGCTGCTGTCATGCGCTGCCTCGTTTCCCTTACTCCGTGTCCAGTAGCCCGATCCGGCGGAACGACTCATCGACGTGCACGAGGTACGCCCCGGCATCGAAGATTGCCGTCAGCGCGGTCTCGTCGATGCGCGCGCTCACCTCGGCGTCGCCGAGCAGCAGGCCGAGCAGCGGGACGCCCTCGTCCAGCGCGGTCATCGAGTGCCGCTGCACGATCGCGTAGGCCGCCTCGCGGCTCAGGCCCGCCTCGATCAGCGCGAGCAGCACCTTCTGCGAGAAGACGAGGCCCTGCGTGGCGTCGAGGTTGCGGCGCATCCGCTCCGGGTACACCTCGAGGCCGGCGATCACGCCGCTGAAGATGCGCAGCATGTAGGCCAGCAGGCCCGTCGCGTCCGGCAGCACGATGCGCTCCACCGAGGAGTGCGAGATGTCGCGCTCGTGCCACAGCGCGACGTTCTCGAGGCCGGCCGAGGCGTAGCCGCGCAGCGTGCGCGCGAGGCCGGCGACGCGCTCGCAGAGCTCCGGGTTGCGCTTGTGCGGCATCGAGGACGAGCCCGTCTGGCCCGCGGCGAACGGCTCGGCGACCTCGCCGATCTCGGTGCGCTGCAGCCCGCGGATCTCGGTCGCGAACTTCTCCAGCGAGGCGCCGATGCCGGCCAGCGCCGAGAGGTAGTGGGCGTGGCGGTCGCGCTGGATGATCTGCGTCGTCACCTCGGCGACGCGCAGGCCGAGGCGGCGGCAGGCGCCTTCCTCGACCTCCGGCGGCACGGTCGCGTGCGTGCCGACGGGGCCGGACATCTGGCCGACGGCGATCGTGTCGCGCGCCGCCTGCAGGCGTTCGGCGTGGCGATCAATCTCGGCGACCCAGACGGCAAGCTTGAGGCCGAAGGTCGTCGGCTCGGCGTGCATGCCGTGCGTTCGTCCGGCGCAGACCGTCCCCTTGTGCTCGACAGCCTGGCGGGCGACAGCCTCGCGCAGTTCGCCCAGCAGGCCAGCCAGCACGTCGGCGGCGGCGCCGAGTTGCAGCGAGGTGCCGGTGTCCCAGACATCGTTCGAGGTCAGCCCGTAGTGCACCCAGCGCGACTCCTCGCCGAGCGAGTCGGCGACCGAGCGCAGGAACGCGGTCACGTCGTGGTGCGTCTCCTCGATGTAGCGACCGATTGCTTCGACATCGATGGCGGCGTTCCGTGCGATCCGCTCGGCGTCCTCGCGCGGCACGACGCCGATGTCGGCCCACGCCTCGGTGACCGCGATCTCGACCTCCAGCCAGCGCTCGAACTTGAACGCGTCGGACCAGATCGAGGCGATCTCGGGCAGGCTGTAGCGGGGGATCATCGGGCGAGTCCGCGACGGGTGGCTGGATCAGTCATCGGCGAAGTCCTCGCGGACGGGCGAGAAGACCTCGATCAGCGTCGCGTCCTCGAGGGCCACGACGTGGTGCGGGATATCGCCGGGGATCAGGTACGAGGCACCGGGGCCGAGTTCGGACTCGACGGCGCCGATGCGGAAGCGGACGCGCCCCGCGGCGACGTGCCCGGCCTGCTCGTGCGGGTGCGTGTGCTCTGGCACCTCGGCGTCCGGCTCGAGCTGGATCTCGACGAAGGTGAGGCGGTCGCCGGAGACGAGCGTGCGGCGCGTCACCCCGGGGAACTGGGCGATCGGGTTGAGGTTCTCGTAGCTGCGGATCCGGATCTCGCTCATCGCGTTGCTCCCGCCTCGCGCGCGGCTAGCGCCGCGCCTGCTCCTCACGATACGACGCCAGCGCCGTTGCGATCTCCGGATGCGAGAGCGCGAGGATGCGCGCCGCGTAGACGGCGGCGTTGCGCGCGCCCCAGCTGCCGATGCCCATCGCCGCCACGGGCACGCCCGGCGGCATCTGCGCGATCGCGTAGAGCGCGTCGACGCCCTTCAGCTCGGAGGACGCAATCGGCACGCCGATCACCGGCAGCGGGCTGTAGGCGGCGGCGACGCCGGGCAGCGCCGCCGCTCCGCCCGCGCCCGCGATGATCACCTCGATGCCCGCGTCGGCGGCGCCGAGGGTGTACTCGCGCACCACGTCGGGCGTGCGGTGCGCCGACATCACATGCTGCTCGTAGGGGATGCCGAGGCGCTCCAGCAGCTGGCCGCAGCCCGACATCGGCTCTTCGTCGGACTGCGAACCCATCAAGATCGCAACCAGCGCTCGCTCAGCCATCACACCGTCCCTCGCCCCGCAGTGTTTGCCCCGATTGTCTTCATCCGCAATCCCTCACGCGCGCCTCAGGCCGGCCTCATCGCGCCGCCGCCGAGCATCGGATCGGGGCCGGCGATGATCTGCGCCAGCTCGCGGCTTGCCGCGGAGCGCTCATGGCGGTCACCGAAGGCAGCCCCCAGCCGCCCGCCGTCCTCGATCACGACGTGCAGTCGCTGCCGCACGATCGCGGCGAGCGCCTCCGCGTCTGCCTCGCGCAGGCGGCGGTGTACCTCCTCGTCGCCCGCGCGCACGTTGCGAATCACGAACTCGCGGTCACCGGCGAGGCTCTGGAAGACCGCCTCGACCATCGTCGACTCGCTCCCCGCGCCCTCGGGCCAGATCGCGACGTAGTGGATGCATGGCTCGCTCGTGCGCGTGCCCGTCGTCGACCAGAACTCGGATTCGAGGGCGCGACGGCACTCGCGCATCGGGCAGCGCAGCGGGCTCGGGTCGCGCGTCGTCATGCGCTGCTCCGGGCGGGTTCGCTCGCTCGCGCTCCGATGTCGGTGCGGTAGTGCGCGCCCTCGAAGCTGATGCCGCGCACGCGGTCGTAGGCGCGTTTGCGCGCCTCGGCGAGGCTCGTCCCGCTCGCCACCACGCAGAGCACGCGCCCGCCCGCGGTCCGCAGCACGCCGTCCGCGTCGCGCTGCGCGCCGGCGAAGAAGACGTGCACGCCGTCGTCGGCGCCCTCGACGCCGCTGATCGGGAGGCCGGTCTCGTAGCTGCCGGGATAGCCGCCCGAGGCCATCATCACGCCGACCGTGGCCTCGTCCGACCACTCGACATCGACGTCCGCGAGGCGGCCGTGCGCGACGGCCTCGCAGATCTCCAGCAGGTCGGAGCGCAGGCGCGGCAGCAGCGCCTCCGTCTCCGGGTCGCCGAAGCGGCAGTTGAACTCGATCACCTTCGGGCCGTCGGCGGTGAGCATCATGCCGGGGTAGATCACGCCGCGGTACTCGCGGCCGGAGGCGGCGAGGGCGGCAACGGTGCGCTCGGTCACCTCGCGCTCGATGCGGCGCGCGTCGGCGTCGGCGAGCCAGCCGGGCGGCGAGTAGACGCCCATGCCGCCGGTGTTGGGGCCGCGGTCGCCGTCGAACACCGGCTTGTGGTCGCAGCTGAACGGCATGTGCACGACGGCCGTGCCGTCCGTGAAGGCGTGCGCCGAGACCTCCGGGCCGCGCAGCCGCTGCTCGATCAGCACTCGCGCCCCGGACTCGCCGAACGCGCGCGCCAGCATCGCCTCCTCGATCGCCGCGAGGGCCTCGGCGGGCGTGTCGCAGACCGTGACGCCCTTGCCGGCGGCGAGCCCGTCGGCCTTGACGACATGCTCGCCGCCGAAGCGGCGCACGTAGTGCATGGCGGCTTCCGGGTCGTCGAACGTCGCGGCGTGGCCGGTCTCGATGCCGGCGTCCCTCATCAGCTCCTTGGCGAACGACTTCGAGAACTCGATCTCCGCCCCGGCGCGCGAGGGGCCGAACACCGGGACGCCCTCGGCGCGCAGCGCGTCGGCGACACCCGCCGCGAGCGGCGCCTCCGGCCCGACGATGACGAGGTCGGCGCGCAGCCGCGCCGCCGCCGCGACGACGGCGCCGCCGTCGTTCTCATCGAGGGTCGCGAGGTTCTCGCCGTACAGCGCCGTACCGGCGTTCCCCGGCGCGCTGCTGAGGCTACCGAGGCGCGGCGACTGTGCAAGCTTCCAGGCGATCGCGTGCTCGCGCCCGCCGCCGCCGAGCAGGAGGACGTTGCTGCTCATCACGCCTCCTGCCTCAGCCGGCCGCCGCGGCGCTCACGTCCGTCTACTCCCACTCGATCGTGCCCGGAGGCTTCGAGGTGATGTCGTAGACGACGCGGTTGACCTCGGGGACCTCGTTGACGATGCGGCGCGAGATCACCGCCAGCAGTTCGTAGGGGAGGCGCGCCCAGTCCGCGGTCATCGCGTCCTCGGCGGTGACGCAGCGCAGCGCGACGCAGTAGCCGTAGGTGCGGCCGTCGCCCTGCACGCCGACCGTGCGCGTGTCGGTCAGCACGGCGAACGACTGCCAGAGGTCGTAGTACACCGCTGCGTTCTTGATCTCGTCCATCACGATCCAGTCGGCGCGGCGCAGGATGTCGAGCTTGTCGCGCGTCACCTCGCCGATCACGCGGATCGCGAGTCCGGGACCGGGGAACGGCTGGCGGTAGACCATCTCGTCCGGCAGGCCCAGCTCCTTGCCGACGCGGCGGACCTCGTCCTTGAAGAGGTTGCGCAGCGGCTCGATCAGCGACAGCTCCATGTCCTTCGGCAGGCCGCCGACGTTGTGGTGCGTCTTGATCTTCGCCGTCGCGTCCGTGCCGCTCGAGGCGGACTCGATCACGTCGGGGTAGGTGGTGCCCTGCACGATGTAGTTGACGTCGCCGATGCCGCGCGCGTGCTCCTCGAAGACGCGGATGAAGGTCTCGCCGATGCGCATCCGCTTGCTCTCGGGGTTCGTGATCTCAGTAAGGTCGGCGAGGAAGCGATCGGCGGCGTCGACGTGACGTAAGTTGATCGACATGTGGCCTCGGAAGGTGTTGACCACGCGCTCCGGCTCCTCGGCGCGCAGCAGTCCGTTGTCGACGAAGATGCAGGTCAGCTGGTCGCCGACGGCGGCGTGCACCAGCGCGGCCGCTACCGCAGAGTCCACGCCGCCCGAGAGCGCGCAGATCACCTGGCCGCTGCCGACCTGCTCGCGCGTGGTGCGGATCGACTCCTCGACGAAGTTGGCCGCCGTCCAGTCGCCCGAGCAGCCGGCGACCTCGAAGAGGAAGTTGCGCAGCAGCTGGCTGCCCTGCGGCGTGTGCACCACCTCCGGGTGGAACTGGATGCCGAGGCAGCCCGCGTCGTTCGACATCGCCGCGATCGGCGAGTCGTCCGAGTAGGCGACGGAGCGGAAGCCGGGCGGGAGCTCGACGATGCGGTCGGAGTGCGACATCCAGACCGGCATCGTCACGGGCAGCTCGCGCAGCAGCCCGTTGGCCGGCTCGGAGAGCGTGATCACCGCGTGCCCGTACTCGCGCCGCGAGGCGGGAGCGACGCGCCCGCCGAGCGACTGCGCCAGCAACTGCATCCCGTAGCAGATGCCGAGCACCGGCAGTCCGGAGGCCACGACATAAGGCGGAAGCGTCGGCGCGCCCTCGTCGTAGACGGAGGCGGGGCCGCCGGAGAGCACGAAGCCCCTGACCTTGAGGTGCGACAGCTTCTCGGAGGGCGTGTCCCAGGGCGCGAGCTCGGCGTAGACGCCGGCCTCGCGGATGCGCCGCGTGATCAGCATCGAGAACTGCGAGCCGTAGTCGAGGACGACGATCGCTTCGGGCGCCTCGGGGGCGGGCGTCAGGAGTTGGCCGGGCTCGCGCGCCTCGGCGATCTCGAGGTAGGTACTGACCTCGCTGTCGCCCGAGGCGCGGATGCGATCACCGGACCCTGCGACCGTCGCGGACGCTTCGCTCGTGTCGACCATCGAGCCCTTAGCTGGGTGGGGAGTCCCTCAGGGCGCGATCGTATCGGCGCGCCCGTCGCGGGTCAACGCAGGCACGTCCGGCGGGGCAGCATCTCCGGCGCCCAGTGGCTCTCGCTCAGTATGAGTCGCCGCTCTTCATCGCGGATCGAGCCAAAGCGATTCGGCGATCCGATCGAACGGCGATTCGATGCTTGGCCGGTTTGCCCCTGCTCCGGTACCCGTCCCGGCGGGTTCCACCACCAGGCGTCCGCACACGTAGCCTTGATGCGCTTCCAAACAGATCCGCGACGCGCCATCGGCGTCCCTGAAGTGCAACCCGATGACCCCACGCGGATGGTCCGCGGTCGGTATGCCGATCGAGGTGTGAACGTATTCGAGCCGCAGGCCGGCCGGCACGTCGAAGATCACACCGCCCGTGGAGTACGTCCCCTCCTCCAGCAGGCCTGTGAACCCAACCGCGAGTGGAGGGCAATCGGCAAGGCCCAGTGAGGCGAAGTCGTTCTCCGGCACTGCGAGCAGCGAACGCCGGACGCAGCCGTGGATCGGGTTCCCGGCGAAGTAGGCGTGCGTCAGTTTCGCCAACTGGACCAGCTTGGACGGAAGCCGGCCCGTCAGCGAGTTGCCGCTCAGCCGCAGCTCCGTGAGCCCCGTGAGGTTCCCGAGCAGGCCCGACAGCTCACCGCTCAGCCCACTGTTCGCGAGACTCAGCTTCGTCACGCGCGGCGGCGTTCCACCGACCGTCACGCCGGTCCAACCCGTGATGGCGGTGCTGGTGCGCCAGTTCAGCGTTCCCGTCCCCGCGAGCGTGTCTCTCAGCTCCAACAATGCATCGCAGTCCGCCACAAGGTCCGGATGAGAGACCACATCGCTCAGCGCCCTGCCCCTGGCGCAGGTGGTGGACTCGTGGATCTGGAAGGCGGTCGTCACGACTACGTTGCCGAGCTGCGGCTCCCCGCCCGAGCCCGGCGGCGGCCTGGCCGCCGTCAGGTCGAAGGTGATGAGGTCGGCGCTCTCCTCGACCGTGACCGTGAAGTTGAAGGTCGTCCCCAGCGGCGGGATCGACTGCTCGCGCAGCGTTGGCGAGGGAGCCTCCTGATGCCGCCGCTGGAGGGAGAAGTGCGTGTAGCCCTCGGGTAGCGGTGCGGCGGTCACGACCGTGATCCGTTGGCCGCGCTCAACGTGGTAGCGCCCGTCCGCCTCCCTCCGCAGCAGCGCGGCGCTGGGGATGTCGGCGACGTGGGCGTAGTCGTAAGGCGCGCCCTTGTAGACGGCGCGGATGCAGCTGAAGGCCGTCGGGGTCGCGCAGCGGTTCGCGTGCAGCGCCGTGAATGTCGCCCTCACGGTCTTGTTCTCGTCCATGATCAGGGAGCAGGTCGCGGATCTGCTGTTGCAGCCGCCCTCCCAGCGCCCGAAGTTGTGGGTCGCCTCGTTCCAGCTCGCCGTCAGCCTCACCTCGGAGTCCTCGTCGTGCGTCGTCGTTCCCGCGGGGGTGACGCTGCCGCCGCCAGTTGCCGTCACCGTGAGGGTGTGGGTCGGGAGCTGCGTCATCGGCGTGGGCGGCGTGCCCGGCGGGCAGGGGCGCAGGTTCAGCGAGGCGGCCTCGTGGTTCAGCAGGTTGACCAGCCTGCCCGGCAGGCAACCCGTGAGGCCACTGTTGTTCTTCAGGTACACCCTGCGGAGATTGAGCAGGCCGCCGAGCTGCGTCGGGATCGGCCCCTCAAGCAGGTTGTCTGCGAGGTACAGGGTATGGAGCTCGCGCAGATTGCCCAGCGTGGTCGGGATCGCCCCCTCAAGCCGGTTGCCGTCGAGCCGCAGTGTCCACAGTGCGGCCAGGGAGCCCAGCTGCGGCGGGATCTCTCCGCTCAGCTGGTTCTCCTGCAGGTGCAGCGCTTCCAGGCGGGTCAACTCCCGCAGCAGCGGGGGAATCGCCCCCTCGAGCCGGTTGCCGTCCAGATACAGATTGTGGAGGTAGAGGAGGTTGCGTAGCTCCGCCGGGATTGCGCCGCTCAGGCGGTTCTCTCCCAGGTCGAGGTGCCCCAATGACATCAGACTACCCAGTTCCGCAGGGATCGCGCCGGTCAGGCGGTTCGCTCCCAGGTCGAGGTGCCGCAACCACGGCAGATTGCCCAGCTCCGCCGGGATCGCGCCGCTCAGCTGGTTCCGCGCCAGCCGCAGTGCCCTCAGCTGCGACAGTTCGCCCAACTCCGCCGGGATGCTCCCGTTGAGTGTCCTGTCGTGGAGCGTCAGCTGTTGCACGCGCTTCGGGCGGCCGTCCGTCGCCACCCCGTCCCAGTCGGCGATCGGCGTGCTGGCGCTCCAGTTGAGCGTGGCCGTGCCCGCCAGCGTGTCCTTCGCCGCAAGCAGCAGGGCACAGTCGCCGGCGAGGCCGGAGTTGCCGGCCTGGCCGGCGAGCGCCGCCCCGTTCACGCACTGCACCCACTCTTCGGCCGGGATCCCCGAGGGCCGGACCATAGCTCTGGCGGTCGGCGGCGGGCTGGCGGTCGCGGCCGGCGGCGCGTCACCGGACCGCCCGCTGCACGCCGTCAGCCCTCCCGCCAACGACAGGGCGAGGCAGATTGCAAGCAGGAGTGTTCGCGAACCGCTCACCGAGCGTGCCGTCATCGGGAACTCTTCCGGGAATCCGGCAGGAACACATTCCGCCTCTACCGAGTATTACGTTCCCACCGCCGGGATCGTTCCGCTCGGCCTCGCCCGGCGCCCGCCGCGGGTCAACGCAGGCACGTCCGGCGGGCCTATACTCGCCGCACGAACGGGCGTGGCGAGCGAGAGGGTGACGAGGATGGCGAGCACTGCGCCGCAGACCGCTGAGCGCATGACCGAGGCGGCGACGGACTTCATCGAGGCCCTCGACGAGGACCAGCGCGCGCTCGCGATGCTGCCCTTCGACGACGAGGCGGAGCGCCAGACCTGGCACTACACGCCGATCGAGCGCTGCGGCCTCACGCTGAACGAGATGCGCCCGCAGCAGCGCCGCCTCGCGATGCGGCTGATGGGCACCGGCCTGAGCCGCGGCGGCTTCGTCACCGCCAGCACGATCATCGGCCTCGAAGCCACGCTCGAGGGCCTCGACGGCTGGCCGTCGCGGGCCTACGCGGAGACGCGGCCGGACGTGCCGTTCCGCGACCCCGGCATGTACTACGCCGCCGTCTTCGGCGACCCGGGTGGCGAGGCGCCGTGGGGCTGGCGCATCGGCGGCCACCACGTCGCGCTGCAGTACACGATCGCCGGGGGCCAGATCGTCAGCCCGACCCCCACGTTCTTCGGCGCCCACCCGGCCGAGGCGCAGCAGGTCGGCGCGCACTCGCTGCGCCCGCTCGCGGGCGAGGAGGACCTCGCGCGCGAACTGCTGCACGCGCTCGACGAGGAGCAGCTCGCGACCGCCGTGATCTCGCCCGCCGCGCCCACCGACATTGTCCAGTCGAACCGCCCTCGCGTGGTCGACGGCGCGATGAACATCCCGCTCGCCCGGCTGATGAACCGCACGGAGCCTGCCCGCACCGAGGCGATCGAGCGCGAGGCGCGGCAGCGCGCCGCGCTCGGCCTCACCGCGGCGATGGAGGAAGTGCTGCGCTACTCCGCGACGGACCCGCGCGGCCTCGCCGCCTCGGTGATGGGCGCTCCGCAGCGCGAGCTGCTGACGGCGCTCGTGCGCCAGTACGTCGACCGCCTGCCGGAGGAGATCGCGGAGCTCGAGTGGGCGAAGATCGACGGGCCGACGTTCGATGCGATCCACTTTGCCTGGGCGGGCCCCGGCGAGCCGCACAAGCCGCACTACTACCGGCTGCAGGCGCCGCGCTTCCTGATCGAGTTCGACAACGTGCAGAGCGACGTGAACCACATCCACTCGGTGTGGCGCGACCCGGAGGGTGACTTCGGCGCGGACATCCTCGCGCAGCACTACGCGCACGCGCACTAGCCCGGTCCGTGACGCCCTCGGACGAATCCGGGCGCCTCGGCGAGCGCATCGAGGAGATCGCTGGCGCGATCCGTGCGGGCGAGGTCGCCGCGATCCCGACGGACACCGTCTACGGCCTCGCCGCGCTGCCCGACGATGAGGCGGCGCTGCGCCGCCTCGCCGCGCTCAAGGGGCGCCCCGAGGCACAGCCCTTCGCCGTGCTCTTCGACAACATCGAGGCGATCCGCGCGGCGGTCGAGGAACCGGACGCCCTCGACGCGCTCGATCCGTTCTGGCCGGGGCCGCTGACGGCGGTCGTGCGCGTGGCGCAATCGTCGGCCCGCGCGTTCGTCGAGCCCGCCGTCACGCCGCAGGGCACGATCGGCCTGCGCATGCCCGACGACGCGATCGCCCTCGCCGTGATCCGCGCCTGCGGCGGCGCGCTCGCGGTCACGAGCGCGAACCGCAGCGGCGAGCCGCCCGCCGAGGAAGCCTCCGAGGCGACCGCCATGTTCGGCGAGGATCTGCCCGTGCTCGACGGCGGCCCGCGCCGCCGCCCGCCCTCGACGGTCATCGACCTGACCGCGCACCCGCCCGCCGTCCTGCGCGAGGGCCCGATCGAGTCGGCGACGGTACTCGCGGCGCTGGAGGGGTAGCGGGCATGAGCCTGCCCTCGATCAGCGACCTGCCTGCGGCCCAGCGGAGGATCATCCGTGCCTGGTGCATGTACGACTGGGCCAACTCGGCGTTCGCCACCAGCCTCGTCGCGATCGTGCCCGTCTACTTCGTCCACCTCTTCAATGACTCGCTCGGCGAGAGCGAGGTGTTCCTCGGGATCACCTTCACCGGCAGCTCGATGTGGAGCCTCGGGGTCGCGCTATCGACCGCGATCGTCGCCTTCTCCAGCCCGCTGATCGGCGTGATCGCAGACCGCGCTCCGATCAGGCGGGCGCTGCTCTGGACGTACACGATCATCGGCTCGTTCTTCACGCTGCTCGCGTTCTTCTCCGCCTACACGCCCGAGCCGTGGCTCTGGGTGTTTTCCATGTTCACGATCGCCAACATCGGGTTCGCCGGGGGCCTGGTCTTCTATAACTCGTTCCTGCCCCACCTTGGACCGAGGCATCTGCTCGATGACATCAGCAGCCGCGGATTCGCGTACGGCTACGCGGGCGGCGGGCTGCTCCTGGTCGTGCACCTCGCGCTGATCCTCGCGGCCCGAGGCACGGACTTCGAGGATCTCGCCACCCGCATCGCCATCGCATCGGTCGGCTTCTGGTGGTTCGCGTGGGCGATCTGGACGCTGCGGGTGTTGCCGGAGCCGCCGGTCCGCCGGCCCGCCAGCGGGCTGACGGCCGCCTCGGCGGTTACGACTGCGCTCAGGGAGCTCGGGCAGACGTTCCGCGAACTGAGGCGGTTCCGCGTGGTGCTCGTCTTCCTCGCCGCCTACCTGCTGTTCAACGACGGTGTGCAGACGGTGCTGGCGATTGCCGGCGCGTTCGCCGCCGACACGCTGGGCATCCCACTCGCCTTCAACATGGCGACGATCGCGATCATCCAGTTCGTCGCCGTGCCCGGCGCGCTCGCCTTCGGCTGGCTCGCGGCCCGCATCGCGACCAAGGCCGCGCTGATCGTCTCGCTGGTCGGCTGGATCGGCATCGTCCTCTTCGGCGTCGCGCTGGCGCCGCTGCCGCCGGGCGAGCATGCCGACCACGACTTCCAGCTCAGCTACCGCGAGGCGTCCGGGGACTACGTCGTCGAGGCCGCCCCGGACCTGGACGAGGCCTTCGAGCTGCGCTGGGAGGGCGAGTACTGGTCCATCGAGGAGGGCGCCGCCCTCAGCGCCGGCGCGCTCGGCAACCTGCCGGAGGCGATACGGGAGTCCGAGGATGTCGAGTACAGCCTCTCGATCCTTGGAGGTGGCCTCGACGGCGAGTCCGCCATCGGCCCCGCTCACCCGTCGGAGCTGGGCGCGGGCCCGATCGACTGGTGGCCGTCGCTGGTGCGCGGCGTGCTGTGGAAGCCGCTCGGCGTCGATGTCGGCTACCAGTGGCTGCTGCTCGGCGTGCTGGTGGGGTGCATCATCGGCGGCAGCCAGGCGCTCGCGCGGAGCCTCTACGCGCAGATCACGCCCGAGCGCAGGAGCGGCGAGTTCTTCTCCTTCTTCGGCTTCATCAGCAGAGCGTCGTCGGTGCTCGGCCCAACGATCTACATCGTGGCGACGGCCGTGTTCGACACCCGCGTCGCGGTGACCTCGATCCTGCTGATCATCATCGCCGGCACGATCGTGCTGAGGTGGGTTGACGTCGCGGAAGGCGCCCGCGTGGCCACCGAGGAGGACGCGCGCACCCTCGACGCCTGAGCGGCCGCCGAACCTCCCGTGCCCGCTGGGGTACGATCGAGCGACTGTGATTCGCCTCGAGAATCTGCGCTCACTCCCCGGGCAGGCGGCCGCCGCCGCGCGGTCGCTCGCCGTGGCCAGCAGCGGGCGGGCGCATCCGCGCCTCGATGGGCGCGTCGCGGCGCGGGGGCTGCGCGAGCCGGCGCGCATCGTGCGCGACCGCTTCGGCGTGGCGCACGTCTACGCGGCGACCGAGGCGGGCGCGATCTACGGGCAGGGCTTCGTCCACGCCCAGGACCGCCTCTTCCAGATCGATGTCCAGCGGCGGGTTGCCGCGGGGCGGCTCGCCGAGACGGTCGGCGAGCGCGGCGTCGAGACCGACCGGCTGATGCGGCGCCTCGGCTTCGCCGACCGCGCCGCGCGCGACCTTCCTTCGCTCGATCCGGACGACCGCGAGTTGCTGTTCGCCTACACGGCCGGCGTCAACGCCGGAATACGCAGCCTGCGGGCGCTACCGCCGGAGTACACGCTGCTGCAGACGCGGCCCGAGCCGTGGCATCCAGAACACACGCTGCTGCTGGGTCGCCTCCTGATGTTCAGCTTCGCCCCGAACTGGGACGCGGAGTTGCAGCGCCTCCAACTGCTCGAGGCGGTTGGCCCCGCGCGCGCCGCCCTCGTCGACGTTCCCTACCCCGAGGATGCGCCGACCGCGACCGGTGCACGCGTCCTCGACGCGGCCACACGGCTGCTCGAGGCGTACGGGCGCGCGATCGAGGCGGGCGCTCCGGCGGGCGGCGGATCGAATGCCTGGGCGGTCACGGGCGAGCACACCGCCTCGGGCGCCCCACTGCTGGCGTGCGATCCTCACCTGCGGCCCGCGATTCCCGGCCTCTTCCACGTCTCACACCTCAGCGGGGGCGGGCTCGATGTGATCGGGGCGGCCGTGCCGGGCCTGCCGGGGGTGATCGCCGGGCACAACCGCGATCTCGCCTGGGGCCTCACCGCCGGCATGGCCGACGTCAGCGACTGCTACCTCACGACCATCGATCCGTCCGACCCCGGCCGCTACCGCACGCCCGACGGCTGGGCGCGCGGCCGTGTGCGCATCGAGCGCATCGCCGTGCGCGACGGCGACCCCGTCGATGAGCGCGTGCTGGAGACCCGCCACGGGCCGGTGATCGGCCCCGCGCCGGACGGCGAGCGCGCGATCGCGTTGCGCTCGACGGCCCTCGAAGCATCCGAGACGCTGGCGGCGATGCTCGCCCTGGCCCGCGCGCGCGACATCGAGGAGTTCGAGGCGGCGCTCGCGCGCTGGCCGGGCGCGACGTTCAACTTCGTCTTCGCCTCGCGCGAGGGCGGGGACGCGGGACGGATCGGCTACCGCCTCGCCGGCGCGGTTCCGGTCCGCGCGCGCGGCGAGGGGCTGTTCCCCGCCGACGGGGACACGGCGGACGACCCGCCCGCGCCGATCCCCGGCGACGAGCTTCCGGGCGTACTCGATCCCGCGGGCGGCGTCGTGGTCTCGGCGAATCAGCACCCGGGTGGCGAGCTCGAACTGGGTGAGGAATTCACCGAGCCGTGGCGCGCCATCCGCATCTCGGAGCTGCTCGCGGAAGGCGGCCCGCACACGGTCGCCTCAATGCAGGCGATCCAGAACGACTTCCACAGCGAGCCGCTGCGCCGCCTGCGCGACCTCTCGATTGCCCGCGGCGTGATCGGCGATGCGAAGGCCGCACGCGTCGCGGCGGGCTGGGATGGGCAGGCGAGCGCCGGCAGCGCAGGGGCGGCGATGCTGGAGGTGGCCTACCGGCAGCTCGCGCGTCGCATGGCGGGTCGCATCGTGGGGCCACTCGCACCGCTCGTGCTGGGAGAGAAGGTGGAGGGACCCGCTGGGGTCTTCACACCCGAGAGCCGCTTCTCCTACCGCCTGCAGGGTCCCGCGGTGGAGGCCTGCGAGCGCGCCGCAGCGCCCTGGTTCGACGGCGAAGAGGACCGCGACCGCGTGCTGCGCGCGGCCTGGTGGAGCGCCCTCGGCGAGTTGCGCGAGCGGCTCGGACAAGATCCGGGCGCCTGGAGTTGGGGAGCGCTGAACCGCCAGCTCCTGCCGCACATGCTCGCTGTCGTGCCGGTCATCGGGCGCGCCTTCTCGCGAGGCCCGTACCCGGCCGGCGGCGACGTGAACACGGTCTGGCAGGGCGCATACGCCGCCGAGGGTGGAACCACCCCCGCCGGCTTCAGCCCCGGCTACCGCCAGGTGCTGGACCTCGGACGCTGGGACCGCTCGACCTTCCAACTGTCGACGGGAGCCTCGGGCATTCCCGGCCACCCGCGCTACGACGACTCCATCGAGGAGTTCCGCGCCGGACGGCAGCGGCCGCTGCTGTACTCTCGCGAGGCCGTCGAGGCCCACGCGGAGCACCGCCTGCTGCTCCAGCCGGCGGCGCCGACGGGGGGAGCGGAGCGATGAAGGCGATCAACGATCGGCTGGCGATCTACCGCCCGCACATCGTTGGCGAGATGCGCGAGATCGTTGGCGACGACCCTGCCCGGCTCTACTCGTGGATGCGCTACCACCTCGGGTGGGAGGACAGGCAGGGACGCCCCGCCGAGACCTCGCCGGGCAAACTGCTGCGGCCGGCGTCGCTGCTGCTCACCACGGAGGCGCTCGGCGGCAAGATCGAGCAGGCGCTCCCGGCCGCCGCCGCCGTGCAGCTCGTCCACGACTTCTCGCTGCTCCACGACGACATCGAGGATGAGAGCGAGACTCGCCGCGGGCGCGCCACGCTCTGGACGATCATCGGCATCGCGCAGGCGATCAACGCCGGGGACGGCATGTACACGCTTTCCCGCCTCGCCCTGCTGCGGCTCCGCGATCGCGGCCTGGACGCGCAGCGCACGCTGGAGGTGATCACGGAGCTGGAGCACGCCTGCCTGCGGCTGATCGAGGGCCAGCAGCTCGACATCTCCTTCGAGGACCGCACGTCCGTCACCCGCGACGAGTACCTCGCGATGATCGAGGGCAAGACAGCGGCCCTGCTCGCCGCCTGCTTCGCGATCGGGGCGCGGGTGGCCGGCGCACCGGATGCCTCGGTGGACGCGATGCGCGAGTTCGGCCGGCGCGTCGGGCTCGCCTTCCAGGCCGCGGACGACCTGCTCGGCATCTGGGGCGACCCGGCAGTCACAGGCAAGCCCGTCGGCGACGATCTGATCTCGCGCAAGCAGACCTACCCCGTGATCGCCGCCATCGAGAGCGGCAAGGCGCCCGCCCTTGATGCGGCCTACCAGGACCGCTCGGGCGGGGCGATCGACGTCGCCGCGCTCGCCGAGGAGATCGAGGCGGCCGGCGCGCGCGCCGCCACGGAAGACCTCGCCGCCGATCAGGTCGAGGCGGCGATGGCTGTCCTGGCGCCGCTCTCGCTCGGGGACGACCGGGCGCTGTTCGCCGAGCTGGCGGAGCTGCTCTCGGCGCGCGACGCGTAGCCGGTCCGATTGCCTGCCCCGGACAGCGCACCTATCATCCCGGCCGTGAGCCCGGCACACTCGAAGCGCACGGTCCGCGACATCGACCTTCAGGGGCGCCGGGTCTTCCTCCGTGTCGACTACAACGTGCAGCTCGACGAACATGGCTTCGTCTTCGATGACCTGCGGCTGCGCGAGTCGTTGCCCACGATCGCGTACCTGCGGGAAGCCGGCGCCCGGATCGTGATCTGCTCGCACCGCGGACGCCCTCGCGGGGAGGTCGTCGAGGCGCTGCGCAACGCGCCGGTCGCCAGGCACCTCAGTGGCCTGATGGGCGCTCCGGTCGCATCCGCGAGCGATTGCATCGGCCCCGAGGTCCATGCGGCCGTGGATGCGCTGGCGCCCGGCGACGTGCTGCTGCTGGAGAACGTGCGCTTCCACGCCGGCGAAGAGGAGAACGACCCGGAGTTCGCCCGCCAGCTCGCCTCGTTCGCCGACATCTACGTTGGCGACGCCTTCGGCACGGCACACCGTGCGCACGCCTCGATCGTCGGCGTGCCGAAGCACCTCCCGGCCGTGGCGGGGCTGCTGATGGAGCGCGAGCTTGAGTACCTGAAGAAGCTCTCGACGAACCCGGAGCACCCCTTCGGGCTGGTGCTAGGCGGCGCGAAGGTGGCCGACAAGATCGGCATCCTCAACCACCTCTGCGCCCAGGCGAACGTGATCTGCGTCGGCGGCGGCGTCGCGAACACCTTCCTCAGCATGAAGGGCATCGACATCGCCGACTCGCTCTGGGACGCCGAGGGCGTCCCGGACGCGAAGCGCGTGTTCGAGCAGGTGGAGGCGCGTCCCGATCTGCGGCTCTACCTGCCCGTCGACGCGATCGTTGGCTTCGGCGCCGCCGACCGCGATCACGTACGCCGGGCGCCGGTCGACCATGTGCCCTCGGGCTGGCGGATCCTGGACATCGGCCCGGCGACGATCGAGCTGTTCCGCAGCGCCCTCTCGCCGCTGCGTACGGTCGTGTGGAACGGGCCGCTCGGCTGGTTCGAGCGCGAGCCCTTCGACCACGGATCGCTGGCGATGGCGGAGATGCTCGCCGACCTCGATGCCACCGTGGTGGTCGGCGGAGGCGAGACGGCCGCCGTCGTTCAGCGCGCCGGCGTAGCGGATCGCATCAGCCACGTCTCGACGGGTGGCGCCGCCTCGCTGGCGATGTTGCAGGGCAAGCCGCTGCCGGCCGAGACGGCGTTGGACGACGCCTGAGCGCCCCTGTGGCGTGGCCGATCGGCACCGTTCCCGTCGGCACGAATCGCTCCGGCTCCGCGAGTTCTCTATCAGGGTGCGGTTGCGTCTCGTTCCGCCGGCGACAACGCGACCAGGGGGATCCGTCTGGGGGTCTTCTGCTGATACGCCTGATACGACGAGTACATCGCAATCAGGCGCTCCCAGGCCTCTTCCCGCTCGGTCCCGTCCAACTCGGAGGCCACCATCACCTCGGCGCCCCGCTTCGCCGACCAGATCCGGCAGGTTGGCTCAACCAACAGGTTTTTCCACCACTGCGGATGCGCCGAGTGTCCCCCGTACGACGCCCCCACGACCACCCGAGGCCCATCGTCGAGATACAGCAGCAGCACCGACCGCTCGCGGCCCGACGTCCGGCCCCTCGTCCACAGTCGCAACGTCGGCGGCCCCTGCCATCGCCCACGCATCAACGTGAACAGCGGCTGCTGCAGCCGGGTCAAAGCCTTGATCAGACGCGGGCCCATACCTGCATCGTAGCTGCTGGCGGCCTCCGGGCGGCGGCCATCCGTGCGTATGCTGGATGCGACCCACCGGCGAGTGAATCGTCGGCGGCCTCATCCCTCAGGGAAGCATCATGCGCATCCTCGCTGTCGTCTTTGGCCTCGCAGTCCTTTTGATCGTTGCCGTCGTGGTGATGGGCGACTTCCGAGGGAGCCTGCCGGAGCCGCCACGCTGGCGCACCCTCTACGAGGTGATAGAGCGCGACGAACTCAGGTGTGGCGTGAGCCAGCAGCGGCCGTTCTTCGGATTCAAGGCGGACAATGACACCGTCACGGGCTTCGAGGTCGAGTTTTGCAAGGCCATCGCCGCTGCGGTGCTCGGCGACCCGGAGAAGGTCGAATACATCGACGCCTCCGAGCCGCGTACACGATACGAGCTGCTCGACAATGCCGAGATCGACGTGCTGATGGTCGCGGCCCCGATCACCGCCTCGCTTGATGTCGGGTTGCGTATCGACTTCGCCCAACCGATCTTCTACAGCGGCGAGGGGTTCCTCGTACGCACGGACTCCGGCTACAACTCGGCGTCCGACTTGTTCGGCCTGGATGAGGGCAGGATCTGCTTAGCGTCGGACTTTCCGGCTGTAACGCGTGTTCTGGACTACTTCGCCAGCATCGGGATCGAATTCCGGTTGCGCCAGCATGCGCCGGCACATTCCGTGATGCCCTTCTTCTGGGGACGCTGCGATGTGTTGGTAGCGGACTTCGTGGGCCTCGCCGCGCGGATCGCAATGCGTGACGATGCCGCCGAATACAAGATCCTGCCGGATGTCGTCACCAGAGAGCCGCTCGCGCCAGCCGTTCGCGAGGACGACAGCCTGTGGTTGGACGTGATCAACTGGGTCATCCGGGGCTTGATCGCGGCGGAGGAACTTGGCATCACGCAGGCCAACGTCACCTCCATGGCGGGCGACATCCGCTCGAACCAGCAGATCATGCGCCTGCTCGGCGTCCACTACGAGGGCGGCGAACTGTGGGGGCCCGGCTTCGTCGCACTCGACACGCACTTCATGCAGCGCGCGATTGCTGCCGTTGGGAACTACGGCGAGATCTATGACCGAACCATCGGCAACGCGATCCCCCGCGCCTGCACGCCTAACGCGCTGGCGATCGACGATTCAGTTGACTGCCCGCCGGGGCAAGGCGGGCTCCTCTACGCCTCCCCATACCGCTAGCTGTAGTGTCCCGGCACGCGGCACGTGCCGCATCACCGTCGGCAAGCCGCAGCTCGGATTCCGCCTGCCTGACCCTCCCCACCCTGGCCGCGCCACGTCTTGCGGATGTTAGGTCAAATAGGTCATACTGGTCAGAGAGCACAGACCTCGGCGTACGCGCCCGGGAGCGGGCGGCTCTCCAGGCGGTGAGGGGGCGAGGCGATGGCGGAAACCAGGCCAGGGTACGGGAACGCGAAGGACGGCGAAGCAGCAAGCGAGCAAGACACGGAGTCCGGCCCGAGGCACCTCGGCGTCGCCGAGGCGAAGGCGACCTTCTCGGCGCTGATCGAGGGAGTGCAGCACCGCTCGGAGCACTACGTCATCGAGCGCCACGGCAAGCCCGCCGCCGCCCTCGTCAGCGTCGAGGAACTCGAACGCCTCGGTTCCGACCAGCTACCCGCCTGGCGCCCGACAGGGGGTTGGGGGTTGATCGGCCTGCTCAGCGACATCATGACGGACGAAGAGATCGACGAGATGGTCGACGCGATCTACGAAGATCGCGAGCGGGACATCCCCCGTGACATCGACACGAGCGATTGGTAGATGTGAGGTACCTCCTCGACACCAATATGCTCAGCGGGTTGATGAAGACCACTCGCTCGGCGGCGCTGGTGCAGCGCATGGCGATGACCGCCTTCGAGGACAGGGCGACATCGACGGTATCGCTCGCAGAGCTGCTGTTCGGGGCGCACAAGGCGGGATCGCGATCTGAGGAGTTGCTGCAGCGCATCGGTCGCGCGGTACCCGCGGACATGCGGTTATTCCCGTTCGACAGAGAAGCCGCTGAGGAGTACGGGCAGCTGCGGGCCTACCTGGAGGCTCAGGGGACGCCGATCGGCCACCCGGACACGCAGATCGCGGCGATTGCCCTCGCGAACAACCTGACCGTCGTCACCGGCAACGTGCGCCACTTCCAGCGCGTCCCCGGCCTCGCCGTCGAGAACTGGCTCGAGTAGGCGGCGGAGATCCGCGCCCGGGAGACGCCTCGGGCGCTCCGAGGAGCGCGAGCCCGCGCGCGATAGCAGTCCGCCCGATAGCATGTAGCCATGGACCCCGATCTGATCCGGCGGCTGTCGATTCCGGGCGAGAGCAAGGTGCTGCTCTGCGTCCTCGACGGGCTGGGCGGGCTGCCGGGACCGGTCGGACGCAGCGAGCTGGAGTCCGCCGATAGCCGACACCTCGACCGCCTCGCCACCGACGGCGCGCTCGGCCAGACGATTCCCGTCGGCTACGGCATCACGCCCGGCTCGGGCCCCGGCCACCTCGCGCTCTTCGGCTACGACCCGCTCGTCTACGAGGTCGGACGCGGCGTCCTCGAGGCGACCGGCATCGACATCGCGCTGCGGCCCTCGGACCTGGCCGCCCGCGGCAACCTCTGCAGCGTCGACGCGGACGGGCGCATCAGCGATCGCCGCGCAGGGCGCGTGGCCACCGAGGTCACGGCGGAGATCGCGGCGGAACTCTCGACGATCGAGCTGCCGGGCTGCGAGGTCGCCGTCCACGCCGTGCGCGAGCACCGCTTCGTGCTGGTGCTGCGCGCCAGCGAGGGCAGCCCGCCGCTCAGCGACCAGATCAGCGAGACCGACCCCCAGGCCGAGGGCGTCCCGCCGCTCGACGCCGTCGCCACCGCGCCCGAGGGCGAACACACCGCCGCGCTCGTCAACCAGTTCGCGCGGGAGGCGCGGGCGCGCCTCGCCAGCCGCGAGACGGCGAACGACGTGCTGCTGCGCGGCTGGTCGAGCCTGCCCGATCTGCCGCAGCTGCCGGAGCTCTGGAAGCTGCGCGCCGCCGCCATCGCCGTCTACCCGATGTACCGGGGGCTCGCGCGGCTCGTCGGCATGGACGTGCTCGACGCGGGCGACTCCTTCGAGACGGCGATCGCCACGCTGCGCGGCGCCTGGGACGACTACGACTTCTTCTTCCTGCACTTCAAGCCGACCGACGCCGCCGGCGAGGACGGCGACTTCGCGCGCAAGCGGCAGGCGCTGCACGACTTCGACGCCTGCCTGCCGGAGCTGCTGGCCCTCAGCCCGAACGTGCTGATCATCGCCGGCGACCACTCGACGCCCGCGATGATGGCGGCGCATTCCTGGCACCCGGTCCCATTGCTCCTCTGGGGGGACAACGTCCGGACGGACGCCTCGCACCACTTCGACGAGGACGAGTGCGCGGTCGGCGGCCTCGGCACGATGCCCGCGAAGGAGCTGCTCCCGCTCGCCTTCGCCCACGCCATGCGCCTCACCAAGTTCGGCGCCTGAGGGGAGCCGCGATGTCCACGCGAACGCCGATCATCGGCGGCAACTGGAAGATGCACCTCGACCGCCACGGCGCGCGCGAGCTGCTGACCGAGCTGCGCGAACAGCTCGACGGCCTCGAGGGCGTCGAGGTCGTGATCTTCCCGCCCGCCGCCTGGCTTGGCGACGCCGCCGATGCGCTCGAGGGCAGCACGCTGCGCGTCGGTGCGCAGAACGCCTACTGGCTGCCGCACGGCGCCTACACCGGTGAGGTCGGCGCGGCGATGCTCGTCGGCACCGCCGGCTACGTGCTCGTCGGCCACTCCGAGCGCCGCCACGTCTTCGGCGAGAGCGACGAGGACAGCGGCCGCAAGCTCGACGCCGTCCTCGGACTGGCGCTGCAGCCGATCCTCGCCGTCGGCGAGCTGCAGGAGGAGCGCGAGGGCGGGCGCACCGCCGAGGTGCTGCAACGCCAGCTCGACGCCGCCTTCGCCAGCGTCGACCGGCTGCCCGAGGGCTTCACGATCGCCTACGAGCCGGTCTGGGCGATCGGCACGGGGCTGACCGCCACGCCGGAGATCGCGCAGGCGACCGTCGCCGAGATCCGTCGCATGGTCGCCGACCGCTTCGGCGCGTCGGCTGCCGAGGCCTGCCGCATCCAGTACGGCGGCTCCGTCAACGCCGAGAACGTCGCCGACCTCGCGAGCCAGCCGGACATCGACGGCGCGCTCGTCGGCGGGGTCTCACTCGACGCCTCGGCCTTCGCCACGATCTGCCGAGCCGTCGCCGCCGCGGCCGGGGAGTAAGCCGCTGAGCGCGCCTGGCGTCGTCGTGCTGGTCGGGCCCACCGCCTCGGGCAAGACGGCGGCTGCCGTCGCCATCGCCGAACGGCTACCGGTCGAGGTCGTCTCCGCCGACTCGCGCCAGATCCGGCGCGGCATGCGCATCGGCACGGCCGCGCCCAGCGACGAGGAGCTTGCCGCCGTCCCGCACCACCTGATCGGCGTCGTCGAGCCGGACGCACCGTGGACGCTCGCCGACTTCCTCGAGGGCGCGCACGCGGCGATCGAGGGCATCCACGAGCGCGGGCGGCTGCCGCTGCTCGTCGGCGGCGCGGGGCAGTACGTGTGGGCGCTGCTCGAAGGCTGGCAGCCGCCCGCCGTCGCGCCGGACCCGGCGCTGCGCGCGCGCCTCGAAGCGGAGTGGCGTGAGCAGGGCCCCGAGGCGTTGCACGCGCGGCTCGCCGCGCTCGATCCGCCTTCCGCGGAGCGCATCGACCGGCGCAACCGGCGGCGCCTGATCCGCGCGCTCGAAATCATCGAGGCGACGGGCGAGCCGATCGCCCCGCTGCCGCGCGTGCCGCCGCCCTGGCCGTGGCGCGCGGTCGGCCTCGCGTGGTCGCGCAGCGCACTCCGTCGCCGCGCCGACGAGCGCGCCGTGCGCATGTACGCCGCCGGCCTCGTCGAGGAGACGCGCGCGCTGGTCGCCCGCTGCGGCGAGGACTTCGAGGCGCTGAGCTCGATCGGCTACGCCGAGGCGCTGGGGGTGCTGCACGGCAGGTGGGACGAGGCGGAGGCGATCGGCCGCACGCAGGCGGCGACGCGCCGCCTGATCCGCCGCCAGGCCGCCTGGTTCCGCCCCGCCGACCGCCGCATCGACTGGCGCGACGGCGCGGACCTCGATGGCGTCGTGTCGGCTGTCGAGGCGGCGTTCGAGGCGCTACGGGAGTAGCGCGTCCCGCAGCTCCGCCAGCGCGTTCTCAAGCTCTCGGCCGTGGTGGGCGATCTCGCCCAGCAGCTCTTCCGGCGTGCGCGTGTCGGCGTCCTCAACGCGATGCCGGTTGACCGCCTTGCGGTCGTACCCGCGCTCCTCGATCTCCTCGCGGCTCACGGTCCACGAGCGCTCGGAGTCCGCGCGCTCCGGCAGGAGCGCAAAGAACTCCTCGAAGTGGTCGAGCGTGAGGGGCGACGTCTTCGTGAAGCGCTCGCGCTCGCGAGGCGTCAGTTCGTAGTACCAGATCCGCTCCGTCGGCGCGCCCTTGTTGAAGAAGAGCAGGTTGCTCTTCACGCCGGAGCCTGCGGAGGTGAACACGCCCGGCGCGAGGCTGACGATGCAGTAAAGGTCGCACTCGTCGAGGAGCTTGCGCTTGGTTTGTGCGAACGCCGTCTCGCTGGTGCGAAAGAGCAGGCCCTCGTCCACCACGATTCCGGACCGCCCGCGCGGCTTGAGGTTGTCGATCACTTCCTGCAGGAACAGCACCTGCGTCGAGGATGTGCGGTAGTCGTAGCGCGTCTGGGCGTCAGCGCCTTCCTTCCCGCCGAACGGGGGATTGGTGAGGATCACGTCGAACTGCGACGGCGCACCCTCGAAGAGCGCACCGTACTCGGCCGTGCCGGTAAGGGTGTTGCCATGCCAGATGCGCGGCTCGTCGATGCCGTGTAGCAGCAGGTTCGCCAGCGCGATCGGGTAGACGATGTTGTCCTTCTCGCGCCCGTAGAAGGTCTCCGTGGCGAGCGTTTCTAGGTCCGTGGCGGATGGCTCGTGGCCGAGCCGTTGCTGCATGAACTCGTACGACTGCGCGAGGAATCCGCCGGTGCCGCAACACGGATCGAAGACCTTCTCGCCGGGCGCAGGCTCGACCACCCGGACCATCGCGCGCACGACCTCGCGCGGGGTGAAGAACTGCCCGCCATCGTTGTTCTTCTCCCCCATCGAGAGCAGCAGGCCCTCGTAAGCAGCGGAGAGGGCGAACATGTGCCGGTCATCGACTGCTTCGAGGCGGATGCCGTCAACGAGGTCGAGCACGTCCAGGAAGTTACGCTCGGTGTCGACGCGCGTCTGATCCACGCCGGAGACGATCTGGCTGATTACGCGCTGACGGGGTGAGGCGTCCGCCGGACCGCCTACGGCTTGCAGATACGGCAGCAAGTCGCGTTCGAGGAAGCGGAAAACGGCGCCAAGGCTCCCGTACTGGAGTTCGCGGCGCTTGTCACCGTTCGGAGTCGCCCAGTCGAGCCAACGGTAGGGCGGCGCGATCGACTCGCGGAAGTGGACGCCCAACACTTCCGCCTCGCTCGCCTCCCGCGCCTCGCGCTCGTCGAGGAAGCGCAGGAAGAGCAGCCACGTCAGTTCGGGGACGTACTGGAGCGCGCCTGCGCAATTAGAGCGCCGCAGTACATCGCAGACGGTCTTGATCTTCGCGTCGAGCGCAGACTGTGTGTCGAGCGCTGTCACGTGACCCCCCCAAACGTGCGGCGCAGGATGGCAGCGGGCAACGCCTCTGCGGCCGCGAGTTGCGCCGTGGCAGCACGGCGGGCCAGCGCCGCCGCCGCCGTCTGACGTTCGAGGTCCTCGACGATGCGCCGCTGCTCCTTCATGGGCGGAAGGTGGATCGGGAACGAAGCGACCTTGGCCTTGCTCACCTCGGGGAACGTCGCCCCTGAGCCGAGTGCACGGAGTTCGCCAACGGAATGGAGCAAAGCCGAATAGAGAAACTCGCCATCAATTGCGTCGGACGGAACAAGTGACTTGCAGCCTTGATTTGTGCAGGTGGGCATGGTTGCGATTCCCAAGTGCCCGATAGGCGCTCGTGATGAGAGGATCACCGATCCCGCCGGTACAAGAGTGGTCGAGCAGGACTCATAACCCGCACGAGTGATCATCCTTGCGGAACCCCTGATGTACGGCGAATCGAGATTCCCCAGATCTGCCGGCGTGATCCAACAGATGTCACCACCCCAGTACTCATCCACGGCCGACTTGGGTGTTGAGCCGTTGAAGACCTGGCATATCTCATTGAGCGTCGCGCAGCGCCAGCCGCGCGCCACGAGCTCGGACGGGGAGCCTGCGAAGATCTCTCGCAACAGCGCCGCAGGCATCGCCTCCGCAGCGGCGAGTTCCGCCTCGGCAGCCCGGCGTGCTCGCTCGGCCGTCGCCATCTGCCGTTCGAGGTCGGCGACGATGCGCCGCTGCTCCTCGAGGGGTGGGAGGGGTATCCGCAGCTGGGCGAGCGTCTTGCGGTTTAGGGTGCGGCCCATTGCTGCGTGGCCTGTGAGGTCGCCGTAGTCGACGAGCGCCAACGCGGACCTCAGGTAGTGTTTGTCGGCTCGTTCGGCATCGAGCGGGAACAGTCCGGCAATTGCTTCGTTGGTGAAGAGGTCACGACCCGCAAATGCCATTTTGCCTATTGATAGCTTGAAGCTAAACATCAGCGTCCCCGCTGGCAGTAAGCGGCCACGACAGAGTGCGGCCCCGGCCTCAGTGATCCCTTCCTTGGTCGCGTGCACGATGCCGTCACTAGCAGTGATGTCCGCTATCGTTGCCCACATATGGTCGCCGCCCCAGAAGCGCGAGTCTCGGCGGGACGGTGTTCGACCGATCACGATGCGGCAGACATCTCCCAACCTGACCCAGCGCCAGCCGCCGGGGAGCGGGTGGTCCGTGGTCACGGGGCACTCCATTCGCGGTCGCTGGCGAGTAGACGGCGCTTGAGGTCCGGCATCGCGCCGGGGCCGAGGGCGGCGAGGCCGCCCGCCTCGCGCACCGCCGGTACGTCGCTGAGCATCCGGCTCTCCAGCGCTTCCGTGCCGCCGCGCCCGAACTGGGCGGCGAGGATGCGGATGATAGGTTCGCCCGCCGCCTCCCGCACGCGCTCGGCGCGGTCGACGCGCGGGCGCGGCGTCTGCTGCCAGCCCGCGTGCGCGAGCACGTCGTAGAGATCGCAGTCCGCGAGTTCGGCGGCGCGACGGTACGCCTCTGCGCTGCGGCCCTGCTCCGGCAGGGCCTCGACCAGCGCCTTGCGGTCCTCGGGCCGGATCCAGCGCTCGCGGAACTCGCCGAGGCCCGCAACGTCCTCAAGCAGGCGGTTGGCGATGCGCTCGCCGTACTCGCGCAGCGCGACGAAGCGCAGCCGCCCGCCCTCCATGACGCCGACGGTGGTCTCGCCGTGCTCGACGCGCACCTCGATGCCCTCGACCTCGAAGCGGCGCTGCGGGTCGCGTTCCTCGCCCGGCTCGCCGCCGGGCGGCGGCGCGTCGTGGTCGCGCTGGGCGAGCGGTTCGTCGAGCAGGCGGCTGGCGTTGGTGTAGTCGTGGACGGTGAAGCTCAGCTTGCCGCTCGGCTCGTGGATGCGCGTGCCACGCCCCAGCATCTGGTGGAAGACGATCGGCGACTTGAGATAGCGGAAGAAGACGATGTTGCGCAGGCAGGGCACATCGACGCCGGTGCTGATCAGCTCGACGGTGCAGGCGACGAAAGCGCGCGCCTGGTTGCTCCTGAGATCGGCCAGCAGCTCGCGGCCTCCGGCGGCGGTGCACTTGAAGGCGTAGGGCTCGGCCGGCCGGCGTCCCTGTTCCGCCGCCCAGCTCGCGTAGAGGTTGCCCATCGCCGCCGCGACGAGATCGGCGTGCTCGTCGGTGACGCAGAAAATCAGCGTCTTCTGCTCCGGGCCGCCCGAGTCGACCAGTTGCGCGAAGAGGTCCGCGCACATCTCGCGCACGCGGTCCGGCAGCAGCAGCCGCTGCTCGATCGAGCCCGCGCCGAAGCGTGGGGACATGTCGGCGACGTTGAGGTCTGCGCCGGTGCGTGCGTCGCGGATCTCGCCGCCCGCGAGACTGTCGCGCTCGACGCCCTGCTCGCGTTCGAGCTGGCCCGCCGTGACGATGTCACTGCGCACGAGGCTCATCGCGGCGAGGTAGCCGTCCTCCATGCCGTCGACGATGCCGTACTCGTAGACCGGCTCGCCGAAGTAATCGTAGTTGTCGCGGGTGATCGCATCCGCCTCGGCAGTGTCGGCGTCGTTCGCCGCGGCACCGGTCACGATCTGCCGGGGGGTGGCGGTGAGGCCGATCTGGACGGCGTCGGAGTTGCGCGTCAGCACCTTGCGCCACTTGCCCCACGCCGAGCGGTGGCACTCGTCGATCACGATGTGGCTGAAGTAGTTCTCCTCGTAGTGGCGTTCGAGGTACGACGGTTCGCCATCCTCGCCCTCCGCTGCGTCGCCCTCCACGCCGAGCGTCTGGTAGGTGGCGACGATGATGCGCGCGTTGTGCTCCGGATTGCGCGTGGTCGCCGCCGCCGCGTCGGAGCCGAACACATCGTGGAGGGCGGAGAGCGCCTGGTTGCGCAACTCATCGCGGTCGCAGACGAAGAGGGCGCGGTGCAACTGACCGGCATCGGCGAGCGCGCGCAGGATGCCGACGGCGATGCGTGTCTTGCCCGTGCCGGTGGCGAGCGAGAGCAGTGCGCGCTTCTCGCCGCGCGCGACGCGCTCCAGCACGGCGCGTGCGGCGGCCGTCTGGTAGTGGCGGTCGCCCTCGCGCGGCGGGTGGAGCAGCGGGCCCGCCTCGGGCGCGCCGAGGTCGAGGCCGCGCAGTGCGGCGTAGCGGGCGAGCAGTTCGTCCGGCGCCGGGAAGCGGCTGAGCGGCAGCGGGCCGCGGGTCTCGCCGCCATCGAGGCAGTATTCGGCGAAGAGGACGCCGTTGCAGGAGAAGGCGAAGGGGACGTGATGAGCGCGCGCTTAGACCTTCGCCTGCTCCATGCCGGCGAAGGGCGGGCTGCCCTGCGGCTTCGCCTCGATCAGCGCGATCGGCAGCGGCCGGCCGTACGGGCCGGCGGGGGCGTGCAGGAGATAGTCCGTGCGCCCGCGCGTGCGGCGCGCCTCGTGGCCCCAGAGCATGACCCCGCCTGGCGTCCGCTGTTCGCGCAGGATCATCTCCTCGGGCCAGCCGCGCCTGTGGAGGGCCGGAGTGATCAGCTTTGCGCGGGTGTCTGCTTCGGAGAGCGGCATGCCCGGAAGAATACACATGCCCCAAGGGCCGCGTTCGAGGAGCTGCGAGGGTAGGGCGTCCCTCCCCCGTCTCCACCAACTCCATACTTTCGAGATCCCCAATTGCCTGGGGATCGACCAGGACCGCCGAGCAATCGGCGGTCCTCTTGATGCCAGCCTCGATCAGGGTCTTGAAAGCGGGGACCGGCTGAATGCCGACGGTCCGCTTGGACACGGCATCGACGTAGGCAAACTCGATGAGGGACTCGATCAGCCGTCGGCGTTCGTCCGAGGTCGCTAGCTTCCACATTGCCGGCAGATCCCCCAAAAGCTCCCCTACGTCGTCGAGCTCGACTTGGGTTGTGTTCTGGGCGAGGCGGAGCTGGTCGTCGATAGCTTTCAGCCGCGTCTCATACTCGTCCTCGTTGAGACCCCCATCGGCGTACCCACGAACAAGCCGCCGGCGGCGATCCCGCAGCTCTTCAAGTGTCGGGCCTTCACTCTTTACCGTGAGTCGGGCGATATGCTCTTTCCAGTCTTCGCGAAGTTCGAGCGACTGGAAGATGTCGCCAACCTGGCTGTCGATTGACGATGAGACGAACGCCCGCCCATTCGTCTCACACGGCCAACCGTGCCGTTCGCGGTACATCGGATGCCCTGATCGGTTGCGGTCAGCTTGCAGTCGGCTTCTGCAGCGAGCACAGACGAGTCTGCCGCTGAGCACGCCACGGCGCATTCCGATTGACCGACGTCCCTGGCCGCGCCTAACGCGGCGAGGGACCTGGACGCGCTCAAATGCTTCCGACGTGACTAGCGCCTCGTGTCTCCCCGGGAACTCCTTGCCTCGATGATTCACCACCCCGACGTAGAATCTGCACTTCAGCAGGTCCCTGACGGCGTGCGCCGTAAACATGCGCCCAGTGCGGGTCTTGAATCCTTGGCTGTTGATCCATCGGCCGATCTCACCGTTCGATCGGCGAGCCGTGCTCATGGCGAAGGCCGTGCGCACCACGTCGGCCTCGAGAGGTTCGATGGAGGCGACACCTCCCGGCTCCGGGACGGTGTCGCCGAACGGCACCGGGCCGGCCGGGAGGCCGCTCTCGGCCCGCCGGCGCAGCGCCTTCTTGACGTGCACGCCCAGTTGGTCAGAGAAGAACTGGGAGAAGGCTCCCACCATCGTCAGCATCATGCGGCCCGCCGGCGTGCTGAAGTCGACGTTCTCCGTCACGCTGACAAAGCCGACGCCCGCGTCCCCGAGGGTCTGCAGCGCCTCGCTCTGCACGCGAATGTTGCGGGCCCACCGATCGAGTGTGCGAACGATGACGATGTCGAAGCGCGCTTCCTGAGCGTGCTGGAGAAGCAAACTCAACTGCGGACGCCTGGAGATCAGGTCCGTGTGCGCGCTTACTCCTTCATCCGAGTAGAAGCAATCGAAGGCATGGCTCTGACGCTCGGAGTAGCGCTCGATCTCTGTGCGCTGTGCATCAAGGGAGTATCCCTCAGTCTGTTCCTCGGTCGACACGCGCACGTAGCCGACCGCGCGGAGCTTGCTGTTCGTGTTCATCAATCCTGCACTTTCCTCTCGCTTAGCGCCTGCACGACCGTTGGACGACCGCTCTCGGAACGTTGGTGCAGCGCCTTCTCGGCCTCACCGGGCTGGAGAAGAGCTCGGAGAAGGCTCCCTTCATCGTCTGCATCATGCGGACCGCCGATCCCGTCAAGTCGATGTTCTCCGTCACGCTGACGAACCCGACTCCCATCGCGCCGAGGAACTGGAGCGCACCGCTCTGCACGTGGACGCGCTTAGCCCAGCGATCGAGGGCGTAGACGACGACATTGTCGAAGCGGCCCTGCTGTGCATGCTTGAGGAGCAGGCGCAACTGACGGCGGTCGGCGACTTGGTCGGTTTGCGAACCGACCCCCCGTCCGAGTAGACCCGATCGAGGGTGTAGCCCTGGCGTGCGCAGTAGCGCTCAATCTCGGTGCGTTGGGCAGCGAGGGAGTGTTCCTCGTCAGTCTGGTCCTCGGTCAACACGCGCGCGTAGCCGACGGCCCGGGTTCCGTTACGTGCGTTCATCATTCCCCCACCTTCATTCGCTCGACGACTGCACGGGCGACGGTCGCCCACTCAGTACAGAGGTGATCGACGGCCGGATCGCGCTCCCTCTTCGGCTTGCTGCGGGTACTTTCCTTGTTGAGGCGGAGCCGCATGGCCGCGGCGCCCGGGCCTCCGGAGACCACCTCCGGGTCTTTCGCAATCCCCCGCCGGGGGGCTATATCGTCTCCATAGGAAACGTGGACATTGAGGCATCCCCTCCATGTCTACCGACGGGCTGGCGTTGCGTCGCCAACCTGTCGAACCTAGTTGACTGGGCAGTTGCCCGGTCTAGTTGGGCCGGGGCGGATCCTCTCAACGGGGGTCACCGCCTCGGCCTTTTTTGTCGTCGGCTACGTCATCTGCAAACCCCTCTCTCATCCTCCGCTGGCGGGCCGTTCCTGTGCGCTACTGCCCGCTCGCGTGCCTCCGCGATCTGCACAAGCAGGTCGTTCAGCGATGAGTCGGGGTCATCCTCCTCGCTAAGGATCTGTTGGGCGTGCCAGCCCTCACCCAGATCGCGATAGAGTTGGTGCGTCGTCTCGATGCTGCGGTGGCCTAGTAGCTCTTGTACCAGCATGTAGCGATCCCCCAACAATCTCCGGGGAGCGGATCCCTGCGCGGGTGCTGGCCAGCGTTGGCTGGGCACCTCGCGCGCGGCAATGATCCGGAAGGCGAACGAGTGGCGCAGCATATGGGGGCGGCAGCGGACCTCTACGCCGGCTGATGCGCAGCGAGCGTTGGCGGCATGGAACACCTTCTCCCAGGAGACTTGGTTCATTGGCATACCCGAATCGGTGAGCCATAGGCTCGCAGGCTCCAGGCCGCCGTCGCTTTCGATGAACATCCGGCGTCGGTCCTCGAGGCTCATCTGGCCCGGTGACACCAGGCCCGGCGACACCACCGTGACGCCCCGCATATCGTCGTAGCGGCCCTGTCGCCGCGCCCTGTCCACGGCTGCGGCGCGCTCGCTGGCCCGGTAGTCGTCGATCGCCCTCAGGGCCTCGGCGGAAACCCAGAAGTCCCGGTCGGCGCCCGTCGCAGCGGGAACGGCGACACGTCCGCGGCTGAACGAGTTGCCGGGCGACTCCGCAGGCACCTCCCAACTCAGCAACGCCGCGGCCTCGCTCAATCTGAGACCGCTCGACCACAGCGTGTCCGCGAACGCCCGATTGCGGCTGGCGTTACGCCCGCCCCATGAGCTGTCCCGCAGGTTGTCCACGCCATAACCCCGCAGGCCCACGTCGCGCCAGCGGCGATAGTGCCGGGGAGTCAACCACATCTTCTTCGACGACCGCTCAGTCTCCGGAGGAGGGCCAATCGTTCCATCCGGTAGCCGGACCCAGTCATCGAGCATCGGAACGCTCTCCACCGTGCCCTGGCGGCGCTGCCAGACGTAGAACCGGCGAACCGCCGTCAACTCACGTGCGAACGTTGCCGCACTGATCGGCTTGGCGTTGTCGGGGTCTCGACGACGCCAGTACTCGTAGGCCACCAGGTCATCCCCCGTCGCGACGCGCCAGTTGACGCCGCGCAGTTCCAGGAACGATAGGTAGGACCGCAGGTCGTACGCGTACCCAATCTGCGATTTCAGGGCCAATCGCCGGAACGACTCGCTGTTGCAGTAGCGGATCACGTCGTCATCGACTGATCCGTCTGGTCGCAGGAGGTACGGGTGGCCGAGAGCGATGTCGGTCACGTCCCGCAAGTTGGTGTCACAGTGCACCATCCTTATCAATTGCTAGCTGGCAGCTTGCAGCAGCACCTCCTCGCCTGAAGTGACCTCGCGCCCGGGCGGGTGCAGCAGCGTCACCATCGTCATGTAGCGCCTCGCCACGGCCCACTCGTCGTGCTGCTCGGCCAGCAGCGCGCCGACCAGCCGCACGACCGCGGCGCGGTTGGGGAAGATGCCGACCACGTCGGTGCGCCTGCGGATCTCGCGGTTGAGGCGCTCCTGCGGGTTGTTCGACCAGACCTGCTTCCAGTGCGCGACCGGGCAGGCCGTGAACGCCAGGACATCCGGCGCCGCCTCGGCGAGCATCGCCGCGGCCGCGGGGAAGCGCGCCTCCAGTTGCTCCACGACGCGGGCGTGCTGGGCGTGCACCGCCTCCGCCGACGGCTGTTGGAAGATCGTGCGCACCGTCGTCGCCACTAGCCCCTCGGCGCTCTTCGGTACCCGCGTCAGCACGTTCCTCATGAAGTGCGTGCGGCAGCGCTGCCACGAGGCGCCGCCGAAGACGGTCGCGATCGCCGCCCTGAGGCCCTGGTGGGCGTCGGAGGTCACGAGCTCCACGCCGGAGAGCCCGCGCGCCACCAGCCCGCGGAGAAATGAGAGCCAAGACGCCCCGTCCTCGCTCGTGCCGACGTCAATGCCCAGCACCTCACGCTTGCCGTCGGCGTTGACGGCCGTGGCGACGACGACGCTGACCTGGGCGATACGGCCCTCCTCGCGCACGCGCTGGGTGAGCGCGTCGAGCCAGAGGTAGCGGTACGGACCGCCGTCGAGCGGCCGCTCGAGGAAGCTCGTGACGACGCTGTCGAGCTCGGCGCAGATGCGCGAGACCTGGCTCTTGGAGATGCCCTCGCAGCCGAGCGAACGCACGAGGTCGTCGACGCGGCGGGTCGAGACGCCCTCGACGTAGGCCTGCTGCACAACCGACAGCAGCGCGCGCTCAGCACGGCGCCTGGGCTCGAGCAGGGCGGGGAAGTAGCTGCCCTGGCGCAGCTTCGGGATCTGCAGCTCGATGCTGCCGGCGCGCGTGTCCCAGCGCCTCGGCCGGTAGCCGTTGCGCCGGGTGATGCGCTCGGGGCTGCGCTCGCCGTAGGCGGCGCCGGCCTGCTCTGCGACCTCGGCCTCCATCACCGCCTCGGCGAGCACCGCGACCGCCTCACGCAAGAAGTCGAGGTCACCCCCGGCCGCCTGCTTGCGGAGCAACTCCAACAAGTTCACGCTCTCCCTGACCACCGTAGTCCTCCTTCACGTGACTAACTCCTGTGTGAAGGATGGCGCGGTGGTCTCCTACGTCCACCTCTGTGACACCACTTGCTGGGACGCTACTGCGATGTCGAATCGCAGTTCCTGAAGGTGCGCCCAAGAGGCCACTAGCGACGATGAAGATCTCCGCCTCCCGGCCGCAAGAGAACGTCGTGGGACAAAGCAACTGGGCATTGGGGTTTTCGAGTACCTGGTCAAACGATGCCACTAAATACTATGTGCCGGCCACACAGCGGAACGTTCGTGGCAATACGGTTGGGCACCGGCGTCCCACTTGGTTGGTCCTGCCCTGACGACGGCTTCGAGCGGCTGGGTGTCAGCTGTCCCTCGTGGGTGACGAGCCAGCCTTGGCGCTGGCGATCGCGTCCTTGACCTCCTGCGAGAAGTCCTTGCGCAGAATCCAGTCCAGGTAGTCGGGGGCGGCCTCGACCACCTCGCTCAGCGCGTTCCCCTTGTGCTTGCCGAAATTGAGACACAGCTCGCCGTCCCGCCAGGCAAGCTTCCCGTCGCGATCGAACCACGAGGGGTCGGGGCGCGCGATGTGATCGAGCTCCTCGAGGTCCGGCGAGAGATCCGGGTAGCGTTCGAGCTGCCCCAGGAGCACCTCGAACGAGCTGACGGTGTCGTCTTTGGCGCTGTGTGCTCCTTCGATGTCCCGCCGGCAGTAGAAGCCCACCGCCGCCTCCAGGTCCCGCCGCTCGCGATCGTGGTAGATGCGCATCATGTCGACGATCCGCCGACCCTCGAGCGAGAACTCGACGTCGGCCCGGCGGAACTCTGCCTCCAGCACCGGGACATCGAAGCGGGCGATGTTGTAGCCCGCCAGATCGCAGCCCTCCATGAACGCAGCCACCTTCGGTGCGATCTCGGCGAACGTCGCACAGTCGGCGACGTGTTCGTCAGTGATCCCGTGTACCTCCGAGGCATCCGGCGGGATCGGCACGCCCGGGTTGACCCTGACCCCCCGGAGGTCCGTGCTCCCGCCCGGGGCGAGCTTGACCGTCGCAATCTCGACGATGCGGTCCTTGCTCGTGTTCGTTCCCGTCGTCTCGAGGTCGAAGAAGACCAGCGGCCGCTGCAGGCCGAGCTGGAGCGCGAGCTTGCGAGCCTTGGGCTGCAGGGCCTTCAACCGATCAAGGGCCTTGCAGGACTCGCGCAACTCCTCAGGGATTGCCTCGCGCCGTACCCTGTCGCCCGTGGGATGCTCAGCCATGGGAGAACTCCTCTCGTTGCTGGCGGTCCGGCGTAGCCGCGCCACCGCCGCGGCGCGGGCGCCCGGCCCGGCGACTGGGAGCTTGCCGTCGCTGAGAGCGCCGACATCGTCGAGGACCGCGTGTCGCTCGAGGATCTGCGCAGCGTCGAGGTGGACCGGTACGTCCGAACCGAGGCGCACCTGCTGCGGCCGTTCGACCTCCTCGTCACTGCGCGGTCGCCGGCCGTGAAGGTCGCACTCGTCCCGGCGGGCGTCACCCCCACGGTCGCGGCGGTGACGCTGCTCGTTGTTCGCACTCCCGATCCAGGCACGGGGCTGGCGCACTTCCTCTGGTACTACCTGTCGTCGGGGCGCGGCCGCGCCGCGATCGCCTCAAGGCTGACCGCCACTTCCCTGCCGACGCTGTCCGCAAGGGCGCTCAGCCAGGTGCCGGTGCCGAAGCCCCCGCCCGATGATGAGCTGAGCCGACTGGCCGAACTCATCGAGGCGGCCGAGGAGTCGCGCACAGCAGCCATCGAGGCCGTGCGGGTGCGGCATGATGTGCTGCGGGATGCGATCATCGCCGAGATCCTGGCGAGAGGGGACGAGTAGCGATGCCGCTCAGCACGACGGAGCTCGAGTCCAAACTCTGGGGTGCCGCGGACATCCTGCGCGGGCAGATCGACTCGAGCGACTACAAGAACTACATCTTCTCGATGCTCTTCCTGAAGCGGCTCTCCGACCGCTTCGCCGAGGAGGTCGAGCGCGCCGTCGCCGACGGCCTCACCCGCAATGTCGCGGAGCGCGACCCGGACGAGCACGAGTTCTTCGTGCCGCCCGAGGCGCGCTGGGAGGCGATCGTCCGCGAGTCCATGAACCTCGGCGAGGACGTGAACCGCGCGAGCGCCGAGATCGAGGAGGCGAACCCAGGACGGCTCGACGGCGTGCTACGCAACACGAACTGGAACGACGAGTCGAAGCTCGGCAACCCGCTCAGCCGCGACCGCATCATCGGCAGCCTGCTGCGGCACTTCGGCGAGCTCGACCTGAGCGACGCGAACCTGACGCCGGACGGCGGACAGGGCGCGGTGAACGTCCTCGGCGACGCCTACGAGTACCTGATCAGCCAGTTTGCCGACGACGCCGGCAAGAAGGGCGGCGAGTTCTACACGCCTCGCTCGGTCGTGCGGCTGATCGTTGAGCTGCTCGAACCGGCCGAGAGGATGCGCATCTGCGACCCGACCGCCGGGTCGGCCGGGATGCTGATCTACGCCGCGCAGTACGTCGCCGAGCAGGGTGGCGACGCGCGCAACCTCGTGCTGCACGGGCAGGAGCGCAACCTCGGCACGCTCGCCATCGGCAAGCTGAACCTGCTGCTGCACGGGCTGCGCTCGGCCCGCTACGAGGGCGGCGACGTGATCGCGGAGCCGCAGCTGCGGGACGAGCGCGGCCGGCTCTACTCCTACGACCGGGTGATCGCCAATCCCCCGTTCAGTCTCAAGGAGTGGGGGCGCGACTTCGCCCCGAACGACTCGCATCACCGCTTCGACCGCTACGGCGCGATCCCGCCGAAGACCCGGGGCGACCTCGCGTTCCTGCAGCACATGCTCGCCGTCACGAACCCGAGCGGCATGGTCGGCGTGGTGATGCCGCACGGCATCCTCTTCCGAGGCGGCGCCGAGGGCACGATCCGCACGGGCATCGTCGAGGCGGACCTGTTCGAGGCGATCATCGGGCTGGCGCCCAACCTCTTCTATGGGGCCAGCATCCCGGTGGCGATCTGCATCCTCAACAAGGACAAGCCGCCGGAGCGGCGCGGCAAGGTGCTGTTCGTCGACGCGAACCAGCCCGGCTACTTCCGCGCCGGGAAGGCGCAGAACGTGCTCGAACGGGAGCACGCCGAGAAGATCGTCGAGGCGTTCCGCGCGTACGAGGAGGTCGAGCGCTTCGCCCACGTCGCCGACCTCGACGAGATCGCGGCCAACGACTTCAACCTCAACATCAGCCGCTACGTCGACACCACCGAGCCGATCGAAGTGCCCAGCGTCGAGGAGGCCCTGGCGCAGCTGCGCGAGGCGGAGCAGCGGCGCGACGAGGCGGCGGCGCGGATGGACAAGCTGCTCGCGGAGCTCGGCTATGCCCGATAGACGTACCATCGGCCCGCTCTCAGGATCACCGGTACCAGGCCCGGCTCCGGTAGATGCGGGACGGCCGATGAAGCTGACGTACGCGGTCGTCTTCGAGCAGACCCCGAACAACTACTGCGCCTCCGTGCCGGACGTGCCGGGCTGCGTGGGCGCCGCCGACAGCTGGGACGAGATGCAGGCCATGATTCGGGAAGCCCTCGCCTTCCACACCGAGGACCTGCTGGAGCAGGGCGAACCCCTCCCCGAGCCGAAGCTGTCCATCGCCGAGGCGATCGCCTACCACAACGAACCCATCCCCGAGGATGTCCTCGCGTCCTACGCCGAGTACGGCGACGACACCCCCACGCTCTCCACGAGGTTCGAGCTTGTGGAGGTCGAGATCCCGGCCTCGCAGGCGGCGCAGGCGGGATGACACCGGACCCCGTCGCAGTCCCCGACGGCTGGCACCGGGTGCGATTGGGGGACCTGGGGCGGTTTGTAAACGGGCGGGCGTTCAAACCCTCAGACTGGGGACAATCGGGCTTGCCGATCGTTCGGATCCAGAACCTTACGAGCGCGGAAGCTCCGTTCAACCACTACGACGGCGAGGTGGGGGACGACAACCTGATCGACACAGGCGACATCGTCGTGTCCTGGTCTGCGTCAATCGAAGCCCGCACCTGGGACCGTGGCCCTGCCGTCCTGAACCAGCACATCTTCAAAGTAGTCGAACGCAGCGGCGTCGCCGACAAGCGCTTCCTGTTCTTTCTCTTGGAAGCAGCGACAAGTGAGCTCCGACGGCGAGTTCACGGGACAACGATGCAGCACGTGACCAAGGGGACATTCGATTCGACACCGGCACTCCTCCCACCCCTCGCCGAGCAGCGCGCCATCGCCGCTGTCCTCGACGCCATCGACGAGGCGATCGAGCGAACCGAGGAGGTCATCGCCACCACGGAGCGCCTCCGCGACGCCCTGCTCCACGAGCTGCTGACCCGCGGCCTGCCCGGCCGGCACTCGGAGTGGGCGGACGTGCCCGGCCTCGGGACCGTGCCGGCGTGCTGGGACGTCGTGCGGCTGGGGGATGTGTGCCAGCGGCCCGAGTACGGCGCCAACACGCCCGCCGTACCCTTCGACCCTGCCCTGCCCCGGTATGTGCGAATCACCGACATCACGGACGATGGCCGCTTGCGTCCCGACGACCCCCGGTCAGCGGAACCTTCGGCCACTCGGGGCTACAAACTCGATCCAGGCGACCTGCTGTTTGCCAGGAGCGGAGCGACTGTCGGGAAGACATACCTTCACCGCCGCCAGGACGGACCGTGCTCCTACGCGGGCTACCTGATCCGATTTCGGGCGCTGCCAGACGTGGCCTCGCCCGAGTTCCTCGAACGCTGGACTCGTTCGCAGTTCTACGGCAAGTGGGTCGCCTCCATGCTGCGCGCAGGCGCGCAGCCGAACATCAACGCGACCGAATACTCGTCCCTCCCCATCCCCCTCCCGCCCCTCGCGGAGCAACAGGCCATCGCTGCCGCCCTCGATGGCGTCGACGGCACGATCGAGCGGGCGCGCGAGGAGCGGGCGCGGCTACACTCGTTGCAGGCGTCGGCGGCGGACGCGCTGTTGACGGGGCGTGTGCGCGTGGCTGCTATCTCTCGCTCACTTGAATTGAGGCAATGAATGTACAAAGAGCACGCGAGCTTCACACCTCCACCGGATGATGCAACTCTGTGGAGGCACTTGGACTTTACAAAGTTCGTTTCATTGTTGGACAGGCAAGCTCTGTTCTTTCCGAGGGCGGACAAGTTAGGAGACCACTTCGAAGGATCATACCCTGTCGAGAACCTTCGCTTGCGCGCACAGGCGTTCGATAGAGTTTCACCAGGTGCTCTCAGTAACTTGGCGCGATTCACGAAGAGCCTGGCGCGCTTCACGGTGATAAGCTGCTGGCACTGGAGTACGTATGAATCCGCAGCCATGTGGAAGATCTACTCAGGTGAACGTGATGGTATCGCCATCAAGACGGACTTCAGTGCCCTCAAGAGGAGTCTCACGGGCGATGAAGACATATTTGCAGGACAGGTCGAGTACATCGACTACAACACCGACATCATCGAAGGCCAGCAAGTCCTCGCCCCATTCCTAGCCAAGAGAAAGGCCTTTAGCCACGAGCATGAAGTAAGAGCGATACACGTGCCATTCTTGTCGCAAGGTATGGAGCCTGATCTTACGCAAGATATCTACGAGGTGGGAACATATTTTGAGGTTGACCTCGCTCTTCTGGTCAAAGAAGTGGTCGTCGCCCCTTACGCTGAGGACTGGTTCGTCGAACTGGTCCAGTCGGTCGCCGCTCGATACAACCTGGGGGCACCTATCAGACGGTCGTCGTTGGCGGATGCCCCGACTTGGGGCGACGTGTGACCACCCCCGCCAAGATCAACGAACTCAACCCCGCCGAGAACCCCGCGCGCGAACTCCTCGAGCGGCTCGGGTACGCGTACGTGCCGCGCGAGGTGCTGGCGGCGGAGCGCGGGGGCGTAGGATAGCCGCATGGGCCGCATGACTCGCGACGAGGTCATCGAGACGCTGCGGGCACACCGCGAGACGCTGGCCGAACGGTTCGGCGTGCGGAGCCTCGCGCTGTTCGGCTCGTACGCGCGCGGCACGGCCACGGACTCGAGCGATATCGATATCCTCGCCGACTTCGATGCGGCTCCGGACTGGCGGCGGTACTTCGGCGCGCAAGCCTATCTCGAAGAGATCCTGGGGCGGCCGGTTGACTTCGCGATGATCGGTGAGATCCGGGAGGAGATTCGCGGCTACGTGGAGAAGGACGCCATCAGTGTCTGATGCGCCGGGTGAGAGCCGGGAGTGGCGCTTCTACGTCAGGGACATGCTGCAGTTCGCCGAGAAGGCCCTTTCCTACACGGAAGGCCTCGACCAGGCTGCCTTCGTCGCCGACACGCGGACGTACGACGCCACTCTGCGCAACATCGAACTGATCGGCGAAGCGGCCACGCACATCCCCACCGACGTGCAGAAGGCACACCCCGGCGTCCCCTGGCACGCGATTGTCGGAGCTCGCAACCGCCTGGCTCACGGATATCTGCATATCAGCGATAGCGTGATCTGGTCCATCGTCGAAGACGCAATCCCGGCCCTCCTCCCGGAACTGAGGACGATCCTCGACACTCCGACAGGACGGACGGAATCCGGCGAGTGATCCCTTGACCACCCCCGCCAGGCTCAACGAACTCAACTCCGCCGAGAACCCCGCGCGCGAACTCCTCGAGCGGCTCGGGTACGCGTACGTGCCCCGCGAGGCGCTGGCGGCGGAGCGGGCGGGCGAGCGGGAGGTGCTGCTGCGGGGTCGGCTGACGGCGGCGCTGCTGCGCCTCAACGAGTGGATGACCGAGGACCAGGCGCAACGCGTCATCTTCAACCTCCAGCACGTCGACGCCACCGGCCTCGCGCGCAACCAGGCGATCCACACCTACCTCGCCTACGGCATGCCGCTCACCATCGACCTCGAGGGCCGGCAGGAGACGCCGACCGTCCGCTTCTTCGACTTCGACCACCCCGAGCCCGACGCCGGCCTCAACGAGTACGTCGTCACCACCCAGTTCCGCGTCCGTCGCGGCAACGAGCGCGGCGGCGCCGCCGCCTCCGAGGACGACGAGAAGGTCATCAAGCCTGACCTCGTGCTGTTTGTGAACGGCATCCCGCTCGTCGTGATGGAGGCGAAGTCGCCCTCGCTGCTGGAGGTCTGGAAGACACAGGCGGTCAAGCAGCTGCACCGCTACCAGGAGGCCGGGCCCGAGTGGCACGGCGCCGGCGCGCCGGAGCTGTTCGACACCAACCTCATGTGCGTCGCCCACTGCGGCGCGGACGCGGCCTTCGGCGCCCTAGGCGCTCCCGAGAACGCCTACGCGGGCTGGAGGTCGATCGAGCCGCTCACCGAGGCGGAGTTCGAGCATCGCTACGGTGAGCCCGCCGAGGGCCAGGCGCGGCTGATCGGCGGCCTGCTCAACCCCTCGGTGCTGCTGGACATCCTGCGCGACTTCGTCGTCTTCCAGCCGGAGCGCGGGCGGCTCGTGAAGAAGCTGCCGCGCTACCAGCAGTACCGCGCCGTCACGAGCGGCGTCGCGCGCATCCTCGGCGGCCGCACGCCGGAGGAGCGCGGCGGCGTGGTCTGGCACACGCAGGGCTCGGGCAAGTCGCTGACGATGCTCTGGCTCGCGACGAAGCTGCGGCGCTCGCCGGCGCTGCGCAACCCGACGGTCGTCGTCGTCACCGACCGCACGCAGCTCGACGCGCAGATCTCGAGGACGTTCCGGGACGCCTCCGTCCTCGAGCCCGAGCGTGCCGCCAGCACGCGAAAGCTCCGCGAGTTGCTGCGCACGAGCAGCGGCCGCACGGTCATGACCACGATCCAGAAGTTCGAGGAGGTGCTGGACGCGCCGACGGGCGACCTCCCGCACCTCAACGACGCCGACAACGTGGTCGTGATGATCGACGAGGCGCACCGCACGCAGTACGGACGGCTCGCCTCGAAGATGCGGGCCGCGCTGCCCAACGCGACGTTCCTCGGCTTCACCGGGACGCCGATCGACCGCGGCTTCCGGCGCACCACGCTCCGCGTCTTCGGCGGGCTGATCGACTCCTACACCATCCCGCAGTCGGTCGACGACGGCGCGACCGTGCCGATCTACTACGAGGCGCGCCTGCCGGACCTGCACGTCGAGGGCCCCGAGACGCTCGACCGCCTCTTCGACGCGCTCTTCGGCGAGGAGCCGGAGGAGACGCGCGCCGAGATCCGCCGGCGCTATGCGAACAGGGAGCGGATCGCGCAGGCCGCGAAGCGCATCGAGGCGATCGCGCTCGACATCGCCGAGCACTTCAAGGCGAAGATCCAGCCCAACGGCTTCAAGGCGCAGGTCGTCGTGCCGAGCCGCGAGGCCGCGCTGCGCTACGCCGAGCACCTCAACGCCTTCGGCCTCCCCGCCTACCCGGTCATCACGACCGCCAACAACGACGGCCCCGAGTTCCAGGTGGCCCGCGACCTGAACGAGGACGAGATCGTGGGGGCGTTCACAGACCCGGACGGCGAGCCGCAGATCCTCGTCGTCGTCGACAAGCTGATCACCGGCTTCGACGCGCCGGTCGAGCAAGTCCTCTACCTCGACCGCGCGATCCGCGAGCACACGCTGCTACAGGCGATCGCGCGCGTGAACCGCCGCTTCTCCCGCACGCAGGATGGCGTCACGACCGAGAAGACCTATGGCCTCGTGATCGACTACCACGGCGTCTCACGAGAGCTTGAGAGCGCCCTCGCGATCTTCGACCACGGCGACGTCGCCGAGGCGATGCAGGAGCTGCCCGAGGACCCTGGCCCCGTCATCCAGGCGGCGGCCAACCAGGCAGAGTCACACTTCGGGAGGCTCGACCTGGGCGACCCATGGGCCTGCGTGCACCACTTCGACGCCGACGCGGACACCGAGGGCGACTACAAGGCAGACGCCTACGAGCACTTTGATCGCGACTACCGAGAGTTCTCGACGCTGATGGACCGCTTTCTGCCCGACGCGGCGGCCAGCGCCTACCTCGACCGGCTGCGTCGGCTGACCGTCATCCGCTCGTACGCACGGGCGGTCTTCCTGCGCGAGCGCGCCGACATCGACTGGACCGCGGTCGGCGCGAAGGTGAAGCAGCTGCTCGACTCGCGCATCGACGCGACCGTCCGCACGCTGATGGCGCCCGTCTCGATCCTCGATGCCGACTTCGAGCAGAAGATCGAGCGCCTCCCCCACGACGAGGCGCGGGCCTCGGTCATGGAGCACGCGCTGCGGGCGCAGATCAAGGAGCGCGTCGCCGAGAACCCGGCGTTCTACGAGCGGCTCTCGGAGGCCCTCGAGCGGATCATCCGAGAGCTGCGCGCACGCCTCATCGACGCCGCCGAAGGCTCCCAGCGGATGGCGGTACTGCGGAACGCGATCCACCGCGAGGAAGCGATCGCGTCGGAGCAGGGGCTCACGCCGGTCTCGTTCGCCGTATACGGCCTGCTTGCCGGCGGCGGCTCCAATGGTGCTGGGGGCGGCGCGCCGGACCGGGTTTCGGAGGAGCCAACGGAGTTCCATGTTGAGTTCGACGACTCGCTGAAGGAGGCCGCGCGCGACATCGACGCCATCCTCGATCAGCACCGCTCGATCATCGACTGGTGGGAGAACCTCGACGTCCTGCGCGAGATGCGGCGCGACATCAAACGGCTGCTGCGCGAGACGAAGCGCTACGAAGAGGACGAACTCGACGAGCTCGTCAGGCAGGTCGTCGAGGTGGCGCGGCGGCGCCTCGCATGACCGAGGGCGGCGAGGTCCGCTTCGGCGACGCCCGCATCCGCTACCAGGTCATCCGCAGCCCCAGGCGCCACAAGACGATCGAGATCACAGTCGATGAGCCTGGCCTCGTCACCGTCGCGGCGCCCGCGGACACACCGGCCGGCGACCTCAAGGCGGCCGTGCGCCGCCGCGCGGGCTGGATCATTCGGCACGACGGCGAGGCCGCTGCCGCGCTGCCGCCCCGCCGCTTCGTCAGCGGCGAATCCCTCCCCTACCTCGGTCGATCCGTGCTCATGACCGTCCACCCGACCGACGACGACGAGGTCGCGATCCGCTTCCACCACTGGCAGTTCGACGTGGACGTGCCGCAGTCCCTGGAGAGGGAGGACCGGCTGACGACGGTGCGCGCAGCCTTCGAGTCGTGGTACCACGAGCGCGCCGCCCTCAAGCTCCCGCCGCGCGTCGAGCGCATCGGTAGCCTCCTCGGTGTTCGGCCGGAGGAGGTCCTGATCCGCAGCCAGCGCAAACGCTGGGCGAGCTGCGCCCCGGACGGCACGCTCCGCTTCAACTGGCGCGCCATCATGGCCCCGCCCGCGCTCCTCGACTACGTCGTCGCCCACGAGCTGGCCCACCTGCGTGTCCGCGGCCACACCCCTGAGTACTGGGCCATCGTCGCCCAAGCCGTCCCCGACTACCGCCTCCGCCGCGCCCGCCTCCGCGAACTCGGCCCGCGGCTGGGGATTTGAGCCGCGTCCCCGCGGGTCCCGCCAGCACAGGCCAAGCAAGGTGCCGGCGGCGCGGGCTTGGTGCAGGTCGTTCCGCTACCGTGGGGTGGGCAAGGAAGACCGGTACTACAGACGTTCCGCTCGGAGATCTACCCGTAGGTGTGCCAACGCGGCATGTCACCACTGCCCGAACATGGGGATGGACGTTCGACTGTGCGAAACGAGCCTGCTGGGCTGCGCTTCTGCTCCTCCTTCAGCCTAGCGCCCTCGAGTGCTTAGCCGGGATCCACCGAAGAAGAGCGCATGAGCGGTTGCGGTTGGGTGCTCCGCTGTAGCTGGGACAATGGTTTTTGACCGAATCACGTCACAGCCACAGGGAGCACCCATTCGATGCTACCAACGAGCGACCCCGACCGGATAGACATCGCCTTCGACGACGACCGCCTGGTGGCCGATGCGGGGCTGCTCCTCCCGGCCACGCTCGCCCAGCATCTCGGTTTGCAAGAGCTCGCCGACAGCTACCTCGACCTCGGTGACGCGCCGGGCCGGGCGAACGCCGGCGACAAGCTGCTGACCCTGGTCGCCTCGGCGCTCGCGGGCGGCGAGTGCATCGACGACGCCGCTGCGTTGCGCGCCGGCGGGACGGCGAGCGTGCTCGGTTGCACCGTCAAGGCGCCGTCCACGCTCGGTGTCTTCCTGCGCAGCTTCAGCTGGGGCCACGTCCGCCAGCTCGACCGCCTCAGCCGCGAGTTGCTCGCCCGCAGCTGGGCGGCCGGAGCGGGCCCGGGCGCGGCGCCGTTCACGATCGACCTCGATTCGACGATCTGCGAGACCTACGGCCTGGCGAAGGAGGGCGCCCGGCACCACGGCTACACGGGCGTGCGCGGCTATCACCCGCTGCTCGCCGTTGCGGCCGGGACGGGTGACGTGCTGATGGCGCGGCTGCGCGAGGGCCGCGCCAACACCGCCCGCGGCGCCGCCCACTTCCTGCGTGAGACGGTGGCGCGGGTGCGCGACGCCGGGGCGAGCGGGCAGCTCACGGTGCGCGCCGACAGCGGCTTCTACAACCACGCCGTCGTCGCCGTCTGCCGCAAGCAGGATGTCCGCTTCTCCATCACCATTCGCCAGCAGCCGAACGTACGCACGCTGATCGAGGCGATCCCGGAAGAGGACTGGACGCCGATCCCGTACTGGCTGCCGGGCGGCGCGGATGTCGCCGAGACGACCTACACGCCGTTCCAGCACAAGGAGGATGCCACCGCGGTGCGGCTCATCGTGCGGCGCGTCAAGCCGACGCCCGGCTCACAGCTCGCGCTCTTTGCGAACTATAGTTACCACGCCTTCATCACCGATCGCGCCGGGGAGCTGCTGGAGCTGGAGGCCGACCATCGCCGTCACGCCGAGATCGAGAACACGATCCGTGACCTCAAGTACGGCGTCGGGCTGAACCATCTCCCCTCGGGCCGCTTCGGCGCGAACGGGGCGTGGCTCGCGGTGCAGGTGATCGCGCACAACCTCGCCCGCTGGACGGCGCGGCTCGGGCTCGGCGAGGGGATCGTGACGACCAGGACGCTCAGGCGGCGCTACTTCGCTCTCGCCGGACGGCTCACCCATTCTGCACGGCGCTGGACCCTGCACCTCGCGAAGCGCTGGCCCTGGGCTGGCCAGTGGGCAGCCGCCCTGGCGCGGTTACGGGCGTTACCGCTCCCGGCCTGACGCTCGCTCACAGCGCCAACACGGGTCCGAGGCTCGCGCCAGCATGCCCGCGCACGCCTCGCGCACCCTCGCGCCGGCGCCCTCAGCGCCCCCGAGCCGCGCTGAGCGACGCTGAGCGACGGCTCCTCGCTCCGGCACCGCCCGGCGAACGCCGGCACGCCCGCCGAACGCTCCGGCAGCCCGGCAGCCCGCCCCTTCAAGCTTCGATCGGTGGATTCGAGCTTAGCAGGTGCCCAGCCATGGGTCTGCTTGTCGGTTCAGGCCGTGGCCCATCCCTCACGCGCCTTCTTGCTCCGCGGCTCAGCAGCTTCCCGTCGCGTCGTCCGGGAGCAACTGGGCGATGACCGTCGCGCGAAGCAGGACTTCGGCAAGGCCCTGCAGCTGTCGCCCGGTGACGCCGAGGCCCACCACTACCGCGGACATGCCAGTGCCGAGCTGGGGGAGCACCGCGTGGCGGTGGGAGATTACGACATTGCCATCCTGCTCGATCCGGGTGATGCCGTCGCGCACTACAGCCGCGGCGCCCCCCTCGCCCAGCTAGGCGACATGGCCGCCGCGCTCAAAGACTTCGACACGGCGATCGACCTCGACCCTGCCGATCCCACCCCCGGCTACAACCGTGGAACACCTACGCCGAACTGGGCGAGCCGGCCCGGGCGGTGGAGGATCTGAGCAGGGCGATCGAGCTCGCGCCCGGCCTCGCGGCCGCCTACCACCACAGGGGCCACGCATACCGCGATCTGGGCAACCTGGAGAGGGCGATCAAGGACTTCGACAGCGCCATCGAGCTGGAGCCGCTCAGCAACCTCTCGCGCTGCGCGAGGGCAGTCACGAAGCTCAATCTCGGCGAGTACGAGAGCGCGCTCCGGGACCTTGATGCCGCCCTGGAGCTCGACCCGGACAACGCCGACGCCCTCCACAGCCGGGGCGTGGCTCTCGGCAACCTGGAGATACCTGCCGACGCGATCAAGGACTTCGACCGGTCACTGCGCCTCGACCCCGAGAATCTGGAGACCCTCGCCGCCAGAGGGGTTGCCCATGACAACCTCGGCCAGTACGACCGGGCCATCAGCCCTCCTCGCGCAAGGTCGCCCAGGCCCGGCGGTAGCCCCAGCGGGGGTGGCCACGCGAGAAGGCGTGCAACTGCGTCCTGAGCGCCTCGTCGCCGCGGCCGCGCGCCGGGAGGCGGCGCTGCGTGGAGCGGTGCCGGCCGGTGACCCGGCATGCCCGCCGTTCCGACAGTCCGAGGCGGTCCTGCAACATGCGGACCGCCTCACGCCGGCGCGACGGGCTTACCAGTTTCCCCGGGCGATCTCCTTGAGCGCGTCGATCTCGAGTTCCTTGCCGGCGACGATCCGCTTCAGTCGCGCGTTCTCGCGCTCCAGCTCGCGCAGCCGTTTGGCGTCGTCGGCCTTCATCCCGCCGTACTGGTTGCGCCAGCGGTGCTAGGTCTGCTCCGAGATCTCGACCTGCTTCGCCGCCTCGGCGATCGTCTGCCCTTCGCCGGGCAGCCGCTCCACCTCGCGCAGCTTGCGCACGATCTGCTCAGGCGTGTGCCTGCGCCGTTTCACCGTGATGTCCTCCTCCACCCGCCTTCGCGGGCCAAAGGACTCTCATCAACAGCGGGCTCGTTTCAGGGGGTCGGGTCAGTGCGGCCCGCGCCGCTTCATGCGCAAGCCGCGAATCACTCGATCTGCTTGTCCGGCTTCGCCATCCGGTAGCCGACGCGAGGCTCGTTGAAGAGATACACCGGTTGCTTCGCCTCGTCACCCAGCTTCTGCCGGAGGTTTCTGACGACCGTCCGCATCGGACGCAAGTCGCCCGTCTTATCCATGTTCCAGATTCGATTGAGTAGGTGCTCATAGGTCAGAACCTGACCGGCCCGGGCGGAGAGTTCGAAGAGCAGCCGGTACTCAATCGCCGTGAGCGGAATCGGACTGCCGGCAACAGTGACGGAGTGACGGGCGTGATCCACGACCAGGGTGCCCAGAACATAGGGCTCGGCCAGTTCGGGCGTGGCGCGCCTGCGCAGGGCCGCCCGGACCCTGGCGATGAGTTCGGTTGGCGAGAATGGCTTGACCACATAGTCGACGGCCCCGGTATCCAGGGCGCGCGCGATGATTTCGTCTTGTCGGTAGACGGACAGGAAGATCACCGGTACATCCGCGATCTTCAGCATTTCCGCCATCAGCTCGATTCCGTCGGTCCCCGGCAGCATCAAGTCGAGCAGGACGAGGTCCGGGTGCTTCTCCTCCATGAGGCGTAGCGCCTCCCGCGGGTCGCCGGTCACCAGCGGTGCATAGTCCGCCTTCGCAAGAGCATCGCGCACGTAACGCAGCGTCTGCGGGTCGTCGTCCACGACGAGCACGCGCCGTGGTTCTGATTCTGTGCGTGACGTGCCGGCAGAACGCGGACTCGGTTCGGCGGACAATGGGATCGCTGTCGATTCGGCCGCCGGCAGTGTGAACGTGAACCGTGTGCCCAGGCCGGGCCCGTCGCTCTCCGCCCAGATTCGTCCTCCATGCGCCTCGACGATGCCCTTGGAGATCGCGAGACCCAGCCCCGAGTCCTCTGCGTCGCGGCCGCCTTCTTCGCCGTCGGTGGGCGGGAACTTGCTGAAGATGTACTGCAACCGCGCGGACGACAGCCCCTTGCCTTCGTCCGCGACCGTGACCGCCACATGGATCCCGTCCTGTACCGCGCTCACGCTGATGGCGGACGATTCTCGCGAGAATCTGGCGGCGTTGGAGAGCAAGTTGCTCAGGACCTGGACGATCCTGCGCCTATCCGCCATCACCAACGGCAGGTCCGGCGCGAGCTCGATCCGTAGTTTGCTGTTGCCGCCTCCGCTCTGGAGCTTGGCCCTGGCCTCGTCCACCAGCCTGGCCAGCTCGGACGGTTCGGGAGCAACCGGTAGCGCCCCTGTCTCGATTCTGGCCACGTCCAGTAGATCGCTGATCAGGTCGCGCATGTAATCGGCCTGCTCGTCGATGATCCGGTGGAACTGGTGCATCTCGGCCGGATCCAGATCGGACAAGGCCTGAAGCAGCGTGGTTGCCGAGCCTTTGATCGTGGACAGTGGCGCGCGCAGTTCGTGGCTCACCTTGGCGAGGAAATCGGCGCGCAGGCGCTCCAGTTCCTCGAGTGGCGTCATGTCCTGCAACGTCACGACCACCGAATCCAGCTCGCCATCCTCTTCCGAATGGATCGGAGCGGCGTTCATCAGCGTCGTGATCGATCGGCCGTCTGGGGCCTCGAGGACGATCTCCTCCGCCCTGACGGCCTCGCCGCTGCGCAGTGCCTGCGCCAGGGGAAACTCGATCAGCGAGAACTCCCGGCCGTCCGCCCGCCGGACGGTCAGGAGTTGCAAAAGCTCTTCCGGACTGCTTCCGGGAGCGCTCAGGTCGCCGACGATCCTTGCTGCCTCACGGTTGAACGACACCGGGTCGCCGGTCCGCGCGTCAAAGACGGCAATACCCACGGGAGAGATGTTAATCAATGTCTCCAGGTCCTTCTTCGCGCGCTGCTCGTCACGGCGACGACGGGCGTTGGCGATTACCAATGCCGCTTGAGACGCGAACATGACCAGGATTTCCTCGTCGTCCTGGCTGAACTCACGCCGGCCTTCCTTTGCGGCCAGAAAGAAGTGGCCGACTCCCTCGCCACGATGGTGGATCGGAGCCGCCAGGAACGAGAACGACGGGCTCTCGGACATAGGTAGACGGAGCTCGGGTAGATTCAACTCCTGGGTGTGGCTGACAAAGTCGGGCAGCCGCAAGGGCCTTGAAATCGTGCCCAGGTAGTCGAAGAGTTCGAACCCACCCGGCCAATCCCAGAGTCGCCCGGTCTCTTCTGGCGTGAACCCCGAAGAGAGCAGGCGCTCTACCGTGTTCTTGCCATCCACCAGGGTGATCACGCCGTACATGGCGTCCGTCAGCGAACGAGCGCTGTCCAGGACATCTTGTAAGACGGTCTCGAATTCCAGGCTCTCATTGATGCGCAGGATGGCCTCGCTCAGCTTGGAGAGGCGATCGCGCTGCAAGTCGTTCGCTCGAGTCTGCTCTTCGCCCTGTCGCATGTCACCACTCCGGTTCACTTGCCGCTCAACCACAACTCAGCAGCCTTGGCCCGCCACTGGCTCCCGGAACCGCAGGAGCGGCTTGAAGCGTCTAGCCGCCTACGCAGGTTTCACACTTGCGGCACGATATCACGAGACCTCATCCACATTGAAATTCTTACTCACGTCCATCTAACAGGGGGCTGAAGAAGCGCCTTGCGGCGGCGAGAGGCGTCGGGCGGCTCTGAAGGCGCCTCCCGGTTGCGTGATCGCGCCTCATGCGCCGGCGGATGTCTCTGAGGGCTGCAGACCGGCCGGAGGGCGCACCGCGCCTACGCTGCGGTGACCTGGAGCCTGGCGACGCGGACCAGGTTGTAGGCCGCTGCGATGAGCTCCAGCCAGAAGCGGTTGCGGGCGGATCCCGCATAGCGGAGCTTGCGGCCTCCGCCCACGGTCTTGACCCAGCCACGACCTCGTCCACCCGCTTGCGCCCGGCGCTGGCTCAGCGCGTGGCCGACGTGCCGCGTCGTGCGCCCGTCGACCGCCCCGCGACCCCAGCGGGGGTCGTTGCGCGCCGCGTGCGGGGCGACGGCAACCTACGCTTGGTTCGGCCATTGACGACATGCCGGCTCAGTTCCTCGACGTTGCCCTGCGATGCACTCCTGCAGGCGCACGGCGGCGTACTGGTCGTACTCCACCTCGGCTCTGCGGGTGCCGGGGAGCAGAGCGAACGTGCTCGCCCTCGCGCACGCCTTCGAGCAGGCCGGCCTGGAGCTGCCAGAGTGGAGTGCGCCCGTGATCGGCCCCGTGAAAGGCGAGCAGGCGATTGCGCGCATCATGGGCCTCACCGTCGAAGAGACGCGCGCGATGCGACAGGTTGGAGGAATGGTGCGGCGCGGCGGCGGCCGAATGACCGCTCCCTGGGGTAGATGTAGTTCCCACGTAGGTTCCCCATGACTCTATGGCGTCAAGCGGCGAGTTGTTCCCGAGCCGGTCAGTGGCCCCAGGCGATGGCCTCGTCGTGGAGGGTGTGATTCCTGAGGCAGCCGTGCAGGTAGCCGACGAGGCGGTTGCCGAGGGCGCGCAACGCCTGGTGGTGAGGATCGCCGGCGACCTCGCGGTGGTTGTGACGGTCCGTGCGTACCAGGTCGGCGAGGACCTTCGCGTCGCCGGCGTCGGACCTGGCACCACCGACGTGGTGGCGCTCGCGATAACGGGCCACAGAGCGAGGGTTGATCGCGTGGACGTGGTAGCCGGCCGCAACTAGCTGTAGTTCCCACGTAGACACCCCAGGGTGCTAAGCCGGGATCCACCGAAGAAGAGCGCATGAGCGGTTGCGGTTGGGTGCTCCGCTGTAGCTGGGACAATGGTTTTTGACCGAATCACGTCACAGCCACAGGGAGCACCCATTCGATGCTACCAACGAGCGACCCCGACCGGATAGACATCGCCTTCGACGACGACCGCCTGGTGGCCGATGCGGGGCTGCTCCTCCCGGCCACGCTCGCCCAGCATCTCGGTTTGCAAGAGCTCGCCGACAGCTACCTCGACCTCGGTGACGCGCCGGGCCGGGCGAACGCCGGCGACAAGCTGCTGACCCTGGTCGCCTCGGCGCTCGCGGGCGGCGAGTGCATCGACGACGCCGCTGCGTTGCGCGCCGGCGGGACGGCGAGCGTGCTCGGTTGCACCGTCAAGGCGCCGTCCACGCTCGGTGTCTTCCTGCGCAGCTTCAGCTGGGGCCACGTCCGCCAGCTCGACCGCCTCAGCCGCGAGTTGCTCGCCCGCAGCTGGGCGGCCGGAGCGGGCCCGGGCGCGGCGCCGTTCACGATCGACCTCGATTCGACGATCTGCGAGACCTACGGCCTGGCGAAGGAGGGCGCCCGGCACCACGGCTACACGGGCGTGCGCGGCTATCACCCGCTGCTCGCCGTTGCGGCCGGGACGGGTGACGTGCTGATGGCGCGGCTGCGCGAGGGCCGCGCCAACACCGCCCGCGGCGCCGCCCACTTCCTGCGTGAGACGGTGGCGCGGGTGCGCGACGCCGGGGCGAGCGGGCAGCTCACGGTGCGCGCCGACAGCGGCTTCTACAACCACGCCGTCGTCGCCGTCTGCCGCAAGCAGGATGTCCGCTTCTCCATCACCATTCGCCAGCAGCCGAACGTACGCACGCTGATCGAGGCGATCCCGGAAGAGGACTGGACGCCGATCCCGTACTGGCTGCCGGGCGGCGCGGATGTCGCCGAGACGACCTACACGCCGTTCCAGCACAAGGAGGATGCCACCGCGGTGCGGCTCATCGTGCGGCGCGTCAAGCCGACGCCCGGCTCACAGCTCGCGCTCTTTGCGAACTATAGTTACCACGCCTTCATCACCGATCGCGCCGGGGAGCTGCTGGAGCTGGAGGCCGACCATCGCCGTCACGCCGAGATCGAGAACACGATCCGTGACCTCAAGTACGGCGTCGGGCTGAACCATCTCCCCTCGGGCCGCTTCGGCGCGAACGGGGCGTGGCTCGCGGTGCAGGTGATCGCGCACAACCTCGCCCGCTGGACGGCGCGGCTCGGGCTCGGCGAGGGGATCGTGACGACCAGGACGCTCAGGCGGCGCTACTTCGCTCTCGCCGGACGGCTCACCCATTCTGCACGGCGCTGGACCCTGCACCTCGCGAAGCGCTGGCCCTGGGCTGGCCAGTGGGCAGCCGCCCTGGCGCGGTTACGGGCGTTACCGCTCCCGGCCTGACGCTCGCTCACAGCGCCAACACGGGTCCGAGGCTCGCGCCAGCATGCCCGCGCACGCCTCGCGCACCCTCGCGCCGGCGCCCTCAGCGCCCCCGAGCCGCGCTGAGCGACGCTGAGCGACGGCTCCTCGCTCCGGCACCGCCCGGCGAACGCCGGCACGCCCGCCGAACGCTCCGGCAGCCCGGCAGCCCGGCAGCCCGCCCCTTCAAGCTTCGATCGGTGGATTCGAGCTAAGACGTCAAGCGGCAAGCTGTTCGTGGTCTGCGCGGTGTCCCCAGGCGATGGCCTCGTCGTAGCGGGTGCGGGTCCGCAGGCAGCCGTGGAGGTAGCCGACGAGGCGGTTGGCGAGCGCGCGCAGCGCCTGGTGGTGGAGGTCGCCGGCGGCACGCCGCTTCCGGTAGAAGTCGTGGCAGCCCAGGCTCGCCTGCAGCGAGCACAGCGCCCACTGGTCGACGGCGTCGTAGAGCCTCCGGTTGCGGACGAAGCGCGCACGCACGGTGTGCTTGCGTCCGGATGCTACGGTCAGCGGCGAGGTGCCGGCGTAGTCCCTGCGGGATTTCGCCGACTCGTAACGTTCGGGGGCGTCCCCGAACTCGCCGAGCACCCGGGCGCCGAGCACGACACCGAGTCCGGGCATGGAGCGGCAGATCGCGGCGTCCGGGTGCTGCTCAAAATGGCCCGCCAGCTCAGCTTCGAGTTCCTCGATCCGCTGGTTGATCTCGCCGATCTGGCCAACCGCCGCACGAGTGGTCGCTGCGAACGCCCTGCTCACGACGGGCGCCACATCGAGCTGCGGTGCCCGCAGCGCACTGCGGATCGCGCCGGCGCGGCGGTCGATGTGGCGTCGGCGGCCGCCGCGGCGGAGGGCGGCCCGGAGCTGCGGCATGGTCAGCCGCGCTGCCTCGCGCGGCTCCGGGGCCGTCGCCAGCACCCCCACCGCATCGCCATGCGCGAGGTCGGGGAAGGCCCCCAGGGCCGGCGGGAAGTACTCCCTGAGGGCGTTGCGGAGCCGGCTGGTTTGCCGGGTCCGGTCCCAGATCAGCTGCTGGTGGGCGCGCGCGAGGATGCGCACCGCCACAGCCTCGTCGCTGTCGCCGGCGACCTCGCGGTGGTTGTGTCGGTCCGTGCGTACCAGATCGGCGAGGACCTTCGCGTCGCCGGCGTCGGACTTGGCACCACCGAGGTGGTGGCGCTCACGATAACGGGCCACCGAGCGCGGGTTGATCGCGTAGACGTGGTAGCCGGCCGCAACCAGGGCCGAGACCCAGAGCCCGCGGTCGGTCTCGATGCCGATGACGACGTCACCGGGCTCCGCGGCGTGTTCCGCGACGAGTTCGTGCAGCGCGGCTACACCCTCGACGCCTTCGGGCAGCCGCCTCGCGGCGATCCGTTCGCCCGCCTCGTTCATGAGATGCACGTCATGGTGGGCCTCGGCCCAGTCGTCTCCCACATACAGGTTCATCGTGTTCCGCCCCTTCCGGTTCGAGCTGCTGGACGTGACCCGGTGGGTTGAGCCCCGCGACGGCCTAATGGACAGTGCTCGACGGCACGACACCCCATGAGTGCTTCGGGCAACCCAGACATGCCAGCCGGGGCTCGGTCTACGTCTAGAGATCGAGAACGGCCTCAGGTTGTTGGAGAGCTCACCAACTGGCAGGGTCCAGGACCAGTCTCCCGGATCACTCGGGCGACGGGTCGGACCCCATTAGGTTGTTGCAGGTGAGGGGCCCCGCCTGCTGCCGTGTGTGTTGGAAGCACCAGTAGCAGGGGGAGGAGCTACGCCGCCTTCTTGCAGCGCGCGCTGGCCCACTTCCGCGCCCGCGGGGTTTGCGTGCGCCGCGTGCTCGCCGACAACGCGAAGGCCTACACCGTGGCCCGCAGCTTCCGCGCCGCAGCCGACGCTGCGGATCTGCGTCTGCTCCACACGCGGCCCTACCACCCGCAGACCAAATGGGAAGGCGGAGCGCTTCATCCAGACCCTGCAGAACGAGTGAGCCTACGCCCGCCCCTACCGCTCCAACGCCGAACGCCTGCACGCGCTCCCGCGCTGGCTCTACCGCTGCAATGCTCGCCGGCCGCACGGCGGTATCGGCGGGCTGTCCCCGCCTCACGCCTGTACATCCCTGGGGAACTACAGCTAGAACCGCTCCCCGGGCAGCAGCACTCAGTTGCCTGCGGCGGCCGCGGCGTCCCGGTCCGCAGCGGGCGGCTGCCCATCGCTCTTGACTATCAGCGGCGTTCCGGGGGGAAGGCCGTTCGGCCACAACTGAAGGAAGGGCCGGTTCACCAAGCCCGGCGCTCCGAGAATCAACGGGACGAACTCTCCAAGGTCGAGCACGTAGACCGCCGTCACCTGCAGGCTCCGCGCGCAGTCCTCGAGGTCGCCAACGCTGCCCCCCTCGTAGACGACGAGCCTGAAGCCGGCGGCGATGCCGCCGCGCAGGCAGTCCGGCGAGGGCTCCTCGCCTTCGGGCCGCGCGTCCGCACCGCCGATCCAGACTCGATAGATGTGCGTGCGGCTGCCGTCCGCGGAGGTCACCGTGACGGTGATCTCGCCGCCCTCCTCCAGGGTTACCTGGTGGCCGTTCGCCGCATCGCCGTCGGCGTCGGCGGGCTCGATGAGGACGCTCGCCCCGGGCTGGACTGCCACGGCCTCGACTGTCGCCTGCGTCGCATCCTCGCGCACGACGCCGACGTACTGCGTGCGGAGGCTGGTGAACTCCCCGATCGCGACGCCGCTCAGCGTGAGTGTGGCGAGCCGGGGGTCGGCGGCGTCCGGGTCCGGGGCGGGCGGCGGCCCGTCGCTCGCGACGCTCAGCGGCGTCGCCGGGGGAAGGCCGTCGGGGAACAACTCGATGAAGGAGCGGTTCACGAACTCCGGCGCTCCGAGGATGTACGAGAGGTATTGGCCGGAGTCGTTCACGTAAACGGCTGTTACGTGCAGGTTCCGCGCGCAGGCCTCCAACTCCTCGACGCTGCCGCCCTCGTAGACGACGAGGCTGAAGCCAACCGCGATGTCGCCGCGAATGCAGCGCGGCCACGGTTCGGGAACCGATTCCTGTTCGGTCTCACCGAGGCGCACGCGGTAGGTCTTCGTGCGGCTGCCGTCCGCCGAGCTGACGGTGACGCTGATCTCGCTGAGATCCTGGAGGGCGACCTGGTGGCCGTCCGCCTCCCCGTCGGCGTCGGGCGGCTCAATGCCGACATCAGCGCGGCGCTGCATCGCTGCCGCCTCCACGGTCGTCTCCGTCACACCCTCGCCGCCAGTGCCCTCGTAGTCGCTGCGGCTGGGGTCGAACTCCCCGAACTCGATGCCGCTCAGGGTGAGCGAGGCGAGGCGGGCGTCGATCGCGTCGGGCAGGTTGTAGCTGTAGACCCGGCCGTCGCTCTCGTCGGCGACGTACATCACCTCGCCGTCGGACCAGATGCCTCGAGGGCTGTTGTTGCTGGCCCGGGACAGGAGCGTGAACTCCTCGTCCCGCACGCGCTCGAGGTTCTGCGGTTCGGCGTCTTCGGCCGCGGGCCCCTCGGGCGCCGGGATCCGGTAGGCGAAGAGGCGCTTGGCGCCGTGGTCGGAGACCCAGACGCTGACGCCGTCGGACCACAGACCCCGCGGGTCGTCGTTGGCGGAGTCGAGCTCGTACTCGGCGATGAGCCCGCCGCTGGCGAGGTCGTAGGCGAAGAGCGCATTCTTGCCGCCGTCGAGCACCCACACGATCGTGCCGTCGGACCAGATGCCGCGCGGGTCGCGGTTGCGCGTGTCGAACTCGACCTCGCGCTCCTCGACGCGTTCGCCGCTCTCGAGGTCGTAGGCGAAGAGGCGGTCCTGGCCGCTGTCGGCGACCCAGAGGGTAACGCTGTCGGACGAGACGCCGCGTGGCGCGCGGTTGCGCTCGTCGAGCTCGAACTCGCGCTCCTCGACGCGTTCGCCGCTCTCGAGGTCGTAGGCGTAGACAGCGTCGTCGGCGCCGTCGCCGTTCTCGGCGAGCCAGAGCGTCGTGCCATCGGACCAGGCGCCGGTGGGTGAGCCGTGGCCGCTGTCGAGTTCCTCGATGTCGCGGGTCACGTTCCACTCGAACTCGAGTGTGCTCGGTGTCGGCCCACCGCCACCGCCGCCACCGCCGCCGCCGCCGCCGGTAGCTGGAGGGCCGACACCGCCCGCGGTGGTGATCGTCACCTCGATCGTGGCGTCGATCGCCGTGTCCTGGGTGCCCTGGTCGCCCTGGTCGTTCTTGCCGTCGCTGACCGACACGGTGACGGTGTAGCTGTCCTTGTCCTCGCGGTTCAGGTCGGCCCTGGTCCGCAACTGGCCGAAGGACTCGTCGATGTCGAAGAACATCGCGTCCATCCCGTGCAGGCTGTAGGAGAGGCGGTCGTTGTCGCCGTCGGTAGCCGCAACCGGCGCGCCGATGTTCACGCCCGGAGGCGCGGTCTTCGTGGTGTGGCGGGTGGTGCTCGCGCCGTCGCTGAAGACCGGCGTTTGGCGTCCCCGCGGCTCCCGCACGGGGTGGGCCGAGACTGCCTCGGCGCTCTGGCCGGCGTCTGCTCCATCTCCGTAGGTGGCGGTGGCCCGCAGGTAGGCGCCCACATCGGCGGCCAGCGGCGTGTAGTCGGTCGGCGAGGTGACCCCGTTGGCGGCGGTCCAGGACGCTCGGTCCGGCGAACGCTCCCACAACCACTGGACGGCACCAACGACGCCGTCGGGATCGTCCAGGGTGGCGGTCAACTGGATCCGGACCACGGGCTCCTGCAACGACAGCCTGACCGTGCCGGCTTCCTGGACGTTGCCGACGCTGATCGTGACCGCGACTTCGCCGAACCCGCCGGACGGGTCCGTGGCGGTGACGTCCACCTGATAGCTCTGCTTGGTCTCGTAATCGAGGACCGTCCTGGTCCGCAGCTGCCCGGATGACGGGTTGATCTCGAAGGCGGCCGCGTCCGTCCCGCTCAGGAAGTAGCTCAGCCGGTCGTTGTCGGCATCCGTGGCCACGAACGGGGCGCCCACGTTGCTGCCTGCCGGCTCGTTCTCATCGACGGTGCGGGTGTCCGTGGCCACGAACGGGGCGCCCACGTTGCTGCCCGCCGGCTCGTTCTCATCAACGGTGCGGGTGTCCGTAGCCGACGGGAACGAGGGATCGTTGTTGCCGGGCGCGAGCGCCCGCACCGGGTTGGCCGAGACCGCCGAGGCGCTCTTGCCGGCGCCTGCTCCGTCGTCGTAGGAGGCGGTGGCGCGCAGGTAGTAGTCCGCGTCCGCGTCGACCGTCGTGTAGCTCGCCAAGGTGGCGCCGCTAACGGGGGTCCAGCCCGAGGTCCGGCTCGTGGAACGCTCCCACGCCCACGTGACGGGGTCAGAGACAGAGACCATGTCGGGATCGGTCAGGGTAGCGCTCAGCGTGTCGCTAATCCGGGGCTGCACCGGCGACAGGGTGACCGCGCCCGGCTCCTCCACGTTCTCGACGGTGACGGTGACCGGGATGGCGTTGTTGAGGGCGCCCGACGTGGCGATGACACCCAGCGAGTACGTGGACTTCGTTTCGTAGTCCAGGGCGGCCCTGGTCCGCAGCTGGCCGGAGGCCGCGTCGATCTCGAAGTCCTCCGCGTTGTTCGCGCCCAGGGAGTAGGTCAGCGTGTCACCGTCACCGTCCGTGGCCTGGAACGGTGCGCCAAGGGGCTCGCCCGCGGGCGTGTTCTCCTCGATCGTGCGAGTGGGATCTACCGATCCGAACGACGCGGACTCGTTCACGTCGCTGACGAGGATCGTCACCGTGATCGTGCTATCCGCGCTCGGGTCAGCGTCGTCGTTGGCGTCCTTGCCGTCGCTGACGGACACGCTGACCGGGTAGCTCTTCCGTGTCTCGTGGTCCAGCTCGGCCTCCGTCCGCAGTTGGCCCGTGGAGTCAATGTCGAAGAAGGCGTCGCTGGTCGTGTCCAGGGAATAGGTGAGCGTGTCGGCGCTGTCGGCATCGCTGGCCGCGAGCGCGTCGCCGATGTCCTGGCCGGCGACGGTGTTCTCGTCCACACCGCGCGTCGCCGCCCTGCCCTCCTCGAAGACGGGCGGCGTGTTGTGCGCGCGCGTCACCGTTACGCGGTAGGTGTGAGGTGTGGTGGTGCCGTCCGTGGCGGTGACCACGATGGCGATCAGGTTCGGCCCGACGTCGAGGGGCACCGATGCGCCGTTCGGGTAGATGTCCGCGCCCTTCGTGATCGACACTTCGTCTGCCATCAGGCTGGGTACGTTCGGGTGCAGGCTCGCCGTCACCGTCGTGGATGTCACGGCGTGGGCGGCGGAGGCGGTGTAGGCCTCGGTGCCGCTGGCGAAGGCCGGATCGAGTGTCAACCCGCCGAGTGTCAACGTGCCGAGCGTCAGCTCGCGGAGCCCGCAGAACGGCAGCGCCAGGCCGGCGATGTCATCGGGGTCCGCGGTATCGCCGTCGCGGTTCTCGTCCCACGCGAAGTCGTGGGCCGGGATGCCCGGCTCGAACTCCAGAGCGGTCACGAGGTAGCGCAGCCCGTCGGGCACGCATCCCGTGAACGCGTTGTTCGCGAAGCGGGCGAAGTCCAATCGGAAGAGGTTACCCAGTGGGGCCGGAATCGTCCCGCTCAGCCTGTTGTCCCGCAGGGACAGCTGCGTCAGGGAACTGAGGTCGCCCAGCTCAGGCGGAATCTCCCCGGTGAGCTGGTTGCCACCGAGATCCAGCTTCAACAGGAACGTCGAGCTGCCCAGTTCCAGTGGAATCGCCCCGCTGAGCCTGTTGTTCCGCAGGGACAGCTCCGTCAGGGAACCGAGGTCGCCCAGCTCAGCCGGAATCTCCCCGCTGAGCTGGTTGTCGTTCAGGGACAGGACGTTCAGGGAGCTGAGGTCGCCCAACTCAGCCGGAATCGTCCCGTTGAGCTGGTTAGCGCTGAGATCCAGGGACACCAACCCCTGCGGGCTGAGGTCACCCAACTCGGGAGGAATCGCGCCGCGCAACTGGTTGCCGCTGAGGTCCAGATACCTCAATTCGGTGAGCGTGGCGAGCTGGGCCGGCACGGTTCCGCGCAGGTTGTTCCCCGGGAGTGCGAGCCAGACGACGCGGCCGTCGCCGTCGACCCTGACGCCGTACCACCTGCCGAGGTCCAGCGCGCTATTCCAGTTCAGGTTGTTCGTCCAAGCTGATCCGCCCGTGCTGTTGTACAGCGCGATCAGCGCCTGCTTGTCCGTCTGCGCCGACTCTGGGTGGAACACCTCTACGGTGTAGGTCTGCTTGAGCAGCCGTGCGTCAGACGGCGTCACCTCGATGGTGATCAGGTTTGACCCGGCTTCGAACGGCACGACATCGTTGTTGTAGGACGTCGCGCCCTTCTTGATCGACACTCGGTCGCTGGGGTCGTTCAGCGTCGCGGTGACCATCGTGGAGGCGACCGTGCTGGTGGCGGTGTAGGCCGCAGTGCCGGGTGCGAAGACGGGATCGAGGGTCACATCGCTCAGCGTGAGCGCGCTCAGCATGCAGAAGGGCAGGTTCAGGCTGGGGACATCACCTTCGTCACCGGTGTCGCCGTCGCGGTTCGCGTCGAACGCGATGAAGTCCTGGGGGGGAACGCCGAGCACGAGTTCGTCGATGTCCAGGAGGAACCGCAAGCCGTGCGGCACGCAGCCGGTCAAGGCATTGTTCGCGAAGCGCGTGATCTTCAGCTGGGTCAGGGTCCCCAGCTCGGCCGGGATCTCGCCCGTCAAGTCGTTGTCCTGCAGGTACACCTGTTGCAGGTTGGCGATCTGCGCCAGCGAGGGGGGTATCTCCCCGCTCAACTGGTTCCCGCTCAGGTTCAGATAAAACAGGGTCGGTAGGCTGGCCAGGTCGGGGATCTGTCCGGTCAACTGGTTGTCCTGCAGGTCCAGGACTCGCAGCCGATCGAGCGTTCCCAGCTCGGCCGGGATCTCCCCGCTCAACTGGTTGTCCTGCAGGTCCAGTCGCTGCAGGTTTATGAGGCCCCCCAGGTAGGGGATCTCCCCCTCCAACAAGTTACCACGCAGGTACAGGTCCTGCAGCTTGGTGAGGTTGCCCAAGTCGGGGATCTCCCCCTCCAACTGGTTCTGATCCAGGAACACGCGGCGCAACTCGGTGAGGCCCCTCAAGTCCGGGATCATCCCCGACAACTGGTTGTCCTGCAGGAACAGGTACTGCAGGTTTGTGAGGCGGCTCAGGTTCGGGATCGGACCACTCAACCCGTTGCCCCACAGGAACAATTCCTGCAAGTTAGTGAGGTAGCTCAGCGACGGTGGGATCTCGCCCGTCAACTGGTTCTGATGTAGGTACAACCCCTTCAGGCGGTTGAGGTTGCTCAGCGATGGGATCTCCCCCTCCAACATGTTTTGGCTCAGGTCCATGTACTGCATGTTGAAGAAGTTGTCCAGGTTCGGGATCGGACCACTCAACTGGTTGCCCCAGAGGAACAATTCCTGCAAGTTAGTGAGGCTGCTCAGCGATGCTGGGATCTCTCCCCTCAGTAGGTTCTCCTTCAGGTCCAGGTACTTCATGGCGGTCAGGCTGCTCAGGTCCGGGATCGTCCCACTCAACTGGTTGCCCGGCAGGTACAATGTCTCCAATTTGGTGAGGCTGTTCAGCGACGCTGGGATCTCCTCCGTCAACTTGTTTCGGCTCAGGTACAGGGACTTCAGGTTGGTGAGGTCGCTCAGGTCGGGGATCCCCCCCGACAACAAGTTGTCCTCCAGTTCCAGTCTTGTCAGGTTGGTGAGGCCGCTCAAGTTGGGGATCGTCCCCGTCAACTTGTTTTCGATCAGAGTCAATTCCCGCAGGCCGGTGAGGCCGCTCAGGTCCGGGATCGTCCCGCTCAACTCGTTGTTCCGCAGGTTCATGTACTGCAGGCTGGTGAGGTTGCCCAGGACCGAGATCGTCCCACTTAGCTCGTTGTACGACAGTTCCAGGCGTGTCAGGCTGGCGAGGCCGCTCAGGTCCGGGATCGCCCCATTCAACTGGTTGTTCGACAGGCGCAATTCCCGCAAGTTGGTGAGGCTGCCCAATTCGTCCGGCAGAGTGCCGACCAGGTTGTTTCTGATAAGTTCCAGCTTTGTCACGTGGTCGTTGCTGTCCGCGGTGACGCCGAACCACGAGCTGATGGGCTCAGCGGTCCCCCAGTTGGTGCGCGTTGTCCAGTTGTCGCCGCCCGTGCTGTTGTACAGCGCTATCAGGGCGACCCTGTCCGACTGCACCGACCCGTGGAGCACCTCCACGGTGTAGGTCTGCTCGAGCAGCCCTGCGTCAGACGGCGTCACCTCGATCGTGATCAGGTTCGACCCGATTTCGAGCGGTATCGCGTCCACGCTGGTGTAGGGCGTGGCGCCCTTCTTGATCGACACTTGGTCGTCGAGGTCGTTCAGCGTCGCGGTGACCATCGTGGAGGCGACCGTGCTGATGGCGGTGTAGGCCGCAGTGCCGGGTGCGAAGGCGGGATCGAGGGTCGCATCGCTCAGCGTGAGCGCGCTCAGCATGCAGAAGGGCAGGTTCACGCCGGGGACATCACCCTCGTCATCGGTGTCGCCGTCGCTGTTCGCATCGACCTCGATGAAGTCCTGGGCGGGAATGCCGTCTAGCTCTTCGATCGCTTCGGCGGCGAGGAGGGGCCGCAGGCCGTGCGGCACGCAGCCGGTCAAGGCATTGCTCGCAAAGCGTGCTCCCCTCAGCGCGGTGAAGCCGCCCAGCTCGGCCGGGATCTCGCCCGTCAATTGGTTATCCTCCAGGAGCAGCAGTTGCATACGGGTGATCTGCGCCAGCGAGGCCGGGATCGACCCGCTCAACTGGTTGCTGCTCAGGTCCAGATGAAACAAGGACGCGAGGCCGCCCAGGTTGGGGATCTGTTCCATCAACTGGTTGTCGTTGAGCCTCAGGATTTGGAGCGCGCGGAGAGTTCCCAGCGAGGCCGGGATCGGCCCGCTCAACTGGTTGTCCTGTAGTTCCAGCTGATAGAGCCCCCGGAGGGCGCCCAGGTTGGGAATCGGCCCCGTGAGCTCGTTATGGTTCAGCCACAGTCCCTGCAGGGTGGTGTTGCCGTTCAGCCAGACCGGGACCGACCCCGTCAAGTCATTGTGCGCGAGCGACAGTTCAAACAGCGGAAGGATCCCGCTCAGGTCCGGGATCGTCCCGCTCAGCTGGTTGGACTCCAGGTACAATGTGCTCAGCGTGGTGAGGTCGCCCAGCGAGGGTGGGATCTCCCCCATCAACAGGTTGTCGCTCAGGGATAGGTTCTTCAGGGCGGGGAGGCTGCTCAGGTCCGGGATCGGCCCGCTCAGCTGGTTGCCCCACAGGTACAAATCCTGCAACTTCGTGAGGCCGCTGACGTCGGGGACCTCCCCCGTCAACTTGTTTTGACTCAGGGACAGGTAGATCAGTTCGGTGAGGCCGCTCAGGTCCGGGATCGGCCCGCTCAGCTGGTTGCCCCACAGGTACACGGTAGTCAGTTTGGTGAGGTCGCCCAGCCAGGCAATCTCGCCCGTCAACCGGTTTCTGCTGAGGACCAGGTACGTCAGTTCGGTAAGGCCGCTCAGGTCCGGGAGGGGCTCGCTGAGCTGGTTGCCCCACATTCCCAATTCCTGCAACTTCGTGAGGCTACTCAGCGAGGACGGAATGCTGCCCGTCAACCCGTTGTTGCTCAGGTGCAGGCTCGTGAGGTTTGTGAGGCTGGCCAGGTCCGGGATGGACCCGCTCAACTCGTTGCCCCACAGGGACAGGCTCGTCAGGCTGGTGAGACTGTCCAGGTTCGGGATCGACCCGTTCAAGTCGTTGTCCTGGAGCCACAGTCTCTGCAGGCTCGTGAGGCGGCTCAGGTTCGGGATCGGCCCGGTAAAGTCGTTCCCCTGGAGCTCCAGGAGCCGCAGGTTCGTGAAGCCGCTGAAGTCCGGCAGCGGCCCGCTGAAGTCGTTAGCGCGCAGGTTGAAGTCGACGAGTTTCGTGAGGTTGGCGAGCGAGGCCGGAACCGGCCCGCTCAAGCGGTTGTCGTTAAGGAACAGGTGCGTCAGGCCGGTGAGGCCGCCCAGGTCCGGGATCGGCCCGGTCAAGTCGTTGTCTTGCAGGTAGATCTGTTGCAGGGAGGTGACGCCGTTCAGCCAGGCCGGGACAGGCCCCGTCAACCGGTTGCGGGCCAGATCCAGGTGCGTCAGGCCGGTGAGGCGGCGCAGGTTCGGGATCGACCCGTCCAAGTCGTTGTCTTGCAGGTAGATCTGTTGCAGGGCGGTGAGGCCGTTCAGCCAGGCCGGGACCGGCCCCGTCAACCGGTTTTGGCTCAAGTCCAGGTGCGTCAGGCCGGTGAGGCGGCGCAGGTCCGGGATCGACCCGTCCAAGTCGTTGTCTTGCAGGTAGATCTGTTGCAGGGCGGTGAGGCCGTTCAGCCAGGCCGGGACAGGCCCCGTCAACTGGTTTCGGGCCAGGTCCAGGTGCGTCAGGGCGGTGAGGCCGCTCAGGGCGGGGATCGGCCCAGTCAACTGGTTCCAGTCTTGCAGGTAGATCTGCGTCAGGGAGGTGAGGCCGCTCAGGTCCGGGATCATCCCAGTCAACTCGTTGTCTTGCAGGTAGATGCGTTGCAGGGAGGTGAGGCCGCTCAGGGCCGGGATGTGAATCACCAGGATCTATAGACCGGAAAACGGCGAGATCGCCAGGGTCATTGATCCACTTCGCCAGGATCATTGATCCACCCCCGCCAGGGCATCGCGACCAGCCCGGTCGCCGGTAGGGCCACCATCGGCTGCATCCCCAGGGGAGGGAGCAGCGATGGCCTACCGGGAGGTGCATCGAGTGGAGAGCAGGGAAATCATCCGCCGCTGGCAGGCGGGACTCAGCCAGCGCCGGATCGCCAGCGGCACGGGGCTGTCGCGCGTGACGGTGCGGCGCTACATCGCGGCGGCCGAGGCGGCCGGGCTCAGGCCCGGCGGTCCCGAGCCGAGTGAGCAGCAGCTCGCCCAGCTGGCGACGCTGAGCCGCACCGGCCCGCGCCGCGCGGCGGTCCCGAGCGAGGAGCTGCTCTCGCCCTGGGCGGAGCAGATCGAGCGCTGGCTGCAGGCCGAGCGCCTGCAGGTCACGCGGATCCATGAACTGCTCGCCGAGCGCGGCTGCGAGGTCTCCTACAGCACGCTGCGGCGCTTCATCGCCCGCCGCGGCTGGGGTCGCCGGCAGCCTGTGACCGTGCGCATGGAGGACGGGCCGCCGGGCGAGGTCGCCGAGCTGGACTTCGGCCGGCTCGGCCTCATCCCGGACCCCGAGAGCGGGCGGCGCCGCACGGTGTGGGCGCTGATCGTGGTCTGGCGCTACTCGCGGCACTGCTTCGTCTGGCCGACCACGAGCCAGCGGCTGGACGCGGTAGTCGAGGGTCTGGAGGCGACCTGGGCGTTCTTCGAGGGCGTGCCGCGCTACCTCGTGATCGACAACTTCCCGGCCGCCGTGGCCGGGGCCGACGCGCTGCACCCGCGCTTCACGCGGGGCTTCCTGGAGTACGCCCGCCAGCGCGGCTTCATCAGCGACCCCGCACGCGTGCGCCGGCCCCGCGACAAGCCTCGGGTCGAGCGCAGCGTCCCGTACGTGCGCGAGCGCCTCTTCAAGGGCGCCCAGTTCCGGGACCTCGCCGAGCTGCGCGACGCCGCCCGGCGCTGGTCGCTCGAGGTGGCGGGGCAACGCATCCACGGGACGACCCGCAAACGCCCGCTCGAGGTCTTCGAGGAGGAGGAGCGCCCGCTGCTCGCCCCCTGGGACGGGGAGCCCTACGAGGTCCCCGACTGGCGGACGGCGAAGGTCCATGCCGACCACCACGTCGCCTGCCAGTACGCGCTGTACTCGGTGCCGTCGGCGCTCTGCCCGCCGGGGCAGCAGGTCGAGCTGCAGCTCGGCGCGAAGCTGGTGCGCATCTACCACCGCGGCGCGCTGATCAAGGTCCACCCGCGCCAGCCCCGCGGCGGACGCGCCACCGACCGCAACGACTACCCGGCCGAGCTCAGCCCCTACACGCTGCGCGCGCCCGAGCAGCTGCAGCGGCGCGCGGCCGAACTCGGCGAGGCCACCGGCGCCTTCGCCGAGCGGCTCTTCGAGGGGCCGCTGCCCTGGGCGAAGCTGCGGCAGGGCCACAAGCTGCTGCGCCTGGCCGAGCGCTACTCCCCCGCCCGCCTCGACGCCGCCTGCCGCCGCGCGCTCGAGGTCGACCTCGTCGACGTGCGCCGCGTCGAGCGCATCCTCGTCGAGGCCCTCGAGCAGGAGACCACGGCGCCGTCGCAGCCGCTGCCACCGCCGCCGGGCCGCTTCGCCCGCCCCGGCGCCGTCTTCGCACTGACCAGCACGCAGACCACGACAGGAGCCTCACGATGACCGCCACGACCGCCGAGCTGCGCCCGCTGCTCAAGCGCCTCAAGCTCGGCCCGATGCTCGACACGCTGCCCGAGCGCATCGCCCTCGCCCGCCGCGACGGGCTCGACTACGCCGACTTCCTGCAGATCGTCCTCGCCGACGAGGTGAGCCGCCGCGACCACGGGCGGCTGGAACTGCGCCTCCGCCAGGCCGGCTTCGAGCAGCTCTGCAGGCTCGAGGACTTCGACTGGTCGGCACAGGTCCGCCTCGACCGGCGCCTCCTCGACGCCGCCTGCTCGCTGCGCTTCCTCGACCGCCGCGAGCACGTCCTGCTCGTCGGCCCCGTCGGCGTCGGCAAGAGCTTCCTCGCCCAGGCGCTCGGCTACGCCGCCGTGCGCTCCGGGCACAGCGTCCGCTTCGTGACCGCCGACCAGTACTTCCGCGAGCTGGCGCAGGCAAGGGTCGACCACTCCACCGAGAAGGCCTTCCGCAGCTTCCTCGCCCCCGACCTGCTGATCCTCGACGACCTCGGGCTGCACCGGCTCAGCGCACAGCAGTCGATCGACCTCTACGAGCTGATTATCGGGCGCCACCGCAGCTCCAGCTTCGTCATCACCTCGAACCGCGCCGTCGAGGAGTGGCTCGGCCTCTTCGACGACCCGATCCTCGGCAACAGCGCACTCGACCGGCTCGCCAACGCCAGCTACCAGATCGTGATCGAGGGCGAGAGCTACCGCCAGCGGCTCTCGCCGCACCGCGCCCTGCTCGACGCCCAGGAAGGAGCTGATTGACGAGACGTACTGCTCACTGATACCAAGCCGCCCTACCGGCTGCCCGGGTGGTCTAATGACTGTGGCGACGGGTGGTCTATAGACCCTGGCGATTGACATCCGGGATCCCAGTCAACTTGTTGCGGGCCATCTCCAGGTGTGTCAGGGAGGTGAGGCCGCTCAGGGCGGGGATCGGCCCAATCAACTGGTTGTCTTGCAGGTAGATCTGTTGCAGCGAGGTGAGGCCGCTCAGGTCCGGGATCGGCCCAGTCAACTCGTTGTCTTGCAGGTAGATCTGTTGCAGGGAGGTGAGGCCGCCCAGGGCCGTGATCCCAGTCAACTGGTTTCGGGCCAGGTCCAGGTGCGTCAGGGAGGTGAGGCCGCTCAGGTCCGGGATCATCCCATTCAACTGGTTGTCTTGCAGGTAGATCTGCGTCAGGGAGGTGAGGGCGCCCAGGGCCGGGATCATCCCAGTCAACTCGTTGTCTTGCAGGTCGATGCGTTGCAGGGAGGTGAGGCCGCTCAGGGCCGGGATCCCAGTCAACTTGTTGCGGGCCATCTCCAGGTGTGTCAGGGAGGTGAGGCCGCTCAGGGCGGGGATCGGCCCAATCAACTGGTTGTCTTGAGCCCCGGCGACGGCGAACCGTGGCCGCTGTGCCTGCGTGGCGCGATCACCGAGGGCTTCAGCCTCGTGCTCTACGAGGGCGGGAGCGTCGACGCACTCGCGGCCTGCGCGGAGAGCCTGCGCGTCACAGCCCTCTACGCGCTCCACGAGGGCGAGTACGTGTCCTACATCCTCGGCGCCCCGGACTTGGTGAACGCCGCCTTCCGCGAGCTGTTCGCCGACGGCCTGCCCGCCGTCATGCCGCTGGTCGTCAAGAGCGAGGGGCCTCCCCGGGGCAACTGATCGCTCTTCGCTGCCCACGTCTATTGGTTCAAGACGAACTACTCCCCAGTAGACCCTTCGGCAGGCTTCACGGCGCTCGTGGCGCATCGGCCAGGGCCAGCCCGTGGAGGACGTCTGCGCCCGGGCGCAGCAGGTCGTGGCCGAGGCTGAAGAGCTGCTGGTCGACGCCGAGTGGAGCGCGCCCAAGCCGGTGGCCGTCGAGGTCACCGCCCGATGGCGACAGCGGTCGCGACTTTGGTGTGGATTGGGAAACCGGTAACTCGGTGCACGGATGAGCGTCTCACAAGAACTCACCCCTGAACCGCCCGATCCTGATCGCGCGCTCATATTGGCCGTGTACCGTGTGGTTCCTGTCTGCGGGAGGCGCGCATGCGAGCAGCGAACCACTGGCGGTCCGGGAGTCGCTTCGGCTGGTTGCTGGCGGGAGTGTGGGCGGCCGTCCTGACGGCGGTCCTGGCCCCGGTTGCGCTGGCGCAGTCGCCCGGCCTCGAGCCGCCAGAGCGGCCGCAGGGCCTGCGCGCGGAGGTCCGCCACGATGCGGTCAGTCTGAGCTGGGACGACCCGGGCGACGCGACGATCAGCGGCTATCAGATCCTGCGCCGCGACCGTGATCTGAGCCCGGTGGGTGTGTTTGAGGTGCTGGTCGAGGACACCGGCAGCGCCGCCGCCGCCTACATCGACCGTCAGGTGCAGCCCGAAACGCGCTACAACTACCGGGTCAAGGCGCGCAACGCCGCCGGCCTGAGCCCGCGCAGCAACTTCGTCCGGGCCGACACCCCGGCCGCACCCGAGGAGGCGATCGAAGAGGCGATCGAAGAGGCGCTCAAGAAGGCGATTGAGGCGCTGCCCGAGGAGGCAGTGACGGTCTGGACCGGCCAGTTGACGGTCGGCGTGTTCGCCGCGGCCGCGCCGCCGGTGCCCGGCTATGCGGTCTGGACCAGGCAGGGCGCGCTGTCGCCCGACAGCTTCTGGTTCGACAAGAAGGAATACACCGTGCTGGGGCTGCTCGAACACGGCGGCGGCCTGAACCTGGTGCTGGGCCGGCCGCTGCCGCACGACTTCGTGCTCGAGTTGGGCGCGCGCCGCTACGAGTCCGGCGCGAGTCTGGAGCCGGTGTTTGTCTGGGCGGGCCGCTACTGGTGGCCGGATGACGCGATCGGCTGGGCCGCGGGCGACGAACTCACGGTCAGCATTGTCCTCGATCCGAGCACGACGGCGAGCGAGCGCGAACTGGCGCCGCCCTCGGCTTACCTCACCGAAGCGCCGGCGGCGCACAACGGCCGCGACGCGTTCAGCCTGCGGCTGATCTTCGACGAGTCGGAGCTGCCGCTGAGCGCGGCGCTGCTGCGCGACCATGCCTTGCAGGTCAGCGGCGGCTCGGTGCTGGCGGTCACACAGGGCCGCCGGGACAGCGACTGGCTGATCACCCTGCAGCCGGACGGCGACGCGCCGCTGACCGTCAGCTTGCCGTCGCCGGTGGACTGCGCCGATGCCGGCGCGGTCTGCTCAGCCGACGGCCGCAAGCTGCGCGGCCGGCTGACGGCGACGATCGCGGGACCGCCCCAACTGGCGGCCCTGCGCATTGTCGGCGCGACGCTCAGTCCCGCCTTCGACCCGGCCACCGAGCTGTTCACGGCCACGGCCGAGACCGGTCTCGAGCAGGTCACAGTCGTGGCCGCGGCCGACCGCCCCAGCGCCCAGCTCACGATCAGACCGGCCGACGCCGACCCGCAACAGGCCGGCCATCAGATCGCGCTGGCGGCCGCGGGCGAGACCACGATTGAACTCGAGCTTGAGTCGGCAGCGGGCGAAACGGCGCGCGTCTACTGGGTGGTCCTCCGCCGCAGCGCCGCAGCGCCGGAAGCGCCCTCCTCGGGACTCAACGCACTGCGCTTCAGCGGACTGCCGGCGCTGGAGTTCAGCGAGCACGAATCGCGCTTCGAACTGGACGCGCCGGAGGCTCTGGAAGAGACCACGGTCATCGTCAGCCGCGCCGAGTCGGAGGCCGGGGTCGACATCTTCAGCGTGCGGGGCGACGAACTCGTCGTCAACGAAGCGGACCACGACCCGAATGCGCCCGGCCACCAGACGCTGCTCTCCGAATGGGGCGACACGCTGCTGCTCGTGCGCGTCACCTCCGGCGACGGCCGCAGCCAGCGCGCCTACGTCACCCATCTGCGCGGCGAGCCCAACAGCCCGCCCGCGACGCCCGGCCTGCGCTCCGGGCCGCGCTCGGCGCCCAAGAAGCCGGCCTCCAGCGGCGCCCGCGACGACGACGCTCCCACGCTCAGCGCGCTCAGCCTGAGCGGCGCCAACCTCACTCCCGCGTTCGCCAGCGACGTGTTCCAGTACCAGGCGAGCGTCGCCACCGACATCGAGCAGGTAACCCTCAGCGCCACGCCGAGCGCGAGCGACGGGACGCTGACGGTCATCCCCGCCGACGCCGATCCGCTGCAGACGGGTCACCAGGTCAGCCTCGGCGCGGCCGGAACTGAGACCGTGATCGCGGTGATCGTGAGCAACGCCGCCGGTCAGCTCAACAGCTATCTGCTGACCGTCCTGCGCGAACTGCCGGCGACGCCGACCTCACTGCAATCACTGGTCGAGCCCGTCGCAAGCATAACGCGAACCAGCCTGTTCGCGTTAGCCGTTACCGGGCACACGGGGAACCTCAGGACGACCAAGAACTACCGTCTCGAATTGAGACCGGACTTTCAGTCTGGCATCTTCTCCTATCAAGTCGCCGCCCCAGCTGAAATCACTCACGTCGCGATCAGCCCCACACGCTGGTTCTTCGATACGAACATAATAGAGGAGCCGGACGGTTCAGCGATATGGATGGACAAGAGCTACAGAATCGGCCCGCCGGGATCCGAGATTGCTACTACGTACGATATTATTGTCCGCTCGCCTGGTGCAGACCCCTCAACCTATAGCATCACTGTTACTCGCCCCGCACTGGAGCAAACTGACGCCTCGCTGTACGAGCTTAACGTCCAGCACCGTCGCTTGATACCCAGATTCGACCCCGAGACCTACGAATACCGCCTGACCGTACCGGACCATCGTGACACGCTTAACGTGGACATCACCAGCAGCAACAGCAATGCGAGCATCAGCGTTTCGCCCGCCGACGCCGATCCACAAAAACCGGGCTACCAAATCCCGCTGGTCCCCGTCCAACCCGGCGGCGAGCCAGCTCTGACCACCGTGACTGTTACCGTGACCTCCGAGGATCTCTCGGCGACTCGGACTTATACGCTGACCGTCACTCGGCGGACGCCCGGTCCCGCGCTGGTCACCGTGGAATTATCGGAGCACTGCAGCTTGCGCGAACTCGAAGACGAACCGATCATTGATACATGGTACTTTGTGACTATCGGAGCACAAACGTGTTATGGATCCGGGCTGAACATTTCCAGGATGTACCGGATGGTCGTCCTGAAGCGCAGCGAGATCAATATCGAGCTCATAACCGCCAGGGAAAGATTTCTCCAAGTCTTGGATACTGGGGGCGTCACAGGACCACGAAGCTATAAGTATGCAGACGAAATCAACCCGGTTGAGCAGAATGTCTCATATACACTGGATGCAGGTACTTATATCATTAGATTCGACCAGACAGGCTGGTTCTCCGCGCATAACGGTCGGTTCTATACATTGAACGTGACCGGCGATCACGTCTTGCGACCTTCCTCGCGGCTGCTTCGCGACCTACAACTTGACGACGTGAGCCTACCCGCGTTTGACAGCTATCTCTTGAGCTATGACGTTGCTCGTCCTGCCAACAATGCGACCATGACTACCGTCACGGCGGCTCCGCAGGCTCCGGCAACCGCCGCCGATATCACGATTCTGCCGGCCGACGCCGACCTCAATACCGCCGGGCATCAGGTGGAGATACCGATTGACCGTGACACGCTCATCAGCGTGCGGATTGCTGATTCAGACGGCCGGGTAGCGCCGCTGACTTACACGGTGACGGTTCCCCTTGATGCCGAAGCTGCGCCGACGGGTCTGGTCGCAAGCAGTTCCGTGGATGGCGTCCAACTGGAATGGATCTCGCCGGTCAAGAATGCAAGCGCAATCACCGGCTATGCCATCTGGCGTCGCAGCCTGGACGCCGGCGAGACTGAGTTGACGCTACTCACCGCTGACACCGGCAACGCAGACGCGGCTTATCTCGACCAGACGACAACCGTCACGGGTGACCGCTTCGAGTACCAGGTCGTAGCGCTGCGTGTCAGCGTCGTCAGCGCCGGCTCGAATCTGGCGCTGATCAAGTATGAGCACCCGTCCGACTCCAGTCTGCAGAGCCTCAGCGTGCAACGCGCGTTGGTCCCGGGCTTTGGTGCAAACACCATCACCTACGAAGTGACCCTGCCGGCTGGTACGTCAACATTCATGGTGGATGCCCTCCCCAGCAGCTCTCGAGCAACGATCAGCGCGTCTCCGGCGCCGGCGCACAGCAGTCAGGGTGGCTTCTGGTATGAGCTGCCATCGTCTCCAGACGACGGCGCCGATGCGCGGATAGCCGTCGCGATTACGGTGACTTCGGAAGACGACTCCTCTTCAACGACCTACACGATCACCGTCACCCGCGCCACGGGACCGGCGCCAGGCGGGTTCAAGTTCATCGAAGTCGGCTGGACCTTCGCCTGCGCCATCCGCCTTGACGGCACATCCGCCTGCTGGAACTATGAGGTTCCGAAACATGCGGACCACACGAACCACACCCCCTACGGCTACACGATAGTAAGAAACCAACCACAAGGTGGCGTGGTCCAGGAGTTGACCGCCGCCATCGCTCGGGCCTGCACGCTGAGGCCGGACGGCGAGACGCATTGCTGGGGTGACTTTCACGATCACATCAACACCCCGTTACTCGGCGGTCAGGGAACGTTGACGCAGCAGTCCGGGACCGGGCCATTGATCCATCTCTATACATTCGGAACCGGAGTCAAACTCCTGTCGGACGGATCCGTCGTCGACTTGAAATCTGGTAGGCTCCCGAGTTCCTTGGCCGCCGGTCCGTATCAAGCCGTCGGAACGGCGGGAGAGTTTACATGCGCACTTGATCTGAACGGGCATATCAAGTGCTGGGAACGTGGCAGAGGCCTGCGGATCCCGTACCCCGATGTGGAGTTCAAGTACCTCGGGGTGGGGGGATTTACCACCTGCGGCATCCGCAAAGACGACAGCACATTGCACTGCTGGGAATGGATAAGCAACGGTCGTCGGTATGTGCTCCATGAAAACGAACCTGAGGGCGCATTCCAGATGGTCGACCCAGGATACGGAGCAATAATCTGTGGTGTCATGGTCTCTGGAGAGGCTCGGTGCTGGGCTGGTTGGAATGACGACACAAGCCGCGACGTGTTCTGGGGCATCACATTTGACGACTTTGCCAGGAATGCTGCGAATCTCGTCGTTGCCCCCGACCTCGATACCCATAGTTACACGATGGTCGCGATGGATCGGCATTCGTTCGCCTGTGGTCTGCGCACCGACCACAGCATCGCCTGCTGGGGGTGGGACAACGAGTACCTGGCGAGCATGTTGCCGCCGTTCGAGTCGCCCTGGCACGACAGCCCACTGTTGGTCGACCTGACGGTTGATAACGGCGCGCTGCTGCCCGAGTTTGATCGAGACGTCAGCGCGTACGAACTCAGCGTAGACAACGCGACCACCGCCATCACTATCACACCGGAGGTCACCAACCTGTTCGCAAGCTACGCGATCAACGCCGACACCGATGCAACGGTGATCGACGACACCGTCGATCTGAGCGTCGGCGCCAACGTGGTGACAATCACGGTGACTGCCGCCGACGGTGTAACGACCAGGGCCTACACGCTGACCGTGACCCGTGGAGCTGCCAACTAGCGGACCCACTAGCGGAACAGCGTTAGTCGGGTCGCCGTTGCCCGGCAGGTCGCATTGACCGTTCGCGGAGACGCCCACGAACCAATCCGGGCTCGGCGCCACCAAGGTTGTGAGCGTGACGCGGGGGAAGTCGGTCGTGAGCTCGACGTGGTCGAGCGTCTGGGGGACCTGCGGGCCGATGAAGTCGGTGTCGCCCTCGACCACGCTGAGCGCCGTCTGCGGCGTCGCGGCGATTGCCATCTGAACTCGCTCCTGGACGTGTCTGCGGCGGCGCCTTCTGGCAGCGCTGCGGGGTATCCCCGCAGCCGCGGGGTGGGCTGCCGCGCGCACTTCATGAGGAACCTGCTGACGCCGCGGCGGAGCTCCTGGCGTTCACGGCCTTTTCGCCGGCGCACTGGCGACAGGTCTGGTCGAACAACCCGCTGGAGCGCGGCAACACAGAGATCCGGCGGCGCACGAGCGTGGCCGGTATCTTCCCCAACCGCGCTGCGGTCAGCCGGCTGGTCCGTGCGGTGCTCGCCGAGTAGCACGATGGGTGGGCGGTCGGGTGGCGCTGCTGCCCCCGCCCGCCCGCGAGCTGGCGTCAGGCGAGGAAGTGCCCCCGCTAGCTGTCAGCTCTGACACCACCTTGCGGGACATGACCGACGCGTTCTTCGAGGTTCTCGCCGGAAATAGATGGTGCCTCACAAGACCTCACCAATGAACCGTTAGATCCTGATCGAGTACTCATATTGACCCTGTACCGTGTGATTTACATGCATCTCGCGTCCCTCACTTGCTAGGTGGACGAGGCCACATGCAGATGCGAGTCGCACTCCCGGGCGCCGTCACAGCCATCGCTCTCGTAGTCGGCGCCGGCGCGCTCCTCTCGGGCTGCGACGGCACGGATCAGCAGCCCGCAGCAACGACCCCGACGGCCACGGCGATGGCGTCACCTTCCCCGACTGCCGGCGGCGGCGTTGACGCTCCGGAGACCGCCGGCAGCACCAGGCCGGCGAGCACCCCCACACCCGAGCCTCACGGGCGAGACGGTCCTGCCACCACCACCCCGGTTCCCGCGACCCCGGTTCCCGCGACCCCCGTTCCCGCGACCCCGGTTCCCGCGACCCCGGTTCCCGCGACCCCGACGCTCGTGCCCGCTCCCGACCCCGGTGGGCGGGCTGCGACACCGGGCCCTATCACGCGGGGCAGCGGCACCGCACCCCGCGACTGGCGCCGCACGCCGACCCCGGAGCCCGGGCCGGCCGGCGCCGCCGGGCCGCGCACCGTTGAGTCAACGGTGTCCGCCTTCTCAGCGGGCGGGTCCGTGCCCTACACCTGGCAGGACGGCGAGCACACCAGGCGCGTCTACCTCCAGCCCGATCTCGTCCTGCAAGACCCCGCCGACAACACCTCCGAGGACATCGTCGTCAGGGCCGGCCGCATGGAGAACGTTGTCCAGCGGACGGCGCGGCACGGCGAGCAGGACACGCTCCCGGTCTTCCGCTCCGCGTCCGGCTCCATCATGACTCTCCCCGGCGGCGTACTGCTCGTCCTCGACGAGCAGTGGGACCAGCGTCGGATCAACACCTTCGTCGCCACGAACGGCATCGACAAAGGCAGCGTCAGGGCGCTGGACTTCACGCCCAACGCGTTCTTCATCGACACCGCTCCCGGCCTTGCTTCGCTCGAGCTCGCCAACGCGCTGGCCGCCGAGGAAGGCGTGGTCATCGCCAGCCCCAACTGGCGGCGTGAAGTCGTGCTCCGGTGAGGTGGCTCCCGCTAGTCGTGCTCGGCGTCGCGCTCGCTCTCCTGGGTGCAACGGAGCGCGCCGCGGCGCAAACCGCTCCGGGGGCCCCGACGATCGACGCGGTGGCGGGCACGACGAACACGCTGACCGTCATCTGGAGCGCGCCCTCCGACGACGGTGGGGCGACGATCAGCGCCTACCACCTGCGCTACACCGAGGGCGACGGCACGGGCACGGACGACACCGACTGGACCCTACGGCCCAGGGCGTGGACCTCGAACTCGGGCTCGCTCTCGTACGTCGTTTCCGGACTCAGGGGCGACACCGCGTACGCCGTGCAGGTGCAAGCTGTGAACTCCACTGGCCCTGGCGCCTGGTCGGACCCGGTAACCGGTACGACCACCGACTACGGCGACACGGCCACCACGGCCGCCGCGCTGGTGCTGAGCGCCGCGACTCCCGCGGTGGCGGCCGCGCGAATTGGTTCCGAGACCGACAAGGACGTGTTCAGCTTCGTCCTGGCCGAAGACGCCGAGGTCATGGTGCGCAGCACCGGGCCCGTCGATGTCGCCGGCGAAGTGCTGAACCAGGACCTCACCTCAGCAGGGGCAAACAACAATGCCCGCTTGCCCGACAACCCCTGGAACTTCCTCATCCATAAGTACCTTACCGCCGGAACCTACTACGCCTCGGTGGCGGGCCATGATGGCGCCACGGGGCCGTACGAAATCCACGTGGAGATCCTGCCAGACGACATCCCAGACTACTTCGGCGCAGCTGCCACCGCGAACCCCGGCCTTGTGACCGCTGGGCGGGTTGGTGGCTTCGACAGTGACTACTACAAGCTCGAGTTCAGTGAGCGGACCGACTTCTACGTCGTAGTATTCAGCAGACACTCTACCTCCGGGCAACTCTTCGATGCCAGCGAGACACTCCTCGCTGAATCCAGGGAGTATTATCTCCAGGATGAGTTGTTCCTCGGTCCGTTTTCCCGCATTAATGACACGGGTTTCATGTTGCGCGGCACCGGCAGGGCCGGAACGTACTACATCGAGGTTCGGAGCACCAGTTTCAATGACTGGGGATCGTACGTGATGCAGGTGGGCGAGGCGCCGAACCCCGGCCGTACCCTGGGCACCGCGACTCCCATACTTCCGGGCGCCGGGGCGCCGGGCCGCATTTCGCCTGCATCAGATGCCGACTACTTCAGTTTCTCCTTCGATGAAGACACCGCTGCAACCGTCGTCGCCGTGACGGCCGCATACCTGATGCCTTACCAGGAACTGGCTGATCTGGAAATAACAGTCTACGATGAACAGAACACGCCCCTCGACTTCCATTCGATACCCCACAGCGCATGGGAGGATAGTGGGCGTGGCTATGTAGCCGGCCACGCGTTTGGCCTGTTCGAGGCCGGAAAGACATACAAACTCCGTGTGAGGGCAAATGCCGGGCAGCGAGCCGCATACTTCCTCCTCCTCAGGCCCGAGGAGGCGTATACCAGCTTTGCGACGCAGTGTTCGGCGCTCACTGCGGACGATGCCATCGATACGTTCTACGGCTGCCAGTGGCACCTGAACAACACCGGCCAGTTTCCGGGCGGAGCGATCCACGACATCAATGTCGAGGAGGTGTGGCAAGCGGGGAACACGGGCGCGGGCGTAAGCATCGCCATCGTGGATACTGGACTCCATTTCGAGCATCCGGACTTGAATGATAACGTGGATGTAACTCGCAACTTCGACTACCTCTCTATGGAATACGAAGGTCCCTACATCCATCTGCCCTTCTTTGACACCCATGGAACGGCGGTTGCAGGGCTTATCGCCGCGGAGCACAACGACATCGGCGTCCGGGGCGTCGCGTCGGAAGCGACGATCTACAGCCACAACTCCCTGGACGATGGAACTTTCGAGTCCGAGGCTGACGCGATGATCCGCGACAGGGTCACGACCCAGATATCGTCCAACAGCTGGGGGCCGAGCGATAGCGGCGTCCCGGAGCCCTCCACAAGCATCTGGAAGATGGCGATCGAGACGGGCCTCCGGGAGGGGGATGAGGGCAGGGGGATCTCCTACGTCTTCGCCGCTGGCAATGGGTCTAACCCTCACAGCGACGACAACTCCAACCTGGACGGGTACGTGAACTTCTATGGCGTCACCGCCGTCTGCGCGATCGACCACAACGATGTGAGGAGCTACTACTCCGAGCCGGGCGCCAACTTGTGGGTGTGCGCCCCGTCAAGCGGAGCGGATCCGCCGGACATCACGACGACGGACGTGGGGGGCGCCTTCGACGACTTCGGCGACGAAGCCGGTAGTGGCTATTGGCCGGGGCTCTATGTGGACACCTTTGGCGGCACCTCGGCGGCGACGCCCATCGTGTCCGGCGTGGTCGCACTGATGCGCTCCGCCAACCCAGCCCTGACCTGGCGCGATGTGAAGCTGATCCTGGCCGCTTCGGCGCGCGAGAACGATGTGGCCGACAGCGGCTGGGAGCGGGGCGCACCGCGGTACGGTTCCGACACCGGCTACTACTGGTTCAACCACCAGTACGGCTTCGGCGCCGTTGATGCCGGCGCCGCGGTCGCTCTGGCGAACCGCTGGACCAACGTGGCGCCCATGCGCACCGGCGAGGTGACGTCGGACGACGGCGAGGTGGCTATTGCTACCTTCGGCACGCCCTCTACGCAGACGGTCACGTTCTCCGACGCCGATGTCGACTTTATCGAGTTCGTTGAAATCACCGTCGATCTCGATCACTTGAGTTTCCGGGACCTCAAGATCGAGCTGGAATCCCCGTCGGGCGCCACGTCGGTGCTGGTGCACTCCGCAGAGCTGCGCTTTTTCCTTTTCGGCATTGATTTCGGCCCTCTCAAGCATACGCACAATGGCGCGATCCGTTTCGGTTCGGCGAAGCACCTGGGGGAGAACCCCGACGGTGAGTGGACGCTGCGGATCACCGATGAGCTACTCACCGACTGGAACGGGACACTCAAGAACTTCCGCCTGAAAGTGTACGGCCACACCCCTGCGCCCGGGTCCGTTGCAACCCCATCCGCCACCACCGTTGGCGACGCCCTGAGGGTCACCTGGACTGCTCCCGGCGCCAGTACGGTTCCGGCCAACTCCTACGACGTGCGATACATCCCCAGCCACGCGGACAAGGCGGACCCCAACTGGACCGTCGTCACGGGTGTCTGGACCGCCGGCGACCTGTCGTACGACCTCACGGGCCTGACCCATGCCGTTCGCTACGACGTCCAGGTCCGGGCCGTCAACGTCCCACAGCCTGGCCCCTGGTCGGAGACCGTCATCGGCATCGTCGGGGTGGCGCCAGGAGTCCTGCTCACGCCGGCCACGCTGACCGTGCCCGAGGGCGGGAGCATGACGTACACGGTGGGGCTGGCGAGCCAGCCGACGGCGGATGTGACGGTCGCCATGAGCCAGTCAGGCAGCACCGATGTCACGCATAGCGCCGCCAACGCGCTTACCTTCACCACGGCCACCTGGCCCAGCCCCCAGACGGTCACCGTGTCGGCCGCACATGACGCCGACTATGACGACGACACAGCAACCATCTCACACAGCGTGACATCCACCGACACGGACTATCAGGGGATCAGCGGGGGCGACGTCGAGGTCACGGTGGAGGACGACGAGAAATCGCCGCTCACGGTCAGCTTCGGGGCGTCGACCTACACCATCGCCGAGGGCCGGTCCGAGGTGGTCACGGTCAGACTCAGCCCAGAGCCCGATCGGATGGTGACGATTCCTTTCGACAGGAGGCACGAGGGCGGCGCGACCACCGCCGACTATACGGGCGTGCCCGCCAGCGTGGTCTTCAACAGTGGCGTTACGGAGCAGACATTCAGGGTCACGGCCGTCAACGACACCGTCAACGACGACGACGAGTACATCGACCTCGCCTTCGGCATGCTGCCTACCGGGGTGACAGCGGGATCGCCCAGCGAGACATCGATCAAGATCACGGACGACGATTTCCCCGATGCGGTCACGGTCCGCTTCGAGAAGTCCTCCTACAACGTCGCCGAGAGCGACGACAGCACGACCCCCGATGTCTTCGAGAACCAGGTCGAGTTGACGGTGACGCTGAGCGCCGACCCCGATCGCACCGTCGACATCCCGCTGATCCCGACCAACAAGGACGGCGCCCGCGACGCGGACTACTCGATCGCCCCAACCGTCCTAACGTTCAATGACGGCGACACGGAAATGACAGCCACGTTCACGGCGGCCCATGACGGGGACGACGACGATGACGAATCGGTCGCGATCGGGTTCGGCAACCTGCCACCCGGGGTGATCGGCGGCGACGGGACCACGGTCAACATCGCCGACGATGATGATCCCCGTGTAAGGGTGAGCTTCGCCGGCGCCACCTACAGCGTGCCCGAGGGCGGGAGCGTCGAGGTCACGGTGACGCTCAGCGCCGATCCGGAGCGGACCGTGGACATCCCGCTGTCGGCGGCCGGGCAGGACGGACTGGAGGACGCGGAGTACAGCGTTGTGCCGGAGAACGTGACCTTCTCTGCGGGCGGCAGCCTCGAGCAGACGGTCAGCGTGACCACGACGGATGACGACGTGGACGACGACGGCGCGTCGGTGAGGCTCGCCTTTGGTCCAGACCTGCCGCGTCGTGTGTCCCGAGGCAATATCCCCGAGACGGTCGTCTCCATCATGGACGACGACGACCCCGAGGTAACGGTCAGCTTCGGGAGTTCCACCTACAGCGTGCCCGAGGGGGGCACCCGAAGCGTCACGGTGACGCTGAGCGACGATCCGGAGCGCTCGGTCACGATTGGGATCAGGGCGAGTCCCCAGCTGACTGGCTCTACCGCCGACTATACCGTTCCTATGGACGTGACGTTCGCAAGTGGTGAGACATCGAAGCTGATCACGTTCGGCTCCATCCAGGACAGCATCGACAACGACGGCGAGTCGGTGAAGCTGAGCTTCAGATCGCTGCCGGCCGGCGTGGAGGAGGGCACGACGAAGGAGACGGTCGTCTCCATCACGGACGACGAGGACCCTGCGGTAACGGTCAGCTTCGGGAGTGCCACCTACACCGTGCCCGAGGGGAACATCCAGAGCGTCACGGTGAGCCTGAGCGCCGATCCCGAGCGCAGGGTGGTGATTCGAATCTCAGCGGCGGGTCAGGATGGAGCCGGTAGCGGTGACTACTCAATCACTCCGGCAAGCCTCACGTTCAACAGCGGCGACACGGGGCAGAAGACGTTCACCTTCACCGCCACCCATGACACCGTCGACGACGATGACGAATCGGTGAAGCTGAGCTTCAGCTCGCTGCCAACCGGCGTGACAGCGAGCGGAACGACCGAGACGGTCGTTTCCATCACGGACGACGATGACCCGCAGGTCTCGGTCAGCTTCGGGGCCAGTACGTACCCGGTCGATGAGGGCGGGAGCGTCGAGGTCACGGTCACGCTGAGCGCCGATCCGAAGCGGACCGTGGACATCCCGCTGATGGCGGCCGGGCGGGGCGGACTGGAGGACGCTGACTACCGCGGCGTGCCGGCGAGCGTGAGCTTCTCTGCGGGCGGCAGCCCTGGCCCCCGCGAGCAGACGTTCAGCGTGACCGCGACGGATGACCGGATCGACGACGACGGCGAGTCGCTACGTCTCACGTTCGGCACACCGCCCGACCGCGTCTCGACCGGTTCGCCGTCCGCGGCCACGGTCAGCTTCGCCGACGACGACGACGCCGGCGTCACGCTGTCGGAGACTTCGCTCGGCATCGCCGAGGGCGGCAGCGGCGACTACTCGGTGGTCCTGACCAGCGAGCCCACGGCCGATGTCACGATTGAGTTCAATGCGCCGTCGGGTTCGGACCTGACCGTCAACCCCAGCTCGCTGACCTTCACCAGCGGGAACTGGGAGTCGCCCCTGGCCGTGGCCGTCTCCGCGGCCCACGACAACGATTTCAGCGACGACACGGCAACCATCACGCACCAGGTCAGGTCCAGCGACAGCGACTACAACAACCGCTCCGTCGGCTCGGTCGCGGTGACCGTCGATGACGACGAGGAGGTGCCGGTCACGGTCAAGTTCGGCTCGGCGAACTACACGGTTGCCGAGGGCGGCACGGTCGACGTGACCGTGACGCTGAACCGGGACCCGAAGCGGGAGGTGATCATCCCGATCAGGGCCGACCAGCGTGGCGCGGGCGGCGCCGACTACTCCGGCGTGCCCAGCAGCGTGACCTTCAACAGCCCCAACACGTCGGTGACATTCACGGTCACCGCGACGCAGGACAGCGACGACGACGACGAGTCGGTCAGGTTGAGCTTCGGCGCGCTGACCGCCGTCACGGCGGTCACGGCGGGCACGCCCAGCGAATCGACGATCTCGATCACGGATGATGATCACCCGATCGTGGACGTCAGCTTCGAGGAGTCGTCCTACGACGTGAACGAGGGCGGCAGCGTCGACGTGATGCTCATGCTCAGCGAGGCGCCCGGACGCAGCGTCACGATTCAGATCGACAGCACGAACCGGGGCACCGCCACGACCGACGACTACTCCGTGCCCGGCGCGGTCACGTTCGGGCGCAACGACACCGAGCAGTCGATATCGTTCAGGACGACCCAGGATTCCATCAGTGACGACGACGAATCGGTCCAACTGGCGCTGCGCTTGCCCCTGCCCGACCGGGTCGAAGCGGTCTCGCCGTCCTCGGCCACGGTGAGCATCAACGACGATGACGGTCCCGGCGTCCTGATCACGCCGACCGCGCTGACTGTGCCCGAGGGCGGGAGCAGGACCTACACGGTCAAGCTGACGAGCCAACCGACAGCGGACGTGACGGTCACCATCGACAAGTCGGGCAGCACCACTGTCACGCACGACGCCACCAACAACATGCTTACCTTCACCGCGGCGAACTGGGCCACCAGCCAGACGGTCAGAGTGTCGGCCGAGGACGACGACGACTATGACGACGACACGGCCACGATCTCGCACAGCGTCGCATCGACCGACGGCGACTACAGCGGGGCCAGTGCGAGCGACGTCGACGTCACGGTGACGGACGATGAGGGAGTGCCGGTCGAGGTCAGCTTCGAAGCGGCGACCTACACCGTCGACGAGGGCGATGACCAGGTGGTCACCGTCACGCTCAGCGCCAACCCGGAACGGACGGTGGTGATTCCGTTCGTCAAGACCGAGGTGGGCGCGACCAGCGCCGACTATGGGGGCGTGCCCAGCAGCGTGACCTTCAGGAGTGGCGACACGGAGCAGACATTCACGGTCACGACCGTCAACGACACCGTCGACGACGACGATGAGCGCATCGACCTGAGCTTCGGCACGCCGCTGCCCGAAGCGGTAACCAGGGGATCGTTCGGCGCGACCTCGATCCAGATCACGGACGACGACGTCCCCGAGGTCACGGTCAGCTTCGAGAAGTCGTCCTACCGCGTGGCCGAGGGCGAGAGCGTCGAGGTCACGGTGACGCTCAGCCCCGACCCGGAGCGTGACGTCACCGTTGAGATCCGCGCGAGCGGTCAGGGCGGCGCCACCGAGCAGAACAACACCGGCGCCGACTACTCCGGCGTACCGGCCAGCGTGATGTTCAGAAGCGGCACGACGGAGGAACGCTTCACGATCACCGCCGTCCACGACACCGTCGACGACGACGGCGAATCGGTCGCGATCGGGTTCGGCAACCTGCCCCCGGGTGTGCTCCGTGGCGACGGCACGACGGTCACCATCGAAGACGATGATGACCCCGGCGTGGTGGTCAGCTTCGGCGCGGCCGCCTATGAAGTGACCGAGGGCGCGAGCGTCAGGGTCATCGTCGAGCTGAACAAGGACCCCGAGCGGCAGGTGGTGATTCCAATCACCGCGTCCAACCGGGGCACCACCTCGGACCAGGACTACTCGGGCGTGCCCATCATCACCGGCGTCACCTTCGAGAGCGGCGACACCGAGAAGGAGATCAGCTTCGGCGCGACCCAGGACACCCTGAACGACGACGGCGAATCAGTGGTCATTGGATTCGGTTCCCAGTTGCCCTCGCAGGTCACGGTCACGATAGGGATGACGAGCAGCACCAGGGTCACGATTGTCGATGACGACGCCCCGAACGTCACCGTCAACTTCGAGGCGACCTCGTACGAGGTCGCCGAGGGCAGTAGCGTGACCGTGAAGGTCACGCTCAGCCGCGCCCCCGAGCGGACGGTGACGATTCCGATCCTCAAGACCGAGCTGGGCGCGACCAGCGCCGACTACGGCATTACGCCAGGCCTGAGCCCGACGTTCGCGAGCGACGAGACCGAGCAGACGCTCACGTTTACGGCGGCGAGCGACGACCTGGACGACGACGGCGAGAGCGTCAAGCTCGCGATCGGCAACGTCCCGACAGGCGTCGCCCGGGGCGACGACAGCGAGGCCACGGTCACCATCCTGGACGACCCGGACGACGTGCCCGCGGTCACGGTCAACTTCGCCAGCCGCTCGTACACGGTCGCCGAGGATCAGACGGCCGCGAACCACACGGTGGAGGTCACGCTCACGCTCAGCCCCGCCCCCGAACGCACGGTCGAGATCCCGATCGTGAGGACCAACGAGCAGAACGCCAGCAATGCGGACTACGTGCCGCCGCCCACGATGGTGACCTTCGACAGCAGAGAGACCAGCACGTCCTTCACGTTCACACCGGTGGACGACGACATCGATGACGACGGCGAGCGGGTCAGGCTGGCGTTGGGAGCGCCGCCTCGCCTCGTCACCAACGGCGCCACCGCGGCGGCGACCGTCAGCATCACCGACAACGACACGCGCGGCGTCACGGTCGCACCGACCTCGCTGCGCATCGACGAGGGCAGCACGGGCCGCTACACGGTGGTGCTCACCAGTGAACCCACCGGCGACGTCACCGTGGAGATCACGCCGCCAACCAACGCCGACATCACGGTCAACGAGACCAGCCTCACGTTCACTCCTACCAACTGGGACCTCGCACAAACCGTAACCGTGACGGCGCTCCAGGAGAGCGACGACACCGACGACGCCGACGACACGGGAACCATCACGCACACGGTCCGCAGCAGTGGCGACTACGCCAGCGTCCGGGCCGCTGCGGTCTCGGTCAGGGTGCTCGACGACGAGGACCCGCAGGTCAGGGTGGAATTCGATCCGGTGCCCAACGCCGTCGTCGAGGAAGGCGGCAACGGGATCAGCTTCACCGTGAGGCTGAGCAAGGATCCCGAACGTACGATCACCATCCCGATCCGCGTCATGCATCACGGCGCCCGCAGCACCGACTACACCCTGTCGCCGGCCAGCGTGATGTTCGAGGCCGGCGGCGTGCTGTCAAAGCAGATCACGCTGATCGCGGAAGACGACGAGATCGACGACGACGGTGAGTCGGTCACGCTGGGCTTCGGCGGGCTGCCCAGCGGCGTCGCCGCAGGCGCCGACAACGAGGTCACGGTCAGCATCACCGACAACGACGACCCCGCGGTCACGGTGCGGTTTGAGCAGACCACCTACACCGTCAAAGAAGGCGATTCGTCCTCGCTCGAGGTCACCTTGAGCGCCGACCCCAAGCGGACCATGACGATCCCGATCGAGGTCACGATTGAGGATGCCGAGGGCGGGCGCTGGGGCCTGCCCGCGAATGTCACGTTCAACGCCGGTCAGACCAAGCAGAGCATCAAGTTCACCGCCACCGACGACGATGTGGACGACGACAGCGGACAGGTGATCGTGCGCTTCGACACCTCGTTGCTCGACAATGTCGCGGCCGGCAATGAGACGACCGTCCGCATCACGGACAACGATCAGCGAGGCGTCACGGTCACACCCGCAGTCCTCACGGTCGATGAGGGCGGCAGCGACAGCTACGACGTGGTGCTCACCAGCGAACCCACCGGCGGCGACGTCACCGTGGCGGTCACGCCGCCAGCCAACACCGACATCACGGTCGATCCCGCGGAGCTCACCTTCACCAGGTTCGACTGGAACAGGCGGCAGACCGTCACGGTCTCGGCCGCGGCCGACGACATGGACTCCGAGGAGGACAAGGGGACCATCACCCACGCCGTCAGCGGCGGCGACTACGGTTCGGTCAGGGCCGGGCCCGTCTCCGTCACGGTCGATGACGATGAAGTCAGTGTCAGCTTCGAACGCGCGGCATACTCGGTCGCGGAAGGCGGCGACGCCGTAACGGTCACGGTCCGTTTCAGCGCCCCCGCCAAGGAGACGTTCACGATCGGCCTGGACAAGACTGAGCAGGGCGACACCACCGAGGACGACTATTCCGGCCTGCCCGGCAGCCTCACGTTCGCACAGCGCGAGACCGAGCAATCGTTCGGGTTCAGCGCGCTTCCGGACGACCAGGATGATGAGGGCGAAAGCGTGCTGCTCGAGTTCGGCACGCCGCCTCCGGGCGTTATCCCCGGTGAACCCGCGCAGGCCACGCTGACGATCACCAGCGTCATCCGCTCAACAGGCACCGGCGTTGGTGGCGTTGGTGGCGGTGGTGGCGGCGGCGGCCCCTCGCCGAGCGGCATCGAGTTCGAGTGGAACGTGACCCGCGACATCGAGCAGCTCGACGGCGGCCACGAGGCCCCAACGGGCGCCTGGTCGGACGGCACGCTGCTCTGGATCGCCGAGAACGGCGACGGCGCCGACGACGCCGTCTACGCCTACGACCTCGTCACCGGCGAGCGCGTCGAGGAGCGCGAGTTCGAGCTCGACGAGAGCAACCGCGCCCCCCGCGGCCTCTGGTCCAACGGCAAGACCGCCTGGGTGGCCGACAGCGGCCAGGACCGCCTCTTCGCCTACGACCTCGAGAGCGGCGAACGGGACGAAAAGCGCGAGATCGAGCTCGCCGAGCGCAACGGCGACCCACGCGGCATCTGGTCCGACGGCGACACGATTTGGGTGGACGACGGCCTCTTCGCCTACGACCTCGCCACGGGCGAACTCATCGCCGAGTACGCACTCGACTCCGCCAACGACGACCCGCAGGGTCTCTGGTCCGACGGCGTCACCGTCTGGGTCTCCGACCACGGCGCCAAGCGCCTCTTCGCCTACCGCCTGCCGGTACGCGAGGAGGAGGCCGAAAGCGCGGAGGTGGAAGCAGCTCAGAGTGGCGTGGTGGCGCTCGAGCGCGTCCGCGACGAGGAGTTCACCGAACTGAGCCGGGCCGGCAACAACAGCCCGCGCGGCATCTGGTCGGACGGCGAGGTGATGTACGTCGTCGATGCCAGCGACGGCAGGGTCTACAGCTACAACCTGCCCGACGCCATCGACGCCCGCCTCGCCTCGCTGACCCTCAGTGGCGTCGAGTTCGGGGAGTTCTCCAGCCGTACGGAGGAGTACGCAGGAGTCCTCGCGGATGGCGTGACGGTGACGACGGTCGCGGCAGAGGCGACTCAGCGCCGCGCGAGCGTCTCTATCGAGCCGCCGGATGCGAACCTGGTAGCCGACGGCCACCAGCTGGCGCTGGACGGCCTCGAGGAGATCACGGTCACCGTGACCTCGGCGGACGAGAGCCGCACGAAGGTCTACCTCGTGCGCTTCGGCGATGCGGCCGAGGCGGAGCAGCCCGTCGTGGCCTGCCTCCGCGGCGCCGTCACCGTCGGCTTCAGCCTGCTCGTCTACGGAGGCGGCAGCGTGGAGGAGCTGGTCAGCTGTGCGGAGAGCCGCAGCGTCACGGCGCTCTACGCCTTGCACGAGGGCGAGTACGTGTCCTACATCCTCGGAGCCCCGGCGTTCGTGAACAGCGCCTTCCGCGAGGTCTACTCAGGCGGCGTGCCCGCGCTCACGCCACTGACCGCGAAGAGCGAGGGTCCGCCCTCGGCGGACCCGGCCGCCGGCAGCGAGGTCACGGAGCCGTGGCCGCTGTGCCTGCGTGGCGCGATCACCGAGGGCTTCAGCCTCGTGCTCTACGAGGGCGGGAGCGTCGACGCACTCGATGCCTGTGCGCGGAGCCGCGAGGTCAGCGCCGTCTACGCGCTCCACGACGGCGAGTACGTGTCCTACATCCTCGGCGCCCCGGACTTGGTGAACGCCGCCTTCCGCGAGCTGTTCGCCGACGGCCTGCCCGCCGTCACGCCGCTGGTCGTCAAGAGCAACTGACCGCCCTGTCACCTCAAGTGGTGCTTTGGTTGCGGCGGATTGACCGGCGCACTCTCCATCTAATATCCGCTCCTATCGTCACTAGCTAAGCCCTGATCCACCGAAGAAGAGCGCGTGAGCGGCTGCGCTTGGGTGCTCCGCTGTAGCTGGGACAATGGGTTTTGACGAATCACATCACAGCCACAGGGAGCACCCATTCGATGCTACCAACGAGCGACCCCGACCGGATAGACATCGCCTTCGACGACCACCGCCTGGTGGCCGATGCGGGGCTGCTCCTCCCGGCCACGCTCGCCCAGCATCTCGGTCTGCAAGAGCTCGCCGACAGCTGCGTCGACCTCGGTGACGCGCCGGGCCGGGCGAACGCCGGCGACAAGCTGCTGACCCTGGTCGCCTCGGCGCTGGCGGGCGGCGACTGCATCGACGACGCCGCTGCGTTGCGCGCCGGCGAGCGTGCTCGGTTGCACCGTCAAGGCGCCGTCCACCCTCGGGACCTTCCTGCGCAGCTTCAGCTGGGGCCACGTCCGCCAGCTCGACCGCCTCAGCCGCGAGTTGCTCGCCCGCGGCTGGGCGGCCGGGGCGGGACCAGGCGACGCGCCGCTCACGATCGGCCTCGACTCGACGCTCTGCGAGACCTACGGCCTGGCGAAGGAGGGCGCCCGCCAGCCCGGCTACACGGGCGTGCGCGGCTATCACCCGCTGCTCGCCGTTGCGGCCGGGACGGGTGAGGTGCTGATGGCCCGGCTGCGCGAGGGCCGCGCGAACACCGCCCGCGGCGCCGCACACTTCCTGCGTGAGACGGTGGGCCGGGTCCGCGCTGCCGGAGCGAGCGGGCAGCTGACGGTGCGAGCGGACAGCGGCTTCTACTGACCGGACCCCCTTTGCGAGACCACCGCTTATGAGAGTCCAGCGTGTTGCTGAGCCTCCCAGCGCTCGGCGTAGGCAGCCGGGGCGAGCCAGCCCAGGCTGCTGTGCGGGCGCTTCGTGTTGTACTCGATCCGCCAGTCCTCGATCAGCACCTGCGCCTCGAGCAGGCTGTCGAACTGCTCGACGGCCAGGAACTCGTCGCGCAGCCGACCGTTGAACGACTCCACGTACGGGTTCTCCCACGGCGCACCGGGCTCGATGTAGCTGCTGCCCGTGCCGCTGAACCGGCACCAGTCGCGCAGCGCGTTGGCCGTGAGCTCGGGCCCATTGTCACAACGGATGTAGCCGGGCGCCGTTCCGCGCCCGGCGACGATCCCCTCGAGCGTTGAGGCCGTGGCGTCGGCGTTGATGCGCCTGGCGGCCACGGTCGCCAGCGCCTCCCGCGTGTGCTCGTCGACGATGTTGAGCAGCTTCAGGACCCGCCCGTCGGCAGTCTGGTCGAACTGGAAGTCGAGCGCCCAGACGTGGTTCGGCCGCTCGGCCCACAGCCGCCTGGCGGGCACCGCCGAGTCCCCCAGACGCTGACGCTTGCGTCGCTTCAGCGGGACGCCCAGCTCCTCCTCGCGCCAGAGCCGTTGCACCCGCTTGCGATTCACGCCCCAGCCCTCCTCGCGCAAGGTCGCCCACGCCCGGCGGTACCCCCAGCGGGGGTGGCCACGCGAGAAGGCGTGCAACTCCGTCCTGAGCGCCTCGTCGCCGCGGCCGCGCGTCGGGAGGCGGCGCTGCGTGGAGCGGTGCTGGCCGGTGACCCGGCATGCCCGCCGTTCCGACAACTCGAGGCGGTCCTGCAGCATGCAGACCGCCTCGCGCCGGCGCGACGGGCTTACCAGTTTCCCCGGGCGATCTCCTTGAGCGCGTCGATCTCGAGTTCCTTGTCGGCGACGATCCGCTTCAGCCGGGCGTTCTCGCGCTCCAGCTCGCGTAGCCGCCTGGCGTCGTCGGCCTTCATCCCGCCGTACTGGTTGCGCCAGCGGTGGTAGGTCTGTTCCGAGATCTCGACCTGCTTCGCCGCCTCGGCGATCGTCTGCCCTTCGCCGAGCAGCCGCTCCACCTCCCGCAGCTTGCGTACGATCTGCTCAGGCGTGTGCCTGCGTCGTTTCACCGTGATGTCCTCCGCCCACCTTCGCGGGCCAAAGGACTCTCATCAACAGCGGTCCCGTTTCAAGGGGTCAGGTCACACCTGCTCGGCCCTGCAGGACGTCGCCCGTAGTCTCGGCCTTGCGCACGCGCCCCCGACGGCGAGCGTCCGTCCACGTTCCTGACCGGTCGCCGGCCGCGAAGGCCGCGCCGGCAGGACGCCGGGACGAGTCCCGCCGTCCTGCCGCTCGCACCGCTACCCGGGAGTCAGTCGCGCTTGACGACGAGCGGCGTGGCGACCGGCACGCCGTCGGTGAACAGCTCACGGAAGGCCACGTTCACAAACTCGGGTGCGCCGAGGATGTACGAGACCCAGACACCGTCATTGAGGGCGTACACGGCCGCGAGGCCCGCTCCCTCCGCGCAGGCACCGAGGTCGTCGACGCCGCCGCCCTCGTACACGAGGAGGTTGAAGCCCTCCACGATCTCGCCCTGCAGGCACGCCGCCCAGGGCCCTGTGACCGCGGAGGCAAGCGGGGCGGCCGTCGCCGGCCCGTCGCTCTTGACGGTCAGCGGCGTGAGCGCGGGGACGCCGTCGGCGAACAGCCCGGCGAAGGACCGGTTCACGAACTCGGGCGCGCCGAGGATGTAGGAGAGGTACTCGCCGCCGTCCAGCGCGTAGAGCGCCGTGACGTTCCGGCTCTCCGCGCAGGCCACGAGCTCCCCGACGCTGCCGCCCGCGTAGACGACGAGGCTGAAGCCAACGCTGACGGCGCCGCGCAGGCAGTCCGGGGCGGGGCCAGTCGCTTCCTCCTGGCCCAGGCGCACGCGGTAGACGCGCTCGCGGCTGCCGTCGGCCGAGGTGACGGTGACCGTGATCTCGCCGAGGTCCTCCAGGGCAAGCTGGTGGCCGTCCGCCTCCTCGTCGGCGTCGGGCGGATCGATCGCGACCTTGGCGCCGCTCTGCACCGCCACCGCCTCGACGGTCGTCTCCGTCACGCCCTCATCCGCGACGCCCTCGTAGCCGGTCCTGCGCGGCAGGAACTCCCCGAACTGCACGCCGCCGAGGGTGAGCGAGGCAAGCCGCGTGTCGATCGCATCGGGCATGTTGTAGCTGTAGACCCTTTCGTCGCTCTCGTCGGCCACGTACATCACGCCGCCGTCGGACCAGATGCCGCGCGGGCTGTTGTTGCCGGCACGCGAGAGCTCCGTGAACTCCTCGTCGCGGATGCGCTCAAGTTCCTGTAATTCAGCCGCTTCCGCTTCCTCGCCCACCGACTCATCTTGGCCGCCTTCAAGCATTGGCAGGCGGTAGGCGAAGATGCGTTTCGGGTCGTGGTTGGAGACCCAGAAGGTGACACCGTCGAAATAGAGGTCGCGCGGGTCGTCGTTGTCGTCGTGCAGGGCGTACTCGGCGAGCAGTTCGCCGCTCGCGAGGTCGTAGGCGAAGAGGGCGTCGTCGCCGCCGTCGAGCACCCACATGGTGACGCCGTCGGACCAGATGCCGCGCGGGTCGGCGTTGTCGCGATGCAGCGCGACGTCCCGCCCGGCCAGGCGCTCGCCGCCGGCGAGGTCGTGGGCGAAGAGCGTGTCGCGGCCGCTGTCGGCGATCCACATGGTGACGCCGTCGGAGGCGACGCCGCGCGGGGCGCGGTTGGCCTCGTCGAGCTCGAACTCACGCTCCTCGACCCGTTCGCCGCTCTCGAGGTCGTAGGCGTAGACGGCGTCGTCGGCGCCGTCGCCGTTGTGGCCGAGCCAGAGGGTGACGCCGTCGGACCACATGCCGGTGGTGCGGTTGTGGCCCGCGGCGAGTGACTCGATGTCGCGCTCGACGTTCCACTCGAACTCGATGTCGCTTGGCGTGGGGCCACTTGGGCCGCCGCCACCGCCGCCACCGCCGCCGCCGCCACCACCACCGAAGATCGGCGTGCTGACCTCGGTGACGGTGATGGTCACATCCGTGGAGTCGTCCTCTGCGTCCGAGGGGTAGTAGCCGGCGTCAAAGCCGTCGTGGACGGACACCGTGACGGTATGGATGTCCTTCACTTCTGGATCGAGGACGGCCTTCGTCCGGATCTGGCCGGTGGCGGCATCGATCTCGAACGCCTCGGCGTCAATCCCTGTCAGCGAGTAGGTGAGGACATCGCCCTGGTCGGGATCAGTGGCCGTGACGGGTGCGCCGATGGCCCGGCCTGCCGCTGTGCCCTGGCCGATGCTCCGGGTGACCGTGTCATCCTCAAATGCGGGAGCGCTGTTCGTTGCCGGCCTGAGGTCCTCGATCCGCCCCGTCGGCGCCGACTCAGCTGTCTTGTTGCTGCCGCGGCGGTCCTCGTAGAAGGCCGTGGCCCGCAGGTGGGTGCCGGCATCGTCGGCGCCTGCCGTGTAGCTGCTCGACGTGGCGCCCGCAATGTCCACCCAGCCAGACCTGCCGTTGGGCGACCGCGCCCACCGCCAGGTGATGTTGGTCTCGCTGCCGTCGTCGTCGCTCAGGTTTGCGCTGAACCGTGTCGCGATGTCCGCCCAACCGCGCGGCGGTGTAACTGTGACCACGCCCTCTTCCTCCATGTCCGTCACGGCGACGGTCACGGCGCGCGTATCCGAAAGGCCCTCGTCGTCGGTGGCTTCGACCGTGACGCGGTAGCTCGTCTGGTCCTCGAAGCTGGGCGGCGTACGGAAGTACAGCTGCCCACCACTGGAGATCCAGAAGTCGCTGTCGTCGACGGACCAGGTAAGCGTGTCACGCTCCGGGTCGGCGCCCGTGAACGTCGCCACGGCCGTGTTGGCATTCTCCCGGAAGGATGGGGAGGTGTCGCCCGTGACCACGGGCGCCTCGTTGACGTCCGTCACGGTGATGACCATGTTCATTGCGTCGTCGATCACCGTGTCAGGATCGTGGTTCCGATCCGCGCGATCGCTGACGGAGACCACAACGCGAAGGTTCGGCTTGCCCTCGAAGTCCAGCTGCACATCCGCGGCCACCCGCAGCTGCCCGCTGTTCGTATCAATCTCGAACAACGCTGCATCCGTCCCGCTCAACGAGTAGGTCAGATCGTCGTCGTTCAGATCGTTGGCGACCACGGGATCCCCCAACGCCTCGCCCACCGCGGTGTCTTCCGGCGCCTCGCGCTGGCCGTCCTCCGTGGCCGGGAACGCGGGCGCCGAGTTGGCCGGAGGCGGGTCGCCGACGAGGGGCGACACGGTGCTGGCGGTCTTGTTCGGCCCATGGCCGTCCGTGTAGGTGGCCGTCGCCCGGATGTAGTTGCCTGCGTCTTCCTCCAACGTGGGCGTGTATGTGGCGGACGTGGCGTCCGCGATGTTGACCCAATTCGTCCTGCCGTCGGGCGAGCGGGACCACTGCCACGTGATGTCGAAGGGTCCGTCGTCATCGCTGAGTTCCGCGGTCACTTCGACGCGCGCCTGGATCGGCCCGGTGAGCGTCGTCAGCGCGACCGTGCCCGGCTCTTCCACGTTCTCGATCGTGATCGTCACGGACTGGCTGTCGTCCACCATGTTGGACGTGTTGCCTGAGTCATCCAGCCCGTCGCGCACCTCGATCGTGAAGCTGTAGCTGGGCTGTGTCTCAAAGTCCAGGGGCTCGCTCGTTCGCAGCTGGCCGCTGCTGGCAACGACGCTGAAGGCGGCCGCATCCGGGCCGCGCAGCGTGTACGTGAGCCCGTCATCCTCCGGGTCCTCGGCGGCCACGGGCGTGCCGATGTTCACGCGGGCAGGCGTATTCTCCGGCACGGTGCGCCGGCCGTCTTCCGAGGACGGGAAGGTGGCGGGCTCGTTTTCGGCGAAGACGCGGTCGGCGGTCACTGCATCTGCGGTCTTACCGCCCCCACGTCTGTCCGTGTACGTCACACTGGCCCGCAGGAATGAACCCGCGTCGGATCGCAACGTCGTATAGCTGCTCGACGTCGCTCCGGAAATGTTGACCCAGCCGGTCAGCCCATTTTCTGAACGGGCCCACTGCCAGAAAACGTCACTAACGCTGCCGTCGCCATCTTCAAACATCGCCACGACGGTGTCTCCGACTTCAGGCTCAGCTGCGGAGAGCGTGACGACGCCCTCCTCCTCCACGTCAATCAACAGGACTTCAATGTTGGTGGTGACGTCGACAAAGTTGTCGGTGTTGCCATCAGCATCCCTACCGTCTTGCAGGGTGACCTGGAGGAGGAATGGGCGAGGTAGAACAGTCGTCTCGAAGTCCAGCGCCTGGAGCGTTCGCAACTGCCCGCTGGATGCGTCGATTTCGAAGAATGAGGCGCCCAGCCCACTCGAGATTCCCCAGGTCAGGGGGTCGTTGTCGCGGTCGCTGGCCGTCAGCCGTTCGCCGACGTCGACACCAGCGCCGACCTCAGGAATGCGCTGCGTGCCTCCCGTCTGGAAGCGGGGAGGCGCGTTGATGATGGGATCCGCAGCAACTGCGGCGGTCTTCATGCTCTCGGCCGTCTTGAAAGACCCTCTGCGGTCGCCGTAGTCGGCGACGGCGCGAATCTCGAAGCCTGTGTCGTCCTGGTCAGCCCTGTAGCTCGTGGTGGTGGAGCGCGGAGGAGATGCGATTGTCCCCCATGCTCCCCCGGACGAGCGTCCCTGGATGTCCCAGCTGAAACCGCCGCCCGGCGACAGGTCGATGCCGCCGTCCGGGTCCATCAGCTCGAAGGTGATGAGATCTCCCACGGCGGGGTTCAGATTGTCTACCTCGATCGTGCCCGCTTCCTCGATGTCCTCGACGGTGACCGTGACGTCGACCGTGGCGGTCAGGCGAGGCGAGCGGCTCTGGACGTCGGTAGCGACGACCGTGAACGTGTAGCTGTTGTCGCCGTTGGAGTCTGTCGGGGTCTCGAAGCTGGGCGCGGCGGCGAAGGTGACGACGCCGGCGCCGTCGATCGCGAAGTCGCCGCCGTCCGGGCCAGCCAGCGACCAGGTGACCCTGCCTTCTTCGTCGCGGGCGGAGTAGGACGCCTGGAGCCTCGGCGTGTAGACCTCGTTTGCGTCGTGCTCATCCAGGGTGAACGACGTTTTGGGAGTCCCCGTGAACTTCGGCCGTTCGTTGACGTCGGTGACGGTGACGGCGTAGTCCCAGGCGCCGGTGTTCGTGCGGCTGGCAGTGTCCGTCGCCAGCACGGTGAACTCGTAGGTGTTGCGTTGGTCGTCGTCTTCGGGATCCTCGAAGTTGGGCGGGTTGTTGAAGGTGATCACTCCATTCCCGGTGTTGGGGTCCTTCGTGATGGTGAAGTCGCCCTCATCGTCCCCGGAGAGATCCCAGGTGATGTCCTGCATCTCTTCGTCGCGCGCGCTGAAGGTCGCGACGCTGGGGATGTCGGTCGCCGTGGAGTCGTATTCGATCTCCGCGTAGCTCCTGTCGCTCGGCGGATTGGTAATCTCGGGCGTCTCGTCGACGTTGGTGACGGTGACGGTCACCGGGTACTCCCGGATGTTCCGGGTCGGGGAGGCGTCAGTCGCCTCGACGATGATTTCGTACACGTTGTCGGGCGGCGTACTGCCGTCGACGGGCATCTCAAAGTTGGGCCTCTGGGCAAAGGACAGGACGCCGGAGTTGCGGTTGATGGTGAAGTCGCCCGCGTCGGGGCCGCCGAGGCCCCAGGTGATGGTTTCGCGTTCTTCGTCGCGCGCGTCGTAGTCGGCCACGGTGAGGTCCGCGGTCTCGGCGTCGTACTCGATCTCCGCGAACGAAGGGGTGGCGTGGGTTGGGCCGGTGGTCGTGATCTCCGGCGTCTCGTCGACGGGGGTGACGGTCACGTCCACCGTGAAGGTCCCGACGCTGTTGCTCTCGTTCTGGCGGTCATCCGCCGTGATGACGACCCTGTAGACGTTGTTGGAGCCCATGTCGTCGGGGTTCTCATAGTCGGCAGGCTTGAGGCTCGTGTCGGGGTTTGGGTTCTTGAAGGACAGGACGCCATTTCCGTTGGCGTTCTTCGTGATGGTGAAGTGCTCCGCGTCGGCGCCGCTCAGCCCCCAGCGAACATCGCCGTCATCTTCGTCAGCGAAGGTGTAGGTGCCGGGGACGGTGAGATTCGCTCTGGTGAGGCTGGCGCCGTCGACATCGAACTCGATCTCAGGAAAGTGCGGTGAGTTGTTCCCGCTGACCACCGGCGTCTCATTGAGGTCATTGACGGTGACGGTGACGGGCAGCGTGGCGCTCTCGCCGCTGCCGTCGGCGACCGTCACCGTGATGTCGTAGACGTTGTCTCCTTCGGTTTGTCCTGGTGGGACGGTGTCTGCCGGCATCTCGTGGTTGGGCACGTTCCTGAACCTGAGCTCGCCGTCCCCCGTGGAAGTGTTCTTCGTGATGGTGAAATCGCCCGCGTCGTCGCCTCCCAACGTCCACGCCAGGTTGGACGCGGCGTCGGTGTCGGACGCCTCATAGGTCTGGACGATCGTCGTGGTCGCTGTGTTCTCGTCGACCCTGAAGCTGTCAGAGCCGACGTCGATCATGGGCGCCTCGTTGACGTTCCTGACAGTGACGGTGACGGGCAGCGTGGCGCTCAGGCGACCGGCGTCGGTGACCTTCACCGTCACCTCGTAATCGTTGTCGCCGCCTGCGTCCTCCCTGGTCTCGAAGTCCGGCGCGATTTTGAACGAGAGCTCTCCGGACGAGCTGATCTGGAAGAAGTCACCGTCGTCGGCGCTCTCCACATCCCACGTCAGCGTGTCCCCTGCGTCAACGTCGGACGCTGTGTAGGCCCCGACGACCGTAGTGTGCTCGAGGATGGTCCTGGCCGGCGCGCCGCCCGTGATCGTAGGACGCTCATTGACGTTTTCGACATTGACGGTGAGGGTCCTTGTGACGCTGAAGGAACCGTCGGAGACCTTCAGCTTCACTGCGTAGTCGTTCTGCTCGTCGTCGTCGGTGGGCGACTCGAAGTTGGGCACATTCCTGAACCTGAGCACGCCGTGCCCGCTGGCGTTCTTCGTGATCGTGAAGGCGCCCTCGTCGTCGCCTTCCAACGTCCACCTCAGGTTGGTCCCAGCGTCCACGTCAGACGCCTCGTAGGTGGCGATCGTCTCCGTGGTCGATGTGTTTTCGTCCTTGTTGATCGTCTCGCCGTCGCTGGGGCCATTATCGATCGTGGGTGCCTCGTTGACGTTCCTGACAGTGACGGTGACGGGCAGCGTGGCGCTCAGGCGACCGGAGTCGGTGACTTTCACCGTCACGTTGTAGTCGTTGTCGTCGCCTGCGTCCTCCCTGGTCTCGAAGTCCGGCGCGATTTTGAACGAGAGCTCTCCGGACGAGCTGATCTGGAAGAAGTCACCGTCGTCGACGCTCTCCTTCGACCACGTCAGCGTGTCCCCTGCGTCAACGTCGGACGCTGTGTAGGCCCCGACGACCGTGCTGTTCTCGAGGATGGTCCTGGCCGGCGCGCCGCTGGTGATCGTAGGACGCTCATTGACGTTTTCGACATTGACGGTGAGGGTCCTTGTGACGCTGAAGGAACCGTCGGAGACCTTCAGCTTCACTGCGTAGTCGTTCTGCTCGTCGTCGTCGGTGGGCGACTCGAAGTTGGGCACATTCCTGAACCTGAGCACGCCGTGCCCGCTGGCGTTCTTCGTGATCGTGAAGGCGCCCTCGTCGTCGCCTTCCAACGTCCACCTCAGGTTGGTCCCAGCGTCCACGTCAGACGCCTCGTAGGTGGCGATCGTCTCCGTGGTCGATGTGTTTTCGTCCTTGTTGATCGTCTCGCCGTCGCTGGGGCCGTTATCGATCATGGGCGCCTCGTTGACGTTCCTGACAGTGACGGTGACGGACAGCGTGGCGCTCCGGCCAATGGCGTCGGCGACCTTCACCGTCACGTCGTAATCGTTGTCGCCGCCTGCGTCCTGCTTGTCCTCGAAGTCCGGCGCGATTTTGAACGAGAGCTCTCCGGACGAGCTGATCTGGAAGAAGGCACCGTCGTCGGCGCTCTCCACATCCCACGTCAGCGTGTCCGACGCGTCTTCGTCGGAAGCCGTGTAGACCCCGACGACCGTAGTGCCCTCGAGGATGCTCCTGGCCGGCGCGCCGCCCGTGATCGTGGGGGCGTCATTGGCGTCGATCAGGCTGATGGCCACGTCGATGGTGTCGTCGATGGTGGTGTCAACGACGCTGGCGATGTCCTTCCGGTCGTGCACGTTCACGGTGACGTTGTAGCTGTTCTTGGTGCTCTCGAAGTTGTAGGTGATGCCGGACCTGGTTTTGATCTGGCCGAACTGGTCGATCTCGAACGAGCCCGCGTCCGGACCGCTCAGCGAGTACTTCAGCGTGTCGTCGTTGCTGTCCGAAGCCGTCAGCGCAGCCCCGACACTCGTGCCCGCCGTGCTGTTCTCCGCAACGCTGAGGGTGGCCGGGGCGCCCGGATCGAACATCGGATCGGAGTTGGTGGCCGCTATCTGGTCGGCCGTCACCGCGGAGACAGTCTTGCCCGTACCCTCACCGTCCCGGTAGCTGATGCTGAGCTCGATGTACTTGCCCACGTCCGCCACCACCGTGGGGTACTCGGCCACATTCCTCCAGGCGACGAGTTCGGTGAACGGACCGCTGGCCGTGTCTCCCCGCGACCACGTGGTCCTGCTGATATTCAAGCTCCCGTCCGGGTCAGCAAGTTCCGTGCTCCGCAAGAACTGTCGTCCGTTCGTATCCGTACGCGACTGGATCCCCACCGTGCCGGGCTCATCCACGTTTTCGAGCCTGACTGTCACCTCGATGGTGTCGTCGATGGTGTCGTCAAAGGCGCTGGCGATGTCCTTCCCGTCGTGCACGCTCAGGGTGAGGAGGTAACTATCCTTCTCCTCGAAGTCGTAGTCGACGCCGGAAACGGTCCTGATCTGGCCGGTCGACGAGTCGACCTGGAAGGACTCCGCGTCCAGGGAGCCCAGGTTCCTGTCGCTCAGCGAGTAGGTCAGCGTGTCGTTGTCGCTGTCCGTGGCCGCCACCGCATTCCCGACGTTCGTGCCCGACAAGCTGTTCTCCGCAACAGTGCGGGTGGCCGAGGGGCCTTCTTTGAACGTGGGAGCGGCGTTGCCGGCCCCCACCACGCTGCTCGTTACGGCGCTGGCGGTCTTGCGCCCAGGCAGCGCGTCGGTGTAGCTGGCCGTGACTTTCAGGTACTGGGCCACGTCCGTGGCCACCGGCGTGTAGCCGTCTGAGGTCGCACCTGTGATGTCGTCCCACGGCCCGGTCGCCGTGCTCCCCCGCGCCCACTGCCAGGTCAGGTTGCTGACGGGCCCGTCTCCGTCGGCCAGCGCCGCCGTCAACTGTTCTCCCCCGGACGGCGTGCCCGTAATCGTCACCGTGCCCGCTTCCTCCACGTTGGTGATGGTGACCGTGACGTCGACCGTGGCAGTCAGGCGAGGCGAGCGGCTCAGGACGTCGGTAGCGACGACCGTGAACGTGTAGATGTTGTCGCCGTTCGGGGTTTCGAAGCTGGGCGCGGCGGCAAAAGTGACGACGCCGTCGCTGTCGATCGCGAAGTCGCTGCTGTCCGGGCCAGTCAGCGACCAGCTGACCCCGCCTTCTTCGTCGCGGGCGGCGTAGGAAGCCAGGGGCGTCGTCGTGTAGACCTCGTTTGCGTCGTGCTCATCCAGGGTGAACGACGTTTCGGGAGTCCCCGTGAACTCCGGCCGTTCGTTGACGTCGGTGACGGTGACGGCGACGGGGTACTCCCGGATGTTCCGGGTCGGGGAGGCGTCAGTCGCCTTGACGATGATTTCGTACATGTTGTCGGGCGGCGTGCTGCCGTCGGTCGGCGCCTCGTGGTTGGGCCTGGCGGCAAAGGACAGGACGCCGGAGTTGCGGTTGATGGTGAAGTCGCCCGCGTCGGGGCCGCCGAGGCCCCAGGTGATGGTTTCGCGTTCTTCGTCGCGCGCGTCGTAGTCGGCCACGGTGAGGTCCGCGGTCGTGGCGTCGTACTCGATCTCCGCGAACGAAGGGGTGGCGTGGGTTGCGCCGGTGGTCGTGATCTCCGGCGTCTCGTCGACGGGGGTGACGGTCACGTCCACCGTGAAGGTCCCGACGCTGTTGCTCTCGTTCTGGCCGTCATCCGCCCTGATGACGACCCTGTAGACGTTGTTGGAGCCCATGTCGACGGGGTTCTCGAAGTCGACGGGGTTCTCGAAGTCGGCAGGCTTGAGGCTCGTGTTGGGGCTTGGGTTCCTGAAGGTCAGGACGCCATTTCCGTTGGCGTCCTTCGTGATGGTGAAGTGGTCCGCGTCGGCGCCGCTCAGCCCCCAACTCACATCGTCGTCGCCGTCATCCTCGTCAGAGGAGGTGTACGTGCCGGGGACGGTGAGATTCGCGGTGGTGAGGCTGGCGCCGTCGACATCGAACTCGATCTCAGGAAAGTCCGGTGAGTTGTTCCCGCTGATCAGCGGCGCCTCGTTCACGCCGGTCACCTCGATGGTCACCGTGACGCTATCGCTCAGGCCGTAGTTGTCGGTCGCTTTGATGACCACTTCATAGGAGTCCTTGGTTTCGCGGTCGAATGACTCCCTGGCCTGCAGTTGACCGGCGGATGGGTTCGGGATGTCGAATGCATCGGCGTCGGGGCCACTGAGCGTGTAGGTGAGCGTCCTGCCCTCCGGGTCGGTGGCGGTCACCGTGCCCACGACGGTCGGGGCCGCGCTGTTCTCCTGCACATCAAGGGTGACGGAGTCGCTCGGGAAGGACGGCGGCTGGCTCGGTGAAGTCAGCGCTCGGATAGTGATCCAATCAGCGCCCGGATGGTGATCCATTGCGGGGCGTGTCCCAGCATCTCCGGCGACGGGGCCGCGGAGACTGGGGGGAAGGGATGCTCCGAGTGGAAGACGTGCACGTGTTGCGACACAAGGTGCTGGTCGAAGGTCTGAGCCGGCGGCAGGCGGCCCGGGAGATGGGGATCAGCCGCAACACCGTGCGGCGCTACCTGAGGCTGCCCGAGCCGGTGCGGGTCGAGCGTGAACCGCGGCGGAAGCCGGTCCTCGAACGGGTGCAGCCGCGGCTCGACGCGCTGCTGGAGGAGTGGTCGGGGCGGACGACGGCGAAGCAGCGGCTGACGGCGACGAGGCTGCACCGCCAGCTGCGCGAAGAAGGCTACGAGGTCGGCGAGACGCTGGTACGGAGCTACCTGCGGGAGTGGCGGCGCCGGCGCGCCGAGGTCTACGTGCCGCTGGTGCACCGCCCGGGCGACGAGGCGCAGGTCGACTTCTTCGAGGTCACCGTCGAGGTGGGAGGCGAGCGCCGCAAGGCCTGGAAGTTCCTGATGCGGCTGATGTACTCGGGCCGCGACTTCGTCCGGCTCTACGACCGCCAGGACCAGGTCGCCTTCCTCGACGGCCACGTGCGGGCGTTCGCCCACTTCGGCGGGGTGCCCGCGCGCATCGTCTACGACAACCTCGCAGCGGCGGTGCGGCGCGTGCAGTTCCCCCGGCGCCAGCTCACCGAGCGCTTTGAGGCGCTGGTGAGTCACTACCTGTACGAGCCGTGCTTCGCGCGGCCCGGCGAGGGCCACGATAAGGGCGGGGTCGAGGGGCGCGGCAGGGGCGTGCGGCTGCAGCACCTCACGCCGATTCCCCGCGGCGACTCGCTGGCCGAGCTCTCGGACTGGCTGCAGGGGGAGGTGGACCGCCACGCCGCGCCGCGGGTGCATGAGCGCTTCGCCGAGGAGCGGCCGCTGCTGCGCCCCGGGCCCGGCGTCGCGTTCGAGGCGCGGCGGGTGCAGCCGGTCTCGGTGAGCCGCAGTGCGCTGGTGCGCGCCGAGGGGGCCTGGTACTCGGCGCCGAGCCGCTGGGCGGGCCTGCGGGCGACGGCGCTGATCGGCACCGACGAGCTGACGCTGCGCTGCCGCGGCGAGGAGGTCGTACATCCCCGACAGCCCTTCGGCGGCCGCCGGGTGGACTACCGGCACTACCTCGGCGAGCTGGCGCGCAAGCCGCAGGCGGTGCGGCAGGTGGCGCCGGAGCTGGTCGCGGCGCTGGGCGAGCCCTTCGGGCGGCTCTGGACGCGGCTGGAGCGCGAGCAGGGCGCTCAGGAGGGGGCGCGCACCCTTGCGCGGTTGCTGCGGGCCGTCCACGAGCACGGCGAGGAGCGCGTGCGCGACGTCCTGGAGCAGGTCCTCGAGCAGGAGCGCTTCGACGAGCTCGCCGTGCAGCGTCTGCTCGCCTCGGCCCGGGCGCCGGAGGCAGTGACGGTGCCGGAGCCGCTGCGCGGCTACGAGGTCGAGAGCGTCTCGGCGGCCGTCTACGACCGCCTGCTCGCGGCGGCGGCGCCGTGAACAACGCGGCTCGCGCGGCCGTGCTCGAGGCGCACTGCCGCGAACTCAAGCTGCCCACGATCCGCCGCGAGTACCCCGCGCTGGTGCGCCAGGCCACGCACGACGGGTGGGACTACGAGGAGTTCCTCGTGCAGTTGCTCGAGGCAGAGGTGCTGGCCCGCCGCGATAGCGCGGTCGCACGCCTGCTGCGCCAGGCGCGCTTCCCCGACATCAAGACCTTCGAGCAGCTCGACTGGGACGCGCTCGGGGGCGTCGAGCGGCCACAGCTCGCACAGCTCGCGACCTGCGAGTACATCGAGCGCGCCGACGACGTCGTCATCGCCGGGCCGATCGGCACCGGCAAGACGCACCTCGCGATCGCGCTCGGCGTCGAGGCCGCCCGCCGCCGCCACCGCGTCGCCTTCATCCGCGCCGCCGACCTCGTGCGCGAGCTGGTCGAGGCACGTGACGAGCTCACGCTCTCGCGGCTCCATCAGCGTTACCTGCGGGTCGCGCTGCTGATCGTCGACGAGCTCGGCTTCGTGCCCTTCGAGCGCACCGGCGGCGAGCTGCTGTTCAATCTCCTCGCCGACCGCTACGAGCGGCGCTCGACGATCGTCACGACCAACCTCGCGTTCAGCGAGTGGGTGCAGGTCTTCGGCGACGAGAAACTCACCACGGCGCTGCTCGACCGCCTCGGGCACCACGCCCACATCCTCACCACGCGCGGCGCTTCCTACCGGACGCGTCACAGAACACAGACCTGACCAACGAAGGACTCAGCACCAAGAACGTCAGCAGCGATCGTGGCGCCGGAGTGGATCAACATCCGAGCGCTGACCTGGATCGCTATCCGAGCGCTGTTGACACTCGGCGCTACCAACAGGATCTTGTCGCTGCCTCCACCGGCAGAGGTGGAGACGTACAGCGCTCCGTTCGGGCCCACCATGGGCGTTCGGAGACGTCCATACGCATCCTTGAGTTCCCCGACCACGTGCTCGCTGAGAAGGACACCGGCGGCATCGAATTCGAGGAGACGCAGCGACTTGTTCTTCAACGAGGCCACCGCCAGCCTTCCCTCCCAGATGCCCCAGTCGTCGCCCTCGAGGAATATGCCGCCGCTCGTGGCGATGGTGTTGGCGCCCGACGACCACCTGGCCTCCATTGCGTCGGGAAATTGCTTCAGATCGGTCATGACGCCCTCGTCGTACGTGTTCGGCGCCGCCTGCCAACCGTAGTTGGCGCCGGAGACCAGCAGGTTGATCTCGTCGTCCTGGGAGGGGCCGTGCTCAACCGACCACATCTGGCGTGTGCCGGGTCGCAGCGCGAGCCCCTGCGGATTACGGTGGCCGTAGCTGTACACGAGCGAGGGCGCGAACCGATTACCGGGCGCGGCGGCGCCGGTCGAGGCATCGACTCGCAGCACCTTCCCGGCCAGGCTTGTGAGGTCCTGGGCATTCGTTTCACCGCCGGCGTCACCGGTTGTCACCCACAGGTAGCCATCGGGCCCGAACCGAAGCCGGCAGCCGGTGTTGCGATTACCGAAGGGGATGCCCTCGACGAGGGGATCGAAGACGCGGGTGGCCTCCGTGTAGGAAGCATTGATCGTCCATGCGACTACCCGCATCTCAATGTGCCTAGGATTCAGTGGTGGTGGGTCCAGCCGATATGACTGACACGTGTAGAAACGGCGATTAGAGGCGAACTCGGGATCGACCACGATCCCCAGGAGCCCCATTTCCGCGTCAACGAACAGGTCTTTGAGGTCCGCGGTAACGGCTTGGACCGTGCCGTCGGTGAGGCGGCTGCTCAGCACGCCCGGTCGCTCGGTGAAGAGCATCGTTCCGTCCGGCGCGAAGGCGATGCCCCAGGGGATGCTCAGTCCGGTGACCAACTCGACGATGGTGATCGTGGGAGCCGTTTCCGCAGCGGCAACAGGCCCGGTGGTAATGACCTCCGCGGTCTTGCCGGAGCCGTGCTTGTCTGTGTATCGCGCCCCGGCGCGAAGATACAGCCCCTCGAGGCTGCTTCCGGGCTCGAAGTCGTGCCTGTTTGACCTCTGGATCTTGGTCCACGTCTGCTGGTCTGCGGACTGGTGCCACCGCCACACCAGATCGGTTACAGCGGCGTCGTCCTCGTGCAATCGTGCCCGCTGCACGCTTCCGACGCGGGGCACGCTATGCGACAGCACCAGGGTTCCCGGCTCGTCAACGTCCCCGACCGTGACAGTCACCTCGATGATGTCGTCGACAAGGGTGTCGGCGTGGCCGGCGGCATCCTTGTTGTCCCGCACGCTCACGCTCACGCTGTAGCTGTTCTTGGCCTCGTAGTTGTAGGTCACGCCCGCCTTGGTCTTGATCTGGCCGGTGGAGGAGTCGAAGGTGAAGGACGACACGTCCGGGCCACTCAACGAGTAGGTCAGCGTGTCGCCGGCGTCGGGATCGATGGCCGAGACTGGGGGCCCGACGTTCGTCTCCGCTGCGCTGTTCTCGAACATGTCGCGCGTGGCCGAGGTGATGCCGAATGTCGGATCGGAGTTGGTTCCGCCATGGTGCCTCGGTGTCTCTCGCGAGGTCTCGGTGTCGTCGGTGTCGCCTTTTGGGGCGGGCGCCGTGAGCTCGGTTGAAGCAGATCCGGGGCCCTTGTCGTTGGACCTGATCCGGTGGCGGTAGGTGACGCCCGGCTCGACGGCGGTGTCGGTGTAGCTGAGGCTGGCGCCATCCACGGTGGCGAACAGGCGCATCCTGCTGCCGGCTTCGTCCATGTTCCTGCGGTAGAGGGCGTACTCGTCCGGGGTGCAGCTCGATGCCTCCCAGGTCAGCACGATGCCCGAACCGGCGTCGTTGAGCTCGCTGGCGAGGCCGCTGGGCGGAACCTCGCAGGACGGGTCCGCGTTCGCGGCCTCGGAACTCATGAGCAGCCCGCCAAGCACGACGAGGAGCGCCAGCGCGAGCGTGAGGGCCAGAGAAGCGATCGGTCGGGCCGCCCGAGTGGTCATCCTACGAATTCGCGATCGGAGAGAGGCAAAGAGTCCTAGCAGGGTGCCGAAAAAGTCCGCCACGGCCGATTTGGGCTGAAATTACGCTTGTAGCGAACTCAAGAAACCCAATGTTTCTGGGCTCTACACCAGACGGCCGATCGGCCAATGAGACCCTGCCTCTCGGGTTCAGGCTTTTTCAGCACCTGCTAGTCTGAGAAAAGGCGTCTCTAATTGGCCAAACCGAACGGAAGGGTACGAGCATTAGAGTACTTGGTGGAGGTGAGTTTGATATGAGCCTTTGGCGTATCTCAGGTGAGTTCTTGTGGGTCTTCTGATGACTAGTGGCCAACAAGCATGGAAACGATTCGCCTGTAGACGAGGTTGCCATCCATACGCACTCGTGCAGGGGCCGCTCTGAGGACCCCGGTGCATGAAGGAATGCCTGCTTCCAGGGGGCGCTACCAGTTGTATAACGTCCTTGTTGGACCACGACCATCTCGCAATCGCCCGCTCGCCGGCATCGCGTGCAATGCGTTGGTGAGTGTCACCGTCTTCGCCGCTCTGCGTGATGCGGCCTCCGTTGCCGCTGCGGTCGCGTGGCGCGGCGGTTCGTAGACCTGGCCGCTCCCAGCAGCAGCAGCGACAGCCATCTCGCCACGGCCACGACCGCGCGGTTCTTCGCGCTCCCCGCCCCCGCTCCCGCGTAGCGCTCAGCCCAGCGGCGGAGGTTGCTATCGGGCCCTAAGCCCGAATCCACCGATCGAAGCTTGACGGGGCGGGCTGCCGGGCTGGCGGAGCGTTCGGCGGGTGTGGCGGCGTTCGCCGGGCGGCGCCGGGGGCGGGCCGGAGCGAGGAGCCGTCGCTCAGCGCCGCTCGGGGGCGCTGAGGGCGCGGGAGCTGGGGTGCGCGAGGCGTGCGCGGGCATGCTGGCGCGAGCCTCGGAGCCGGGCCGGCGCCGTGAGCGGGCGTCAGGCCGGGAGCGGTAGCGCCCGTAGTCGCGCGAGCGCGGCTGCCCACTGGCCAGCCCAGGGCCAGCGCTTCGCCCCGCCTGAGCGTCCTGGTCGTCACGATCCCCTCGCCGAGCCCCAGCCGCGCCGTCCAGCGGGCGAGGTTGTGCGCGATCACCTGCACCGCGAGCCACGCGCCGTTGGCGGCGAAGCGGCCCGAGGGGAGATGGTTCAGCCCGACGCCGTACTTGAGGTCGCGGATCGCGTTCTCGATCTCGGCGTGCCGGCGATGGCCGGCCTCCAACTCCAGCAGCTCCCCGGCGCGATCGGTGACGAAGGCGTGGTAGCGGTAGTCCACGAAGAGCGCGAGCTGTGAGCCGGGCGTCGGCTTCACGCGCCGCACGATGAGCCGCACCGCGCTGGCGTCCTCCTTGTGCTGGAACGGCGTGTAGGTCGTCTCGGCGACAGCGGCGCCGCCCGGCAGCCAGTACGGGATCGGCGTCCAGTCCTCTTCCGGGATCGCCTCGATCAGCCGGCGTACGCTCGGCTGCTGGCGAATGGTGATCGAGAAGCGGACATCCTGCTTGCGGCAGCCGGCGACGACGGCGTGGTTGTAGAAGCCGCTGTCGGCGCGCACCGTGAGCTGCCCGCTCGCTCCGGCGTCGCGTACCCGCGCCACCGTCTCACGCAGGAAGTGGGCGGCGCCACGGGCGGTGTTGGCGCGGCCCTCGCGCAGCCGCGCCATCAGCACGTCACCCGTCCCGGCCGCAACCGCGAGCAGCGGGTGATAGCCGCGCACGCCCGTGTAGCCGGGGTGGCGGGCGCCCTCCTTGGCGAGGCCGTAGGTCTCGCAGATCGTCGAATCGAGGTCGATCGTGAACGGCGCCGCTCCCGGTCCCGCTCCGGCCGCCCAGCCGCGGGCGAGCAACTCGCGGCTGAGGCGGTCGAGCTGGCGGACGTGGCCCCAGCTGAAGCTGCGCAGGAAGACACCGAGGGTGGACGGCGCCTTGACGGTGCAGCCGAGCACGCGCCCGGCGCCGCCTGAGCGCAACGCAGCGGCGTCGTCGATGCACTCGCCGCCCGCGAGCGCCGAGGCGACCAGGGTCAGCAGCTTGTCGCCGGCGTTCGCCCGGCCCGGCGCGTCACCGAGGTCGAGATGGCGCTCGGCGAGCTCGCGGAGGCCGAGCCGGCCAGCGAGCGTGGCCGGGAGCAGCAGGCCCGCGTGGTCCACGAGGCGGTCGTCGTCGAAGGCGATGTCTATGCGGTCGGGGCTGCTCGTTGCTAGCATCGAATGGGTGCTCCCTGTGGCTGGTACGTGATTCGTCAAAACCCATTGTCCCAGCTACAGCGGAGCACCCAAGCGCAGCCGCTCGCGCGCTCTTCTTCGGTGGATCAGGGCTTACGGGTGGTACACCTTCGACATCGAGACGCTGCAGATGCGCCCCGTCGACACCGCGCCCGACAGCTGGGACACCCGCTACCTCTGGGCCGACGACGACACTCGCTCCCAGCTCGGCGTCGGCGGCTGGAACTTCGCAGGGCACCGGATCGACGACCCCTGGCCGGCGTTCAACCCCTGGATCGAGATCGCGGACGGCTACCCGCAGGAGCCGGGCGAGCGTGAACGCCCCAGCCTGTTCATAGACCGCCCGCTCACCGAGTACATGCGCATCACCTGCGAGTAGCGCTGAACAGGAGGCACCACCATGCGACGGAACCCGACAATGATTGGCGGCATCCTGCTGGGGCTCCCGCGCTGCCGGGCGTGGCTGAGGTGCGAGGCAGCCCGGCACCCGTCGTGGCTACCCGGCCACGAGCACACTCGCCGGGGAGCACCCCGGTGGCGAGATCGAGCAACCACCACACAGGCCGAACAGGAGGTGTGAGGTGGTCCAGGATCGACTTGCCAGGTGGCACTACGTAGTGGTGATGCTGTCGGCGGCCTTCCTCACCATCTCGATGCTCGACGTCGCGGCCGGCGGGGCGCACATGCTGCAGCTTCTCGGTGGGCTTCTGGTCTTCGTTGGCGCGCTCGGGTACACGTGGCGCACTGCCGTCGATGACGGTGCCGTCGACGCCCGCCAGCGCTCTTCGCACGGTTCACCACTGTGCAGGGTCTCCGGGAGGCTGCGCCGGGTCCGGGCGAGGAGCGCCTTCCTTGCGGGGCTCGTCGCCGTCATGATCGTGTTCGTTGTGCCGCTGCTCGGCTGATCCCGTGAGGGCGCCCGGCCGGGCTGATCGAGAGGGTTTCCCGCGTTCGTGACGGAGCTGGCGATCAGGCGTGGGCAACCGAGGTAACCGTTGTTGATGGGGAAGCGGCAGATGGCGAAGCTGATTACGCGAGATGGGGTTTCGGGGCGCCTGCTGGCGATTGGTGGGCTGCTGCTCGCCCTGCTGGGCGCTGCAATGACGTCCGGCTTCGAGGCGCGCGACGCTAGCGGCCCGGGGACGACACCTGAGATGACGTACCCCTCGTTCGCCGGTCTGTTGACGTACCCCTCGTTCGTGTTGGAGCTGGAGACCATCAGGGACGGAACCGTGGCCGCGACGACCGTCCTCACCTACATCTCCATAGATGAGTGGCTGTTCGAAGAGTTCGACATCGACGGCTCGCTACTTGGTTCACAGCGGCTCAAGTCTGGCCGACTCACGCTGACGAGCGGCAAGTCCGGGGTGGTCTCCGCCCGTACGGTGGAGCCCGGCGAGATGGTTCTCCCTCCCGCATCGGACTGGTTCATCGACTCCAGTTCGATGCTAGCAATCGGTGGGCGTCGCCTCGGCTCCCTGGCGTCGTTTGAGCGCGACTGGGCGTTCACATGCGGATCGAATGATCACCGCTGCGCGCCGGGAGAGACCGTGCGGGTGACCCAACGGGTCGACTACGACCCCCTGACCGGCATCCCCATCGGATACAGCGAAACGCACAACGGCGTAGTCGTCGTGACCCTGAGAGCAACCCGGCTCACGCTCAATTGACTGATGCGGCTGCGTGCCCGTGCGCTCGGGCGTCATCGACGAGCGGGCAGCCAGCGGGAAGATCGCGCTCCGCCCCGCGCGAAGGGAGCAGCGCCCATGAGCAGCACGGAGGCGCCCCTGCGATCACGCCGCCCACAGAGGGCGCCGGCGCGAGCAGGTCGCGGCGTGGTTCTGCGTCAGCCTGAAGCCCGACTCGGCGCGCGTCTATCGCTCGCAGCGCGCCGCCAGGCGTGCGAAGTGTACGCGGGACCATTGCTGTCATGACTGCCTCGACCGTGACGTCCTGCTCGCCGAACCAGTGCATGCAAGAAACTGACTCTCAGATGTGGAACTGATCGGGAAGCAGTCCTCGCGCCTGCGGCGAGCTCCGACGTCACAAAGAATGATAGATGACGGCCCTCGTGCCAGAGTAACCGCCGGATCATCGAGCCAGGCCGCTGTGCGTACCTCGTGCGGGATGTGGCGCTCTCGTGGACACGCGGGCCGCGGGTGCTAAATTCGCACAGGCACACTGAGCGTTCGCCCAACGGATCCTGAGGACAGCCGTGCCACTCCAGTATCCTCGCGACTGGCCAGCCGTCGGTGCCCGCGTTGCACTCGCCCGGCGCACGATCGGCCTCACGCAGGCCGACCTCGCCGCACGCATCGGGCTCGACCGCACCGCCCTCGCCAAGATCGAAACCGGCAAGCGAAACCTCAGCGCCCTCGAGCTCGCCTCTTTGGCCCGAGTGACCGAACTCCCCATCGACTGGTTTGTCGCCGAGTCGACGTCCATCGTCGCGGGCCGCCGCGCCGAGGACCTTCACGACTCGAGCATCGTCGACATGCGTGTCGACGTGCTGACACGCGATGTGACGCAGTTGCTCGAACTCGACCTCCTTCGCCCCGCCACCAGCAGGCCCGAGTTGCGCGTGCCCCGCGATGTCGCCGCGGCCGAGGGGGCGGCGATGGAGGTCCGTGCGCACCTCGGCTACGACGCCAGTCACTGCATCGACATCGCCGCCGCCGCCGAGGCGCTGGGGGTGTTCGCCTACTCGCTCACGCTTCCAGACGGCGACGCCGATGGGGCCTACGCGGCCATCAACGACAAGCTCGGCGTCGCTCTGCTGAACGGGACACACCCGTCCGCCAGGCGCCGCTTCACGCTCGCCCACGAAATCGGTCATCACGTCTTCGAGGATGCGTACGCCGTCGACCTCGAGGCGACCGGCCGCTCCGACGCCGAGCGTGTCATCGACGCCTTCGCGATCCACCTGCTTCTCCCGCGGCCAGCGCTGGAACAACGCTGGCGCGAGCTCGAAGGAGATGATGATCCCCGGAGCGCGGCGATCGTTATCGGAGCCGAATATCGGCTCAGTTGGACTGCTCTCAGCGGGCACCTGGTGAATCTCGACCTTCTCGACCGCCATCAGGGGGAAATCATGCGGGAGGCGCTCCCGCGAGGCGGTGAATACGCCGAACTCGGTGTCGGTATCACCGAGGACCTCATCACGCCGCTCGTGCCCCGACCGATCGTCTAGGCAGCACTGCTCGGCTACCGGACTCACCGGCTCGGCGTGGGCAGGACCCTCGAACTCCTGCACGGAATGCTGACGGAAGAGGAGCTCCCCGATCCGGACGTGTTCCCCCTCCTGCTCAGCCTTCAGTGAGGTGACGGCGACCCCCTTGACTCGCGGGAGCGGAACTCTTGCACGTTCTGGCCATCGGAAGGGCCGGCGAGCGAGCACCCTGTGATCCCTGATCGAAGGTTCCGGCCCTCGCACGCGCCCGAGGCGGCTGAAGCGCTACCGGCGGACCTCGGCAGGGAACGATGTGGCTTTCGGCGTCGGTGCGCCGCCCTTTCGGCCGCGGCAACGGGTCGGCCGTCGCAGTCAGGCATGACGACGCGTTCGATGGGGGCAGCAGGTCAGTGTTGATAACTCGAGGACGCGAGGATCCCCGGACCACGTCGACTCTTGCTCGCGAGGTGCTCCCGCCATCTGGATTGGTCACGCTTCTGCGGGTCCTCCGGATAGGTAGCGGTTGCCCCAACACTCCATGACTTGCCTTGCAGTCACTGATCTTTTTCGACAAACTCACACCAGCACCCTCCAGGCCACCGCATAGGCGCCCCACTCCGGGCGGACGAGGTACGGGATCCTGAAGCGGTGTGGAGTTGATGGAGATGAGGCCTTCCCCAAGCCCCACAAACCCTTTGACCGGAACGCGTCCGCGGAGCTGAGCGGCGCCGCCAGCGACGCTCGGGACCGTTTCTTCAGCACCCTGCTAGTGCGAGGCGTAGCGCCGTGCGCCCGCCTCTTCAGGCTGCGTCATTCGGCTGCTGGGATGTCCCGCGTGAGCGTCAGGAAGTACATCCGCGCCGGCGGCCCACCCGGATACCAGGATGCGGCATCATCTACGAGCAGCGATCAGCGCGAGAGGACATGTTCGCTGAACAGTTAAGCGGACAAAGTCGCTGAACGTCTACACCGTTGACACCTGCGCATTCCCGCAGAGCCATTCCTTCAACCGAACGAGGGTTCGATCGTTGGCTGACGAAGGGTTCATGACCAGGTGGTAGGACTTCTCGGGAACAACCGAGAGATGCGCCAGGGGGACGAGCTTTCCGGTCGCCAGATCCTCGGCGACCATCTCGCCATGTCCGACCGCCATCCCCATGCCGTCAACCGCCGCCTGGATCACGCCCTTGTAGAGCGCAAAGCGCATGTTGGCGGCAGGTTCGCCGGCCGTTGCGCCGACGGCACGAGCCCAGTCCGGCCAGTCGGTGTCCCAGTAGATGTCGTGCAACAGGGGTTGCCCGATGACCTCGTCGGCGCTGGGGTGGGCTGACAGCGTCTCGCGGAATTGCGGGCTGCAGACGGGAAAAACCTTTTCTCCAAACAGCCGCGTGACACTGTAGCCGGGATGCTGCCCTTTCGAATACAGGATCCATGCATCCACGTCCTCCCGATCCGCGTCGTGCTCGCCGTTGTGAGTCTCGACCCGCAGTTCCGCCTGATCGAACGACTTTCTGAAAGACGGAATGCGGCGGTAGAGCCAGCGTTCCGAGAATATCGGCAGCGTCGAGATCACGATCGCGCGGTCGCGCGACGGCCTGCGGACCGGATCCGTCGCGGCTCTCAGGTCCCTGAAGATGCCGCTGACCTTCCCGGCGTAATCCCTTCCGGCCGAGGTGAGCGCGACCCCGTTGCTTCGCCGCACGAACAGTTCGGTTCCCAGATAGCTCTCGAGCAGCCGCACATGGCGGCTGATGGAGCCCGCCGTGACGCTCCGTTCGGCCGCCGCTTCGAGGAAGCTCTCATGTCTCGCCGCCGCTTCGAATGCCGTGAGCGAGTTGAGAGGGGGCAATCGGTCGGTGTCCATGGGTCCCAGGCTCCCGTATGAGGCTCAACAATAGAGGGCGGCACGAGATCCGCAAGGTAGCGCATACGCCTGCACAGGGCGGGTGTGGCAATTGCGGTATCTCTGCGGCCGCCGGTGGCGGTGCAGGTGCCCGGCGTGGATTCATGGGGCGGGACGGGTTTCCGTGAAGTCGGGGGCGGGATATGACTCAATAATACTAAGCCACCCCTTGAGATAAATCGGTTGCGGACCGGGCGCGCATCTCCTCATCCTATTGTGCTGTTGTCCTGAGAACCCGGTCAGTCAAGAACCATCGGACGGAATGGTGCGCCTGATTCAGCACGCTGACACAAAATCCCGCCAACGCGCCTCTGTACTCATGACGAGGTCGCCAGATGTCCTCCCTCGTAGTCCGGCCGATCACACTCGTTCTGTCCAGGTAGCCAGACCGAAGAAGCTGCGCGAGCAACCGCGGGAAGCGGTTGTCCCGGATGTTCTGGCGCAGGATGTCGAGCAGCACCGATCCGGCCGCTTGGCTCGTATGCCCCGGTGAATGCCGCGCGAATGATGTGTCTTCGCGTTGAGGCAGGTTGGTCATGGTCTCGGCGGAATGTGCGAGTCCTTGAGCCTGCGCCACGCATCAAACGACCGGCATCGCAGGGCTAGCCAACGCCCACTGAGGGAGCCGAGAGTGACCGCAGGGGACGAACTGGAGCAGGCACTCGAAAGGCAGCGGGAACGCCTCTCCCGGCTTAGTGGGGCTAGCCTCCGCATCAATGAGAGCCTCGACTTCGAGACCGTTCTGAGAGAGGTGCTGGAGAGCGCCCGATCGCTCACGGACGCCGCGTACGGCATGATCACGCTCATTGATGAGGCTGGTGAGGTAGAGGTCGACGCCGTGCTCTCCTCGGGCCTGAGTCCCGACGAGAACCAGCAGTTGTGGAATTGGCCCGAGGCGCACAAGCTCTTCGAGTATCTTGGTGCGACCCGGGCGCCACTGCGGCTGGCCGACCTGGGCAGCCACACCGCCGCGCTGGGCCTTCCCGAACTCCGCCTGCCGATGCCCGTCAGCCCTTCCCTCGCGTTCCTGGCGGCTCCGCTCCAAAACGGAGGCGTGACCGTCGGCCACTTCTTCCTCGCCGAAAAGGAAGGCGGCGGGGAGTTCAGCCAGGACGACGAAGAGATCCTGGTCCTGTTCGCGTCCCAGGCGGCGATGGTGATCGCGAATGCTCGAAGGCGCCGGGACGAGCAGCGCGCCCAGAAGGACCTCCAAACCCTTATCGACACTTCCCCCGTGGGCATCGTTGTCTTCGATGCCCGGACCGGAAAGCCGGTGTCGTACAACAGGGAGGCCTCCAGGATCGTGGAAGTCCTGAGCCCTCCTGACGAGCCTCTGGAACAACTCCTCGAGGTTCTGACCGTGCGCCGTGCGGACGGGCGGGAGTTGTCGCTGAGCGAGTTTCCCATGGTGCCCGCCCTGAGCATCGCCGAGACAGTACGCGCCGAGGAGATCGTGCTGGTGGGTCCCGATGGCAGGTCTATCACGACACTCGTCAACGCCACGCCCACCCATTCTGAGGATGGGGCCGACGTGGAGTCGGTGATCGTGACCCTGCAGGACATGACCTCAGCGGGGGAACTGGAGCGGCTTCGGGCCGAGTTCCTGGCCATGGTCAGCCACGAGCTCCGCGCACCGCTGACCTCCATCAAGGGCTCGGTCACCACCCTGCTGCAAACGCCTTCCGACCTCGACCCTGCCGAGATGCTCCAGTTCCACCGGATCATTGACGAACAGGCCGACTACATGCGTGATCTGATCGGTGACTTGCTTGACATCGCGCGGATCAAGGCCGGTGAGCTCTCGGTCGCTCCCGAACCTGTCGAGGTGGTGAGGCTCGTGGACGAGGCCAGGACCAGGATCCTGAGTGGGGTCGCGATGCAAGACTTCGCTGTCGATCTCCCCCCGGGTATTCCATTGGTCATGGCTGACAGACGGCGGATCGTGCAGGTCCTGACCAACCTCCTCACGAACGCCTTTCGATACTCGCAGGATCCGTCGGCCATCAGCGTGTCCGCCAGGCGTGAAGACACGCACATTGCCATCTCCGTCTCCGACAAGGGTGCTGGCCTGGCCGCCGCGACCCTCCCCCATCTGTTTAGCAGGTTCTCTCGCACAGAAGCGGACGACGAGAGCGCGCACGACAGCGGAGGTGTGGGGCTGGGCCTCGCCATCAGCAAGGGCATTGTCGAGGCGCACGGCGGTCGCATTTGGGCCGAGAGCGAAGGCCTCGGTCTTGGCGCGCGCTTCACCTTCACACTGCCGCTACCCGAGGGGGCCACGGGTAGCGCGGGCGCCGCTGCCCCTGTCTCAGAAACCACGAAGCCAGCGGAAGGCGGGCAGCAGCGGATTCTTGTCGTGGACGACGACCCGGAGATGCTGCGCTACTTTCGGGGCACGCTCTCGCAGGCGGGCTATGCGTCCGTGGTGACCGGGGACCCGCAGGACGCGCTGCGGCTCCTGGAGGAGCAGGAGCCGAGTCTGATTCTGCTCGATCTGATGCTTCCAGGAACCGACGGAATTGCCCTGATGGAGGACATCCTGGCGAAAGTGGACGTTCCCGTGATCCTCCTCTCCGTGTACCGCCAGGACGAGGTTATCGCCCGGGCCTTCGACGTGGGAGCCGTTGACTACGTGGTCAAGCCCTTCTCAACGACGGAGCTTGTGGCAAGGGTCAAGGCGGCTCTGCGCAGGCGGGCGACGCCCGAGGTGACTCCCCCCTTCGTGCTGGGCCCGCTACGGGTCGACTTCGCTGACCGCGCGGTGACCGTCGCCGGGCGTCCTGTTCCGCTTACCGCGATCGAACACCGGCTGCTCGCTGAGCTGTGCGTCAATGCCGGCCGGCTCGTGACATACGAACACCTGATGCAGCGGGTCTGGAGAACGGAGAAAGTCGACGACTTGCGGCCGATACGCACCGTTGTGAGGAACCTCCGCCAGAAGCTCGGAGATGACGCTGCCAATCCCACGTACATCTTCAATGAGTCTCGCATGGGCTACCGCATGAGGGAGCCGGGCAAGGGGACAGGCTAGTGGACCGGCTTGGCGTCCCAACCCCGCCATGGGCAGGAGGGAGGTCGCCGGACGGGCGTGGAACCTGGTGGTTGTCGTCGTCGGTCACAACAGCAGTCACCCTGCCGACTGGGCTGGCTATGTGGGAAGCCTCGGGGCTGACCTCAACTGTGGCAGCGCCTCGACGACCTGCGCACTGGTGTTCGGCACTGAAACAGGAGTGCTGATGCCCGCTAGCGCTGCCTACCCGCAGGTGCGGGAGCAGCGCCCGGCCGAACGAGGAAAGGCGGTCGAGGTCGGCGTCGGCGTAGTGGATGATCTGGCTGAGGAAGGCGTAGAGGTTACGAACGCGCCGAGGCGGTCTCGGGACGCCGTCTGCTCGTCCTCATCGAGGTCGCCGAAGCGGTCGCGGGCGGGCTGTAGCTGTGCCTGCATGCGCGGGTGGTCCCTGTCGCGGCGCTGCTTCGCCGCTGGCAAGTAGAAGACCTGCGCGAACGCCTCGACCTCGCTCTGGAAGTAGACCTGCGTGCTGTCGAGCTCGTGCTTGAGATCCTCGAGGCGGTACGGGTCCGAGGTCTCCAGCAACTCGGTGCGGTCGTAGTAGGGCGCGAAGGCGTCGCGGATGCGCTCAGGGTCGTTCACGAAGTCGAGGACGAACGGCCGCGCCTTGCCCGGTGTGCCCGGTGCGATGCGGTTGAGGCGCGACAGGGTCTGCACCGCCTGCACGCCGTCGAGGCGCTTGTCGACGTACATCGCCTGCAGCAACGGCTGATCGAAGCCGGGTAGTCGGGGGAGGCGAAGCGGCCCGGTAGCGCCGACTCGCTGGTCGACTTGCCGGTGACCACGTCGGTGTTCATGCCGGGCGCGGTGAACTCCTCGCCGCTGTCGGGGTCGAGGACCGTGCCGCTGAAGGCAACGAGCGGGCGGATATCCGTGTAGCCATGCTCGTCGAGGTAGCGCTCGAACGCCTGCATGTAGCGCACCGCGTGCAGGCGCGACGAGGTGACGACCATCGCCTTCGCGCGGCCGTCCATGTGGTGACTGCTCGCGGAAGTGCTCGACGATCACCGCGGTGCGCTGGCCGACGTTGACCGGGTGGAGGCTCAGGAACCTCCCAAGCGCGACGGAGGCGCGGCGCTTCGGGAACTCGGGGTCGTCGTCGGCCTGCTTCACGATGCGGTAGTAGGTGTCGTAGTCGATGTAGCGCTGCAGCACGTCGAGGATGAAGCCCTCCTCGATCGCCTGCCGCATGCTGTAGACGTGGAACGGCTCCGGCTTGCCGCTGGGCCCCGGCCGGCCGAACAGGTCGATGGTCTTGCCCTTCGGGGTCGCCGTGAACGCGAAGAACGAGAGGTTCGGCTGCGGGCCGCGCGACTCGACGACGGCGTTGAGGCCGTCCTCCCAGTCCTCGGCGTCGCCGGCGCGAAGTACGCGAGGTGGCACGTGCGCCCGGAGAAGCGGAAGCCGTGGCGCAGCACGTCGAACGAGCCCTTGGTGTCGAGCTCTCGCGCGAGCTGCGCGACGACCAGCGATTCGACGTCGTCACCGTGCAGGCCGGCCATGCGCGCCCACTCGTCGGGCTGCGTCTCGCGGATGAAGGCGACGGCGCGCGCGGGGAACAGCGCCCGCTCGACCGTCCCACTCGCCGAGGTCGCCCGCGCACCAGCCGGCATCGCGGAGCATCGACTCGACGGTGGACTCGAAGGCCTGCTCGGTGGTGTGGGAGGTCATCGGCTGCTGGTTCCGTCGGTTCTCTTCGCGTGCGTGATTATTCTCGCACGTCGATCTTCCCGGTGACCGCCGCCGTGATGAGCCCGGTCCGGTACTCGAGTAGCCGCTCGATGGCGACCGCGACGGTCTCGATGATCCGAGACGACTCCGACTCGATCTGGTCACCAGCTCCAGATCGAGCTCTCGCCCGCCCTTCCCCCGGTCATGGCCGACGGGCGGCGAATCGTCCAGGTCATCGGCAACCTCCTTTCCGACGCGGCGCGCTACTCCCCCGAGCTGTCCGCGATCCGTCTGGTCGCGGAGCACGACGGGGTCCACGTTCGATCTCCGTCGTCGACGAGGGGGCGGGGCTGGCCCCCGAGCAAGTGCCCCGGCTCTTCGGGAAGTTCTCCCGGGTCGATGAGCAGGAACGCCGGCGCAGCCTCGCGGGGTCGGGCCTGGGCCTCGCGATCTGCAAAGGGATCGTGGAGGCCCACGGCGGGCGGATCCTCGCTGAAGCCCCGGACCGGGCATGGGGAGCCCTGAATTTCCTGGAGCGAAGGGTGACCGTGGCCGGGCGGCCGGCGGTCTTGACCGCGACCGAGTATCGGCTGCTGGTCGAACTCGCGTCGAATCCCGGCCGGGTGATCACCAGCAGCCATCTGCTCGAGCGAATCTGGGGCGCGGGACACTCCGCAGGCACTGCCCCCGTGCGGAACATCGTCTCGAGGTTGCGCCGCAAGCTCGGTGACGACGCGAGCAACCCCACGTACATCTTCAACGAGCCCCGCGTCGGCTACCGCATGGCGAAGCCGCAGGGCTAGACCGCCTTGGGCGGGACGCCGTCAGCCAATGTGCGCGGGTGCGGAGCCAGCGCCCGGCCCCCAGAACGGCCCCCACCTCGTTCCCAGCGCATCGACTGCCACCACACCGCGAGCATGGGCATGGACGTTCAGTAGTCACAAACCCGAACCGGCATCCGTCCCCTTCCGGAGGACATTTGTCCGGACGGGCAGGCCCGGCGGGCGGGTGGAGTGAGCGCTGCTCGAACATGGGCATGACGACGCGCTCGTGCGAAAGGGCTGCGCCCGGTTCTATGTGGTGCTGACTTTCTGAGGGGTGAACATCCCGGCTATCGAGAGTAGCGACTTGAGGCTGGTCCGCCTCGGCGCGCAACAGTTCGAATCCCCCTGAGCGGGCCTGACTGGACGAAATCAAGAACCGCAGCCCGCTCGCTCGTCACGCCGCCCGCCGGCATGGGGATCGTGTACGTCAGCTCGGCCTCGTCGCCCGAGACCTCGATGCCCTGCACGAAGTTGCGGATGAGCGCCTTGCGCTCGGGGAACGTCCCCTCCTCTAGGAAGCTCCGAAAGTCCGCCACGTACGCGCGGATCTCCTGCGAGGTCGGCAGCTCCACCCGCCGCTCCTCGAGCTGGGGGCCGCGCCGCGTCCTCGCGAGCCGCGGCGAGCTGGTCCTCACGCTGCCTCAGCGAGAGGATGCGCGGCGACAGCGCCTCCAGCGTCAGGTCGCTCTTCTCGAGGGCCTCGTAGAGGCTTCGTCAGCCGACCCCGCACGTCAGCCAACTCGGCCTCTACCGCCTGCAGCTTCCCGCCCAGCTCGCCTGCCAGCGCGTCGATCTCCTCGGCCACGAGCGTCACCAACTCGGTGATCGTCTCGTCGGTGAGGATCCTCTCGCGGATCTTGTCCACCACGAAGCCCTCGGCCTTCTCCGCGTTGAGATAGCGCGCCCCGCACGTCCCCGCACCCTCGCGCTGCAGCGTCGCGCAGACGTAGTAGCCGTACTGGCCGCTCTTCGCCCCCTGCCCGACGTAGGCCTTCCCGCACAACCCGCAGCGCAGCAGCCCGCTCAGCAGGAAGCGGCTGCCCACCCGCGCCGGACGCTGGACCTGTGGCGCGCGGCTCCTGAGTGCCTGCCGCACCTGCTCGAACAGCTCCTTTGAGACGAGCGCCTCCCAGGCATCCTCGACGCGCACCGGGTCCGGCGTCTTGCCTACCCTGCTCGTCTTGCCCCAGACGGCGGTACCCGTGTAGGCCTCGTTGGTGAGCAGGTAGTGGATGGAGTTCTTCTGCCAGCGCCGCCCCCGGTTGGTGACGCCGCGCTCGTTGAGGTCGCGGCAGATCTCCTTCAGGCCTTGGCCGCGCAGCGCGCGCTCGAAGACCTCCCGGACGACCGGGGCGGCGGTCGGGTCAACCTCGAGCGTGGGGCGCTCCTTGCCGCCGTCTGAGACCTTCACCCTCCGGTAGCCGAAGGGGGCCCGCGAGGCGAGGAAGAAGCCGCGCGAGGCGGACTCGCGCATGCCCCGCACGACGTCCTGCGCAAGATTCTCGCTGTAAAACTCGTCGACGCTCTCGATGATCGCCTCCATCAGCTTGCCGGTGGGGGAGTCGTCGGCGTGCTCGGTGATGGAGACGACGCGGACGCCGCGCCGGCGCAGCATCGACTTGAAGGCGACGGCGTGCTCGCGCTTGCGTGTGAAGCGGGAGAACTTCCAGACGAGGATCTCCTCGAAGGGCGCGTCGTCGGCGCTGGCCTCGTCAAGCATCCGGCGGAACTGGGGGCGATCGGCGACGCGCCCGCTCTCGGCCTCGTCGACGTACTCGCGGACGACCAAGTAGTTGTTGCGCTCGGCGTGCTCGCGCAGCGCGCGCAGCTGGGCGGCGATGGAGAGGTCGACGTCCTGGCGGTCGCTGGAGACGCGCGCGTAGAGCGCTGCGGGGGTGGGGTCGGTGCGGTCGGTCATCGGTTCGTGCTCCTTGGATCGCGGTCGGGACCGGGGTTGCCCATTTTCGCGATCTTGCTCCAATAGGACGGGGGAGGTTTGGTCGTGTCGGCAGAACAAGTGTACGCCACGCGGCAAGCGAGATCCCCAGCCGCGCGCTTGGTCAGTCAATTTAGGTGCGCGGTACCCAGTAGTTGCGCTCGCCCGAAGTCTACCGTGGCCAAGTCTTCAAGATCATGCCGCACATCCACTGTCCACGCTCTTCAATCTGTTCTTCCGACCACTCATCGCCACTCGACTCCCGGAGCAGGTGCCGATTCAAGAACAGGTTGTCGGACTTCTCGATCGCGGTGCGCTTGACGTCCCAGCCG